>NZ_JALNTV010000004.1:0-373425 GCF_023161645.1 Vibrio sp. 1CM7H
CGGTGAATAGCGCAGTTTGGTAGCGCATCTGGTTTGGGACCAGAGGGTCGGGGGTTCGAATCCCTCTTCACCGACCACTATTAGAAAGCCTGCTTTTTAGCAGGCTTTCGTCGTTTTAGAGTTTATGATCTCGCTTGGACGACTATTAGTCGACAGTATTTCAAAGGATTTGAACCCAGATGGGGTTCGCCTGAAGTTAGAATACGGCTCTTCACCGACCGCTATTTAGAGCCTCAGTCGAAAGACTGGGGCTTTTTTACATTTGAAATTTAGAATGTATGGAACTGAGGGGCGTGGGCTTGAACGCCAGTCCGCAGGGAGCTCTGCCGCGTCGAATCCTCTTTACCGACCACTATTAGAAAGCCTGCTTTTTTGCATCTATCCTCTTAAAAGCATCTGCATGCGATTTCAATTTCACCAAAAGTGTACAGCTCTAGGGGCTTTTGACCACCTATGATCCAAATGCTTTTCGAGCTGACAAAATAAACCCCAGAACGACGTCTGGGGTTTTGTGTTTTTCTAATCCGCTACTTTTATTGGGCGAGTGTTTTAAGGATTTCTCTCAGTTCTACCGTTTCTTGGATTTCAAAATTGGGCGTTATATCTGTTGAGTTACTCGCACCTGTCGCATTCACCCACACACTCAAAATACCCATATTGTTAGCGCCTGCTATATCTGCTGGTAAAGAGTCGCCAATGTGTAGGGCTTCTTCTGGTTTTACTTCGACCAAGTCGAGCGCTTTTTGGAAAATGCTCGCAGCGGGCTTCTCTTCAGGCTCTTCCCCCCCCACAATAATATGGTCCACCCAGTCGCTCATCTGTGTCGCGCTGAGTTTAGGGTGTTGAGAAAAAATCGGGCCGTTAGTGATCACGACGAGTTTATAATGCTGACGAAGGTCGCTGAGCATTTCTTTTACACCAGGGAAGAAAGTGAACGCGCCCATACGTGCAGAGTCAAAGTAGTCTTGAGCTTGTTGAGCCTCTTCGGCATTAATGCTGACTCCGTGCTCCGCCAATATGTTTTGGATCAGGCCACAACGGAACGCGTTTTCATCAGGTAGCAAAGCCACAAGGTGAGGGAATTCCGCATTCAGCTTCTTGTACACACCCTGTAAGTAGCGCTGTAAAAAAGCTTGTGGTTCGGTAACTTGCGGGTAGGTCTTATGAATCCAAGTCGTAAACTTTTGTCCTGCAACTTTATCGGCTTGTGACGTCGCACATAAAGTCTCGTCCATATCAAAAAAAATCGCTTTAAGCACAGGGGCTCCTTTCATTTACAGCTTGGCTCTAACATTGATTATCTATTATCCCACTCTCAATTGTGTCGTAAAGGGTTAAAATCGACGTGCTTCACCTACACTGGGAGAGTGATGGTAACCGCATTTTCTTTTGTTTAGTCAACAAACCGCTTAAGCGGCGCATAATCGTCGTCGACAAAGGATTTGTGTGGTTTTGCTGTTGTGTTCACGTTTTAGCCTATCCTTTCTCTTTCTAAGTTTGGCTTTTTATATTTGCCGACTATTTTATTAATAGTTTTTTATGTTGAAAAATTGCTTTTTGCATACGATATTGTTTGTTAAATGTTAATAATCACATATGAATAATGTGGGTAATGGTTCTGGTTGGCCCATGCTTATTTTTAGAGCATTTGTCTAGTTTTATTGGTGCATGGCGCACAAAAATAGTGTTATATGAAAATGGTTAAATACTTGTTAATGCATTTTTATTCGCTCATTGTGCGTTTATTTAATGTTTTCTCGGCGGAATATACTTTAATTGTTGCTTTTTTGTGTGATTTTTGCCAAATTGTTTCCGCATTAAGATTTCAGAGTATTATTCTGAATTTGAACGGATTCATTCAGGTGATGAATGGTGCCTTTGGCGCGATTCGATACCACAGACAAGGCAGTAGAGGTCTGAAATGTCACTATTAGAAGTGAAAAACCTTCGTATTGAATACCCATCCCGACACGGCGTTCACGCTGCCGTGAGGTCACTTTCTTTTCATATTGAACGTGGTGAAATCGTGGGTGTTGTTGGCGAATCAGGTGCGGGTAAATCCACCGTTGGTAACGCCGTTATTGATTTGCTTAGCCCTCCAGGTCGCGTTGCTAGCGGCGATGTTTTCCTGGATGGAGAAAAAATTTCTGGTTTATCACCAGAAGCGATGCGTAAGGTTCGCGGATCGAAGATTGGTTTTATTTTCCAAGATCCAATGACCTCACTTAACCCACTTTTTACGGTTGAGCAGCAGCTGAAAGAGACGATCCACGCCAACATGAAAGTCTCTGATGAAGAGGCGTATCAGCGTGCGCTTTCTCTGATGCAGCAAGTTGGCATCCCGCAGCCAGAAAACCGCTTAAAACAATACCCACACCAATTCTCTGGTGGCATGCGTCAGCGTGTCGTCATTGCGATTGCTTTGGCTGGTGAGCCAGATCTGATCATCGCCGATGAGCCAACTACGGCACTGGACGTATCAATCCAAGACCAAATCCTCAACTTGATCCGAGAATTGTGTATCAAGAATAATGTCGGCTGTATGCTGGTTACTCACGATATGGGTGTGGTCTCCAACGTCACTGACCGCGTCGCGGTAATGTATCGTGGTGACTTGGTGGAGTTTGGACCAACAGCCAAAGTGTTGGGCGATCCTGATCACTCCTATACTCGCAGCCTAATTTCAGCCGTTCCACGTTCAGACAGAAAGCTCGATCGCTTCCCTTTGGTCAGCTACATCGAAGAAGCGGCAGAAATGGAGCCTCTCGACATTAAGAATCACTGGCTAGGACAAAGCCAGGATGAGCGCGAGTACACAGGCCCGCTTTTAGACGTGAAGAACGTTAATCTACGTTTTGTCACCAAAGACTCTTTATTTGAAAGCCGTCGCGAATACGTGCAGGCATCCAATAATGTGAGCTTTGAAGTGCATGAAGGCGAAACCTTTGGTTTGGTGGGTGAGTCTGGCTCTGGAAAATCAACCATTGCGCGAGTCATTGCTGGTTTATACCAACCTAACTCTGGTCAGGTGAAGTTTGAGGGTATTGACCTGACAGCTTTAACCTCTGAGAAAGAACGCCGCCCAATGCGTCGTCAAATGCAGATGGTGTTCCAAAACCCGTATACCTCAATGAACCCTCGTATGAAGGTATTCGATATTATTGCTGAGCCAATCCGTTTTCATAAACTGACGAAAAACGAGTCGGAAACTCGCCAAATCGTGAATGACCTATTGGATCATGTTGGTTTGGGTCGTATGGCTGGGCTTAAGTACCCTCATGAATTCTCCGGTGGTCAGCGTCAGCGTATTTCTATTGCGCGTGCGTTGGCGACTCGTCCTCGACTTTTGATTTGTGATGAACCGACATCGGCACTGGACGTATCGGTACAGGCACAAATTCTAAACTTGCTGAAAGATCTGCAAAGTGAGCTGAACTTGACTATGTTGTTTATCAGCCACGATTTACCTGTTATTCGCCAGATGTGTGACCGAGTAGGTGTGATGCAAATGGGTACACTGTTAGAAGTGGCACCAACAGAACAGTTATTCACGGCACCTCAACACGAATACAGCAAAAAATTGATTTCTCTGATGCCTGAATTTACAGGCTTGCGAGAAGAGATCGAGACGGCATAAACCAAGCACCTCGCTTGGCTAACCTTTAGTCATAACAAAGACGCAAACACAACAACAAGGGATCCGTATCCCCGCATGAAGGAGTTATGCAAATGAAAACCATGAAAAGCAAATTAGCAGTGGCGCTAATGGCGGCGGGCCTAAGCTTTAATGCACTGGCAGCAGATATCAAAGTTGGCTACGCAGCTGACCCAGTATCGCTTGACCCACATGAGCAGCTATCAGGTGGCACACTGCAAATGTCACACATGGTATTTGATCCGTTGGTTCGCTTTACTCAAAAAATGGATTTCGAACCTCGTCTAGCAGAGAGCTGGGAGCGCATTAACGACACTACCGTTCGTTTTAAATTGCGTGAAGGTGTGAAATTCCACTCTGGTAATACCCTAACGGCTGACGACGTTGTATGGACGTTTGAGCGTCTACAAAGTTCTCCTGATTTTAAAAACATTTTCGACCCGTACGAGAAAATCGTCAAAGTGGACGACAATACGTTCGATCTTGTAACCAAAGGTCCTTACCCACTAGTGCTGCAAACTGCAACGTACATTTTCCCTATGGACAGCAAGTTCTACACGGGTAAAACCGCAGACGGCAAAGACAAGTCTGAACTAGTGAAGCACGGTAACTCATTCGCATCGACTAACGTTTCTGGCACGGGTCCGTTCATCGTGACATCACGTGAGCAGGGCGTAAAAGTGGAATTTGAACGCTTTAAAGATTACTGGGACAAAGAGTCGAAAGGTAACGTTGATAAACTAACGCTTGTTCCAATCAAAGAAGATGCGACTCGTGTAGCTGCGCTACTTTCTGGCGGCGTTGACATGATTCACCCGGTAGCACCAAACGATCACAAACGTGTGAAAGACGCAGACGGCATCGATCTAGTAACGCTACCAGGTACTCGTATCATCACGTTCCAACTAAACCAAAACAGCAACGAAGCACTGAAAGACGTTCGCGTTCGCCAAGCGATTGTTCACGCAATCAACAACGAAGGCATCGTGAAGAAAATCATGAAAGGCTTCGCGACAGCTGCTGGTCAGCAGAGTCCAACTGGCTACGTTGGTCACGATGACAAGCTAGTACCTCGCTACGATCTGAAGAAAGCAAAACAACTGATGAAAGAAGCGGGTTACGAGAACGGCCTGACGCTAACTATGATTGCGCCAAACAACCGCTACGTAAACGATGCGAAAGTAGCGCAAGCGGCGGCGGCAATGTTGTCTAAGATTGGCATCAAGGTTGATCTGAAAACTATGCCAAAAGCGCAATACTGGCCTGAGTTTGATAAGTGTGCGGCAGACATGCTGATGATTGGTTGGCACTCGGATACAGAGGACTCGGCAAACTTCAACGAGTTCCTAACCATGACTCGTAACGAAGAAACCGGTCGTGGTCAGTACAACTGTGGTCACTACTCAAACCCAGAAATGGACAAAGTGGTTGAAGCTGCAAACGTAGAGACGGACCCTGCGAAACGTGCAGCAATGCTGAAAGGTGTCGAAGCGACGCTATACAACGATGCTGCATTCGTACCGCTACACTGGCAAAGTGAAGCGTGGGGCGCGAAGTCTAACGTGAAAGCCGCAGACATCGTGAACCCAATGGTAATGCCTTACTTTGGCGACCTAGTTGTCGAGTAATCATACTTTGTCATGACAGAGAGGGGCGCCAGTCCTTCTCTGTTTTCGACACTTGGCTCGGTTTTATTTCAGTCGGATTGAGCCAGTTTTACAGACTGAATTTTCTCTCTAAGTTTAGAGATCTATGGATAGTTAAGGGGCAAGGAATGTTTTCGTTTCTGGTCAAGCGCCTGTTTCAGGCACTGATAGTGATGTTTGTGATCAGTTTGGTGGCGTTTGCCATTCAGGACAACCTGGGTGATCCGCTGCGTGAGCTTGTAGGTCAGTCGGTTTCGGAATCGGAGCGCCAAGCGCTACGCGACGAATTGGGCCTGAACGATCCCTTTATCACAAAGTACACGCGCTTTGTGGGTAATGCACTGCAAGGTGATTTGGGTACATCATACTTTTTCAAGCGACCTGCGGTTGAGGTGATCCTCGATAAGCTGGTGGCAACATTAGAGCTCGTGTTTGGCGCGACGCTCATTATTATCGTTTTCTCTATACCACTCGGGGTGTATTCCGCGATTCACCCGAAGAGTGTCTTTACCAAATTTGTTATGGCGATGAGTAGTGTCGGCATCTCGATTCCGGTGTTCCTAACCGCAATCATGCTGATGTACGTCTTCTCCATCGAACTCGGCTGGCTGCCTTCCTACGGGCGAGGTGAAACCGCTAACGTGCTCGGTTGGGAATCTGGCTTCTTTACCATCGATGGTATTAAGCACCTTATCCTGCCGTGTATTGCGCTAGCGTCTATCATGCTGCCGTTGTTCATCCGTCTGGTACGTTCAGAAATGCTGGAAGTACTGAGCTCGGAATACATTAAGTTCGCCAAAGCAAAAGGTTTGAACTTACAAAAGATTTACTACCAACATGCACTTAAGAACACCATGCTGCCAGTACTGACGGTAGGTGGCGTGCAGATTGGTACCATGGTGGCTTACACCATCCTAACCGAAACCGTATTCCAGTGGCCGGGTACAGGCTTTCTTTTCCTAGAGGCAATCAACCGTGTAGATACACCGTTGATCACAGCTTACGTTATCTTTGTTGGTCTGATTTTCGTGGTAACCAATACCATCGTTGATTTGCTGTACGGAATTATCAACCCAACTGTGAACTTAACTGGAAAAGGAGCTTAATCATGAGCCAATCAAATGTAACACCAGCTCCTGAAGCCGCTCCATCTGCATGGCAGCGTTTTAAAGAGTCGGACTTTTTGTATTACTTCAAGCGCGACAAAGTGGCGATGGCAAGTTTTACGGTCTTTATGATGTTCTTAGTGTTGGCATTAGCTGCGCCAATTCTAGCTCCGACTGACCCGTATGATCTGACGTCTATCGACATCATGGATTCAGAGCTACCACCGTCTTGGATGGAAGAGGGCGATGAGCGTTTTGTTCTTGGTACGGATGAGCAAGGCCGTGATATTTTATCGACCATTCTTTACGGTTCTCGTTTGTCTTTGACGATCGGCTTTTTAGCCGTCGGTCTTCAGTTGATTCTGGGTATCATCATTGGTTTGTCGGCGGGTTACTTCGGTGGTCGTATCGATAGCTTCTTGATGCGCTTTGCGGATGTTCAACTATCGTTCTCAACCATGATGGTGGCGATCATCGTATCGGCCATTTTCAAAGCCAGCTTTGGCAGCGATTTTTACAGCCAATACGCGGTGGTGATGCTGGTGGTGATCATCGGTGTGGCTGAATGGCCGCAATACGCACGTACCATTCGTGCTTCAGTACTGGCTGAGAAGAAGAAAGAATACGTAGAAGCGGCACGCGTGATGGGCTTTAAAGCGCCACGCATCATGTTCCGTCACATCCTGCCAAACTGTCTATCACCAATCTTGGTTATCTCGACGGTACAGGTAGCGAATGCGATCATGTCGGAAGCGGCACTGTCATTCCTAGGTTTGGGTCTTCCTGTTGATCAACCGTCACTAGGTGCGCTGATCAGCATCGGCTTTAACTACATCTTCTCAGGTGCGTGGTGGATTACTGCCTTCCCAGGCATCGTGTTGGTTACACTGGTTTTGGTTATCAACTTATTGGGTGACTGGTTACGAGATGTATTCAACCCGAAACTGTACAAAGGTTAAGAATTTTCCCGCCAAGCGTTGTAAATTCGCTTAATTCCTTCCTAAACTGAGAGCCGGATGCAAATTCCGGCTCTTTTTTTGCTAGTTATTCTTTGTTCACATTTTTTTGGCGCTTTGCCGCCATAATGACCTTACCCACTAATTTAGAGTGAAGTGTATGGAAATGAAGAAGGCACAACACCCATCTCGTATCTTCCAAGCAAGCCTAGCTTTCGGCTTGTTGCTGGTATGCGCCCAGTTTTCTAGCCCAGTATCGGCGGAGGAGTTCCTTTGTCAAGCTACTCAAGCGAGCGAGAAAGAACTGCCGATGCTTGAGAAAACGTGCCCAATTGGTAACGGAGTATGGGGAAAGAAAGTGCCGCAAGGAGGCAACTACCTCTACTGGATTCAATGCGGATTACTACCAAAGCCAATGTCACTCGCGAAAGCAAAGCCGCTTTACAGCAAGATTACGACTGACGTGTGGATGAAGCCGGAGTCCAAAGGTTATCGCTGTTTGATTGGGCCTTACAAAGATCTGTCTGATGCGAGGGGGGATTTGCGAGGAGTCAAAACCTTGTCGAATTACAAAGAGGCTTTCATCCGCGTGGTTGGAAAAGAGAATAAACAGTCTACGACACCATCTAAACCCGCTGTGCCGTCGAAATCAGCCGCATCTTCGGTTAAGCCAACACCGACGGTGACCCCGAAAGCCGCGCCAGTTCCTGCCGTGCGAGCTGATACCGACGCCTTTACAGCGCCGGCAGAGAAGTCAAAGACCAAGGCAAAAAATACACGTGATAATTCTTCTTCCAAGCCTGTTGCTAAGACCAAAGCGAAGCCAGTTGTGACCGGGAATGATGACATTGAAGTTCGGTTGAGAACCTCCTTACAAGGCAAAACGTACGTGGTGCCATATTTACTCGATCACCACAATCAGTTTTACATGGAATACGGCAAGCCGTGGAATCGTCTCAACTACGAAAACTCGCAAAAAGTATGTCAGCAACTGGGTATGAGCTTAGCCAGCCCTGCAGAATTCAAAGTGTTGAGGGCGTCTGGGGTGATGGAAAAAAATCAATGGCCACTGCAACTGCCGTATTGGGGCAAAGGTAAGAAAGGTTTGTTCGCAGATCGTGAGCCAAACCAGCTCACCGGAACCTCATTATTGAACGTGGTGTGCGTGAAATAACGACTCAAATATTGCGGTCAAAAGATAGAAGAAAGCCCCGAGTTCGGGGCTTTTTTGCGGTCTCAAATATTATCGCTATTTGAGTGGCGTTTCTTTGTGACAGTTAGAGCAGATATACACTTCTTTGATGCCGACCAAGCGTTCCCAAAGCGTTCTGCGTCTTCTACGCAAATGCACGCTATCACAGCAAGGGTTAACGATGGTTGCTTTAGTCATCATCGCCAGGCTCCAAAATCGGGAGTGAACTCGCGATGCTTGTCATGGCTTCTTTGTTGTGAGAGTACAGACCATATTCCGGCGCGGATTCATGACCGTTTTGCTCTTTACTCCAACGAATACCGATGTAGAAGTCACCAAAATCACGGTTGATGTAACGATGACGAGTTTTGTAATCTGACTCTGAGCCTGTTTCTTTTAGAATCAGCAGCTCACGGCCTTCATCATCCTGGATTTCCCAATTACCTGGAGTTTGGAATCCTGTTGGCATGAACGACGTGTAGTTGTAAGTATCAGCGTCGTACTCGTACGTACCTGACGAGTATTTCAGGACTTTGTCGTCGCCCGAGCCTTTACTTTCTACCATCAAGTCATGCTCTACCGTGCCGTGTTTGATGTGTTCTGCAACCGAAAGTGATTCTGCGAATGGTGTATTGCTTGAATCCATCCAGAACAGCTCATCATCTGAGATTTTAACGATCATCTGAGTGCCGTTATGCTCGGTTGTGTGCTGGTACAGCATTTCATACTCTTCGCCATAGCTGTTGTATAGCTTGCCGTCTTTCAGCTCGACGTCTTCACAGTCTTTATTGTGGTATTCCGCGTAACCAGTTTGTTGGTCCAGATCGGCAAGAATAGCGTAGGCATCGTGTTCCCATGTGTTTTCTAGGAAGTCGCTGATGCTCGCTTTGTACTCTTGATTCATCTCATCATGGTTTGAGCCCCAGCAGAATAGTAGGCCTTCAGAGTCTTGCATCAACATGGCATAGCCAATTTCACCGTCTTTTTGTGCAAAGCTACCCATTTTCCACTCTTGACCGTTGAAGTGCTCGTGAGTGAAGCCCAAAGTCGGTACTACTGGTGGTGGCGTGACGCCTTCGATAACCGTTGGCATGCTAAGCGCAATCTGTACCGCGGTATGGCCATCTGTTGCGCTAATCGCAAGTGCTGCACCAGCTTTGCTCGCTTTTGTCGGTGTGCCTTTAATGGTGACAATCGCATTACCATCCTCAGATACTGTTAGACCTTCAATGTCCACATAGTCCGCTGAGTAGTCGGTGATATGACCGTCTTTATCTTGGAACAAGCTAGAAATATTGAGCGTTTGTTCAAACACTTCACCTTGTTGTAGGTACCAACCATCAACGATGGACTGTAGACGCGCTTGTTCTGTTTCCACAACCGTTGGTGGTAAGTTTGCCGATTCGATTTCGAACTTAAATACGGTGCTTACCGTACCCAAAACCTTACCTGAAGAATCAATGTCTTGCGCCGTTAGGACGATCTCAAAATCACCAGCTTTTTCTACGATAGCAGTCGGATATAGAACAATCAGGTTGCCAGTTTGCGCAACTTCAATGCCTGTGCCTGCTAAGTTGTGCGTCAGTTTGGTTGTCACAAGGTTTTGGTCTTTGTCTGTGAAAAGACCTTCGATGTTTAATTCAACGCCATCAAAGCCTGCGCCTTGTACGATTTTTGGTAACTGACCAAGCTTATCTTCAGCCGCCTCTTCGACGGTTTCGTTTACGGTCAGCTTGTTATTGATTGCCGTTTCAGGTGCTAAGCTGTCGCTATTTGGGGTCGCGTCAGTGATGATTGGGCGTAGGCTTGCATCATTGATGTTTTCGCCGGATGCGATAAGACGATCGACTTCTTGGTTTGCCGCTTGAGCAAATTCAGTGGCCTTTTTCTCGTAGTTAGCTGGGTTTTGCGCTTTTGAGTCGGTCAGAATCTGAGCGGTTTTATGTAGTTCGGCGTTTTTTGTCGCACCTTCAACAAAATCACTGTACAGATCAATTGGTGCTTCTTCTGAGCCTCCTAGCGCTTGGTTTACCTTGGCTTTTGCGTCTTCTTCACTAATGGATGGATCTTTTGCCATTTCAATCGCAACAAGGTCTGTGATAGGTGAAATCACGTTTGACGATGTTGGTGCACGGAACACGATTTCGTGGGCCATGGCTTGGCCTGGATGATCCATATCAACCGTGTATTTGCCAGCGTACTCTTTAGAATCCAAAGCGATAAGCTGTTTCTGCTTTGCACCGTTTGGTGTAATGGTCTGCAGTGCTAGAGTTTTTTCTGGTTTTGCATCCAATTTAAGCTGACCTTTCTCATCGGTCAGACCAAGGAATGTTTCTTGAGTGTCCCATTGGCCGTTGTTGTTCGTATCTTCAAAAACAACTGCATGTTTGAAGTAGCCGTCAAAGCCTGTGATCACAACACCGTTGCTAGCACTGCTTGAACCACCATCTGAACCGCCACAGCCAGTAAGAGCGATAGCCACTGACGCTGCTAATAAACTCACCTTATTCATTATTCATTTGTCCTTGTTTCGTTTCCGAATGAGAAAGTCGCTTTTTTATTGTTTTTATCTTTCAATCTCACTAGTGAGATTGAAGAGAGTGGTGTCTTTTTAATGACTATTGAGCCTAGGTTCAAGACACGAAAAACCGCACAAAACCCGTAAAATTTATTTCTATTTTTTGTCTATGATGGAAAATTGATAATTTGATCACGGTTCCAGTTTTATTTTGGGGATGATTGTTTTGTCAAAATAACCACCTGTAAAGAAAGGTTTATTGGGTCTCGCTAAGGACAGGGGCGTGATAAATCATGTTGATCTTAAATTCCTCAACGCGATCAGCAAATTGAGGATGAGGTTTAAGCACATAACTGTAGACTTCGCCTGGAATGAATATGTCGTAATCTGTGTATTCAAGGTTGTAAAACATAAATGTTCGTTGCCAGTAATCATCTGGCCATTCAGCACAATGTATTGGAGTTATGCCGTCAAAATCCATTGAGCTAGAGATAATATCGGCAAACTCTCCTCGCCCCGCTACGATAGAGCTGTACCAGTAAAATAAATAATCATGACAAAATAGGTCATGTTGGTTTGATTTCATATTGAGATCAGAGTCCAGTTTGTGCACAGGTTCGTTACCCTGAACACTTCTATCAAATATGTAGTTGCTAGCAGTCCCGTTTATATAACCTCCTCCTGAAATGGGAAAGAGGTAGTCAAACAACGTTCCTTGATATTCGTACTCACCAGTGTGGACATTGATGCGTTTTTCCATCGATTGCTTGTTTTTTTGCATGGTGTAGCTTTCGAATTGTTTGCCATCAAATACGGTGGTGAAATAGTTCTGAGTCTCTTTATGAACCTGAGATGCGTATACTTTTTTGGTGGTCCAAATTTGGCGTACGCCATGGACATAAACAATCAACGAGTCATCACTGATTTTGTACTCACCCACCTTTTTTAAGTCTCCCTTTTCAGGACACTGGTGTTTGTTGTTTGAGGCGGCATAACGTACCTCGTCATCCTCAAACTGAAACGCTTCGCAATAAACCACTTCATACGCGTACGCGGTACCGCCAAGGTTTTGCGTCGTCTCCAAGCGATAGACAATGCCGCCAATTAACGGGTGTTCCGTGTCATTGTGACCTGGAGTGACAACAGGCAACTCAAAACGTGTTGTGACCCACGCATGGTCGCTGTCGCCGTGGTAATCATCACGCGCCGCTACCGCCAGGTATGTGGTGGTTTTAATGTTCTCTGGTGCACCTAGCACCATCATTTGTCCTTGGTTTAGCACCCTTAATCCATTGGCGTTTTCGAGCCAAATCCGAGTGGTGAGGAGATCACCATCCGGGTCTTCAAACAGTTGGTTAAGATTGAGCGAATAGCTAATCGGAGAGTTTTGGTTGAGCTCCCAAGCATAAATAATGGTTTGTAGCTGTTGTTCCACCGTGAGGTTGATGATGGGTTTATTGTTCTCTGATGGGGCCTCTTTTGAGCGGCTGTCTTCATAACCCACAGACGAGTCGTAAAAAGAGCCGTCTTCTGTAGTATGAAATGGGTTCGTAACTGGCCCTGGTTGTCCTAAAATGGCAGAATTGAAGGCGTCATCACCGTCTTTTTTGTGGGCGTTATCCAACGCAGAACCTGTCAACGCTTGCTTTACTTCAACTAAAGATGTGCGCTCATATTGACGATGTGTTCGCGTGGTTGATTGGCTCGTGCTGTCTGATGAGTCCGCCGCTGATGCCAAGCTGGATTCGTCTGACATGCAGTATACGCCGAGCAAACCAACGCAGATTGCGCCGATTATCCAAAACTTTTTGCTTCTCATTACGCGTGCGCCATTCGTGATTGCAACCAGCTGCGAGAGAATTTTAGGTCTTTCTCTATTAAGCTTGCGCTGCACTCGAGCAGTTCACTGATTTCTTGGTTTTTCATTCCCATTAAATACTTGAGTTTGAGTGCACTTGATTGGCGTGGGTAACGGCTACTGAAGTTATCCAGCGCTTTATCCATGATGATCAATTGTTCGAAGCGATCTTCTTCATCTCTCATCAATGTGATGTGTTGACGCTTTTGTGCTTGGTGCGAGCGTGCGTTATCGATCAAGATTTGACGCATCACTTTGGCGGCCATCAAAAAGAAATCACGTTTTGTTTCAATTTCACTCATGTCGCAGTTGGACATCTTCAGGTAAGCATCATGAATTAATGCCGTGGTGCTGTTGACGCTATCGGCCAATACTTTGTTGTCGGTGCCGTACTTTTCCGCGTTTCGTTCACGCTCGTGTTGGGCGATCTTACGTAACTGCAAATACGCAAATTGGTAAAGCTCACTCTCAGCTTGTTTATCACCAGATTGCCATTGTTGAATGATTTGTGTCAGTGCTACTGCTGTTGCCATGGTTATACATCCTCGCTCACTTTGACAAATTCAGAAATGGTATGGGTTTCAATGCGATCAGAGCCGTCTCGGTTGCGGAGAACATCTTGTTGATAGCGATATAAAATGCCTTGTTCCCAAGTTGCGCCAGCGGGCAGATATTCCCAAGTGGTGTAATTGATTTCGGCAGGGGTCGTTGACCAACGTACCATGACATTCATTTGCGCAAGCTCGGCTTTGGGTTCGTCATTGTTGACCCACCACATGTCCGCATACTCTTGGGTGACATCT
Source organism: Vibrio sp. 1CM7H (assembly GCF_023161645.1). Taxonomy (NCBI): domain Bacteria; kingdom Pseudomonadati; phylum Pseudomonadota; class Gammaproteobacteria; order Vibrionales; family Vibrionaceae; genus Vibrio; species Vibrio sp. 1CM7H. Next base: position 13,735 of record NZ_JALNTV010000004.1, read on the forward strand.
TGGGTGTATAGGCTTGCGTCGGTTGGACAGGTGTCTGCATTGTGCGGCAGTCGCATGACTTGTTGGTGGCGCATCAATAGGCACGATTGTGTCATGGACTGCTGGTGGTATTGGGTCTGCTGCCATACCCCGAGGTAGTCGATGTCGTGTTCGTTCGTGTTGGGGTAGGTAAACCACAGCATTTCTGTACGATTGTGGTGGTGGATGTTTTTTTTACGCCCAAGGCCTTGTACTTTTTCCATCAGTAGCTCAGTACTGGGATCAAAGTTGAGTGCAACGGAGCGGTATTTCCAGTCGCCTTCATCATCAAAGTCTTCAAGAGAGAAGCCATTCAAATCGTTGCGGGTGCATCCAGTGATTGAGCAACCGACGATATTAAACCAATCCGCAAATTTGCTTATCGGCTCGACAATGTCTTCCGTGATAGGGCGCTTCATCGAGAGGAAGCAACCTTGAAAATGATCGCCAATGCTTGGATGCTCAATCAATGAATCTTTGGTGATGGTGAATCGAGTTTCACCAAACGGAGGGCGATATTTAGGATGATGTTGATAACGTAAGTCGTAAGCACAAGCTCGGCCTTGCCAATCTTTCTTTTTGATCACGATGTTTTTGAACGTCATGCCGCGAGGTTCAAAGATGATCTCATCTGAGGCAAAGTTTTTTTCAATGTACTGCTGGCTTTCGTTTAGGTGCTCGATTGCCTCATCGACAGATACCCAGTCGAGATTGAGGTGACGTTTGGCGTCATCCAGATAATTGAGGTCAAGGCCCTTGAGCTGGTTTTGAAAGCGAGCATCAGACAACACGCGGTTGGCTAAGACAATTTCCTTACGATTCTCAGGCGTGCTGTCGAGAGAGAGCAGCAGGCGCGTCATATTGATGCTACGACTGGGTTTGGTTGTTGCCATCGTCGGTGTAAGCACTTCTTGGCTCGATAAGGTTGTCAGCAGATAACCTTTATCATCGTTGCCAAGGAAGAAGCTAATCACATCACCAGGTTGGTAGTGAAATGCCCCTTGTTGGGTAACGCCAGTGATATTGGAACTGGTTTTGTAATACAAGCCAGTCACTGGCGCATCGATAAAGTAGCCTTGCCTCAAGGTTGAAGTGGGCGGGTGTGAAGTAGCAGCAGAAGTGTCTGCTGCTAACGTGGAGGTAGCCGTCAGTGCAGACAGCCAAAATACCACTGAACGTGTATACATCTTGTTTTAAGCCTCATTGGTTGGTGCTGTCCTCAGACGCACAATTTGGCTGACAACTCATTGGAGTAGTTAGGTGCTTCTTTGGCACCGGTGTCATCATCGCCAACAACATTTTTTGTTTTATGTGTTTGGGGATATCTGGATTAGAGAGTATCCGCCTTCGTGTTAACTCCATCATGGAGCTCACTGAGAGGTGTTCGACATTCTGCCCCTTCGCGTGGAAGATAAGGCGAGTCATTTCGTACATCATATCTTCTGCAATCTTCTTCTCTTGTTGCAGTTGGATATTCTTTTGCATCATGGCGCTGCCAAATAGCACACCTGATAGCACGATGATGCCTGACAATGCAGAAGCAAGAGGGCGCCGTTGCACCAAGCGAAAGGCGCTATACAAAGGCCAGTGTTTTTTCTGCTCGATAGGGCGACATTCGATAATTCGCTCGATATCAATGCGTAGCGCTCGCACATCTGGGTATCGCACTTGGGTGGCTGGACGCGTCGCCCGTCTTATCACCCAATACACATCAGACCAAACCGCTGGTGACGGAAACATCAACGCGAGGATTTTGCCCAATGAATAAACATCGCTTTGCTCTGTCAGTACTTGTCCTGCCTGCTGCTCAGGGCTGGCAAAATTTTGGCTAAACGCAATCAGTGCCGAGGGTGCTCCCTCTCGGGTGGAGTGCGCTTTTTGAGTCAAGTTGAAGTCGAGCAGTTTGGGTCGTTTGCTACGATCAATCAGTATATTTTCTGGTTTTAGATCGGCATGCAAAACATGATGCTGGTGGGCGTGCTCCATCGCCTGACAAATCTGCTTAAACAGCAGCAGTTTTTCTGTCTTTTCCAGCTTATTTTCTGACAGGTATTCATCTAAGGTTTGACCAAATACCCGCTCCATCACGATGTAAACTGAATCTTGATGAAGGCCGCCATCAAACACTTTCGCTATGTATGGATGGTTTAGGCGCGCGAGCAGTTGTGCCTCATCGAAGAGTGCACGTTGTCCCAGCACATTACTCAAATTGCTTTGAATAAACTTGATGGCCAGATCTTGTTCGAACGTTTCATCTGCACGTAGGGCGGCGTAAACGACACCCATGCCACCGCGACCCAACTCATGAGTTAGGCGATACTTACTGATGACTTCTCCGCTTAGATCGACGTCTCGGTTCGTAGCCTGGTGAGCACCAAAGTAAAGTAACTGCGTTAGTTGTTCTTCTGGTGTCTCGTGGGCTAAAAGAGGAACGAGTTGTTGATACAGCTCAGGTTGACTTTGTTGCAATGCTTGGAGGTATTGCTGCTTTTGGGAGTCGTCCAGATCAAGCAAGTGATAGTAAATCTGGGTTTCGCTAGAGCCTAACTGCACTGTGCCTAATGTCTTATTCTTTTAGGTACGGCATTTTATAAGAACTTTGATATAAATGTCATTTATTTATTCGGCTTTGACTCACAATGTATGAAACGCAATTTGGTGGCTAATAGAATAATAACGTCATGATTTTGCGAATTATTTTCACTGAGCTTGTCGACAGAGAGTCTATTCGTCATAATGTTACTTGTAACATTACTGATAAATCACATATTTATGGCTCAACAGAATAAGAAAACTCGCACGACATTGCAGGATGTCGCAGACCAAGTTGGCGTCACGAAGATGACGGTTTCACGTTATATGCGTAACCCTGAATCGGTGGCAGAAAAGACTCGGGCCAAGATTGCGACTGCGATTGAAGAGATGGGATACATCGAAAACCGCGCCCCCGCTATGTTGTCAAAGTCGTCCAGTAAAGCCATTGGTATTTTACTGCCCTCATTGTCCAACCAAATTTTTGCTTCCTTTGTTCAGGGCATCGAGATGGTGACCAAAGCCAATGGCTATGAGACGCTTTTAGCGCATTTTAGCTACGATGAGCTTGAAGAAGAACGCAAGATCGCGTCATTACTCTCTTATCAGGTCGATGGACTTATTCTAACTGAAAGCCATCACACGCCGCGTACATTGCAAATGATAAAAAATGCAGGGATCCCTGTAGTGGAAACCATGGAACTACCACCAAAGCCGATTGATATGGCGGTTGGGCTAGATCATGAAGATGCCTCGTACACGGCGGTTAAGCAGATGCTAGATTCAGGTAAGCGTACAATCGTTTATTTTGGGGCGCGTTTGGATACGCGAACCAAGCTGCGTATGCAAGGTTATGATCGCGCGATGACGGAAGCAGGGCTAGAGCCTAAGCACGTATTAACGGGTGATCACTCTAGCTTCTCTTTAGCGCATGATTTGCTTGAACGCGCGCTAGAAACTCACCCAACGCTTGATGGCGTATTCTGTACCAACGATGACATCGCGATAGGGACCATGCTGAGCGCGCAACAACGTGGCATTCAAGTTCCGCAGCAGTTGGCGGTTGTGGGCTATAACGCGCTGGATATCGGTCAAACCATCAGCCCGAAACTGACTAGTGTCGATACGCCGCGTTTCAAAATCGGTGAAAAGAGCGCAGAGCTTTTGATCGGGCGTCTGAAAGGTGAAGCGCAAGAAGAAAAAGTGGTTGATATGGGGTATCAAATTACCTCAGGAGAGAGTGTTTAACTCGCAGTTAACCGCTCTCTGTATTCGCTCATCAATGGTATTGGCAGGTTAGGGTATGGCACATCAGCTGGATGCATTGGATCTCAACTTAATGCGTTTATTAAAGGCAGTGGTGGAAAACCGCAGCATCAAGCTGGCCGCGATGCAGCTGGGCATTTCTCAACCGAGCGCCAGTCGCGGCGTGATGAAGCTCAAACAAGTGTTTGATGACCCGCTGTTTGTGCGTAAAGCGCATGGGGTTGAGCCGTCACCGATGGCGATACGCCTCGCCGCCGAGTTCGACAACATGATTGCACCACTGGAAAAAGTGGTGCAAGAGTTTGAAGTGTTCGACCCACTGCAATACCAAGGGCAGATCGCGATTGTGACTGACCCTTATTTGATGGATGAGCAAGGGCAGCGATTGCTAACTGGCTGCCATCGAGCCTTTCCCAAAGCGCACTTTGCCTTTTCCAGTTGGAACAGTTACTCGCACGATGAAATGTTAGAGGGCGAGCACGATTACTGCATTCTCGACCAAGAGACCGAGCTGTCGAAAGACATTTATATGCGTCCGTTGTTTGTTGAAAAACGGGTGATTTTGGCACGTAAAAACCACCCGACTTTGTCGAAAGTCAGCAATGATTGGGACACGGTCTCCAAACTGCCTCTGGTGTCTCTGCCTGCGCCCGCCTCGTATAAACCACTTTGTACCGTGGAGTCCGAATATCGTCGTATGGGCTATGAGCCTGTGGTGTTACTTAAATCCTATAATTTGCGTGTGGCGTGCCAAATGTTGCAAGAAACCGACGCGATTATGTATGCCAGCCAAAGCTCAGCAGTATTGATGCCGGAGCTGGACTCTTACGCGATGCCTTTGGTCAACCGTGAGTTTAGCCAGTTTGTCGTCTCTGGTGGTTTCTTACAAACCAATCGCAACCATCCTTTGCACCGACACTTACATAAAGTGGTTCGCCAAACCCTGAAGACGCCGCTGATTTTTACGCAATGACGTGACCTTATGGCATCGGCTGAATGAGAGAGTAGATGCTTTAACCTTGCCAATATTGTGTGATTACATCGACAACTTACTTCTTAAGATATTCAAAAATGAATATCTCAATTACCTGTCCCTTTTTCCTACCCAGCGCTAACCTTATCTCAAATAGTCAGGAGAAGTGGCTCATTTTTATCTTTTTAACTTTTTGAATGTCGATACAGATGCGTGACATTCACCATTCTCCGTTATGCAGTTTTTTAATTTCTGATGGAGGATTCATCATGCTAGTTGCACGTCTATTTTTATTGCTCGCCATCGTTGCCGAAGTAGCAGGCACCAGCACCATGTCTTTTATCGGACAAGGTCATGGATGGTTGGGCTACATCGTGATGTACGTATTGATTGCGGTGTCGTACTACTTCCTCTCGATTGCAGCGAAAAAGATTTCTATCGGCGTGGCATACGCTGTTTGGGAAGGGTTGGGTATCTCATTGATCACGGTCGTTTCAATCGTGTTGTTTGATTCTGACTTAAATACCCAAGAGCTGCTTGGTTTGATGTTAGCTGTCATCGGCATCGTTTGTGTGACTTTAGGGGAGTCACACGGTCAATCTAACACCAAGAAAAACGCCGATAAACTGGCAAAAGAACGTTCATTTTCTACAAGTGTAAGGTGTGAATCATGAGTCAATTTTTTACGATGTCATTTGGATTTGTCGTGATGGCTGCCTTGGTCGACATCGTGGCGAACATGGCGCTCACACGTTCTCACGGCTTTAAATACAAAGGCTGGGGCATTACCGCGATTGTGTTGGTACTGGCTGCGTTCACGCTGTTGGCGCAAGCGGTGAAAGAGATCGACTTAGCCATTGCTTATGCCTCTTGGGGCGCGATTGGTATCTTGGGTACCGCAGTGGGTGGTGCCTTGCTGTTTAAGCAGAAACTCAAGCCAATCGGCTGGTTTGGTATCTTTGTGGTGATTGCTGCGGTCGTGGTGATGAAAACCGCTTAATGCAATCCTCTGAACCCCAGATATCTTCATTCTGAACAGCGAGGGACGCGCGTGATTCAGAATCTACCGACAACAAAGTGCAGTGGCAGAGGGGGTTTCTCTGGCTTCACAACACGTTGATAGTAGATCCCTGATCTCGCCTAGGCTCGTCGGAATGATGGACTAATTCGTTTATTTAAAAAGAGAAATGACCAATCCCAAAGCTCGTCATTCTGAACAGCGAGGGACGAGCGTGATTCAGAATCTACCAACAAAAAGTGCTGTGGCAGAGGTGTTTTCTCTGGCTTCACAGCACGTTGATAGTAGATTCCTGATCTCGCCTAGGCTCGTCGGAATGACGGACTAATTCGTTTATTAAAAAAGAAAAATGACCAATCCCACATCTCGTCATTCTGAACAGCGAGGGACGAGCGTGATTCAGAATCTACCAACAAAAAAGTGCTGTGGCAGAGGTGTTTTCTCTGGCTTCACAGCACGTTGATATTAAATTCCTGATCTTGCTTAGGCTTGTCGAAATGACGAGTCTTTCTTCTCGCCTTAAACAATGAAGCTTGCGCCTTCTTCTGCGCTAGAGACGTTTTGGCGGATCACGCTAAACAAGCCTCGTCCCCATGTTTGTTGGGTAGATTCGGTGTCGAAATGAATCAACTCGCGACCAGTGGTATCGCTTAAGTTGTTCAGTTCGCCCGTTTGGCAATCCAGGCGAATCAAATCACCGTTGCGCACCAAACCAATCGCGCCACCACGAATGGCTTCTGGAGAAACATGAATCGCAGACGGAATTTTACCTGACGCGCCAGATAAACGACCGTCAGTAACCAGCGCCACTTTAAAGCCCGCTTTTTGCACGTTACCTAAAATGGGCATCAGCTTGTGCAGTTCAGGCATGCCGTTTGCCGCTGGGCCGTTGTGTGTGACCACAACGATGCAATCTTGGTTTAGCTCACCGCGTTTGTACGCCGCTTCCACTTCGTGTTGGCATTGGAATACGCTCGCAGGCGCTTCGATGATGCGCTGATCTTCTTTCACCGCAGAGACTTTCACCACTGCTTTACCCAAGTTGCCAGTCAGTACGCGAGTGCCGCCAGTGTCTTGGAAAGTGGCCTCCGGTTTGGCGATCACGTCACCGTCTTGGCTGCCTTGGCACGGTGTCCAAGTCAGTTGTCCATCGACAAGACTCGGTAGCGTCATTTGGTCTTCAAATTCACCAAATACGGGTTTCACATCGCGATGCAAAAGCTCGGATTCGTTCAAGCGGTACAATAACGCTGGCACGCCACCCGCATCTTGGAACGCGTTCATATCGGCTGGGCCGTTCGGGTAAACGCGAGCTAACAAAGGAACCACATCCGACAGATCGCTGATGTCTTGCCACGTGAGCAAGATGCCAGCAGCACGCGCCACGGCGATCATATGAATGGTGTGATTGGTACTGCCGCCAGATGCGAGTAGAGCGATGATGCCGTTGACCAAGCTCTTTTCTGTGACCACTTCTGCCAACGGACGGAAGTGTGCAGAACCCGCCGTCATTGAGGCGATTTTCAGAGCCGCGTGATCGGTTAACGCTTTACGCAGTTGGGTATGGGGATGGATGAATGCCGAACCTGGCAGCATCAAGCCCATGGCTTCGAACACCAACTGGTTGGTGTTGGCGGTGCCGTAAAACGTACACGTACCCGCAGAGTGGTAAGCGCGACACTCCATATCCAGCAGAGCGTCTTTGCCGACTTCACCCGCTGCGTATTTTTGGCGCACGTCGACTTTCTCTTCGTTGCTGATGCCTGTTGCCATCAGACCCGCTGGTACAAACGCAGTCGGCAGGTGCGCGTAAGACAGCGCGCCCATCAGTTGCCCCGGGGCGATTTTGTCACAGATGCCAAGCAGCAATGTGGCATCAAAGACATTGTGGCTCAAAGACAACGCCGTTGATTGCGCAATTAAGTCTCGCGAAAACAGCGACATATCCATGCCTGCTTGACCTTGAGTCACCCCATCGCACATCGCTGGCACACAACCTGCGACTTGCGCCGTATGGCCGTAGTCCGCCAGCACTTGTTTGATTTGCGCTGGGTAGTCTTGGTACGGCTGGTGGGCGCTCAACATGTCGTTGTAGGCGCTGATCAGCGCGACATTGGCATGAGTAAAATCGAGAATATTTTTCTTTTCAGAAGAGCAAGAAGCGGCGACTGCATGGGCTAAGTTACCACAAGATAAACCAACACGGCCTTTGCCAGCTTCGGCTTGCACTTCGGTGCGAGCAAGAAACGCAGCGCGCGCTTCACGGCTGCGCTCGGTCAAACGTTGTGTGACCTCAAGAACAACAGAGTGAGTCATTACGCCACCTCGATCGCTTGCATTTTGATTAGCTCAGCGGCAGAGCGTTCCACCACGTCGCTGATGTCTCCGTCGATACTGATGATCAGAGTTTGAGGCTCGTTGTCTGGGCGCTCTAGCGTCTCGAATTGGCTCTTCACCATGTTTTCTTTCATGAAGTGGCCTTTGCGCATACGCATGCGATTAAGGATCAACTCCATATCGCCATCAAGGAACAGGAAGGTCACGTTGTCGTTGCCTTCGCGGATCTGATCGCGGTAAATCTTTTTCAGTGCTGAACAGACAATAATGCCGTGTTCGTTTTTGCTTTCTAGGCTGTACGCCGCATCACGAATGCGTTCTAGCCATGGCTTGCGATCATCATCGTTCAGAGGCTGGCCCGATGCCATTTTCTGAATGTTCGCTCGTGGATGAAGATCATCACCATCAATGAATTTACGCCCTAGCTTTTTCGCTAGATGCTCACCAATTGTGCTTTTACCACTAGCACAAACGCCCATAACGATGACACTACTACCAGCCATAACTTATCCTCATAACCAAATTTGCGCGTGATCTCAATTTTTGAATTCACTTTAAAATATGGGTTTATCTTATTCATGTTATCGGTAACATGTTACCGGTAACTGAAATAAATGTGAACCATAACACAAACAATAATTCTTAAAGGTGAACCTATGGAGCAATTAACCCAAGCCCCAGATCCTACGTTCCTACTGACGATTGCAGGCCTTGCCATTGCAGCGTTACTCGTTCTGATCATTAAACTGAAAGTCCATGCTTTTGCTTCCCTTACTATGGTGAGTTTAGGCACAGCAATCGCCACTGGCGTTCCTTCTGAGAAAGTCGTATCGACCATGATGGGCGGCTTCGGTGGCACACTGGCTTCCGTGGCATTGCTGGTTGGTCTTGGTGCGATGATCGGTAAAATTCTTGAAGTGACTGGCGGTGCGAAAGTGCTGGCAGACACTTTGATTGGTCGCTTTGGTAAAGAGCGCGCACCATTTGCTTTGGGCGTCGCTTCATTACTGTTTGGCTTCCCAATCTTCTTCGATGCTGGCCTTGTAGTGATGATGCCAATCATCCTAAGTGTGGCGGCTCGTTTTGGTGGCTCACCAATTAAATACGCGTTGCCTGCTGCCGGTGCTTTTGCGGTTATGCACGCGTTTGTTCCACCACACCCAGGTCCGGTTGCAGCGGCAGAATTCCTTGGCGCAAACATCGGTCTGCTATTGGTGGTGGGTATTTTGGTTGCTATTCCAACTTGGTACCTTGGCGCTTACCTATTTGGTTTGTACGCGGGCAAAAAATTCGATATCCCACTATCTAAAGCCTTCTTTAATGGCGAAGCAATGGTGGATGAGCGCAACGCACCAAAATTTGGCACGGTTATGACCATCCTTGTGCTGCCAGTCCTGCTAATCTGTTTGGATACGGTATTGAACACACTGGCGGTTGCAGGTTTGATTGATGGCAAAACGGCACTGGTTGAGTTCCTACGTATGCTAGGTAAAACCCCAGTCGCGTTGCTGATTACTTTGATTGTCTGTCTGGCTGTGTTTGCCAAAGACTACGGCATGGCAAAACTAGAAAAATTGTGTGGTGAGTCATTGGCTCCAATCTGTGGCGTTATCCTAGTAACGGGTGCTGGTGGCATGTTTGGCGGCGTACTGCGCTCAAGCGGCATCGGTGATGCACTGGCTGACGTTCTTACAGATACAGGTATGCCTGTGATTGTGGCGGCGTTTGTGATTTCAACCTGTCTACGTGTTGCTCAAGGCTCGGCAACTGTAGCGCTAACCACTACGGCGGCTCTTATCGCGCCAGTTGTGGCTGCATCAACAGGTTTGAGTGAACTAGACCTTTGCTTTATCGTAATCGCGATTGCGGGTGGTGCAACGGTACTGTCTCACTTCAATGACTCTGGTTTCTGGTTGGTATCTCGTCTGCTTGAGATGGATGAGAAAACCACATTAAAAACTTGGACGGTAATGGAAACGTTACTTGGCGGTATCGCGTTTATTATCGTCGCAACATTAAGCTTTATTCTTTAGAGGTTCCCCATGACAACACTTGAACAACGATTAAGAGAAATCAAAATCGTCCCAGTTATCGCAATCAACGACGTAGCACACGCTCTGCCACTGGCAAAAGTGTTGGTAGAAAACGGTTTACCATGTGCGGAAGTGACATTCCGCACCGAAGCGGCGGCGGAATCGATTCGCATCATGCGTGAAGCGTACCCAGAATTGTTGATTGGCGCGGGCACCGTTCTGACCACAGAACAAGTGGATATCGCGATCGAAGCGGGCGTGGACTTTATCGTTAGCCCAGGCTTCAACCCAACCACAGTGAAATACTGTCAGCAACGTGGTGTGACTATCGTACCGGGTGTAAACAACCCAAGCTTGGTTGAGCAAGCGATGGAAATGGGTCTGCGTACGTTGAAGTTCTTCCCTGCTGAGCCATCAGGCGGCGTAAACATGCTGAAAGCACTGACGGCGGTTTACCCTGTGGAATTCATGCCGACAGGTGGTGTAAGCCCATCCAACGTGGAAGATTACCTAGCGCTGAAATTGGTTGTGGCTTGTGGCGGTACTTGGATGGTGCCAACCGCAATGATGGACAACGGCGATTGGGAAGGCATTGCTGAATTGGTGCGCGCAGTTAAGTAAAACGCACAAACGGCTCCGAAATACCCCCGAACGTTAGAAAACGTGATACGAAAAAGGGTCATCAAGTTACTTGATGACCCTTTTGCTTTTTGGAATGAAACGGCTTTAGAAGTGATGCTTCATAAAGCGCTTAATAAAGCGAATAAAATCTGCTTCGGCTAGCTTCGCGCACTTCAATGTTTGGGCGTGAGACAATTCTACATCTCCCAAGCCTTCTGCCATGTTGGTGATCGCACACACTGCCAATACGGGTAAGCCGCAATGCGCCGCAGAAATCACTTCTGGCACGACCGACATGCCCACCACATCACCACCGATGATTTGCATCATGCGGATTTCAGCTGCGGTCTCAAAGTTGGGGCCTGTGTAAGAGACAAACACGCCTTCATTGAGGTGAATACCATTGGCTTTGCCGACTTCAAACGCTTCTGCGCGCAGGCCTTTGTCGTACGCATTGGCGAGGCTGAAGAACCTCGGGCCGTACTCTTCATCATTCGGACCGATCATTGGCGATTCAGGCATGGTGTTGATGTGGTCATGAAATACCACCAGAGAGCCGACATCAATACGCTCAGGGCGAAGTGAGCCTGCCGCGTTGGTGACGAGCAGAAACTCACAGCCCAGCTTTTTAAAGGTTCGTACGGGTGTTGTCATGACCTTCATTGAGCCGTGTTCGTAGTAGTGACCGCGACCTTTCATGCACACTACGTCTACGCCGCCCATGGTGCCAAGTACCAACTCACCAGAGTGGCCTTGCACGGTGCTAACCGGAAAGCCTTCGAGCTCTTCGTATGGAATGACCACTTTGTCTTGTAGCTCGTCTGCCAATACGCCTAAGCCAGAGCCTAAAATAAACGCCGCTTTAGGTTGGAAGTTTGGTTTGCGTTCGCGAATGGTTTGTAGCGCGCCGATTACTGGATCGTGATTCATGTTAGTCACCTTCTGGTTGTGTGTTGATTCCATTGTGTGACTTTCTGCGCTGGTTATCTTTGCTTTATTCGCTACTATCATCCTTAAAAAGAGGATGATGAAATTCGCTAGGACTCAATGCATGAAGTCAGAACCATTTGAGCGCGTGACGCTGAAGATGCTGCGTTACTTTTACGAGGTCGCACAAACCAAGCATTTCACTAAGGCCGCCGAGAACCTCAATATTACCAATTCGCCGTTGAGCAATCGCATCAAAGAGTTGGAAGAGGTGCTTAACGTCAAACTGTTTGAGCGTGATTCAAGAAACGTCATGCTGACGGAGGCAGGGCGATTGTTGGAGTCCAAATGCCAACTGATTTTTCAGACCTTAGATGTCTCGCTCAATCAAGTGCAGCAAGTGGGTTTGAACCAGAGAAATATCCTGCGAGTTGGTGTGGTAAGTAGCGCATTTTGGGGCGGATTTGATCGTCTGTTGCAGGGCTTCCATGCTGAGCATGACACTTATCACGCCGACATTTTTGACCTCAACCCAGAGACGCAAAAGAAGCATCTGAGTGAGAAGAAAATCGACGTGGGCATTGTACGTTTTGCCGATGCACTCAACATTTATCCGTATCAGTCGGTGTCTTTGGGCAAAGATGTGTTTGTGGTGGCGGTGTCGGAGCAACATGAGTTAGCCAGCAAATCTTTGCTGCGGCTCCAAGATTTAAAGACGTGTGAGTTTGCGTTTATGAGTTTGGCGAATTCTGCCTCGGCAAACTTCATCATCAATGCCTGTCTGCAAGAAGGCTTTTCACCCCATATTGGCAAACAAGTGGTGGAGCCAAGCACCTTGATGGCGTATGTGGCAAACAGCAACACCGTGACGTTGGTGCCGTCGACGTTTTCTCAGCATCATTGGCATGGGATTCGTTTTATCAAGCTGAAAGAGTCACTGCGTGCAGACTTGTGTCTGATTCATGACGGTAAGCAGGAGAGTGCTATCAAAGCCGAGTTTATTCGCACGTTATTGGAGAATGCGAGTTAAGCATGGGCAAACAAAAAAGGTCACCCTAAGGTGACCTTTTCGAATGATTCGCTGAAATCAGCAATGCGATTAGCGCGCAATTAACGCATCGTTACGAATTCTTCTGAGCCCGTTGGGTGGATAGCCACAACAGAGTCGAAGTCTGCTTTGGTTGCGCCCATCTTCATTGCTACGCCGAAGCCTTGGATCATTTCATCTACCGTGAAACCGATGCCGTGCAGACCAACAACCGTTTCTTCTTCGCCCGCACATACAAGCTTCATCTTACATGGTTGACGGTGCTTAGTAACGGCGGTGTACATCGCAGTAAAGCCAGATGTGTAGACTTTGATGTTGTCTTTGCCGTACTTCTCTTCCGCTTCTTGCGTTGTAAGACCGATAGTGCCGATTGGTGGGTGGCTAAATACCACAGTTGGAACCAAATCGTAGTCCATCTTCGCGTTTGGTTTATTGTTGAACAAACGCTCAGAAAGTTGACGACCCGCTTTCACTGCTACTGGTGTTAGCTCGATACCGCCTTCCATGATGTCACCCACACAGTAGATGCCTTTCACGTTGGTTTCTTGGTATTCGTCTACCTTGATGTAGCCTTTTTCGTTCGTTGCCACGCCGGTTGACGCTAGGTTGATTGCGTCTGTTGCTGGGTGACGACCGATTGCCCAAATCAGTTGGTCAACGTTTTGGCTCTCACCGTTTTCTAGGTGCAGAGTTAGGCTGCCATCGGTTTCTTTTACCACTTCTTTTGGTACAGAATGGGTGTGCAGTGTTGGGCCTTCTGCTTCCATCACTTCAACCAACGTATCGATGATCATTGGATCGAAGCTACGCAGTGGTGACTCTTTACGTACGAACAGGTGCGTTTCTGTACCTAGTGCGTGCAGCACGCCAGCAATTTCAACTGCGATGTAGCCAGCGCCGACAACCGCAACGCGTTTTGGTTGCTCTGCTAGGTCGAAGAAGCCGTTTGAATCGATGCCGTATTCAGCGCCTGGAATGTTTGGAATAGTAGGACGACCACCCACCGCGATCAGGATGTGATCCGCAGTATAATGTTCACCGTTTACTTCTACGGTTTTCTCGTCAACAAACTTAGCAAAGCCTTTAATCACGTTTACTTTGTTGTTGCCAAGAACGCGATCGTAAGATTGGTGAATACGACCAATGTACGCCTGACGGCTCTCAACCAGTTTGCTCCAGTCGAAACCTTTCACGTCGACATCAAAACCGTAATCTTCTGCGTACAGGTTCATTGCTTCTGCGATTTGTGCGCCGTGCCACATCACTTTCTTCGGTACACAACCTACGTTGACACAGGTACCGCCAAGGTCTTGAGCTTCGATTAGCGCAACTTTCGCGCCGTACATCGCCGCACGGTTTGCAGATGCGATGCCGCCACTGCCGCCACCGATACAGATATAGTCAAAATGAGTCGCCATTACTTTCTCCAAGAGCTTATAAATTTTATCTGGTACATAGATAGATTGGGATGACCTTGCCCGAACTCAATGCCACCGTTATCCCACTATCATAAATCGAATGTAACGAATTCCTAAATGGGAAAAAGCGACATTACTTATGACAAATAGCGATGAGAGGCACAAAAAGAAGAATAAGCGCGATGAGAGGGCAAAGTTGAGAGTATAAAAAAGCGCAACGAAAATGTCGTTGCGCTGAGAGGTTTCGGTGCAGATTAGCTTACTCTGGCACAATCCAGTCCACTTTCCAGTGGCCGGTGGCTGGTGCGATCGCGTCTTGCAGGAATGGCAGAATCTCTTTCATCTGGCTTTCCAGTTTCCACGGCGGGTTAATCACAATCATGCCGGATGCCGTCATGCCGCGCTCGTTGGTATCGGGTGCGACACCTAACTCGATTTGCAGAATTTTACGAATGCCTAGTGCTTCCAGGCCTTCGATCATATCTTCGATGTCGTGACGGTTTACCACTGGGTACCAAATCGCGTAGATACCGGTTGCCCAACGCTTATGGCTCTGATGAATCGCGCGCACTACATCGCGGTACTCTTTCGCGAGCTCGTATGGTGGGTCAATTAGTACCAAACCACGACGCTCTTGTGGCGGCAAGCTGGCTTTTAGACGCTGGAACCCGTCCTCTTTGAAGATGCTCACTTGGCGATCGCGATGGAATTCTTGCTCCAACAATGGATGATCGGCTGGGTGCAGCTCCGTCAGCACCATGCGATCTTGTGGGCGGACTTGCGCGCGCGCTACACGTGGTGAGCCTGGGTAGTAACGCAGCTTCTCGCCGTTGTTGAGTACTTTGATGGCATCGATGTAGCTTTTGATATCTTCAGGAATGTTTGGGTTATCCCAAATACGAGCGATGCCTTGCTTGTATTCGCCCGTTTTTTCAGACCATTCGTGAGTCAGATCGTAACGGCCCACACCCGAGTGGGTATCGTGATAAACGAATGGCTTATCTTTTTGTTTCAGCGCATCAAGAATGAGGCTTTGAACGATGTGTTTGACCACGTCGGCATGGTTGCCGGCGTGGAAGCTGTGGCGGTAACTTAACAAATTAAACTCTCGAAACACTCTTTGGTTGAGTGTGGTCTGTGATTTTCACTCTATGGCGGTATTATACTCAAGTAACTTAAAGATGTAGAACTTCCAATCAAATCCGTTCCTCTAATAGGGGCTCACTATTGAAATTTCTTTAAGTCACCCACACTTACTATTGGTAATCGAATTGAACTAGGTGAGTTTCTCGTGCTCAAAGAGTGTGAAATCTCATTTAGGTATAACAAGACTCAAGGACAGAGTAGCGCTCGTTGACTATATGGTCATCGCAGCATAGAGAAAGGGAACGGAGCTCCCCCAATCCATGTTGCTGGCTCGTCTGTACATTGAGTTGGCCTATCTACACAAAATAGACAGGCAATCACAGAGTCAAAACACAAAAGGAATTATTCATGTCTAATCCTCTTCTGACGTTTACGGACTTACCTCCGTTTTCTCAAATTAAACCAGAACACATCAAGCCTGCTGTTGAACAAGCGATTGCTGACTGCCGAGCGAAAATCGATGAAGTTCTAAAAGATAATGCTCACCCAACTTGGGACAGTGTGATTGCGCCAATTGAAGAAGCGGATGACCGCTTAAGCCGCATTTGGTCGCCAGTGGGTCACATGAACTCCGTGGTGAACAGCGAAGATCTGCGTGAGGCGTACGAAAGTTGTTTGCCAATTTTGTCAGAGTACGGCACTTGGGTTGGTCAGCACAAAGGCCTGTACGAAGCGTACAAAGCAATTAAAGCCAGTGATGCATTCGCAACGCTGACTCGCGCTCAACAAAAAACCATCACCGATGCGCTACGAGACTTTGAGTTATCGGGTATTGGTTTGCCATCCGATGAGCAGCACCGTTACGGCGAAATCAGCAAACGCATGTCTGAGCTCAGCTCTAAATTCTCTAACAATGTACTGGATGCCACCATGGGTTGGACCAAGCACATCACGGATGAGAAAGACCTTGCTGGCATGCCAGAATCGGCGCTGGCAGCAGCAAAAGCCGCGGCAGAAGCAAAAGAGCTAGATGGTTACCTCATTACGCTGGATATCCCATCTTACCTACCTGTCATGACGTACTGCGACAACCAAGAGTTGCGTAAAGAAGTGTACGAAGCGTATGTGACACGCGCCTCTGATCGCGGTCCAAATGCTGGTAAGTGGGACAACTCAGAAATCATTACTGAGCAACTGAGACTGCGTCACGAAATTTCACGCATGTTGGGTTTCAATACTTACAGCGAGAAATCGTTAGCAACGAAAATGGCCGAAACGCCAGATCAAGTGTTGGGCTTCTTGAATGACCTAGCGACACGTGCGAAACCACAAGGTGAACGTGAAGTCGAAGAGTTGCGTCAGTTTGCGAAAAGTGAGTTTGGCGTTGAAGAATTGAATGTGTGGGATATTGCTTACTACAGCGAGAAACAAAAGCAGCACTTGTTCCAAATCTCGGATGAAGAACTGCGCCCGTACTTCCCAGAATCAAAGGTTGTCAGTGGTCTGTTTGAAGTGCTAAACCGCGTGTTTGGCATGACAGTTACTGAGCGCGAAGGCGTGGACACTTGGCACGAATCTGTGCGTTTCTTCGATATCTTTGACGCTGAAGGCGCACTGCGTGGCAGTTTCTACTTAGATCTCTACGCACGTGAGCACAAACGTGGAGGCGCGTGGATGGATGACTGTCGTGGTCGTCGTATTACGCTCTCTGGCGAACTGCAAACGCCGGTGGCTTACCTAACGTGTAACTTCAACCGTCCAGTGGGCGACAAGCCAGCACTGTTTACGCACGATGAAGTTGTGACACTTTTCCATGAATTTGGTCACGGCATCCACCACATGCTGACTCAAGTAGAAACTGGCGCGGTATCAGGCATTAATGGCGTACCTTGGGATGCGGTTGAATTGCCAAGTCAGTTCCTGGAAAACTGGTGTTGGGAAGAAGACGCACTGGCGTTTATTTCTGGTCACTATGAGACAGGCGAGCCGTTGCCAAAAGCGATGCTAGATAAGATGCTCGCGGCGAAGAACTTCCAGTCGGCGATGGGCATTTTGCGTCAGCTAGAATTCGGTTTGTTCGACTTTACTCTGCACACCGAATACGACCCAGAAGTGGGTGCACGCGTTTTAGAAACGCTGGCGAAAGTGAAAGAGAAAGTCGCGGTGGTTCCAGCTGTTGAGTGGGCGCGCTTCTCGCACAGCTTTGGTCACATCTTCGCTGGTGGTTACAGCGCGGGTTACTACAGCTATCTGTGGGCTGAAGTGCTGTCGTCAGACGCGTATTCTCGCTTTGAAGAAGAAGGCATCTTCAACAAAGAAACGGGTCAAAGCTTCCTGAATAACATCCTAGAAATGGGTGGCAGTGAAGAGCCAATGGAGCTGTTTAAGCGCTTCCGTGGTCGTGAACCACAAATTGATGCGCTATTGCGCCATTCTGGTATTGCAGCGTAAGCGCACGCTGTCTTTCCAAAAATACTAAGGCCAACCATTCGGTTGGCCTTTTTTGTCTATTTTTTATAAAAAATTCACGGATTCACACTGCGGTTAATTGGGTTCTGCAGCGATATTAATGTCTCCGTAGACTGAACCTCATCAATGGCTTGCAGCTTATCAATCAGCACAAATTGCAGTTCTTCAATCGATTTGCACATCAATTTGACGAATATGTTATACGCGCCCGTGGTGTAGTAAGCTTCAACGACTTCGTCGAGCGCGTTGAGTTTTTCTAGCGCGGAATGGTAATCACGAGCTGCGTTTAGGTTAATTCCAATGAAGCAGCACACATCGTAGCCGAGCTTTTTGGTGTTTACGATCACCTCCGTTCCTTCGATGATATCAGCCGATTTCATCTTCTCAATACGCACATGGATAGTGGCAGGGCTGACATCGAACTGCTTTGCCATTTCTGCGTAGGGCGTTCTGGCGTCAGCCATCAGTGTTTTTAATATTGCGCGGTCAAGGTCGTCGAGTTTCGGCAGGCTCGCATTCATACTATTATTTCCGTTAGGGATAGAGTTTTACCTCCCTTTTATACTCATAGCGGATAGGATTCACAAGGTTTAGCAGGAGTAACTGCGGGTTAACTCCGAGCTATGGAGATAATGTGCAGCGTTTTCTGGTTATTGTCGCGCTATGTTGGAGCGCGTTTGCCGCGGCCTCAGATCCGAAAGTTTTGGTCGTGCACTCCTATCATCAAGGTTTTTTCTGGACGGATTCCATACAGCGAGGTATCGAGCAGCAATTGGGTGATCGATCGCTGGATATGCGCGTGCTCTATTTAGACTCGAAACGTAACCAGAGTGAGCAGTTTTTCGCTCAGCTTGAATCCTTATATCGTACGAAATTAAGCACAGAACGATTCGATGCCATTTTAGTGAGCGACAACAACGCGCTTGAACTGATGCAGCGTTTGGCACCAATCATCAAAGACACCCCGGTTATATTTAACGGCATCAACAATTATCATCCTTCTTTGCACCAATCTCTGAACGCAACAGGAGTAACAGAAGATGTCGATTTGGAGGCAAATTTAGCCCTCATAGAGCGCCTACACCCTGATTACACCCAAATTCTTATTGTCAGTGACCATTCCGTAACGGGAGAGGTATTACGCTATCAAATCGACGATTTTGTACATGAACATCCGCAATATCGCGACAAAATTGTGCAAGTTATTCCCGACAGTATCATTGACTTAAAGCAACAAGTGGCGAAGCTGAATAAAGATAAAGTCGTCCTGTTTTGGACTTATTACCGAGATAAACAGGGTGTGGTTGGCAGTGAACGTGACTGGATTGGCGTTAACAGAGCCTCAAATGCGCCGCTGTTTATGGTGCACGACATTGGCTTAGGGCATGGTGCGGTTGGTGGCGTGATCCAAAGTGGTTATCGGCATGGCATTGAGAGCGCTGAGATACTTGAGTTTGTATTGGATAACCCTGACCAAGCTCTGCCAGCCGTGAAGAAAAGTGATTCTGAAATCAAGCTCGATTATCAAGCTGTAGTGCGCTGGGGGCTGGGTGCTGAGCAAGAGGTCTCTGCGGTATTTTTTAATAAACCGATGAAGTTTTCTGAGCGTTTTGCCAAAGAAATTCGCTTGTTTGGTAGCCTGTTTGTGGTGATGTCGGTGGTCATTTTGTTGATGGGTTACTATTTACAGCGGATGCGTCGCAGCGAGAGTGCCGCGCGAGAAAGCCAAGCCATCTTAGAATCGATTTTTGATCAGAGCATGCAGTATATGGGCATTTTGGATGCCAACGGTGTACTTAAATCGGGCAACGATCACCTGCAATCTTTGCTGTATCACCAAGGGCTGCGTTTAGACCGACCACTTTGGTTTCATCCCAATTGGAGTGAGAAAGCACAAGCGTTGCTTGAGGCGTATTTCCACGCGCCTCACCATCAAGTGTCGACGTTTGAGGCTGAAATTTGGAGTAAAGAGCACGGTACATTGGTGTTGGAAATTTCACTCAAGCCTTTTTCTCAGCAAGTAGGAAATCAAAAGCAATACTTGTTTGAAGCGCGCGATATCACTAGTCGTAAGTTGATGGAAGATAAGCTCTATCAACGCGAATCAACCCTGCGTAACTATTATGAGCAACAGCCCGTCATGATGGTGACACTCGACTGCAATAACCGCATTCAAGAAGTGAATCGATTTGCTCAACTACTCCTCGGCTACAAACCGATGGACATGCTCGGACACCGCCTAAGGGAGTTTTATTTTGATGACAAGGTACTGTTTCCTCGCCAAGTGCTATTGCAACCCAATCAACAGGTGCATGGGGTCTGGCGACGTGAAGTCGAGTATCGCCATGCAAACGG
Organism: Vibrio sp. 1CM7H; assembly: GCF_023161645.1. Taxonomy (NCBI): domain Bacteria; kingdom Pseudomonadati; phylum Pseudomonadota; class Gammaproteobacteria; order Vibrionales; family Vibrionaceae; genus Vibrio; species Vibrio sp. 1CM7H. The sequence continues at coordinate 33,836 of NZ_JALNTV010000004.1, forward strand.
TCATCGTGTTTGGGTACGCGAGAACATTCGTCCACTGAGTGAATCTGATCAGCTATTGATTGTGGGTGAAGATATTACAGAAACCAAACAGCTTTCCGAGAAATTGGAATATCAAGCGCGCTATGACTTGCTGACAGGGACTTATAACCGAAACCACTTTGAACTAGAGCTCAAGACCGCACTGCGTGAGGTGGACAGCCATCGTCGCGTCCACGCCATGCTATACCTCGACTTAGATCAGCTAAAAGTCCTCAATGATACGGTTGGGCATGATGCGGGTGACGCGGCGATTCAATTTTGCGCCAGCATGTTAGAGGAAGTGTTGCCATACAATTCCATCTTGGCTCGAATGGGAGGCGATGAGTTTGCGGTACTACTCAAAGATTGCGACGAATACGGCGCGATTAATATCGCTAAACTGATCATCTCGACGTTGAGTGAACATCTCTTTATTTGGGAAGATACACGCTTGTTCATCAGTTGTTCTATTGGTATTCGTATCATCGACCATACGGCAGAGACGCCGCAAATGGTGCATGCTCAAGCAGACTCTGCGTGTCATGCCGCCAAGGAGCAAGGCCGTAACCGCTACAATCTGTTCAGCTTAGATAACGAAGAGCTACAACGTCGCCAGATGGAAATGCAGAGCGTCAATCTGGTGCATGAGGCATTGTCGAATCAGCGTTTAGAGTTATTTGCTCAACCGATCAAAAGCTTACAAAAGCACGATGCTCAGATGTATTTTGAGATTTTAGTGCGCATTCGCAATGGATATGGTGATTATGTTTCTCCTGCATTGTTTATTCCTGCCTCCGAGCGCTACAACATTGCGCATTGGATTGATAAACAGGTCATTACTCAAACGCTAGAATGGTTTGAGCAACGCCCGGAGGTGGTTGAAAAACTCGGCCGTTGTTCGATAAACCTTTCAGGTCAATCTATGGGGAATCAAGAATTTATCGATTTCTTATTGGAACGACTGGAACGTTCGTCCATGCCGTGTGAAAAAATCTGTCTAGAAATCACCGAGACAGCAGCGATGAGTAATCTTGAGCAAGCCATTGAGCTCTTCACCAAGCTCAAAGCGTTGGGTTGTATGATTGCATTGGATGATTTCGGTTCGGGCTTGTCTTCATTTGGTTACTTAAAGAAACTTCCTGTTGATATCGTGAAAATTGATGGTCTTTTCGTGCGAGATATCAACGTAAATGAAATGGACCGTGTAATGGTTCGCTCGATCAATGATCTGGCAAAACAGCTAGGCAAAGTGACGGTGGCGGAGTTTGTCGAAAACGAACAAGTCATGCAGCATTTGATCGATCTTGGTGTGGATTATGGCCAAGGCTACGGTATTGGACATCCTCAACCGCTTTCTGAGTTAGTTGAGCGACTGACGGCTGAGTAGTCTTGTCATATCAAGCTCAACCTAGCATTGAGAGGTAACTTAGGTATACACTCAGCGCCAGTTACCGCGATTTTTTATTGGAGCCTCCTTTTGCAACTGCAATTGATCTGTGAAGACCCGTCTCAACAACCTCATCTGGATGAACTGGCTGCACGCTGGCAGCTTTCTCACACTGACGAGAGCGATTTTGCTTTGGTGCTGACCACCGAGCGTTTAGAGCTGCGTAAAGTGGATGAGCCAAAGTTGGGCGCTATTTTTGTCGATTTAATTGGTGGCGCAGTGGGACATCGCCGAAAATTTGGTGGTGGTAAGGGCCAAGCCATCGCAAAAGCCGCAGGTTTGAACAAAGGGGCAACGCCAACCGTTCTAGACGGCACGGCGGGGCTGGGACGTGACGCATTCGTTTTGGCTTCGCTCGGCTGTAAGGTACAGATGGTGGAGCGACACCCGGTAGTCGCAGCGTTGCTGGATGACGGCTTAGCGCGTGCGAAACAAGACCCTGAAATTGGAACTTGGGTATCAGAGCGTATGTCGCTGATCCATGCCTCCAGTCATGATGCATTGGAACAGCTGGCACAAGATGAAGACTTTGTTCAGCCAGATGTGGTGTATCTCGACCCTATGTATCCGCACCCAGAAAACAAGAAGAAATCGGCGCTCGTAAAAAAAGAGATGCGCGTTTTCCAATCGTTGGTTGGCGCCGATTTGGACGCCGATGGTTTGCTAGATCCTGCCATGGCGTTAGCCACAAAACGCGTGGTGGTGAAGCGCCCAGACTATGCAAACTGGCTGAACGAGCAAAAGCCGACTATGGCGATTGAAACCAAAAAAAATCGCTTTGATGTCTACGTTAAAGCCTCAATGGCATAACTTCCTGACCGCTCAACTTTTCTTGTCACAGTACGGTGTATCGTGCTGTGATCAAGCCTCTCTTTCTGAATCGTTACTGATAGTTTTCTCTTGCTAATTCTCCTCCCTGATTGTATATCTAACTAAGAATTATTATTATTTCACTTGTTGTGATGCGGTCGATAATTGGGAAGCTGGAGTAGTAGAATGGCTAAACGCTTATGTAAAATGAGTCGTAAACAGATCGCGGCGGAGCTTGGCGACATCCATCGTTTAGTTGTCGCACCAAAGTTTGTTTGTCGCTCTTGCGCACGTTCTTCAGCGGCCAAAGATACCCTGTGTAAGCCAGCCGCTATTCCGCCGCAAAAATGCCAAGACAAGCCATTGAACGAGCAACAATCATGTGGCTTATTGGCTGAAGCGCTGCCAGTACAACCGATTCCTGTGACAACAAAACAAAGCAACGAAAAAGCAGCGATTGTGAAGCGTGTTGTTGAGCGCGTGAAAGAGAAAAAGCAAGCCGAAAAATCCCTGGAGCCAGTAAGAACCGACGCACCAGTATGGTTTGATTTAGCGGATAAAAAATCGCTTAAGAAAGCGAAAAAAGCACTGAAAAAGCATTATAAGCAGCAGAAAAAGTTGTTAAAAGTAGCGAAAAAACAACAAAAGTTACTTAAGCGTCAGCGCAAGCTTGAAGCGCGCAATGCCAAGCTAGAAGTGTTGTTGCCAACGTCGCCCAAGGCGTTGATGAGCGCAAGTTCGCAAATGAAAGTGCATTAATCTAATCCAAAAAAACGCTCTCCAGTTGGAGAGCGTTTTTTATTGTCGGTATGTGTGTTGGGAGCGGTCGCTTTACTTCTTGGCGTAGCTCATTTCGACGCGCTTTTTCACCCAGGTTTCGTTAATCCATAGCGATAGCATGATGATCGCACCGCCAATGGCGAGTCGCATGACGTCAACATCGCGGTTCCAAATCACAATGTTCACAATCAAACCTGCTGGCACTAACGCGTTGTTCATTACTGCAAGTGCTCCTGCGTTTACCATGGTTGCGCCTTTGTTCCACGCGAAGTAACCAAAACCGGAAGCAATTAAACCAAGGTACGTCAGAATGCCCCATTGCGTTGCGGTGGTGGGTAGTTTGTCGAGGTTGCCCATCAGAGCGAAAGCCACGGTTGCTACACAAAGCGCACCTAAGTAGAAGTAACCAAACACGGTGTGTTGTGGCAAATCAACCGGCTCACTTTCCATGATGTATTTGTAGCCTACCTGACCAATGGCAAAACAGAGGTTTGCTCCTTGTACGACCAAAAAGCCCAGCAGGAAGTCTTCATTAATGCCTGCAAACTTAATCCAGGCTGCGCCAAATACAGCAATCGCCGCGGTAACAAAATACCAAGGTGAAAAGCGACCTTTCAAGAAGTCATAGATCAGCGTGACGTAAATGGGTGTGAATACGGTGAACAGCAATACTTCTGGCACGGAAAGGAGCAAAAAAGATTGGTAGTAGAAGCAGTACATCAGACCAAGCTGAAAGCCACCGACCGTCATCAGTTTCGCGATTAGGGATTTGCTAACGCCGCGGAATTTTAAAAAGGGAATGAAAACCAGACTCGCCAGTGCCACGCGCATGAACACCGAGAACCAAGAATCAACCTGACCAGCGAGGTAAACGCCGATCAGGCTAAATGAGAATGCCCAAAGTAGGGTAACTGCGGATAGATAAGCCATGGATGAGAATCTTTATCAACAACAAATGTGCCCGCAGTCTAACCAAGTTTTAACGTCGCGCCAATCAGTCTTTTAGCGGTACGACCAGCATATCGACTGGAGAGCAGTTAATCAGTTGTCGAGTCGAAGACAGAATCTTGCTCCAGAAATCTTGGTGATGACCACAAACCACCAAGTCGATACTGTAATCTTGAATGGTATCGCACAGCTCATTACTCAAATCGCCACTACCGACCAACGTATGGGCTATTGGGTATTGCGCATATTCTGCGAAATTCGCCAATTGTGTGCGCGACGCTTCCATCGCTTGATGTTGCGCTTCTGCCATATTGATGTCGATAAGCCCGGTGTAGAGCTCTGCGTAGTTCACGTCGATGTGAATAAAAGAGACTTTCGCATCCAGAGGTTTAGCCAGTGATACGGCTTTTTTAATCAACACTTTACTGTCGTCTGACAGGTCGACTGCCACAAGTATGTGTTTGTAACTCATATTGCTATCTCCTTGTAAGGTCATAGTTTTAGATTAGCACTAACCCCCAAAAAAATTTGCTGAAGTGATCTCATATCAGTGTCGTAGGTACAAAGTCTTGTCTCAGTAATCATGTTATAGTGGCGTTATACCCAAGTGACTTTGAGATGCGGAGTTCAGCGCTCCGTTACTGACTATAGTTCAAGTAAAACCTTGCCTCTGATGTAGAGCAAGTCAATCTCGCGGCGTCGTTTATCTCGAGGTTACTTGGGTATATTGCATGCACATTAATAGGAGTTAACATGCTGTCTCAAACTATGGTCGAACAATTGAATGAGCAAATTAACCTAGAATTTTTCTCATCCAATCTATACTTACAAATGAGTGCTTGGTGTGAAGACAAAGGTTTTGAAGGTGCGGCTGAATTTTTACGCGCTCACGCCGTAGAAGAAATGGAGCACATGCAACGCCTATTCACCTACGTAAGTGAAACTGGCTCAATGCCAATTTTGGGCGCTATTGATGCACCAAAGCATGATTTTGCTAGCTTAGGTGATGTTTTCCGCGAGACCTTCGAACATGAGCAAATGATCACGGAAAAAATCAATAAATTGGCACATGTTGCATTTACTAGCCAAGACTACTCAACGTTTAACTTCCTACAGTGGTACGTGTCTGAACAGCACGAAGAAGAGAAGTTGTTTAAAGGGATTTTAGATAAGATCGAATTGGTAGGTGAAGATGGTAAAGCATTGTTCTTCATCGACAAAGATCTAGCACAAATGGCGAAAGAAGGTTCATCTTCAATCATGGATGCTCCAGCTGCGTAAACGCGTTTTTTGACGCTATAAGTAGCGGGTAAAGACGAAGCATTGATCGTCTTTTTCTCTTGAGCATTGTTGAAGATGTAGGGAGGAAAAGATGATCAGTGGAGACACAATCTTATTTGCGCTAATGGTGGTAACTGGAGTCAACATGATCCGGTATCTCACCGCTCTTCGTTCTCTAATTTACATCATGCGTGAAGCGCATCCGTTGTTATATCAGCAAGTTGATGGCAATGGCTTTTTTACCACCCATGGAAATGTCACCAAACAGGTGCGTTTGTTCCACTACATCAAAAGTAAAGAATATCACCATCACCACGATGAAATTTTTACTGGTAAGTGCGAAAGGGTGCGTGAGCTATTTGTTTTATCGACCGCTTTGCTCGGTGTTACCCTACTCGCGGCCTTCATTCTTTAAAGAATCAATAATCTAGTGAGTTAATCTCCTAGGATTGTACGGGCATGCATAGCGCTTACCGTTTAAGCGCTTTTCCCCTTCGAGATTTGTCGGTAGAATGTCGCGCCTAGAAAGCAAGGATGTGCAATGTGCACATCCTTTTTTATTTCGATTCGATACCAATCAGTCTAAGAGCTACCGATGAGTAAGAAATTTGATGTTGTTGTAATTGGCGCAGGTGCAGCGGGTTTGATGTGTGCTGCAGAAGCCGGCAAGCGAGGCCGCCGTGTTTTGGTGCTCGATCATGCTAAAAAGCCAGGACGTAAAATCCTTATCTCAGGCGGTGGCCGTTGTAACTTCACTAATTACGACGTCTCAGCCAGCAACTACCTATGCCAAAACCCGCATTTCGTTAAGTCGGCGCTTTCTCAATACACCAACTGGGATTTTATCTCGATGGTGTGTAAGCATGGTATTGAATTTGAAGAGCGCGATCACGGTCAGCTGTTTTGTGTCGATGCGTTTACGGCGAAAGACATCGTGAAGATGCTGCTGGCTGAATGTGATATGCCGAATATCGAGCAGCGTTACCAATGCGATGTTCACTCAATTGAGAAAATCGATGAAGGCTTTCGTTTGCATGCTGGCACTGAGATTGTTGAGTGTGAGTCTTTAGTTATCGCAACAGGTGGCTTGTCGATGCCAAAACTGGGGGCGACACCATTTGGCTATAAAGTCGCGGAACAATTTGGTCTTCGAGTTATCCCAACTACGGCAGGGCTGGTGCCATTTACGTTGCATAAAGAAGACAAAGAAGACTTTGCTGAGTTATCTGGTATCGCGGTACCTGCGGAAATTACAGCTGAAGATGGCACCATGTTCAAAGAAGCCCTGTTGTTCACACATCGTGGCTTATCTGGCCCAGCCGTTTTACAGATTTCATCATTCTGGCGAGCGGGGCAAAAGGTGTCGATTAATCTGGTGCCAAATGATGATGTTGCCGAGTTATTAGAACGCAGCCGTGAAAAGCACCCGAATCAGTCGCTCAAAAATACGCTCGCTAAAGTGCTACCAAAGCGCTTGGTTGAAGTCTTGATTGAACGTAAAGAACTGGTCGATAAACCGCTAAAGCAGTTCAATCAAAAGGAGCTTGCGGCGATTGTGGCGCGCTTAGAACATTGGGATATCGCCCCTAATGGCACTGAAGGCTACCGAACCGCGGAAGTGACACTAGGCGGTGTGGATACCGATCACTTATCTTCGAAAACCATGGAATGCAAAGACATCAAAGGGCTGTACTTCATTGGTGAAGTCATGGACGTGACTGGCTGGTTAGGGGGCTACAATTTTCAGTGGTGCTGGTCGAGCGGCTTTGTCGCGGGTCAGTGGGTGTAATCAAACGCTACACATCCGCATAAAAGATAAGATAAAAAAAGAGCACTGAATCGTATTCCGTGCTCTTTTTTGTAGTTCCACAGCTAGTTACTCGTCTTGATACTTTTCGAGTTTGTTGTAGAGCGTTTTAACGCTAATGCCTAACTCCTGCGCTGATTCCGTTTTATTGCCTTGATTCTCTTCAAGGGTATTGAGAATAGCGGCTTTTTCTAGCTCTTCTAGCGAAACGCCCGCTGGAACAAGGTCTTCGATGCTGGTGCCTGTTTCCAATGGTGGCGTATCGAATATCAGGTGTTCATCTCGGATGGTGTCATCAGCCAAAATAAATGCACGCTCGATCGTGTGTTTGAGCTCACGGACATTACCTGGCCAATCGTGCACGGCGATTTTTTGGATGGCAGAATCAAGAATGGTTTTGGTTTTAGCCTCATTTGCGTTGCGGTGCGCGATAAAGTGCTTAGCCAGACCGACGATGTCACCGCCTCGCTCTCGCAGCGGCGGTATCGTTAATGGAAAGTGCGATAAGCGGAAAAACAGATCTTCACGCAGGAACTGCTCTTCAATGGCGACTTTAGGATCACGGTTGGTGGCGGCAATGATGCGAGTGTTGGCGATATGCACCGTATTACTGCCCACTGGGCGATACTCTCCGGTTTCCAAAACACGCAATAGCTTCACTTGATGCTCGATAGGCATCTCGGTGATTTCATCTAAAAACAGCGTGCCGCCTTCTGCCTGTTTAAATACACCTTGGTGAGTTTTATTCGCTCCGGTAAAGGCGCCTTTTTCATGGCCAAACAGTTCACTATCGACCAATTCTGGGCTAATCGCACCACAGTTAATCGCGATAAAGGGTTGTTGCTTGCGATCGCTAGCTAAATGAATGGTCTGTGCGACTAACTCTTTACCCGAGCCGCTTTCACCGACAATGAGGACGTTGGCTTCTGTTTTTGCGACGCGTCGGATCATGCGATAGAGCTGATGCATTGGCGATGAGGACCCCACCAAAAGGCCAAATTGGTCGAGATCGCTAGTGGACACTTTACGTCCTTGATCTTGTTTTTGCTGATAGTACTGGCTGACTTCGCTTAGGGTGTCCGTCAAAATGGCAATATCGACGGGTTTTCTGTAGTGAAAAATTGCACCTAAGTTCATTAGCTTATCCAAATTTTCGTTTGGAGCACCAGAGCTAATTATGATCAAGTCCATATCGTAGATGTCTTCGATATTAGAAAGGCGCTGGTAATCTGCGCTAGTAAAGTGGGCGACTTCAACAATCGCAACTTCCGGCTTGAGTTGTAGGAAATCTTCAATCCAACTATCTGCGGCATCGGTATTATGCAGACGAAATTTGTTCAGTTCCTGGCAAGAGGCAATAGCATCTTTAAGTGTCGGGTCTTGTATTCGTAGAAACAGGCTTGGCAACGACATAGAAATGTCCTCTTTACTATGACAGAAACAATGTACGTGGATTATTCTAAGTGCACAAGACAAAATATTGTCAGCATAGATTTAAGGGGCTGTAGGCTATTTTAATGTCGTTGATCCTCTCTTGGTATATATCAGTAATAATTCTGATAAATATTGCTTCTTTATTCGGGTGTCTCACGCTTTAAATAATAATTCTGCGATTAAGTGAAGTCGAAGAAATAATGTCTCATCTTTTGTTGGCGTATTATGTAATTGATTGCGAAATTATTAACGATTAAAAATTACATTTCTTCTGTGTAAATAATTCATGCTTATATTTTTTTGTTCGTCTTATTTTTACCTCTTGTTTTTATTATTCCTTTAAAAATAATAAGTTACAAACTTGGCACATGGTTTGCTCCTATGGAAATACAACGTCAATAAAGGAGAATTACCATGAATAACATCGCAGCTAAAATTGTACTTACGTCAGTTCTTGCTACTTCATCTACAGCAGTCTTAGCGAGTGATAAATGGGAAAAAGAATCCATGGACGCTTGGCTAGATGGTAAAGCCGAAACTACGCTGCTGCTAAACAGTAACCTTAACTCTTTTGATATCAACACCGATGTTGAAAATCAGGTAGTTACCCTTTCTGGTTCGGTAAACAATGACCTTGAAAAATCGCTTGCCGAAGAGCTTGTAACAGGTCTTGATGGTGTGAAAAAAGTAAACAACGAATTGTCAGTGGTGAATGAAGGTAAGAAAGAAACCGATTCAGAGGCATTAGCCACACTGACCGACTCTAAAATCACGACTATAGTTAAAACGCGCCTACTGATGGATACCAATGTAAGTGGTACGGACATTGATGTAACGACGGAACGTAAAACGGTAACGTTGGCAGGTAAGGTTAATTCAGATGCGGAGCATGATCTTGCACTTTCAATTGCAAATAATACCAATGATGTAAATAAGGTGATTGATAAGCTAGAAGTGGTTCAATAATAACGAGCCGAGTGACCTAACCCAATTTTATTAGGAGGTAACACTATGGTTCGTTGGATGTTTATTTTTCTGGCTTTGGCACTGGTTTCTGCACTACTAGGTTTTACTGGTATTGCAGGGGCGGCGGCCTCTATCGCGCAAGTGATATTTTACCTATTCCTATTGTCATTAATTGTATCAATAGTGATTGTTCTGCTAGGAAGAAAAAACGTAAATAGATAGGAGATTTCATGCGACTTACGTCATTAATTTACCGTATCGCCGCAGTATTTGGTTTGGTGTTCGCACTGGCTGCTTGTAGTGAAGAAGGGCCAATGGAACAGGCAGGCAAGAAGATAGATGAAGCCGCCGAAGAAACTCAAAATGCGATTGAAGATGAGTGTGAAAATATTAAAGAGAACTTGAACGCAGAAGACCAAGATTGTTAGTCGAGTCAGGTCAGCTTTTTGTTCACAGCAATGTAAGAGAAGGGCGGTCAATCACCGCCCTTCCTTTTATCCCAAGTGTTTACAATCAGATGAGGAGTCAAAGATGAAAAACATATTTGATGTACTAAAAGAGAGTCATGAAAAGCAACGCCTTTTACTCGATGCTCTGATGGAAACGTCTGGAGATTCCCCTGCACGCGAAGAGTTTTATCACAATCTTAAGGATGAACTCGAACAGCACGCCGCCGCAGAAGAGCGCTTTTTCTACGCGCCTTTAATCGAGAGTGATAAAACCATCGATCTTACTCGTCATGGCATCGCAGAGCACCACGAGATTGATAAAGTGATTGCACAGCTTGATGCAACCGACATGAGCTCGCCAGGATGGCTCAACCTCATGAAAACTTTGCGTCACAAAGTATTGCACCACCTCGAAGAAGAAGAGCATCGTTTTTTCCAATTGGCCGGTAAGGTGATGACCGATCAGCAGAAAATGAAACTAGCGGATAGCTACGTCGAAGAAATGGCTAGTTAGGTGGAGTATTGGTCCTTTTCGTGCCATTTCGGCACGGGAAGGGGCCCAATCAAAGCGTTTACCAAGCTAGTTAGCCTAAACTAGAACCAGCTTATTCTCACTTTCACTAAAAAGCGCACTCGCTGAAGGCAAGGAGAGCGAATGTTTATCATCAAATATTATATTCTTGGCGCTCTGATCAGTTTATTGGCCGCTATTTATATTCCCCAAATCATGGTTAGCCTGTTGTTCTTGTGGGTATCTCTTTCTTTAGCATTAGTCAGCGTAGCCTACGTTTTCGACATTCCCTCCATTTTTAGAAAAAACCAAGACGGTAAGATTGTCAGGTGGATCCGCTGGGCATTCATCCCCTTTTTGCTGGGCGCTAGAGCGTATAATGCCTGGGAAAGACGGCGCGATACTGTGCCTCCAATCCAAAAAGTCAGCGATAATTTATACCTCTCCCGTCGGCTATTTCAGAGTGACTTAGATTTTCTCGAATCCAATGACATCTCTTGTATTGTCGATGTCACCGCAGAGTTTGCTGGGCTTGAAAGTGCGATGACCGACAAGCAGTTTCATTACCTTTCGATTCCGGTACTCGACCACAAAGCCCCAACGCTAGAGCGCCTTCGCCATGCGATTAACTGGATTGATACGCAAATCTCGTGCTCGCGAGCTGTGGTTGTGCATTGTGCGTTAGGGCGTGGTCGATCGGTGTTTGTTGTTGCGGCGTATCTACTGAGCAAAGATCCGTCGCTGACGGTTGAATCTGTGATGAAAAAAATCAATGACGTGCGCAGTACCGCGAGATTGAATAAATTGCAGATCAAAACGTTACGAGCGATAAGTGAAAAAGGCGTACTGTGTCTGGATCAGTCCACTTGGATGGTGGTTAACCCTGTTGCAGGTGGCGGAAAATGGGAGGAAAACGAACAGCACTTGATTCGTGAACTAACCAAAAAATATCGCTTGAGTATTCATCAAACCACCACAAATCTCAGCGCTGAGCAGCTCACGCTGCAGGCAAAAGAAAGTGGTGCTAAGCAAATTATCGTAGCGGGTGGCGATGGCACAGTGACGGAAGTGGCGAGCCAGCTGGTAGGTACCGATATCAAACTCGGTATTGTTCCGCTCGGAACCGCCAATGCGTTATGTCATGTGCTCTATGGAGTTGGCGCAAAATTCTCACCAGTCGAAAAAGCGTGTGAAGCATTGCTAGCAGGTCACTGCCAACGTATTGATACGGCTGAGTGTAATCAGAGGCTTATATTGTTAGTCCTAGGTATTGGCCTAGAGCAGAAAATGATCGAGCATGCGCAGCGAGAAGAGAAAAACACCTTTGGACAATTGGCCTACTTAACGGGCTTTTTTAATGCGGTGGTGGCGGAAGAGACGCAGACGTTGACTGTTGCGATGGATGCGCCATTTGAAGATGGAAACCGCGAAAATGGATCACAAACGCTAGAAGTTCATAGCTTTGTCGTTGCGAACATCGCTCCTTTTAGTACGTTGCTCGCGCAAGGTGGTGGTGCTCCGCAGCCTGACGATGGCAAGCTGCATATCACGTATTTAGATAACACCGAATCTTTAGGCGGACGCCTCATCGCATTGTCTGATCTGACATTAACCAGCGTAGGTGCGCAGGAGGAATCGACTCATTTTCAATACGCGACGGCTCAGAATGTCACTATTTCTGCGAACAAACCGATTGAGTATGTGATTGATGGTGAGCTTTATTCTGATGAGCAATTAGCGATCAAGCTTCGTCCAAAATCGTTGAATGTATTTGTCCCAAGCGGGAGAAGTAAATCGGCTTAGCTTTAAAACAGATAAGCAGTGGATAATGCGCGATTTGCCTAGTGCTTTATAGCGCGCCTTTGTTTACCGGTTTAGTCATAGTTTTGAGGGAACCAATAAGGTCGCTGCGTAGGTGCAGCGGCTTTTTTATATCGGCATTTTTTGTATCTGAGAGAGCGTCTATTTGTCGTTCTCGAAGTGAAAGGAAGAAGGGGGTGAGTATGACTACTCACCCTGGGGTAAGTGCTTTTCAATTTCATCGTTTTCGACTTGTAAAGCAGCTAACCAGTAAGAAACAAGCGCCGTTAAGTTAGAGTCGTCAATGGCTCTGAGTAGCGCTTTTAAATCATCTAACAACAACTTGTTCATGAAATGCATTTCTTTGTAATTACCTAATTCGGCAACGCCGTATTCGGTGGCATTTTCTGCAATGAATTGTTCACCATCTTGGTCGAAGAACAACTTCGCCATCTTTTTGATCATCACTTTTTCTATTTTAACGAATCGATACGCCGCTCTTGCGAGTGTCATATGCGATTGCGGATTAACGAGAGGCAAACACGTTTGGCGATGGTGTGTCATTTTTACGAGTAGCTCCCTTACTCGATTATTATCCAATGTCATACTGACCTCTTTATTTATGACTACCGTGTTGATTACTCGGTTTAGTGTTTTCTAGTTTTGGTTGTATTGAGGTGCCAGTGGTCTTATCAGAAATGGCCAAAACGAGTTGGCCATTTTCTCTGCCAGCGCTTGATTGCAAAGGCGACCACTAAGGATCAGCTGATAAGGCTGATGCTGCTGAGCTTTTCTTTACAGCTTTTGATATCACTGCGAACTTTCAGTAGAACCGAATTATCCGCTTGCTCTGGGTGGCTAGTAATTAGGTTTTCGATCTCTTTGAGCACCTTGCTTTCAACACCTTCGAGCTGTTCCAAATACATGGACTCTTTGTCAGAAGACACCTCCTTCATCACATCGCTGTACACCTCACGCGCTTTAATGGTGTAGGAAACCGGAGTGTCGTCGGCAGAGTCTTCCTGGTTATTTGCCAATGTGTAGGGAGTAAGCTCAAGCACCGCTCGCTCACGTACTCTAAGCAGTTCTACCAACACATTATTCAAAGAAGTGTTGTCAATGTTCTCAATGGCCTTGTTGTAAATGTCATTTCCGCTCTCGATAAGCTCAATGATTGAGGCGATATTTTCATTTTTCATATCTCACTCCTGATTTGGTTGGTGATGGGAGTGTTTGTACGTATGGGGAACAAACACAGGTGTTTCATCTTTAGTTGCAGGTTGTATGCCAAGGAATGTTATTTTTCTATTAATCAATTGGTTATGAGTTTATTGCGCAAGAATTGGAGGGTTGCAGACAAGGCGCTAAGAAAAAATTACAAGAATGCTGGGGAAGTCTGGAAAGAATTACACGTACAGATAAGCATTTGTCGTGAAATAAAACAAAAACCAATTAAAAACATGCACTTATAGTTTTGGCACGAATATGGCTTTGTAGTGAGTAAGTGAGTTCAAAAGTTGTTTCACTTGATTTACTACTCAACTCATCAACGGAGGCTAGTTATGGCTACAACAAAAGAAAGCACAGTAAAACCTCAAGAGCAGTTAGAAGAAGCATATCACTTAGCGGAGCAAGCCACGACGGAAGCCGTCGGCGCAATGAAAGACCAAGCTAAAGAGAAATTTGATGTGGGCGCGGAACACGTTCAGCAGGCGACCAAGTCGGCAGAGAACGTTATCAAGGAGCGTCCATTGCTGAGCATTGGTTGTGCCTTCCTTGCGGGTTGGGCGGTTTCGAAGCTGATCAAATAATCACGGTCCAACGGATTAAGCCACATAACAGAAGGCGAGGGTTCCAATGAATAACTCCGGACAAGTCACCAACCAGCAACCGGGCTCGGCCGCAGCAGACAGCGGTCGAGCCCCAAGTGGGGCAGAAGAGCAGGGTATCCAACAAACCATCAATGGTTTGAGCAGTATTCTTTCACAACTGGACCAATTGACTCAATCGCTGAAAGCGTGGTCGGGTTCAACGTTAGATTTGTTCCTCTTGGAGGTGAAAATTAATGCGTCCGCAGCGCGACAGATTTTGCTGTGCACCATTGTTTTTACCTTATTGTCGGTATTGTTCGTGTTCAGTTTGTGCCTTGCCTCTGGTGTGGTGGCTTATCAGCTGACCGCTAACGTGTATGTTGCCGTGGGCGTATTTATTGCGTCTTTAGGTTTGGCATTATTGTCTTTAGCTTGGTGGCAGAAGCGTTTAGTTGGTTTCCTTGGATTCAAAAATACGACAGAACAGTTGCAGGAGGGGTGGGATGCGCTCGCTACAAAAGCTCAATCGAGCCATGCGAATCAAGCGGATGGAAGGTAAGGCATCTTTAGAGCAATGCTGCTTGTCGATGGAAATGTTCACGTTTACCGCTAAGAAGTTTGTGAAAGAAAATCCTTGGACGACGCTAGGTATTAGTGCTGTCGTTGCTGTTACCGCTGCCAAAGCGGGTCGATTGTCTCGACTGACTTCCTCTATCTCTTCCATGGGGCTATTGGCGAGTAGTGTCTCCGAACTAACGGATTCGCTTGCCAAGCCAGTTATGGCAGCGTCTTCTAACCAGTCGGGCGTAGAACAAGGTCAAAATGCTGAACCACAAGCAAGCAATACTGCTTCGACAGAAGAGACCGCGACAGAAACAGAAGTCGAGCATCCCCAATAACGGCTTTCGCCGATAATGATTCCTACCGACCTTGAGCCTTTTTATGACAGCGAAATTGAACATCCCTGCCAACACCGCGATTGGTGCAACCCTTCTTGTCTTATTGCTCGTTCCTGGGCTGTATTTTGCTAAGCCAATCTTGTTACCTATTGTGCTTAGTACCTTTATTTCGCTGTTATGCAGTCCTTTCATTAACTATCTTGAAGACAAAGGTTTACCGCGCGCGATTACCGTCGTGGTGACTCTGTCATTCTTGGTTGGTGCTTCAATTATTGGCCTTGCTGCCATGTCGGAGCCTGCTAAGCAGTGGTGGTCTGAACTGCCCAGTATCGTGAAAAATGTGTCGCAAGAAGTGAGTGAAGTGACTCAAGCCTCGGCGGATCACCTTAATACGCCGCTGAATATTGCCAGCGATATGGGTATGGATGAAGTCGGGAACAATACCGTATTTTCTTTGGTGAAGACACTCGCGACCACGACGCCGACCATTTTGACACAAGCGATGATCGTGCTGTTTATGGTTTATTTTATGCTCAATCACGGACGCAGCTTATTTCGAAAGTCAGTATCGTACTTGCATGGGTTTGCCAAGCAGCGCCAAGCGATTGAACTGGTCAAAGCACTACAGAAAGACCTATCTCGATACATTGGCACTATCACGTTAGTGAATGCGGGACTTGGGTTGAGTGTTGGGGCGGTGTTTTTTGTTTTAGGCCTTGAGGATCCGTTCTTGTGGGGTGCGTTTGCTGGCGTGATGAATTTTGCGCCGTATCTCGGCCCAGTCATCTCCATGGTGAGTTTCGGTTTTGTGGCTTATCTGCAGTTGGAGTCGGTCAGTTTTATGCTCACTGTGGTGTCTATCTATTTGTTGATCAACTTGATTGAAAGTCAGTTTGTCACGCCAACGTTATTAGGGAAAAGATTCAACTTAAATCCGTTAGTGATCTTCGTTTGGCTCGTGTTCTGGGGTTGGCTTTGGGGCGGTATGGGGCTCTTAATCGGTGTACCGCTATTGGTCTGCATTAATATTTTGGTTGAGCGTCTAGAGTTGTGTCAATCAACTCAAAGTCAACCAAGACAAACCATCCCCGAGGATATGGCTCCACGAGAATGACTTGGGCTACAAGCTGGCTCAACGAAAAAGTTTTTCCGCACTTACAGGTCGGCTAAAAAGATACCCTTGACCGTAAACACAGCCTTTTTCGAACAAGTAATCGGCTTGCTCCTGAGTTTCTATTCCTTCCGCTACCACTTTCAATGACAGTGTTTTGCCCATGGCGATAATCGCATTCACAATCGCATTGCTATCGCTGTTGCTGGGTACATCACTGACAAACGAACGATCAATTTTCAGCTTATTGATGGGTAAACCTTTCAAATAAGACAAAGACGAATAGCCTGTGCCGAAATCATCCAGAGAAATCTCGATGCCTAACCCTCTTAGTTGATTTAACGACGCAATGGCTTGTTGAGGGTCGATCAGTAAAAAGCTCTCGGTTATCTCCAAATCCAGCCGTTGAGCAGGAAAACCGGTTTGATTGAGGATATCGCTCAATCTCTGAATGAAATTCGATTGCTGAAGCTGTAATGCCGACACATTAACCGCAATTCTGCCAAACTCAACGCCTTGTTTCAGCCAAGCATTTCCTTGCTGACAAGCGTGTAGCAAGACCCACTCGCCAATGCTTTGGATAAGCCCCGTTTTTTCTGCAATTGGAATAAAGTCGGCTGGTGGTACAAGGCCAAATTCGGGGTGCTGCCAGCGTAATAAGGTTTCAACGCCAACAATCGCATGTTGCTCCAAGTTATATTGTGGCTGGAACTCTAATCGAAGTTGCTGCTTTTCTATCGCTTGATGCAAAGCAGATTGAATGCGCACATGGGATACCGATTTATCGGTTAAATCTGGTGAGTAAAATGCGTAGCCGTTGCGCCCATTTTTCTTCGCTAAGTACATCGCCGTATCTGCGTTTTTGAGTAAGGTTTCGCTGTCTTGGCCGTCTCTTGGATATAAGGCTATGCCAATACTGGTCGAGACGCGCAATGAGTCGTGATTTGCCAAGTCGAACGGTTGTTGGAAAACGCTGAGAATATCGCCGACAGTTTCCAGCAAAGCCACATCACTGTGGACGTCCGGCAAAATGATCACGAACTCATCGCCGCCAATGCGAGCCACATGCGCATTTAAGTGAAGAATATCTTGCAGACGGATAGCCAACTTAGACAGCAACTGATCACCACAAAAGTGACCCATGCTATCGTTGATGTGTTTGAAATGGTCGATATCTAGAAATAGGGTGGCAAACGTCTGTTGGTTCTTGTGCCCGGTTTCAATGTGTTGCTCAAGCAAGCTAAGTAAATGGGTGCGATTAGGCAGATTCGTTAACGGATCATAAAAGGCCATGCGCTGCAGTTTTTCTTCGTGCGCTTTACGCACGGAAATATCTTCAAATACACAGATGTAGTTAATGAGATGATTTTTATCGTCCATTACGGCACTAATGGTCGCTAACTGCGGGTAAATGCTGCCATCTTTCTTTCGGTTGATGAACTCGCCTTTCCATTGACCTTTGGTTTCGAGCTGATGCCACAACTGTTTATAGAAGCCTTGGTCATGATGACCTGAGCGCAGAATTCTGGGGTTCTTTCCAATCACCTCTTCAGAGCGATAGCCGGTGATTTGGGTAAAGGCTGTGTTTACATCAATGATGTTGGCATTGCGATCAGTAATGACCATGCCTTCTTGTGAATTATTAAAAATTTTGGACGCCAATGAGAGTTGCGTTTCGACCATTTTCCGGCGTGTGATGTTGCGCGTCATGCCCAGAATACCAATTAAGTTTCCGTCATTATCACGAACAGGAGACTTAATGGTTTCTAGCCAAGTTGGGTTATTGTTTTCATCAATTTGGCGGCATTCTTCGACGATGTTCAGCGTGCCTGTCGCCACGACCAAGTTATCGGCCTCAATGAACTTCTCTGCTCGCTCGTGGCTAAATAGTGCGAAATCATCTTTGCCGATGATCTCACTGTTGGTCTTTTGCCACGCATTTTCTACGCTTCGATTGGTCATCGAATAAAGACCATCCATGCCTTTTATCCAAATATGGTCTTCAAGACAGTCGATAAACTCTTGCAGCGTCGGTAATGGTGTGGTCGCTGCAGTTTGATGGCGTGTTCGTTCTTGCTGGTAGTGTGAGCTGACATCAAAGCTCATTCGCCCCACTAATGCACTCAGCCAAGCAGACACTACCGTGATTTGATCGTCAGGGTGAGTTAGCGCTAATACGGCAAACAGATCGCCATTTGGTAGCCAAATTGGACCTATGCTCAAGGTTTGCTGTCCAAAGGATGTGTGGCTTATCGTCAAGTCTGTCGGTTTAAATTGATCGGCAACTTGCACTACCACTTCGACGATAGCGCGATGATTTTGAGCCGAGGTGGACACCTCAGTTGATAGCCACTGCTGGGTATCGCTCAGAGTATAAAGTTGTCCCTGAGCTTGAGTAGCATCACAGCATTGTTGCAGAGCCTGTTGCCAGTCTGCCATCAAAGGCGAAGGAATAGCGAAGCGAAACATAATTAATAACGTGTCCTGAAGCGCCCAAAGATAGTGGTATTAGAATCTAGCTTAAGCTATTGGGCCGTGTTGGTATCGTATCCAACGCTTAGGTAATTCCCAGCAGCGTAAGGCGCTTTCTATCATTAAACTGTTAGCTATATCTCTTTTTTATCCAACTCATTGCATCGTTTATTGAGGTTTTTTGTTCATCATTGAGATGTGCTCATGGCTTTGTTTTTTTTACCCCACGATACTTGTTGGACCACTAATCCACTGATGATCAGTATTAAACCAATCAAGGTTGATGGATGAATTTCTTCACCAATGATGGTTGCCAACAGCATCAGTGAGATGAATGGCGAAGCAAAGATCAGATTACTGATGCGGGCTGTGTTTTGCGTCGATTTGAGGGCGCTTAGCCATAGGACGAAAGTGATCCCCATTTCAAATAGCCCGACATACGTCACCGCTGCCCAACCTTTAATTGAGATTGCCTGCCAGCTCGCACCTTCATAAATACTTAAACCAATGGCAAATGGAATAGCGACCAAAAAACCAAGTAATACACCAACCACAGGGTCGGCCTTATTTTTGGTGTTTAAAATCCAGTAACCAGCCCACAACAGTGTCGATAGCAGCGCCAACCCCACGCCCAGCGGGCTCTCGAATTGCATGCCGAGAACATTGCCCTGTGTGGCAATCACAATCACGCCTACATAGCTAAAACCGCAAGCGAGCCAATCCTTAGCTCGGATCTTCTGCCCTAAGAAAACAGCAGCCATTAGCGTCAAGGTAATGGCCCAGCTGTAGTTAATTGCTTGGGCTTGAGATGCAGGAAGCAAGTCATACGCTTTAAAGAGAATGACGTAATACGCCAAGGGGTTAATCAACCCAAGCAGTAGGTAATACCAAGGGTTTGAGAGGAAGGTGGCACTTAATTGGCCCAACTTGCCTTGCACACCACAGATTATCGTCAGCGCAATCGCAGAGACGATACTGGCAATGCACAGCATTTGGATTGGCGTAAATTCTGCCAACGTGAGTTTAAATGCGGTTGCAACGGTAGACCAAAGTAATACTGCTGAGAGCCCAAATCCTAGGGCGCGACGCTCGTTCATGATGCCTCTGCGTGATGATGTGCCGCTCGGTCTGGTTCATTTGAGCGGAAGAAAGAATATTATAGGAAGGCCTAGTGTATGCGAGGATTTTTCATCCAACAAACTGGACATTTATCCAGTGTCTAAATACCATTGTTATAGATACAAAACACAGGCTAACTCGCTATTATGCAATGGATTCTTGAGTACCAATCTCTCATTCTCTCTTCTCTTTGCGCTGCCACGCTTAGTGGTGTCGCCGTCGGTTGGTGGGTGAAACAGCGTTTTATCACCCAAACTCAGCTTCTCGAACAACAACTTGTTTCAGAAAAGCAGCTTCACCAACAGCAGCTTGAACAGGTTAAACAAAGCCTTGCCGATGCCCAGCAAGAGTTGGATGAATTAGATGATGAGCGCGATAAAGCCGCGTTTGAAGTACGCCAAACACACGGAAAGCTGATGGCCGCAATGGAAAAACTGCGTTACTTCGAGGCCGTAAAGCAAGAGCGCCAGCAATACTTTGATGAGCTTGGTCAGATGCGTGAGCATAAATCACGTCTAGAAACGCAACTGCGTGAGCAGCAAGCACGTCATGAGCAAATCAACCAAGCCAATGCCGAAAAACTGCAAATTCTAGAGCAAGCGGAAGCGCGCCTGAAACAGCAATTTGAGCACTTGGCCAACCAACTGTTTGAAGAAAAAACTGCGAAGGTCGACTTGCAAAACCGTCAGAGTTTGGAAGGTTTGTTGTCACCGCTCCGAGAGCAGCTAGAAGGATTCAAAAAGCACGTTAATGACAGCTTTAGCCAAGAAGCTAAAGAGCGCCATACCTTAGTGCATGAGCTCAAAAACCTGCAACGTTTGAATGAGCAAATGACGCGCGAAGCGGTTAACTTGACCCAAGCGTTGAAAGGGGACAACAAGCAGCAAGGTAACTGGGGAGAAGTGGTGCTCGCTAGGGTGCTTGCCGAGTCTGGCTTACGTGAAGGGCACGAATATCAGACTCAGGTGAATTTGCAAAATGAAGCAGGCAAGCGCTACCAACCTGATGTGATTGTTCATCTCCCACAAAACAAACAAGTGGTTGTGGATTCCAAAATGGCGCTGGTCGCCTATGAGCGCTATTTCAACGCCGAAACTGATGCCGAGCGAGACCAGGCTTTGAGTGCGCACTTAGCCGCACTGCGTGCTCACATTAAGGGTTTAAGCATGAAGGACTACCACAAACTCAAAGGTATTCAGAGTTTGGACTATGTGCTGATGTTTATTCCGGTTGAGCCTGCTTTCCAAGTCGCGATTCAAGCCGATCCAAGTTTGATCAAAGACGCGATGGAGCAAAACATCATTTTGGTGAGCCCAACAACGTTGCTGGTGGCACTGCGCACCATTGATAATCTATGGCGCAATGAACGCCAGAATGAAAACGCCAAAATGATTGCGCAGCGCGCGACAAAACTCTACGACAAATTACGATTGTTTGTGGACGACATGGAAGGGCTCGGCGGTGCGCTGGATAAGGCGAATCAAAGCTATCAAGGCGCAATGAACAAGCTTGCCACAGGGCGCGGGAATGTGATTCGTCAAGCCGAAAGCTTTAAGCACCTTGGGGTTGAAATCAAACGACCAATTTCTTCTGACCTCGCACAGTTAGCGCAGAGTGATTCATTTTCAGAAAATGACCCGTTAGTAGAAAGACATCCGGCTGAGGATAAAGTAAACTAATCGCCCGCAGTGCAGTGGGCGATTTTATTTGTCAGCAAACGCCCCGCAGAGAGAAAGCGCTGCCTAAGAGGAATTAGAATGACGGACACAAGTTTGCAATCCAATACAGCGTTAGAGAATGAAACCACCCACTTTGGTTTCTCTACAGTGGCAAAAGACGAAAAAGTGACTAAGGTTGCCGAAGTATTCCACTCCGTGGCAACAAAATACGACATCATGAATGACCTGATGTCTGGTGGTATTCACCGCCTTTGGAAGCGCTTCACTATCGATTGTAGTGGCGCTCGCCCTGGCCAACGTATTCTTGACCTAGGTGGTGGTACGGGTGATTTAACGGCGAAATTCTCGCGCATTGTTGGCGATGAAGGCCATGTCATCCTTGCTGATATCAATAATTCAATGCTTAACGTTGGTCGCGATAAACTGCGTGACAACGGTATTGTGGGTAACGTGCATTACGTTCAAGCCAACGCAGAAGAACTGCCGTTCCCTGATGATTATTTTGATGCCATCACCATCAGTTTTTGTTTGCGTAATGTGACTGACAAAGACAAAGCGCTTCGTTCAATGTTCCGCGTACTGAAGCCAGGCGGCCGTCTATTGGTGTTGGAATTTTCAAAACCAGTGCTAGAGCCGTTATCGAAAGTATACGACGCATATTCATTCCACTTGTTGCCGAGAATCGGTGAGCTAGTTGCGAATGACTCAGAGAGTTACCGCTACCTAGCGGAGTCAATCCGTATGCATCCAGACCAAGAAACGCTGGAAGGCATGATGCAAGACGCAGGTTTTGAAAACACCAAATACTACAACTTAACTGGTGGTATTGTGGCTTTGCATCGCGGTTATAAATTCTAAGGGTTAACGGCATGCCATTTGAACCACTTATCACCGCTGTGATTGAAACGTCACTGAATACTCTGATCAAAGACGACCCTGAATTGGGCCGCCGTTTAGCGCGTCTAAAAGGTCAAGTTATTCAAGTTCACCTGAAAGAGATCAATAAAACACTGACGTTCGTTTTTAGTCAGCAAATTGATGTGCTCGGTCATTACGAAGGACAGCCAAACTGCTACTTATCGCTCAACTTGAGCGTGTTGCCAGAGCTGCGTGACCAGGCCAACATCACTCGCCTTATTAAACAAGATAAACTTGAGCTTGAAGGCGATATTCAATTGGCGCAGAAATTCTCTCAGTTGATGGTGGATTGCAAGCCAGATGTTGAAGAGTGGTTGTCTCGCGTAACTGGCGATGTCGCTGCACATACCTTTGTGCAAGGTTCAAAAAACATAGGCAACTTCCTCGCATCTCAAGCAGAGAAACACCAGCGTCATCTTGCGCAAGTAGTAACTGAAGAGTGGAAGTTGGCACCTGCTCCTCTAGAAGTGGCGTATTTTTGCGACCAGGTTGATGAGGTTCGCAGCCAAGCTTCTCGCGTTGAAGCACGCTTGACTGCTTTGCTGAATAAGCTGGATGCAGATAAGCCTGCATTGGAGAAACCATGACGCCAGCAGAACTAAAGCGCTTATACCACATCGCCAAAGTACAACTGGAATACGGCTTAGATGAGCTGCTTCCCGATCACCAACTGACCAAAGCTCCGTTATTACTGCGCAAAAGCCTGTTCTGGATTAAGAACAAGCATCCAGAAAAACCACTCGGTGAGCGTCTGCGTTTAGCGTTGCAAGAGCTGGGGCCAGTTTGGATTAAGTTCGGTCAGATGATGTCAACGCGCCGTGACTTATTTCCTCCGCACATTGCTGATCCCCTGGCTTTGCTTCAAGACCAAGTGGCTCCATTTGATGGTGAGCTAGCAAAAAAGCAGATGGAGCAGGCATTAGGTGGCCCGTTAGAAAACTGGTTTACCGAGTTTGATATCAAACCACTGGCGTCTGCGTCGATTGCTCAGGTGCATACTGCGCGTTTAAAAGACTCTAACCAAGAAGTGGTATTAAAGGTTATCCGCCCAGATATTCGCCCGGTCATTGATTCAGATCTAAAACTGATGCACCGAATGGCGCGTATAGTCGCCGGAGCGATGCCTGAAGCACGTCGTTTGAAACCGGTTGAAGTTGTACGTGAGTACGAGAAAACATTGCTTGATGAACTCGACTTACGACGTGAAGCGGCGAATGCCATTCAGTTGCGCCGCAACTTTGAAGGCAGCGAAGAATTGTATGTTCCTGAAGTTTTTCCTGACTTCAGTAATGAAACTGTCATGGTTTCTGAGCGAATATATGGCATTCAAGTCTCTGATATTGATGGCTTGAAAGCAAATGGCACCAATATGAAATTGCTCGCGGAGCGCGGCGTGAGTGTGTTCTTCACTCAGGTGTTCCGAGACAGCTTCTTCCATGCCGATATGCATCCGGGGAACGTGTTCGTCAAACCCGAACATCCAGAGAACCCAATGTGGATCGGGCTAGATTGCGGAATCGTTGGTACACTTAATAGTGAAGATAAGCGTTATCTGGCGGAAAACTTCCTGGCGTTTTTCAATCGAGACTACCGCCGAGTGGCGGAGTTACATGTGGATTCAGGATGGGTGCCTGCCGATACCAATGTCGATGAGTTTGAGTTCGCGATTCGTATTGTGTGTGAGCCTATTTTTGCTAAGCCACTGTGCGAAATCTCCTTTGGTCATGTGCTGTTGAATTTGTTCAACACGGCACGTCGATTCAATATGGAGGTTCAGCCACAGCTTGTATTGCTGCAAAAAACGCTGCTGTACGTGGAAGGTCTTGGTAGGCAGCTGTACCCTCAGCTTGATTTGTGGGAGACCGCAAAACCATTCCTTGAAGAATGGATGATGAATCAAGTTGGGCCGCAAGCTTTGGTGAATGCGATTAAAGATCGCGCACCATTTTGGGCGGAGAAGTTACCGGAACTGCCAGAGCTGCTTTACGATAGCCTGAAACAAGGTAAAGCGATGAACCAACGCATGGATCATCTTTACCAAGGGTATCGTCAGAGCAAGCGCCAGCAGGCGACAGGAAAGTTTTTATTTGGCGTTGGCGCCACTTTAGTCGTATGCTCGGCAATATTGGTGAACAATGCTTTTGAGCAGCTTTCGTTGGCCAGCGGTATCGCAGGTGTCACATTTTGGCTGCTTAGTTGGCGAGCTTATCGTCAATAGACGTTAAACTCTTGAAATATTTTTGTTTATTTAAAGACCCGAGGTAAAGAGAATGGGTGGTATCAGTGTTTGGCAACTTCTAATCATTGCTGTAATTGTTGTATTGCTATTCGGAACTAAGAAACTACGCGGTATCGGTGGCGATCTGGGTGGTGCCGTTAAGGGCTTCAAAAAAGCGATGAGCGAAGATGAACCTGCGAAAAATGACAAAGACGCAGACTTCGAACCAAAAAGTCTAGAAGAGCAGCAGAAAAAAGAAGCTGCTCCTGAAACGAAAAAAGACAAAGAGCAGGCGTAAAACGTGTTTGATATCGGTTTTTGGGAACTGGTATTAATATCTGTTGTTGGTCTGGTCGTTCTTGGGCCGGAGCGTTTGCCTCATGCTATTCGCAGCGTGTCTCGCTTTATCGGTGCCGCTAAGAGTATGGCAAATAGCGTCAAAGACGAATTGTCACACGAGCTGAAAGTCCAAGAGCTGCAAGAAAACTTGCGCAAAGCAGAGCAAATGGGGATGGATGATTTGTCCCCTGAGTTGAAATCTTCAGTCGAAGAATTGAAGAAGGCAGCGCAATCTGTAAATCGTCCTTACGCAAAGAACACTGATTCAGAGGCTGAGCCTGTAAAAACAGAGCCAGCAGCAGAAAAGGTAGAGAAAGCGGAAGAGAGCAAGGTTACAGCGGCAGATAAGAAAGCCGAATAGTCTCATTAGGAGGAGCTACTTGTGATTGGTAGCTCCTTTTTGATCTGGTTTTTAATAAGAGGTTTGCCATGTCTACCGTCGAGCAGACACAACCTTTAATTAGTCATTTGTTGGAGCTTCGCAACCGACTACTGCGCTCAATTTTGGCAGTGTTGGTGGTGTTTGTCGGACTAATTTATTTCTCTAACCACATTTACGAGTTTGTTTCCGCACCTTTAGTAGAGCGTCTACCTGAAGGCGCGACCATGATTGCTACGGATGTGGCTTCACCCTTTTTCACGCCACTGAAGTTGACGTTAATCGCTTCGGTATTTATTGCGGTGCCGTTTATTTTGTATCAAGTTTGGGCCTTTGTTGCTCCTGGCTTATACAAACATGAGCGTCGTTTGATTATGCCGTTGCTGTTTTCCAGCTCACTGCTGTTTTATTGCGGTGTGGCATTTGCGTATTTTGTGGTGTTTCCACTAGTGTTTGGCTTCTTTACTGCTATCTCATTGGGTGGTGTAGAGTTTGCGACCGACATTTCTAGCTATCTCGATTTTGTCCTAGCACTATTTATGGCGTTTGGCATTGCGTTTGAGGTGCCTGTTGCGATCATTTTGTTGTGTTGGACTGGTGCCACCACTCCAGAAGATCTAAGACAGAAACGGCCTTATATCATTGTGGCGGCGTTTGTCGTAGGTATGGTGTTAACGCCACCAGACATGATCTCGCAAACCTTACTCGCTATTCCGATGTGTTTACTGTTTGAAGTCGGTTTATTCTTTGCGCGTTTTTATACGCGTCGAAGCGAAGAGGTAGAAGCGGAAACCGAAGAATAAGGCTAATCTAGATGTGAAAAGCGGCTCAATTGAGCCGCTTTTTTTTTTTGCGGTTGGTTTGTTTCTTGGGCTAACTACTTAACTTTCATGACGTAACCACACTTTGTGCATACGTATACTTCCTTGATGCCCAGCAGCTTTTGAAAAAAACTGCGCGGTACGCGTTGTAAGTAAGCACCATGTGTACACACTTCAACTTCCATATTCATGCTGTTTTACATTTGTGCTAATTAATGGGCATAAAGCAGTATAGAAAAAGAATATGTCTAATTGTCGACAGTTTTGCAAAACAGACGAAGTAAAGTGGCGATATGAGAGGTAAGTAGAGTTGCTAGTTAATTATTATGTTTATCAATAACTTTGTGTGGGTTGTTCTATTATTTCAATAGGTTGAATCATTCATTCAATAGTTTAGGTAATAAAAAAGCGACGTTGATTTCGTCGCTTTTTTCAATTTTCGTGAATTAAATATTAAACAGCTTTTTGGCATTTTCAGTCGTTATTGCATCGATAGTTGCGACATCGACATCACGCAAGTCGGCAACACGTTGTGCAACGAGAGAAGTGTAGGCTGGTTCATTACGCTTACCACGGTGCGGTACAGGCGCTAAGTATGGACAATCGGTTTCTAAAATGACCCACTGCATATCCAAATGTGGAATGACTTTATCCATCCCGCCATTCTTAAAGGTCGATACGCCACCCAAGCCTAAGTGGAAGCCTAGCTCATTGATTGCTTGCGCTTCTTCTAAGCTGCCTCCAAAACAGTGGAATACACCACGCAGACGACCATTTTGCTCTTGTCTTAGCAAAGTGAGTGTTTCTTCAATCGAATCACGAGTGTGGATAACGACTGGTAAATCCATCTCTTTTGCCCAGTTAAGTTGAGCTACGAACGCCATCTCTTGCTCGGCGCGATAGGTTTTGTCCCAATACAGGTCGATACCAATTTCGCCCACCGCAATAAACTTGTGTTTCTCAAACCAGCCGCGGATGACTTCCAACGTTTGCTCAACGTTGTTATCCA
This sequence comes from Vibrio sp. 1CM7H, assembly GCF_023161645.1. NCBI lineage: Bacteria > Pseudomonadati > Pseudomonadota > Gammaproteobacteria > Vibrionales > Vibrionaceae > Vibrio > Vibrio sp. 1CM7H. The sequence goes on from NZ_JALNTV010000004.1 coordinate 60,862, forward strand.
CATAGCAAGGGTGGAGTCCCATCATTGAGTGGCACACGTCAGGATATGTCGCTTCGGTTTGTAGCATGGGCTCAATAGAGTCCAGATCGATGTTTGGCAACAGGATCTTATTAATGCCTTGCGCTAAGGCGCGTTGTACTACTTCATCGCGGTCGTTATCAAATTCGCTGGCATAGATGTGCGCGTGGGTATCGATCATCGTTACTCTCTGTGCTTCATGGTTGGTTTCGTATTCGAAGTATACTTGAGTGTGAGTGCTGGGTCATTTTCAGTTTTTTTCATTACCTTTTTCCAGATTGTCACTCGCAACATGCATCAAGAGTGATATGATTTTGTTCACCAGATGATTTGATCATCATAACCGTCCAGACAAGGAGAAAATGGTGTCTGTATCAATTCAAGGTCCATTCCCTGCACGCCGTATGCGTCGTTTACGTAAGCACGATTTTAGTCGTCGTTTGATGGCTGAGAACCAACTTTCTGTTAATGATCTGATTTATCCAATGTTCATCCTAATGGGTAAAGATCGTCGTGAGAGCGTTGAGTCCATGCCGGGTGTAGAGCGTTTGTCGATTGATTTAATGCTAGAAGAAGCGCAATACCTTGCAAATCTAGGCGTTCCAGCAATCGCGCTTTTCCCTGTCGTAAACCAAGACGCTAAAAGCTTATGTGCTACTGAAGCCTACAACCCAGAAGGTTTGGTTCAGCGAGCAGTACGTGCGCTTAAAGAACATATTCCTCAAATCGGTGTGATCACAGATGTGGCACTTGACCCATTCACGACGCACGGCCAAGACGGCATCATCGATGAAGATGGTTACGTAATGAATGATGAAACCACGGAAGTACTGGTTAAGCAGGCTTTGTCTCACGCTGAAGCGGGTGCTGACGTCGTCGCGCCTTCAGACATGATGGATGGCCGTATTGGTAAGATCCGCGAAGCATTAGAAAATGCGGGCTACATTCATACACAAATCATGGCTTACTCGGCTAAGTACGCGTCGAACTACTACGGACCATTCCGTGATGCGGTTGGCTCTTCTTCAAATCTAAAAGGCGGCAACAAGAAAAACTACCAAATGGACCCAGCAAACATTGACGAAGCGATCCATGAAGTGGCGCTAGACATCAATGAAGGTGCGGACATGGTGATGGTTAAACCTGGTATGCCATACTTAGATGTAGTTCGCCGAGTTAAAACCGAACTTCAGGTACCGACGTTTGCTTATCAGGTGTCTGGCGAGTACGCGATGCATAAAGCGGCGATCATGAATGGCTGGCTCAAAGAGCGCGAAATTGTGATGGAATCACTACTGTGCTTCAAACGTGCAGGTGCTGACGGCATCTTAACGTACTTTGCGAAAGACGTGGCTGAGTGGTTGGCAGAAGAGAATGCACAAACTGCTCAACACCTAAATCGTACTCCGGAAGCGACTGAAGAGTAATTATCGCTCAGTGAGAAACACCAGACCAACAAGAGTTGTTCGTCTGTATATACCCAAGTAACCTCAGGCGGATTACAACAGTAACAATCCAAGGTGCTTGGGTATTTTTATTTTGGAGAAGAGAACAATGACAATGCTGATTCGTGAAGGCACATTGGAAGAAGCACTTCAAGTTGTGGCACGTGTTACCGAATTTTCGAAAGGAGAAACGGTAGACTCCATGACTCAACGTTTAGAAGAGAAAAACAGTTTAATCCTCGTTGCAGAAAAAAATGGCACGATTGTCGGCTTCAAAATAGGTTACGAATTAGAGGATGGTGTTTTCTATAGCTGGTTGGGTGGTGTCGTTCCTGAGGCTCGAAATGAAGGCGTGGCACAATTGCTTTTAGAAGCACAAGAAGATTGGGCGGCTGAGCAAGGCTATAACACGTTAAAAGTGAAATCTCGAAATCAGTTTCCTGCTATGCTTCGATTGTTATTGAGAAATGGCTATATCATTGAAAAATTTGAAGAAAAAATCAACCTTCGTGAATCTCGAGTTCATTTCATTAAAGCGATGTGAAAATAAATGAGATTTTTTCTCATTTAACTGTTGACTACGAAATGAGAATCATTATTATTAAACCTGTCTTAGGGAATGAGGAAGAGTTCACAAGGACGTTGAATGACTTATTAACAGAAGTTGATTAACTGAAAGTTGAGAAGTGATGAAACATTTTTCCGAGAACTTGCACGAATTCTTTTTGACACGACATTGCTCACATTGCTTCCAGTGTAATTTATAGCTTCTTGGTAAGCTGCTCTATTTACAGAATTTGCTTTACCACTTCTGCTAGGCGACCCCATTCGGGTCGCTTTTTTCTTTTCTACGATTTCTATTTGACGTCACTATTCGTATTTTTTCCACACACGATGATCATTTAAGGATCGTTGATCTTCTCGCCGTTTTATAAAATAAATATTTAAAAACAATAATTTACCGTGTGTGTTTTTTATGTTTTCTATCATTGGATAACCAGTGGATAATTTCTATAAACAGAGTTATCCACAGGGTGAGGTTATCTTCGTGAATAAAATCGAAAAATTTACGCGACCTAGATCGAGCGAACAAGATAGATTCGGATCAGCAGTCATGGCATCCTAGGCAGATCTCTCAAGTACTGAATTGGATACAGACAATTATGGCAAGTATTCCTGAAAATCCGTTGATCCTTATCGACGGCTCTTCTTACCTATATCGCGCTTTTCACGCCTACCCGGGCACCATGAGTAATGGTGAAATTCCAACTAATGCCGTTTACGGTGTCGTGAACATGTTACGCAGCATGATGCGTCAGTTTGCGTCTGAGCGCATCGCGGTGGTTTTCGATGCGAAGGGAAAAACCTTCCGTGATGATATGTATGCAGAATACAAAGCTAATCGTCCGCCAATGCCGGATGATCTGCGTTGCCAAATTGAACCATTGCACAATGTTATTCGCGCGATGGGTTTACCACTAATCTGCGTTCCTGGCGTCGAAGCGGATGACGTCATTGGTACGTTGGCGCATCAAGCATCACAAAAGGGCATGCCTGTATTGATCAGTACTGGTGATAAAGACATGGCGCAGTTGGTGGATGATAATATTACTTTGATCAACACCATGACGAACGTCGTGATGGATCGTGAAGGTGTGGTTGAAAAGTTTGGCATTCCACCTGAGTTAATCATCGACTACCTAGCGCTGATGGGCGATAAAGTAGATAACATCCCTGGTGTACCAGGCGTGGGTGACAAAACAGCGACCGCACTACTGCAAGGTATTGGCGGTCTGACTAAGCTGTATGAAAATCTCGATGACATTGCTGCACTTGGCTTCCGTGGTTCTAAAACCATGGCGAAGAAGCTCATCGATAACAAAGAAAATGCCATGCTGTCGTACGAGCTCGCGACCATTAAATTGGATGTTGAACTTGAAGAAACGCCAGAATCACTGCTGAAAGCGGAACCAAATAAAGACGAACTAGTGAAGCTGTATGGTCAACTGACGTTTAAATCTTGGTTGAACGAACTACTTGAAGGTGGTTCTGGGTCGGTAGAAGCTGTTGAGCTTGCTGGCTCTGCTCAAGCCTCTGCTTCTCATACCGAGATGGAAACTTCCGCAGTGACAATCGACCGCAGCCAATATGAAACGATTCTGGATGAAGAAACCTTCAATGCGTGGCTAGACAAACTTCAAACGGCCGAGTTGTTTGCGTTTGATACGGAAACCGACAACCTAGATTACATGCTAGCGAACCTAGTTGGTTTGTCATTCGCTGTCGATGAAGGCATTGCCGCTTATGTGCCTGTTGCACATGACTACCTAGATGCACCTGAACAGCTTGATCGTGATTGGGTTTTAGGACAGCTTAAGCCAATTCTTGAAGATGCAGCGAAAGCAAAAGTTGGTCAAAACTTAAAGTATGATGCGTCTGTATTGGCTCGTTATGACATTGAACTAAAAGGTATCAAGCACGACACGATGTTGGAATCGTACATTTACAACAGTGTCGGCGGTAAACACGATATGGACAGCTTAGCGCTGCGCTTCCTACAGCATAGTTGCATTTCTTTTGAGCAAATTGCAGGTAAAGGCAAAAATCAGCTTACGTTTAACCAAATCGAGTTGGAACAAGCATCGCCATACGCGGCAGAAGATGCGGATGTGACCCTTCGTCTGCACAATCGCTTGTTTGCGAATATCGAGCAGGATGAAAGCCTAAAGACAGTTTACGAAGAGATTGAAATGCCGTTGGTGCCAGTTCTTTCGCGCATTGAACGCACCGGGGTCTTTATTGACGAAATGAAGCTGAGTGCGCAGTCGGTCGAGATTACCGCTCGCCTTGATGAGCTTGAAAAGAAGGCGTATGAAATCGCTGAGCAAGAGTTCAACATGAACTCGCCAAAGCAATTACAAGCCATCCTATTTGAAAAAATGGGTTTACCGGTGGTGAAGAAAACGCCATCAGGTACACCATCGACGAATGAAGAAGTGCTACAAGAGCTTGCCTTAGATTACCCACTGCCAAAATTGATTTTGGAATATCGCGGTTTGGCGAAGCTTAAATCGACGTACACGGATAAGCTGCCGAAGATGATCAACCCAACAACAGGGCGTGTGCATACTTCTTACCATCAAGCGGTAACCGCAACAGGTCGTCTATCTTCTACCGATCCGAACTTACAGAACATTCCAATTCGTAACGAAGCCGGCCGTCGTATTCGCCAAGCGTTTGTCGCACCAGCTGGCCATAAAATCTTAGCGGTCGACTACTCGCAAATCGAACTGCGCATCATGGCTCACCTTTCTGGCGACCAAGCGTTATTAGATGCCTTCCGTGATGGTAAAGACATTCACGCGGCAACTGCGGCAGAAATTATGGGTCTGGATATTGAACAAGTATCCAGTGAGCAGCGTCGCCGTGCTAAAGCCGTTAACTTCGGGCTTATCTATGGCATGAGTGCATTTGGTTTGGCGAAGCAGCTTGGTATCCCTCGCGGCGAAGCACAAGCCTACATGGATAAATACTTTGAGCGTTACCCTGGCGTTATGCAGTACATGGAAGACACGCGCAGCACGGCTGCAGATAAGGGCTATGTTGAAACGATTTTTGGTCGACGTTTGCATTTACCAGAAATCAAATCGCGCAACGGTATGCGTCGTAAAGCTGCTGAACGTGCGGCAATCAACGCACCGATGCAAGGTACAGCTGCGGACATCATTAAGAAAGCGATGCTGTTGGTTGATCAGTGGATTCAGGAAGAAGGCAATGGTCGTGTGAAGTTGTTAATGCAAGTACACGATGAATTGGTCTTTGAAGTTGAAGAGTCATCATTGTCCGAAATTGAAAGTAAAGTACAGAAATTGATGGAATCTGCAGCAGAGCTAAAAGTACCGTTGGTTGCAGAAGCAGGGCACGGTGACAACTGGGATCAAGCTCATTAGTCACTTTTAGACCAAAATAACCAATTAATTATGAGCCAGCGCACAAACGCTGGCTTTTTTTTGCGATTAAAAAATCTGGCGCAAAGTTAACTTTGATGTTGCTTAATAAAAATTTCATGAAAAAAAACTACAAAAATTCTTTGCAATTCTGACCAATTGTTGTACATTAATACTCGTAGGGTACAGAGGTAAGATGTTCTATCTTTCAGACCTTTTGTTTCACGTTATTGGATTAGGCTGATTCAGCCGCCCCAGTCAGCTTTTGACTGGGGCGTTTTTTATTGGGCGAAAGAAAATTTTTCTTTTTGTTCAATGTGTTGGGTTGGTAACGACTTGTCTTTATATTTCTCCCACCTTTAACCTATTGTCTACACTCCAATTTTCTTCAAAAACTCGCAAACTATTCAGTCTGTAAATTTATGCCAATCACACTATGATTTTTTCTTGAAGGAAACTAAGTTGACGGGAAAATGGGTAGGTTTCTGTCTAACTTGTTGAATTGTATTTTCTTTATTGGTTATGGTTGTGAGTTGATTAAGCGAAAGCTAAAGTTAGGCGGCTTTTTAAGCTATTGAAATCATCCGATAGTTCAGCAATGCTTCGTCACATAACAATAATTACCAATTTTTCTCTCCCGTTATCCCTGCCAGGAAGGTGGGGATTTTTATTGCCTGTTATTTAGCTCAGATAAACAAAAGCCCCACCAAATGGTAGGGCCGTATCGAAAAGATTTAACAAATATTGTTAATTATTCTTCGTCGCTTGCTGGGGTATCCAGTTCGCCTTCTTCTATCAGGTGTGCGAGCGCCGGTGCAAACCAGGTATCCAGTTTTGCGCGCAGCTGATCAACGCCTAATCCTTTAAGGGAAGAGAACACATCAACGGAAACGTCGCCACCGAAAGTTTCCACCTGTTTGCGAACTTTCAGCAGGGTTTGTTTGCGTGCGCCACTTTTTAGTTTATCTGCTTTGGTTAGCAAAACTTGCACAGGAATGTGGCTATCGATGGCCCAGAAAATCATTTGCTGGTCGAGATCTTTCATTGGATGACGAATGTCCATCAGAACCACTAAGCCTTTTAGGCACTCGCGTTTCTGTAGGTATTCACCTAAAGATTTCTGCCATTTGTTTTTCATCTCTACCGGTACTTGAGCAAAACCGTATCCAGGTAGATCGACAATGTGACAACCTTCTTCTACTTTGAAAAGGTTGATTAATTGCGTACGACCAGGTGTCTTTGATGTCTTGGCTAAGCTTTTTTGATTAGTTAGACGGTTAAGTGCACTCGATTTACCAGCGTTTGAGCGTCCTGCAAACGCAATTTCGACACCTTCGTCTTCCGGTAGGTGACGAATATCGGGTGCGCTGGTGATGAAATGCGTATTTTGGTAATGAATTTTTACGCTCACTGTTAACTCCATCTCGACTTTGTGTAGTCGATTGATTACTTTTTTGTGAAAATGTGTAAAATAACCGTGCTCGGCATAAGGTCGCCTATTGTACCATGAGTGTACGCGGTATGTTCACATTCCGTGGTACTGGAAGCTTGATAATTATAATGGAATGTCATGAAGAAATTAGCGCTAATTTTGAGTCTTTTAGCCAGTTGCTCAGTATGGGCCCAAGGTAATATTGAGGCTGGTAAAGCAAAATCACAAACCTGTGTCGCCTGTCACGGAGCAGATGGCAACAGTGCAATAACAACGTACCCGAAACTCGCAGGCCAACACGCTAAGTATCTTGAGAAGCAGTTAAAAGAACTTAAGCTAGGCATGACAAGTGGTGGTAAACAAGGTCGTTACGATCCTGTAATGAGTGGTATGGCAATGCCACTGAGCGATGAAGATATCGCAGACCTATCTGCTTACTACGCTTCGCTACCAGTTTCAGAAAACTCAACACCTGAAGATGTGGTAGCAAAAGGCAAAACGCTTTATACCGCTGGTGATGCCGAGCGTGGCCTAACCGCATGTATTGCATGTCATGGTCCTCGTGGCAATGGTACAGAGCTTTCAGGTTTCCCGAAAATTTCTGGTCAGCATGCTGACTACATCAAAGCTCAGCTAGAAAAATTCCGTGATGGCGACCGTGGTAATGATATGAATGCCATGATGCGCGACATCGCGAAGAAAATGACAGACGAAGATATCGAAGTGCTGTCTAAATACGTTGGCGGTCTGCACTAATATACCTAAATCGCTCAAGATGATCCTGCATCTTGAGTTTATTGGGTAGATGTCCCTACATCGTTCGAGCAACTTATACAAAAGTGCCCTAGTGAATTCGCTAGGGCATTTTTGTTCGTGACAAATATCACAGTCGACTTTGAGTTCGAAAGCGATAGTTAGCTCGGTAGTTTGTGAGACATTTGCCATACTTGATGTTGGCTTTTTCTTGTTAGTGTTTTTAAGTTTTTGATTAAATGATAATTTTGATATTTTTAGAAAATAGGCGGATTATTTTTTCAACCCATTACTTGTGAGCATCGCGGGATGGCGTAAAGTAGAAGTCGTTCACAGGGGGTGAATGTAAGGATTTTAGACCACGGTTTAGGTCTCCAAGGATGTAGCTCGGATGCTTGGTGATTTAGAAAGGGATTTAGATAGGTAGGGAGCCTATCTGATAAGGATGGTCATCTCGTCTGACGGTTAAGACAGTGAAACGGATCAGGCACAGGAAGTTGCTCAGTAGACAGGAAGTAAACGGATAGCCAAAACTCATCAGGAAGATGAAAAACAACTCTTTTTGGCAGGGAAAGCTCGAAAAACAAAGGGATCATTGGTGCACCAAATGTGTGCAACACAGTTTCGCCACTTGATGGCACTTAGAAAGCGACAGTCTGACTGTCGCTTTTTTTATATTCTTTTCCCTTGGTAAGTCGCAATCTGAATTACGATTACTGCACTTATTTACTTCGATGGGTTGTAAACAAAGTTTTTTAACAAAAATTGCTGAAAAAATACTCAGTAACACTCCAATCTGAGTTCACTTTCTGGTATGTTTCGCATCCCTGTTTGAGGAAGTCAGCATGCATACCTGTCCTTTATGCCAAAATCAGCGTACTCACCACTATTTTGAAGATAAGCGACGTGAATATCTTCAATGTGAGCAGTGCTGTTTGGTGTTTGTGAATCCAGACCAACGTTTGGATGCGGAAACCGAAAAAGCTCACTATGATTTGCATGAGAACAACCCTGAAGATTTAGGTTACCGACGCTTTTTGTCGCGTATTGCTGACCCGCTCACAGAGCGAATTTCTCCACAATCAAATGGTATCGACTTTGGTTGTGGTCCTGGCCCAACGCTCTCCTTGATGCTGGAAGAGGCGGGGCACAACATGGCGTTGTACGATCTCTACTACCACCCTGATACGTCGGTTTTAGATAAAACGTATGACTTCATGACAGCAACAGAGGTGATAGAGCACCTCTACCACCCAGATTTGGTGTGGAAGCAATGGTTGAATTTAGTTAAGCCAGGGGGCTGGATAGGCCTGATGACGAAAATGGTCATCGACGTGGAGGCTTTCAAATCATGGCATTATAAGAACGATCTCACTCATGTAGTGTTCTTTAGTCGTGACACGTTCCAGTTCCTAGCAGAGCGGGATAAGCTCGAACTCGAATTTATTGGTAATGATGTAATTTTACTGAGGAAACCCCAGTAATGAGCCGTAGTAAAAAATCTAGAAGGCCAGGTGCCGCTGGCGCACCTGAGTTTGTTGTAACTCGTAACCGTACAGAATCTGATGTGGAAGGCCGCCTACGCAAGCGTGCTAAAAAGCGCAAAGGCTTGAAAACGGGTAACCGTAACTCAGAAGTTAACGAGCAGAAAAAGCAAGCTGCTGCACAAAACCGCGACCCGCGTTTAGGCAGTAAAAAGAAAATTCCTCTGGTTGTTGAGCCTGCGAAGAAAATGACGAAGCAAGAGCGTCGTTTGTCGGCAGAGCAAGAACTAGAGATGCTAGAAAATGACGCGCAATTGAACGTGTTGCTAGACCGTATTGAAGCGGGTGAAAACCTAGGCACAGGTCTACAGAAATACGTCGATGAGAAGCTCGACCGCATTGAGAAGCTAATGGACCAACTAGGTTTGTTGGAACCTGAAGAAGAGGAAGACTTCACTGCTCCTGCTGAGAAAAGCACGCGCAATGATGATGACTTGCTGGCAGATTTCGACGACATTAACTTCGACGACTACAAAGGATAATTAAGCTATGAATGTAACCTTATTAGCTATTGCTGGTGTTGTGATTATCATCGCACTTGCTTCTTATGCAGGTTACCTTCTGCTTAAATTGAAAAAGCAAAAGGAATTGCAGCTAAAGCATCAAAAATTGGCGATAGATAAACGTAACGCCAACATTTTTGAGAATGTGCATACCTTGTGTCAGGCGGGTATTCAAGGCCAATGCGATTTATCTGAAATCAGTATTCGTGTGTATAACATCATGGATTATGTACAAGGTGAAGACCGTGTCGATTTCGATAAAACGTACCCTGCAATTTCTGAGCTTTACCATATCGTGAAAGATATGGCGCGTGGTGAAGAACGCCAACAACTTGCCAAGAAAGAGCGTATGCAACAGAACTTGACGCGTCATAAAGCGGAAAGCCGCCTCACTGATGCGATCATTGAGGAGCTCAAAGTGTTGCAGAAAAACGTCCAGCCACTGAATAATCAAATCAATATTCAGATGATTTAATAGTTACCCCCAATGGTTTCCTTATGACTGTTGGGGGTATCGTGATCACGCTAGCACTTCTTTAGTTTTATAATTAAAAAGCCAGTCGGCGTTGCCACGCTTGTCATCGTCGTATGGCAAAATAGCGGCTCTGAATATCGGGTGACGGCTTTCGTTGCCCTAGCATTTAACGGAAAGTACCACCATGTCGAATCAACACACTGAATCGAAGCAGCAAATCGTCTGGGATCAAGCGGTATTGGATAAGTACAACTATTCCGGTCCTCGCTACACGTCGTACCCAACGGCGCTGGAGTTCCATGAAGCGTTCACCATTTCTGATTATGATATGGCATGCACTCAGTACCCAGACCGCCCATTATCGCTGTACGTGCACATTCCGTTCTGTCACAAGCTTTGTTACTACTGTGGTTGTAATAAAGTCATCACGCGCCACTCGCACAAAGCGGACGAATACCTCGATGTGCTTGAGCATGAGATTCGTCAACGTGCAGCCTTATTGGTGGGCAGAACGGTAACGCAATTGCACTTTGGTGGTGGTACGCCAACGTTCCTTTCTGAAAAGCAAATTACACGCGTAATGAGCCTGTTGCGCCAAGAGTTTACCTTTAGCAGTGATGCTGAAATCAGTATCGAAGTTGACCCGCGTGAAATTCAGATCACCATGCTGGATCACCTGCGTAGCGAAGGCTTTAACCGCTTGAGCATCGGTGTTCAGGACTTCAACAAAGAAGTGCAAAAACTGGTGAACCGTGAGCAAGATGAAGAGTTCATCTTTGCGATGGTTGCGCGCGCAAAAGAGTTGGGTTTCCGTTCGACAAACCTAGATCTGATCTACGGCTTGCCAAAGCAAACCAAAGACTCTTTTGCCAAGACGTTAGAACAAGTACTAGAAATGCAGCCGGGCCGTCTGTCCGTATTTAACTACGCGCACATGCCACAGCTATTTGCAGCGCAGCGTAAGATTAAAGACGAAGATCTGCCTAAAGCAGAAGAGAAGATGGCGATTCTGCAAGATACCATCGCGACACTGACTGGTGCTGGCTACCAGTTCATCGGTATGGACCATTTTGCATTGCCTGATGACGAACTTGCCGTTGCTCAGCGCGAAGGTATTTTGCATCGCAACTTCCAAGGCTACACCACACAAGGTGAATGTGATTTGGTTGGCTTTGGTGTCTCTGCAATCTCGATGATCGGCGATGCATACGCGCAAAACCAGAAAGAGCTGAAGAAATACTACGCTCAAGTCAACGAACTTCGTCACGCACTGTGGAAAGGGGTCTCTCTAGACTCTGATGATTTGCTACGTCGCGAAGTGATCAAGCAGCTGATCTGTAATTTTAAGTTAGACAAGAAAGCGATTGAGTCTGAGTTTAAAGTGAAGTTTGATCAGTACTTTAAAGAAGACTTGCAGCTACTTCAGACCTTCATCAACGATGAGCTGGTGGAAGTGGATGACAATGAAATTCGTGTGACGCTGCGAGGTCGTTTGCTGATCCGTAATATTTGTATGAGCTTCGATAAGTACCTGCGAGCGAAGGCGCGTCAGCAACAATTCTCTCGTGTTATCTAATCATAGACGCCGATTCAAGATATAAAAAATGCCAGCAGATGCTGGCATTTTTTATGTTTTCGCTGGATTTAAGCGCGATCTTTTACTTTTGCTTTCAGTTCGGCTTTTTCTGCTTCTGAAAGGAACGCAATCTCAAGGCCATTGATTTGCGCTTGGCGAATCTGGTCTTGGCTCAGACCAGCTGCTGGTGCCGCTACTTCGTATTCGTATGGCAGTTCGATGCCTTCTACCGCTGGATCATCAGTGTTCAGACACGCAAGAACGCCATGCTCTAGGAACTGTTTGAGAGGGTGGTTTTCTAACGTTTCTACCGTGCTTGTTTGGTAGTTTGATGTTAGGCAAGACTCAATACCAATGCGGTTTTCTGCTAGGTAATCCATCAGTTTTGGATCGTGGATCGCTTTTACGCCGTGACCGATACGAGTTGCGCCCAGCTCATTGATTGCTTGCCACATGCTCTCTGCACCTGCTGCTTCACCAGCATGAACCGTTACCCCAAGGCCAGCGTCGCGTACTTGTTTGAAGTGAGACACAAAGCGATCGCCCGGTTGGCCCAGTTCGTCACCCGCCAAGTCGACGGCAACGATGTGATCTTTTTGGCTCAGAATGCCGTCCAGTTCTTGTTGGCATGCGTCGGTGCCAAATGTGCGACTCATGATGCCGATCAGGTTGGCTTTCACGCCAAAATCGCGCATACCCGCTTGCACACCGTCCACGACTGCTTCAACAACACCCGCTACTGGTAACTTGTGTTTCATTGCCATGTAGTATGGTGAGAAACGCAGTTCAGCGTAATCGATTTGAGCGTTTAGTGCGTCTTCTACGTTTTCGTACGCCACACGACGACATGCATCTAGGTCGCCCAGTACCGCAACACCCCAGTCGAGCTTAGAAAGGAAAGCAACAAGAGAGGGTTCCGCTTCGACAATTTGAACGTGAGGAGTTAGAGACTCAATATCGTACGCTGGCAGAGCAATACCAAATTTTTGGCCAAGCTCAAGAATCGTTTTAGTACGAATGTTACCGTCAAGGTGGCGGTGCAAATCAGTAAGAGGAAGGTTCTTCGTTATCATTATGTCGATCCGGATAGTTATGAACTGGAACAGGGCCCAAACATCATCTGTGACAATACATGGGTAAGATTTGCAGTTAAGTATAAATAACAGTTAGGTAGATTGTCAGTAGAGGATGACTAGGAAATCAACGATTCTCGCTCTTTTCTACTTCATGTTAACCAAATGTGTTGGCCACTCTTCTAGTGGCATTGGACGGCTGTAATAGAAGCCTTGCACTTGGTTGCAGCCTAAAGAGCGTAGTAATTGTGCTTGATTGCTATCCTCTACGCCTTCTGCGACGACATTGGTTTTGAGGCCCGCGGTGATATTGATGACCGCAGCAACGACCGAACTGTCTAAGTTTTCTTGCGTGAGTTGATTGATGAAGGTGCGATCAATCTTCAAACAAGTAAATGGCAGTGAGTGAAGATAACCCAGTGATGAGTAACCGGTACCGAAATCATCGATCGCGATACCAATCCCCATATCACGCAGTTTGGTCATATTTTCCAGTGTGGTTGGTGCGCTATCAATAATGCGCGACTCGGTGATCTCCAGTGTTAGGTTACTGGCGGGTAATTTTGTGATATCCAATACGTTGGTCAACGTATCGACAAAATCAGGGCAGGACAGTTGATTAACGGAGATGTTCACATGCAGTTGGAAGTCTGATGGCCACTGATTACTTTGAATGGCTTGGTATGTATCGCGGCAAGCTTGTAACAGAATTTGTTGGCCAATGGCTTTGATCATGCCGCTTTCTTCTGCGATTGGAATAAAATCTAATGGTGACACCATTCCTGAGTCACTGTGCCAGCGCGCCAGCGCTTCTGCGCCACACACATTACCACTAGCGAGATCCACAATAGGTTGATAATGAGGGACAAACTCTTGGTTTTCGATGCCAGTTTGAATCTTAGTCAGCATTTGGGTGCGGAACTTTGAAGCGCTTGCCAGTTCAGGGCTGTAATGACAGACACCGGTCAGTGAGTCTTGCTTGGCGTAGCTTAATGCGATGCTGGCGTTGCGAAGCCACAGCGGCATGGTTTCATTTGGTTGGGTTTGCACAATGCCAAGTGAAATCTTCATCACTACATTCTCACCTTCCACCATAAATGGGGTGGAAAAGAGTTGCTGTAATCGACGCTCGGTTTGTCTAACTTTGGCTTCCGTATCGGCGTTTGAGAGAAACACTGCGAACTCATCACCGCCAATCCGAGCCAGTAACGCGTTATCACTAAACTCTTGTTTTAGCCTTTCTGCGATGCTGACCAACAGTTGATCACCGTTATGATGACCCACACTGTCGTTGATATCTCTAAATTTGTTGATACCAAGTAAAAATAAACTGCCGTGGCACAGGTGAGATTGGTTCTCACAGATTTCGACCAAGCCCTGACGACTGTATAAGCGTGTCAGAGAGTCATAAACCAACTGCTCACGCAACGCTTTAAATGAGGCTCTGAGGTTACTCGTCATCTCATTAAAGGCATGCACAAGTACCGTTGTCTCATACACATAACCAGGTTTTGGCATACTGCTGTCCCAATCGCCATTCGCAAGGTGTTGGGCGGCGTCGGCCGTCGCGTTAATCGGTCTGGTGACTCGGTTGAAAATGATCCAACTGATGGCGATACCAAATAAGCTGACGATAAACCCGACCAGCCAACTCTTTTGTTGGCTTTTCGGCAATGTACCCAGCAACTCGGATTCAGATATAGAGGTGCCAATAAACCATGTTAAACCGTTTTGATCTCGGTATGGGGTTAGTCGGCTGAAAATACGTTGGCCGTCATGCTCAAATGAAAAGGTGTAAGGTTGCTTAGTATTGTTGAGATCAAACGACCGAACGCGGCTCGCACTGATTTTGATGATCGGATCTGCGTTTTCAGCCGCAAACAAACGCTGCCCTTTATCAGAAAACTTTGTGCCCCATGAGATAACGCTTCCCGGGCCTGAGTGAGCGATTAAACGATGCTCTGGGTCCATGATGTAGACCGAAGCTTTGGTGTTGTATTTTAACTCACGTAGAAATTCGTTAAATGTGTTGATGCGAATGTCTGTCACCAACACGCCAGCAAATTGGTCGTGTTTATACACCGGTGTCATGGCTGACAGCGTAATATCCTGGCGTTCATCGGCATTCGTATAAATCTCAGACCACATCGAGGTTTGAGTCTCTGCGACGGGCGTATACCATGGGCGAGTGCGAGGATCGTATGGAGAGATAACCGTTCGAATGCTATTACTTACATGGTTGGTGCCATAAATAATCAGATCACCATCGGTATATCGATCTTGAACCATTAAGGTGTAATCGTCGGAAAGCTCGCGGCGGAACCCGGCAAAGTCACCGCTTTCTGAACCAAATGCGATGACATCCAACTGCGGTATCGATTGGTAAAGGTTTTTGAATGCACTCAGCAGGTAGCTTTGAATATCTGAGGTGTCGTGAGGGTGATAAAGGTTGTGATAGCTGACGTTATGTGCGAGAGCCATAACTGCAGTAAACGGCTTGCGCAGATAGCTATTAAGGTGGTCGTGGACACTTTCGGTTAACACGGAAAGTTGTTTGTCGCTGATATCTGTGACCACTTCTTCGTAGCTTTGTTTTTGGACGTAGACAATGACACCGATCGCCAGTAAGAAGATCATGACAAATGGAATGAGAACAGCGGTACGCAGTGTAATTTGAGTCGTAGCAGTAGACATTGCCTAATCACATAGATGGTGGTGCGCCACAATTGTACTGATATTTTTGTTAATATCGAGTGACAAACGACTCTCGTTGTTAACGCACCACGTAAGTGATTGTCAGTACAATTCTTTTAATTTTCTGGTAAGCGTGTTTCGCCCCCAGCCTAATACTTTAGCGGCATCTTGCTTGTGACCTTTAGTGTGCTCCAAAGCGGCCTCTAATAAAATGCGCTCAAATTCTGGTAAAGCATAAGAAAGCAGTTCTTTATCTCCTACCGCGAGTGATTGACGTGCCCAATCCGCCAATTGTTCTTGCCAGCTGCCATGCTCAGAGTCCGAAATGGATTTTTTCTCTTCGAGCAGTTCGCTTGGTAAGTCGTTTGGCAATACCTCGCTACCACTGGCCATGACGGTTAACCAACGGCAAATATTCTCTAATTGACGCACGTTGCCCGGCCAATCAAGGCGGTTAAGAATTTCAACGGTCGACGGATGCAGAGTTTTGGTTTCGACCCCCAGCTCATCAGCCGCTCGGATAAGAAAATGCTGCGTAAGTTTTTCGATGTCCTGCTTACGTTCACGCAATGCCGGAATCTGCACTCGAATCACGTTCAAGCGATGGAATAAGTCTTCACGGAAATCGCCTTCATGCACCAGCTTTTCTAAATTCTGGTGTGTTGCCGCGACAATCCTTACGTCGACGCTGATTGGGGAGTGACCGCCCACTCGATAAAACTGTCCGTCGGCCAGAACACGCAGCAAACGGGTTTGAATATCTAACGGCATGTCACCGATTTCGTCTAAAAATAGGGTGCCGCCATTGGCTTGTTCGAATCGACCCTGACGAACATTGTTCGCCCCGGTAAATGCCCCTTTTTCATGACCAAACAACTCTGACTCAATCAGATCTTTGGGAATCGCCGCCATATTGAGTGCAATAAAAGGTTTGTTGGCGCGAGGACTATGGCGGTGCAACGCATGAGCAACGAGCTCTTTACCCGTGCCCGATTCACCGTTAATCAATACTGAAATTGAGGAGCGAGAAAGACGACCAATGGCGCGAAATACTTCTTGCATGGCTGGCGCTTCACCGATGATTTCTGGCGTTTCCGCGGGAATGTCTTCTGGAGAGAGTTGCTCACGTTTATTTTCGTGACTGTGTGCAATCGCTCGTTCAACTAACGTTAAGGTTTCATCGATATCAAAAGGTTTTGGTAAGTATTCAAAGGCGCCTTTTTGGTACGCATTCACTGCCGCATCCAAATCCGAGTGGGCGGTCATGATAATCACGGGAAGGTCTGGGTAATCGCGCTGTACTTGTTTTAGCAGCTCTAATCCATCAATGCCCGGCATGCGAATGTCCGATACCAGCACATCTGGTACTTCGCGTTCGAGCGCCATCAAAACGCTTTCCCCATCGGCATAGGTTTCGCATTTTATGTTGGCAGAGGAGAGCGTTTTCTCCATCACCCAGCGAATGGAACTGTCGTCATCAACGACCCAAACATATCCTTTACTCATGTAGTAATCCTTGCAGCAAACCGAAAAACTGATGCGACTTGAAGTCCATTAGCGCAATCAGATCGGCAAATAAATAGTAAATGTTGTGTGACCAGGCCAGCTTTCTACGTCTATTTTTCCATTGTGCTGGTCGATCAAATTTTGTGAAATAGACAGCCCTAAGCCAGTTCCTCCCTCGCGGCCACTGACCATGGGATAGAACAGCGTGTCTTGTAATTCCGGTGGAATGCCTGGGCCGTTGTCTGTGATTTCGACACGCGCAGCGAGTTTACAGCGTTTGCCGTGAATATTAGCTTGATGCACCGTTCTGGTGCGAATGGTGATTTTACCGTGTTCTTGATGGCTAAGAATTTGCGCCGCATTACTGACGATATTAAGCATCGCCTGTTCGATTTGGTCCGCATCCATCAAAATTTCTGGCAAGCTCGGGTCGTAATCACGTTCAATCACGATTGAACGTTGCGATTCTAGTTCAACCAACTGGCGGACCTTTTCCAGAATTTGATGCAAGTTTTCTAGTGTCTTCTTACCTGGCTTTTGTGGTCCGAGTAATCGATCAACGAGCGCTCTTAAACGGTCGGCTTGCTCAATAATGATGTGCGTATATTCGGTGAGAGAGGGATCTGGCAGCATTTTTTCTAGCAATTGCGCTGCACCACGTAATCCACCTAGCGGGTTTTTGATCTCATGTGCAAGCCCTCGGACTAACAGTTTCGCCGCTTGTTGCTGGGCGTGCTGGTTCAGTTCTTGAGAGAGTCGGCGCTGTTGATCAATTTTGCGCATCTCGACGAGTAACATCAGTTGTTTTTGCCAAGTGATTGGGCTAACTGTCACCTCTAGCATTAAGGGGCGGCCATCAACAACGAAAGTGACGTCACTGTCGGTGATGCTTTGGCCACTTTGCAATGGTTGAGTGAGCAGCGCGAGATCCAGCGACGCATGTTGAATCAATTGAGAAAGCGATTGTTCAACAATACGTTTCGCGCTTTGAGAAAACAGCAACTCGGCAGCCGGATTGGCATAACGGATAGCCAATCCATCATCAAGAATCAGCGTTGCTGTCACCATGTTGTTGAGAATGGCACTAGGAAGACTGGTATCCACATTACGTCCTTGTTTTGCTTTAAGATTGTGCGCTGCACAATAATGGTGCAATTGAACGTTAAGTATGGCGAATAAATCTCAGAAGAAAAAGTGAAAAGCACCGCAGTGATGCTATTTTTTTCACCAGATATTCTATTTTGCCCCTTTTACGGTCGGCTTAACACTTGCTCTATGTAAATGCACCGTTATAGGGCTAGTAGATGCAATAAGCTTGCCGCTTCTTTTCGCGTGCACGGCCAGTGTGTGGGTGCCTCGGTCAATATTGTTTAACTGCCACGTCATATGGCTTTGTGGCGCACCATAAGGTTTTCCGTCGAGCAGCAGTTGCAACTGTTCACCGATACCAAGCTTGCGATTGGTTTCCAGTTGAATATTGATGGTGCCTCGGTTGCTGCGGATGGTTTCGTTATGTAGAGGAGTCAGCATCGAGAGCTTTAATGGGAGAGGTTTATCGGTTTTCTTTTCCGGCTTGTCTTGTGGCTCTTTCGATAGCTTGGTCTGAGGGGCGAGTGATTCCGTGCTTTCTACCTTAGGAGCGGGTGCGCTGGCTTCAAGGTTTGGCAGCGCGATGGCTTTTGCACCTTGGTTTGGCGTATCACTAAAATGAACCACGCCATTTTTATCTACCCATGTATAAGCAACCTGCGCTGATGCGATGGAGGCGATTAACAATCCGCTGAGAGCACATAGCGATGGAATAAGCTGAACTTTCATTGCTCACCTTCTTTTGATCGATGATTTCACGTTTCAATGGCTTAGCTCTTTGACCTACAAGGTAAAAAGTCCAAGCGTATTTTTATTATCCCCTCATGTTAAACGTCGAATCTTGACTGACGAATACAAAAAAGGCCCGCCTGCGAGGCGAGCCTAATATTTTGTTGCTGTGTTTACATTTTACACAGTGTCGACCTTATACAGAGTAGTAAAGTTCGAACTCAACTGGGTGAGTTGTCATGTTCACGCGCTCTACGTCCTGAGATTTCAGCTCGATGTAAGAGTCGATGAAGTCGTCAGAGAATACACCACCCGCTGTTAGGAATTCACGGTCAGCATCTAGCTCTGCTAGTGCGTCTTTCAGTGAGTATGCAACCGTTGGGATTTCTGCTGCTTCTTCTGCTGGTAGATCGTAAAGGTCTTTATCCATTGCTTCGCCTGGGTGGATCTTGTTCTTAATACCGTCAAGACCAGCCATTAGCATTGATGCAAAGCATAGGTATGGGTTAGCCGCTGGGTCACCGAAACGAACTTCGATACGACGTGCTTTCGGGCTTGGTACCACAGGGATACGGATTGAAGCAGAGCGGTTACGTGCAGAGTAAGCAAGCATAACTGGCGCTTCGAAGCCTGGTACAAGACGTTTGTACGAGTTTGTTGATGGGTTAGCAAATGCGTTGATTGCACGAGCGTGTTTGATGATACCGCCAATGTAGTAAAGCGCCATTTCAGATAGACCGCCGTACTTGTCACCAGCAAATAGGTTTACACCATCTTTCGCTAGAGATTGGTGAACGTGCATACCGCTACCGTTGTCACCAACAAGTGGTTTAGGCATGAATGTTGCCGTTTTACCAAACGCGTGAGCAACGTTGTGTACAACGTACTTGTAGATTTGGATTTCGTCAGCTTTGGTTGTTAGCGTGTTGAAACGAGTTGCGATTTCGTTTTGACCCGCTGTTGCCACTTCGTGGTGGTGCGCTTCAACAACAAGACCCATCTCTTCCATTACTAGACACATAGCAGAACGGATATCTTGAGATGAATCCACTGGAGCTACAGGGAAGTAACCACCTTTAACGCCTGGACGGTGACCTTTGTTACCTTCTTCGTAATCAGAACCCGTGTTCCATGCTGCTTCTACGTCATCGATCTTGAAGAAAGAGCCTGACATGTCAGTCGCGAACTTCACGTCGTCAAATAGGAAGAATTCTGGCTCAGGACCGATAAGTACAGTATCTGCAACGCCAGTAGAGCGCATGAAGTCTTCAGCGCGTTTTGCGATAGAACGTGGGTCACGGTCGTAGCCTTGCATTGTTGCCGGCTCTAAGATGTCACAACGGATGTTGAGTGTTGCGTCTTCCGTGAATGGGTCAAGCACAGCAGAAGATGCGTCAGGCATCATTACCATGTCTGATTCGTTGATACCTTTCCAGCCAGCAACTGATGAACCATCGAACATTTTACCTTCTTCGAAGAAGTCTGCGTCGATTTGGTGAGCAGGGATCGAAATGTGCTGCTCTTTACCTTTTGTATCAGTGAAGCGTAGGTCAACAAACTTAACTTCGTTTTCTTGGATCAGCGATAGAACGTTTTCTACTGACATCTTGGATAACCTCCAGTGTTAATAAGCGGTAAAAGCTCGATTTATGAATTATTCATGAAACCTGGCATTGATTAATCAATTTGACTTTTCATTAATCGATGCTGTTTTAACTAAAGCCAAAACCGTGCCAAAAAAAATATTCCATTAATTTCAAGCAATTGTGTTTTTTTGGCGCTAGCTTGGTGCAGATGATTGCACCAAAATGATCTTTACTTGCACTATTGTGGTGCGGAAAATCATTATTGCACCATAATGTGACAGGCGCATTGCTTATTCAGCCCAGTTTTTGAGCAAGAGTCAATTTGAATTATGCATCGATTGGAATAAAGTTGCGTTTAATCAATTCGTTCTGAGGAAGAAAATGGGCATTAAGCGTAAAAATCGCAGAAATGCTCGGGAGTAGATCACATATTTCTAGGCTTTTTGCTAAAATCTGGTACATTATGGCCGTTTTTTTAATCAGCAAATGTCGCCAGAGAGCACCCGTTCTCAGCGTGGGGGCATTTCATCTATCTAAGTGAATCAATATCCATGGCTACTCCACAGATTGATAAATTAAGAAATATCGCGATCATCGCGCACGTTGACCACGGTAAAACCACGTTGGTTGACAAGCTGCTACAACAATCAGGCACGCTTGAGTCTCGCGGTGAAGCTGAAGAGCGAGTCATGGACTCGAACGACATCGAGAAAGAGCGCGGTATTACCATTCTTGCTAAAAACACAGCAATCGACTGGAACGATTACCGTATCAACATCGTAGATACTCCGGGACACGCGGACTTCGGTGGCGAAGTTGAACGTATCATGTCGATGGTAGACTCTGTACTACTTATCGTTGACGCGGTTGATGGTCCAATGCCTCAAACGCGTTTCGTAACACAAAAAGCGTTTGCTCATGGTCTAAAACCAATCGTTGTTATCAACAAGATTGACCGCCCTGGCGCACGTCCTGATTGGGTTATGGACCAAGTGTTCGACCTATTCGACAACCTAGGTGCTTCTGACGAACAGTTAGACTTTAAAGTGGTTTACGCTTCTGCTCTTAACGGTTGGGCTTCTCTAGAAGAAGGCGAAACTGGCGAGAGCATGGAACCGCTATTCGAAACTATCGTTGGCGAAGTAGCTGCACCAGAAGTTGACCTAGATGGTCCACTACAGATGCAAATCTCTCAGTTGGATTACAGCTCTTACGTTGGCGTTATCGGCGTTGGCCGTGTAACTCGTGGTAGCGTTAAGCCAAACCAGCAAGTAACGGTTGTTGGTGCAGACGGCAAAACTCGCAACGGTAAAGTGGGCACAGTAATGGGCTACCTAGGCCTAGAGCGTCACGAAGTTGAGCAAGCTAACGCGGGTGATATCATTGCAATCACTGGTCTTGGCGAGCTTAAAATCTCTGACACTATCTGTGCACAAAACGCAGTAGAAGCACTACCAGCACTGTCTGTTGATGAACCAACAGTAACCATGACGTTCCAAGTAAACACGTCTCCATTCGCTGGTAAAGAAGGTAAGTTCGTCACTTCACGTAACATCCTTGAGCGTCTAGAGAAGGAACTGGTACACAACGTTGCACTGCGCGTTGAGCAAACAGACGATCCAGACAAATTCCGCGTATCAGGCCGTGGTGAGCTTCACCTGTCTATCCTGATCGAAAACATGCGTCGTGAAGGCTTCGAGCTTGCCGTATCTCGTCCAGAAGTAATCATCAAAGAAGAAGATGGTCAGCTAATGGAACCGTTTGAAACGGTAACTATCGACGTAATGGAAGAGCACCAAGGCGGTATCATGGAGAATATCGGCCTACGTAAAGGTGAGCTGAAAGATATGGCTCCAGACGGTAAAGGCCGTGTACGTATGGACTTCATCATGCCATCTCGTGGTCTGATCGGCTTCCAAACGGAATTCATGACACTGACTTCTGGTTCTGGTCTTCTATACCATACGTTTGACCACTACGGCCCACACAAAGGCGGCAACATCGGTCAGCGTATCAACGGTGTTCTGATTGCTAACGCTGCGGGTAAAGCGCTAACTAACGCACTGTTCAACCTTCAAGAACGTGGTCGTCTATTTATCGGTCACGGTGTGGAAGTTTACGAAGGCATGGTTATCGGTATTCACAGCCGCGACAACGACCTAACAGTAAACGCACTGAAAGGTAAGCAGCTAACCAACGTTCGTGCATCTGGTACAGATGACGCACAGGTTCTAACTCCGCCAATCATCATGACACTAGAGCAAGCGCTTGAGTTCATCGATGACGACGAGCTAGTAGAAGTAACACCTGAAAGCATCCGTATCCGTAAGAAATTCCTAACGGAAAGCGATCGTAAACGTGCTTCTCGTGGCGCGAAATAATTTTCGTTAAGCGATTCAATTAAGAAGAAGCCCTGAGTTATGCTCAGGGTTTTTTGTATCTAGAGAATGAACATATCAGCATGAAGCCAATTGTGATTACTGGTGGCCCAGGTGCGGGGAAAACCACCCTACTGAATGCATTAGAGCGGCAAGGGTATGCGACGTTTGCAGAGAGCTCTCGTACGCTAATTGAACAGCAAAACCAGTTAGACGACGGTATCTTGCCGTGGACGAACCTGCCTGAGTTTGCTCAATTGTGTCTCGACTTGATGAGCAAGCAAAAGAGTGATGCGCGTTGTCATGACGTTGCGTTTGTTGATCGCGCCATCCCAGACATCATTGCTTACTTACAAGTGGGCGGTTGTAAGGTTGACCAAGCTTTCTTAACTGAAAGTGCTGGGTACCATAGTCAGGTGTTTACTTGTCGACCTGAAGCATCCATTTACGTGCAAGATGAAGTGCGTCCACACAGCTTTGAAGAAGCATTGGAGATTCATCAATCCTTAGTGGATATCTATGCTGAGTTGGGTTACGAAGTGGTAGAAGTGCCATGGGGCAGTGTGCTAGAACGAGTAGGTTTTGTTCGAAGAGTCATCGGTTTAGTTGATGAGGTCGCAGACTAAAACCTCCTCGCTAGGAGGAGGCTTGAATCATTTACTTTTGATTGAGCTTTTGTAGGAACTTATCAGACTCTGCAATCGCTTCGTTCATCTGTTTGATGGCAAACTGAATGTCTTTCTCTAGACTAGAAAATTCACCTTGTAGAGAGCCAATCGCACTCGCGTTAAGGTTGTGTTTCAAGTACAACGTGTTGTCGCGCAGTGTATTTAGTACAGGCGTCATCTTTTTCTCTGCACGCTTCATTGCGCTAAGCATGGTTTTGTACGAAGCTTTGGTTTCACGTAGCTTTTGTTCGCTTGAACGGCGCAATTTCGCGCTCGAGTACAGCTCTAGTTCGTCTTGCCATTCATCAAACAGTGCGCCGGAAACGTCTTCAATCGCAGCAATGCGGTCACGAACGTCTTGCGCCGCTTTTTCGCTGTCTTCGTACTTGTCATTGATTTTGTTGTAGACACTTTCTAGCTCACCACCATCAAAATTAGTGATCGCAGATAAGGCCTCGAGTGCACTGGTGAATTCTTCTTGTGCATCTTGTTGAGATTCTTTGGCATCTTCAACGCGGTCGACCATAATATCTCGTTTATGGTACCCAACTTGCTCCATCGCTGAGTAATAAGCAGATTGACACCCTGTTAAAGTGAAAATTGATAGTACAATTGCTAATAAATAAGGCATTCTTATGTCCTCGACAATAGGGTCTGTCGACCTTTTGTGGTTGTTTTTTGTTCGATATAAAAGCGTTTTAATCGCGGCGAGAGGGTTGTAGCATAGTCATTCTAAGCAAAACGCCTCTCAACAAAGAGTAAAACGCTTCTAGACGAACCCTTCGGGCAGCGCTTGTGGTTTCTTTCTACTGCGTTATCGGCTTCTCTGGTAGGTTAACTACAATTCAAAGCCTCTGCCTTGTATAAAGAACCCACAAACTGCTGCAAAAATCAGCTCAAAAGGTCAACAGACCCTTATTATGGGATGAACTATGAACCAGTTATCAGAGAGTTACAAGGCAAGATTAATCAATCTACTGCCAAGTTGCGTCGCGTTTTTTAAGTATCTTCTTAAGCGATTAACGCATGATCGCGTCAATGTGAACGCGGGCTATCTTGCCTACATTACCTTGTTATCCATCGTGCCAATGCTGACGGTATTGTTATCAATATTGTCGAAATTTCCCGTTTTTGCGAACGTCGGTGAGGTGTTGCAAGGCTACATTATTGAGAATTTTGTTCCGGCATCTGGGGAAGCTGTACATACGGCATTGCAGGAATTTGTGGCGAATACGGGCAAAATGAGCGCGGTTGGCGGTGGGTTTTTATTCATTGCTGCAGTCATGCTGATTTCGAACATTGATAAGAACTTAAACTACATTTGGCGAGTTAAAGATAAGCGCCGTTTAGTCTTTTCATTCTCTATGTATTGGATGGTACTCACGTTAGGGCCGATCATGGTCGGTGCGAGTATCGCGGCGACATCGTACGTGACCTCACTGCAAATTTTAGAGAACGAGACATTATCTGGTGCGTTCAATCTGTTTTTACGTTGGTTACCGCTGTTGTTGTCTTTTTTCGCTTTCCTTGGCTTATATATTCTGGTGCCGAATAAAAAAGTGCACCTGGCTCATGGCGCGATGGGGGCAGCAGTCGCTGCGATACTGTTCGAATTAAGTAAAAAGGGCTTTGCACTCTACATCACGCAGTTCCCATCTTATCAGCTCATTTACGGCGCGTTAGCCGCGATTCCTATCTTGTTTGTTTGGGTGTATTTATGCTGGATGATCGTGTTATTGGGTGCGGAAGTCACAGCAGCGCTTGGTGAGCGAGAGCACTGGAGTGAAGATTTAGACATGATACACTCGACCGCTGAATCTCAGTTAACAGATGAAGGAAGCGAGAGTAGTGATAGCGCTAATTCAACGAGTCAGTGAAGCTGCCGTCCGTGTGGATGGTGAAGTCGTAGGGGAAATTGATCGTGGTCTGCTGGTCTTATTAGGAGTAGAGAAAGACGACGATGAGGCCAAAGCAAAACGCTTGATGGAGCGTGTTACGACCTACCGCGTGTTCGAAGATGATGAAGGTAAGATGAACCTAAACGTCAAACAGGTAGCAGGCAAAGTGCTGGTGGTTTCTCAATTTACGTTACCTGCGGATACAAAAAAAGGCACTCGTGCTGGCTTTTCTCGCGGTGCGCATCCTGCTGATGCTGAGCGCTTGTATGATTACTTTTCTGATTTGTGTGAACAAGTTTTACCCACACAGCGTGGCCGCTTCGCTGCCGATATGAAAGTGTCCTTGGTGAATGACGGTCCGGTGACGTTTTGGTTGCAGGTCTAGTCTGGTAACACCGGTGCCATAGTCTAAGCTTTAACTCCAAGCTCATGGAATTGGCTTGGAGTGATTTTCCCGACATTTATTAGTGTTGTGCTTTCAAAGGATTGATATGTTCAAACTCATTACTCCCAAAACCGATAATCAGATAAACAAGTATTATCAGTTTCGTTGGCAACTGCTTCGTGAGCCATGGCGTATGCCAATTGGCTCTGAACGCGATGAATACGATGAAATGAGCCATCACCGTATGATTGTTGATGGTCGAGGTCGTCCTATGGCGATCGGTCGTTTATACATTACGCCGGATAATGATGGCCAAATCCGCTATATGGCGGTTAAAAATAATCGCCGCAGTAAGGGGATGGGCTCGCTGGTTCTGGTCGCGCTAGAGTCGTTAGCACGCCAAGAAGGGGCGAAGCGCTTGGTGTGTAATGCCCGTGAAGATGCCATCGCCTTTTACGAGAAAAATGGCTTTGAGCGTCGCGGTGAACTAACCGACGAGCGCGGTCCTGTGCGTCACCAACAAATGGTGAAACCATTGGATCCGATGGCGAATGTGTTACGTCGCCCAGAATGGTGCACTGAACTTCAGCAGCGCTGGGAGCAACAGATCCCAATTAGCGACAAAATGGGGATAAAAATTAACCAGTACACGGGTTATCAGTTTGAATGCTGCGCGCAACTTAATCCGAACCTTAATCCGCATAACACCATGTTTGCGGGGTCGGCTTTTACTTTAGCCACCTTGACGGGGTGGGGTATGACGTGGCTGCTGCTTAAAGAGCGCGGTCTGCATGGTGATATTGTGTTGGCCGACAGTTCGATTCGTTATCGTCAACCAGTCGAGCAAAACCCTGTGGCGAGCACTTCGTTGGATGGGATCAGTGGTGACCTAGATCGATTGGAGTCAGGGCGCAAAGCACGCATCGTCATTCACGTGGTGATTTATAGTGGCGACACGCCAGCCGTAGATTTTGTTGGTACCTATATGCTGATACCGAACTATTCGCAATTACTCAGTTGTTAATTGAGAGGGCGCCTTACTGATCTGTAGGGCGCTTATTCGTTTCGTTTTCTTGCTCTGTCGGTGGGAGGATTTGTTCCTCTGTGGTGGGATCAGTGACAGATGGTTCGTCTTCTTCGACAATTTCTTCGGAAAGTTCTTCCTCTTGAATCTCCACATTGAGGTTATCAATCGCAGTTGGCAGCTCCATGGCTGATTCACTTGTTTGTGGAGTGCTTTCGACATCAGCCGGTTCTTTTGGTGCTGGTGCTTTTAAACACTCATTATGATGGATTTCGCCACTGAGTAGATCGCCTTCAACGCTCCCGCACGATTCTTTCCATTGATAAACAATGCCACTTAGCGGGTTGTTGGCCATATCAAACTCGCCCCAAACCCTACCACTCATTGCTTTCCCTGAAATGGTGACAGGTTCTATGGCGACTTCCCCTCGTTGTGCGGTTAAACGCAGCGGACTTAAGGTAATGGCTTTGAGAGAATGATTCGCTTGGGACTTTAAACGGGTATCTCGTAGGTTGGCTTCCACTTCACCCGATAAGCTGTAGGCCAGCATGTTGCGATCACCTGATAACCCTTGCAGATCGAGGCTGAGATCGGAAAAACCATCAATAGCCAGTGTGTCGGGTAAATAATCGTGGAAGAGTGATAAGGGAATACCATCAGCATTGAGGTTGAGCGCCCAAGGCTGACTCGGAGTACTTAGGTCTATCTGTCCGATGCCCTCTATGTAGCCTTGCTCGAGTGGTGCAAAAAGGCGTGTCAGTTGCCAAAAGCCATTCTCACTTTGCATGGCAAGTGCAGCATGAGACGTGAGCACTTGGTTATAACTGGCGTTGACAACGCTGACTTCCAGATCGCCATACCAAAGGCCCCAACGTTGATTGACCTGCTTAAGATCAAGCTGCTGCCCTTCGATGTTTAAACCGGAGAACTGCCAATAAGGTTTGTGAGATAGCTGAATGATTTGGCTGCGCTCGATGTCGAGTCGTTGGACTGTGACATGATCTAACTTACTGATGGCGGCGTGCCACCAGTTTTGGTTATCTTCAGGTTGTATTGCCCACTTGAGGCCTTGAATGGAGGCTTCTTCGAGTTGCCATTGCGTTGGAGTGAACACCCCAGAGACCTGCACACGACCTTGCTGCCAATCTAAGCTGAGATCGTTGAGTTGGATTTTTCCAGGCTTGATAACAGCACTTAAACGTGGCTCTATTGCGGTTTGCTGTTGGAATCGGACGCTATCCGCCTGCAATGAAACTTGAGCCGTTGTCTCCCAGAGAGACAGTGGCAGTGTGGCGTTTTCTACGGAGAGCTCTAAGTTTTGCCAGTGCCAATCGCCCCATTCAATATCGGCGTTCAGTAAGTCTAAGCTATTAATGTGATTAATCTGGAATGGCATTGCTTGCCAAGGATTAGCAAGCAGTGATTGGATCTGGATATGATTGAGTTGCAACTTATTGATGGTCACATTCACTAAAGACCAGCCTTGTGGATACTGCTCGCCTTGCCCTGAAATTTGACTGTTACGCCACTTAAATGAAGTGCCATAGAGCGTACTGTCTTGCGGTTTGTAGTCCATGTCGACCAAGACCTGATTAAAGGCTTCGCCATTCCAATAGATCTGGTCGGCTGCAAGTTGAACCTCGCCATATGGTATTAACTGGCCATTCCACTGTGGTGATTGAATTTGAAGGTCAATGCCATTACCAGAAAACTGCTCGTCGGCGTAATCAATATTTTTGAGCGCGATTTGATGGAACAAAACGTTATCTAAAGGCTTGAGCTTTGGCGCGCCATACTGCAAATTAAGTCCATCAATCAATAAGCTATCAACGATCCATTTACCATCGCGATAAACATCGGGATTCATCCATAAATCGACTTGCTCGATATAAGAAGCGTCGTCTACGTTTGTGTTCACACCCTGTAAAGTTAGGTGGTAGGGAAAATCGTAACGCACGCTTTCTGCTTGAAAGGGCAAGGAAATGCTGTTTGATAGCAGACGCCAAGTTGCATCGGCGTAAGATGTTGTTAACAGCGCAATCATAGTGGCCGGAATGGCAACTAAGATAACCAGTAACAGAATTAGAACTCGACGCGCTGTTTTCATCCCTGCTAGAACCTACGTTTGCAATTAAATAAAACTAGATAGGCTTTAGCTTGTATCAATATTCTGCGGTATTCAATAAAAAGCCCCTCAAAAGAGGGGCTTGAAGCGGTTTTTTTGTAACTTGGTCTACGTAAAAGTGATAAGTGGCTGCCCACTTACCACTGTGGTTTACGCGACGTCGTTGTTACTCGATTTAATCAATCTGAGGGCCAGCGGCAACCAGAGATTTACCTTCCGCATTGTCCGTGTATTTATCAAAGTTATTGATAAAGCGTTCAGCCAAGTCTTTCGCTTTGCTTTCCCACTGAAGTGGATCAACGTACGTGTCACGAGGGTCTAGAATGCTTGGATCCACACCTGGTAGTGAAGTCGGTACTTCAAGATTGAAGATAGGAATGTGCTTAGTTGGTGCATCTTCAATCGAACCATCAAGAATCGCATCAATAATTCCGCGCGTATCTTGAATCGAGATACGTTTGCCAGTGCCGTTCCAACCTGTGTTCACTAGGTAAGCCTCAGCGCCTGCTGCTTCCATACGTTTAACCAGTACTTCTGCGTATTTAGTTGGGTGAAGCGTTAGGAACGCCGCGCCAAAACATGCAGAGAAGGTTGGCGTTGGCTCAGTAATACCACGCTCTGTTCCTGCCAGTTTTGCAGTAAAGCCAGATAGGAAGTGGTACTTCGTTTGCTCAGGTGTCAATTTAGACACTGGAGGTAGCACACCAAATGCGTCCGCCGATAGGAAGATCACTTTATTCGCGTGACCGCCTTTTGATACTGGCTTAACGATGTTGTCGATATGGTAGATAGGGTAAGAAACACGAGTGTTTTCTGTTTTCGAACCATCATCAAAGTCGATAGAGCCATCGCTACGTACCGTTACGTTTTCTAGCAGTGCATCACGGCGAATCGCGTTGTAGATGTCCGGCTCCGCTTCTTTCGATAGCTTGATGGTTTTCGCGTAACAACCACCTTCGAAGTTGAAAACGCCGTCATCATCCCAACCGTGCTCATCATCACCAATTAGCGCACGTTTAGGATCAGTCGATAGTGTGGTTTTACCGGTACCAGAGAGACCAAAGAATACCGCTACGTCGCCATCTTTGCCCATGTTAGCGCTACAGTGCATTGATGCGATGTCTTTTAGAGGAAGGAAGTAGTTCATCATTGCGAACATGCCTTTCTTCATCTCACCGCCGTACCAAGTACCACCGATAAGTTGCATGCGCTCGGTTAGGTTAAATACGGTGAAGTTTTCTGAGTTCAGACCTTGCTCTTCCCATTTTGGGTTAGTGCATTTTGCGCCATTCATTACCACGAAGTCTGGTTCAAATGTTGTCAATTCTTCTTCTGTTGGGCGGATAAACATGTTTTTAACGAAGTGCGCTTGCCATGCGACTTCCGTGATAACACGAATGCTCAAACGCGTATCTGGGTTTGCACCACAGTAACCGTCAACAACAAACAAGCGCTTGTTAGAAAGCTGGTTTGTGACCAATTCTTTCAGCTCGTCCCACACTTCTGGAGTGATTGGCTTGTTGTCATTTTTTACTTGATCAGACGTCCACCACATATGCTCTTCTGTCGTAGCGTCTTTGACGATGTATTTATCTTTTGGTGAGCGACCAGTAAAGATGCCAGTGTCAACGGCAACCGCACCTAGTTCAGTAACCACGCCACGCTCATAACCTGTTAGGTCTTCACGCGTTTCTTCCTCAAACAACATTTCGTAGCTAGGGTTGCGAATAACCTCTTTAACGTTATGCAGTCCGTGCTTGGTTAGATCAAGTGTTGCAGCCTTAGTATGTTCCATAACGGTCATAGGTGCTCCTTATAAGGATTTTTGTAGGGATTTTGTAAGAATGTTTTAATTTTAATCTGCTCACCATGCTAGCAACGGGGCGGGGAGAAAACAGGGAGATAGCTCAAAATTTATCCATGATTTCAATAAGGTTTTAGGTAACCCGTCACATATTGGTGGGAATAGTTTATCGTGCACGCAATCCTTTGCGCTAGGGCAAAATCATTATTAATTGTTTAAAATTAAGCAGTTGTTTTATTACGCTTGAAGCGAGGCATTACGAGGGGTAGATCACAAAAATGCCAGCATTAAGCTGGCATTTTGTAGGGTAAATTACGTGCTTGATAAGCTATGTAAATTAATGAAGGGTTTTCTTGTCCGCAGAAGCTTGTGCATATAGTTCGGTGACTTCTGCTTCGTCGAACGTATAGGTCGTGCCACAGTAATCACAATGTAAAGAAACGGATCCTACTTCAGCCAAAATGTCATAAATTTCAGCTTTCTCAACGGTGATGATAGCGGCACCACTACGATCACGAGAACAGCCACAATGGAATTCGACAGGTTGCGGTTCGTAAAGGCGCACTTTGTCTTGGTTATATAGGCGGTATAGTAGTTCGTTAGCTTCTAGACCAAATAGCTCTTCATCTTTTACCGTGTCAGTCAGTTGCTCTAGATGCTCGAAATCATCTGGTGAACCAGTGCCATCAGGGATTACTTGAATCAACATACCTGCTGCGTGGGCTTTACCTTCATGCTCGCCCGTGCGGATCCATAGGCGCGTTTTTAGCTGCTCTGAGTTTGCGAAGTAGCCTTCTAGTACGTCGGCTAGAGTATCACCTTCTAATCCAACAACACCTTGGTAACGCTCACCGTTTTTCGGTTCGATAGTGATAACGAGGTAACCTTTACCCATGAGATCGTGGAGGCTTGCATCATCGGCAATATCGCCTTCCCAGCGAGCCACGCCACGAACGCGTTGCTTGTGGTCACCGTTGATAACGGCAAGAGATACAGGGCCGTCGCCTTGCAGCTGAATGGTGATTGAGCCTTCGAACTTAAGAGTGGCAGTTAAAAGAGTGGTTGAAACGAGTAGCTCACCCAGCAGTTTCTCTATTGCTGCCGGATATTCCTTGCTGGAGATAACACGTTGGTACGCTTCATCCAATTGTACCAACTCGCCACGTACTGAAAGATCTTCGAATAGGTAGCGGTTTAAAACATTATTTGCCATGGAGTGCTTTCCTCGTTGGTAATTCCGGCTTTTATTGGTGTTTGAACTTAATGATGTCTCTGCGCTGCTTTTTATCTGGGCGGCGTTCTGGACTTGGGTTGTGGGCATTAAGCTTACGTTGAGTCGCGTGTTCCTCACGTTTCGCTATACTTTCATTAGTTTCGCGATACAAGGTCTGTGCGATGGGAGCGCCTCGGCGTTGATCAGAAATTTTTTCGATGATCACCGTTTTTTCTTCGTTGCCTTGACGAAGTCTTACTTCGGCGCCCACTTCAACGATTTTACTCGGTTTGCTTCGTTGGCCATTATAGTGGACTTTACCACCATCGACCATGTTACGAGCGATAGAGCGGGTTTTATAAAATCTTGCGGCCCATAGCCATTTATCTAGCCTAACGGCTTCATTTAGGGAACTCATAGAACACTACGCTATCTAATCACTGCCCGAATATGGCAATGAGTGATGGATTATTCACCTACAGATGGAGTCAAGGCGTATTTTTTTCAAGGGAGTTGGCAAAAACTGCATAAGAAAAAGGTATGAAAGACAACTTGTGATATAGTTCACTGCTCTTTGTTGAGTAATAATTTTATTGCAAATTTAGCAATTTAAAGTCGATAGCTATTGTTATAGCTTAAATGACGAACGTTAGAATAAAGGAATCCATTCAGTGAAACGTTTAGAGCTAAGTGCAGGATTATCAAGCAGACCGCTACTGGCTCAGATCAAGTCCAATAATTATACAATTCAAGCCAAACTTAGCTTGTTGCTCACCTGTCTGTTTATTGCGATAACCGGATGGATACTTGGCAAAATTGTATGGTTAGCCATACCTCAATCGTCGGAAGTGCCGCAATGGCGTCCATCGACGAGCAGCGTTGTTGCGAGCAATAAAGGCGACGCGATAGATTTTAATGCCCTTCAGAATGCCAACCTATTCGGTAAATTCACTGAACAAAAGCCTGCAGTTGTAGAACAACCTGTTGTTAAAGACGCTCCTAAGACGCGCCTTAACCTTACACTGGTTGGCGCGGTTGCAAGCAGTGATGCGAATACCAGCCTTGCTGTCATTGCCAACCGTGGCAAGCAAGCAACGTATGGTTTAGGTGAAGAAATTGAAGGTACGCGTGCGACACTAAAAGCCGTATTAGTGGATCGCGTCATCATTGATAACCAAGGTCGAGACGAGACCTTAATGATGCAGGGTATAGAATATAAGAAGCTATCTGAATCGCCGCAGATAGCCAGAGCCCAATCTCAACGAGCAGAAGCAGCGTCTGACGTTGGAGAAAAATTAGAGCAAATCCGAGAGGAAATTGCGAAAGATCCACAAAGCGTTTTCAAATACATCACCATTTCACCCGTCAAAAGAGACGGGGGCATTGTTGGTTATCGAGTGTCACCTGGTCGTGATGCCGCGCTGTTTAATGATGTGGGTCTAGAACCTGGTGATATTGCGGTGCAACTTAACGGGATCGATTTAAGCGACCCGTCTTCTTCAGTACAACTGATGCAAGTGATGAGCGATCCGCAAGAATTAAATTTAACTGTTGAGCGCGACGGCCAACAGTACGATATCTATATCCAATTGTAAGACTTAGGCAACCGGCGTAAGTTCAGGGAGACATACGTGAAACATTGGTTCAGCAAAAGTGCTTGGCTACTAGCAGGAAGTTTACTCTGCGTCCCAGGTGCAATAGCAAACGAATTTAGTGCCAGCTTTAAAGGCACTGATATTCAAGAATTCATCAACATAGTGGGTCGTAATCTCGAAAAGACCATCATTGTTGACCCTTCAGTGCGCGGTAAAATCGATGTCCGCAGCTATGACGTGCTTAACGAAGAGCAATACTACAGCTTTTTCCTTAACGTACTCGAAGTATACGGCTACGCCGTCGTAGAAATGGACAACGGTGTACTTAAGGTTATCAAAGCGAAAGACTCAAAAACGTCAGCAATCCCTGTATTAGGTGATGGCAGCGCGCAAGGCGACAGCGTTATCACTCGAGTTGTTGCGGTGCGTAATGTGTCGGTTCGTGAGTTGTCTCCTCTACTTCGTCAACTGATTGATAATGCTGGTGCTGGTAACGTAGTTCACTACGATCCTGCGAACATCATCTTAATCACAGGTCGTGCGGCGGTCGTAAATCGCTTAGCAGAAATCATTAAGCGTGTTGACCAAGCGGGTGATAAAGAAATTGAGCTGGTGGAACTGCGCAATGCTTCTGCTGCCGAAATGGTGCGTATTGTTGAAGCACTGAATAAAAGCACCAATCAGAAGAGCACGCCTGAGTTCCTTGAGCCTAAAATTGTTGCCGATGAACGCACCAACGCGATTTTGATTTCTGGCGATCCTAAAGTACGTGCGCGTCTGAAGCGATTGATTCGTCAACTTGACGTTGAAATGGCGACCAAAGGTAACAACCGCGTGGTTTACCTGAAGAACGCGAAAGCTGAAGATTTGGTGGATGTACTAAAAGGTGTCTCCGATAACCTACAAGCTGAAAAGCAAGTCGGCCAGAAAGCGTCAGGTGCCCAGCGTGGTGAAGTCGTGATTGCTGCGCACGCAGCGACCAACGCCTTAGTATTAACGGCTCCACCAGATATCATGAATGCGCTACAAGATGTTATTGCTCAGCTTGATATTCGTCGTGCTCAAGTCTTGATTGAGGCGCTGATCGTTGAAATGTCAGAAGGTGACGGCATTAACTTAGGTGTTCAGTGGGGCTCACTGGAAACCGGTGCGGTGATTCAGTACGGTAACTCTGGTGCACCGATTGGTCAGGTAATGGTTGGTCTAGAAGAAGCAAAAGATCAAACTCGAACTGAATACTACACAAATGCGAATGGCGAACGAACGCCATATGATGTTACTGAATCTGGTGACTATTCTACTCTTGCATCAGCACTGAGCGGTGTTAACGGCGCTGCGATGAGCATCGTGATGGGTGACTGGACTGCTTTGGTCAGTGCGGTAGCGACTGACTCCAACTCAAACATTCTATCTTCTCCAAGTATCACTGTAATGGATAATGGTGAAGCATCATTTATTGTTGGTGAAGAAGTGCCTGTTATCACAGGCTCTACGGCTGGCTCAAACAACGACAATCCATTCCAAACGGTTGATCGTAAAGAAGTGGGCATCAAGCTTAAGGTTGTGCCACAAATTAACGAAGGTGACTCTGTTCAGTTAAATATCGAGCAAGAAGTGTCCAATGTGTTGGGTGCAAACGGTGCGGTTGACGTTCGATTTGCTAAGCGTCAGCTAAATACCTCAGTCATGATCCAAGATGGTCAGATGCTGGTTCTTGGTGGTTTGGTTGATGAACGTGCACTTGAAAGTGAGTCAAAAGTACCGCTACTGGGGGACATCCCAGTGCTTGGTCATTTGTTCAAATCAACCAGCACGCAAACAGAAAAGCGTAACTTGATGGTGTTCATCAAGCCGACGATTATTCGTGATGGTATGACCGCAGACGGCATTACACAGCGCAAATACAACTTTATTCGCGCAGAGCAGCTCTACAAAGCGGATCAAGGATTGAAGTTGATGGCTGACGAGAAGATCCCTGTCATGCCGGCCTTTGGCCAGGAGCGTCAGCACCCAACCGAGATCCAAGCGTTTATTGATCAAATGGAAAACAACTAATGGTTGATATGTTAGACACAGCGCCAAGTATGCGTCGTCTGCCATTCAGTTTTGCCAATCGCTTTAAACTGGTGCTGGAGACAGAGCATCCTGAGCGTCCGCCCATTCTTTACTATGTCGAGCCGCTCAACCCAGCGGCTCTGGTCGAAGTCCGTCGTGTGCTGAAGAAAAGCTTCGTACCGCAACCTATCGATAAAGAAGCCTTCGATAAAAAGTTAACCGAAGCTTATCAGCGTGACTCGTCTGAAGCGCGTCAATTGATGGAAGACATCGGTGCCGATAGCGACGACTTTTTCTCATTGGCTGAAGAGCTGCCGCATGATGAAGACTTGCTAGAGTCAGAAGACGATGCACCAATCATTAAGTTGATCAATGCGATGTTGGGTGAAGCAATTAAAGAAGGGGCGTCGGATATTCACATCGAAACTTTCGAGAAAACCCTTTCGATTCGTTTCCGTGTCGATGGCGTATTGCGTGAAGTGCTCACCCCAAGTCGTAAGCTTGCACCATTATTGGTTTCGCGAGTGAAGGTCATGGCGAAGCTGGATATTGCAGAAAAACGCGTACCTCAAGATGGTCGTATCTCGCTGCGTATTGGTGGTCGTGCGGTTGATGTGCGTGTTTCTACAATGCCGTCGTCACATGGTGAGCGAGTAGTTATGCGTCTGTTGGATAAAAACGCGACGCGTCTCGATTTGCATAGCTTAGGTATGACGCCTTCCGTGCACGACAATTTCCGTCATCTTATTCAGCGTCCTCACGGTATTATCTTGGTCACCGGCCCGACGGGTTCTGGTAAGTCGACGACTTTGTACGCTGGCTTGCAAGAGATCAACAGTAACGAACGCAATATCTTAACGGTTGAAGACCCGATCGAGTTTGACATTGATGGCATCGGTCAGACTCAGGTGAACCCGAAGGTCGACATGACTTTTGCGCGTGGCTTGCGTGCTATTCTGCGTCAGGACCCTGACGTGGTGATGGTCGGTGAGATCCGTGACTTAGAAACCGCACAAATTGCAGTGCAAGCGTCCTTAACGGGTCACTTAGTAATGTCGACCCTTCACACCAACACCGCTGTTGGTGCGATCACGCGTCTACGCGATATGGGCATTGAACCATTCCTTATTTCTTCATCGTTATTGGGTGTGTTAGCACAGCGCTTGGTTCGTACGCTTTGCCCGAGTTGCAAAGAACCGTATGAAGCCGATGCTGAACAGAAGAAACTGTTTGGTATGGAAGCGCATGAATCACTAGAGCTACACCGTGCTAAAGGCTGCGAAGCGTGTAACCAAAAAGGTTACCGAGGTCGAACAGGTATCCACGAGCTCATTATGGTCGATGAGCAAGTGCAAGAATTAATTCACCGAGAGTCTGGTGAGCAAGAAATTGAGAGAGCCGTTCGCGCCCATACGCCAAGTATTCGCAGTGATGGTCTAAGCAAAGTACGTCGTGGTATTACGTCACTTGAAGAAGTGATGCGAGTGACGAAGGAAACCTAATGGCGGCATTTGAGTACAAAGCGCTAGATGCAAAAGGCAAGCATAAAAAAGGCACGATAGAAGGGGACAACGCCCGACAAGTGCGACAGCGACTCAAAGAGCAAGGGATGATCCCGATTGAAGTGGTTGAGACGAAAGCTAAATCGGCTAAGTCTTCAGGCTCAGTCAGCTTTAAGCGCGGCATCTCAACATCTGAGCTGGCACTAATCACACGTCAATTGTCCACGTTGGTCCAATCAGGTATGCCTCTGGAAGAATGTTTGCGTGCTGTCTCTGAGCAGGCTGAAAAGCCGAGAATTCGTTCTATGCTGGCTGCGGTTCGCTCGAAAGTAACCGAGGGTTATCCGCTAGCCGACAGTTTTGCTGATTACCCACACGTGTTTGATGAACTCTATCGCTCCATGGTTGCGGCGGGTGAAAAGTCAGGCCATCTTGATACGGTATTAGAGCGTTTGGCGGACTACGTCGAAAACCGTCAGAAGATGCGTTCCAAACTGCTTCAAGCCATGATCTACCCGGTGGTTTTAGTGGTGTTTGCGGTTGTTATTGTTTCTTTCTTATTAGCGACAGTTGTACCCAAAATCATTGAGCCAATCATTCAGATGGGACAAGAGTTACCTCAGTCAACGCAGTTCTTACTGGCAGCCAGTGAGTTTGTGCAAGATTGGGGGCTTATCATCTTCGTCGTGCTGGTGGTGTTTTTCTATGGGCTCAAACTGGCGTTGCAAAAACCAGACTTTCGCTTGGCTTGGGATAGAAAAATCTTGAGCCTACCGCTATTAGGCAAAATCTCTCGAGGTTTGAATACCGCGCGATTCGCACGAACACTTTCGATTTGTACTTCCAGTGCGATTCCAATTCTAGAAGGCATGCGCGTTGCGGTGGATGTTATGTCTAATCGCTATGTGAAGCAGCAAGTATTGCTTGCTGCGGATAACGTTCGAGAAGGTGCCAGCCTGCGTAAGGCGTTGGATCAAACTCGTCTGTTTCCACCAATGATGCTACACATGATCGCCAGTGGTGAGCAAAGTGGTGAATTGGAGAGCATGTTGACGCGTGCTGCCGATAACCAAGATCAAAACTTTGAATCTACAGTCAATATTGCGCTAGGTGTATTCACTCCGGCATTAATTGCCTTAATGGCTGGATTAGTGTTGTTTATTGTGATGGCGACCTTGATGCCAATGCTAGAAATGAATAACTTGATGAGCGGATAAATTCGAATTAAGACGTGTCTACTTACGGCATGGCTTGAATCTAACTTTCGGAGAAAAAAATGAAATTTAAGCGTAGTAAACAACACGGTTTCACACTTTTAGAAGTGATGGTTGTTGTCGTTATCCTTGGTATTTTGGCAAGTTTCGTTGTTCCAAACCTATTGGGTAACAAAGAGAAGGCTGACCAACAAAAAGCGATTACGGACATCGTAGCGCTGGAAAATGCCCTAGATATGTACAAGTTGGATAACAGCGTTTACCCAACGACAGACCAAGGCCTGGAAGCATTAGTTAGCAAGCCTTCTAACCCAGAGCCTCGCAACTACCGTGATGGCGGTTACATCAAACGTCTTCCTAATGACCCTTGGGGTAACCAGTACCAGTACCTAAGCCCAGGTGATAACGGTACGATTGACATCTTCACTCTAGGCTCAGATGGCCAAGAGGGTGGAGAAGGTCCAGCTGCAGATATTGGCAACTGGAACATGCAAGATTTCCAATAAATAGAGCCTAAGCCAGCACTAATGAAGCAAATGCGAAAACACAACGGTTTTACATTGATAGAAATTCTATTGGTGCTGGTTTTGCTATCCCTCACGGCAGTGGCCGTGATCACGACATTACCGACCAGCCAAAAAGATCTTTCCAAACAGTATGCTCAAAGCTTTTTTCAGCGTTTACAGCTGCTTAACGAAGAGGCCGTAC
Source organism: Vibrio sp. 1CM7H (assembly GCF_023161645.1). Taxonomy (NCBI): domain Bacteria; kingdom Pseudomonadati; phylum Pseudomonadota; class Gammaproteobacteria; order Vibrionales; family Vibrionaceae; genus Vibrio; species Vibrio sp. 1CM7H. The sequence continues at coordinate 99,801 of NZ_JALNTV010000004.1, forward strand.
TAAGCGGTAAAGACTTTGGCGTTCGAGTAGATGACGCTAAATCAACGTACGCTCTACTGAGTTTGACCGCGGAAGGTTGGCAGCCTCTGGAGTTAAAGCAGATTCCGAGCAAAACCAAGTTGGAAGATGACATTACGCTACTGCTCGAGCTAGGTGGCGGTGCTTGGGATAATGATGATCGCCTATTCAAACCGGGCTCTCTTTTTGATGAAGACATGTTCGCTGAAGAAGACGACGAAAAGAAAAGTAAGCCACCGCAAGTGTTTATCTTTTCCAGTGCAGAAGTTACGCCATTTACTCTGTCTTTTTTTCCGCAAAATGGTGACGCCTTTAATGACGGGTGGCGAGTCATCGGCAAAGAAAGTGGACAAATCTTGTTACTAGCGCCGGGCGAAGAAGTGAAAGAGGATGAGAATGCGCAATTCTAAGCAAGCTCGCCCACATTGGAGTCATCGCCGGACGAGAGGCATGACACTACTGGAAGTATTGGTCGCACTGGCTATTTTCGCCACCGCTGCCATCAGCGTCATTCGCTCGGTGAGCCAGCATATTAATACGATCAGTTATTTAGAAGAAAAAATGTTTGCAGCCATGGTTGTGGATAATCAGATGGCCAACGTGATGTTGAGTACCAGTGAACTTAAAGTAAAGAACGGCACAGAAGAGCTGGCTGGGCGCACTTGGTACTGGAAAATCACGCCTGTTGCCACCACGCAGCCATTGCTGAAAGCATTTGATGTGAGTGTCGCGCTCGAGAAAAACGCGAGCCCAGTCGTGACGGTACGAAGTTATGTGGCGCAATAAGAATCCACGCGCAAGTAAGCGCCAACTGGCAAAAGGTTTTACACTTATTGAAGTGCTGGTCTCGATTGCCATTTTTGCCAGTTTAAGTGTCGCCGCGTATCAAGTGGTATCGCAAGTGCAGCGCAGCAATGCACTATCACAAGAGCGAACTCAGCGCTTAAATGAAATTCAGCGCGCCATGGTGATGATGGATAATGACTTTCGTCAAATGGCGATGCGCCAAACGCGGACAAATGGTGAAGAGCCCGCGAGCCAACTGATTTTTTGGTCAGATTACTTGCTCGACTCCGATACTAAAGGGCTAATGTTTGCTCGCTTAGGATGGCACAACCCTCAACAGCAGTTTCCCCGAGGGGAGGTCACTAAGGTTGGCTATCGTTTAAAAGAAGAAACATTACAACGAGTATGGTGGCGCTACCCTGACACGCCAGTGGGTCAACAAGGCATCGTTACCCCATTACTAACGCAGGTCGAATCGTTTGATATGCGTTTTTACGATGGTAAACAATGGAAAAAAGAGTGGGATGATGAAAAGTCGCTACCGAAAGCGGTTTCTGTGATCCTTACTCTCAAAGATTATGGAGAGATTGCCCGCACTTATCTGACTCCTGATGGCACATTGAGTCAGAAAGAAGGAAGTTCAGGAGGCAGCAATAATGGTTAATCGTCAGCGCGGTGTCGCTTTGATTATTGTGCTTATGTTACTGGCGATTATGGCGACAGTTGCCGCCAGTATGTCGGAGCGTTTGTTTTTGCAGTTTCAGCGGGGCGCCAATCAAGTTAACTACCAGCAAGCGTATTGGTATAGCCTTGGGGTAGAGGCGTTGGCAAAAGTCGGTATCGAGCAAAGCTACAAAGACAGCGATACGATCAATATGAGTCAGCCGTGGGCAATAAAAGAACAAGTCTATCCGCTAGATTATGGTCAAGCGGCGGGACGAATTAGAGACAAACAAGCGTGCTTTAACCTAAATGTATTGAGCCGTGTGCAACCGACAGGACAGCAAATCGCAAGACCGTATTTAGTCAATGTGCTGCAGCGTTTATTGGAAGAATCGGATGTTGAATCGTATCAGGCAGAAATCATTGCAGACTCTACCTGGGAATACATTGATGCTGATGACACCGTTCGCTCCACAACCGGGGTCGAAGACAGCACATATGAAGCGATGAAACCCGCGTATTTAGCGTCAAATGGCTGGATGGCAGATGCCACCGAGTTACGAGCGGTTTATCAGGTGAGTGGTGAGATTTTCCAAAAATTGGAACCGCTAATCTGCGCATTGCCTAGTGATGATTGGCGTTTAAACGTAAATACGATTGAAGTCGAGCAAGCTCCGATTTTGGTGGCAATGTTCTCACCAAACTTAAGCAGTAGTGATGCGATTCAGCTAATTGAAAAACGCCCATTTGATGGGTGGGATAGCATTGATGAATTTTTAGCAGAGTCAGAAATGGCTGGCTTGAGCGAAGATGTAAAGAAAAACGCCAAAGGCTATTTGGGTGTGGATAGCGCCTTTTTTGAATTGGATGCACAAGTGTTGGTGGATGAATCACGTGTACGTATCCGAAGCCTTTTGCAAAGTACAAATAGAGAGACGGTGACCGTAGTTCGCCGTCGTTTTGGAGGGATCAGTGAGCGAGTTTCTGACCGTTCGGCTGAGTAGCGAACAACAAAGTACCATTCCTTGGGTGGTGTGGTCGACAGATCAACAGGAAGTGATTGCCAGCGGTGAAATCGCCGGATGGGAACACTTAGATGAGTTGATCTCTTATGCAGGTCAGCGCCAAGTTGTGGCGCTATTGGCGAGTAATGATGTGGTCTTGACGCAAGTGGATATACCGCCAGGCGCAACACGTCAGTTCGACGCGATGTTACCGTACCTCGTGGAAGATGAAGTCGCGCAGGACGTTGATGGCCTTCACTTTACCGTGTTAGGTAAACAAGCGGATAAAGCGCAAGTGTGCGCTGTTGAACGCGCTTGGATTCAGACCGTATTGCAGCGTTTTTCAAGCCAAGGCATCACCATCAAACGCATCTTGCCAGATGTGCTTGCGTTACCTGTTCAGGGAGAGCATAGCAGTGCCGCGATGCTTGGTGATCAATGGTTGATTCGTCACTCAGCGACAGAGGGTGCGGTTGTCGATGCTTCTTGGTTAGACCTTTACCTCTCTTCTTATCTACAAAATCATGAAGGTTGGAAGCTCGATTGCTATAGCTCAGTCCCTGAATCTGCGTTACCTGAAGTATGGGAGCCGCAGCCAGAAGAAATGACCATGGGGTTACTGGCGAAGGGGGTTACAGAAAGCAAAGTCAATTTGCTGACCGGGATCTTCAAGCCTAAATCTTCTTGGGGTAAATACTGGAAGCTCTGGCAAAAAGCCACCATTGCTGCGGGCGTGCTTATCGTTGTTATGGTTGCGCAGCAGTTGCTCGTCGTCCACAAGTACGAAGCACAAGCACAAGCGTATCGTGAGGAGAGTGAGCGTATTTTCCGCCAGGTGTTCCCGAATAAACGACGAATTCCTACCGTTAGTTATCTCAAACGACAAATGGATGATGAAGAGCGCCGCTTATCTGGTGGTGGCGGTCAGCAGGCGATGTTGTCTTGGTTGGCGGCACTGCCCGCGACACTTGGTCAGGTCAGCGATTTGGAAATCACCAGCTTTAAATATGATGGTCAACGTGGCGAAGTGCGAATTCAAGCTCGCAGTTCAGACTTCCAACCTTTTGAGCAGGCTCGTGTGAAATTGGCAGAGAAGTTTAATGTTGAGCAAGGACAGCTGAACCGTAGCGATAACGTTGTGGTTGGCAGCTTTGTTTTGAAGCGTTTGTGAGGTGATGATGAAAAACTTAATTTCTCAAGCTCAGGTTTGGTGGAGCAGCATCTCTCAGCGTGAGCAGCGTTTGGTCATGGGATGTGGCGCTATTGCCGTTATCGGCATTATTTATTGGGGGTTGCTACAGCCAATGAGCCAACGTGCGGAGCTAGCTCAATCACGTATTCAAAGTGAAAAACAGTTGCTGGCTTGGGTACAAGATAAAGCGGATAGCATTACTGCACTGCGCAAAAGCAGCGGTGTGAGCTACTCTAGCCAACCGTTGAATCAACTGGTTTCTTCTTCAGCCCGTCGTTATAAAGTTGAGTTGATTCGAGTACAACCTCGCAATGAGAGTGTTCAGGTGTGGATCAAACCACTCGCGTTTAATCAGCTGGTGGATTGGTTACGTTACTTGAAAGAGCAACAGGGTATTGAAGTCGAATTTTTAGATATCGACCGAACGGATCAAGCGGGCATGATTGATGTGAACCGCCTTCAGTTTAAGCGAGGTTAAGGTGAAGCGAGCAGTACTTTACGTTGTTATCTTTATCGTCTTTTTTTCAGTCAGTCTTTTAATGGGATTACCCGTTTCTTGGGTGTTACAGCAAGCACCAACCGTGAGAGGACTAGACATTCAGGGTGCCAATGGCTCTGTATGGCAAGGTCAAGCTTCTAGTGTTCGTTGGCAGCGCCAGAACCTTGGAGAAGTTAATTGGGATTTCCAATGGTCGAGTCTACTAACTGGTAAAGCTGAGTTTGCCGTACGCTTTGGTCGTGGTAGTGAAATGGACGTTCGTGGTCGCGGTTTTGTTGGTTATAGCTTGAGTGGTGGTCCTTATGCCAAAAACTTAGTTGCCTCGATTCCGGCAGTAAAAGTTGTAGAGCAAGCTCGTCTCCCTGTGCCTGTCGGCGTTGATGGGCAACTTGAGTTAAATATTCGTCATGCGACTTATGCCGCGCCTTGGTGTAAGAATGGTGAAGGCACTTTGGTATGGAATGCCAGTGGTATTCAAAGCCCTGTTGGTAGCCTTGAACTCGGCCCTGTGATTGCCGATCTAAACTGTCAGGACAGTATGTTGACAGCGACTGGTGAGCAAAGCAGTAAACAAGTCTCAGCGGCGTTCTCAGCAGAGCTTATGCCTAATCAGCGATACTCAACCAAAGCCTGGTTTAAACCAGGAGCTGAGTTCCCATCCAGCATGAGTGAGCAACTGAAATGGTTGGGCAAGCCGAATCCCCAAGGTCAATACGAGTTTAATTACCAAGGTCGCTTCTAACCTATCGTGACAAAAACCAAAATTCTCAAAGAGCTGCGATTGTGCAGCTCTTTTTGCTTTTGGATCATAGTAGGCGAAACCCTCTATTCGCTGTACAAAGATCGTGGTGATAATAGGATGTAATTATAAGGTTATGATTCTAAGGGGTTTATTTTCTTGTGTTCAGCACTTTAAGCGATTGGAACATAGTAGGCCAAATGCTCCTAACGCTGTACAAACAGGTCAAAAAGAAAAGACCACGAACATATTCGTGGCCTTTCAATTGCTAGTATTTAGGCGCTAACTTTACGGATAGAGCGCTTAATCTTTGCGTTGTAAAATCTCATTCCAAGGTAAATCCGCGTCACCAAGCACAATAAAGTTTGGGTTCTCTAGCGTTTCCCGCTCGTTATATGACAGCGGCTCCAATTGCGTGCTGAGAATGCGACCGCCCGCTTCTTCAACAATGCACTGTGTCGCGGCGGTGTCCCACTCACCTGTTGGGCCTAGTCTGAGATAGCAATCCACAGCGCCTTCTGCAACAAGACACGCTTTTAATGCCGCAGAGCCGAGCGGAATTAAATCGTAATTCCAAGCACTGCTCATGCGGCTAGTGATGCGATTGATATCTTGACGGCGGCTAATAGCAATCGCGATGCTTTGCCCTGGCTGCTCGTGTTTGTGCGTATGGATTTTTACGCTGTCCGACATGTCGGGAATTTTCCAAGCACCTTTGCCACTATAAGCGTAATAAGTCACGCCAGAGACAGGGCCATAAACGACCCCCATGGTTGGTTTGTTGTTGTCGACCAGTGCAATAATAGTCGCAAAGTCGCCGCTGCGAGCGATGAATTCTTGAGTACCATCGAGAGGGTCGACTAACCAATACCGTTCCCACTGAGCTCGTTGCTCGAGGCTGATGTCTGCGTCTTCTTCTGACAATACGGGAATGTCGGGCGTGAGTTCACTCAAGCGTTCTGTGATGAGCTTGTGAGCCGCGATATCTGCGCTCGTTACCGGAGTCTCGTCACTTTTTGTGTAGGCCTCGTACTGTTTTTTTTCATATATTTCGAGGATCATTTGCCCGGCACTACGGGCAATTTCGATGACTTGAGGAAGCAGGTGAGATAGATCTTTTGTCATTGGCATAAGTGATAGTCCTTACTCACAGTATTATTCGGTTCTCATGACCGTTATTGGTTATGTTTGTGAGTGGTGTTTGGTAAGTGTTTCAGTGCCAACATTAGCGCGGTGATGCTTCGTGCTTCACAGAAATCCATGTGAGTTAATAACTCTTCGGCTTGCGCAAGTGGCCAACGCACAATTTCCAGTGGCTCAGGCTCATCGCCTTCTTGCTTTTCTGGATAAAGCGCCTGTCCTAAAAATAGAGTCATTTTGCTCGAAAAGTAAGACGGCGCGAGGATAACTTGTTTCAACGGAGTCAGCTGATTGCAGCCAAAGCCGATTTCTTCTTTTAATTCTCGATCCGCAGCTTGGTGTGGGGTTTCACCTGGATCAATCAACCCCTTCGGGAAGCCCAACTCGTAGCGTTCAGTCCCAGCGGCGTATTCACGTACCAGTAATAAATCGCCTTGCTCAGTCACAGGAACCACCATCACCGCATCGCGTCCACTTGGCTTCATGCGTTCATAAGTACGGTGTTCACCATTGGAAAAACGAAGGTCGAGCGCTTCCACGGCAAACAGTTTGGATTTTGCGACCGTTTGGCATGAGAGTATCTCTGGTGGGGTCCGTTTCGACATGGCGCTGGCTCCTTGGTGTCGTTGGCGTTTACGAGATGCGTAAGATTCTTAATATATGAGAACTCCGCCTGAGTTTCTAGCGGATTTTACGGGCAGAACTAAGCATCTCAAGGTTACCTCAGTATCGATACAAAAATGGGAGACCGAAGCCTCCCATTTTCTGACCGTATTTACTCTTAGTAGTAAGAGTGATCACCACGGTCATGTTCTGTTGCATCACGAACAGCGGTGAGTTCACCAACGAATTGGTTTAGCAGTTCTTTCTCGATGCCTTCTTTTAGTGTTACGTCAACCATAGAACAGCCATTACAGCCGCCACCAAATGCAACAATAGCAATGCCGTCTTCAGTGATCTCAACCAAGTTTACGTGACCACCGTGACCAGCAAGCTGTGGGTTGACTTGAGTTTGGATAACGTATTCAACGCGCTCAACCAGTGGCGCGTCGTCCGCAACTTTACGCATTTTAGCGTTCGGAGCTTTTAGCGTTAGCTGAGAGCCCATTTTATCGGTAACAAAATCGATTTCAGCGTCTTCAAGGAATGGCAGGCTTAGCTCATCCACGTAAGCTGAAAAACCGCTGTAAGGGATTTCAGTGTCGGTCGCTTCTACTGCTTCTGGTGGGCAGTAAGACACGCCACACTCAGCGTTTTGTGTACCTGGGTTCACAACGAAAATACGAATGTTAGTCCCTTCAGGCTGTTGGCCTAAAAGGTTAGCGAAATGCGTTTGCGCAGTTTCTGTAATAGTAATATTTGACACGACGAATACCCGAGTAAATTTGTAGGTTACTGCTGCTATTCTACTCTTGTTGACGTATGGGTCTAGTCTTTTTGATGCTAAGGCATGGCGAAGCGATCTAGAGAGAACGAGGAGCAGGTGTTCTGCAGATGCAGTAAATATCGATGCTTTCTACGCCAACTTCAAGTAGTAAATGACATAATTGTCGGACGGTACTCCCTGTGGTGACCACATCATCGACGATGGCAACATGGGAAGATGGCGGTCGCTTATTGAGAACAAACGCGCCTTTTAGGTTTTGTTCACGGCTCGCTTTAGTATTGCCGCGCTGTGATTGGGCGAGTCTGACCCGGCGAAAGACCTTCGCGTCGAAATTGGTTTGCAATTGCTGGGCGAGGTGTCGGGCTAAAACATCACTTTGATTAAATCCCCGGCGCAGGTAACGCTGCCAGTGCAGTGGCACACTGGTAATGATTGGAGCTGGTGTTGTAATGTGCTGCGCCAGTTGCTCGGTCAATGCCTTTACATGCCAAGACTCTCCGTGATCTTTAAAGCGTTGTACTTCCCGTGAAAGGGGAAAGTCGTAATCGCCTAACGTGTATAGCCTTTGCCATGGCGGTGGTTCTGAAAGGCATTCACCACAAATACTATCCGTACTCATCTCCTCTTTCTGTAACGTTAAACCGCAACGTTGGCATCGCTTGATTGGAGTTAGGTGCTGTAAACAGTGCTCACACCAACGCAGAGCATGCGTGTGGTTTGGTGTTTGAATAGGGAACCGACACAGACCGCATTGACTGCTCAACACGCGATGCATGATGTTTTGCCAGTGATGAGATAACATAGCGCTTATTCATGGTGATATTTTACTCAGCCTAACGCTTGGCTGATGGCGTAGGGAATAAAATTAGTGGGAGAGATTGAGAGCATGAGCACGAAATTACATTGGCAGTCGTTTGGTGAAGGACCTGATCTGGTGTTGCTACATGGTTGGGGTATGAATGGCGCGGTTTGGCAGCAAACCGTCGAATCACTTCAAACTGATTTCCGTGTTCATGTTGTTGACCTTCCGGGTTATGGACACAGTGCCGAGCATCATGGTGAAGATTTAGACCATATTGCTAACTTGGTGGTGCAAAGTGCGCCAAAGAAAGCGATTTGGCTTGGCTGGTCCCTCGGAGGCTTAGTGGCGACGCATGTCGCATTAAACATGCCCGAGCGTGTGACTAAGTTGATCACGGTTGCCAGCTCACCAAAATTTGCCGCAGAGAAGCCTTGGCGCGGTATTCAACCGAATGTACTGAGCGCATTCACCTCTCAGTTGTTAGAAGATTTTTCACTGACCATTGAGCGCTTTATGGCGTTACAAGCGATGGGCAGTCCATCTGCACGTAAAGATGTGAAGCAGCTCAAGCAAGCGGTACTGTCGCGCCCTCAGCCAAACCCTGAGTCGCTGTTGGTTGGACTAAACATCCTTGCTGATGTGGATCTGCGCGATGCATTGACGTCTCTTTCTGTACCAATGCTGCGTCTTTATGGTCGCTTGGATGGATTGGTGCCGATTAAAGTGGCGAATGATTTAAGTGAACAGTTATCTCATACTCAGCAGTTTGTTTTCAATCAGTCCTCTCATGCGCCCTTTATGACCGAACATGACGAGTTTTGTGCCCAAATTCGAGAGTTTGCTCACGATTAATCAAATACAAGCGGAAAAAGCTCAAGCTGTTTAAAAAGTGGTCGATATAAAGGTTGGTGAGGTTTTATTAGCCAATAAAGCTAAGCCATATTGACGAGTTGGGCGACTCTGAGGAGGGTTCGCAATGATTGTGTCACCGACCAACGTAAGTGTGCCACTGATCGCCCCATCCGTGAATGTGCAGACGGAACAAGCAGCTCGCGACAATAAAGTCCGAGAGCCTGTGACGCCAACGGTCGCATTGGCCAAAACCAATGCAGAGCGAAAAGTAAAAGGCGATGACAAGCGCCGACGTCAGTCTTCTTGGGATCCTTCAGAGCATCCTGATTATGACATGGAAACAGAAGTCGACACGCGTTATCAAGAAGAGCCGGAAGATACACTAGAACGGCTTTTTAGTTTGCTTGCGCTCAAGTCGTACAGTGAAGACCAAGGTAAGGGCTACGCAATTCGTTTTCGCTTACCAAAGCGCATTTTGGATGCTGCGATCAATGAAGGATTAATGGAAAAGCGCAGGAAGGTGATCAAGTTTCATTATGGTCATGCAGTCGCTCCCCATACCCCGTCAGAAGTGATAGCAGTATTATGACGACTCAATATCCTACTCAAACAAAAACGCTCCAAGCAGATTGAACTGATTGGAGCGTTTTCTTTTTAGCAGTGAAACCTAGGTAAGGTTACTTTTTCGCTTTAGCAAACGCCGCCGCAAAAGCACCGCCCATTGCACTGTTCGATGAAGACTCATCGCTGCGAGGCTGACGACGTTGTGCTTGGTCATTACGACGTGGTGCGGCTGAAGAGCGTTGGCTACGGTTATCTTGACCCGGCTCGTCGTTCAAACGCATCGATAGACCAATACGCTTACGCTGTACGTCCACTTCCATCACTTTTACTTTGACGATGTCACCTGCTTTCACGACTTCACGTGGATCAGAAACATAGCGGTCAGTCAGCGCAGAAATGTGGACCAGACCATCTTGGTGAACACCGATATCGACGAAGGCACCAAAGTTGGCTACGTTCGAGACCACGCCTTCTAGTATCATACCCGGTTCTAGATCAGAAACTGAATTTACGCCTTCTGCAAACGTAGCGGTCTTGAATTCAGGACGTGGGTCACGACCCGGTTTATCCAGTTCTTTGATGATATCGGTAACCGTTGGGACACCAAAGTGTTCATCGGTATAATCCACAGCGTGTAAGCCTTTAAGGAATGCTGAGTCACCAATCAGTGCCTTGATGTCTTTGCTGTTTTTCTCAGCAATTGCTTTGACTACTGGGTATGCTTCCGGGTGGACTGCTGAAGCATCAAGTGGGTTCTTGCCGTCCATAATACGTAGGAAGCCCGCACACTGTTCGAACGCTTTAGGACCCAAGCGAGGTACTTTCTTCAACGTCGTACGTGCTTCGAAGCGGCCATTTTCGTCGCGGAAGTCGACAATGTTCTGCGCGATGGTGCTTGATAAGCCCGCTACACGCGTTAATAGTGCGGCAGAAGCCGTGTTCACATCAACCCCAACCGCGTTTACACAGTCTTCCACAATCGCATCTAGGCGTTTTGCCAACATAGATTGGCTTACATCGTGCTGGTATTGACCCACACCGATCGATTTCGGATCGATTTTCACGAGCTCAGCCAATGGATCTTGCAAACGACGCGCAATCGACACTGCACCACGCAGTGATACATCCATATTCGGGAACTCTTTCGCTGCGAGTTCAGAGGCCGAGTACACCGATGCGCCTGCTTCGCTGACGATGATTTTCTGAACTTTTAGGTTGCCGCGTTTGATTACGTCTGCGACAAAGCTATCGGTTTCACGAGAAGCCGTGCCGTTACCAATCGCAATTAAATCCACGTTGTACTTACGCACTAACTGGTCAACGATTTGCGCTGATTTGTCGTATTGTTTTTGCGGAGGGTGAGGGTAGATGGTTTCCGTAGCGAGAACTTTACCCGTTGAATCGACAACCGCGATTTTTGAACCGGTACGCAGACCAGGATCGAGACCAAGTGTTGCACGAGGGCCTGCCGGCGCCGCCATCAACAAATCTTTTAGGTTGGTCGCAAATACTTCAATCGCTTCAATTTCAGCACGCTCTTTCATTGCGCCCATTAGCTCGGTTTCCATGTGCATCGATACTTTGATGCGCCATGCCCAGCTGATCACTTGTTTGCGCCATGCATCTGCTGGTGCGCTACTTAACGTCACACCATAATGGTCGGCAATGATGGTTTCACAGTAAGATTGGCGAGCACCTTCTTCCTGCTCTGGATCAGCGTTCATGGCTAAAGTCAGGAAGCCTTCATTGCGGCCGCGCAACATCGCAAGTGCACGGTGAGAAGGGACTTTGCTCAGCGGTTCGTTGTGATTGAAGTAATCTTTGAACTTCTCACCCTCTTGCTCTTTTCCTTCAACGACTCGTGAGACAAGTTCCGCATTACGATTTAAGTGGTTACGGATTTTTTCCAGTAAGTTTGCGTCTTCAGCAATGCGTTCCATGATGATCGCACGGGCACCGTCTAGGGCGGCTTTGGTATCTGTGATGCCTTTGTCGGCATCAAGATATTTGCTTGCTTCGCTTTCTGGCTCGGTTTGCGGATGATTCCAAAGCATGTCAGCTAGCGGTTCTAGGCCGGCTTCAATGGCGATTTGGCCTTTAGTGCGGCGTTTAGGTTTGTAAGGTAAGTAAAGGTCTTCAAGACGAGTCTTGCTATCGGCTTGAATAATTTCTTGCTCAAGCTCAGGCGTCAGTTTGCCTTGCTCTTGGATCGATTTGAGAATGGTTTGACGGCGGTCATCCATTTCACGAAGGTAAGACAGACGGCTGTCCAGAGTACGCAGTTGGGTATCATCAAGGCCACCCGTCACCTCTTTGCGGTAACGTGCAATAAAAGGGACGGTGTTACCGTCATCAATTAGGGTGACAGCGGCGTTGACTTGCTCAGGGCGAACATTCAGTTCTTGAGCAATCATACGACAGATAGCTTGGCTCATCCGTGTTTTCTCTTTCAATTCGGTTTGGGTTGTATAGAACATTGGGGTCGTTCGAAGAATTTGCAATGTTTTAAATTAACGAGACAAAAATTTACCGGGCGCTGGTGGACATCAGTCAGATTTGTGTCAAAACTGTAATTAAATTGAGAACTTATATCCGCAACTATCGACTAACCTATATCCACGGTTATTGATATAACTAAATGTACCTCGGCTTATACGGATAATCATGATGAAAAAAATGTCTTTGGCGTTAGCGCTTACGAGTGCCTTACTTGTCGCCCCGCTTAGTTGGGCACAATCCATATCAGCAACCACACAAGACCCTGTATATCAGCTTGATGACAAGTTGGTGCTTGGACGAGTGGAGAGCGTTTACTACAGTGATATTCCAGAGCTAAAAGCGGTACCATTTATTGGCAAGATTGATACTGGTGCTGACACCACGTCTATGCATGCAGAGAACATCCATGTCAGTAGCTCTCATCCTGACTACCAGAACTTGAAAGACAACGAGTTGTTGTGGGCGATTGTCGATGATTTAGGTGGGACGAAGGCGAAGTGGGATGCCGATACTTTTAAACCATATCAAGTGAAGGTGAGCTTTACGGTTCCTCATCCTTACACAGGAAAAGAAATACAGATTACCGATGATCTGGAGCGAGTGAGCGCCATTCGTAGTCGAACAAGCAAAAAGCCTATTTTACGCCCGACGATAAAAATGCCGATGACGATTGCAGGCCACACCGTTGATACAGAAGTGAACCTGACCAAGCGCACGCAATTCTCTTCTCCTATCTTGATTGGTAAAACCTATCTCGATAACAATGCGTGGGTATTTGCTGGCTACGACTATCTTCAAGAGCAACCAAGCGCAAAAATGATCGGCAAAAAAGAGACGGTTGAAGTTGAGGGCGTGCCATACAAGATCAGCATATCAACCACCAGCCGCTACACCAACGTTCACGCACTGGATATCAAGGTTGATAAAAAGAACGATGCAGTTTCTTTCACGCTAGAAGGTGAAAACGGCAAGCGCCATCCAATGACGTTACCTTTGGTACGCATGCTGAAAACCACTAAGAGCGAGCGTCCGTTGGTCTACTTACCAGTGAAAATCGACGAAAACGAAACTCAACGTTGGTTAGTCTATTTGCGTGACCGCAGTAAGTTCAGTTCACAAATTCGCTTGGGTCAGGATGTCGCGAGCCAACACTTTGTGATTGATACCGACAGAGAAAACCTATTGGGCGGTGTTGAAAAAACGTTCAAGAGCGCACTCAAGTCAAAGCCCCTCGTGATTTCGCCGGAAGAACAAGTCACCATTGATGGTTATACCGTTCCTGCTTACCCCACGTTTACGGTGAAAACGCCATTACTGCGTGTAAATGGCTTTGAAGTAACAGAAAAAGGTAAGGATGAATCCGTCACGTTTTATTTAATGAACGATGAGGGTAAAGAAGAAAAAATTACCAAGCCTGTGGTGAAAAAGCTCAAAGTGGGTAGCACTGTGCGTCCCGTTGTTGATGGCGATTTCCTTTTCGGTAGCAAAGAGACATCAATGGAATTTGCACTCGACGTGCTAGATGAAGACGAGACGCAACCATTTTTCGTCTTTGGTCATGATATCGCCAAAGGCGGTGTGCTGCTGAATACTCGCGCCGACCATTTACTAGATGCAAGGCCACTTTTCAAAGCCGGTCATATCGAAGTGGCTGAAGTGGAAGGGATGTCTTTCCCTGTCAAATTGGACACTGGTGCTGACGTGAGCTCGATTAATGCCAAGGACATCAAGCGCTTTCAAAAAGACGGTAAAGATATGGTGAGTTTTACTTATGAAAACGATCTAGGCATGACCAAGGCGTTTACCCGTGAGGTGGTGGATGTCATGCGTATAACGGCCAAAAAAGGAGAAAAGGCCAATGAACGGCCTGTAGTAGAAATGCACGTTAAGCTTGGCGAGTTAGAGAAGAAGATCCGAGTCAATTTGCAAGACCGAGGTCGCTTCCATTACAGCATGATTTTAGGTAAAAACTTCCTAAAACATGGCGCGGTTGTTTCGAGTGATACGAATTACATCGTGACGCAAAAACCAGATTACGAAAAGTAGCACTCTGGCCGCCTTATTATCTTGATACCCAAAGCCCGAACGAAGCCAGTGCTTTGGGTATATCATCTCCTTAATGCTGCTCAAGAGCGGCATTTTTTAGTTGAGATAGGAGTTAACTTGAAAACTAAGCTGATTACCCGTGAAGGTTATAACAAACTCAAACAAGAGCATGATTACCTTTGGAATGAAAAGCGTCCTGAAATCACCAAAATTGTCACCTGGGCGGCGAGCCTGGGCGATCGCTCAGAAAATGCGGATTACACCTTCAATAAACGTCTGCTTCGTCAGATCGACCGTCGTGTTCGATTTCTTCGCAAGTTTCTGCCTGAAGTCACGATCGTTGACTATTCTCCGCAGCAAGAAGGCAAAGTCTTTTTCGGTGCTTGGGTTGAAATAGAAAATGAGGCAGGAGAGGTGAAGAAGTTCCGCATAGTTGGGCCTGAAGAGATTTATGGAGATGCGAAAGACTACATCTCTATCGATTCACCTATGGCGCGAGCGATGTTGAAAAAACAAGTGGATGAAGAATTCACGGTGCGAACCCCAGAAGGTGAAAAAGAGTGGTTCATTAACTCGATTGAATACAACAAACCAGCCTTGGAAGACTGAGGCTTTATCACCGATTCAAGTCTCTTGAAGTTCACTGGAAGTGACTTGAGTCTCAACGTCAGCTTATTGAATACAAAGGCATGTTGCCTTTCTCGGAGAAGTAAAATGAACAAAGCAGTCATGTGTAGCGCTGCACTAACAATAGGATTCTCACTCTCAGTTTTTGCTCAAGATGAAGTGAAAGGCTGTGACGCCAAAGAGTTAGCGGTAGAACAGCAGCTTGAGTATGCGAAAGCACAAGGTAATGAACATCGAATTAAAGGCTTAGAACAGGCACTTACCGCTATCCAGAATGAATGTTCGGAAGGTGAACTGCGTCAAGAACTGCAAGCGGAAGTGGACGAAAAGGCGCGAGACGTTGAGGAGCGTGAGCAAGAACTAGCGGAAGCGCAGCGCTCAGGGAAAGCAGACAAAATCGAGAAAAAACGTCACAAATTGGCAGAAGCACAACAAGAGTTACTTGAGGCCAAACGTGAACTGGAATGGAATTATGGCCAATAGTAGGTGCTGAAAATACCTGCTAGAGAGAAAATAAAGCGCTTAAGATAAAAAGAGTAACAATTTGCTTGAGCACGTTAGGAAAAACAGTGATACATTTTCGACAATAGATGCTTCTGAAAGGATGTTTCAATGCAAGAAAATCATAAAATTTTAGTGGTTGATGACGATGCTCGTTTACGTGCTCTATTGGAGCGTTACCTTTCTGAGCAAGGTTTTCAGGTCCGAAGTGTCGCCAATGGCGAACAGATGGATCGCCTACTAACGCGCGAAAACTTTCACTTAATGGTGCTGGACCTAATGTTACCAGGTGAAGACGGTTTGTCGATTTGTCGTCGTCTACGCCACGCGAACAACATGCTGCCAATCTTAATGCTCACCGCGAAAGGTGATGAAGTGGACCGCATTGTGGGTCTGGAAGTGGGGGCGGATGATTATTTGCCAAAACCATTTAACCCACGTGAATTACTCGCTCGCATTAAAGCCGTACTACGCCGTCAAACCGTAGAGTTGCCGGGCGCGCCAAGCACCGAAGAAAAAGTAGTGGAGTTTGGTGAGTTCCGACTCAATCTAGGCACTCGCGAGATGTTCCGCGGTGACGAGGCAATGCCACTGACCTCAGGAGAGTTTGCTGTCCTGAAAGCGCTCGTGACGAATGCGCGAGAGCCGATGTCACGAGACAAATTGATGAACATGGCACGTGGCCGTGAATATTCTGCGATGGAACGTTCTATTGACGTGCAAATCTCACGTTTGCGTCGCATGTTAGAAGACGATCCGAGCAAGCCACGCTACATTCAAACCGTGTGGGGGTTAGGTTACGTTTTCGTCCCAGACGGCAAAGAGGTGTAATCTCCTCACTCCATAGCCAGCACTTGGCTATAGCAACTTCAGCCTTCAAGTCCTTCCCTTAGAAGGCTGAAATTTCGCGATTAGGACCACCAGGAACGTTCCATGCGCATCCGAAGTTCACTGACACAATCTATTCTGCTGTTCATCTCTTTGCTCCTCGCTAGCCAAGTTTTCTCTTACTACGCCGTTTTTAACTACGCGTTGATGCCGAGTTTGCAGCAGTTCAATAAAATTCTCGCCCATGAGCTCAATTTGGTGCTTGATGATGAAGGGCCATTAAAATCTGATGCACCGCTGAGACGTCAATTATTAGAAAGGCTGGGGGTGACGGTTCACAGCTTTGACAGCGATAAAGCGGTTGAATTTCATCACGCGATGTCGATTGATTTGATGTCTGAAGAAATGAGCCAAGAGCTAGGTTCGCCGACCGAAGTGCGCTTATTGCTTGGTGATGAAAGTTACATCTTGTGGATGCACATCGAAAAGTTGCCGAACTCCATCATTCGTATTCCTTTATCTGAGCTGCAAGAAGAAGATTTTGCACCGCTGTTTCGTAACAGCTTGATTATGGCGCTGCTGATCATTGCTGGTGGTTGGTTGTTTATTCGTTTACAAAACCGCCCACTTTTGGCTTTAGAGAGAGCCGCGAAAGACGTCGGTCGAGGTGAAATCCCGCCACCGTTGGCAGAAAAAGGCGCATCGGAAATTCGCTCTGTAACCCGAGCGTTTAATCAAATGTCCAAAGGCATTCAGGAGCTCGAAGAAGATCGCGCCCTATTAATGGCGGGGATTAGCCATGACTTGCGAACACCGCTGACGCGCATTCGCTTAGCGACAGAAATGATGTCTCCCGAGGACAGCTACCTTGCTGAAGGGATCATTAGCGATACGGAAGAGTGCAATGAGATCATTAGTCAGTTTATGGACTACCTCAAACCGGTGAACAAAGAATCGTTTGAACCTGTGGATATCAGTACGATTGCCAGTGATGTCGCCAGTTCGGAAGGTGGTTATGAGGCTGAAATTGAAACGGATCTTAATCCTAACCTGCCACCAGCCAAAGGAAGCGCCATTGCGATTAAACGGGCGATCAGTAATTTAGTTGTCAATGCACTGCGTTACGGCAATGGCTGGGTCAAAATCAGTACCGGTGTGACGGCAGATAAGCAGCTAGTGTGGATATCGGTAGAAGACAACGGACCGGGTATCGAGCATTCTCAAATCGCAAAATTATTTGAACCCTTTACGCGTGGTGATACAGCTCGCGGCAGTGAAGGTACAGG
The DNA here is from genome assembly GCF_023161645.1 of Vibrio sp. 1CM7H. NCBI lineage: Bacteria > Pseudomonadati > Pseudomonadota > Gammaproteobacteria > Vibrionales > Vibrionaceae > Vibrio > Vibrio sp. 1CM7H. The sequence goes on from NZ_JALNTV010000004.1 coordinate 117,234, forward strand.
GCTTGGGCTGGCGATAGTGAAGCGTATAATCAGCCAGCACTCAGGCTCTGTGGTGATGCGTAATCGCAGTGAAGGCGGTTTAATCGCTCAAATCAGCTTTCCTACCAAGTAAGTCGGTGACTGTACCATTTAAAACAAAAAGCCCAACCTAAACAGGTTGGGCTTTGCTTTTCTCTACAATCTTATTAAGACTCTTTTACTTCTTGAGGAAGTTCATCTTCGTCTTCCAGTTTCTCTGGCAGAAGTAGGTTTAAAATGATCGCTGTGATACCACCTGCAGCAACGCCAGTGGAGAAAATACTCTTAATAAATTCTGGCATGAATTGCAGAATCTCTGGTTTTTGCGCGATACCAAGCCCCATTGAGAAGGATAAGGCCATGATCAGAATTGCGCGGCGATCGAGCTCAACACGAGAGATAATACGTACACCAGCAGCAGCAATCGTACCAAACATGACAATCGTTGCGCCACCAAGTACTGGCTCAGGAATCAGCTGAACAAAGCTAGCGACACCAGGAAACAAGCCAAGAATCACTAACATGCCAGAAATAAAGTAACCCACGTAACGGCTCGCAACCCCTGTTAGCATAATGATGCCGTTATTCTGGCTAAAGGTGGAGTTCGGGAAAATGTTAAACACGGCTGCGATTGCAGAGTTTAAGCCGTCTGCTAACACACCACCCTTAATGCGTTTCATGTACACTGGGCCTTTGACTGGCTCGCCAGACACTTCGGATGTGGCGGTAATATCGCCGATGGCTTCTAGTGCGGTAATAAAGAAAATCAGCACCAGCGGAATGAACAGAGACCAGTCAAACGATAAGCCATATTGCATTGGTACGGGCAGTGCTACGATCTCGGTTGTGCCTAGCTGAGAAGTATCTACCATCCCCATAAAATACGCCATGATGTAGCCTACTAGCATCGCAATCACAATCGAAGCCACACGGATGTATGGGTTTTTAGAGCGGTTTAATATCACAATTAAGCCAAGTACCGTTCCAGCGAGCGCCAGTTTGTCTAAGCTGCCGAATGTGCCTTCATTTAATGCTGCGTAGCCACCGCCCATTGATACTAAGCCGACCTGAATCAGTGTGAGGCCGATAAGAGTGACGACAATGCCTGAAACGAGCGGAGTGATAATGCGACGGGCATGCTCTAATACGCGAGATAGGAAAATCTCTGCAAATGATGCCACTAAAATCGTACCAAAAATGGCTGCCATCATGGTGCTGATGTCTGCTCCACCTGCTTTCAGCGATAGGCCTGCACCAATAATAGGACCTAAAAAGTTAAAGCTGGTGCCTTGAACAGAGAGTAAACCAGAGCCAATTGGGCCAAAGGTGCGAATTTGAATAAACGAAGACACGCCTGACGCAAATAAAGACATGCTGATGATGGTATTCGTTTGGTCTGCTGGTACACCCAAAGACTGACAGATGATCAGTGACGGAGTGATAACCGCGACGAACATCGCCAATAAGTGCTGAAGTGCGGCAAAAATGGTTTGAGGCAAAGGTGGTCGATCATTGAGTTGATAGACCAGTTCCGAAGATCGGTTTGAAGTTGTCATTGTTTGTCTCGCTAGTCGCAATATATTCCCAGATCTCGCTGAATGGGAGAGCAGGGTGGAGTTGACGTCGTTACCTGTGATTGCTGTTAATCAGAGTCAACTCAGGTTGGTGGAGTGTGATGCAACACACTTAAAAATTTGTGCGCGATTATAGAGAGATCTACCTAAAAAGCAAACGATTGCTTTGGTTTTTAGCGTATTAAAAAACGAGCCATTTGGCTCGCTTTTAATCACTATGCTTTGGAGTAAATATCCCGCTCACCCAACCAGCGATCAATAATTGCTGTTGCGTTAGTCGGGTAATTGTCATGAATATGACGCGCAATGCGCTGAACTTCGGGAATCAGACGTTGATCTCGAACTAAGTCTGCGATTTTGAAATCAGCAAGACCAGTCTGTTTTGTACCCAAGAGTTCGCCTGGGCCACGAATCTCTAAGTCTTTTTGTGCAATGACGAAACCATCGTTACTTTCACGTAGTACTCCGAGACGTTTTTGCGCGGTTTTCGACAGTGGAGAGTGGTACAGCAGCACACAATGGCTAGCAACGGAACCTCGGCCCACGCGACCTCTCAACTGGTGTAATTGTGCCAAACCAAGACGTTCGGGGTTTTCGATGATCATCAAGCTAGAGTTTGGCACATCCACGCCAACTTCAATCACCGTCGTTGCGACCAGCAAATGCAGTTTATTGTCTTTGAAATCTTGCATCACCGCTTGTTTCTCTGCCGGCTTCATTCGGCCGTGTACTAGACCAATTTTTACGTCCGGTAGCTTACGTTGAAGCTCTTCAGCGGTATCTGCCGCGGCTTGCGCTTCTAATACTTCCGACTCATCAATCAGAGTACACACCCAATATGCCTGCTTACCTTCGTTTAAGCAGGCATTTCGGACACGCTCGACGATGTCGTCACGTTTTGTGTCAGGAATGGCGACGGTTTGAATCGGCGTTCGACCCGGAGGCAGTTCGTCAATCACGGAAGTTTCCAGGTCAGCGTATGCGGTCATCGCTAACGTGCGAGGAATAGGCGTTGCCGTCATGATCAACTGATGTGGGTAGGCGCCTTGTTTTGCGCCTTTTTCACGTAACTCTAATCGCTGATGGACACCGAAGCGGTGCTGTTCATCAATGATGACCAAAGCAAGGTGATGAAATTCAACGTGCTCTTGGAATAGCGCGTGAGTACCCACTACCATTTGTGCTTCACCACTGGCAATGCGAGCCAGCTCGGCTTCCTTTGCCTTACCTTTGAGTTTGCCCGCTAACCAACCGACTTGAATGCCCATTGTTTCAAACCAGTTGGCGAAGTTGATCGCGTGTTGCTCAGCCAATAGTTCGGTTGGTGCCATGAGTGCCACCTGATAGCCGTGCTCAATGGCACGAACGGCGGCCAGAGCGGCAACCAACGTCTTCCCCGATCCCACATCACCTTGCACTAGGCGCATCATTGGGTGGGGTTTTTCTAAATCGGCTTCAATCTCTTGTACTACTCGGGTTTGAGCGTTCGTAGGAGAGAAAGGCAGTTGGGCTAAAAGCTGCGTTTTTAGTTTATTGCAAGGACCGAGAGGTAACGCTGAATCCTTCTGGCCTTTGCTACGCACCGCCAGCATCGATAAGTTTTGTGCGAGCAACTCTTCCATGATCAAGCGGATTTGAGCAGGATGTTTGCCTTCGTCAAACTCATCTAAATTAATGGTTGGTGGTGGGCGATGAATGGTGTGCAGCGCTTGCGACATCGTGATTTGATGGTTATACAGCCCGGCTGGAAGTAATTCCTGCACTGCGGTTTTATCAAGCAGCGCTAAAGCTTGTTCGGTAAGGTTGCGCAATGTGATTTGGCGTAAACCATCTGTAGTGGGATAAACAGGGGTTAAGCTCTGTTCTACATCGGGCTTTTGATCGCTGACGTAAAACTTGTAGTCAGGATGAACAATTTCCAAGCCCATGCCACCGCGCTTAATTTCACCGTAAGCATGTACTAACTTACCTTGTGTGAAATTGTTCTTCATGGCCGCGGTAAAGTTGAAAAAGCGCAGCGTGATAGTGCCATTACCGTCGCTGATTTTTACCGTTAACATTTTGCGCTTACCGAAGATGGTGTCGACTGCCATGACCTTGCCTTGCACGGCCGCCCAAAGGCCAGCATGCAGTTTGGCAATAGGGTAAATACGGGTACGATCTTCGTAGCGCAGTGGAAGATGAAACAGCAAATCTTGAACGCTATGTAAGCCAACTTTGGCGAGTTTTTCTGCGACTTTCGCGCCAACCCCAGAAAGGGAGGTTAATGGGACGGCAGATAACATTTGGGCGGACATAGAGGGCTCAAGAAAATGGTTAACATAGCAGTATGTTAACCATGGAGCTGTGTTTTTGTACAGGAAAAAATAGTCATGCTTTAGTTAGTGTCATGATTTGACTGATAACCTATCATTCCGAGGAGCTTTAGCGACATCAGGAATCTATTTCCAACAAGTATGTCGTTGAAGTTAACACTATCAGCATCAGCACACTCGGGAATTAGATCCTGAATCACGCTCCTTCGTCGCTGTTCAGGATGACGAAAGTCTGTTACTTGCTTTGCATCTCTTGCCACCACGCATCATCGGCGATGATTTGGCCTTCGTCATCGAGTGGCGGGTAAGCGAGCCTTTTGCGTTTCGCGACTTTTGCCAGCACTGGGTGACCACGTTCAAAGAGAATACGGTTGATTGTTTCTTTAGGTAGAGCGCTTTCTTCTCGGTCGTACATGCCTGCGGCTTCACGTTGACGTTGCGCTTCATACAAAATTACGGCACTGGCAACCGATACGTTTAGTGACTGCACCATGCCCACCATCGGGATAATAATGTCTTGATCGGCAAGTTGTTTGGCTTGCTCTGAAGCGCCAACTTTTTCACTGCCTAAAATGATTGCCGTTGGTTTGGTGTAGTCGATCTCGCGAAAATCGACGGCGGTGTCCGAAAGGTTGGTCACCAAAACCTGCATACCTTGCGCTTTAAGTTCGGTAATCGCAGTTTCAATCGAATCGTGAGTATCCACTTCCACCCAGTTACGCGCGCCAGCTGAGGTATGGCTCAGCGTACGCATTTTGTCAGGCCAAATTGCATGAACTTTGTGTAAGCCTGTCGCGTCAGCGGTGCGGATCACAGCAGAGACGTTGTTTGGCTTATGCACTTCTTCGAGACAAAGTGTCAGATCAGTTTGGCGAGTTTTTAGGACTTGGTGAATGCGGTTGTAACGTTCTAGGTTCATATTTATTGAGGTATAAAAAATCGCCACCTAACAGAGTAGGTGGCGATAGAGGTTAGTTCTTTCTGCGTCTGACTCGGGTTGCTTGAGGCATTGCCTTAATCTTACGCATGATGCCAGCAAGGTGGACGCGATCTTTCGTCGTCAACAGCACAGTCACAGTGTACAAACGACCATCACGCTCTTCCGTTGAAAGACCATGAATGTTTGACCCTGTTTTCGAGATCACGTTGGTCAGTTCTGCAAGAGCACCTTGGTTGTTAAGCATGTCGACTTTAAGTTCAGCAATAAACTCTTTGTCGTAGTCGTCAGACCAAGCGACAGCCATATAACGGTCTGGCTCTTTCTGATAACCACGAACGTTCGGACATGTTTCTCGGTGAACAACCAAACCACGACCAGGCGATACGTGAGCAATAATGTGATCATCTGGGATAGGATGACAACAATTTGCAAACGTCAGCAATAAGCCTTCTGCGCCACGAATCGGAAGCTTCTTCTTCGAGTCCGTTGGGATTGAGCTTGTTGTCGTGAGCTCTTCGGTATCACCAAGGAGACGACGTGCAATCACAATACTCATCAACTCACCCAAACCAATAGCAGCCAATAAATCATCGATGCTTTCTAGGCGAAGATCATTCAAGACTTCTTGGATATTTTCTGGATAAATTGAATCAATCGAGTGACGACCAAGTGCGTGATTAAGTAGGCGACGACCTAAAGTAATCGACTCTTCACGACGCATTGTTTTCAGTACTTGACGAATCTTAGTGCGGGCACGAGAAGTCACGACATAGTTCAGCCATGCCGCATTCGGACGCGCACCAGGGGCACTGATAATTTCCACCGTCTGACCGTTTTTCAATGCCTTGCTCAATGGGTAAGGGTTACGGTCAACACGAGCACCAACACAAGAGTTGCCTACATCGGTATGTACGGCATAGGCAAAGTCGACGGCCGTTGCGCCTAAAGGCAATTCAACGATACGACCTTTTGGTGTGAAGACGTAAATCTCATCTGGGAAAAGATCGGATTTTACGTTTTCAATGAATTCGAATGAGTTACCTGCGCTTTGTTGTAGCTCTAACAGGCTTTGCATCCAACGCTGAGCTTTCACTTGCGCAGTGGTGCCAGACTTGTCGCCTTTGTCCTTATAAGACCAGTGCGCCGCGACACCTTTGTCTGCCATTTGATCCATATCTTCAGTACGGATCTGAACTTCAACAGGTACGCCGTGTGGGCCAACCATGGAAGTATGTAGCGACTGGTAGCCGTTCGCCTTTGGTACCGCGATGTAATCTTTCATGCGACCAGGACGTGGCTTATACAAGCTGTGTACTTGGCCTAAAACGCGATAACAAGTATCAGCGGTATCAACAACGACTCGGAACGCATAGATATCCATGATGGTGTGAAAGCGCTGTTCTTTGGTTTTCATCTTGTTGTAGATAGAGAACAGGTTTTTCTCACGACCAACGACGCGAGCATTCAAGCCGAAATCTTGCAGACGGCCTTCTATTTCGCTGTGAATACGTTGGATCATCTCTTTACGATTGCCGCGTGCCGCTTTTACCACTTCTTTTAGTACGCGGTAGCGGTTGGGATATAGCGCTTCAAAGCCCAGCTCTTCGAGTTCGGTTTTGATATTGTGAATACCAAGACGATGAGCGAGTGGCGCGTAAATCTCTAACGTTTCACGAGCAATACGACGTTTTTTATCTGGTCGAAGCGCGCCAAGCGTACGCATGTTGTGCGTGCGGTCAGCCAGTTTGATCAGAATGACGCGGATATCTTGCACCATGGCCAGAACCATCTTACGAAAGTTCTCGGCCTGAGCCTCTTTCCTATCGCGGAATTTGAGTTTGTCCAGTTTAGATACACCATCAACCAATTCTGCGACAGTGTTGCCGAATTTCTCTTCGAGATCTTCTTTAGTTACATCACAGTCTTCAATGACGTCATGTAGCAAAGCAGCTTGGAGGGTTTCGATATCAAGGCGCATTTCGGCCAAGATACGAGCCACAGCGACAGGGTGGATGATGTATGGTTCACCGCTAGAGCGGGTTTGCCCTTCATGGGCATCTCTCGCTACCACATAAGATTGACGCAGAGCCTCAATCTGAGGCTCTGTTAGGTATTCTTGGGCAACGTCTTTGAGGCTATCGAATAGATACAAATTATAGGCCCGGGAGGTTGTTGAATTCTAAAGTCAGAATTAACGGTTGTGAGCGATGCTGCTTACTGCCGCTAGCTCTGCCGCTTCTTGCTCTTGCTGTTCTTGACGTTCACGAGCGTCTAGAACTTCTTTAGTAATTAAACCTTCTTCGATTTCGCGTAGAGCGATAACCGTTGGCTTATCGTTCTCTTCTGGCACTAGTGCATCTTTACCGCCAGTTTGCATTTGACGAGCGCGGCGAGCCGCAATCAGTACTAGGTCGAAACGGTTGCCAACTTTTTCAACAGCGTCTTGAACAGTTACGCGTGCCATGAGGACTCCAAATAGTTAACTAAAATTTTAGAATGACGAGAAAGTATACAACCTAACTACTTTATTTACTAGCAATTAGACAAGCCACCGTTTGTGGACTTTCTCAGGTAGTTTATTGTGTTTTTCGCACTGAGCAAAAAACGAGAAATTCTTTATGTTTTACAGCGTGACTTTTTTGAAGTTACTCTGCTAACAACGCGTCAAGCATACCTTTATATTTAGCAGCTTGCTTTTCTTCCTTCAATCTCTCTGCACGCAAGATGGCTTTAAAGTCCATCAAAGCGGTATCAAAATCGTCGTTTACGATCACGTAGTCGTATTCGCTGTAATGAGAGATTTCTGACTTGGCTTCAGCCATACGTTTTGCGATCACTTCATCGCTATCTTGACCACGAGTGTTCAAGCGACGCTCTAGTTCACCGTTTGATGGTGGCAGAATGAAGATGCTTTTGGCTTCTGGCATTTGCTCACGGATTTGGCGTGCGCCTTGCCAGTCGATATCTAGAAAAACGTCGATACCTTTATTTAGCGTTTCTTCAATCCACACACGAGAGGTGCCGTAATAATTACCAAACACTTCAGCGTATTCTAGGAAATCACCTTTAGCGATCAGGGCTTCAAACTCATCTTTCGCTACAAAATGGTAGTGGACACCATTTTCTTCACCAGGTCGCATGTTACGCGTGGTATGAGACACAGACACTTTCATTGCGTAGGTTGGATTGCGTTCCAACATCGCTGAGATCAAGCTAGATTTACCTGCGCCGCTAGGTGCAGATACGATATAGAGAGTACCTTTGCCCATTGTACTGTTCCACTTTTGATTGGATTGATTGAGTGCCGAAGGAAAGTCCGACATTCTTATAACGATAGCACTGGCAATGATAAATCAACCACCAAAGGGATGGATATTGGTGATAATCCCGCCAGAAAAATGGAGGCGAAGAGTATCATGATCTCTATTTTGTTACCAGTTGATCTTTTCGTCTTACTTAAATGTTGAAAAGAGCTCGCGTGCGCACAAACAAACGAAAAAAGGGGAAGCTTTCACTTCCCCAGGCGTGCGACTGACTCACACTTAATCTTCAAATTATCCTTGGGATTCTAGGAAATTTATCCAAGGGCTAACGGTAGACCTAAATTTTGGCGATTGAGCCGCGCCTTTCATTGCCTGTAAGGCCTTTTGTGGCTGCTTAAGCTCGAAATAGGCCATTCCGCGAATGTATTCAAGTTCTGCCTTTTGCTCTTTAGAGGCATTCGATGCTGCGTTTTCTACAAAGCGAGTCGCTTCAGAATACTGCTTGTCTTGTACCATTAAGCGAGCAATCTGAATTTGCGTTTTAGCAGAAGGAGCGATGTTATATGACTTTTTATAAGCGAGAATCGATTTATCTAGCTCTTTAGCTTGCTGCCAGAAGCTGGCCAAGCGGTCATAGTTTTCCTTCGTCTTTTCAATGTTTCCAGATGCCATCTCCTTCTCAAGAGTTTTGGCCGCTTTATATGGAATACCTTGGTAAGCTAAGAAGTTTACAAAACGTAAGTACTCTTTCTCTCCTTCCAGTTTCCCCATTTTGTAAACCATTTCTAAGGTTGCTAAAGAGTTTTGCTCTTGACCCAACTCCATATAAACGCCAGAAAGTTGCATCCAGTAACGCTTTTTCTGAGGGTACTTTGAAGTAAGGGTTTTAAGCACACTGGCAACGCTTTTCAGCTGGCCTAACTCGTAGTGAGAGGCAACGAGAATTAAGTACCAAGACTCACTTGGGCTCTTGCTCATCGCAATTGCTTTTTTGGTTGGTGGGATTGCATTTCTGTAATCTTCCAACTGGACATAAGCGCTTGCTAACGTGATATAAGCATGAGCTTGAGGCTTCTCTTTGGTTGTTTCTGCAACTTTGAACCATTCTTTCATCGTTTTCACAGACAACGTGTACTTCTCTTCAGCTAGGTAAAGCTGAGCCAAGCTGTAGCGAACTTGTTGAGCGACTGGAACGGGAAGCGCATCGAGCTTTAATGCTTCGGCAAAGTATTTCGCGGCTTGCACATAATTGTCTTGTAGCGAATACAAAAAGCCCGTTTGCTGAAGTAAAACTGCTCGGTCGTATTTTTTCGAACTTGTGCTTTCTAAAGCGCTTGCTAATTTTTCTTTCGCTGCTGAATATTTTTCAGTTGCGATCAACTCTTGCACTTTGTTGACGGTTCGAAATGTCCGATCTGATAACTGAGGAGCTTCTTTTGCCATCGTAGGAGCGGCCATTGCCACTCCTGCGAAGAGAATTAAAGAAGCCACTTTGCTTTTCCATAAACTTTTCATCGTGACTCCTTAATTGGTTGAGAACTCTATTTCTTGCGATAGGCGTGAGCTAACAGGTTTCCCGTCAACCAATTTTGGTTTAAATGTCCATTTAGAGACTGTTTTTCTTGCCGCTCGACCGAGGCCTAAGCGTCGTGGTTGCTCTTTAAGAACTTTGATGTCCTCTACGGCACCACGTGCGTTTACAGTAAACTCTAGTAAGACAACCCCTTTTTCAATTCCTGCTTTCGCAGCCTTTCTAGGCATTTGAGGTTGGAATGTTGCAAGAGGGGTCGGACCTCCGCTACCCGCTAATTGTGCACCTCCACCCTGGCTATAATGTCCAAGCACCGAGCCACCTGTAACATTTACGGGTAGGTCAAGTTTTGGCATATCCATTGGGGTCTGCTCCATCACCGGTTTTACTGTCGCTGTCACTTTCATTTCTGGCGGCGGCGGCGGACGCTTAGGTGGTGGTGGTTTTGGAAGTTCGCGTTTTTTCTCCTGTATTTTTTCTTCTGGTTTAATGCGAATAAACTCGACCATACGCAGGTCATCATTCGACACTAACTCGTGGCGCTCTTTGTTTACTAGCTTGTCCATCCCCCAGAACAACCCGAGGGAGACAATGAGCGCCAGTGCAATTGAGGCCAGATACCGCATAAGCTTAATCCTTATTGGTTGCGGCAATGGAGATGCTTTCTACACCTGCCATTTTGATCTGGTCCATAACCTTCACGACTACGCCAGCATTTGCTTCAGTGTCGGCTTGGATAACAACTGCGCCATCAGGACTTTCTGCTCGAAGACGTTCAATGTTCGCGCGAACCGCGTCCACTTCGATGCGGCGTTTATCAACCCAAACATCACCCGCCGCACCAACTGCGACCATGATGTTACCTTTCTTAACGGTTTGCGCTGAGCTTGCCGTCGGACGGTTTACTTCCAGACCTGCTTCTTTTACGAACGATGTTGTTACGATAAAGAAGATCAACATGATAAATACGATGTCGAGCATCGGTGTCATATCGATAGCGGTTTCATCACTGCTATCACTGCTATAGCGTCTTTTCATGACCTATACCTCTAATTCCATTTACTCAGGCAATATGCTTTAGCTTATCTTCCAGCTTTTGCGTTGTGACTTTGGCTAAATGATCAAGACGTGAACTAAAGAACAGTCCTGATAGAGAAGCCACCATCCCGGCTAAAGTTGGGATTGTTGCCTTTGAGATCCCCGAGGCCATTGCTCGAGGGCTTCCTGTTCCTGTTACCGCTAATATGTCGAATACTTGGATCATGCCGACAACGGTGCCGAGTAGACCCAGTAGGGGACAAAGTGCAATCAATACTTTCACGATTGGTAGTCCCTTTTTATTCTCAATATCCTGACGAGAAACGATTTCTTGTCGGATCATCTTAGCGTTCCAACTTTGATGCTCTGAGCGTCCTTGCCATGAGCCAACGGCTTTTTTCATGGCTTTTGGAGCGACGGCAGCAAAATAGAACCAACGTTCTAACAATACTGCCCACAGCATAAAGCTGAGGATGAAGATGGCGACGAGTACATCGCCACCCATTCCCAAGAAGCGCCTAATTGATTCAAGTTCTCCAACTAACCACCACATAACGCCTCCTTAGCTTTCGGCTTTATGCAGTTTTTCCTGATAGCGAGCGATGAAGCCTGCACTCTGTTCTTCAAGAGTTTGAACCAAACGACGACCTTTGCTGTGTACGATGGTGTAAAGGAACAGCAATGGAATTGCGACAACCAGACCTAGCATAGTGGTAACAAGAGCTTCAGAAATACCGCCAGCCATCAGTTTAGGATCGCCGGTACCGAACAGAGTAATGGCTTGGAATGTGCCGATCATACCCATTACCGTACCCAGTAGACCAAGTAGAGGAGCTACAGAAGCAAAAAGCTTGATTGAGCTGATGAAGCGCTCAATGCTTGGAGCATTACGTAGAATGATTTCGTCCAGCTTCGCTTCCAGATCTTCAAGGTTGTCACCTTTGTGCTCTTGGTAAGCTTGGATAACTTCACCCAATGGGTTGCCAGGAATCACGGTTTCTGATTTCGCTTGCTTACGCATTTTGCCGCCAATCACTTGAAGACGTAGGAAGCAAATTAGAGCAATGATAGCGCCAACTGCACCCATACCTAGAATGACGTAGCCTACGATGCCACCTTGATCAATACGTTCTTGAACGGTAGGACTTTGCACAAGTAGAGACAAAATGACACCACGGGATGGGTCAATAAACAGTGGTTCATAGCTGTTTGACGCTGATTCAAAGCCTGCAACATGACGTGTAATATTGGTGCGAGGCTGTCGAGAGAGTTCTTCGAACTTACCTGTTTGAGGTACATAAGTGACGTACTTACCATCGGCAATCGCGTTAAATTCACCGACAAGAGTGACATCGCGAACCGCTTCTTTACCTTCGCCATAAACAACCGTTGCTTGGGTTGTTGCAGTTTCGCCAGAAGCAACCACTTGTTGAAGAATGGTATGCCAGAAAGCTTCTAGCTCTTGTGTTGACGGCAGTTCTTTACTTTCAGCCAGTTTCGTTAGTAGAGCGTCACGCTCTGGGAACTGAACAGCGTTTTGAGAGGCTGCAAATAAGCCCTTAAACTCTCCCGCATACTGGCGGACCACACCAAACATTTCGCCCAAAGTACCAGAGCGAACACGTAGGGTTTCTGTTAGTTCAGTCAGCTGCTTATCGTTTTCATCAAAGGTTGCTTTAAGTTGATCGCCCAGTGCTTGCTGTGCAGCTAGCTCTTCACGAGCCTGTTGCAATAATGCTGCTTGCTTATCTCGGTTGTTCTTGAACTCAGCTTCACGGGCTTTGTTCTCTTTCGACTCAACGATGCTTTCTGATTTTACGTTTTTAAGTAGTTCAGATAAGTTTTTAGGCGCTTCTGCTTGTACGCCAGAAACCATAAAGAAGCTCGCTAGTAGGCCAGCGGCTAGAGTTTTGAATCCTTTCATCTCTTATTCCTCCCCAGCAAATACAGGCAGTTTGATTAGCGCTGGTGGCGCTTGCTTCTTCGCGATACGAAGGCCTTGCTGTACCGCGATGCGGTAGCTTTCTGGTAATGTTTCCCATTGACGTGTTTGTTGGTTCCACATACCTGTCTCACCACCGTCTGGAGATTGGAATAGAAGTGCTGTGCGACCAATACGTAGGAAATCGTAAGTCACGGTTTCACCATTTCGGTCTAGGCTAGCTTTGTAAGATTCGATTGAGCGAGAGAAGCCTTCTTCAATTTGGTACGCTTCCATCACTTTACGGAATTTCTCTGAAGTTGTTACGTCGGCGCGATCCATGAGACGACGCAGTTCTTGGACACGTTTATTACGCTCTTTTTTCTGGAAAGGCAGATCGAGAGTCACAAATTCGTCGAGTGCATCGATCATTTTTAATGTAAGTGGCACCACTTCTGTTGCCGTTTGATCGATTTGAGCAATTTGGTTATTTAATGAGTCCAACTCGCCTTGCTGCGATTGAACCATACGGTTAATTTGCTCGTTGTAGACTTTCATACTGTCGATTTGACGAAGTAAGCCTTTGTATTCTGCCAACATGCCTTCAGTGCTTTCGGCATAGTTGTCGATTTTTTGTTGCGAAGCTTCTGAAGATTGATTTGCTTTTGCTTGTGTGGAAACGACAGCACCAGAGTTGGCCGCTACAGAGCTACTACTGATAGTAAGCAATGCTGCAGCTATGGCACTGAGACCAAATTCCTTGAATTTCATGGTTGCATCCTTGTCAGTGTTTTAGTCAGTCGAAAAGGGCGCGGAAAACCCGCGCCAAATACTTTTTAGAAGTCGTATGATGCCTCGATGTAAAGCTGACGGCCGATTGGATCGTCATATCCAGTTGCATAGAATGGAGAGGTATCATTTAGAGGATCGGCAGGCGGTACCTTGTCAAACATGTTGATAGCACCAAGAGTTACACGACCACTCTCGTTGAATTGGTAAGAAGCCGTTAGGTTCCATGTTGTCATGCTCGCGATTTCTGCTTTGTAACCAGCTTTCTTAGCAGAGTCACAGTCATCAAAGTAGTAACGGTTCGCATAGCTTGAACACATACGGTCACGGTATTTACCAAATAGGTTGATAGCGACATCTTCGTATGCCCAGCCAAGGTTTAACGTTGCGGTGTATTCAGGCATGAAATCTCTTTCATCCGTTACTGGCTCACTGTCGTTTTCTTGATATTCAGCAATCAAGATCTTAGTTACAGCTACGCGCGTATTGAATGAACCGAACTCATTAGTGTCGTAAGCATATTTCACAGCAAGGTCAACACCAGAACGCTCTTCATATGACTGGTTGACTGGGCCGTAAGATACGGACTTGATTGTACCGTCTGTATTACGAACTACTTCTGTGCCTGGGTATTTACCTGGATCGTTAATTACGTCTTGGTAAGTTGGTGCTGTTACGACGTCTTCCATCTTGATGTGGTACCAGTCAACGGTTACGCCAAGGTCATCCACAGGTTCCCAAGCTAGACCCAAGTTAATGTTTGTACTTGTTTCTTCTTTCAGCTCAGAGTTAGGGCCGTTAAGCGTATCGAAGTATTGAGTATCACACTCTGGGTACTTATCTTTATCTTGTGGGCCGCTACCACCAGCGTTGGCACAAAGCACAGGGTCAAAACCAGAGCCAAAGCCTCGAGTTTGATCGCCAAATAGTCGTTTCAAGTCTGGAGCTCGGAAACCTAGACCGTAGCTACCACGAAGCAATAGAGTGTCAGTAGGACGGTATGCTAGTGCTACTTTAGGAGTGAAGGCTCCGCCTGTTGCCGAGTCGTCGAAGTAGTGGTCATAACGACCAGCGACAGTCATTTCCAAATCTTCAATGATAGGAATTAGGGCTTCGACACCAAGACCAATCTGATCACGGTCACCGCCACCTGATGTTCCGCCTAGACCAGAGAAACCACCAGCCGCTGTTGTCGCATCAATCGTTTCGTTGTAGTCAGTACGGTTCCATTCACCATAAACAGCAAAGCCAGACATACCAGCAGGCAGTTCAACCAAATCACCGGCCAGTGAGCCGTTAACAGAGTAAAGCTTTGAGTAGGCTTCTTTGCTTGATGTGCCGCTGTATTTGTTTACAACGTCTTGAGAGATAGGCCCTAGAAGATCGACATCGCCATTTTGTACGGCTTGATCAAGAGTTAGGAAGATTGCTGGGTTGCTTGTTTCAACGCTTTGCTCAGAGTAACCAGCTGATAGGTCCCAATCATACGCATCAGCAAGCAGGCCGTTCAAGCCTAAGGTTAAGCCAAAAGAATCGGCTTCAGTGTTACTTTCGCGTGGGCCAAATTCGACCATACGGCGAGTGTATTCACCTTCGCCGCGGAAGTGAGTGGCATCAACTTCTACGCTGTAAGGGTTAGGTTCGAATTCAGATTCTGTAGACTTGTAGCCAAAACGGGCTTCTGCCATGGCAGTGACATTGTCGTTAATGTCCATTTCACCACGTAAAAGCAGGTCTACTTGTTTATTTTCTGGTTTCAACGTTCGGTATGCAGAGCGGTTAACACCACACTTGCCATCCGCTCGTTCAATAGCGGCATCACCAACGACTTCTTTACATGAAGAACCAGCATCAGCTGGTGTTAGAAGTGTTCCGTTTGCGCCTTCAAAGTTTGCACCGTAGCTAGAGTAACCACTTAGCTGAGAACGGCTAGAACCGTCATCGCCAGCCCAATCATCTCGGTCAGATTGCTTAAGCATTTCGTTGCCCGCAAATTGGCCAACGAAGAGAATACGTTTATCGTCAAAATCTTTACCGGCAACAACGTCTAAACGGCCATTTTGGTAGCCACCATCTGTTGCGTCACCCGCACGTACTTTTACAGAAACGCCATCAAAGTCTTTCTTTAAAATGAAGTTTACGACACCGCCGATCGCGTCGGAGCCGTAGATAGCGGAACCTGAATCAGTCATTACTTCAACACGCTCGATAGCGGCAACAGGGATTTGACCAATGTCTTGGAAGTTAGATGTGCCATCTTGAGCCAGTGGGTATTGAGGAAGGCGACGACCATCGATAAGAATCAATGTGCGTGAAGCGCCAAGACCACGTAAGTTGACTGACTGTGCTGCAGGTGTGAATGAGAAAGAGTTCGTTTGAGCCATTACACCACCGGTGTTTTGAGTCAAACTGTTCAACACGTCTTGCGCGCTGTTAAAACCTTTAGATTCAATATCTTTACTATTAATAACAGTAACTGGTGAAGGACCTTCCATATCCGTCGTGGAGATACGCGAACCAGTAACTTTCATCTTTTGAAGTTTTTCAACTTGTTGCTCTTCTGCCAGTGCTGTTGCTGGGGCTACGACTGCTGCTGTCCCCAACGCAAGGCTTATCGCAACAGATAAAGCGGTTGTGTTTTTATACATCCTTGTTGCTCCGATTATTATTATTTCCTATGTCTGGCCGCATAGCGGCCAATTGTGACGTTAATATTTCGTTAACGTTCGGCCAATGTATAACCGAGATGAAAAAAGGAAGTCAAACCAGTGGTAAACGGGGATGCTTAAATGTAAAAAAGATGTAAGTAACCAGGGTTGGTTTAAAAAGCGGAATAAAAAACTAAATAGCCTTACCAAGGCGACATCAAATTTCAATAAAACACCGTATTTTGTGTTTCTTATAAACTTTAATGACTTATCTTGCCTATGGTTTTTTAGTGGGTAATTGAATCTGAAAAAAGATATTTTTCCAGTGAATTGTTCTGAGATGAGTTTTATATCGAATCCATACTTTGGTGACTCGAACTTATAGGGTGGTATCAAAATATGATACCCATTGCTGTAAAAGGGCTCACTCGTATTTTTAGGTCAAATATACATGTAGTGGATATGTCTATTTATTCCATGTATTTGCATTTTTATGTAGGGTTTTGGCTCTAAACAGCCTAGATTGATATTCTGTGTGAATTATTTTTGTGGTTTTTTATAATTTTTTACAAAAACATTTCTGTTTTTCGACTTCGGAGGAAGTTTGTCATGTTTTGGTTTCAAACACTTGAAGCTGATGTGGATTCAAGATAAATATGACGCTGAAATTATTGCAGTAGTAGAAAAGTCTGGTTCTTGAAACGCAGGGAGTGTGTTTCAACAGTTTTAGTTACTACGAGATAAATATGCACCACTTTGGGCGGGGAACTTCCTCTTTCACTCCGCCTGAACTGGACAGTAGACAAGGAGCAAGTTGTATATGCTGTCGTACTTTTTACGCCGTTTGGCGTTGGTGATACCAACGTTTCTCGGGATAACTATTCTTATCTTTGCTATCACTCGTTTCGTGCCGGGCGGACCTGTTGAACGCATGTTGTCACAAATGCAGTCTCAAGGGGATGGTGCCGCATCAATGACGTCTGCTGGTGGCAATACCGCCCTTTCTGATGATCAAATCGCTGAACTAAATGCGTTTTACGGTCTGGATAAGCCAGTGACAGAAGCGTATGTGGAGTGGCTAAGTCGCTTGGTCGTGCTAGACCTTGGTGAGTCAACACGTTACTACGAGCCTGTCTCTGACATGATTGCAGAGCGTTTACCTGTGTCGTTATTTTATGGCGGCATGACCTTTTTTATCAGTTATTTTATCTCGATCCCTCTTGGTTATTACAAGGCGCTCAAGCACGGCTCTGTGTTTGATTCCGCTTCTTCAATACTCATCTTTGTGGGCTATGCCTTGCCTGGCTATGTGGTGGGTGTATTGCTAATCACGCTATTTAGTTATCACTTGGAATGGTTTCCGATGGGAGGCTTTGTCGGCGATGACTTCGACGATTACGAAACTTTCTTTGAACGCGCCAGGGACATCATGTGGCACGCGGTGTTGCCTTTAATCTGTTACCTCATTGGCGACTTTGCAACACTGACAATGACGATGAAAAACAACCTGATGGAAAACCTTTCTTCAGACTATATCCGTACAGCTATCGCGAAGGGCTTACCTTTCAAAAAGGCGGTTCGTAAGCACGCGTTGCGTAACAGCTTAATCCCAATCGCGAGTCACTTTGGTAACTCTTTGTTGTTCTTCATGACTGGTGCCTTCCTGATTGAAGTTATCTTCAATATTGATGGCATTGGCTTATTGGGTTACGAATCAATCATGGAGCGTGACTACCCTGTTGTTATGGGTATTGTCGCCATTAATGCGCTGTTGCTGCTCATTGGTAACATTATTTCAGATATTTGTGTTGCTTTAGTCGACCCACGTGTGAAGTTTGGAGCGTAACATGATTAAAGTTAGTCCATTAACTCAAAAGAAAATTCGCCACTTTAAAGAGATCAAACGAGGCTATTGGTCGTTTGTCATTCTCTCAATCATGTTGATCTTGTCGCTCTTTGCTGAACTTCTGATTAATAGTAAAGCGCTAGTTGTCAAGTACGATGGTAGCTACTATTTTCCTGTTGTCAGTGATGTCCGTTTAGGCAGTGAATTCGGCCAAGAGTCATCCAGCGAAGCGGATTATCGCGTACTGCAAAAAGCGTTTGAGGCCGAAGGGGGCGACAACTTTGTTATTTTGCCGCTTGTGCCATGGAACCCATATGAACAAGATTTTAGTGGTGATTTCCCGCCAACAGCGCCTAGTGCCGAAAACAAGCATTATTTAGGTACAGATGTGATAGGTCGCGATATTTTGGCGCGACTTGTCTACGGATTCAGAACGGCAATGGGATTTGCGTTGCTCACCATGGCAATTTCCTACGCGATCGGCACTGCAGTTGGTTGTGCTATGGGTTTTTGGGGCGGTAAATTTGACTTGTTTGTACAACGACTTATCGAAATCTGGTCAATGGTGCCGTTTTTGTACGTCATTATGATTCTTGTCTCAATCGTTCAACCGACGTTCGCTCTCTTTGTCGCTATTAACGTGCTTTTCACCTGGATGGGTATGACATGGTACATGCGGACCATGACTTATAAAGAAGCGGCACGAGAATACGTAATGGCGGCACGTGCTTTAGGGGCATCGACGGGACGTATTTTGTTTAATCACATCCTACCGAATACGATGGTGATGATCGTGACATTGGCGCCGTTCACTATTGCAGCAAACATCACTGCGCTGACCGCTTTGGATTATCTAGGTTTAGGTCTGATGCCACCAACGCCAAGTTGGGGGGAACTGCTACAACAAGGTAAGTCAAACTTAGACTCGCCATGGATTGTTGCTTCAGTGGTGACGTCAATTGTACTCGTGTTGGTAATGGTGACCTTTATTGGTGAAGCCATTCGAGCGGCCTTCGACCCGAAAAAATTCACACGCTATGTTTAAGCGAGCATTGTGAGCAAAACATAAAAAAGGGAAGTTTTATGAAGAAATTATTTTTAGCGTCCACGCTGAGCGCCCTGAGTTTTGGTGCAATGTCAGCAACGCTTCCGACTGACTTAAACTGGCAAACAAACTGGGATGAGCCTCAATATGGTTCGCCTGAAGCGAAACGTGGAGGGACCTATCGCACCTTCATGTCAAGTTTTCCACAGACGTTACGTAGTGTTGGTCCAGACGCCAATGCGGGGTTGCGTTCCTTTATCTTGGATGAAACCCCTGGATTGGTGGTTCGCCACCCAGACACTTTAGAGTTCATCCCTGAACTTGCTAATGAGTGGGCGTTAGCTGGCGACAATAAAACCGTCTATTTCAAACTCAATCCAGAAGCCAAATGGTCGGACGGCAAGCCTGTGACTGCCGACGATTTTGTATTCATGCTTAAGTTTTATCGTTCTAAGGATATCCTAGAACCTTGGTACAACGATTATTACAACAAAACCATTGCGGAGGTTATTAAGTACGACGCTCATACGTTTGCTGTTAAGGCCGCGAAAGAGTTCAATCCGGAAGAATTATTGCTAAGAATGGGGGCTTTACGCCCACGTCCCGCACACTTTTATGCCAATCCTTCAAAGGACGAAAATGGTGATGGTATTCACGATAATTTTGTCCGTTACTACAACTTTAAAAGTGAACCAACGACCAGTGCGTACTACCTAGATGATATCAAAAAAGGTAGAAGTGTGACTTTCAAACATGTTGGTGAAGATTGGTGGGGTTACAGCAATAAGTACTACCAAAATCGCTACAATGTCGACAAGATTCGCATCACGGTGATCCGCGATAGCGATATTGCGATGAAGCATTTTGAAAAGGGTAAGTTGGATGCATTTGGTCTGGTTCTGCCAAGTCTATGGCACGATAAATCGAACACAGAACCGTACCAAAAAGGCTACATTCAAAAGTTCTGGGGTTACAACCAATTTCCAGTCGGTGCGGGCGGCGTATGGATGAACACCGCGATGCCTTTACTGGATGATTTAAACGTTCGCAAGGGCATTACTTACGCAATTGATTTTGATGGCATGATTGAGAACATCATGCGTGGTGACTACTCCCGTAAGCCAAACCCGACCGGTTATGGCCATGGTAAATATACCCTACCAGACGCGAAAGCACCGAAATTTGACCCAGCAAAAGCGGCCGAGGCATTCGAAGCCGCAGGCTTTAACAAAATTGGTTCCGATGGTATTCGTGTCAATGACAAAGGTGAGCGTTTAAGCTTCGAGCTGACCTACGGAACACCTGTTCATACTCCTCGTATTGCTTTTTTGCGTGAGCAAGCCAAGCTAGCAGGGTTGGATATTGAGCTCAAGTTGGTTGATGGCTCATCCATGTTCAAATACGTCCGTGAGAAAAAGCACGATTTGGCTTTCTTAGATATGGGTACGTCCGAGATCCCAACGTATTGGGAGTACTTCCATTCAGTCAATGCGAACAAGCCGCAAACTAACTCTTTCACAAACTACAGCACGCCAGAGCTGGATGAAAAGATCATCGAGTATCGTTTTAGCATGGATATGGATAAAAAGATCCAGCTAGGTCATGAGATTCAGCGTGACATCATTGATGCGCACGTTATCGTAACAGGCTACATGATTCCTTATGTCCGCTACGGTCACTGGCGCTGGCTAAAGTTTCCTGATAAGCCAATGAATCGCATGACAGAGGCGTTGTTCAGTGGTGGCATCATAGGGGATGGCACTTACTGGATTGATAGCGATATCAAGAAAGAAACCAAACAAGCGATGAAGTCAGGTAAAGCTTTTGAACCTGTCGTCGTCGTAGATGACACTTATAAGCTGTAAGGATTGGTTATGGAAAACGATGTAATCCTAAGTGTTAAAGATCTCGAAGTTGAATTCACCACCGATGAAGGACCAGTGAAGGTGCTGCATGGTGTGAACTTTGATGTGAGAGCTGGACGTACACTCGGTCTGGTGGGAGAGTCAGGTAGTGGTAAGAGCGTAACCTCAATGTCGATCATGGGGCTTTTACCTAAGCCATATGGCAACATCATCAAAGGTGAAGTGAATTATCGCGGCACCAACCTAGTTGATTTGCCTGCGGAAGAGATGTACGCCATGCGTGGCGATCGCATTTCGATCATCTTCCAAGATCCGATGACGGCGCTCAATCCAGTACACACCATTGGTCGCCAAATATGTGAAGTGCTTGAACTTCATCGACCTGAGCTCGACAAAAAGGAGCGGGAGGCTTTCTCGATTGAGATGCTGGCAAAAGTCAAAATCCCAATGCCAGAGAAACGATTGAATGAGTATCCCCATAACCTATCTGGCGGTATGCGCCAGCGTGTCATGATCGCGATGGCGTTGGCCTGTAAGCCGGACATTCTGATTTGTGATGAACCGACTACGGCGTTGGATGTTACGGTTCAGGCGTCTATCCTTGAACTGATGAATGAGCTTCAGGAAGAAACAGGCATGGCGATGATCTTCATTACTCACGACCTCGGGGTTGTGGCAGAAGTGTGTGATGATGTTGCCGTGATGTATGGTGGGCGTATTGTCGAAAAAGCAGAAATTTTTGAGTTGTTTGATAACCCGCAGCACCCATACACAGAGCGTTTGATGGGGTTGATGCCGAGCTTAGATAATGAGCCGAAGCAGATGATCGATATCAAGCCTATTGATGCCAGTATGTTTGCCAGTTAACTGGGCAAAGTGAACGAGTCATAAAAGAGGATGTTATGGCAAAAGAAGTATTAAGAATTGAAAATCTTAAGCAGCACTTTGTTTCTGGTAAAGGGCTGTTCAAGAAAGGCTACACCATCAAAGCGGTAGACGGGGTTTCACTGTCTGTTTCTGAAGGTGAAACACTGGGACTAGTTGGTGAGTCAGGTTGTGGTAAAAGCACCCTTGGGCGCACGATCTTAAAGTTATACGAGCCAACGGAAGGTAAGATTTTCTTTGAAGGTAAAGACATCACTAAACTGTCTGTCAAAGAGATGCGATCGCTGCGTAAAGACATGCAAATCGTCTTTCAAGATCCAATGGAATCACTCAATCAGCGTCATACCATCGGTATGATTCTAGAAGAACCGTTTGTTATTCATAAAATCGGTACGCCAGCCGAGCGCAAACAGTGGGTAAAAGAGCTTTTAATCAAAGTGGGCTTGCCAGAAACGGCAGTCAACCGCTATCCACATGAGTTTTCAGGCGGCCAACGTCAGCGTATCGGTATTGCTCGTGCGATTGCATTGAAGCCTAAATTACTGATTTGTGACGAATCGGTATCTGCGCTAGATGTATCGGTACAGGCACAAATCTTGAACCTATTACTACAACTGCAACAAGAGATGAACTTGGCGATCATCTTTATCTCTCACGATCTCTCTGTGGTGAAACACGTTTCAGACAAAGTTGCCGTGATGTATTTTGGTAAAGTGGTAGAAGCAGGCAGCGCGAAAGAAATTTATGCAAACCCGCAAAACGAGTACACCAAGAAACTCCTATCTGCGATTCCGATCACCCACCCTAAATATCGGAAGAAAAAGCGCCTGGCTGAAAAAAAGCAGCAAGTGGCGTAAGTGATGCCACAGGTCCTATAACACAAAAACGCTCCGCCAAATAAGCGGAGCGTTTTTATAGGCCTATGTTAGGTCTCTTGGTGTCGATTGGCGCTGAGTATTATGATTGATTGAAGATCGTTGCATGCTAAACTCAAGGCCTATCTTCTTTGTCTGGATAATGGACCATGCCGTCGAATTTACCAAAATCCTTTAGTCGACCGTTCCTGAAAATCTTCCATATTTTGGAGGCGGTATTATTAGTCTCTATTACCTTGGCGACGCTGTACGCCATGATGCAAGAGTTTGTGCACGTATTTGTAGAGAAGCGTGTCTTACTCACGGATATTCTTTTGATGTTTATCTATCTGGAAGTGCTCGCCATGGTGCAGCAGTTCGTGATGAACGGAAAAATTCCGGTACGCTATCCTATCTATATCGCGATGATGGCGATCGCCCGCTATATCACACTAGGAATGAAAGAACTGGATGCGGTTTTGGTTGTGTGGTTATCTCTGGCAGCGTTTATCTTAGCTGCGGCAACCTTGCTCATCAGAGTCGGGCATCATTATTGGCCCTACGTTGATAACAGAACCTTGGAAAAAGATGAATAAAAGAAAGCTCCGCACTAGCGGGGCTTTTTTGTTTCAATACTCGATGACTTTTGGATCATTCAATATTTTGGAACTGTCTTTTTGAGCGTGTGTTTTTATTAAAAAAACAAAACATTAAGCTTTTTATTCATATTTGAAGACTTTTTGAATCAGTTTGGACACTAGAAAACTGCATTGTTAATGCTGGTGGCCTGTTCATGGATAGATATACAGGGGCAATGCCCATGAGGGGTCTAAGACTAAAAATAGAAGTCGACGAGGAGTTTAGCGTCAAAACCCCAGAAGGTTACAAAGAGTGGTTTGTGAACGCCATTCGCTACTCATAAATGACGTTGTTCAGCCTGTAGTTAGGCCTAGTGCATACGTTTAGCGCGACTTTCGGCGTACGTCACTAGGCGAATGCTGAAAGCTGCGTTTGTAGGCACGAGAAAAACTCGACAGCTGCGCAAACCCGACTTCGGCGGCAAGTTCTGTCATAGGCATATGGCTGTTACGCAGCAAAAATTGTGCTTTTTGCATGCGTCTCTGCATCACGTATTTTTGTGGTGTCACTCCAAACTGCCTTTGGCATAAGCAGTAAAAATGGCTTTCGCTGAGGTGCATCGCCTGAGCTAGCTGAGCATTGGTTAACGCCGTCGAAATGTTTTGATCGATATACGTATTCAAATGGCTGGCTTCTAAGCGACGATGCGGGGCTGGTGGTGTGACACTGGATGACATTTGCCCAAGCTGCGTTAAAAATAATGACACGAGCTGGCAGTTTATCTGTGGTGACATTTGCCCCTGACTGACTTTCTGCGCAGCAAAATCCAGCAATATCTGACTTTCTGTACCCAAGTCTAGGAAGTAAGGCTGCTGAAATACCGATTCCTTTAATGACAAGTTACACGCTTGTTCCAGCGCTTGAATGTAAGGGTCAGCCGGCGCTAAGTCGATGACTAATAACTCACTATCTTCACTTAAGCCATTATAAAAATGGGGGGCATTATCGGGCACTATCGCCACTGTGCCATGGCCTATATTTCCACTTTCGCGTTCAAACTCGCACGCCATTGTGCCTCGCCAGCCTAACAATACCTGAGCGTAGCTGTGCAGGTGTTGGCCCTGGCGTCTGGCAATAACATTTCTTCTTATCTGAGTTTGATTCACAGTGAGTTTCCTACTTGTATCCGCGCGCTTAGTTTGCCCAATGTAGCTTTTCCTTTCCCAAAGTTTTTCAGTTCCGGAGTCTGGGTTAAATACCGCAGAGTCTCGGGCAAATGAATAGCGCTATTAATAGATAAAATAACAATATATTAACAAGGAAGGAAGAATGACATGCAACTTAACCAGCAACAGGTTCGCGATGCACTAGCTTGGCTACCATTGGTCGACGCTTTAAAAGATATTTTTACCCGTGATGTAACGGCGCCTATTCGTCACCATCACACGATGAATGTGCCGCAAGACCCTAGCGCGACCTTGTTATTAATGCCGGCATGGATTGAAGGTGAGTACTTGGGCGTAAAACAGGTGAATGTCTTTCCGGGGAATTCTGCGCGTAATCAACCTGGACTCAGCAGTCACTATTTACTGAGTTGTGGTCAGACAGGGCAAATGCTGGCTCAGATCGATGGCAATGAGCTCACCGCGCGCAGAACTGCGGCGGCCTCGGCACTGGCTTCTCGTTACCTCTCGCGTGAAACGGCCAGCAAAATGTTGATGGTTGGGGCAGGACGCGTTGCACGACGCCTAGTACCAGCTCATATCAGTGTACGTCCAATTGAAACTGTTCATGTGTGGGATATTAATCCGGCTGCGGCAGAGCAATTGGCTACAGAATTGCGTGATGAGGGCGTTGATGCCATTGCATGCTCCGATGAGCAACTGGAAACGGTCGCGCGTGAAGCCGATCTCATTAGCTGTGCAACGCTTTCAACCGAGCCCCTCATTAAAGGTGAGTGGCTGAAGCCGGGCGCGCACTTAGATTTGGTGGGGAGCTTTACGCCGACAATGCGCGAGACCAACAACGAAGCGTTACAGAGAGCGAATGTATTCGTGGATGTGAAGGCGGCGGCACTGGTTGAAACGGGCGAGTTGATCATGCCTATCCGTGACGGAGCGATTACCGAAGAGAAGATTTTAGCGGACTTTTCGGTGTTGTGTCGTGGCCAACATGCAGGACGTGCAGAGCTCGACGAGCCAGAAACAGCGATCACGTTGTTTAAATCGGTTGGCGACTCTCGTGAAGATCTGGCGGGCGCGATTCTGGCTTATCAGTCAGTGCAGGGTGCGTAAATCGTAATCAGGCCGACGCATATCTTGGCTTTTCTTTTGCCCTGCTTGCGGCTTTGTTATCCGCTATCAGGCTTTCCATGCGCGCCGCACCTTTTCAGGTGCGGTCCCTCGCGACGTGATTTGGAAAAAGACCTATGACTAAAAAGAACTCAGATTATATGGCGCCGCCACCACTAGGCTTGGCGGTCGTACCGATTATCCTCACTATTGGCTTGTTAGCGACACAGATTTTTTATTATGACGACTTTACTCCACATATCGCGTTAGCTATTGGTTTTGCTATTACCGCGTTAGTTGGCTGGTACCAAGGCCTGCGTTGGCAGGACATCGAATCCGGTGCATTCCGTGTCTTACACGTGGCGATGCCCTCCATTGCAACCCTTATTGTGGTAGGGATGCTGGTAAGTACGTGGATAGCCAGTGGCACAGTACCGACTCTTATCTATTACGGTTTAGTCTTGATTGAACCAGAGTGGTTTTTGGCAGCCACCATGCTGTTGTGCTCTTTGGTATCTCTTTCGATTGGTTCGAGTTGGACAACCGTGGGCACGGTCGGGCTGGCGTTGGTTGGAATCGGTTTTGCGTTTGGTATTCCAGCATATTGGACGGCGGGTGCCGTTGTCTCAGGCGCTTTTTTCGGCGACAAGATCTCACCGTTATCGGATACCACTAACCTTGCTGCCGCCGTAACCGAAACCAATGTATTCGCTCATATTCGTAATATGATGCCGACAACCATTCCAGCTATGCTGATCGCTTTGACGCTGTACTCGATTCTTGGTGGTGTGGTGATGGGGGATGCGACCTCTGACGCTCAACAACAGCTACAACAAATCACCGCGATTCAATCGGGCATGGAGAGTCATTTCTTACTCGGTTTGTTGCCTTTACTGCCGCTCTTGGTGGTGATGCTATTGGCGTTTTACAAAATAGCACCGATCCCAGCCCTGTTTATTGGCTTTTTTCTCGGCGCTGGTGTCGCGGTTCATAATTACGATTACAATCTGAATGACATTCTCACGTTTGCCCACAGTGGGTACAAGATAGAGACCGGATCGGCCGCGTTGGATAACTTACTAAATCGCGGTGGCGTTACCTCAATGACTTGGGTGATCACTTTGATGATGTTTGCGTTGGCATTTGGTGGTGCACTGGAGCGGACTGGGTGTTTAGAGTCGGTCGTGAATGCCGTGATGAAGTCGACACGAGGCTTCAAAGGGTTACAAACGAATGCCATTCTTACTTCCGTTGCGACCAACGCCGTATCGGGTGATGTGTACCTCTCGATTGCTTTACCTGGGCGTATGTTTGGGCCGCAATATGACAAGTTGGGCTATAGCCGACTCAATCTTTCCAGGGCGATTGAAGAAGGGGGCACCTTAGTCTCGCCATTGATCCCTTGGAATGCAGGTGGTGCATTTGTGATGGGAACTTTGGGGCTGATTGTCGCACCAGGCGATTACAGTGCTTTGTTGTATGCACCGTTGGCGTTTGCTTGTTGGTTATCACCTGCGATTGGCATTTTATACGCCCAGACAGGGTGGTTCTCAAAGCGTGTGGAGCAAGAGGCGCCGGCAAGCACAGAGCCTGTCTCACCAGCGAGTAGCAGTACCCATTAAACCGTAGCCAATACATTCTTTAGCTAAGCCAGTAGGTAGAACATGACACAATCCGCGAAACATACCCCTTTTAACGACAAGCCCACCGTTGCGGTAGTGGGGGCTGGAGTGGTGGGGCTTTGTACCGCCCTAGAAGCACAGCGTCCTGGCTTTCAAGTCACTTTGTTTGACAAGGGTTTGCCGGGTGAAGGCGCTTCGTTTGGTAATGCTGGCTATTTAGCAACAGAACTGATTGATCCTCTGGCAACGAAAAAGACACTGGCTGCCGCGCCAAGGATGTGGATGGATCCCAAGGGGCCGTTGGCCCTTCCTTGGAAGTATTTACCCCAAGCCCTGCCTTGGTTGGCGCGTTTTGTTCGCTCTGCTTCTTCTGCACGAGTGGAGGCCAGTCGACAAGCGCTCTACCAGCTCAATCAAGCGGCCGTTCCTGCTTGGCAACGCTGCTTGGCTGATATAGGGGCCGAAGAATATCTTGTTCCGTCAGGTTACCTGTTGGTATGGGAGTCGGAAAATAAGTTAGACGAGGCCAAAACGCATGCTGCTTACCTTGCTCAATGGGACATCGAAAGTGTCCTACTGCAAGGTGCACAACTGAGGGAAAAAGAGCCAGAGCTGGCTGAGACTGTCAGTCACGCTCTGTTTTTCCCTAATGCGTGTCGAGTGAAAGATCCTTACTTACTGTCGAAACAACTGTTTGCGGTTTTTCAAGCGCGCGGTGGGCGTTTTGAACAAACAGAAGTGAGTGAAATTCTTCCGCAAGAGAATGCTGTTGGGGTGGTCACAGCGAAGAGTCAAAATAAGTTCGAGCACGTGGTACTTTGCACCGGCGCTTGGGGTAAGCCTCTGTTAGAACAAACAGGGATATCTGTTCCACTTGAAGCGGAACGCGGGTACCACCTGACGATAGAGACTGCCGACATGGAGACGCCGCCACTCCAACATCCGATTGGCTCTGCGGAGCGTAAATTTGTGATGAGCCCTTTGGCGTCTGGCTTAAGGGTGGTTGGGATCACTGAAATAGGTGGCTTGCGTTTACCTGAGTTTGCTCGCAGGTTTAATGTGCTGCGCCATCACAGTAGGCAACTATTGCCACGATTAAACAACCCTGCTCTTAAAGTGAGTGAGTGGATGGGACATAGACCGACTCTGGCGGATTCGTTGCCAGTGATAGACCAGCACCCGCGTCATCCACGGTTATTGTTTGCCTTTGGGAATCAGCACTTGGGGCTGACTCAAGCCGCCATTAGTGCAGAGTTGGTTATTAGCCTATTGCGCCAAGTGGAGCCTGAGTTTGACATGAAGCCGTATCGGGTAGACCGATTTTAAGACCCAAAGACAGCAGATAGTAGCGTGATAAAAAAGCCCTTTTAATTAAGGGCTTTATACATGGGCATGGAACTGGTTGGAGTCTATTCTATATTCTGGATCTGCTCACGCATCTGTTCAATCAGAACTTTCAGTTCGACGCCCGATGCGGTGATGTCGGTGCTGATGGATTTCGACGCTAGCGTGTTCGATTCACGGTTGAACTCTTGCATCATGAAGTCCAGACGACGACCCACTGCGCCACCTTTTTTCAGAATGTTTGTGGTTTCTTTTACGTGAGAGTCCAAGCGATCGAGCTCTTCAGCAACATCCGATTTTTGCGCTAGCAAAATCAGTTCTTGCTCGATACGAGACGGATCCAGTTCCACTTTAGCGTCTTCGAACTTCGAGAATAGTCGCTCACGTTGCCATTCTAAAATTTCTGGCATGCGGGCACGCACTTTTACGACTTCTGCAGAGATGGCGTCTAAACGCTGTTCAATCAGCGCTTTCATGTTCTCGCCTTCACGAGCACGAGCTTCAATAAACTCATCCATTGCGCCATCAAACGCTTCTAGTAGCACTTTATTTACCGCATCCATGTCTTGCTCTGGAGTTTCCATTACCCCCGGCCATTGCATGACTTGAAATGGATTGATTCGGCTCAGTTCACCAGTCATGTGCATGACTTGTTCAGCGGCCTTAATTACCTGGCTAGCAAGCGCTTCGTTGATGCTAAGCTCACCTTTTGCGGCAGGGTTTGCTTCAAAACGCAGATTACATTCCACTTTGCCTCGCGCTAAGCGCTTACGAAAACGCTCGCGTAAAACGGGCTCTAATCCACGAAATTGTTCTGGCATGCGGAAGTATGTTTCTAAATAACGCTGGTTCACGCTGCGGATTTCCCATACTGCAGAACCCCAGTCGCCTTTTACTTCTTTGCGTGCATACGCTGTCATACTGTAAATCATCGAATTTTCCTGTCTTCATTTTTTGAAAATTACTTCAAGAGTGTATCACGCTGCGTCGATAGGTGCGCGGGATGTATGGATTGTTTATGTTGTGCCAGCGGCGTAACCTATGAATCCGGAATCGATTCCGTTATAATCTTCGCCCAACCAAATCGTCTTCTCCTCATATTTAAGGTAGATGCCCATGCGTCCAAACGATCGCAAGGCGGATCAAGTTCGCCCTATCAAAATTACTCGTAACTACACAGCTTACGCTGAAGGGTCAGTGCTAGTTGAGTTCGGTAACACCAAAGTGTTGTGTAATGCGACCGTCGAAGAATCTGTGCCACGTTGGCTAAAAGGCCAAGGTAAAGGCTGGGTTACAGCTGAATACGGCATGCTACCTCGAGCAACACATTCTCGTACTCGTCGTGAAGCGGCAAGTGGCAAACAAGGCGGCCGTACGATGGAAATTCAGCGTCTTATTGCACGAAGCCTACGTGCTGTTGTCGATCTAAAAGCCATGGGTGAGTTCATGATCACCGTTGACTGTGACGTTATCCAAGCTGACGGTGGTACCCGTACTGCATCTATCAGCGGCGCAAGTGTCGCAATGGCCGATGCGTTCCAACACCTAGTGGATAGCGGTAAGCTAAAAGCGAATCCAATGAAAGGCCACGTAGCGGCAGTTTCAGTTGGTTTGCTAGGCGATGATGTTCTGTGTGACCTTGAGTACGTTGAAGATTCAGCGGCAGACACAGACATGAACGTTGTAATGACCGAAGAAGGCAAGATGATTGAAATTCAGGGCACCGCAGAAGGTGAACCGTTCAGTCATGAGCAACTGATGGCATTGCTCGAGTCGGCGAAAATCGGCATTACGGAAATTGTCGCAGCGCAGAAGGCGGCGTTAGCCAATTGATTTAGATAGCTCCCACTATGGGGGCTATTTTTTTATCTCGACAATAGAGAAATGAATGATTGTCGAGAAGAGACACAAGAAACCAAGGACATAGAGAGAAAATAATGAAAGCATACCAGCGTGAGTTTATTGAGTTTGCACTTGAGAAAGAAGTTCTTAAGTTTGGTGAGTTTACTTTGAAATCTGGCCGTAAAAGCCCGTACTTCTTTAACGCTGGTCTTTTCAATACTGGTCGTGATCTCGCACGTCTAGGCCGTTTTTACGCAGCCGCGCTCGCTGATTCTGGCATTGAATTCGATGTACTGTTTGGCCCTGCGTACAAAGGTATTCCTATTGCAACGACAACAGCAGTCGCGCTGGCGGATCACCATGATATCGACATGCCTTACTGTTTCAACCGTAAAGAAGCAAAAGATCATGGCGAAGGTGGCAACCTTGTTGGTTCTGCGTTAGAAGGTCGCATCATGCTGGTGGACGACGTGATTACGGCGGGTACGGCAATCCGTGAATCGATGGAAATTATTAAAGCAAATGGCGCTGACCTTGCGGGTGTGTTGGTTGCTATCGACCGCCAAGAGAAGGGCAAGGGCGAGCTTTCTGCGATTCAAGAAGTTGAGCGTGACTTTGGTTGTGCAATCATCTCAATCGTTAGCCTGACTGACCTTGTGACTTTCCTTGAAGAGAAAGGCACAGACAAAGAGCATCTAGAAGCAGTCAAAGCGTACCGCACAGAATACGGCATTTAATTGGTTACTTTTTCTGAAAAAGTAAAAAGGGCAGATGGATATTCATCTGCCCTTTTTTGTTTTTGGATTTATCGCCTTGACGACTTACTTATAGCGAATGCCTTTCTCGACATGCTCATCTTGCATGGTTTTGTAGCGTTTATGGAGCCACATCCATTGCTCTGGGGCGCGTAGAATGACCTCTTCCACATACTTGTTCATATAAGCGGCAGCGGCGACTTCGTCTTTTTGTGGATAGTCGGCTTCAATGCACTTATCGGCGATGATGTCGTATTTTCCTTCGTCATTGCGAAACCCTGAGCCTGGGATGATCGCACATTTTGAGGTATACGCCAGAATGCTCGTGCCTGTTGTCGTACACGCATCGTCTACGGCAAAGAAGGGCACAAATACTGATTTTTTGCGACCGTAATCGTGATCCGGCAGATAGAACAGACGCTCACCACTGCGTAATACACGAATCATCTTTTTCACATCTTTACGATCAATCAATTTATTGCCGTTATGTGTCCGTCCCCAATACTGGATAAAGTTATAAGCAGGATTATTATGCGGACGAAACGCGCCGTACCCGGCCACGCCGAGCACGGCGAAAGCACGTGCAGTGATCTCTAGATTTAGAGCATGGACACAACAAAGTAGGACGCCTTTACCTTCTTTGGCTTTTTCACGCAGTGCGCCGAGATCTTTCTCGACGATCAGGTTTTTAAAGCGCCAAGTCGGCCAGAACCAAGTGATCCCGGTTTCTATGAGTGCCATACCGGTATTTTTGAAGTTCTCTTCAACAATATGTTGAATCTCTTCAGGTGTTTTGTCTGGAAAGGCCAATTCTAAGTTACGTTGAGCAACGTGGACACGCTTTTTACCGTAGCGCATGCCAAGTTTGCCGAGTGAACGACCTAATGAAAGCAGCAGCCGATAAGGAAGAATGTTGACGAGGATGGCCAACAGACCAAACCCAAGCCATACGCCCCAGTTACGAGGGTGAAGAAGTGAAAGAGAAAACTCGGGCTGCGTGTATTTGTCTTTACTCATAGTCTTTTACTTTATTTGTGCACTCAAAAGCGCCCAGTACTCGTCAAAGTTTGCAGTCGGCTGGTATTTAAAGTCGCTACGCACAAAGCGGTTTAGGCTACCCTCAACTTGTCCCAGAATTTGCGCAGCTAGGATGCGCTCTTCGACAGGGAAAGACTTCCCTTCACGAATCTTACGTTCACGCAGGATCTGGCGCAATTGTGTTTCTATGCGCTCAAAGAGTTGATTGATGCGTTCACGTAGGCGTTCATTTTCAAACATTAGAGCATGGCCCGACAAAATGCGTGTCAGACCAGGGTTACGTTCAGAGAACGCCAAAATAAGGTGCATCACCATACGAATACGCTCTAGTGTATCTTTTTCGTCGTCTAGAATACGGTTGATACGTGTCATCAAGGCTTCTTCAATGAACTCAATCAACCCTTCGAACATGCGCGCTTTACTTGGGAAATGACGATACAGCGCGGCTTCTGAAACGCCGACTTGCTTGGCCAGTTTTGCCGTAGTAATGCGTGAAGCGCCTTCTGTTGATTCAAGCATTTCTGCTAATGCTTGTAAGATCTCTTCACGACGGTTGGATTTTTTACTGCCGGCCATTAGTTACTTCCTTTCAAAATACAAAGTTGAGCGGAGGGGATTATAAGACGCTATTTCGCCTCAAACTAGACCACTAAGGGTGGAATGGGAGATTTAACACCCTTAGTTGTCATGTTTGTACCAAATTTATGCCAGCTTTTGTGAAAAGTTGGCAGGGTTTTCAAACGTTAGTTACATCAAGTGATGCATTTTTTCGAGAATTTTAAAGCTTAATGCTTCTTTTGATTCTAAAGCGAGCGCAAGTTCACCCTCAGGCCAGTACAGGGTAATCGCGTTGTCGTTGCTGTTAAATCCTTGCCCTGCAACCGAAACGTCATTCGCACAGATCATATCGAGGTTTTTCTTTGTTAACTTGCCTCGAGCATAGGTCTCTACATCATTGGTTTCAGCCGCAAAACCGACGGTAAACGGACGCTTCTCCGTCATTGCTGCTACAGAAGCAACAATATCAGGATTTTTGACCATATTAATGACCATTTCGTCATTGTCTTCAGTCTTTTTCAACTTTTGAGACGCGATCGTTTGTGGGCGGTAGTCGGCAACGGCAGCGCAGCTAATAAACGCATCATGCTTGTTTGCTTGTGTCATAACGGCTTCAAGCATCTCTTGTGCACTGGAAACATTAATGCGTTCAACACCTACAGGCGTATTTAAACTGACAGGACCGCTCACGAGGGTGACTTTTGCTCCCATCTGCGCTGCGGCGCTTGCCAATGCATAGCCCATTTTCCCGGAGCTATGATTCGTAATGTAACGCACTGGGTCAATCGCTTCGCGAGTTGGGCCTGCGGTGATGAGTATCGACTTACCTTCTAGCAATTTTGGCTGAAAGAACTGTTCACATAGATGCACTAGCTGCATTGGTTCCAGCATTCGACCTGGGCCCACATCGCCACAGGCTTGCTCTCCTGCAGCGGGGCCCCAGATGTGCATACCGCGACGCGCTAACGTTGCGATGTTCTCTTGGGTTGCGAGATTGCGATACATCTGTTGATTCATCGCAGGAGAAACTGCAACAGGAGAATCCGTCGCGAGCACAAGCGTGGTAAGCAAATCGTTCCCCACACCTGCAGACATGCGCGCGATTAAGTCCGCGGTCGCTGGCGCTAGTAGCACTAAATCTGCCCACTTGGCCAATTCAATATGGCCCATAGAGGCTTCCGCCGCTGGGTCTAATAAACTGTCTGAGACAGGGCGGCCCGAAACGGCTTGCATGGTTAAAGGGGTAATGAACTCTTTTGCTGCTTTCGTCATTACCACTTGAACTTGCGCTCCTCTCTCTATGAGGCGACGGGTTAGCTCCGCACATTTATACGCGGCAATACCGCCACTGATGCCGAGTAGAATTTTCTTTCCTGCTAGTGTTTGCATGTGAGATCTCCAATTTGATGACCGGATTTTAACACAATTCAAAGTCTGACCGCCCGAGCATATATAACGAGAAGATAATTCACATCAAACTCCAGAGTATTAATCTGACCGAGGAAGGGAAAATTCGCGCCTACCTCACAGACAAGTTGCGCGGAGTTTGCAAGTCTGAAAAGAAAAAGAGGTAGTGGAAACCATGGTGTTGAAAAGTCGAAACAAATTGCTGCTGATAACCCTAATTCCGTTGTTGTTGATCACCACGTTGATCTCAGTGGTGTATTACATCAACAGCAGTAAAAGTTTGGAAGCGGAGCTGGCAAGAGACAGGCAAGAGCTCATCGAAACGAAAAAGAAAGAGTTAAAAGCCTACATGATGATGGGTGTGACGGCGATAAAACCGTTATACGACGCGGATGTAAATGGAAGTAATAAAGAGGCAGCAAAAGAAATTCTGAAAGCCATGCGCTTTGAAAGCGATGGTTACTTTTTTGCCTACGACTCTCAAGGTGTGAATACGTTACATGCCATCAAACCTTCTTTAGAGGGTAAAAACCTTTACGACTTAAAAGATGAAAATGGGGTCGCAGTTATCGCGGGCTTGATTGATGCTTCTCAAAAAGGGGATGGGTTCCTCTATTTCTCGTGGCACAAACCGACCATTGACGCACAAGCGCCTAAGCTAGGCTATGCAGAATATTTATCGAAATGGGACTGGGTTTTAGGCACTGGTGTTTATATTGATGACATCGACCAGCAAGTTGCGATGCACAGAGAGTTAAAGACTCAAGAGCTAAAAGAGCATACGTTATCTGCCGTGTTGATTTCCGTTATTGGGTTGATCATTACCAGTGTTCTCACCAGTATCGTGGTGTCGAAAGGCATTCAGCCATTACAACATGTCGCGGCGTCATTGAAAGATGTAGCCGCAGGCGGCGGTGACTTAACGGCTCGTTTAAAAGTCGAAAGTCAGGATGAAGTCGGTGAAGTGGCGGCCGCGTTTAATGAGTTTATGGATAAGCTGCACCCACTGATGCAGGATATCCACCGCTCTGCGACGACAGTACAGACCGTTTCTCAAAGCTTGAACACTCAGACCAGCCAAGCGAGCGGTCAAATGCAGGATCACTGTTTAGAGACGGACAAAGTCGTGACGGCAGTGACACAAATGAGTATGACAGCCAAAGAAGTAGCCAGCAATACCAATGCGACCGCGCAGGCGATTGAGGATGCCAACAGTCAAGTTACCGAAGCTCAGCGTGAAGTAGAACAAGCAATTGAAGGCATTACCGAGCTAGTAATGGAGATAGACAGTACGTCAGATGCAATTTCTGAGTTGAGTTTACAAACCGAGAAAATAACCAAAGTACTGGATGTGATTGGTGAGATAGCCGAGCAAACGAATTTGTTGGCCCTAAATGCGGCGATTGAAGCGGCTAGAGCCGGTGAGCAAGGTCGAGGGTTTGCCGTCGTTGCGGATGAAGTTCGCTCGTTAGCCAGTCGTACACAAAATAGTACTCATGAAATTGGCGACATGCTCAAGCAGCTACAAAATGGTGTATCAAGAGCGGTCAGTACGATGTCGGTGAGCCAAAAACGAGGTGTAAAAACGGCGGAAGAATCGGCGCTCATTCAGCAATCTCTTTCTGGTGTTCATCATTCTATCGGAACAATTCGAGATATGGGTATTCAAACCGCGTCTGCTGCCGAAGAGCAAAGTGCGGTTGCAGAAGACATCAACCAAAACTTAGTGGCTATTCAACAGATCGTGAACAACATTAATGAGACGTTGCAGCATGCCGAGTCAATCAGCACGCAGCTATCACAATCTGGAACAGAAATTCACGGCTTGGTTGGCAACTTTAAACTCTGATGAACTGTTAAGTTGCATTGAAAGCACTGATGGTACGAAGAAAGCGAAAGTCATACTCGACTTTCGCTTTTTGTTTTGTGGAATAGGGGTTCTTTCCATATAAAGAGGCATCAGATGATACTGAAAGCTATGCCAACGGAGTCCATGCCTAGGGAGAAGCTGCTGCAACGAGGACCGCAAGCATTGACCGATGCTGAGCTACTGGCTATTTTCTTGCGCACGGGCACCCACGGAATAAACGTAATTGAACTTGCAGACTTCCTTATTCAAGACTTTGGTTCGCTAAGACAACTATTTTCAGCATCAGAGCAAGAGTTTTGTCGTCACAAAGGATTGGGGCAAGCCAAGTATGTTCAGTTGCAAGCGGTACTAGAAATGACGCAGCGCTATTTAGCGGAAACGCTAAAGCGTGGTGACGCCTTAACCAGCCCCGACCAAACTAAGTTATATCTGTCTTCTATTTTAAGGGATCGGCAAAGAGAGGCTTTTTATATTCTTTTTCTCGATAACCAGCACCGAGTGATAAAAGATGAAATTTTATTTGAAGGAACGTTGGATGCCGCGTCGGTTTATCCGAGAGAAGTCGTCAAGCGTGCTCTGCATCATAATGCGGCGGCTTTGATTTTGGCGCACAATCACCCTTCAGGTGTTGCTGAGCCGAGCCAAGCTGACAGAAGGATTACAAGGCGTCTCACCGACGCATTAGCATTGGTGGATATTCGTATTTTGGACCATTTCGTCATCGGAGATGGGGAAAGTGTCTCTTTTGCTGAAAGAGGCTGGATATAACTGTGCGTTTTTTAGGTTGTTAGTTGCTAAAAATCTGCTATCATCCACGCCACTAAATTTTTAACTGAATTCAGCTTGGACTGCTAAAAAAATCTGCTGTCTAAAAAAAGATCACGAAAACCTGTAAAAAGGATCTGTTCGGGTCTTGAGCAATGCATATCAAGTTAGTATAATGCGCGACCTTTGATAGCCTTGTATGGATTTTCCATAGCGGTTCTTAACCTCTAACTTCTTTTCGAGAGATAGAGAGGTTCGGCCACCAAGGTTGATATCGAGCTGAAACGATTTTGGAGAAGACATTCATGTCACGAGTATGCCAAGTAACTGGTAAGCGTCCAGTAACGGGTAACAACCGTTCACACGCACGAAATGCTACTAAGCGTCGTTTTCTGCCGAACCTACAAACTCATCGTTTCTGGGTAGAGAGCGAAAAACGTTTTGTTAAACTACGTCTATCTGCTAAAGGTATGCGCATCATCGACAAGAAAGGTATTGATACTGTTCTTGCAGACATGCGTGCACGTGGCGAAAACGTTTAAGAGGAAATAAGCAATGGCAAAGAAAGGCGTTCGTGAGAAAATCCGTCTAGTATCTTCTGCAGGTACAGGCCACTTCTACACAACTGATAAGAACAAGCGTAACATGCCAGGCAAATTTGAGATCAAAAAGTTTGATCCAGTAGTTCGCCAGCACGTTATGTACAAAGAAGCAAAAATCAAATAATTGGTTTCAGTCTCTTTGATGAATTGAAAAACCCAACTTTCGAGTTGGGTTTTTTATTACCTGAATAAAAAAGTGCTGAAAAAGTGTTCAGTACGTTATCGGATAATAAAGCACTGCTGAAGTCATTTTATCGGTCCGACGCTACACTAGAATTTTTGATTTATCGCTCTCTACCGCTTTGCCACCAATTCTCTACACACTTGCACACCGTTGTTCTAGTCAAGATCAATAGTCTTTGGTAGTTTACTCATAACTATAAGAGAGTAGAGATGGTTATGCGTGTGAGTCCGGCTCGTCGCCGCCGATGGAACAATATTCTTATTCTGGGCATTATCGCGTTTATAGTGATCTTAAATGCGCCGATGTGGATCAAAACTTACCTATTAACAGACCAAGCAGACCCTTACCCAAATGTACTTCGCTCCGACTATACGGTTGAGTCTTTGTACTATAGTGGCTGGGAGTTCGAACTGCATGATGGACGATGGCAATCTAACGTCAAAGTCGATGCACCGATCAGTGAACTTGTATCACGCTGGCAATCATTGGAAGGGACCGAGCTTACCTCGGAACAGTTCGATCATTTAAAACCTAACCTGACGATACCTGAAACGGTAGAAGTTTGGTATCAGGATCTCGAAGAGCCGCAGCGGGTAACTTTCTTTCGTTTACCTGATTTTTGGCTATTTAAAACCTGGCAAGACAAATGGGTCGCTATCTCCGTCGATGAAAACTACCTTATGCCAGAGTAAAGCCTTTTTGCGTCTATACCCCTAATAAGCTTCCCTATTTATCGTTTTTCTTTTCGATTATGCTAGCAGCGAGAACTATTAGCCGGTGAATTGGAGAATCTAATGCCTGAGTTGCCAGAAGTTGAAGTCAGTCGTATGGGAATTAGCCCCCACATGGTTGGACAAACGATCCAGTCGTTTACTTTTCGAACGCCTAAATTGCGCTGGGATATTCCTATAGAGCTTAAAAAATTGGAAGGGCAGGTGATCCGTACGATTAGCCGTCGTGCGAAATACTTACTGATCGAGACAAACACAGGTACAGCCATTGTTCACTTAGGCATGTCTGGGTCTTTACGTGTCCTAGATGCCGACTTTCCGCCAGCAAAGCACGATCATGTGGATCTCAAACTAAGTAGTGGAAAAATACTACGTTATAACGATCCGCGTCGTTTTGGGGCATGGTTGTGGTGTGCTCCTGGCGAGTCACATGCTGTACTAGCAAACATGGGGCCTGAGCCTTTAACTGAAGAGTTCAACGCGGAATATGTAGCGGAGAAAGCTAAAAATAAGCGTGTTGCCGTCAAGCAGTTCATCATGGACAACAAAGTCGTGGTTGGTGTCGGGAACATCTACGCGAATGAATCGTTGTTTAAATCTCGAATTCACCCTTCAAGGCCCGCAGGTAAACTGACTTCTCAAGAGTGGGGATTACTTGTTGAAAATATCAAAATGACACTTGAGATTGCCATTACGCAAGGTGGGACTACGCTGAAAGACTTTGCGCAAGCTGATGGAAAGCCGGGTTACTTTGCACAAGAGTTATTAGTTTACGGAAAAGCCGGAGAGCCATGCCCAGAATGCGGCGAACGACTTCAAGAGCTAAAAATAGGGCAGCGTAATACCTTCTTTTGTGGTGAGTGTCAGAAGTAAGACGAGCTAATATCGAGCTTAAGTTGTTGTAATCTTGCGCTAGAGCCTCAATAATTCAATCAGTTTCGAATAACTTAGTAAATTATATGAAAGTCATTTATCCGGGCACTTTTGATCCAGTGACTAATGGTCATCTCAATCTAATAGAACGCACTCACGAAATGTTTGATGAGGTTGTGATTGGCGTAGCCGCAAGCCCATCGAAGAACACCATGTTTTCATTGGAAGAGCGCGTTGCACTGATGCAGGACGTTGTAGCGCATTTACCTGGTGTGACGGTAAAGGGGTTCTCTGGGTTATTAGTGGATTTCGCAAGAGATGAGCAAGCTAAGGTTCTTATTCGTGGTTTGCGAACAACGGTAGACTTTGAATACGAGTTTGGACTGACCAACATGTACCGAAAGCTATTACCAGGTATCGAAAGTGTATTTTTGACACCTGAAGAAGAGTTTGCGTTTCTATCGTCGACTATCGTGAGAGAAGTGGCCATTCATGGCGGAAGTATCGATCAGTTCGTTCCCAAGCCAGTAGCCATCGCGATTGGGGAAAAACTGAATGAAAGACAGTAAATTCCCTTATTATTTCTCAAACGCTCTCTCGATACTTATCCCTCGTTTTGTATATCGAGCACAAGCAAAGCGTTTACTTTCGAATTTAACTGAAGCCGAGAAGCAACTCTGCCTTGAGCGGGTGAACTATTACAACAAGTGTGAAACGCCGTTTTCAGTCGATAGCCGAGAACAAAGTTACGCGACTGTCGATACATTCAAAAAAACGAAAGGTTGGACGTATTTTTTCGATCTTCGCCAAGTTGTACGCTATTTCCCTTCCAGTTTTTCGTTTAACTACATCAACGGTGATGTTACACACATTCCCAATGTACCGAGCTTTATAAAAAGCCGCCCTATTTTTGGTAGCAACCAAAATTCAGTGGTATTGAAACTCAACCAAGTTCGTCATTTTAAATTTGTTGATGATCGTGTTCGCTATCAAGATAAAAAGGATATGGTCGCTTGGCGTGGTGTGGGTTTTCAGCCTCATCGTCAAAAGGTGATTCATGCGTTCTACAACCATCCGCAGTGCAACATTGGCCAGACCCGCCCGGTAGAAGGGCTGCCTTGGGAAAAAGGTTTTATGAGCATTGAGGAGCAACTTCAATACAAGTTCTTGTTGTGTATAGAAGGCAATGATGTGGCCACCAACCTTAAGTGGGCTATGTCGTCTAACTCCTTGGTTATTATGTCAAAGCCAAAATATGAGACTTGGTTTATGGAAGGTAAGTTAGAGGCTGGTGTCCACTATGTTGAAGTGAAGGATGACTATTCGGATTTGCCCGAAAAGATGGACTATTATCTAGCGAATGAGCAAGAAGCATTAGCGATCATTGAAAATGCGCACCAGTGGGTTGAGCAGTTCAAAGATAAACGTAAAGAGCGTTTGATCTCATTGATGGTTGCCGATAAGTACTTCGCTTTATCTCAGCAACAATAAAAAAGGGGCGAAACGCCCCTTTTTATAATCTTAAGCTTCTAGAAATTGATCAACACCATTCTCACAGCGTTTAAGCTTGTTTTTAATGGTGTTCTCTAAAATCTCGTCATTTTGTCCGAGTGACGCACGAGAGTTTTCTACGTGGTACAAGTGGTAGCCTACACCTGCGAATTTTAGGTAAAGACGTGACTTACCCGCATTCAACATGCGATGAACAAACTCGCTGTCTTCGCGTCCCCATCCAACAAAATCTTGGTTGAAGCCATTCACCTCGATGACATCTTGTCGCCAAAACGCCATGTTGCAACCGCGAGTGGCTTTATCGTTATTGCGCTCGTAAGAGAACCATTTCGATAGCAAAGCGTTGGTGATGCAGTTTTTACGATTGCGAATGCCTTTGCTGAAGATAGAAGGCACTAAGCCGTTTTCCATGATGGCCTTGCTGCAGTTTTCATCCGTTAACACACGTCCACCCTGCACAAACCAATTTGGCTTTGCGACTTGTTTATGTGATTCAATAAACGTTTGAGACAACACCATATCGCCATCAATCATGATGAGGTAGTCACCTGATGCTTTTGCGATAGCACGGTTGCGGCTCATTGAAAGTTGAAAGCCATTATCTTCGTGCCAGCTATGAATAAGTGGTACTGGAAAGCCGTCGCGCAGTTGGTCGATCATTGCTTTGGTATCGTCTCGAGAACCGTCATCTGCAACGATGACTTCATCAGGCAAAACGGTTTGACGTTTCACGCTTTCTAACACCGCTTTTAATGCTTCTTTCCAGTTGTAAGTGGTGATAATTAAAGTCGTTTTCATGATTTTTTTGCCTGTTCACGTAAGTAGAGGTCGATATATTTTACAAAAGTAGAGTGCATGCTTAGCCAAGCTAGAATGAAGCCATGCTTACCATCAAGGAAGCCTCGTTTGAGCACATACATCTTCAAAAAGCTAGCAAGAGCGTGAACGATAGCGGTCGTTAAACCCGCTTTCTTTTTACCTTCACGTTCATCCGTCCAGGCCTTGAGGTAGCCAGTGGTTTTATTGATGTAATGATGAAGGTGCTCGTAAGTGTAGTGATGCAGTCGACCATCCAGTTTTTCAGTTTGATAGTTTTTCTCATCAACTTTTTCATGAACGAGCGAATCATTATATTGCGTATATTCGGTGCGATATAAGCGCACAATCCAGTCTGGAGACCAACCAGAATGGTAGATGAACTTACCAAACGCTGAGCTTAGTCGATTAAGTTTGTATAAAACGTTCGGCTTATTGGCTGATACCGCGTGTAAGATACTTTCTTTTAGCTCTGGAGTGACTTGTTCGTCCGCATCAAGCCATAAAACGTAGTCTGCCGTAACGTATTGCTGCGCAAGTTGGCGTTGTTTACCGAAACCTGGCCAATCTAGGTTGGTGTAAAACTTATCTGTGTATTGTCGGGCGATTTCTTCGGTGCGATCGGTGCTGCCCGAGTCTAGAAGGACAATCTCATCGACCCAATCTTTTACTGTGTCTAGACAAGCTTGTAAGTGCTTCTCTTCATTTTTTACAATTAAGGCAACGGCTAAGGTTGGTTTGGACAAGGTCATTTCCTTCTTAACAAATCAAGACAGTAAGTTTACTGGTATTGAGGATACAAATCTTCTAAGACTTGATCGAACATGCTCATTACTTGAGTGCTGGTAATGCGGTTCATTGCCGTTTCATCT
Source organism: Vibrio sp. 1CM7H (assembly GCF_023161645.1). Classification (NCBI taxonomy): domain Bacteria; kingdom Pseudomonadati; phylum Pseudomonadota; class Gammaproteobacteria; order Vibrionales; family Vibrionaceae; genus Vibrio; species Vibrio sp. 1CM7H. The sequence goes on from NZ_JALNTV010000004.1 coordinate 159,427, forward strand.
TTAGCGCGAGTTCGCCAGCTTAACTCGTGACTGTTTTTACCTGTTTCCGCAAAGATCGTTTCTTCATACACTGAGACAACGTATTTTAGATAACGGTAAGGTCCTACTCGCAGCGGATTATGGTGTGCATAGAGCCCGATGATTGGCGTTTTCATGGCATTCGCCATGTGTGCTGGTCCGGTATCGGGGGCGATGACCATTTCAACCTTATCTATTAACGCAAGCATTTGCAGAATTGAACTTTGTCCAACTAAATTTAGACACGGTTCTTCCAAGCGAGATTGAATGGCTTCAGCCAGATCCAGTTCAACTTGAGCTGGACTACCTGCCAGAATCACGTTCCAGCCTTTAGCTCTGGCGTGATGAATCACATCCACATAACCTTCCGCGTTCCAGTTTTTATAAGCTTTGCTCGCACCAGGCACAATCAGCAGGTTAGGTTTATTACGAGATATATGAGACTCTGCCCAAGTTTGGTCGTGATCTGAATAAGAAAGTACCCAGTCCAGTTCTGCCTTTGGTACCCCAATTTGATGGGCAAAGGCCATTAAGCCATCTGCGACATGCAGAGATTGCGGGGAAGGCACTTTGACATTGGTAAATAACGTCTGAAAATCTTGGCTTCTATCAGAAGAGAAACCAAGTTTGTATTTTGCTTTAATGCCCAACGTCGCGACACTCGCTCGAATCGCGTACTGCATATGCAATAGCGCATCAAACTCTCTGCCTTTCAGCTGTCGCCAAAGCGATTTGTAGCCATCGAGCCCCGCTTTTTTATCAAAAACAATCAATTCTACGCCATCAATGGCGGCTAATAACTGGGCTTCAAGTTTACCCGTTATCCAAGTAATCTGGGTCGAAGGCCAGTGTTTCTGAATAGCTTGAACGGTGGCGATGGTATTGCAAACGTCTCCAATAGCGGACAAACGCAAGATGCATAATGACGATGGGGCAGAAGTGAACATAATTATTGTCTGATTCGATGAATAGAGGCAGGTAAATTATGCAGACATCCCCAATAAATGTAAAATACACGGCTCGAATATAGCTAAGTACTGATAAGTGTTCTGCAATGTCAAAGATAACACCGCGTCAATCGCAAGAATCTGGCAAACCGGGTAATACCGGGCTAAAGCGCATCGTTAAAGCAACGGGTTATTCGATCCAAGGATTAAAAGCGGCTTTTAAGCATGAAGCTGCCATTCGACAAGAGTTGGCTCTGTTGAGTATCGCTGTGATTTTGGCTTGGCTAGTGGATGTCGGCATGGTTGAGCGTATCTTAATGATCGGGGTCGTGGTGTTAGTCTTAATTGTAGAGCTTGTGAATTCAGCTATTGAGGCGGTGGTGGATCGTATCGGTATTGAGCGGCATGAACTCAGTGGTCGAGCTAAAGACATAGGCTCTGCTGCCGTTATGGTTGCATTGGCGTTCGCCGGATTTACTTGGTTGTATATATTAGCCAGCAGATATTTCGGCTAGAGGGTAAGCGCGTGACTCAACAGTATCAAAACAACAACCAAATGATCTGGTTTGATGACGAGATCGTTACAGACCCTAGCCAACCGATATTTGATGCGGAATACTGGCAGTCCTTAGACAAGGTGGTTGGCAGTGCGACGGGGCGAGGCACGACATGGTTTATCCAACTAGAGAACATGCAAGCAGCACTGCGTCATTACCGTCGTGGCGGTTTGTTTGGGAAGTTGGTTAACGATCATTATTGGTTCTCTGGCTGGGATAACACCCGTTGTGCGCAAGAGTTTCAGCTTTTGTTGGCGCTAATCGAGGCTGGGGTGCACGTTCCTCGTCCTATTGCAGCAAGAGCCGTAAAGTCAGGACTCTTCTATCAAGCTGATTTATTAAGTGAGCGAATCCCAAACGCCAGAGATCTGGTTAGTATCTTGCAAGAACAGTCTTTATCGGCAGACATGTATCAAAAAATAGGGCAAGAAATTGCCAAGATGCATCAGGTTGGCGTTAACCATACCGATTTGAATATCCACAATATCTTGATCGACGACAAAGATAAGGTATGGATTATCGATTTTGATAAGTGTCGTTTTGAAACTTCTGGTGATTGGAAAGATCAAAATCTAAATAGACTCCTGCGTTCATTTAATAAAGAGCTTTCTCGTAAGAGTATTAATTGGAACGAAAAGGATTTTAAATTTTTGAAAGAATACTATGATATATATTCTGATAAAAATTAAATGTAGGAGTATAGTTGATCAAGTAATTAACTATACTCCTTAATTCTATTTACTATTAGAACAAACGGTTATATTAGGTAGGCCAAAAAGCCACTTATTGTAATAAGAGGTGTTTTTACCATAGGAATTATCAAAGAGATGTATATTTTTTCCTAATAAGCATGAAAAAATCAGTCCGTGTAGTCTATCAGTATGAACTTCATTATGCATATGAAAGTAATTCTCTGAACGAAACACTATCTCTTTTGATAGTCTATACCAAAGGTCATTAGCTTTCTTTTGTTTAAATTTCCACTTTTCTAGCGATGAATACTTTTTCTTGATATTAATATCTGAAATTGAAATAAGGTCATCCCAGTCAAAACCTTTTTTTTGTAGTCTCAAGTCATTATTTTGTGACTCAATATCTTTTCTAATCAGATTTAAAATTCGTCGTTGTTGAGGAAGTTCATCACAAAGTTCTTCTTTTTCGATCATCGGGTGAAGACTATGAGCCATATCAGGAAGCAAATGATAGTTATTTGTGAATTTTTTCGATATTTCGTAACTTCTTTCATCGCGAGTAATAAAGTGGAAATCTTTATGTTTAGAAAAAAGTTTGGCGCTAGCCTCCTCATTTGATATATCTTCAAAAAATATTGTTTGTGGAAGACATATAATTCTTTTAGTAGGGAATTTAGATATGATATTTTCTCTTAGGTTTTGGTGAACTTTATAAAGATCTCCAAAGTTACCTCCACCGTGTAAAACTATGACATCAGCTTCTTTAATCTTCTTAAAATCTAAATTTTCACAACCACTACGATATATAACGTTAATATCATGTTCTTTAAAAAATTCTTCCGTTCCAAGGTATATAAGAAGATCCCCAACATTAAAATGTATCGGTATGTCTATATAAGCAATGGACTTTCCGTTTATCAGAGATGCAATAAGGTTATGCTGAGATTTTGCGCTATCCATAATCTCAAGCCACTTGTTTTCTCTTCTACTTCTACTCATAGCTCCTCCGGCTATATGAAACGATAATTAACCACTAAATACTTTGTATATTTTCATTTTTATTCTGAATAAAAATGAATCACTAATGTTGTACATTAACTTTATATGTTTTTCATATTTTTCATATGGTATTGATTCATTTTTTAGCTTTCTTAAATATTTAATGGCTGTTTTGTAAAAACTATACTTGAGTTTATTACTGCCTTTCATAGTAGAATATGCAGAGTCAATGATTTTCACAAAATTATTTTGGTAATTAACATCATTAACTTTACTATTCATGATAGAGTTTTTTCTAATTCTATAAAATATGATATTGTCACAGATAGAGTAGATTCTTAATTTTTTAGTAAATACCTGCCAATAAAACTCTTCATCTTCATGAATTAATCCGGGTACGAACCATATGTTATCAAGCACTTCTTTTCGATACAATTTATTCCAAACTACGAACTCTAGGGAGAAAAATTTTTTGTCTAAGTCTAATTTTCCTGTAATTCTTCTCTTTCTATAGTCTTCATATCTTTTATCTTCTTGATAAAACTTAGTTACTCTTCCTGAAACAATATCGTATCCAGTAGAATGCAACAATAATTTTTCAATTGCATCTTTTTCTAACCAGTCGTCTGAGTCTAGAAAAAACAAAAAATCTCCACGAGAGTTTTTTATCCCTGTATTCCTCGCTGCTGATAGCCCTTGGTTAGTTTGCTCTATGACTTTTATTCGAGGATCCTCATCTCGATATTGCTTAGCAATGCTTATGCTATTGTCTTGAGAACCATCAATAATAGCAATTATTTCTATATTTCTATATGTTTGTTGTACAACGGAATCTAGACATTCAGGTAAATACTCTTCTACATTATATATAGGAACTATAATACTGACTAATGGATTGTTATTACTCATTTTTTATTCTCAAGGTTATATAGAAAATCAGAAAGTTGCTCGTATAACCTAAATATTTCTATATAGAGCTTATTCCATGTGGTGATACCAGATTTATCTTTTCGAGAACTGCCAATTGTTGATGGAATATCGGCTCTTTTGACAATATCTGGTCTTAAAACATACGTGGATACACCATGTTTATACGGTTTTTCCATGTAGTCATCTACAGGTTCTATAAACTGAGTTGCGTTTTTTATGAATTTCGAAGCTGCATGTGGAGTTAGAATATATCCCATAATACCGCATGTGCGTTTGTTGAAGCGTACAATATTAAGTTTGTTATTAACTGAAGATATAACTTTAAATGATTTAGGCTTGGTTGCCGCAAGTTTTAGAAAGTCGTATTGTTCCGCTAATGTGTCGAAATGTGAAAACACGTCAAAAAACTCAGGCAATAAGTCGCAGTTATCTTCTAGCACCAGTATTGGTTCGTTTACCTCCAAGCACTTTTCCCAGGCTAGGTGGTGACTAGAGAAGCAAGCAATTTCGTTCTCAACTAGCCTATAGCCAAATCGTTTTCGAGTAAGGTCATCATTGCTACGTTCAGAGTATAGAAAGTTTGGCGCAGAGGAATCTATCGCTTCTATAAATTCGAATGGTATGTTGGCTTTGTTGAGTGCATTTTCCATGCGAACTCTTCTATCAACTGAGCGTTTCAAGTTAATAACAAAAACTTTCATTTTATACTCTCAATACATCTAATTGTCTTAGTTAGCGCACCAACATTATCTTTGACAAAGCTAAGGAGGTTTTCTTGAACTACACTTTTTGCTAACGCATCTTGAAACATAGCTTCAACCTTTAGACTCATCTCGTTAGGTGACTCAATCAGTTTGATAACTTTCTTATGAAGCATCTTCGCAACCAGATCTTGGAAGTTGTAATAGCTTGGTCCCGTGATTACAGGGACTCCCAGTGCTGCGGGCTCTAGCACATTGTGCCCACCAACCTTATCTCCAATTAGGCTTCCACCCATAAAGCAGATGTCTGCTGCACCCATCAAAGTTAGCATCTCACCCATAGTATCGCCGAGATATACTTGAGTATTTGTCTCTACTGCATGCGTTGAAGTACGACGCACAGTGTTAAAGCCTTGCTGTTGGCAAAGCGTGAATACATCATCAAATCGTTCTGGATGGCGAGGAACCAAAACGAGTAAAGCATTTGGATGAGATTTTAAAACTTGTCTATGTGCATCTAATACCTGTTCGTCCTCGCCTTTGTGGGTGCTAGCGGCAATCCAAATCGGACGATCGTCTCCAAGCTGGGCTCGAAGCTGCTGTCCTTGCTGTTTCACTTGCTCTGATATTTGAATATCGAACTTAATAGAACCGGTAACGGATAGTTTCTTTTTCTCGACGCCTAAGCGTTCAAAGCGCTCGGCATCTGAAGCTGTTTGGCAGAGTACTTGAGTTAGGCATGGATGAAGTTGGTTAAAAAGCCGCTGTATTTTGGCGTAGTTCTTACACGATTTTTCAGATAGGCGCGCATTCACGACAGTTATAGGGATACCCGCTTTGTGAACATTGTGAAGCGTGTTTGGCCACAGCTCAGTCTCAATGATCAACATCTGTTTTGGTTGCACTGCTTTAAGAAAACCTTTGATAGCGAACCCAAAGTCAATTGGCATATAGCGGTGTTCAACTAAATCACCCAACTTAGCAATCTGTTCAGCTCCGGTACTTGTTGTTGTAGTAACTAGAATAGATTGTTCGGGGTTTTGTTCCTTAAGGGCTTTGACTAAAGGTGTTGCTGCTATGCTTTCACCAACAGATACGGCATGTATCCAAATAGGTTTGTCGTTGCTTTTTAGCTTGGGAGTTATGCCAAAGTGCTCTCTCCAGCGAGAGCCGAACTTAGGCTTATTTGGTTTGCTCTTGTACAAACCAAATAAAAGCAGCGGTGACGCTAGAGCGAGTAGTAAGGTATAAACAATACGAACTAACATGAGCTTATCGTAATGGCGTCAAGTTTTTGGATACTATCTAGTACTTGCTTAGGCGAAAGTTCTGTCAAGCACTTTAGGTGTTTGTATTGACATTCACGCTGGAAACAAGGGCGACAATCAATATCGGTATGAACAATCTCCACCTTTTCTGCGAGTGGAGGTGTGTACTTCGGTGAAGTTGAGCCATACACGGCAACAACATTACAACCAACCGCAGATGCCACATGCATTAAGCCGGAGTCGTTCGCGACAACAGTCTTACATGCAGCAAGTAGATCGACCGCTTCAATTAAGCTGGTTTGGCCTGCTAGAACATGAATGTGCTTATGGAATTGCGTCGGAACAAGTGCGCGAATATTGTTACAAGTCTCTAAGTCCTTTTGAGAACCAAACAACCAGATTTGATGCCCAGATCGAGCCATTTGTGTCGCAACTTCAGCGTAGTGTGTTTCAGGCCATTTTTTGGCAGGACCAAACTCTGCTCCTGGGCACAGTCCAATGATTGGTTGGTCTTGCGTTAAGTTGAACTTTTTGAGCGTGGCTTGTTGCTCAGCCGCGTTGATTGCAAGGCGCGGGCGAGGCAAGGTTTCAAGCCCGCCAAGAGAGTTAGAATCCACCATTTCTGCTTTTGGATAAGCTAACGCTACATAGCGCTCTACCATGTACTGAAAAGACTTCATGTTAGGGCGTAAGTCATTCAATAAACCATAGCGCATTTCTCCCTTCCAGCCAGTACGAAGAGGAATGTTGGCAAACCATGGGATCAGTGCTGATTTCGCTGATTTAGGCAAGATATAGGCATGGTCATATTGCTTTTCACGTAATGATTTACCAATTTCCCTGCGGCCTAATAAGTTAAATTCACCATGACCGATAGGCATTTCAATCGCTTGGTGGATTTCTGGCATACGCTCAAGAATCGGTTTACACCATCCTGGAGCGATAACGTCAATTTGGCTATCTGGATGACGTTGCTTTAATACGATATATAACGATTGCGACATTACCATATCGCCGACCCACGCAGGGCCAATAATTAAAATCTTTTTCATTTATTTACTTGCCAATCAGTATCATATCTAGGCTTAAAGATATTGTAATAGTTATTGCCGTCTTCTTGAGAGTGCAGCAACTGCAGTACCCACATATATTGTTCGGGTTTATCACCGACAAAATATTCAATGGCTTCATTACAGGTACGAGCGTCTTGCTCTTCGCCTTTATCCAGCTCAAACGCCGGTAAAATCTCAATATCAAACGTACCATCTTCAGTGTTCATCGACGCAAATAGAGGCAGTACTTTTGAGCGTGATAGTTTCGCAATTTTGCCTAAACCAGGTAGCGTTGCTTTACGTGTAGCAAAGAAATCTACGAACACACTATGCTCTGGGCCGTGATCTTGATCGGGTAGATAATACCCCACATAGCCATCTCGAATGGATTTCAGAAAAGGCTTTATGCCACCTGAGCGTTCATAAACACGGCCACCGTATTGAACTCTTTGCTTGTGCATCAGCCAGTCAGCAACATCATTCTTTTGTTTCTTCGCCATTGCAGAAACTGGCATTCCCATTGAAGCGAGCAAGATAGCAGGCACATCAATTGCCCAAGAGTGGGGAACCATTAAAATCACATTTTCGTTGTTATCAATGTGCTGTCGTAAAATGTCTAGGCCGCGAATTTGGCAACGGTTCTGAAGCCACTTTGGTGAGCGTAAACTTAGTAACCCGAAGCGAAAAAAGAACATGGCCGCTGTGTAGAGTGTTTTTTCTATCAAAGCTTCACGTTCTTGGAACGACTTTTCCGGAAAACACAGCTCAAAGTTAACCCTCGCTCGGTGAGCTGGCCCCTTGTGGGATTTCGACAGTTTTTTGGCTATGGTTTTCGCCAACCACTTTTGTAAACCCAGTGGCATTAATGATAAAGGTAAAAATAAGATAACACCTAACCACGTGCCCCAGAACTTAGGCGACAGAAAGTGGCGCTTAAACTCAGGGTTATATGCTTTAGGGTCGAAGTCATCACGTTTTATGGTCATGGCGTGTCTAGTTACCTATTCGTGTACGGGCGAAGTGGTTTAAATGAGAAAAAAGATAGTTAGGAATGATACAGGCTATTGCATTTGAGTAAAGGTGGCAGGTTATGGTTCTACCACCTTGTGGTGCTTAACTGTTTTGGATAGTCAAGTATTCGGCAACGCCTTCTGCAACTGTCTTGAATTCAACATCACAGCCTGCGGTGCGCAGTTTGGTCAGATCCGCTTGTGTGAATTCTTGGTAAGCGCCTTTTAGGTGCTCAGGGAATGGGATGGTTTCAATTTGGCCTTTGCCATGATGCTTGATAACTGCTTTTGCTACCTCTTCAAAAGATTCAGCACGGCCAGTACCACAGTTAAAAATGCCTGATACGCGGTTTTCTAAGAACCACAGGTTTACTTTACAGACATCACCAACGTAAACGAAGTCGCGTTTGAATGATTCGCTGCCCGCGAACAATTTAGGATTTTCACCTGCGTTAAGTTGGTTGTTTAGGTGGAACGCAACTGATGCCATGCTACCTTTGTGGTCTTCACGTGGGCCATATACGTTGAAGTAGCGGAAGCCGGTGATTTGAGAAAGGGTCTCACCATGTTCTTCAGCGTCTTGCCATAGGCGACGAACGTAGTTATCAAACTGCTGTTTCGAGTAACCGTATACATTCAGTGCGCCTTCGTATTCGCGTTCTTCAACGAAAGTATCTGTATCGCCGTAAGTGGCTGCTGAAGAAGCGTATAGGAATGGAATCTCGCGATCTAAACAGTAATGAAGCAGCTCTTTAGAGTACTCGTAGTTGTTTAGCATCATGTACTTACCATCCCACTCAGTCGTTGCAGAGCAAGCACCTTCGTGGAAAATTGCCTCAATCGGACCAAAATCATCGCCCGCCATAATTTGGGTCAGAAAGTCGTCACGATCCATGTAATCTGTGATGTCCAGATCAACTAAGTTCTTAAATTTTTTGCCATTTTTTAGGTTGTCGACAACCAGGATATCGTTAATGCCAGCTTCGTTTAGTGCTTTAACAATGTTGCTGCCGATCATGCCAGCACCACCAGTTACGATGATCATAAGACTTCCACCATAGATTAAAATTTTCTCAGGAATTCTAGCAAGAAACAGAAATTAGCGCTATTGGAAGCAGGAAGATAGGTTTTAGTCTTCTATGACTTAGTATCTAGATATGAAAAAGGGAGCCGCAGCTCCCTTGATTACTTTATTATTCCATATCCGAACGGTTAGGCCTTTGATACCAAGGGTTTCGTTCGTCGGTTAACTCAATTAAGCTGTATTTACGGCCGAGTTTCTGTCCTCCGTCACGAGTAAGAGGCTGCCAACTAAAGTTCGCACGATTGTTGCTTGGCTTAACGGTCATGATGTCAAACGGAATCGACAAGTAGAAGCCTTTGGTAAAGCTACCTTCTCCAAATTCATCCGCAGACAAGTCTGTAAATGAGGCAAAGGCGCCAGCAATTACGCCACTCTTGAACTGCTTAGAAATATTGATTTGTGTACCAACATCGCCAGCTAAGAACTGACCAACATCGACTTGGATCATCAAATCTTGTAGGAATTCCCATTGAGGGTAATAGTAACCAGATACAAAACCAGTGAATCCTTTATCAATAACTTGGAACGGACGTCCATATTCTGGCACGTTTTGCCATTTCTCATCGTAAACACCGAAGTAACTTTGTGGATCACGTTGAGAAATTAAGTTGACGTCAGCGCCAATCGCCCAGTTAGCTCCTTGTGGTCGGTAAAGAAACTCGGTACCGACTCCTGCAAACATGCTTTCCAGATAGCCAGCGTAGAATTGCTGATCCGTGGTATCGGAATACTCTTGGAACCAAGTCAATTGTAAGTTTGACATGGTTACAGCATGCTCATTTTGGTAAGCACGGAACATGGTACGAACCCGGGGAACGGTAGTACCATCAGGTGGAGTGACATAATTAAACTTATCGTAGTTGTTATACCAATCCCAGTATAACGAGCCGCCTATTTCAAGGTTGTCCGTCAGCCAGTATGAGGCATTACCGCTTAATCCTACACTAAAGAGGTAGAAGTCTTCTGCGTTACCGAGAGTTTGAACAAGCTTCGGTGCAAAGCCCCAATCAAAACGTTCAAAACCATCATAGACAGATTCTCCACTTGGCTTATTGTTAGCTTTTGCGGTTGCATCTTCTATTTTGGGGTTGATGTAATTAACTTGGGCAAAGTCGCGATATTTCTCCTTGGAAATAGTCGTTTGTTCGCCGACTAAGCCTCGGCTACGTTCATTGATCGCATAGGTATCAATATCTTCAGGCATTCCATTATGAAGTACAGCCGCCGCTTTTTCATGTGCCTCTGTACGGTCACGATATTTCTTCTGCTCACCAACGACAGTTACGGTGTTGTCATCAACATAAATGCGAGTGTTTTGGTAACCCGCAATTTTGTCTAAGTCTTCTGTTACACGTTCCCAGTCAACATCAGACAGTTCTTCTGGCTGATTGCTTTCTACTTCTGGTGTTGGTGTGTCTCGCCAGAATGATGGCATGTCATTGAAATTAGTGTTTAGCGTTAAGCCCGCGACCAACGTGTCTCCGCGTTCGTAACTTAAACGAAAATCGGCCATGCCTAGACGGTAGAGTACACCAAAGTTCCACGGTGTATGTGGAATCATGTTCACGCCACCGTTTGTTACAGGAAAGTCCCCGCTGTAATCATTGCTGTCATATTCTATTTTTAAGCGTAAAGGTTCGTGCAGAGTCTGATACTCAATACCTCCAAATAAAGCAGCTGGGCCTTTGAAAAAACGGTCAGTGTTTGTTGTTCCACCTGTTAGTTGATAATCACCTGGGCGAGAACAAAATCGATCAGAGATCTTACATACTGGATTGGTGATATTTCCTCTGGTGCCTAAAGAACCCCAGCCAATACCGAGTGTAAAATCAAGTGTCCCTACACTTCTATTGGAGTATTGTTTGGTTGCGGCAAAATATTCAGAGTCAAAAAGGCCAGTACCTGCAAAATCTCTAACACCAAAGGACACTTCTGGTACATATTGACTTTCTTCTAGAAGCCTGAATTTAAAATCAATACCTTTATCTGTGTATTCGTTATCTCCACAAAATCGTGGATCCGTACAGTATGGAAGTCCATCGACAATTGTATATCTAATAGTCGCTTCAGCCCACGGCATCACCTGTATTGTAGCGTTGTAAAAAAGGTACTCATTACTACCTGTGACAGAAAAGTTGAATTCCCCTTCAGGGGCCATACGTCCGGTTGGCATCTGCATTAAGCCAACACCACCAAAGTCAGACTGAGAAGGCTGTAACGTGGGAGCCTCAAAGGGCATGTCTTGAGCCCAAACCAATGCTGGGCCCATTAAAGAAAGGGTTAAGCTTTTTCTAATTGGCATCATTGCGGTCTCTTTGTGGAATTTGGTATCAGTTGAGTGAGTAGGCGGACAATGTCTTGGTCCATTTCGGAGTATTCAAGTTCACCAAACGGAATATATACCAATGTCAGAGGTGGTAAGTAATATTGTGTTGTTAACCAAGCTCCGTGATGCGGCTTAACTACGTGACCATCTGGGTAGATCAACACTGGCGGTGTTGAGAACGTACCAATGTTACTTTTCAAATTCTCTAACTGTCTCTGCAAAGGGATGCCTGCCTGCTCCTTAATGGAATACACTCTATTTAGGTTTCCCAGGTAATACACTTTTTCTTCGCGTAGAGGGCTTGCGAGAAGGTAATTGCCGTGCAAAAGCGGATTGTCGAATTTATTTAGTCGAATTTTATCAACATCGATCGCAGACAGTGAGCGTGGTGCAAAGTTTTGCTTCTGAATAAATTTGTAGAATGGATGTGCAACCAAATTGTGTTGAATCATTTGATTGAGTACCGAGTTCTTTAAAGCGGTAGAGCTTTTCTCGGCATGATCTGATTTATCAAACAAAGTCGTACCAAGAGAGTATTGTAGTGAGACGTTTTGCTCCGTAGCAAGTGCTAACACACTTTCTAAACGAGCAGGCCCTTGGAATTGTAGCTGTTTGCTTACCTCCAGCAACTTAACATTTAATGGCTGTGTAGTAGAGCTTTCTGTTTGAGCGAAGCCATGTGTGCTCAAAAGCGGCATGACCAAACCGAATAATGTGAGTAGTCGTTTGCTCATGATTTGCTATACCCCTTTAAAATGGTTAACTCAACCGGAATCATCTTCGGTCCTAAATATTGTAAGGTTTTGACAACCTGACCTTGTTCATTAACCCAATAAAGGTTTTCGACCGATTGAGAAAGACTACTAAACTCAACGACTTCTTTATATACACTGGTCATCGCGTTAGAAATTGGTGTTGTTAACGTTTCTTGGCCTGAGTAAGAACGCGTTACATGTGCAGGAAAGCCATAACGGTATTGTTTTGCCCAATCATATGAGAGTGTGTAGTTCACGGAGGCTGAATCTGAAGAAAAATCTGGCACGTCACCATAAACACCCGCTAAGTCCCCATTCTGCAGACCTATCGTTTTGACGATATGCCCATTCTCCGTAACGATCATAGCTTTGTCAGCACTTACCCATTTCAGTTGTATTCTTCCATTGAGAGGATTTCGCTCTGCAAAAGCTAAAACAACAAAGACCTGTTTTTGATTCCCAAGTTTTAAATAGGCACTGGCATAAGGAACGGCCTTTATTTCTTCTGGGGTCATCTCTACATCGATGTAGTTACCGTATGCTTCTTTGACTGTGGCTGATACATCATTGAACTTTTGTGTACAACCAAAGAGTAAGGTGAATAGCGGAAGAGTGAGAAGTGGGCGTATCCATTTAGACGTTCGGAAGATATTCATTATTCCCTCTTACAAATAAAATCGCCCTGAGTCATTCAGGGCGATTATCTTCTATCTACAAAACGAAATTAGTTTGTAGAAGTAGAAGTAGAAGTAGATGTTGAAGTAGATGTTGAGTCGCTATCTGACGCTGCAACTGCTACTACAGTTACTGCTGCTGCCGCACCTACTGCTACAGCTGTTGTGCCTGTTGCAGAGGCAGAAGCTGCGCCTGCTGAACCTGCTTCTTCTGCTGCAAATGCAGTTGATGCGCTTAAAGCCATAAGAATAGCTAGAGCTGTATTCTTCATTATTAATCCTTGTATATCCGGTATAAAAACATCGATGTTTGGTAGCATAAAAAATGCTCCAAATTATATTCTAGATAAAAAAGCCTTAGCATGTAAATAGTTTCTTATTTTGCTATGGCTTACGATCTCATTTCTAACACCAGCGTGACATTGTGCGGTTATCTTGCTCCCTTGCTTGCTGATAAACTATCAAGAGTGCATAATTTGTCGGCCTATTTCCTCCAGCACTAGAGGCTTGGAGTCAATAGGTCGTTTTTACTTACACCATATAGAAAGCGATACAGTGGCTTACGCTCAACGCCTCAGGGCGGTAGCGTGGCAACTCTTCAGTATTTAATGGCCTGCATAGCACGCTTAACTTTGCTTTGGCAGCCCATATTATTACCAGTACTAGGGACTTTTACGTGATAAGAAAGCAGCATTGTTTAGGAATACTTAGTGCACTGGGCTTAAGCCTGAGTTCTTTTTCAGCGTCAGCCGATTTTTATGCTGGTGCGTTAGTGAGCTACTCAAATGCAGAATTGAAAAGCTCGTCTTCTGAGTCCGTAAAAGAGGGGAGTCCTTTCCTTCTTAGTGCGCAAGCAGGGTACTTCTTCAATGACTACATTGGTCTCGAAGGACGTTATGGGACATCAGTTCAACGTGACAGTGGTCTTGCCGTTGATAGCGCTTTGAGCGGCTTTGTTAAGTTGAATATGCCGGTTTCAGAGCGAGTTGCACTTTATGGTTTAGCTGGGTATTCAAGCGTTCAGCTTGATCTACAAAATGTAGGTTCTTACAAAGAACAAGGATTTAGTTTTGGGTTAGGTATGCACTACGCTTTAAACAACCAAAGCGCGGTGATATTTGAGTTCGTTGATAACGTCTCTGAAGACCAAGTTCGCCTTAACTCGATTACATTGGGTTTTCAGCACCGTTTCTAATTTAAATACCTAGAGCTCAAACTTGGGGCTAGGGTCTTTTATTCAATTATTATAGTGACATACCATGTTTAAAGGATATTTCTCTATTGCCGCTTTTATATTGGCAAGTACGTTTGCGTCTTATTCAATGGCACAAACACCCACTCCAGAACAAATGAAAATGTTTCAAAATCTACCCGCTGACCAACAACAGGCCTTGGCGAGTAAATATGGTTTCTCCATTCCTTCTAGTTCATCTTCAAACAAGTCTCCTTACGAAAACCCGCAAGTCATCAAGCCTAGAGCTGAATCTAGTGGCGCTGTATCTTCCAATATCGAAGAACAATGGCTCAAAAAAGGTGAACAGGAAGAGCTTAAACGCTTTGGTTTAGATCTTTTTGCTGGTTCTCCAAGCACCTTCGCTCCGATCAGTGATGTTCCTGTGCCAGCAAATTACACCGTGGGTGCAGGTGATGAAATAATTGTGCAGTTGTTTGGTAAGGAGAATGAAACGCATCGTTTACGCGTAAATCGTGCGGGCACAATCAACTTCCCCTCACTTGGTCCGGTAAATGTTGCTGGCATGCACTTTTCTGATGTTCGAGACTCTCTGACGCAACGTGTAAAAGAGCAAATGATTGGTGTGCGCAGTGATATCTCATTGGGTGAATTACGCACCATGCAAGTGTTTGTAATGGGGGATGCATATAAGCCTGGTGCCTACACGGTTAGCGCATTAACGACAATTTCACAAGCTATTTATTACAGCGGCGGTTTTGGTGAAAGTGGGGCGCTGAGAGATATCCAGCTAAAGCGTGATGGTAAAATCATTCGTAAGTTGGATATGTATGACCTTTTACTAAAAGGTGATGCAAGTAATGATGTGCGCTTACTACCGGATGATGTTGTTTTAATTGGTTCTGTTAACGATACAGTTTCTATAGACGGCGAGATCAACCGTCCGGCAATTTATGAAGTCAAGGCCGGTGAAACTTACCAACAACTTATTCAGATGGCAGGTGGTTTTACTGCGAATGCTCATGCTGAGCAGTTGGAGATAAAACGCTACGCTTCACATGGCGCTCGTGAGGCTTTGACGCTTGATTTCAATAAAATGCAAGATCGACAGAGTAAAGTTAAAAATGGCGACGCCATTAAGATCTTGAAAAAAAGCGAAGAGCTTACTCGTTACGTGCAGATAGAGGGGGATGTTCGTCATCCTGGCTATGTGGAATGGCGCAATGGCCTTCGTGTTGCCGATCTTTTCAAATCTGTTGACTCCGCTTTTAATTCTACAGCTGATGTTAACTATGCGGTTGTGGTAAGAGAGATTAATCCACAGCGTGATATTGAGGTGTTCCAACTAAGCTTAGCTAACGCGATTCTATCACCAGGTAGCCAAGACAACCTTAAGTTACACTCACGAGACCGTATATTGGTTTTCAACCGCTTTAATAACGAAGACTTGGATACATTAGCAACGCAAGATTCTGTTTCAAAAGCAAAAACGTTAGAACAAGCGCAAGAGCAAGCTGAGCTGGAACAACAGAAAGAACAAGAAGTGATGAGCTCTTCTGTTGCCGTTTCGCATTCAGCAGACGGTATGGTTATCAACCAGAACACTACTGAGCTGGCGAAACCAGCTAAGATCATATTCCGTGGCAAAGAGATTACGGAAGAAGACTTTGAAAAACTGAAGCAAAACACTCGTCGCACTTTACTTGCCCCAGTGTTGTTACAACTTCAGCAACAGTCTCGTTTGGGGCTAGCCCCTCAAATTGCTGAAGTCTTTGGTGAAGTGAAGCACCCAGGGCGCTACCCGATCACTCCAAGAATGACGGTATCAACGCTTATTGAAGCCGCTGGTGGTTTAACTTACAACGCATTCACAATTAATGCCGAACTAGCGCGAACCGCGATTAATAGTGCGGATGAGCGTGCGTATATTGATGTTGAACGTATTGATTTGCGTAAAGCAATCCAAGGCAGTGCTTCAGACGATGCAGTTATCGTGGGCCGAGATCGTTTGAACATCTTAGAAAAGCCAAATGTGAAGCTACAAAGCACAGTAACTCTACAGGGTGAAGTTCGCTTCCCTGGAACCTATACCGTGCGTCAAGGTGAAACCTTAAGTGAGTTATTGGACCGAGCTGGCGGTCTGACAGAGTTTGCTCACCCTCAAGGGGCAATATTTACGCGTGAAGCATTGCGTTTACAAGAGCAGAAGCTTTTAAACCAATACGCCGCAGATATGCGAAAAGAAACCGCGAAGAAGACGTTCCGAGCAGATAGCAATATAGGTTCTGTAATTTCAGACCCAGAAAAAACGTTAGCATTTGTTGAAGAAGCAAGTCGCAGCAAAGCACTTGGCCGTATGGTGGTACAGTTAAATCGCATCTTAAAGGGTGAGCGTTCAGCAGATTTTATGCTAGAAGATGGAGACTTCCTCTTTGTCCCAACCTTCCGTAATACTGTATCGATTATGGGTGAAGTTCAGGTTCCAATTACCTACTTGTTAGACAACAAACTTGATGTTGATGATTACTTGAACAAAGCTGGTGGAGCTAAGAAACAAGCGGACGAAGACCGTATTTTTGTAGTGCGTGCAGATGGTTCTGTATATAAGCCATCCTCTGGTTACTGGTTTGGAAATAACAACGAAGGGTTAAAAGCTGGCGATACAATTGTTGTACCTATTGATACGGATTACCGTGATGCGTTGAGTACCTGGACCGCGGCTACACAAATACTATATCAAACTGGTGTAGCAATTAATGCTTTGAAATAGCAAAACATTCGTGAGTCTAAGTGATGTCTGGGCTCACGTATTTTGTATATATCTGTATTTAATCAATGAGCAAGAAGCTAATTGACTGGGATAAAGTAAAATGAAATCTGAGCAACACCCAAACCTGCCCCCATACCCACATACCTACATTCCTGCCGAAGATGAGATAGACCTACGTGAATTACTCTCTGCATTTTGGCAGGGGAAATGGATCATCATTGTTACTACGGTCATTTTTGCTGTCGCTGCTGTGGCATTTGCACTATCAAAGTCGAATATTTACAGAGCAGACGCTCTTTTATCTCCAACGCAAGACACCAATGCTAGTGGCTTGGCGGCTATGTCTGGTCAACTTGGCGGATTGGCGTCACTTGCCGGAGTGAGCTTACCAAGCCAAAGTAATCAAACTGACTTAGCTGTTCAAGTCATTAAGTCTCGTCAGTTTATTGAATCCTTTGTAGAGAAACATGACATTTTAGTTCCTCTTATGGGCAGCAAAGGTTGGGACATGGGTTCCAACAAATTAATACTAGATGATGAACTTTACGATGAAGAGAAACAAGTTTGGCTGAGAAAACCTCAAGGACTAAAGGGAGTTAAGCCTACAGCTCAAGAGGCCTACCGTTTATTCGTTACTGAGGTTTTGAGTATTGAGCCAGATAAAGAGTCTGGTTTATTTAGACTATCGGTTAACCACTACTCACCGTATGTAGCTCAACAATGGGTTAATTGGCTGATTGAAGATATTAACCAAGTCATGCGTGAACGTACAATTCGAGATACTAATAAAAATCTAACTTACTTGAGTGAACAGCTTCAGAAAACGGCTGTTGCTGATATGCAATCTGCATTTTACAAGCTAATTGAAGAGCAGACAAAGAACCTAATGCTTGCTGAAGCTCAAGAAGAATTCGTATTTAAAGTAATCGATCCAGCAGTTGTGCCAGAAGAAAAAGCGTCACCTAAAAGGGCTCTGATCTGTATTGCGGGTACACTGCTTGGCGGTATGCTGGGTATTATGATTGTACTAATCCGCTTCGTGTTTACTAAAAGAGACAAGTTAGAGTCGAAGTGATGAGTTGTTGACTCAAAGCAAATCATACAGAGATTGATGGGGGCTTGAAATAAAACTGAGTTCATGCTCCTGTAACGATATTTTTTAAGACTTTCATTAGGCCAGTAATGATGACAAAGAAAAGAGTACTCACGGTATTTGGTACCCGACCTGAAGCAATAAAGATGGCCCCATTGGTACATGCTTTAGCTAATGATGAACGATTTGAAGCAAAGTGTTGTGTTACAGCTCAACATCGAGAGATGCTAGATCAAGTGCTTGAACTATTTGATATTAAGCCAGACTATGACTTAGATTTAATGAGAGCAGGGCAATCTTTAAACGATGTGACCGCACGAATCTTGTTAGAATTAAAACCAGTATTACAAGAGTTTAAACCTGATGTTGTTTTAGTTCATGGTGATACTGCAACTACATTTGCAGCGAGTCTTGCAGCATATTATGAGCAAGTTCCAGTTGGTCATGTAGAGGCAGGTCTAAGAACTGGTAACATTTACTCGCCTTGGCCTGAGGAAGCAAACAGAAAGCTGACGGGTACACTAACCCAATATCACTTTGCACCAACAGACACGTCCCAAAACAATTTGTTACAAGAGAATTTCGATGAAAAGAATATCTCTGTTACGGGGAATACGGTTATCGATGCACTATTTATAATTAAAGATAAAATTGATCATGATAAGTCTCTTCAGCAGCAGTTATCGGAGCAATTCCCATTCCTTTGTGAAAATAAAAAGTTAGTACTCGTTACAGGTCACAGAAGAGAGAGTTTTGGTGGCGGCTTTGAGCGTATTTGTGAGGCTCTAGCTTTGACAGCACAAAAACATCCAGAAGCTCAAATTGTTTATCCAATGCATTTGAACCCGAATGTACGAGAACCCGTTAATCGAATTCTTGCGGGCATCAACAATGTGCATTTGATCGAGCCTCAACAATACTTGCCATTTATTTATCTGATGAATAAGGCGCATATTATATTGACGGACTCTGGTGGTATCCAGGAAGAGGCCCCTTCTTTAGGTAAACCAGTACTAGTTATGAGGGATACCACTGAACGTCCAGAGGCTGTGGAAGCTGGAACGGTTAAGTTGGTTGGCACTAATGTAGATAGAATCGTTACAGGTTTGACAACTTTGCTGCAAGATGAACAAGCATACAAAGAAATGAGCTTTGCACATAACCCTTATGGGGATGGAAAAGCATGTCAACGAATTCTAGATGTTCTAGCAAAATAATTTAATTTAACGAGAAGTATATATGTCTTTTGAAACAGTTTCGGTTGTAGGCCTAGGTTACATTGGCCTACCAACTGCAGCGATGTTTGCATCACGTAAGAAAAAAGTAATTGGTGTAGATGTTAACCAACATGCTGTCGACACTATCAATCAAGGTAAAATTCATATAGTAGAGCCTGAGCTTGATATGATCGTAAATGCGGCGGTAAAAGAAGGCTATCTAAAAGCGGTGAATACTCCAGAAGCCGCTGATGCGTTTCTTATTGCAGTACCAACCCCTTTTCTTCCTTGTAAAGATAATGAAATACCTGCACCAGACCTTTCTTACATCGAAGCCGCCAGTAACGCGATTGCGCCAGTCTTGAAAAAGGGTGACCTAGTAATTTTAGAGTCAACTTCTCCAGTTGGTGCTACAGAGCAGATGGCTGACTGGCTACTTCGGGCACGCCCAGATCTTACTTTTCCACAAACTCATGGAGAACAGGCAGATATCAATATTGCACACTGCCCAGAGCGTGTTTTACCTGGACATGTTGTACGTGAATTAGTGGAAAACGATCGTGTTATTGGTGGTCTTACTCCTAAATGTTCACAACGTTCGGTGGAGTTATACAAGACATTTGTTCAGGGGGAATGTGTTGTTACCAATGCCCGAACTGCAGAAATGGCGAAACTGACAGAAAACAGCTCTCGTGATGTCCAAATTGCATTTGCAAATGAGCTTTCAGTTATCTGTGACAAGTTAGAAATTAATGTTTGGGAGCTGATTGAGCTAGCAAACCGTCATCCTCGTGTGAACATCCTTCAACCAGGACCAGGTGTAGGTGGGCATTGCATTGCAGTTGACCCATGGTTTATCGTTTCAAAAACGCCAGTAGAAGCTCAAATTATTCATACAGCAAGAAAAGTGAATGACAGCAAACCCGGCTGGGTTGTGAGTAAAACTAAAATGGCTATTGCAGACTTTTTGCAACAGAACTCTGATAAAACCGCTAAAGATATTACAATCGCATGCTATGGCTTAGCGTTTAAACCTGATATTGATGATTTACGTGAAAGCCCAGCAATGCAGATTGTAAAAGAAATTGCTTCTTTCCACACTGGGAATGTAATTGCAGTTGAACCTAATATCCATCAATTACCGAATTCATTAGAGCAGGTTGAACTTCAGAGTTTTGACTTTGCAAAGTCGACAGCTGATATTCATGTAATGCTCGTTGACCATAAAGAATTTAAAGCTGAGTCACTAAACTCACCATACTTAGTAGATACCAAGGGGGTTTGGTAATGAACGCTATTTTGCCTTTAATCGGCCGTACCGAAGCCTTATTCACACAAGATATTGAAAACCATGAAGTAGAACTCTCACGCATTGTTTCTGAGTCCAGTTTTCTTGTTCTTGGTGGTGCAGGTTCCATTGGCCAAGCTGTAACTAAAGAAATCTTCAAGCGTAATCCTAAGAAGTTGCATGTTGTCGATATTAGTGAAAACAACATGGTAGAGCTTGTTCGAGATATCCGTAGCTCATTTGGTTACATTGATGGTGATTTCCAGACATTTGCTTTGGATATTGGTTCTCTAGAGTACGACGCATTCATAAAAGCCGATGGTAAGTTTGACTATGTATTGAACTTATCTGCGCTCAAGCATGTTAGAAGTGAAAAAGATCCTTATACATTGATGCGTATGATTGATGTAAACGTCTTTAATACAGATAAAACCATTCAGCAGTCTATTGATGCGGGCTCGAAAAAATACTTCTGTGTTTCAACAGATAAAGCAGCAAACCCAGTTAATATGATGGGAGCGTCAAAGCGAATTATGGAGATGTTCTTGATGCGTAAAAGTGAGCAAATGACGATCTCAACTGCTCGCTTTGCAAATGTGGCATTCTCTGATGGCTCGCTGCTACACGGATTTAACCAACGCATCCAAAAGCGCCAACCTATCGTGGCGCCAAATGACATCAAACGCTACTTTGTTACGCCTCAAGAGTCGGGTGAACTATGTTTAATGTCTTGTATCTTTGGTGAAAACCGTGACATTTTCTTTCCGAAACTGAGTGAAGCTTTGCACCTTATCTCGTTTGCTGATATTGCAGTGAAGTACTTAGAGCAATTGGGCTATAAGCCTCACTTGTGTGAAACAGAAGAAGAAGCGCGTCAACTAGCACATACGCTTCCAGAGCAGGGTAAGTGGCCATGCTTGTTTACGACGAGTGATACCACTGGAGAGAAAGACTTTGAAGAGTTTTTTACAGACAAAGAAGAGTTGGATATGTCTAGATTCGAAAATCTAGGCATTATCAAAAATGATCCTCTTTATAAGCAAGAGCTTCTTACTTTGTTTGAAAACAGCATTTCTGAGATGAAAGGTGAGCAAGCTTGGACTAAAGAGCAAATTGTAGAATTGTTCTTTACAATGATTCCTGATTTTGGACACAAAGAAACGGGTAAATACCTCGATAGCAAGATGTAAGTGGAGAAAGGAGTGAAAACAACATCTATTGTTGAATTTGTTAGGGATACCTACAAAACCAACGAGTTTATTCCATTGCACTCTCCAAAGTTCGATGGCAACGAAAAATCTTACGTAATGGAAACGATTGAAAGTACGTTTGTTTCTAGTGTTGGTAAGTTTGTTGATGACTTTGAGCGAAAGATTGAGGCTTATACTGGGACGGCTAAAGCAGTAGCAACAGTTAATGGCACGGCAGCATTACATGCTGCATTGTATATGGCTGATGTCCAAAGAGGAGATCTTGTAATTACGCAAGCTCTGACTTTTGTTGCAACCTGCAATGCTCTTTATCATATGGGGGCAGAGCCTATTTTTCTGGATGTATCTCCAGTGAGTTTAGGGTTGTGCCCTAAGGCTGTGGATGCATTTTTAGAAGAGAATGCTGAAGTCACAGACGCGGGGTGTATCTATAAAAAAACAGGTAGAAGAATCAAAGCCGTTGTACCAATGCACACGTTTGGTCACCCTGTAGAGCTTGATGAACTGGTTGCTGTTTGCTTGAAATGGAACATCACGCTGGTTGAAGATGCTGCAGAAAGTCTAGGCTCGTTCTATAAGGGCAAACACACCGGTACTATTGGTGATTTTGGTGCTGTCAGTTTCAATGGCAATAAGATCATCACCACAGGCGGTGGTGGTATGGTGTTATGTAAGACTCAAGAATTAGGTGTGCGAACTAAGCATGTTACTACGACAGCAAAAGTTCCTCATCCTTATGAGTTTTTCCATGACGAGCCAGGATTTAACTACCGTATGCCGAATTTGAATGCGGCTCTAGGTTGTGCTCAGATGGAAGTAATCGAACAGTATTTGAAGCAAAAGAGAGAACTTGCAGAGTGCTACAGTGAGTTTTTCAAAGGAACTGGCTTTAAGTTTGTCACTGAACCAGATTATGCACAGTCAAACTACTGGTTGAATGCAATCATTTGTCCAGATAAGGAAAGTAGAGAGCAGGTTCTTACTGACACAAATAGTTCAGGTGTTATGACTCGTCCAATTTGGCAACTCATGCACAGATTACCAATGTTTGAGAATGCAATACGTGGGGACCTTACATATTCTGAATTTATTGAAGCCCACTTGATTAACCTTCCAAGTACCCCTATCGAGATAAAGTAAAATGAAGAAAGTAGCAGTCTTCACAGGCACGCGAGCTGAGTATGGTCTTCTGTACTGGTTACTCAAAGACATCCAAGATGATCCAAGTTTAATACTGCAGATATTGGTATCTGGTATGCATCTATCACCTGAGTTTGGGGAAACTTTTAAACAGATAGAAGATGATGGTTTCAAAATTGACGAAAAAATAGAGATACTTCTTTCCTCGAACTCTGCTGTAGGCACCGCCAAGAGTATAGGGTTAGGGGTTCTTGGTTTTACAGATGCTCTATCTCGTCTAGATCCTGATGTTCTTATTATTCTCGGAGATCGTTTTGAAGCATTAGCTGCTGCTCAAACGGCCATGATTTTGAAGATCCCTGTAATTCATCTACACGGTGGTGAGATTACAGAAGGTGCGTATGATGATGCAATTCGTCACGCGATTACCAAGCTTAGCTATCTCCACGGTACGTCGACGGAGGAATATAGAAATAGAGTTATTCAGCTGGGAGAATCTCCGGAGCGAGTTGAAAATATTGGTGCAATTGGTTTAGATCATCTAAAGAGAGGCTCTTTTATGAACCTTGAACAATTAGGTGAGTCACTAAACTTTAAACTTGTGCAACCATACTTTGTAGTGACTTATCATCCAGTAACACTAGGTGATGAAGAACCAGAACAGAGTTTTCAGGCTTTGCTTGATTCTTTAGAAGCATATCCAGACTACCAAGTGATATTGACATACCCCAACGCCGATGACGGTGGTCGTCGAATAATCCCTATGCTTGAATCTTATGCAGCTTCACAGCCGGATAGAGTTCTAGCAATTCCATCATTGGGACAGATACGTTACCTTAGTGCAATAAAAAATGCCTCGGCCGTCATTGGAAATTCATCCAGTGGCATTATAGAAGTACCATCTTTTGATGTCCCTACCGTTAATATAGGCGTGAGACAGAAAGGTCGTTTAGCTGCTAAAAGTGTTATAGATGCAGAGCCTACAGTGGCAAGTATTTCTTCAGCGCTTAAGAAGGCAGTTTCTAGACAATATAAGCTAGCTAATGAAGTGGTAATGAATCCATACGGTCAAGGCTGTGCGAGCAAAAAAGTTATCAAAATGATTAAAGAGATGAAATTTAATCCTTGCAAAAGATTTTTCGATATTAAGTAGGTTTTATGACGGTAATAATTGCTGAAGCGGGAGTTAATCACAATGGTAGTCGTGAACTCGCTTTTAAACTGATCGATGCAGCGAAGGATGCTGGTGCTGATATCGTTAAGTTTCAAACATTTAAAGCTAAGAACTTGGCATCAAAAGTTGCACATCAAGCTGAATACCAGGTAGAGAATACAAAGAGAGAAGAGTCGCAACTCGCTATGCTGAAAAGGCTAGAATTGCCTTACGATTTGCATCATGAGTTGATAGATTATTGTGAAGAAATTGGTATCGAGTTCCTTTCTACAGCGTTTGACTCTGAGAGCTTAGACTTTTTAGTGAATGACTTAGGGTTGAAAACTCTTAAGCTCCCTTCTGGAGAGATAACTAATGCCCCTCTAATACTAGAGCATGCAAGAACTGGGTGTGACATTATCTTATCTACGGGAATGGCGACATTAGCAGAGGTAGAAGATGCTTTAAGTGTCATAGCGTTTGGTCTAACTCAAGATAAAAATGCCAAACCGTCTATTACTGCTTTCAGAGAGGCTTACGCTTCTTCCGAAGGGCAAATTGCTTTGCAAGAAAAAGTTACCATCCTCCACTGTACAACAGAATATCCGGCACCAATGGATGAAATAAACCTGCGTGCGATGGATACTCTAGGGGCATCTTTTGGCTTAAGAGCTGGTTATTCGGATCATAGTGAAGGGATTACAATTCCTATTGCAGCTGTAGCGCGAGGAGCTGTGCTAATTGAAAAGCACTTTACTTTAGATAAAACAATGGAAGGTCCTGACCATAAAGCATCACTGGAACCAGATGAGCTCAAATTGATGGTTGATGCAATTAGAAATGTAGAGATAGCCTTAGGCTCAGGTGTAAAGGCTCCGACTGTATCAGAAATAAAGAATAAATCAGTGGCAAGGAAGAGCCTTGTTGCATTGGACAGTATTGCCGTCGGAGATAGTTTTACAACAAATAATCTGACCGTAAAACGACCGGGAACAGGCATTAGTCCATTTCGGTACTGGGATATTCTTGGAAGTGTCGCTCAAAAAACATACGAACAGGACGAAGAAATATAATGAAGATTGGTTATTTTGCTGATGGGCCATGGTCTCATCGAGCAATTGAATTGATAGCTGAAACTGATGGCTTAGATATTGTGTTTATCGTCCCTCGTTATGACACACAGGACCCCATATTAAGGGAGTGGGCTGATAAATTGGGCGTTCCTTTTATTCCTGTAGAGAATGTAAACACGAACGAGTTTCTTTCTGTGATGGATGATTATAAACCAGATCTTTTAGTATCAATGTCATTCAATCAGATTTTGAAGAAGAGCATTATCGATTATGCACCCTTAGGCTTTATTAACTGCCATGCTGGTGCATTACCATTTTATAGAGGACGAAATCCACTTAATTGGGCCTTGATAAATGGTGAATCTTCTTTTGGTATTACGGTCCATTATGTGGATGAAGGTATCGATACTGGCGATATAGTCGAGCAGAGGTTATATCCGATTACACGAAAAGATAATTACGGTACTCTTCTCAATAAAGCTATTATCGAGTGTGCCAATGTTTTGTACTCTGCGATAGTCAAAATCTCTAAAAATGCAGTAAATGTTATAGAGCAAAAAGATATTCATCCTGTTGGTACATATTTTGGTATAAGAACATTTGGTGATGAAATTATCGACTTCAACTGGAGTGCAGAGAGAATCTATAACTTTGTTAGAGCAATTAGCTACCCGGGCCCTCGTGCGAGATTCTTTTTCAACAATGAAGAATATGCAGTTGAATCCTCTGAGCTAATACCTGAAGCTCCAAACTATATTGCGACTGTCGGTGAAGTCGTCGGTAGAAATGAAAACGGAATAGTAGTTAAAGTAGGCGATAGCACGATACTTCTAACATTAGTTGGACGTGTAAAAAGCGGTGTGACCGAACAGCTAGATGTTCCTAAATTTAAAATAGGTTCTAGGTTAACTAATAGAGGCTTGGAATGAGTCATTGTTGGCAAAAAACGCTAATATCTGAATCAAGCACAATTAAGCAGGCATTAGAAATCATCAACAGCGAAGCACTGCGCGTCGCTGTTGTGGTTGATCAAAACAAGAAGCTGCTGGGTATGATCACTGACGGCGACATTCGACGCGGTTTACTCAATGATCTGATGCTAAGCGACTCTGTTGCGAAGGTGATGAACTCTAAACCTATTACTGCCAAGCAGGGAGCTTCAAAAGATCAGCTAGTCGAGTTGATGGAGCGAAAGCAAATTCTATCGGTTCCATTGCTCGATCAAGAGAACAAAGTCGTTGGCCTTGAGACTCTTCATAGTGCCTTGAGTAAAGATAGATATCAAAATCCAGTGTTTATTATGGCTGGTGGCTTCGGAACTCGTTTACGTCCATTAACGGATAATTGCCCTAAGCCAATGCTAAAAGTAGGTGATAAACCTATTTTAGAGACAGTGATCAAGAGCTTTATCAAAGCCGGTTTTAGCAACTTTTACATCTCAACGCACTACATGCCTGAGCAAATTCACCAACATTTTGGTGATGGTAGTAACTTAGGTGTCAGTATCTCATATGTACACGAAGATACACCGCTTGGTACTGGGGGCGCGCTTGGCTTACTGCCTGAAGATATGCCAAGAGATCTACCATTGATTATGATCAACGGGGATGTGTTGACCAAAGTAGACTTTCAACGCCTGCTGAACTTCCATTTGGAGAATAACGCAGATGCGACAATGTGCGTGCGAGAATACGACTATCAGATTCCATATGGCGTAATTAATGGCGAAGGCAACCAAATCACTAGTATGGTCGAAAAACCGATTCAGCGCTTTTTTGTTAACGCAGGTATTTATGTTGTATCTCCCCGAGTGATTCAATCAGTAGAAAAAAATCAAAAAATAGATATGCCTACGTTGCTTGAGCAACATATGAAAGATCGCCAAAAAGTACTTATGTTCCCAATACATGAGTATTGGCTTGATATTGGTCGTATGGACGACTTCAACCGTGCGCAGATGGATATACTATCTCTGGGGTTAGAGTAATGTTAGGTTGCAAGAAAGTGATTGCTGTCATCCCTGCAAGGGGAGGAAGTAAGCGGTTACCGGGAAAAAATATAAGACAGCTAGGTGACAAACCATTAATCGCATGGTCGATAGAGGCTGCTAAAACATCTAAGTATATAGATCGCGTTATTATCAGCACCGATTGCGAAGATATTGCAAACATTGCACAACGATACGGTGGTGATGTGCCTTTTTTGCGACCGCAAGAACTCTCTGGTGATACTGCTGGCTCTAATGGAGTGATTCTACATGCTCTTGAACATATCGATGAAAGCTTTGATTATGTTGTATTACTGCAACCAACCTCACCTCTGAGAAAAGCTGAGGATATTGATATTTTACTTGAGTCATTTGACGAAAAGACCGAAGGAGTTGTGTCCGTGTGTCCGTGTGAGCATAGTCCACTGTGGGCAAACACGCTTCCAGATGACATGACTATGGGGAATTTTTTTCCTGAATCTGTAATTGGTAAACGTTCACAGGACTTACCTGATTATTATCGTCTAAATGGATCTATTTATGCTTTTAGAGTAGATAGCTTTGTTGAAAATAAAGGGATCTTCTACTCTGATAAAGTAAAAGCGTACAATATGCCCGTTGAAAGATCAGTCGATATAGATACTATTGTGGATTTTCATATCGCAGAAGTTCTGCTCGAGCATATGGATAATTTAAATTAATACATGGGAATAGAATCAACTATAAGGTTGTTCGTGGTTGATTAGTTGGAAATTTAAATGCTAATAAAAATAAACAAAACTTCACAGACTGGTTTAACAAAAGAAATTCAGTTTAATAATAAAGTGTTTTATTATCAAGTGTTTGGTAGCTTATATTTGGAAGATGAAGCCGAAGTCATTAAGGCTATACTTGATAACAACAGAAGTTATTTGGCAAGATTAATTGGAAACTTTACTATTGTTGTTCTAGACCCTAACACCGGAAAAGTGAAAATTGTCTCTGATCGTCCGGGTAAACAAAATATATTTTACCATATATGTAAAGGTCTACTTACAATTTCAGATGATTTCTGGGAGATAAAAACTGCTTTATCATTTGGCATAAGTGATCTTGACGTAACCGCAATAAAGCAACAAATAGTATTCTTCACAGGTTTAAATGAACGGACGCTTATCAAAGGTGTAAAGACCGTACCTGCAGCTACAACTCTAACAATAGAATTGGAAAAAGAATCTGTATTATCGGAAAGATACTGGCAGTTTAGTTATCTTGATAACCAGCTCTCATATGATGATAAGCTTGATTTAATTGATGAAACCTTTACCAACGCACTTGGTACAGTTAAAGCGCTTAACCCTAATGAAGCGAGTTTTGCAGTAGGTATTAGTGGTGGACTTGATTCTCGTATAATTCCTTATTACGCAAAAAAGAATGGAATGCAGATAGAAGGCTTTACTATCGGTCTGGAAAGGCCAAGAAAGGTATTTCTATCTAATGATTTCAACAGCGCAAATAAAATTGCAGAACATTTTGGATTAGAGCGACGTACATTAGAATATAATTCTATACCACTGAACAAGCAACTGGATTTGGAATCAAATCTTGCCCCTGAAATAGGCTCTCAAATCTTTAAAGTTGTTGATGTTGGTGAATTAAAATCAAATGTGCTCATTACTGGTGCCAGTGGTTTTTTGATTGGTGCATCGCCATTATACAGTTCAATCAAGCAAAACCCCTTACTAGATCATACCTTGCTGTACCAATCTCTACTTGGTACAAAGCCTAAAGCGGCTAAAGTAAAGAAAGCTATTAACTCGTTTACTGGCTTACCCTTAGATTTTAAACCGAAACTGAATATGTCTGGTTTCGGGGATTTCTTTACAAAAACAGAGTTAGATGAATGCATTGCTGATATTGAAGCATTCTACGCTGACCTTGGTACACTCTCTAAGTCAGAAAAGTTGATGAACTATGCGATTTTTGGTCTAGGAAGAAATAATGCCAAAGGTGCTTTTGAAAGCTTTTTAGGCCAAAAAGACTCTTACAGTATTTACACTCCATTCTTCTTAGATACTGTGCAGCAATTTAATGAAGATGAATTGCTCAATAGACAATTATTCCAAGAGTTTATTGCTAAGAGATTACCAGAGTTATCTGTAATTCAAGGTCAAGACTTCAAACCTACCCTATCTGGTAAACCGAATCCAATAACGACGGTTTCGAGAAAACTATTAGCGATGGGTAACTTCGTTATTAGGGGAAGTGGTGTAATGAATTATGAAAATTGGGTTAAATCTAGTGAGTTTAAACAATTGAAGACCCGGTTGGATAGCGATACTAAATCGATTCAAGCTGAATTAGGTTTGAGTTTCGACTATGGAGATCATAGAGTTCATCCTGCACTTCAACAAAATATCTTAAAAATGCAAAATATTTTGTCAAAGATATAATGTTATGAATTTTAATAGTATTAAATTACTATTATTGAAGCCAGTAGTAATCTATCTACTGGCTGATATTTTAGTAAAAGGCATGCAGTTTTTGTTAATGCCTTCAGCATCTCACTTGTTGAGTATTCAAGAGTACGGTAAATTAACACTTTTCTTAGCTTTACTTACCGCTTTAGTTCCTATGGTAAGCCTTTCAAGTGAATCTGCTTATTCTATTTTCTACAATCAAGAATTAGGAAAAAATAAAAAAAGATTGTTTATAAATAGTATTCATGTTGCAGGAACGGGGTTTATTGGATTCACTTTGGTTACTATATTATTATCATTTATTGATGATTATCTCTTATTCAATATAGTTTCGTTAAAGTATCAAATGACAAAAATGTTCTTGATAGTGTTCTTTGAATATTTTGTTAACTTGTATTTACTATCTTGTCGCCTGAGTTTTGATAAGACCAAATATTTTTTCTGGTTTATCTTCTACTTTGCAATGAAGTTTATTGTTGGTCTTACATCGATATATGTTTTCAAAAGCTCTGATGCATACTTAAACTCTATACTAGTTCTAAATCTAGTATTTGTATTTATTATTGTTTCTAGGTTTTTTAAGTTAACTGAATTCTTTAAAGAAGTGTTTTATTTTGATAAAAAGTCTTATATTAGAATTGTAAAATATTCTACAATAATTTTACCGGTTAGTATTTTTTCTGTCGTCAACTCTATGGTGGATAAAGCATATATTACTTCACTATTACCAGTACAAGAACTAGCAAATTATACGTCTATATTTTTACTAGCAGGTGCAATTCAGATTGTTATACTTGCGATGAATAAAGCATATATGCCTAAGTTGTTGAAATTGTACTCACAATATGGATACGTTTCTTTAGAAAAAATGAGAAAAAACACAAAGAGCCTCATGGTAACTAACTATTTGGTTTTTCTGTCTTGTATCGTGGTATTACCCTTCATTTTTAAACTGATTTATAGTGATAACATAGAGTTTAGTTATGATGTGTATGTGGTTCTTAGCTTAAGCTTTTTGTTTAATACGTTGTATATACTTTATACTAATGTTCTTTCTCTAGAAGAGACAACAGCAAAATATAAAATGTTTGGTTTTCTATTTGCTACGTTAGTAAATATTCCATTAAGTTATTTTTTAACATTGAGGTATGGTATTTTAGGCTCCGCTACGTCAACATTGTTAAGCTGTATTTTTGCTGCGTTTATACTTTATGCTTTAGTTAATGCTAAAGTAAAACAGCGCTACCTTATGAAAGAAAGTATTGGTTTTCTTGTAAGTGCATGCATGACAGCAGCGATTGTAGTGTACCTAAATACGCATCTAGTGATATTTTAAGAAGGTAAATAAGAGTGGCTGAGCCTTACCTATTAATTGATTTAGAATCGATTAAACATAATGCGAAAGTTCTAAGAGCAAAAACAAATGGTAAATGTGAGCTTATTGGCGTAATAAAAGCGGATGCTTATGGACATGGTGCATTAGAAATTTGTCAAACTATTGACTCTATTGAGACTTTTGCGGTTGCTCGCCTGTCTGAAGGTATCGCTTTGAAGAGATCAGGTATAAAAAAAAATATTTTAGTTTTCTCTGGTGTTAATACATACGATGATCTACTGCAAGCCATTGAGCATGAACTTGTAGTTGTAGTTCATTCCGAGAGTCAACTCTACATTTTGAGAAAACTTCCTATAGATTGTGAGTTACAATGTTGGATTAAGTTTGACAGCGGTATGCATCGTTTAGGGTTACATGATGATGAGCTCAATCGCACTCTTGAAGTTTTAAAATCTATGCCAAATATCACGATAAAAGGAGTTTTGAGTCATTACTCTTCTGCGGACAATGATCCTGAGCGAAGTCTTTTCCAGTTAGATAACTTTGAAAGTACCACATCTACTCTAAGTGTAAGTACCTCAATTACAAACTCTGCAGGACTCTTACAGGGTTACTTTAATGATCAAAGCCATGTTAGAGTTGGTCTTTCACTCTATGGCCTCTCTCCCTTGGGCGATAAAATTGGTCCAGATCTTGGGTTACGCACATCACAATCTCTAAAAGCTTATGTTACCTCGGTGCGTCGCCACTCCAAAGGTGAGCCTGTAGGTTATGACGGTATTTGGGTTTCTGAAAAGGACACAAATTTAGCGGTGATTGGGATTGGGTATGCGGATGGCTATCCGAGAAGTGCAAAAAATGGAACTCCAGTACTTATCAATGAGATTGAATATCCTCTAGTTGGACGGGTTTCCATGGACTTAATCAGTGTAGATATTGGTAATGATTCCGACGTTAAAGTGGGAGATGAAGTGACCTTATGGGGTGATTCTCTACCAATTGAGCACATTGCGAAATGTGCTGGAGTTATCCCCTATGAACTTCTTACGGGCGTCTCTAAGCGTGTAAGTCGTCGTTATTTTAACAGCTAAATGGTCAGCTTTGGTCGTAATATTACATCCAGAGAAAATTAGGTTTTATTTGGTATCAATATGATATTTACATCTAAAGGTTATCTAAATCTATTATTGGCGACGATAATTTTATTTTTCATCTCTCGGCAGAATATAATAAATTTAGGGGCTTTAGCTTATTTTAATCATATATATATACTGATTTGTATTGTTGCATTCTTTATCTGTATTATATATAAGCCAGTTAAGCGAAGATTTCTTTTTCTATCTTTTATACTATTTATGTATTCGGCTTTCATGGTTTTCCGAAACGGAATACCTATAATAAATATTCTACAAACATTTTTAACTTTAAAGTTTGTATTTGTTTTCTTTGTTATGGCATATGCTTTAAACGCAGATAGACCAATGCTATTAGCTAAGTTCACGAAAGCACTCACGTATATTTTATTGTTTTCCTCTTTGTTTGTTGTTTCTGATTATTTAGCTCCTAACTTATTGTACTCATTACCAAAAGATGGCCGTGGCATTATGGGAGTGAGTCCGGGATCTTTTTTTGGGTCTCGAGTTTTGTACTCTGGATTTCTTCTATTATATAGTATTTTGTTATTGTCATTTAAATATAGTAATGACTCTAAACGATATTTCATTTACAAACCTAAATTCTACTGGTTGCTACTCTTTTTTGCATTTTTTTTATTATTTCTGACATTTTCTAGGAAAGAGCTTTTAATCCTTTTAGTTGCATATGGAATTACCATAATGTACAAAAATAAAGGGCTGATCAGGTTGCTTGGGACGATTGCTCTTGTTGCAATTACTCCTGCTATTTTAGCTGGTTTATGGCTTGTTCTTGGCGATTCCATACAAGCCAACTTCAACGAAAACTATGTTCGTTATAAGATCTTTTATTATGCAATGGAGATCTTCGAGTATAACTTCCCATTTGGGTCAGGGCCGGGTACATATGGAACCGTAATGTCCAAAATGTATACCGATGTTTATACTTTCTTTAAAGTCGATAAAGCCATTATCGGTTATGGAAGCCAGATTGAAGGCCCTATTTTTGACTTGTTTTTTGTCTCACTGATTGCTGAGTATGGTCTTGGTATTATATTTGTCATGTGGTTTATTTTTCAGCCTTTTTTTGCTGAAAAAGATGGTTATGTTGACCAGGTTGTTCATGTTAGGTTGATTCGTATTAATGGATTTTTAATGCTTGTTGGGATTGGCTCGATGGTACCCATTATGGGGAATATGATAGGATTATTGCTTTTCTTTTTACTAGGGGTATTGACTTCGAACAACGCTATTTTTGTTCATAGTCGGAAGCGAGCAAATGCATAAAGTCGTAGAAACACATATTCTTGAAAACAACCTTAGCAGCGAAGCCGAGGTTTGGCCTCTACTCAAATACCAAATGACTCGCCATATTACTCTGTCTAAAGGGGTAGAGGATATGGAGTTTAAATCAAAGTCATATGTGTCATTGCTGCTTTCTCTCATTGTTAGCTTCTGTAACTTATTTAGGGCTAGGTTTAGCAAGAAGAAAGTGGCTTATTTTGGTGCATTTTCTCGCGTATCGATAAACGATGGCATGATATACGACGAATTCGTTTCCGCAGAAAAGCAAGAGAAGCTATGCATTCTATATCATTGCTCAAATTTTGAAGGTGCAAAAGTCCTAACATGCTTTAAGCGTGGAGTGATCTTTGAAAACCTTATCATAACGTTACTCGTTGTATTCATTAAACGCTTTGGGTGGCATTCTCGAACTCCTAGCCTTTCTGAAGATTTCATTGAGCTATTAATCCGAGAGTATGGTGTCTCTCAGAAGCAAGTAGAAGCCATTTTACGGGACTACGAATGCAAGAAGACTGCGTATAAGAAATTGCTGAAATGGCTTGGAGTTCAGAATGTTGAAATCGTGTCAGCATACACTAAGCCTGCAATAGTTAGCGCAGCTAATGAGTTAGGTATTAAGACGCTTGAATACCAACACGGCCTATTGGCACCTTACCATCCCTCTTATCATTATGCCGGTGTGGAGTTATGGCGCAGCAGCATGTTACCTACACGTCTGAAGATCTATTCAAGTTTTTGGCAAATGAAAATGCGTGAAGCCAATTTTGTACCAGAGGATAAGATCGAAGTAGAAGGTGCGTTGCCACAAGTTTGTGAAGAGGTAAAAAAGCAGATATTCAAACAAGTGGGTAACGATAAGTTCTTTATTTTTACTGGACAGGGTATTTGCTATGCAGACGTTGCTGAATTCGTCACAGGTCTAATAGAGCAGTTCCCAGACTACACCGTTGTTTATCGACCTCATCCACGAGAGCATCAAAACCACATTCAGCTTTCAACCATAGTGCAAAATGACAACTTTAAAGTCATTGATAGAGAGGCATATCAAGATACGCTGACGTTAATTGGTGCATCTAAAGCTCACTTTTCAATATTCTCCTCTTGTCACTTTGAAGCTTTAGAGCTTCTTGGGCGAACTTACGTACTTGATGTCGTGGAAAACAACTTAATGAAAGAAGGTGGTGAGGACGAAAATATAATCTTCATTACTAAAGCATCTCAAATTATGGATATATAGTGCCCAAATACCTCTATGAAAAAATTAAAGCTCGTAATTTACTATCTATTTTTCTACAACTTACCTAACTCTAGGTACTTACCTCTTTTTAGCAAACTTCGTTGCTGGTATTTGAGCAGAGTGTTGAAAGTGGTGAGTGCACACCCTAAAAATCGATTAGAAAATCGAATTTACATATCCAATGCCTCTGAGTTAAAAATCGGTCAAAACGTTCGTATCAACGAGAATGCATTTATTCAAAGTGCCACAATTGGTAACAATGTAATGATTGCGCCAAACGTAGCAATTCTTTCCAGCACACACAGTTACGAAAGACTAGATATTCCGATGGTTGATCAAGAAGATGTATTTGGTCTCCCTCCTATCATTGAAGATGATGTTTGGATTGGCCGCAATGTGGTTATCAAGCATGGTGTGACTATTGGGAAAGGTGCAATTGTAGGTGCGTGTTCTTTAGTTACAAAAGACGTCCCAAGCTATGCAATTGTTGGGGGCGTACCAGCAAAAGTAATCAAATATAGAAATGCCCAAGAAGTAGAAAAGAAGTACGAAAATGAATAAAACATGCAAAATAGGTGGGCTAGATATATCTGCATTCGACAGTATGGACCACGCAGTTGATTCTATCTTACATCAGGGAAATGTTGTTAGTGGCTTTGCTGTTGCCGTGAATGCTGAAAAAATCGTATCAAGTTACGAGCAGGCTGATGTAAAAAGAACTCTAGAGTCTGCAAGCATTCGTTATCCTGATGGAGCAGGGGTTTCTTTGGTCATGTCAAAACGTGGTTGCCCAAGTGCGAGGATCCCTGGCTGTGACTTGTGGTTAGAACTAATGAAAGGGTCTGCACCGCTCAATGTGCCGGTATTTATCGTTGGTGCTAAGCCTGAAGTTAATCAACAGACAGTTGATAAACTAAAGCAGGAGATCAAAGTTAACGTTGTTGATGCCTGTGATGGTTATTTTAAAGATGAAGCGGAGCTTATACATAAAATAAAGGAAAGCCAGGCAAAAGTTGTAACAGTAGCACTAGGCTCTCCCAGACAAGAAAACTTCATTAACAAGTGTCGTGAAGTCTATCCCGATGCTTTTTATATGGGCGTCGGTGGTACTTATGATGTATTTACGAATCGAGTGAAACGTGCTCCGAATTGGGCGCAGAAATACAACTTAGAGTGGTTCTATCGTTTGGCCTGTCAACCCACCCGAGTTACTCGACAATTAAAACTCATAAAATACTTATACCTGGTTGGAACTAAGAAGGTTTAAGCGTTTACAATATTTCACGGTTTAATAACAACACTTCAATACCGATGTTCGTGATGAATCACGAACATCGGTATTTTTAGTTTATTACAAATCTAGTTAGTTGTTTGAAATAGTGATTGCTTTGAGTTTGCTAAACTTATTTCGAAAGTAACTCGTAATTCGCCACACATAAGAAAGCAAAAGGGAATACACAATAAAACAGGCGATGAAGGTATAGAACATGACTGGTTCAGGAATGCCTGTCAGCTCGCCATAAATACCAAACGCAGCATAAAGGGTTGCGATACCGCAGATTGCTACTAGAGTTTGCTTAGGGCTT
The DNA here is from genome assembly GCF_023161645.1 of Vibrio sp. 1CM7H. NCBI lineage: Bacteria > Pseudomonadati > Pseudomonadota > Gammaproteobacteria > Vibrionales > Vibrionaceae > Vibrio > Vibrio sp. 1CM7H. The sequence goes on from NZ_JALNTV010000004.1 coordinate 195,620, forward strand.
AAACCCATGCGTTGGAAAATATGGTGTAAGTGTTCTCTGTCAGGTTTGAATGGCGAGTCCCCACGGCGAACGCGGCGAATCATTATTGCAGCCATATCCATCAACGGAACGGCAATTAGCCATAATGCCGTAACCGGACGCATCAGAGGTTTGCTCTCTGTTTGGCTAACACCCAGCAATAACCAGATTACAGTAAAACCTATCATCATACTGCCTGCATCGCCCATAAAAACTTTTCTAGCGCGGCCAAGAATACCCAAGTTCATGAAAATATACGGCAGCATGGCAATAATAATAACCACACAGAGATAAGCTAAGCCGTGTTGGGCATCTACTCTTAATAAATAGGCAAGAGCGCCAAAGGTTACAATAGAAAGCCCACCTAGCAGACCATCAATACCATCTACCATATTAAAAGCATTGATTGCACCGATGACCGCTAGCACTGTGATAGCGATACCAGTCCAACCTAAATTTATATCCCCAAAGCCGAACATGTTACCTAAGCTGTGTAGCTCGATACCGGCAATATGAATCATCACCAAAGATAACCCAGCTTGAACTCCCATGCGTATTTTGAAACTCAAGTCGATCTTATCGTCAATCGCACCGATCAGCGTTAAGAGTGCGATAGAGCATACATACAGCCAACTGTACTCGATAGTTGCTGGCTTAAAGGTGAGAAACTGGATAAGAACAATACAGATAGAGATCCCACCGATAAGTGGAACAGCACCTTCATGTAACTTCCTTTCGTTTGGTTTATCGACCAAGCCTACCGACTTAGCAACCTTACGCATGAGAAACAAAGTGGCAAACGAAGAAAAGAATATAAATAGAAGTTCCAGAAACATAATAGTGCCAACTGCCATTGTAATTGTTCGACGGCTATTTTAACCGACAAGGTAACTATCTCAAGGAGAAAATAAGCAACAGAATGGTATCAAAACGATACTTTTACCCCATTTCTCCTGATTTTCTTATCAGTAAATTAAAGCACAACGTTCGTTTTTTTCCTGGCAAAATGTTGATACAGCTCTGCTTTTGCAACACTTTCACCATGAATTAAATGCACTTCTTTTGGTGGTGGATTAATTCCTTCTACAAAGCGAATTAGATCGGATTGATCTGCATGAGCAGAATAGCCAGACATCGTATGTATTTGAGCTTTAACTTTAATTCTCTTTCCTTCGATATCAACCTCACTCGCACCCTCTTGAATTTCTCTCCCTAGCGTTCCCTCAGCTTGATAGCCAGCAAACAGCACATCATTACGGCTATCTGGTAACAACGCATTGAGGTAATTCACCACTCGACCACCTTCGCACATCCCAGAGGCAGCAACCACAATAGCAGGTTCAGAAGTGCTCGCGAGACGATTCACCAATCTCATATGTTCAGCATGAGTCTCAATCGTAATACATTGTTCAAACCCGAGAGGATGACGATGTTGCTCCAAACGCCTTTTTGCTTCTTTACCCCAAAGCTTTTTAAAGCGCCGATAAGTCTTTGTCACTTTTCGTGCTAAAGGCGAATCAAGAATAATTGGTAGGGCACCATGTAAAGACTTCTGGTGCAGAAGCTGTTCGATATCGAATAACAGTTCTTGTGTCCTACCGACACTAAAAGCAGGAATAACAATCACACCACCATCTTCCAGCGCATGTTCGATAATAGAGAGCAATCGAGTACTTCTACTTTTCACGCTTTCATGTTGCTTATCACCATAGGTCGACTCAATAAACAAATATTCTGCTTTTTCAGGAGGTTTCGGATCTGGGAGTAAAGGCGTATCACTTGGACCGAGATCACCAGAAAATACCACTACGTCATTATTTGAGAGTTTAAATTCCAAATAAGCAGAACCTAAAATATGGCCCGCAGGTTGAAAGCGTATATAAGCCAACCCCTTAAGAGGAAGCCATGTATTGTACTGACATGGCACCAATCGTTGCTTAATTAGATTTAATATATGTTGCCGTTGATGTTTGCCTAAACCCAGCTGTAGCTTTAATCCGTCCTCTAACATAAGAGGGACCAACTCAGCAGTTGCTTGTGTGCAGTAGATTTTGCCTTTAAAGCCAGCAGCGAGTAACCATGGTAATCGGCCTATATGGTCAATATGAGCATGGGTCAGTACCAGCGCTTTTACCTTGGTTAAAGAAAACTCTATCGCCAGCGAACGATCATGACGACCTACCAATGCATCTTTACCTTGAAATAACCCGCAGTCGATCAAAATGCTCCCTTGCTCAAGTCGTAGTTCGTGACAAGAGCCTGTCACCGTATCCTTCCCACCATGATGAAGTACTTTCATAGCTATCTCCTTTTCATAGGCATCAATGTAATGAATCGAAGAAAGAAGAGGGAGGGTAACCGACCAGATAAACACGAAAGTAGGAGTCAAAATGCTAGGGGAGTGTTAAACGGTGTTTTAAGTTGCATTAAATTGTGATGCATATTCCACATAGGCAACTTTTTGCATTTTGTAATAAATATAAACGAATAAATGCGTATTATAAAACGCGCTTTAGGTAGGCAGAATTTACGAGTTTCTGGTTAAAATGACACCTGATATCTTGGTTAGTTGTCATAAAAAAGCCATTTTTTTGTCAGTCTTGTGCTTTTCGTTGCAACCTGTTTGCTATACAATCCTTTGCCTTGAGCACAAATGATAAAAAACCAAATGCATTGCCTTTAGGAGCCAGACCTAAGGGCGGTAGCGTGCCAAAAAGCAAAACAAAGCTCTCTAAGTGACATAAAAATGTCACCAGATAAATATAAATACAATTAAGCACATAGTTGCATTTCTGGCAAGGCTCTATAATTAAAATAGAGACTTCAAACAAACACTTAAACACCTCCTGTTACGTCAGAGGAGGACAAAACAGTAATGAATACTGTTTTGAAAAGATAATGGCTAGGCATCAGGTTTATCAACCAATACCTATCAACGACAGTCTTCATAAAAGTTTCTTTTTTTGATAATGACTGACCCGCCTAAATTATCTACTTAGATTTCTATTCCCCCAAAGGTATCGCTTGCGCACTTGTGGCGCATTCGTTTGTGTATTTTCCTCTGGGGTTATTGTGCTGTCCGGCAACAATGCTTTTTTAATGTAAGCAGAAGCGTTGTATCCATCACTCGCGATTATTCTCATCAACGTCCTATTCTTTGGCCTAGGTTATTTACAATGTCTAAAAAGAAAATTCTCACCGTTTTTGGTACACGTCCAGAAGCCATAAAAATGGCTCCTTTGGTTCATGCGCTTGCAAATGATGAGCGATTTGACGCTAAGTGCTGCGTTACCGCTCAACACCGAGAAATGCTGGATCAGGTTTTAGAGTTATTTGAAATTAAGCCTGATTACGATCTTAACCTGATGAAAGCGGGTCAATCTCTTAATGATGTAACCGCACGTATCTTGCTGGAACTTAAACCAGTACTTCAGGAGTTTAAGCCGGATGTAGTGCTAGTACACGGTGATACTGCAACTACCTTTGCTGCAAGCCTTGCAGCTTACTACGAGCAAATTGCCGTGGGCCATGTAGAGGCAGGTCTGCGCACTGGCAATATTTACTCACCATGGCCAGAAGAGGCAAACCGAAAATTAACTGGTGCGTTAACTACCTATCACTTTGCTCCTACAGAAACCTCGCAACACAACCTGCTACAAGAAAACATCAATCCAGACAATATCAGCATCACAGGTAATACCGTTATCGATGCTCTATTGATGGTTAAAGACAAAATTGATAACGACAGTGCGCTTAACCAACAGTTGGCAAGCCAATTCCCAATGCTTGATGAAAGAAAAAAGCTGATTTTGGTCACTGGTCATCGTCGCGAGAGTTTTGGTGGCGGTTTTGAACGCATTTGTGAAGCTTTAGCTAAAACTGCGCAAGACCACCCTGAAGCACAAATCTTATACCCAGTACACCTAAACCCGAATGTAAGAGAACCAGTAAATCGCATTCTGTCAAACGTCGATAATGTGCACCTCATTGAACCTCAACAATATCTACCATTTATCTACTTGATGAGCCGCGCGCATATCATTTTAACCGACTCCGGTGGTATTCAAGAAGAAGCCCCTTCGCTAGGCAAACCTGTATTAGTTATGCGTGACACAACAGAAAGACCAGAAGCCGTTGCCGCGGGTACAGTGAAACTCGTTGGAACCGACGTTGATAAGATAGTCACTGGTTTAGATGTACTACTTAATGACAAAGATGCTTACCAAGCGATGAGCTTTGCACACAACCCTTATGGTGATGGTCTAGCATGTCAGCGTATTTTAGAAGAATTGGCAAAATAATCATTTAGTTAGGAAAAAATTATGTCTTTTGAAACAATTTCAGTTATTGGCTTAGGTTACATCGGTCTGCCAACCGCAGCGATGTTTGCATCACGTAAGAAAAAGGTAATAGGTGTTGATGTAAACCAGCATGCGGTTGATACCATCAACCAAGGCAAAATCCATATTGTTGAACCGGATCTCGATATGATCGTAAGTGCAGCCGTGTCTGAAGGTTACTTGAAAGCAACCACTACGCCAGAGCCAGCAGATGCATTCCTGATTGCGGTCCCAACGCCATTTTTGCCATGTAAAGAAGGCGAAGTACCAGCGCCTGATTTGTCTTACATTGAGGCGGCAAGTAAAGCCATAGCACCAGTTCTTAAAAAAGGTGACCTCGTTATTCTTGAATCCACGTCACCAGTGGGTGCCACAGAGCAAATGGCTGCTTGGCTAGCTGAAGCTCGTGGTGATCTGACTTTCCCACAAACGCATGGCGAACAAGCTGATGTGAATATCGCTCACTGTCCGGAGCGTGTATTGCCTGGTCACGTTGTTCGTGAATTGGTAGAAAATGACCGTGTCATTGGTGGTATGTCTACTCTCTGTTCTGAGCGCTCAGTAGAGTTGTACCGTACCTTTGTACAGGGTGAATGTGTCGTAACAAATGCGCGCACAGCGGAAATGGCAAAACTGACAGAGAATAGCTCTCGTGATGTTCAAATCGCTTTTGCAAACGAGCTTTCAATCATTTGTGACAAGCTAGAGATCAACGTATGGGAATTGATCGCATTGGCGAACCGTCACCCTCGCGTAAACATCCTTCAGCCAGGACCTGGTGTAGGTGGCCACTGCATTGCGGTTGACCCTTGGTTCATTGTGTCAAAAACACCAGAAGAAGCACAAATCATCCATACAGCACGTAAAGTGAATGATGGCAAACCGGACTGGGTGATTAATAAAGTAAAACTGGCAATTGCCGAGTTTTTACAAGCAAATCCAGATAAAACAGCCCGTGAGGTGACGGTTGCTTGTTACGGTTTAGCATTTAAACCTGATATTGATGACTTGCGTGAAAGCCCTGCGATGGCTATTACACAAAAAATCGCAGAAATGCACGCTGGTCGTGTTGTTGCTGTAGAACCAAATATTGAATCTATTCCAGAGAAACTGAAACATGTTGAACTAGTGGAATTTGACATTGCATCTAAAGAAGCTGATGTGCAGGTTTTGCTAGTTGATCATAAGGGATTTAAAGGAGTATTAATAAGTAATGGTTTAATTATCGATACTAAAGGTATTTGGTAAATGAAAAGCTTCTTTAAAGATAGTGCTATTTCTATAATTATAAAAATAACAAGTGTTTTAATTGGATTTTTTACCACTATATTGTTAACGAATAATACAGATATTGAAACCTTTGGGGAGTACTCTTATTGGATAGCCGTAATAAGTCTTCTTGCATTACCAATGCAAGTTGGGTTTCCCACTGTTTTTGTTCGAGAAAGTGCTAAGGGGAATTACAGTGCGGTTTTTGATAAATATAAGAAATTTATATCTTTATTTTTTATTTTATTATTTTTTGTTTGTCTGCCTATTTTTATTTCTGGTATGAATAATATAGGGTTTTCTATATTGATTGCCTTTCTTGTTTCTATTTCGGTTAGTCTAAGTGGGGCTATCAGAGGAAATGGCGGTTATCTTTTAGGCCAAATGCCAGATAGTATATTTAGGCAATTGTTTTTTTTTCTAATAATATCAGTAAGCTTAATTTTAGAAGGTGGTGTTAATACTTCTGGACTTTTGTTTAGGTCACTTATTTCTTCTGCTTTGTGTGTTCTGATTACAGTTTATGTCTTAAGTTTATACACAAAAAAAATAAAATATTCTGAAAGTAACCAAGAAATAAACATCAAGCCCGCTTTGATCTATTTTTCACTCTTATCTGGGGTGCAAGTATTAGATGGTCAGTTGAATGTATTTATATTGTCAGTTTTTGGGAGTGATGAAGATATTGCGTTGTATAAGGTAGCACTACAAGTATCTATTTTAGTTTCTTTTGGTCTCCACTCAGTTACGATGTTATCTGCACCAATGTTCAGTAAGTTATATTATTCAAATGATATTGAAAATCTTATTAGAATATTAGATAAAACGGTAATCATGAGTCTGATGGTGTCTTTGCCTAGTTTTCTAATAGTTGTTTTTATGGGCAATGATCTATTAACTATAATATTTGGTGATGAATACTTAGGTTCATATTCTGTTTTGCTTATTTTATCGTTAGGGCAATTGTTTATATCATTGTTTGGGCCTCAGGTAACATTACTAAACTCTTGTGGGTTAGAAAAAGACGTTTTTATAGTTACGTCTATTAGTTTAATTATAGGTTTTTTAGCCGCTTTAATATTAGTCCAATATTTTTCAATCGAAGGAGTTGCAATTGCTACATTATTATCTCAAGCACTAAGGGTTTTAATTCTTTCTATGAGAGTCAAAAAAAGGTTGAGTGTTAATTATGGAGTCGGAAGGTTAGTACCTCTATGAAAAAAATACTAATTGCTTGTGAAAGATATAGCCAAAATTTAGGTGATGGATTAATTTTTGATGCGTTACAAGATGTACTGAGCAAAGAGTTATTGAAAGTTGAATCTTTTGATCTTTCACAAAGGACGTCGTTTTCTTTAGGAAAGAATAATTTAAAAGTAGAGTCAAAACCTAACATTAGAGAAAAACTAATAACAACTCTCGTAAATATAAAAGTTATAGGTAAGTATTTGGGGTATTTACTATGGTTTATATTTAAGCGAAAAGATTACATATTAAGTATAGAAGAAAGTATTAAGGATGTTGATAAAGTTTTAATAGGGGGGGGGCAAATAATAACGGATACTACGTTAGGGTTTATGCTTAGAATTTATACGTTATCTAGAGTTTGTGTAAATTATAACATCCCATACTCTCTAGTTGGATGTGGTGTAGGAGTAAAGCACTCTTTTCTCTCTAGGTATCTATATAAAAAAGTATTTGAAAATGCAATGTATTTAACCGTTAGAGACGATTTGTCTCGACGTTTGATTGGTGATATCTGTAAAAAAAGAGAAGATGATGTTTTGGTTTTCAATGACCCAGTATTTTCACTTCTGTTAGATGAAAAAATTAAAGTTTGCTCAGAAGAGCGAGTCGGAATTAATATTCAAGATTTTAGTGAACTCAGTGTTAATGGAACTACAATTGGTCCAAGTGATTATGTCTTTTTCTTAAAGAGAATCATAGAGCTTCATAAGGTTAAAAATAGAAAAGTATATTTATTTACAAACGGTTCAATGCTCGATGAAAAGTTTATGTATGATAATTTTTCTGATCTGTCTTCTGATGTTGAGTTTGTTGAGCGTAGTGTATATCCAGTAGATTTGGTTAATTTTATTTCAGGAATGAGTTTGATTGTAAGCTCAAGGATGCATTGTGGCATAGTATCTTACGTAATGAAAGTTCCATTTTTACAAATATGCTGGGACAGTAAGATTGAAAATGTTTGGAAAAGGTTTTCACTAGATTCAAAGTTGATATATTTAAATTCAATAAACAATTTTAATTTCAATAAACTTGAGTATATTCATAATGCCGGAGAGGCTGAAAAACATAAAGCCTATTTCCTAGATAAAATAAAACAAATGGTAAGTTAAATGACAAACGGATATGCAACATCTTTTTTATGGATGTTTGTATCAGTAATAATAGGCTACTTCATTACGTACGATATCGTAATGTCATTTTTTATGGCATCTATATTTTTTATTGTTTTTGCTTTTTTCTCTTTTAAAGGACCTGTATTCACTAAAAATTTGTTATTGTCTTTTTCTTTTGTTTGTTTGGTTTCAATGTTTATTAAATTTTATACCTTGTCAAATTTTGATGTATTACAAACAACGAAAGATTCTGAAAAGTTTTTATACTTGTTACAGCCATATTATCGAGATTTTAGTTTGGAGGATTTGAGGTATTTAGTTGATTCTACAATTGCTGTTAAAATCTGGCAGTTTTTTTATTTCTCAGATGATACCAACCCTAATATTGCAATTACAATAAACTCATTATTGATTTCAGTTTCAATTGCTCTTATTGCCGAAATAAAAAAAATATTGGGTGGTCAGATTGATGATAAATATGTAATCGCATTAATACTATTTAGCGGGATTCCTTTACAATTTGGAGTATTGTTACTTAGAGATTCATTTATATTTTTAGCAATGACTATTCTTTGCTATTTTCATGCGAGATGGAGTGTAAATAAATGTTCATTATTTATTTATTCACTAACTGTCATGTTTTTATCTTGGTTTGTATTATACCTAAGGGATGCACTGGCAATCATTGTGATAGTGTTTTATGTAACGTCAATAGCCTTTCGTTATACAAAAAACATCAACTTTATAGTTAAGTTTATCTTATTTCTTCTCCTTTTTTCTGTTCTATATTTAGTGTCAAAAGAAAATGTGCCAATTATAGGTTATGCTATCGAGAGAGCAGACACTTACCGTGATTTAGCTTTATCAAATGCATCTGAAAGCTCTTTAGGTGTTGGTTTTATTTATAATCAACCATTTTTGATAAGATTAGTTTTTGCTAGTTCATTACTTATATTAGGAACCATACCTAGCTGGCTTGGTTTTATTTGGGGTAGCCATGAATATCAGATATTCTTATCAATTTATTCTTTCTTTATGATTGCTACTTTTCCTACTTTTTTACGTGGTGTTATTTTGTCAATAAAAAGTAGAGATGTTGTGTTTTTTTATTCATGTTGGTATTTGGTTGGAATACTTATGATTGCTTCAACATCAATCGAGATTAGGCATGTTGGTCAGTTTTTTGTCTTTTATATCGTTAGCCTATTGTTGTTCTTCAATTACTTTAAGGGTGATTTTTTTAAACACTATTTTAACGTCGCGTTCTATGTAGTAATCGGACTTGTTCACTTTTTTTGGGTTGCGGTAAAATATTTATGAAGATACTTATTTTTATATCTCAGGTTTACCAGTTAGGTGGCGCTGAGAAACTAGACTTTGACTTGGCTCTCGAGCTTAAGAAAAGAGGTTATGATGTAGAGGTTGCCATTATGTATACAAAGGACATACATAATGGCTGTAAAAATGTCGATATTTTAAATAAGTACGATTTAAAAGTTCATTACTTGGGACTAGAAGTTAATCCGAATAAAATTAAATTTTTACTTTCATCTTGGAAATTAAGAAATATATTAAAGAATGGAAAGTTCGATGTTATTGCAACTTCCACTGTATCTCCGGCGATCATAACTACAATAGCGACGGCTTTTATGAGTGTAAAGGTTATTGTAGGTGTTCATCAAGTGTATGATATTTATAGAGAAAAATCTGTCAATTATAAGATTTATAGATTGTTAGTTAATATTAGGAAGAACATTAATTTTTACTTTATATCAAATTTTGTTCGGGATGGTTCTCAAGTTTTTTTTGGTGAAGAGAAATGTAAAAAAGGTCTTGTTCTATACAATTCAATTAGAAATGATTTTTTTGATATAACTGATGTTAATCCAAAGTATAAAGAAATAATATCAAATGAACTTGGTTTTAAAGATAAAAAAATAATTTTATTCTGTGGTAGGGTTTCAAAGTATAAGGGCATAGAGTTGGTGCTAGATGCGTCGTTGCCGTTATTAAAAAATGATTGTGTACTAATTTACTTAGGTGGCGTTGATTATAATGTTAAAGGCACAAAAGAAGCGTTAGAAAGTATTAATAAAAAAATAGCTGAAAATAATGTTTACGACTCTGTTTTCTTTCTTGGTTATAGAGATGATGTAAGAGAAATTATGTCTATATCTAATGTATTAGTTCATCCTACAGAAATTGAAGGTTTTGGGTTAGTTTTAGCGGAGGCATGCGCATTGGGTTTGCCTATAATATCTTCAAATGCAGAGGCTATTCCAGAGGTTTTGAGTTCCACAAGCGCAACTATTATAGACAATTTCAATAAAGATGAATATGAAAAAAGAATTAGAGATAGGTTGCAAGGATGTGATGATAAAAAGTCTCATTATAGAGACAAGGAAATAATATTTAATAAATATAGTTTAGAAAGTAGAGTTGATAATTTTTGTGAGAAGTATCTGTAATGAAAGTGTTTATTCTTGGTGCTGTTCCTCCACCTCTTGGAGGGGTTTCAGTATATGTATTTCGTCGGTTCAATGAACTAAAAAATAAAAAGGGGAATGTTAAGCTTTTTGATAGTAGACTTAAAATTAGCTTTATTTATCTTTTGGCTAATGCTCTCGCTTATATTGTCCTTGGTAAGGATTTTGAAATAGAAGTTAATGTTTCAAATAAACATGTTCTCAAAATAATTACGATGTTAGGGTTATCCAAGTATTGTGTTTTTATCGATCACAATGGTTACCGTAGGCTAATCAATGAGTCAGAAGGTGAAAGTATTCTTTTTGATTTTTTGAAGTCTATTAAGATGATTAAGCCTGTTAACAGGGACATTGCTGACTTTTATTTGTCTCGTGGTATTTCAAAAGATAAAATTGAAATCATTACACCTTATATTAAGCCTACCAATTCAGAACTGTATGAGGCTGAAAGACAACTACCCAGTGAACTATCATATTTGCTGAATGCTAAAAGTAGAAATATAGTTCTGACTAGCGCTTGGAAAACTATTTCTAGTGATGATGAGTTTGACTTATATGGTCTGTTGGATATCTTATCTTTTTATGATGCCTTAGCTTGTGATTTTCCGGATTACTACTTTGTTATGATGCTTGGTGAATTTACAGATGATGATTATGGAACGCGTGTTTTAGATAAGATAAAAATGTTGAAACAAAAACATAGAAACTTTGTTTTTATTAATAATGGTATTTCTCAACTCTCTTTATTAAACAAAACAGCAATACTATTGAGGTTGACTAAAACTGATGGTGACTCTGTTAGTATTAAAGAAGCAATTGACTTTGGAGCCAAAGTAATTACAACCGATGTATGTCCTAGACCAAGTGAAGTGTTTTTATTCAAGGTAGATGACACTACTGGAATTAATGAAAAAATTAGGAAAATATTAATGCTTAGAGAGGATAATTAAGTGAAACAGGTTCTTCAAGACATGGCTAAAGGTGGCTCTAATTTGGTGCAGGCTCCTGCTCCAAAGGTTACAACTGGTAATGTGTTAATCGATACCAGTATCTCTTTAATTTCTGCGGGTACAGAACGCATGCTTGTAGATTTCGGCAAAGCAAGCTTGATTGATAAAGCTCGCCAGCAGCCAGACAAAGTAAAAATGGTGTTGGAGAAGGTACAAACCGATGGGTTAATGACTACAATTGACGCTGTTCAATCTAAGTTGGCGCAACCATTACCCCTTGGTTATTGCAACGTTGGTGTCGTTAAGGCCGTTGGTAAGGGTGTTCAGGGCTTCAAAGAAGGTGATCGCGTTGTATCGAACGGCCCTCATGCAGATGTCGTCCGTGTGCCTAAAAATTTGTGCGCTTTAATTCCAGACAACGTATCCGATGAGGAAGCATCGTTTACGGTTGTGGCGAGTATTGGTCTACAAGGGATTCGTTTAGCCGAACCAACATTAGGTGAGGCGTTTGTGGTTACTGGTGTTGGCTTAATTGGTTTACTAACCGTTCAATTGCTGCGTGCTCAAGGTTGTCGTGTACTGGCGGTTGATTACGATGATGCGAAGTTGGAGCTGGCGAAGCAATTCGGCGCGGAAGTTTGTAACCCTGGTAAAGGTGAAGATCCTGTTGCAGCTGGTATGGCATTTAGCCGTGGAAACGGCGTCGATGGCGTAATTATTACTGCTTCGACAAAATCAAATGATCCAGTGACCCAAGCTGCACGAATGAGTCGTAAGCGCGGCCGTATTATCCTTGTCGGTGTGACTGGCTTAGAGCTAAATCGTGCGGATTTCTATGAGAAAGAACTAACCTTCCAAGTCTCTTGTTCTTATGGCCCTGGTCGCTACGATGCCAACTACGAAGATAATGGTCAAGATTACCCATATGCTTTTGTACGTTGGACTGAACAACGAAATTTCGAAGCTATCTTGGACATGATGGCCTCTGGCCAAGTAGATGTTAAGCCACTTATTACTCACCGATTCAAGTTCGAGGATGCAGCTCAGGCATACGACCTACTCACTTCTGATAAGTCTGCGCTGGGCATTTTGCTTCAATACCAGAGTGAGTGCAGTTCTCGTCACGAGAAATCCATCACACTTAACCGCGAAGCGACTTTTGAAGCATCTAAACCTGTTGTTGGGTTTATTGGTGCTGGGAACTACGCTTCTCGCATGTTGATCCCGGCTTTTAAAGCGGGAGGCGCTCAATTACATACTATCGCCACTTCTGGTGGTATTAATGGCGTAACTCATGGCGAAAAAGCAGGCTTTGCGAAAACCACAACAGATACAAGCGCAATGATTTCTGACTCAGAAATTAATACAATTGCAATTGTAACGCGCCATAACAGCCATGCTCACTTTGTATCTGAAGCGCTAAACGCAGGCAAGAACGTATTTGTTGAGAAGCCTCTAGCTGTAACGCTTGAAGAGCTAGCTGAAGTAGAAGCAACATACTACTCTAAGTCATCCACTGCATCTGCTCCAAAGCTGATGGTTGGCTTTAATCGTCGTTTCTCCCCTCAAGTCCAAAAAATGAAAGAGCTGCTTTCATCAGTCAAAGAGCCTAAAAGCTTTATGATGACAATGAATGCAGGTGCAATTCCGGCCGATCATTGGACACAAGACAATGAAGTGGGCGGCGGTCGTATTATCGGCGAGGCCTGTCATTTCATCGATCTAATGCGATACCTGGCTGATTCAGAGATTGTTTCTGTGCAGTGTCGTCGTATGGGTGATGTTGATAGTGTTGATATCACGGAAGATAAAGCTGCGATTATTCTTGGTTTTGCTGATGGTTCTTTCGGCACTATCCACTACTTAGCTAATGGTGCTGCTAACTTCCCGAAAGAGCGCGTAGAAGTTTTCGCAGCAGGTAGAGTACTTCAATTAGACAACTTCCGTAAGTTAAAAGGTTTTGGTTGGCCTGGCTTTAGTAAAATGAATTTATGGAAACAAGACAAAGGGCAAACAGGTTGTGCGGCTGCTTTCCTTAGTGCTATTGAATCAGGTAAAGAGTCGCCGATTCCACCTCGAGAGCTATTCGAAGTAGCAAGAGTGACAATTGAAATAGCAGAGCAATTGCGTAAACAACAATGAGTCTCAAACTAAAAGCGCAAACTGCAAAGAACTTGGGTGTTTTCAATTTAGCCAGAGTGGCAGTTTACCAACTAGGTGTCCGAAGCGGATTAAACCCAGTTAAGCGTCTCAATCAAGCCTCGATATCGGGGCTTTTGTTTCGCCCTTTATCTGCTTCAGTTCAATGTAAATCTAGTCAGCGATACCAATTCTCCCCTTTTGGTTGGAGGCCGAAGCGATTAGTCAGTGAATTGCGATGGGCGGAGAGCGCATTAACTGGAAAATGCTACTCCAACATGAATAAACCTTGGTTTTGTTTGTCTGACTTTGATTCTAATGTTGGTGATATTAAAGGGATTTGGGAAGCATCTAGATTCGACTGGGTACTAGGCTTAGCGAAGGATTATCTTTCTGGAAGAGAGCAAGCGCTGGATGAGCTGAATGCAACTACGAAAGATTGGCTAAAACACAATTCTCCTTATTTGGGGCCGAACTGGAAGTGTGGGCAAGAAGCCTCAATAAGAGTCATGCATTTGGCTATGGCTGCTAAATTACTGAATCAAGTTGAAAGTCCTGAACCTGCACTGTTGGCATTTGTTAAAGCCCACTTAAAACGCATTGCCCCGACCATCTCTTATGCCGTTGCTCAAGATAACAACCATGGCACTTCGGAAGCTGCAGCCCTATTTATCGGTGGAAGTTGGCTTATTTCCAGTGGCGATAAAAGCGCTATGCGCTGGCAAAAAATGGGGCGTAAGTGGTTAGAGAATCGAGCAAAGCATTTGATCGATGATGATGGAACATTCAGCCAGTATTCAGTCAACTATCACCGAGTTATGTTAGATACTTACTCAATGGCTGAGATATGGAGGCGGGAACTTAATCTCAATTCGTTTAGTCCGTCGTTGTATACAAAAATTGGTTTGGCGACTCAATGGTTATATCAGTTGACTCAAGAAGTAAATGGGGATGCACCTAATTTAGGTCATAACGATGGCGCAAGGTTGTTACCTTTAAGTGACTCGGATTATCGAGATTTTCGCCCAACGGTTCAGCTCGCCTCAGTCCTGTTCTTGCAGTCATCTGCTTGGGAAAAAGCAGGTAGCTATGATCAACCACTTAAACTTCTGGGATTAAGTAAACCTCAGCGAGTACTCAACCAACCGAGCTCATTCCATTTTGCGCAAGGTGGATACGCCGGATTAAGAAGCCAAACTGGAGCGTTTGCACTATTCAATTACCCTATCTTTCGTTTTCGACCTGCTCAAAACGATGCTCTACATGTGGACTTTTGGCTTGATGGTGTAAACCTGTTAAGAGACGGTGGCACCTTTAGTTACAATGCTGGTCAAGCATATATCGATTACTATGGTGGAACGCAAAGTCATAATACTGTTCAGTTTGATGAGCATGAACAAATGCCACGCTTGAGCAGATTTCTCTTAGGTGCTTGGCTTAAGGCTGAAAATGTCCATTGGGATGAAGCTCGCCAATATTGTAGCGCTAGTTACCGTGACTATTTGGGGTGCAGTCATAAAAGAGAGATTTCTCTTTCGAACAGTGTGCTGCGAGTTGTAGATGATATTCAAGGTGTACAGAACAAAGCGATACTACGTTGGCGCCTGAGTCCAGGGGAATGGATGATAGAAGGCAATCGCATCACCAACCATATTCATTCTATAACGATAAATAGTAATACCGACATCAAACGACTTGAGTTAGTCGAAGGAAAAGAGTCTCGCTATTACTACCAAGAAACTTCCATTCCTGTTTTGGAAATCGAAGTAACGTCAGATGGCAAAATAACGACAGAGTATAATTACAGATAATGAATATTCTTTATTTTCACCAGCACTTTTCAACACCTAAAGGTTCCACAGGAATACGTTCCTACGAGATGTCAAAGCGCCTAATTCACCATGGGCATAATGTCACTATGGTATGTGGCACATATGGTGGAGGAGAGACAGGGTTAGAGTCAGAGTTTATTGGTGGCAAACGTGAGGGTGTCGTCGATGGCATCCGCATTATTGAGTTTGATTTGGCGTATTCCAACTCAGATGGCTTTCTTAAAAGAAGCATGACTTTTGTTAAGTTTGCCCTAAAAAGTATCGGCTTAGCTTTTACGGAAAAATACGATGTATTGTTTGCAACAACAACCCCATTAACAGCGGGTATTCCAGGTATTTTTGCACGTTGGTTACGTGGAAAGCCGTTTGTATTTGAAGTAAGGGATTTGTGGCCTGAATTACCAAAAGAAATGGGGGTAATCAAAAACCCTATCATTTTGGGTTTGATGTCTCTATTAGAATGGGCGTCTTATCGAAGTGCGAATCGCTGTATTGGCCTTTCTCCTGGCATTGTCGAGGGAATCAAGAAGCGTGGAGTGCCTACAGACAAAATAGCGATGGTACCCAATGGCTGTGATCTCTCCATCTTTACTCAACCAAGCGAACCATGGCGACCAGAGGGTGTCACGCAAGAAGATTTGATGGCGGTTTTCACTGGCACTCATGGTATGGCGAACGGCTTGGATGCTGTCTTAGATGCAGCGACAGAGTTACAAAGCCGTGGCCGAAACGATATTAAGTTAGTTTTGGTGGGGCAAGGTAAGCTAAAACCACAATTGGAGTCCAAAGCTCAAGAGATGCAGCTGAATAACGTTGTATTTCACCCTCCTGTAAATAAGCAGAAGTTGGCGGGTTTAATGGCAAGCGCTGATGTTGGAATGCAAGTGTTGGCAAATATCCCTGCTTTTTATTACGGAACATCTCCGAATAAATTTTTCGATTATATTTCTGCGGGCCTCCCTGTGATTAATAACTACCCAGGTTGGCTAGCAGGGATGATAGAAGATTCTCAGTGTGGCTTTACTGTGGCTCCGGAAAATCCGCAGGCGTTTGCAAATGCCTTAGAGCAGGCGGCAGATAATCGAGATGCGCTTGTTAACATGGGGGCATCCGCTCGACAGCTTGCTGAAAGTCAGTTTGACCGCCAGTTGTTAGCTGATAAATGGGTTGAGTGGGTAGTAGGAACTGCTCAATCAGATGTGAAATCTGCAGAGGTAGATAATGAAAAGGTTATTTGATTTCTGTGCCTCTTTATTTGGGCTTGTTTTGCTTTCGCCAATTATCGCGCTCGTGGCTTGGAAAATACGCAAGAACTTAGGCTCGCCCGTACTGTTTCGTCAAACACGTCCTGGTTTAAATGGCAGACCGTTTGAAATGGTTAAGTTCCGTACCATGAAAGATGCGGTCGATTCACAAGGGAATCCACTTCCTGATTCCGAGCGAATGACTCCGTTTGGAGACAAGTTAAGAAACTCAAGCCTCGATGAGCTTCCGGAGTTGTGGAACGTATTGAAAGGTGAAATGAGTTTAGTGGGGCCACGTCCTTTATTAATGCAGTACTTACCGCTTTATAGTCAAGAGCAAGCAAGACGTCATGAAGTCAGGCCTGGCGTAACGGGCTGGGCTCAAATTAATGGGCGTAATGCAATCAGCTGGGAAGATAAGTTTAAGCTCGATGTCTGGTATGTCGATAATCGTAACCTGTGGCTAGATATCAAAATTCTGTTCCTAACTGTTAAAAAAGTGTTTGTGAAGGAAGGAATATCGGCAGATGGCCATGTCACGATAGAACCTTTTACTGGTCAATCAAAGCAGGACGAAATCAATGAATAGAACTTGCGCAATTTTAGGCGCTAGTGGTCACGGTAAAGTCGTTGCTGAAATTGCGGAGCTAAATGGTTATACAAACATTGAGTTTTTTGATGACCGCTGGCCAGAGTTGCAAAATGTTGAGCATTGGCCAGTCAAAGGGAATTCCGAAGCCTTGTTAAAGATAGCGGCACAGTTTGATCTAACGGTGATAGCCATCGGCAATAATAAAGTCAGGTTAGAAAAGCAGAAGCAACTGAGTATAGCTGGCGCTAAATTCTCTGTACTAGAGCACCCTAGGGCCACAATTAGTCGGCATAGTCAGCTTGATAAAGGTACGGTGGTCATGGCTGGTGCTGTCATCAATCCTTTTGTCAAAGTTGGTAAAGCATGCATTATTAACACGGCCTCAACGATAGATCATGACTGCCATTTAGCGGATGGCGTACATGTTAGCCCTGGTTGTAATCTTGCGGGCGGGGTAACTGTCGGGGAAGGTTCTTGGCTCGGTATCGGAAGCCAAGTTAAACAACTTATTTCCATTGGTACGGGCGTAATGGTAGGAGCCGGCGCGACTGTCCTGAACCATGTACCAGATTTGCAAACTGTTGTGGGTACTCCTGCACAGCTCGTAAACAAGTCAAAATAACATTCTCAGAATAATTTTTATTTAGGTGACATCGTGCTTAATACTCCATTTTCTCCATGGCCTTCTTTTACTCAAGAAGAAGCCGACGCAGTTAGTCGTGTAATACTGTCAAACAAAGTAAACTACTGGACGGGTAGTGAGTGCCGTGAGTTCGAAAAAGAATTCGCAGCTTGGGTTGGATGTGATCATGCTGTTGCACTAAGCAACGGTACCCTTGCACTCGATGTCGCGCTTAAAGCGTTAGCGATTGGTGAAGGGGACGAGGTTATTACGACGCCTAGAACGTTTCTTGCTTCTGCGTCTTCTATTGTTACGGCTGGCGCCAACCCTGTGTTCGCGGATGTGGATCTCAATAGCCAAGCCATCACGGCAGAGTCAATTGAAGCGGTGCTAACCCCTAAGACGAAAGCAGTCATCGTTGTTCATTTAGCTGGCATGCCTGCAGAAATGGATGCCATTATGGCACTTTCAGAAAAACATGGTTTTTATGTTATTGAAGATTGTGCCCAAGCACATGGCGCAAAATACAAAGGGCGCAGTGTAGGCACAATTGGTCACATTGGTGCTTGGTCTTTCTGTCAAGATAAGATCATGACCACAGGCGGTGAAGGTGGCATGGTGACCACAA
Organism: Vibrio sp. 1CM7H; assembly: GCF_023161645.1. Classification (NCBI taxonomy): domain Bacteria; kingdom Pseudomonadati; phylum Pseudomonadota; class Gammaproteobacteria; order Vibrionales; family Vibrionaceae; genus Vibrio; species Vibrio sp. 1CM7H. Next base: position 214,100 of record NZ_JALNTV010000004.1, read on the forward strand.
ATGATAAAGATTTGTGGTCAAAAATGTGGTCTTACAAAGATCATGGTAAAAACTATGACGCGATTTATAACCGTCAACATCCACCGGGCTTTCGCTGGTTGCACGACAGCTTTGGAACCAACTGGCGTATGACTGAGCTACAAGCCGTGGTTGGTCGTATTCAATTGACTCGCATGTCAGAATGGACGGCACAACGTCAAGCCAATGCGGCACAACTCGATGAGGCAGTTGCAGATCTCAATATCGTTCGCCGTGTTCACGTGCCTGAGTATTCGCAGCACGCAGAATACAAACACTACCTATTTGTTGAGCCTGAACATTTGGCAGAGGGCTGGACGAGAGATCGCATTGTGGAAACCATTGTAGAACGTGGCGTTCCGGCTTATCAGGGGAGCTGTTCTGAGGTGTATTTAGAAAAAGCATTTGATAATACGCCATGGCGACCAGAAAAACGCCTACCAAATGCGGTGCAGTTAGGTGAGACTAGTTTGATGTTTTTGGTCCATCCGACATTAACACCAGAAGAAGTTGCTAAAACCAGCTGCGTGATCCGTGAAGTGTTGTTAGAGGCGCAGAAGTAAACCTGTTCAGTCTGAGTGGGACGCATAAATAACAATGCCTTAACGCGTCGTTATCTATAATTTTTTCCTACCAATGCGTCCCCCCACTTGATGAAAATGTAAAATATCTGCTACGCAGATTGCTTAAAAGATGCGATGCAGTGAGATAATATGCAATTAATGGTTCTATACATAATCATCAGGTTGTATAATCTTTGCTCAGGCTATCTCATAATATTAACTAGCATTACCACCAAACTCTAAAAATAAACTTGGGGTAATGAGGCTTACATACTGTCATGATTGAAAATAATTCCAAACTTAACGTCATTTGGTCTTTACCGAGATATCAAAAGCGCCTTATTAGTATCGGAGTGGATTTCTTTATTATCTCTGCTGCTTTTATGTTTGCTTATTGGTCTCGCATTGGTGAATTCCGCCCACTTCCAGATATAAGCAGTCACTACGTATTGCTTGCCACCGTTGTTTGTACCCTTGCTGTCTTTGTCGCATTTGGCCTCTACCGAGCGGTATTACGCTATTTAGGCTTTCATGTGCTGGCAGTCGTCGGGTTAGGTACTATTCTATCTGCGCTTTGTGTGGCCAGTTTTGCTTTCGCATTCGATGCCCAATTACCACGCTCGATTCCTTTTATTTATGCCGCTTTTCTAGCAATAGGGGTAGGGACTAGCCGTCTGTTAGTAAGAAGTTTGGTTGCTCAATCGGTACATAAGGCCGGAGATCCAGTTCTCATTTATGGTGCAGGTAGTGCTGGTCGTGAGCTTGCGTTTGCGCTGCGACAATCAGAAACCTACCGAGTTATCGGCTTTGTGGATGAAGATAAAACCCTGCAGAACACAATGTTAATGGGTTATCGAGTCTATACCGCAGATAATGCGATCAAGGCGATCAGAAAGCATGAAGTGAAAAAAATCTTACTTGCCATTCCTAGCGCTTCGAATAAACGCCGTAAGGAGGTTTTGGATCGAATCTCTAAACTTCCAGTTGAAATCCAAACCGTTCCTGATATGAAAGATATCCTTACGGGTAAGGCGAAAATTGATGAACTGAAAGAGGTTCCGATTGGTGATTTGTTAGGTCGTGATCCTGTTCAGCCGCAACAAGTTTTGATGGAAGCAAACATCAAGAACCAAGTAGTAATGGTGACGGGGGCTGGTGGCTCAATTGGTTCTGAGTTATGTCGTCAGATTTTGAACTACTCGCCAAAATCATTGATCTTATTTGAGCTGTCTGAGTTTGCCTTGTATCAGGTTCACAGTGAGCTAAGCCAAATCATCAAGGCTAAGAAGCTAAACATTGTAGTCGTGCCTCTAGTTGGCTCTGTGCAGCGACAAAATCGTTTAGAAACCACCATGAAGGCGTTTGAAGTGGACACGGTTTACCATGCCGCAGCGTATAAACATGTTCCGCTGGTGGAGTATAACGTTGTTGAGGGTGTGCGAAACAACGTATTTGGCACTTACTACACCGCACAAGCAGCGATTGATGCTGGTGTGAAGAATTTCGTTCTCATTTCTACTGATAAAGCCGTTAGACCAACGAACGTCATGGGTGCGACTAAACGCATGGCTGAGTTGGGTTTACAAGCGTTGGCGGAGCAACAAAATCGCATTCGTGAGAGCAACCCAAACCTTGGCACGCGCTTTTGTATGGTGCGCTTTGGTAATGTACTGGGTTCGTCAGGCTCGGTAATTCCTGTATTCAAAAGACAGATTGAGAAGCGAGAGCCTATTACGGTCACTCATAAAGACATTACTCGATACTTTATGACGATCCCGGAAGCTGCTCAGTTGGTCATTCAAGCTGGGGCAATGGGTAAAGGTGGTGATGTATTTGTTCTCGATATGGGGGAGCCAGTTAAGATTGTCGATCTAGCGAAGAATTTGGTTTACCTGTCAGGCCTTGAAGTTAAAGATGAAAACAATCCTCATGGCGATATAGAAATTCTCTTCACTGGTTTGAGGCCTGGAGAGAAGTTATATGAAGAGCTGTTGATTGGGGATGATAATGTTTCCGAAACGGCACACGCTCGCATTATGACAGCTCAAGAAAGTTACTTGCCATTAAAAGAGTATGAGACCTTGATCGACAAGCTCGATGTTGCTTGCCACAACTTCCAACACGAAGTGATTCGTCGTTTACTGCTCGAGGCCCCTACAGGTTTTAACCCAGTAGATGGCATTGAAGATCTTGTATGGAAGCAAAATACTCGCACTGCGGAGTTATATACTTTTGAACCAAAGCAAAGTAATGCAAGTGAAACTTGATGCTTTTGTTTGGTTGGTAAATAATAGAAAAATTAATAAGATATGCTTTCGTGGTGCTCGCTGTGGTGGTTTACCTATGACGAGCCCGTATCGGCATATCACAATATCAAAAAGGCACTTCTGAGTGCCTTTTTCTGTATTCAATATATTAACAGTGGCTAAAACTGATGGCACAGAAAACGATTAAAACAGGGATAGCAGCTTTATCGCTGCCGCTACTGGTAAGTACCTCCCTTACCGCTCACGAGTTGGAAACGTTACCTTCCAACCAAAGCTTTACGGGTTTGACTTTTACCCCTAATGCGCAGTCGTTAAATTACGGAGACTTTTCTTTTACGTATGCTCAAGGCTTACCATGGAGAAAAGCCGTTCAGGATTTAGACTCTCTCAAGTTTTCGTTTGGTTTGCTGGAGGGTTTAGAGGCCCACGGAAGAATTGTCACTGACAATTATACCTCTAACTGTTTTTACGATTGTGGAGACATTCGTGATCTATCGATGTCTTTCAAATATCAGGTTCCTAACTTTTGGGGAACTGAGAATCTAGACTTTGCTTTAGGTATTCAAGATCTAGGTGGTTCTGCCAATCAGTTCAGCACTAAATATGCGGTTGCGGACTACTCTTTCGACTTTGCTCCAGTTCGAGTGTCGGCAGGTTACGGGTTCTCTGATATCGAATTGGGTGTGATGGACGGCCCATTCGGTGGTATTGAGTATCAACCATTGAGCTTTTTACAGGTTAGTGGGGAATACGATGCTGTGGAGTTCAACTCATCGGTAAAACTTTTTACTCCACAAGGTACACTGCCTTATGATGTGACAGCTTCACTCAGTTATCAGCTATATTCAGGCCACAATACAGATGAGCAAAATATCTGGAACGCGGCACTTTCAGTACCTCTAGTCACCGGGTACACGCGTTCTCGCGATTACTCTCGCAATAATGTCACGTTGATGGAAAGGCTGTCTTTGGAGCAGAAGAAAGCCAAAGAGGTTTCTATCTCTACTTTGGTGAGCACGCTTCGTAATGAAGGCTTCGTGAATATTCAAATTGGTCTGTTGAACCAAACGACGGTAGTTGCACTAGAAAACCGTCGTTATAACCATAACCAAGTCGACGGTTTAGGTGTTGCTATGGGGATCATTTCTAGTCACCTAGGTCAAAATGCCGTATCAGAAGTGGGCGGTGAGTCGGATCGCATTGAGCTAATTATGCTCGCAAACCAAAAGCCTGTTGTTAGTATGCAAGCGAATTCGTCTTGTTATCAAAGTTTTATCAATGGTTCTGCTGCGTGCGAGGATATTAAGTTCACGACACGAGATTTAGCCGAGAAACTTGAGCTGGTTAATTGGAAAACAGAGCGCGTAAATAGCGGTGTACTAGACTCTCAACTTGTTTTTTCACCTATGGTTCGCCATGCCGTTGCGACAGAGTTTGGGGTCTATGACTACTCCTTTGCCATGTCGAGCAACTTATATACCTATCTTTGGTCTGGTGCCGCTGTCGATGTTCGCCATATTCTGCCGTTAGCAGAAAGTGACGATTATGAAAAATGGGGATACTTTGAAGATAGCGCGTACGAGAATGATATCGAGCGTGCAATGTTGCATCAATTCTTCCGTTTGCCTTATGTTGATATCGCGAACCAAGTATCCGTCGGTTTGGCGAAAACAGATTATATTGGCGCGAGAAGTGAATCAACATGGTTTTCTCAGTCCGGTGCTCATGCCTTTAGCTTAGAAATGAGTTATTTCCAGCACGTCGATGAGAAAGATGAAAATGGCTATGAGACTCTCGATCGTCAAACTTCGCTAGCTCGCTATACTTTCTCAATGCCTGAATGGGATTGGCAGTTTAACGCGACAGCGGGTGAGTTTTGGCGAGGTGATGTCGGTGCCAAGCTAACAACCTCTCATTGGTTTGAGGATATTGAGGTTTCCGCTACTTATCAGGTTACCAAGTACAAAGATACTGATGAAGAGCAGTTTGTGGCTGTTTCAGTCAAGTTACCACTAACACCTTGGCGCGATATGTCTCCTGGTTTGTTGCAGGTTCGAGGCAACGAGGCCTATGACTTTAATGTGATGACACGAGTAGGCAATGACGTGAATTACTTAAGTGATGGGCAAGGTGATGAGCTTATCATGGACAACAGCATGCTACGTCGTTACTTCAACCGTGGTCGCTATGGTAGTGATTACTTTGAAGAGAATAAGATTCGCTTACGTAATGCCTACCTGCGTTACCTATCAACTCAGTTAGACTAAACTCATAGAGTAATACGATGTGCAAAAAGCGGCCAATGAGCCGCTTTTTTATTTTCTAATGTATGAAGCTTAGGTTGCACAATATTGTTTCACTATCCAAAAATTAAAACTATTGATATTCTGATATAAGAACTAAAGATTAGGGTATTGGAATGAAAATAGCAGTTGCCGGTACGGGGTATGTCGGGCTCTCTAATGCGATGTTGTTAGCCCAAAACCACCAAGTTGTTGCACTTGATATTATAGAAAAAAAAGTTGAGCAGCTTAACAACAAATGCTCACCTATTGTAGATAAAGAAATTGAAGATTTTCTTTCTAATAGAAAACTAGACTTTACTGCTACCACGGATAAAGCGTTTGCCTACAAAGGGGCCGATTTTGTTGTTATAGCTACGCCAACGGATTATGACCCACAAACCAACTACTTTAATACTGCTTCCGTCGAAGCGGTGATAAAGGATGTAATGGCGATTAACCCAAGTGCTGTAATGGTGATTAAATCTACAGTACCAGTGGGTTACACTGCGCGTATTAAGCAAGAGCTAGGTTGTGAAAACATTATTTTCTCACCAGAATTCCTGCGTGAAGGAAAGGCACTTTTCGATAACTTGCATCCTTCTCGTATAATTGTCGGGGAGCGTAGTGCGCGTGCTGAGACATTCGCCAACCTTCTCGTTGAAGGAGCGATAAAAGAAGATATCCCAGTTCTGTTTACTGACTCTACAGAAGCAGAAGCGGTTAAGTTATTCTCAAATACTTACCTTGCGATGCGCGTAGCTTATTTCAATGAACTAGACTCTTACGCTGAGGCACATAATCTTGATTCTCGCCAAATTATAGAAGGTGTTGGCTTGGACCCGCGTATTGGTAACCACTACAACAACCCTTCGTTTGGATATGGCGGTTATTGTCTGCCAAAAGATACCAAGCAACTTCGTGCAAACTATCAAGATGTCCCAAACAGTATTATTGGGGCCATAGTGGAAGCCAATCGAACTCGTAAAGACTTTATTGCTGAGTCTATTCTCAAACGAGAACCTAAAGTGGTTGGGATATACCGTTTGATAATGAAAGCTGGCTCAGATAATTTCCGCGCTTCGTCTATTCAAGGTATTATGAAGCGTATCAAGGCAAAGGGCGTTGAAGTGGTGGTGTATGAACCAGTACTTCAGGAAGACGAGTTCTTTAACTCACGTGTAATCAACGATCTGAATGAGTTTAAACAAAGCGCCGATGTGATTGTCTCTAACCGTATGGTTGAAGAACTTACTGATGTGGCTGATAAGGTGTACACGCGAGACCTATTTGGTAGTGATTAGACTTTAGTTACGATGATCGTGTGTAATCTAATACACAAACAAAAAGGGATGCATGATGCATCCCTTTGTTATTTCTACTCTCAGTAAAAACGAGATTAAGCTTTTGCTTTAGCCGCTGCTTTTGCGATTGCTGCGAAGCTTTTCGCGTCTAGTGAAGCACCGCCAACTAGAGCGCCGTCGATGTCTGGTTGTGAGAAGTAAGCTTCAGCGTTTTCTGGCTTAACAGAGCCGCCGTATTGGATGATTACTTGTGCTGCAACTGCTTCGTCTTTCGCAGCGATAAGTGCGCGGATAGAAGCGTGGATGCGCTGTGCATCTTCAGCGGTTGCTGCTTTACCAGTACCGATAGCCCAGATTGGTTCGTAAGCGATGATTGCGCCGTTTAGAGCTTCAACACCGTAACTGTCGATAACTGCGTTGATTTGACGTGCACATACAGCTTCAGTTTCGCCAGCTTCGTTTTGCGCTTCAGATTCACCGATACAGAAAACAGGAGTTAGGCCGTTTTCTTTTAGGAAGTTGAATTTCTTCGCGATGAACTCGTCAGATTCGTTGTGGTATTCACGACGCTCTGAGTGACCGATGATGATGTGAGTAGCACCGAAATCTTTCAGCATTTCTGGAGACATATCGCCAGTGAACGCACCGCTGTTGTTTAGGTCAGTGTTTTGAGCACCTAGGATGATCTTGTTACCGCCTTCAGCGATTACTCGCTCTGCTAGGTCGATGTAAAGTGCTGGTGGAGCGACTGCTACGTCAACACCTTCAACGCCTTCAAGTTCTGCGTTAAGACCAGTTAGCAGCTCAGTTACCATTGCTTTGCTGCCGTTTAGTTTCCAGTTACCCATCACTACAGGACGACGCATAGGAATATCTCCCTTATCTTTAATGTAAATAGTCAATTAATGTAAAAAATCTACGTAGGAATATAACAGAATAATGTGAACAGATCATGATTGGCGTCATGTCTTGTCCGGCTTTCTTTACTGATTCGACCAAGCATCGATCCTGTTATTTTTGTCAAAAGCAATCGATTGGTGATCACGTAGACAGAATGATAGTTCATTCCTCGGAAATTGCTGCTGAGATTGGTATTACTACGCGCTGGAATTAATTGTTGTAGAAAGGAATCAAAATGCCAAATCTCGTTTTAGAGTATTCAAACTCGGTTGAAGAACGTGTCAATGTTCAGGGGTTGCTGGAGGACTTACATAAAACGGCGTTAGAGAGTGGCCTTTTTGAACTCGCGTCAGTGAAATCTAGAACGCTCAGGTGCCACAATTGGTTAATTGGGGAAGAGGGCGATAGCCTCGACTTTATCCATATCAACTTTGATTTGCTATCTGGCCGTTCCCAAGAGCAGAAGAGAGAACTGTCACGAGCCTTGATGGCGACACTTCAAGAGCAAGCCAGTCACGTGCACAGCTTAACGGTCAATATCCGAGACATGGACGTAGACAGCTTCCAGAAAGTAGTGAATTAGGTTGAACAGAGTTTCTTGAGAATAACGAGTAGGGTTAAGCATCGCGAGATGCAAGGGAACTGAAAGCTAATAGGCCTTATCGAGTGTTTATCGTTGCTTGAGCTTAGTCTCTCTGCTTGTTAGAACGGCGTTGTTGGCGCTTACACTGCAGGTGTACTTTCCAAACCATATCGACTCGGCTAATCTATAACCTTTCTATTTTGGGGTAAAATTTGATGTCGACTAAAGAGTTACTGTTTTCTTTTCAAGGACGTATAAACCGTAAAACCTACTGGATTTGGAACGTCATTTACTATGTCTCTATTCTAGGTTTTGGTGCTGGAATCAGTAAGCTATTTCCTACTTTCTCCTATTTACTTCTCCCTATTTTCTTGGTGATTTTGTTAATCCCTGATTTGGCGATCACCACCAAGCGTTGGCATGACCGCAACAAATCAATCTATTGGCTAGCACTGAATATTCCGTTGATTATCGGACGAATCGCTACGCCAATGACCAGCCCTGTTGCACAAGAGCCGTCGACACCGCAAATGTTCGTTGCTTCCATTTCTCTGATTTGTGGTTTATGGATTCTAATTGAATGTGGCTTATTAAAAGGAACATCAGGACCAAACCAATATGGCCCTGAGCCGGAGTAATCGCTTTAAGTAACGTGCTCGCTGAAAGTAGATTCTTAGTCTCGCTAGAATGACGAACGCTTTTGACCTAGAGCGAGCTTATTAAAGTCACCGTCATTCTGAACAGCGAGGGACGAGCGTGATTCAGAATCTACGCGCAGAGTGCTCCGAGTTTGAAATAAACTGCCTGAGCTTGCGAATTACAATGGAAAAGTAACAGCGAATCATGAAGGAGAATGAATCATCGATAGGACACCTTGCGTTTATATCCTAACGTCAAACAACAACGCCGTTCTTTACATTGGTGTTACCAGTCAGCTGCCTCAAAGAATATGACAGCATAAAAACGGAGTAGTTGAGGGATTTACCAAGAAATACAACGTTCATAAGCTCGTTTACTTTGAGTTATTCGAAGATATGGCAACTGCCATAACCCGAGAGAAGCAGCTCAAGCAGTGGAAGCGTAAATGGAAGTTAGAGTTGGTAAGAGAAACGAATCCTAACTTTCTCGATCTGTTTGCTGAGTATCAGTAAAAATCATCCCTACCTTTAAATGCCTCTAAGCTAACCACATCCGCTTTTTGAGTCGGTGCCGTTTCCCCTTGTAGCGCCGCTCTGAACTTCACGACCTGTTTTTGTAATTCGTTCATCAATACCACATTGGTGTGGTGAGGGTTTTTACACTTGCTGATGATCCTATCGATGTGGCTTTGCTGAGCCCACAGTCTTTCTTGCATGTTTTCTGATGCGCTTTCGATCATCTCTTTCGCCATTTCATGACGAAATTGCTCAAAAGCTTCTGGATCTCGCTCAGCCATTCGAACCATTTCATCGAATGGCGGAAGCGTTTGAGAAGGGTAGTGACGTAGAGTAGACATCGATGCTCTCCAAATCCTTATGGAAATTGCCTTTAGTTACTAAAAGCCTATACCACTAGAAAGAGGTGAGAGGATGAATTCTTCAGCCGTCTCACTTATAAGAGAAGCTTTCAAGCTTGAGATTGAATAAGTGCGACATGTCGATGTTGGGTTGTGATGGTTACTGCAGTTGTTGGATGCGGTAAACGCAGCGTCTTTGGCCGCTAATGATGTGTTCGGTGCGCTCTACTTTGGTGTCACGTCCAAGTAAAGACTGAAAGACACTTAATTCTGATTGGCACAAGCTTGGGCAGCGAGTTGCGGCTTTACAAATCGGGCAGTGATTTTCGATCAAGATAAATCCGTTCTCATCTTGCTCAAGCTCGGCCATATAGCCTTCTTGTTCTCTGAGTGTCACAAGAGTTTCTAGTTTGCTTTGCAGAGAGTTGCATTGCTCAAGGTGCTGACGATAACTTTGTAACGTGAGTTTTTCTCTTTCCGATGTGACTTTGTCCAGTCCATCTTTGCCAAAAATGTGTTCGACAGCCTCTATAAACTGAATGGTCAACTCACCGTGACGGTCAGCAAATTGCTCATGACCTTTTTGAGTGAGAGACCAGTGGCGAGCGGGGCGACCCACTTTGACTTTGACGTCATGAATAGACAGGATGCCATCATCTTCTAAACTCTGAAGGTGCTGACGTGCCCCCATAGTTGTCATACCCAGCTCAGAAGAGAGTTGTTTTGCAGTGACGGAACCATCACGCTTAACGATTTGCAATATCCTATCTACAGTCTTCATATACCCACCATTTATACGTCAGTACATATTATGCGCGATAGGGTTAGTAAAGAAAAGTGTTGACTTAGTTTGAGTGGGGATCTGTTGGGTCTATGTTCATGCGAACCAATATATATCGCCACTCTGAACAGCGAGAAACGAGTGTGCTTCAGAATCTATCGTTCGGTTGTGCGGAAAGAAAGGCTCACACTCAGATTGAGCGAGAGCCTCACACAATGCTTAAAGAATAATATCACGCACTTCTGGATCTTTACGATCTAGGTAGTGAGTCGACTTAATGCGACGAATAGTTCGGCATCGACCGCGTACGAGCAGCGTTTCTGTGGTTGCGATATTGCCTTGGCGAGAGATGCCTTCTAGTAAGTCACCTTTAGTGATGCCTGTTGCTGAGAATACGACGTTGTCGCTGCGTGCCATGTCTTCCATTTTGAGGATAACATTCGCTTTTACGCCCATTTCATCGCAGCGTTTTAGTTCGTCTGCGCCGTAAATGCGGTTTTCTTCAGTATCGCCTTTTACTTCGTGACGCGGAAGTAGACGACCGTGCATGTCACCGTCTAGCGCTCGAATCACCGCGGCTGAGACGACCCCTTCTGGCGCGCCGCCAATACAGTACATCATGTCCACTTCACTGTCTGGCATACAAGTCAGAATAGAGGCAGCCACGTCACCATCAGGCACCGCAAAGACACGTACGCCCATTGCTTGCATTTCTGCAATAACGTCATCGTGGCGAGGTTTCGCAAGGGTAATAACGACTAAGGTATCAAGTGGTTTGTTCAGGGCTTTTGCTACGTTCTCTAGGTTCTCTTTTAACGGCTTTTCTAAGTCAATCACGCCTTTTGCACCAGGGCCAACAACCAGTTTTTCCATGTACATATCTGGCGCTTTAAGAAAGCTGCCTTTCTCACCTGCGGCAAGTACGGCTAGTGCGTTAGATTGCCCCATTGCCGTCATGCGAGTCCCTTCAATCGGGTCGACTGCAATATCTACTTCATCACCACCAATACCCACTTGCTCACCAATGTATAGCATTGGCGCATCATCGATTTCACCTTCACCAATGACAATTTCACCACTGATATCTGTTTTGTTCAGTAGGGTGCGCATAACTTCAACAGCTGCGCCATCGGCTGCATTTTTATCGCCACGGCCAAGCCATTTGTAACCAGCCAAAGCTGCACCTTCAGTCACACGGGAAAATGCCATTGCTAAATCGCGTTTCATGATGTCTCCAAGTAAGCAAGAGGGAAGAAGAATTTGCGCGGCGATTCTATCACAACGTAGGGTAAACGTTTGCCTTTTTGCGGAGCTTTTACTTTATCTAACTTGAATTTGATCAATACTTAGGACGATTTTCAGCGTGGCGGGAGGCAAAATCCTTGCTCAAAAATGCTTCGGCGATAAGAAAAGTCAGCGTTTAGTGAGATTGCGCCGATTTTTTGACCGAATGATGCGAAATATCGAATATAGTGAGTGTTTCTCATCGCGACGCTGAGTAGAATGAACCTTATATAGGTTAGGTGTGCATCAATCTCGCACATCGTCCCAACGGAATAACATAGGTAGGCCAAGATGTCTTTTGAAGTACTAGAACAACTAGAATCTAAAATTCAAACTGCAGTTGACACAATCACTCTTCTTCAGATGGAAGTCGAAGAGCTGAAAGAAGATAAAGCAAAACTTGCGGAAGAAGCGAACGAGCTTCGCTCTCAACGTGAAGAGCTAGAGCAAAAAGCACAACAAGCACAGCAAGAGCATGCGCAATGGCAAGAGCGCATTCGTGCACTACTTGGCAAAATGGACGAAGTGGAATAATCCGGCTTCTTCATTCCAAATTAAAAACACCCGCGTTAAGCGGGTGTTTGTGTTTTGGGCAAGTTGAAAATCGTTGGGACAAGCTCGATTCTTATAGCCAAGAGAAGGTCCTATAACTTAGGTACCTAAGACTCGTTATTCTTCTTCATCCAACTCTAAATCAATATTCAATGGCTCAGGCGACAGGATGATCCCAGTGCTATCAGCATAAATATAATCTTCAGGTAAGAAGCTGACGCCGCCAAAGTTGACTGGTACATCCAATTCGCCAATACCCTGGCTGGTCGCTCCAACAGGAATAGAGGCGAGGGCTTGAATGCCTAAGTTCATATCTTCAAGTTCATCTACTTCACGAACACAGCCGTAAACGACAATGCCTTCCCACTCGTTTTCTTCCGCAATAGTTGCGATTTCTGCATCGATAAGGGCTTTACGTAGGGAACCGCCACCGTCAATTAACAAAACGCGACCAAGTCCATCTTGCTCTAATGTCTCGCGGATCAACGAATTATCTTCAAAACACTTGATGGTGGTGATTTGCCCGGCAAATGAAGCGCGACCGCCAAAATTACTGAACATTGGTTCAACCACATCTACCTGCTCGAGGTAGATATCACAGAGTGCTGAGGTATTGTATTCCATAGCGTACCTTTCTAAACAGAAATTGGTTGTCTTTGAGTATATCTAGGCATTAAGTCAATGCAATGACAATCCTTTTTTAACTTACTAGAGTTTGAGCTACCACAATTGTTGCAAACAAAACGTTGGTGACTAAAGAGCATTTCACGATGACTGGCATCATTGGTGCTATCTGAGCGGGCTTTTGTGTATGCCAAACCGCTTTACCATGATCGGCCACGAAATAAATACTAAGTAAAAATGGCAAGCTAATCCAAACGGGTTTGTCTTGAATTAACAAGTAAGCCGCAAAGGCAAGAATAGCGCCGCCAAGTAAAACAAAGTGGTACTGCTTGGCTTTGCGTTGACCCAAACGCACTGCGACCGTGCGTTTACCACACTCTCGGTCGTTCTCGATATCACGCATATTGTTGATGTTGAGTACTGCAACGGCGAGTAAACCGCAGCCTAGAGCAGGTAAGAATAGCGTGGTATCTACGTGACCAGTATGCAAGAAATAGGTACCGGATACGCCGAGTAAACCAAAAAACAAGAAAACCGAAATATCGCCAAGCCCCACGTAACCGTATGGTTTGCTACCCATGGTGTAAGCAATTGCCGCGAGGATGGCTAAAATTCCCAGCCCGATAAACGTCACAATGCTTTCCAGTGAGCTTAGTGAATAGAAAACTAACACTAAGCCAGAAATGGCGGTCAGAACGATGTTAAAGATAATCGCCTGTTTCATCTGTTTCGCACTTACCGCGCCAGACTGCATCGCTCGTAATGGGCCAAGGCGTTTGTCGTTATCTGTACCTTGAACGGCATCGCCGTAGTCGTTTGCCAGGTTGGACAGAATTTGCAGCAACGTCGCGGTTACGAAAGCCATGATGGCAATTGTCAGTGAAAAATGACCCGCCGAGTAGGCGAGCACGCTACCCGTTAAGATAGAGACTAACGCCAGAGGTAGTGTTTTTGGGCGAGCGGCTTCAAGCCAGATCTGTAGAGATTGTTTCATGGAAATTTCGTGCTAGTAACCAATGTGCCCAGTATAAGCACAAAGAGGCAGATACGCTATTGACCTAAAACAACTCAACTAGAAGTCAAAGGGTGAAGTAGAAGGAAAGCAGTTTCGATATTTGAGGCGATAAAATAGCCCTCTTTTTGGAAAGTGGAGGGTACGGAGAACGCTGCTATTAGATTCTTAGTCTCGCTTGAGCTCGCTAGAATGACGAGATCTTTTGATTTAGCTGTTGTCAAAGTAACCGCCATTCTGAACAACGAGGAACGAGTGTGATTCAGAATCAATCGTCCGATTGTGCGGTGGTTAAGGTGAGCTGGAAAGAATAGGGTGTGCTGCTACTAGATTCTTAGTCTCGCTTGAGCTCGCTAGAATGACCAGATCTTTTGATTTAGATGTTGTTTAAGTGACCGTCATTCTAAACAAAAAAGCCCAGAAACAAGGTTCTGGGCTTTGGTGGGATAGATTGCGATTAAAGAATAAAGCGGCTTAGATCTTCATCTTCAATCGTGTCACCTAGGCGCTCTTTCACATAAGCGGCATCGATAACAAACTTCGCGCCAGATTGCTCCGCCGCATCGTAAGAGATTTCATCCATTAAGCGTTCCATAACGGTGTGTAAGCGACGAGCACCGATGTTTTCTGTGCTTTCGTTGACCGTCCATGCCGCTTCCGCGATTTGCGTGATGCCATCTTCTGTGAACTCGATGTCCACATCTTCCGTTTTCATCAACGCCACGTACTGCTCTGTTAGAGAGGCTTTTGGCTCTGTCAGAATGCGTTTGAAGTCGTTGCTGCTTAGTGCCTCTAGCTCAACACGAATTGGTAGACGACCTTGCAATTCTGGGATCAAGTCAGATGGTTTTGCCACTTGGAATGCACCAGATGCAACAAACAGAATGTGGTCTGTTTTTACCATGCCGTGCTTGGTTGATACCGTGCTGCCTTCAATCAATGGAAGTAGGTCGCGCTGAACACCTTCGCGTGAAACGTCTGGGCCTGAGCTCTCGCCGCGTTTACAGATCTTGTCGATCTCATCGATAAATACGATGCCGTTGTTTTCAACGTTGAAAATCGCCGCTTCTTTTAGCTCTTCTTGGTTAACCAGTTTTGCCGCTTCTTCTTCCGCTAACGCTTTCATTGCGTCTTTGATTTTCAGCTTACGTTTTTTCTTAGTGTCGCCTGCCAGGTTTTGGAACATGCCTTGCAGCTGGTTAGTCATCTCTTCCATACCTGGGGGCGCCATGATCTCTACGCCCATTTGTGGTGCGGCTACGTCGATTTCAATTTCTTTATCGTCTAGTTGGCCTTCACGCAGTTTCTTACGGAAGATCTGGCGAGTGTGAGAAGACTCTTCCGTTTGCTCTGCTTGACCCCAGCTATCACGTGCTGGTGGCAGTAGCGCATCAAGAATGCGTTCTTCCGCTTGCTCTTCAGCGCGGAATTTTACTTTTTCCATCGCTTGTTGATGCGTCATTTTTACCGCGACATCTGTTAGGTCACGGATGATGGTTTCAACTTCTTTACCAACGTAACCCACTTCGGTGAATTTTGTCGCTTCAACTTTGATGAAAGGGGCATTTGCCAGTTTTGCGAGGCGGCGTGCGATTTCAGTCTTACCAACACCAGTAGGACCAATCATCAAAATGTTTTTTGGCGTCACTTCGGCGCGCAAGCTTTCTTCAAGCTGCATACGGCGCCAGCGGTTACGAAGTGCAATCGCAACCGAACGCTTGGCTTTTTCTTGACCGATAATGTGGCGGTTCAATTCATGAACGATTTCGCGAGGCGTCATTTCAGACATATTCTTTCCTTACTTCGTTACGATTACGCGGTTGGTTTTTCAGGCTCTATTGTTGAGTCTAGCTCTTCTACCGTGTGGTGATGGTTAGTGAAGACACAAATATCACCCGCGATGTTGAGGGCTTTTTCCGCGATCTCACGAGCATCTAGATCTGTGTTTTCTAGTAGGGCGGTTGCGGCAGCTTGTGCGTAAGCACCACCAGAGCCAATCGCAATCAGGTCGTGTTCTGGCTGTACGACATCACCATTACCGGTAATGATTAACGATGCGGTTTCGTCGGCAACGGCAAGCAAGGCTTCGAGCTTGCGCAGAGCACGATCGCTACGCCAGTCTTTGGCTAGCTCAACTGCCGCTTTAGTTAGGTGACCTTGGTGCATTTGCAGCTTGCTTTCGAAGCGCTCAAAAAGGGTGAAGGCATCTGCAGTGCCGCCAGCAAAGCCCGCTAGTACTTGGTTGTTATATAGGCGGCGAACTTTGCGCGCATTACCTTTCATTACGGTATTGCCTAGAGATACTTGGCCATCACCCGCGATGACGACTTTATTATTTCGACGTACAGATACAATGGTAGTCACAGTCGACCTCTTGATTATTTCTCTTTGGATTTAATTCAGTATATGGGGGAGGGGAAATAGGGATTCAAGGGGGCAAAAAGAAAGGCCCTAGGATCTTAGCTCCTAGGGCCTGAGTTTAAAGATTTTCTTTCCAAATCGCACATGGCTCGATTTTCGCGCGTTGCAGTTTATGACGGTCACGTTCTGCATCACGTTTGAACTTATACGGACCTAGCACCACGCGATACCATGAGCTGCCTTCTTTCTTACGAATCTTGCTCGACATCCCTTGGAACGCGATTGCAAGCTTACGCTCTTCTGCTTGCGCCTGGGTTTTGTAAGCACCACATTGCATGATGTAAGGAATTTTAGAAACTTCAATTTCTTTGGCCACAACTTCAACTTCACGTTTCGGTAGTGACTCAACATATTCCCATTTTTCTTCTGGTGGTGGTGGCAAGTCTTTTTTCGGCTTTGGTTTGCTTACAGTGGTTGTTGGCTGCTTCACGACTGGTTGTTTAGGTTCTGGGTCGCTACTCAAAAGGTAAAGACCATAGCCAAAACCACCCACGAGCAAGACAGCGAGCAGGCCACTACGCCAAGGCTTTTTTCTTCTCGGCGGCTGTTTTTTTGTCGACTTTTTTGGGGCACCTCGCCCCCGTCTTACATAATCTCTATTTGCCACGGTTATTTCTGGTCATCAAGGATTCTTGCAAATATGTTAATCCAGAACGAGTTGAGAAAACACCCTATTGATAGAATCTTGATAGCTAAAGCGCGACAACGTCGGAGTGTGTTTCCGTTCGCGCTTATATTTGTGCGGGATAAACAAAAAGCAGATGGGGTAAATAAAAAGCGGCGCCTTAGCACCGCTTTGGGTATGGATACTTAATTTTTAGGTTAAGGGCGTTGTGGTGGCGCTGCACTTCCGCGAATGACGAGGTTAGTTTCAAGTAGGCGCGAGCCTGAATGCACGTCGTGTCCTTTTAACATCTCAAGCATCATTAGCATCGCTTGTCGACCAATCTCATAGCGAGGCTGAGAGATGGTGGTCAACGGTGGATCGCAGTACTGAGCGAAGTTAATGTCATCAAAGCCCACAACGGAGAGATCTTGCGGTACTCGTAAGCCAAGCTTTTTCGCTTCTTGAATTGCGCCGATGGCCATTGTGTCACAGTGACAGAAAATAGCTGTTGGTGGCTCAGGTAATTCGAGCAGTTTACGAACGGCTTTTGCTCCGCCATCAAAAGAGAACTCAGTAATGACACTATATTGAGGGTCTTTATTGATGCCTGCACGGCGCAAGGCTTGTTGATAACCTTGCTGGCGGAACTGACACAATATTGCCGTATCTGGACCCGAGATTTGCGCGATGCGTTTATGACCTAGCTGGGTTAGGTAATTCACCGCTTCAAATGCTGAGGTCAGGTTATCAATGTGTACTGTTGGAAGTTCTAACTCTGGCGCAAATTCACACGCCATCACCATCGGAGGTAAGTTCTTTTGTTCTGGCTTACTGACATCGAACGGTAGATCTGTGCCAAGCAGTAGCATTCCATCCGCCTGCTTAGTAAATACGAGGTTAACGAAAGAACTTTCGCGTTTCTTCTGTTGTCCGCTATCGCCCAGCAGGACTAGATAGCCATGTTCCATGGCAGCATCTTCAATACCGCGAATAATTTCAGAAAAATAAGGATCACAGATGTCGGGAACGATAGTAACAATGGTTTTTGATTCGTTTCTACGTAAGTTACGCGCTAATGAGTTTGGAGAATAACCCGCTTCAAGTACGGCATCTTCTACTCTTTTTCTCGTTGAAGAAGATACTTTTTCTGGGTTCATTAATGCTCGAGATACCGTAGCCGTAGACACTCCCGCAAGCTGGGCAACATCCTTCATTGTCGCCATAGTTTTTAACCTCTCGTTTATTTTTTTGCCAAGGTGACGTTATTCCGGTTTGAAATCATAGTAATCACGCTGAGTTAGAGCAGCGTTTGCTCTTCGCTCAGTTCGTGTTAACAAGTGGAAAAATGGATTCTTCACTGCGACATCAATTTGTGGGAATAGTCATTGTTTTAATCTAAGCCTGTGCGAACAAGTCACTTTAGACTTTTCTAATTTGGATAGTCTATTCATTTCTAAAGTGAAAGTTACGGTCTGTTTAACAAAAATTGCAATCCCGTCGTGATGCTCGTCACATTAAATGGTAATTCATTACATAGTTAAACGTTTGCTAGCTGAGATCTTGTGGTTCTATGTCTAAATTCCAGCGAACTTTCTTGGCATTTGGCAACAACTCAATAGCAGGTTTGGCACTGGTTAATAACTTTTGCATCAATGAACGATGCTGGGTTTGAAGTAACAGCTGCCAGCGGTATTTACCAGCCCGCTTGGCCAGAGGTGAAGGAGTGGGGCCTAACACCATGCAGGAATCATCGAACAGAGGGTGTGATTCTAACGTAAAGCGAACCTGACGCAGGAAGTCTTCAACTACCTCACTTTGGTTTGCTTCTGCTTTAAACAGAGTCAAGAAACTATAAGGCGGAAGCTGAGCCAGTTTGCGTTCTTCCAGAGCTGTCATAGCAAAGTGACGATAGTCTTTTTGAAGTAGGGCTTGCAGCAAGCTGTGCTCAGGATGGTGAGTTTGCAGGATCACTTCGCCAGGTTTACTTGCTCGGCCAGCACGACCTGCGACCTGAATAAACAGCTGAGCTAATCGCTCCGAAGCGCGAAAGTCACTACTATACAAAGAGCCATCAACATCCAAAAGAGCTACGAGCGTTACATTTGGAAAGTGGTGCCCCTTAGCCAGCATTTGAGTGCCTATCAGTATTTGGTATTCACCTTTACGAATCGACTCAAGGGCATCTTCCAAGCTACCTTTGCGACGTGTGCTATCTCTGTCGATGCGAATGGCTTTGTATTCTGGAAACAACTGAGCCAATTGTTGTTCGAGCTGTTCCGTTCCTACGCCGACGGTAACCAGTTGAGTTGAACCACACCCCTGACACTGATGAATGACAGGTTGTTGTGAACCACAGTGATGGCAGCGTATTTCGTTGCTGTAATGGTGGAACGTATAGTACGCATCACAGCGTTTACATTCTGCAATCCAACCACATTCATGGCACATCAAAGCGGGCGAGAAACCTCGGCGGTTAAGAAACAACATAACCTGATTGCCCATTTTTAAGTGTTTGCGCATTTCGGCAATCAGTTGGGCGGATAAGCCACTTTCTAAATACTGACCTTTTACATCTAACACTTTATTGGTGGTTGGCACGGCAGAGCCAGCTCGTTGGGTGAGTGTTAAATGGTGATATTTACCAGACAGTGCATTATGTAGGGTTTCTAACGCTGGCGTCGCTGAGCCAAGGACAATCGGCACTTGCTCTTTATGGGCGCGCATGACAGCAACATCACGAGCGTGGTAACGCAAGCTGTCTTGTTGCTTATAAGAGGAGTCATGCTCTTCATCAACGATAATAATCCCCAAATCAGCAAAAGGTGTCAGTAGGGCTGAGCGCGTACCAATGATGATCCCCGCGGCTTTATCGCGAGCCGATAACCAGGCGTTCAAACGCTCTGTTTCATTCAAACCGGAATGAATCACATCTACCGGGACATTAAATCGATGTTTAAAGCGGTTGATGGTTTGGGGCGTTAGACCGATCTCAGGTACTAAAACTAATGCCTGTTTCCCTTGCTCTAGGACGGGCTTGATAAGGTTTAAGTAAACTTCTGTTTTACCAGAGCCAGTTACCCCCTCTAATAAATAGCAAGCAAAGCCTGTTTGGCTATTTACGCTGGCAATAGCGAGTGCTTGTTCATGGTTAAGCTTTGGTTTCTCTACCGTGCACTCTACATTTTGACTCCATTTCGTAATAACCGGCTTTTTCTCGATACGCTCGACCCAACCTTTTTCTTCGAGATTTTTTAAGATGGTCGAGTTTACTTCTTGATCCAAGAGTTCTTGATGCGAGATTGGGCCGTTGACCATCATTTGGAGTGCACGCTGTTGTTTTACGGCACGCCCAAGCCCTTGCATGAGCTTATTTCTTCCTGCTTCTGTCAGTTGCCATTCTTGTAGCGTTGCAAAGTCGGCCGGTTTGCCTTTCCTCAGCGCGGCAGGCATTGCATTGTGTAGAGTGTCACCTAGAGGGTACTGATAGAACTGGCTGCACCAATTTAGCAGAGAATAAAGCGTCTCTGGCCATATCGGTTGGGAGTCTAATACCGCTTTGATTGGCTTAAGCTGCTCTTTAGGAAAGTCGGAGTGGTTCACCATTGCGGTGACGATGCCGACTAAGGTTTGGCGTCCAAAAGGTACGGAAACGCGTCCACCAATGATCGGAAACAGGTGCCCCGGAATGGCGTAATCAAATTGTTTGTCGAGCGGAACGGGTAATGCCACTCTAGCAATGGTTGGACGCATAAATTCTTAGCTATTAAAAAGAGGGAAAGGAAATGAGAGTCTATTAAAATCGGTATGGAAATTCGAGTAAAGCTATGTGATTCAGCGTGAATCGTGCCTCTATGATTAGTCTGGCTAAAAAAGTGGCGAAAAAGTTGCCAAATATGTTGATCCGAGCAATGTGATTCTTTACTATATCGCGCCTTGAGATATGGCTTCGGCAATTAGTTGATGCGGTATCCCATTTTATTATTAATTGCGTGTGGTGTGCGGCTTAGATTCGTATAGCGACACGGCCTACTATTGAGGTTATCCCATGAAAGCTGGTATCCACCCAGAATACAAAGCAGTAAAAGCGACTTGTTCTTGCGGCAACTCTTTTGAGTTCAACTCTACTCTAGGTAAAGAGTCTATCCACCTAGACGTATGTGACAAGTGTCACCCATTCTACACTGGTAAGCAACGTATCGTTGATACAGGCGGCCGTGTTGATCGCTTCAACAAGCGTTTCGGTGCACTATCAAGCGGTAAGAAATAATAGCAGCCGCTATTACGATTACAGTTTAGAAAAGGACGCTTCGGCGTCCTTTTTGTTTAATGGCTACCAAGCGAAGAGGAATGTATGGGGTTTGGAATATTCCCGATTATTTTTCACTCAGCGCTTGCAACCTAAAGTGTGATCTGTATAATGCAGCGCACTGGTTAAGCCAGTTGTGAACCAATGAGCAGTGAGGAGCGAGCAAATCTAAGGATTTGTGAGGTAATGTATACTCAGCTTATGTTCGCGGTTAATACAATTAGCTATCTTTTCTTCGGAAAAACTATCCTCAAAGGTGACTTTGGCATATAGGGATAGTTAATCGAAAATTAACTGACAATGCGTCCTAATCTTGGATGCTACGGTTTCACATAAATCAATCGGCATTCTCTCGTCTTGACGAGTTTGAGTGGCGATATTGTTTGTGTAATTTATTAAATTTGGAGCTCTGTCTCATGCAGAACCAACGTATCCGTATCCGCCTAAAAGCTTTCGATTACAAACTAATCGATGCTTCTACAGCGGAAATCGTTGAAACAGCTAAGCGCACTGGCGCACAGGTTCGTGGTCCAATCCCACTGCCAACTCGTAAAGAGCGTTTCACAGTTCTTATCTCTCCACACGTTAACAAGAAAGCACGTGACCAGTACGAAATCCGTACTCACAAGCGTCTAATCGACATCGTTGAGCCAACAGACAAGACTGTTGATGCTCTAATGCGTCTAGACCTTGCTGCGGGCGTTGACGTTCAAATTAGCCTAGGTTAAGGGAGATTAGAAGTATGATTGGTCTAATCGGTCGTAAAGTGGGCATGACCCGCGTATTTACTGAAGAAGGCGTTTCTATCCCAGTAACTGTTGTTGAGGTTGAAGCTAACCGTGTTTCTCAAGTGAAAACTCTTGAAACTGACGGCTACGCAGCAATCCAGGTTACAGCTGGTTCTAAGAAAGCTAACCGCGTAAACAAAGCTGAAGCAGGTCACTTTGCTAAAGCTGGCGTTGAAGCTGGTCGCGGTCTTTGGGAATTCCGTTTAGAAAACGGCGAAGAGTTCGAAGTTGGTTCAGAACTAACTGTTGAACTATTCAACGAAACTAAGAAAGTAGACGTTACTGGTACATCTAAGGGTAAAGGTTTCCAAGGCGCTGTTAAGCGTTGGAACTTCCGTACTCAAGATATGACTCACGGTAACTCATTGTCTCACCGTGCTCCTGGTTCTATCGGTCAATGTCAGACTCCAGGTCGCGTATTTAAAGGCAAGAAAATGGCAGGTCACATGGGTGCTGAGCGTGTAACGACTCAAAACCTAGAGATCGTACGTGTTGACGCTGAGCGCAACCTGCTTCTTATTAAAGGTGCAGTCCCAGGCGCAACTGGCGGCAACGTGATCGTTAAACCAGCTGTTAAAGCATAACGTCTCAGGAGTAAGTAATGGAACTAATGGTTAAAGGTGCCGATGCACTAACTGTTTCCGAAACTACTTTCGGACGTGAGTTTAACGAAGCTCTTGTACACCAAGTAGTTGTTGCGTACGCAGCAGGTGCTCGTCAAGGTACTCGTGCTCAAAAAACACGTTCAGAAGTTTCTGGCGGTGGCGCTAAGCCATGGCGTCAAAAAGGTACTGGCCGTGCGCGTGCTGGTACAATCCGTAGCCCAATCTGGCGTACAGGTGGTGTTACTTTTGCTGCGAAACCACAAGATCACAGCCAAAAAGTAAACAAAAAAATGTACCGTGGTGCTATGAAGAGCATTCTTTCTGAGCTTGTTCGTCAAGAGCGTCTAATCGTTGTTGATAACTTCTCAGTTGAAGCACCAAAGACTAAAGAGCTAGTTGCTAAGCTTAAAGAGCTTGAGCTAACTGACGCTCTAATCGTGACTAGCGAAGTAGATGAGAATCTATTCCTAGCTGCTCGTAACCTATACAAAGTTGACGCACGTGATGTTGCTGGTATCGATCCAGTATCTCTAATCGCGTTTGACAAAGTTGTAATGACTGCAGAAGCAGTTAAGCAAGTAGAGGAAATGCTAGCATGATCACTGAAGAGCGTATCCTAAAAGTTCTACGTGCACCGCACATCTCTGAAAAAGCAACTATGGCAGCTGAGAAAGCGAACACTATCGTTTTCAAAGTAGCTAAAGATGCGACTAAAAAAGAGATCAAAGCAGCTGTAGAAAAGCTATTTGAAGTTGAAGTTAAGTCTGTAAATACTCTTATCACTAAGGGTAAGACCAAACGTCAAGGTCTACGCCAAGGTCGCCGCAGCGACGTTAAGAAAGCGTACGTTACTTTGAAAGAAGGTCAAGATCTTGACTTCGTTGGCGGCGCGGAATAACAGGAGTAGTTAAAAATGGCTATTGTTAAATGTAAGCCGACTTCCCCTGGTCGTCGTCACGTTGTTAAAGTTGTTAACGCTGACCTACACAAGGGCAAGCCATACGCACCTCTTCTAGAGAAAAACTCTAAGAACGGTGGTCGTAACAACAAGGGTCGTATCACAGTACGTCACATCGGCGGTGGTCACAAGCACCACTACCGTGTAGTTGACTTCAAACGTACTAAAGATGGTATTCCAGCGACAGTTGAGCGTCTTGAATACGATCCAAACCGTAGCGCAAACATTGCTCTAGTTCTTTACAAAGACGGTGAGCGTCGCTACATCCTAGCACCTAAAGGTGTTGTAGCTGGTGATGTTATTCAGTCTGGTGTTGATGCACCAATCAAAGCTGGTAACACTCTACCAATGCGTAATATCCCAGTAGGTTCAACAGTACATAACGTTGAACTTAAGCCTGGTAAAGGTGGTCAGCTAGCTCGTTCGGCTGGTGCTTACGCTCAAATCGTTGCTCGCGACGGTGCGTACGTAACTATCCGTCTACGTTCTGGCGAGATGCGCAAAGTTCTTTCTGAAGGCCGTGCAACAATCGGTGAAGTTGGTAACTCTGAGCACATGCTACGTGAACTTGGTAAAGCAGGTGCATCACGTCATCGCGGTATCCGTCCAACGGTTCGTGGTGTTGTAATGAACCCGATTGACCACCCACACGGTGGTGGTGAAGGCCGTACTTCTGGTGGTCGTCACCCAGTATCTCCTTGGGGTATGCCTACTAAAGGCTTCAAGACTCGTAAGAACAAACGCACTGACAAGTACATCGTACGTCGTCGTAACAAGTAATCTATATAAAGAGGAATCGCCATGCCACGTTCTCTCAAGAAAGGTCCTTTTATTGACCTACACTTGCTGAAGAAGGTAGAGAAAGCGGTGGAAAGCGGAGACAAAAAGCCTATTAAGACTTGGTCCCGTCGTTCAATGATCATCCCTACGATGATCGGTTTGACCATCGCTGTCCATAATGGTCGTCAGCACGTACCAGTATTTGTAACTGATGAAATGATCGGTCACAAACTGGGTGAATTCGCACCAACACGTACTTACCGCGGTCACGCTGCGGATAAGAAAGCTAAGAAGCGCTAAGGAGTAAATAATGGAAGCAATTGCTAAACATAACTTTGCTCGCATTTCGCCTCAGAAAGCTCGCTTAGTTGCGGATCTAATCCGTGGTAAATCTGTTGACCAAGCTCTAGAAATCCTAACGTTCAGCAACAAAAAAGCTGCTGCACTAGTTAAGAAAGTTCTAGAGTCTGCTATCGCTAACGCGGAGCACAACGAAGGTGCAGATATTGACGATCTGAATGTCGCAAAAATCTTTGTAGATGAAGGCCCAACCATGAAGCGTATTATGCCTCGTGCTAAAGGTCGTGCGGATCGTATCTTGAAGCGTTCAAGCCACATCACTGTTGTTGTAGCAGATCGCTAGAGACTAGGAGAGTAAGCAATGGGTCAAAAAGTACATCCAAATGGTATTCGTCTAGGCATCGTTAAGCCTTGGAATGCTACATGGTTTGCTAACACCAAAGATTTCGCTGACAACCTAGACGGCGACTTCAAGGTACGTCAGTTCCTTACAAGTGAACTGAAAAAAGCGTCTCTATCACGTATCGTTATCGAGCGTCCTGCTAAGAGCATCCGTGTGACTATTCACACTGCTCGTCCAGGCGTTGTTATCGGTAAGAAAGGTGAAGACGTTGAGAAGCTACGCGCAGCTGTAGCTAAAATTGCAGGTGTACCAGCGCAAATTAACATCGCTGAAGTACGTAAGCCTGAACTAGATGCGCAACTTGTTGGTGACAGCATCGCGTCTCAGCTAGAGCGTCGTGTTATGTTCCGTCGTGCTATGAAGCGCGCAGTACAAAACGCTATGCGCCTAGGCGCTAAAGGTATCAAAGTGGAAGTAAGCGGTCGTCTAGGCGGCGCTGAAATCGCACGTTCAGAGTGGTACCGTGAAGGCCGTGTGCCTCTACACACTCTACGTGCTGACATTGATTACGCAACTTCTTCGGCTCACACTCAATACGGTGTGATCGGCATTAAAACTTGGATCTTCAAAGGTGAAATCCTAGGTGGTATGCCAGCAGCTAACGCTGTAGAGCCTAAAGGCGACAAGCCTAAGAAGCAGCGTAAAGGCCGTAAGTAAGGAGTCGACAGATGCTACAACCTAAACGTACTAAGTTCCGTAAGGTTCAGACTGGTCGTAACCGTGGTCTAGCTAAAGGTACTGATGTAAGCTTCGGCGAATTCGGTCTTAAAGCTGTTGGCCGTGGTCGTCTAACTGCTCGTCAAATCGAAGCGGCACGTCGTGCAATGACACGTCACGTTAAGCGTCAAGGTAAAATCTGGATCCGTGTGTTCCCAGACAAACCAATCACAGAAAAACCACTTGAAGTTCGTCAAGGTAAGGGTAAAGGTAACGTTGAGTACTGGGTAGCCCAAATCCAACCTGGTAAGGTTATGTACGAAATGGGTGGTGTACCTGAAGAATTGGCACGTGAAGCGTTCCGTCTTGCGGCACGTAAACTGCCTTTCAAAACTACATTTGTAACTAAGCAGGTGATGTGATGAAAGCACAAGATCTACGCGAGAAAAGCGTTGAAGAGCTTAACGCTGAGCTAATGAATTTGCTACGTGAACAGTTCAACTTGCGCATGCAAGCTGCGACTGGTCAACTACAGCAAACTCATACTCTGAAAGCTGTACGCCGTGATATCGCACGTGTGAAAACTGTTTTGACTGAGAAGGCAGGCGCATAATGAGCGAAGTAAAACGTACTCAACAAGGTCGTGTTGTTAGCGATAAGATGGACAAGTCTATCACTGTTGCTATCGAACGTTTCGTAAAACACCCAATCTACGGTAAATACGTAAAACGTACGACTAAAGTACACGCACATGACGAGAACAACGAGTGTGGCCTAGGCGACACAGTTGAAATCGCAGAGTGTCGTCCACTGTCTAAGACTAAGTCTTGGACTTTGGTAAAAGTTCTAGAAAAGGCGAAGATTTAATCTCGTTAATTCTATGAAACTAAAGCGGCTCCAAAATATTTTTGGAGCCGTTTATTTTTTGACTACCCAATCACAAAAAAGGGTGGTACAATTCGCGTCCCTTTTAAAGAGGCAGCCCGACCCGTGATGGGTCTAGTTATTAATATTTAGCGGAGCACTAACATGATCCAAATGCAAAGTATGCTGGACGCAGCTGATAACTCAGGCGCACGCAGCGTAATGTGTATTAAGGTTCTGGGTGGCTCTCACCGCCGTTATGCACATATCGGTGACGTCATCAAAGTTACTGTGAAGGAAGCAATCCCTCGCGGTAAAGTTAAAAAAGGTGATGTTCTGAAGGCGGTGGTAGTGCGCACCCGTAAAGGCGTACGTCGTCCTGACGGTTCTGTCATTCGCTTCGACCGAAATGCTTGCGTATTGCTAAACGACAATACTGAGCAACCAATCGGTACACGTATCTTTGGTCCTGTGACACGCGAACTTCGTGGCGATAAGTTCATGAAGATCGTTTCACTGGCTCCAGAAGTTCTGTAAGGAGCACGTAGAAATGGCAGCTAAAATCCGTCGTAATGACGAAGTAATCGTTCTTGCTGGTAAAGACAAAGGCAAGAAAGGTAAAGTAACTAAGGTTCTAGCAACTGGTAAAGTTATCGTTGAAGGTATCAACCTAGTT
This sequence comes from Vibrio sp. 1CM7H, assembly GCF_023161645.1. Lineage (NCBI taxonomy): Bacteria > Pseudomonadati > Pseudomonadota > Gammaproteobacteria > Vibrionales > Vibrionaceae > Vibrio > Vibrio sp. 1CM7H. The sequence continues at coordinate 241,130 of NZ_JALNTV010000004.1, forward strand.
AAGAAGCATCAGAAACCTGTTCCAGCTATGGGTATCCAAGGCGGTATCGTAGAGCAAGAAGCAGCAATCGACGTTTCTAACGTGGCGATTTTCAACGCAGCTACTGGTAAAGCTGACCGTATCGGTTTCCGTTTTGAAGACGGCAAAAAAGTTCGTTTCTTCAAGTCTAACGGCGAAACCGTTTCTAACTAATAGAAGTAATTTGGAGTTCTACTATGGCGAAACTGCATGATTACTACAAGTCGTCTGTAGTCGCTGAACTGACCAAACAGTTCGGTTACACAAGCGTCATGCAAGTCCCTAGAATCGAGAAAATCACCCTAAACATGGGTGTTGGTGAAGCAATCAACGATAAGAAACTGCTAGAAAATGCAGCGTCTGATATGGCAACGATCTCTGGTCAAAAGCCACTTATCACAAAAGCGCGCAAATCTGTTGCAGGTTTCAAAATCCGTGAAGGCTACCCTATCGGTTGTAAAGTAACCTTGCGTGGCGAACGTATGTGGGATTTTCTTGAGCGTTTAATTAACATCGCTCTTCCACGTGTACGTGACTTCCGTGGTGTTAGCGCTAAGTCTTTTGACGGTCGCGGTAACTACAGCATGGGCGTTCGCGAGCAAATCATCTTCCCGGAAATCGACTTTGATAAAGTTGATCGTGTACGCGGTTTAGACATCACTATTACGACGTCTGCTGGTACTGATGAGGAAGGCCGTGCTCTGCTGGCTGCCTTTAACTTCCCATTCCGTAAGTAAGGTGAAGGGTTACTGTTATGGCTAAACAATCAATGAAAGCACGTGAAGCTAAACGTGCACAGCTAGTAGCTAAGTTCGCTGAAAAGCGTGCAGCGCTAAAAGCTATCATCAGCGATGTAAACGCATCTGAAGAAGATCGTTGGAACGCGGTTCTTACACTGCAATCTCTTCCACGTGATTCAAGTGCATCACGTCAGCGCAACCGTTGCAACCAAACTGGTCGTCCACACGGTTACCTACGTAAGTTCGGTCTAAGCCGTATTAAGGTTCGTGAAGCTTGCATGAAAGGCGAGATTCCGGGTCTTCGTAAGGCTAGCTGGTAATTGCCACTTAATCATTTGGAGTAAATCATATGAGCATGCAAGATCCGATTTCGGATATGCTGACCCGCGTTCGTAACGGTCAGGCAGCAAACAAAGTTGCTGTAAAAATGCCTTCTTCAAAGCTTAAAGTTGCAATTGCTGCACTACTAAAAGCTGAAGGTTACATCGTTGACTTCGCTGTTGAAGGCGAAGCAAAACCTGAGCTAGAAGTTACACTTAAGTACTTCCAAGCTAAACCAGTAATCGAGCAACTTAAACGTGTTTCTCGTCCAGGTCTACGTGTTTACAAGAAGAAAGATGAACTTCCTTCTGTAATGGGTGGTCTTGGTATTGCTATCGTTTCAACTTCCAAGGGTCTTATGTCAGACCGCGCTGCACGTAAAGCAGGTCTTGGTGGTGAAATCATCGCTTACGTAGCTTAATAAGGAGTAGACTATGTCTCGTGTTGCAAAAGCACCTGTCGCTATTCCAGCTGGCGTAGAGGTGAAACTAAACGGCCAAGAAATCACTGTAAAAGGTGCGAAAGGCGAACTAACTCGCGTTCTTAACGATGCAGTTGTAATCGCTCAGGAAGAAAATAACCTGACTTTCGGTCCTAAAGAAGGTGTTGCTAACGCATGGGCTCAAGCAGGTACTGCTCGCGCTCTAGTTAACAACATGGTTGTTGGTGTTACTGAAGGCTTTACTAAGAAGCTAACTCTTAAAGGTGTAGGTTACCGTGCTGCTATCAAAGGCAACGCTGTAGGTCTAACACTAGGCTTCTCACACCCAGTTGAGCACGAGTTGCCAGCGGGTATTAAAGCTGAATGTCCAAGCCAAACTGAAATCGTGATCACTGGTGCTGACAAGCAACTAGTTGGTCAAGTTGCGGCTGACATTCGTTCTTACCGTGAGCCTGAGCCATACAAAGGCAAAGGTGTTCGTTACGCAGATGAAAATGTGCGTACTAAAGAAGCTAAGAAGAAGTAAGGTAACACTATGGATAAGAAAGCATCTCGCATCCGTCGTGCTACACGTGCACGTCGTAAGATTGCAGAACTGGGTGCGACTCGCCTAGTTGTACACCGTACTCCTCGTCACGTGTACGCACAGGTTATCGCGGCTAACGGCTCTGAGGTTATCGCAGCAGCTTCTACTGTAGAAAAAGCGATCCGTGAGCAAGTGAAATACACTGGTAACGTTGATGCAGCTAAAGCAGTGGGTAAAGCTATTGCTGAGCGCGCTCTTGAGAAGGGCGTAACTGCAGTTGCATTTGATCGTTCTGGTTTCCAATACCACGGTCGAGTAGCGGCGCTAGCAGAATCTGCTCGCGAAGCTGGTCTGAAATTCTAAGGTAGGGTTGGAAGATGGCTAAAGAACAACAAGTTCAAGCGAATGATTTGCAAGAAAAGCTAATCGCAGTTAACCGCGTATCTAAGACGGTTAAAGGCGGTCGAATCATGAGCTTCACTGCACTAACAGTAGTTGGTGACGGTAATGGTCGTGTAGGTTTCGGTTACGGCAAAGCTCGTGAAGTACCTGCAGCGATTCAAAAAGCAATGGAAAAAGCGCGTCGTAACATGACTACGATCGCTCTAAACGAAGGCACTCTTCACCACCCAGTGAAAGGTCGCCATTCGGGCTCTAAAGTTTACATGCAGCCTGCTGCAGAAGGTACTGGTGTTATCGCAGGTGGTGCGATGCGTGCAGTACTAGAAGTTGCTGGTGTACACAACGTACTATCTAAAGCGTACGGTTCTACGAACCCTATCAACATCGTTCGTGCAACGATCGATGCACTAGGTAGCATGAAGTCACCAGAAATGGTTGCTGCTAAACGTGGTCTAACTGTTGAATCTATTTCGGAGTAAGAACACCATGGCAACTATTAAAGTAACTCAAACTAAAAGCTCAATTGGTCGTCTGCCAAAGCACAAAGCTACTTTGCGCGGTCTAGGTCTTCGTAAAATCAACCACACAGTAGAACTTGAAGATACTCCGTGTATTCGCGGTATGATCAACAAGGTTTACTACATGGTTAAAGTTGAGGAGTAATCAGAATGCGTTTGAATACTCTAGCACCGGCTGCTGGCGCGAAAACTTCTGCGAAGCGAGTAGGTCGTGGTATCGGTTCAGGCCTAGGTAAAACTGGTGGCCGTGGTCACAAAGGTCAAAAATCACGTTCTGGCGGCAGTGTTCGTCCAGGTTTCGAAGGCGGTCAGATGCCTCTGAAACAACGTCTACCAAAATTCGGTTTCACTTCTCGTAAGAGCCTAGTGTCTGCTGAAGTTCGTCTAGCTGAGCTAGCGAAAGTTTCTGGTGACGTAGTTGATCTAAACAGTCTTAAAGCTGCTAACATCATCACTAAGAACATCGAATTTGTAAAAGTTGTTCTTTCTGGTGAAATCAACAAAGCAGTGACTGTGAAAGGTCTACGTGTGACTAAAGGCGCTAAAGCTGCAATCGAAGCTGCAGGCGGTAAAATCGAGGAATAATCTCGAGGAACGAGGTACAGATGGCTAAGAAACCAGGACAAGATTTTCGTAGTGCTCAGAGCGGCTTAAGTGAACTAAAGTCGCGCTTGTTATTCGTAATTGGTGCACTTTTAGTATTCCGAGCCGGCTCCTTTGTGCCGATTCCTGGTATTGACGCTGCTGTACTTGCCGATTTGTTCGAACAGCAAAAAGGTACCATCGTTGAAATGTTTAACATGTTCTCCGGTGGTGCTCTTGAGCGTGCATCTATATTAGCATTGGGCATCATGCCGTATATTTCGGCATCTATTGTTGTCCAATTGCTAACTGTAGTTCATCCAGCGTTAGCTGAACTCAAAAAAGAGGGTGAAGCAGGCCGTCGTAAGATCAGCCAATACACACGCTACGGCACGCTTGTACTTGCAACCTTCCAAGCTATAGGTATTGCAACTGGCCTACCAAACATGGTCGACAATCTGGTTGTTATCAACCAAACCATGTTTACGCTAATTGCTACCGTAAGTTTAGTAACCGGTACCATGTTCTTAATGTGGTTAGGTGAACAAATTACAGAGCGAGGAATTGGTAACGGTATTTCGATACTGATTTTTGCAGGTATTGTTGCTGGATTGCCTTCTGCAATCGGTCAAACAATCGAGCAAGCGCGTCAAGGTGAATTGCATGTACTTCTTCTGTTGCTAATCGCGGTATTAGCTTTTGCAGTCATTTACTTCGTTGTTTTCATGGAACGTGGTCAACGCCGAATCGTCGTTAACTACGCGAAGCGTCAACAAGGTCGTAAAGTATTTGCTGCGCAAAGCTCGCATCTGCCTCTTAAAATTAACATGGCAGGTGTAATTCCAGCGATTTTTGCATCAAGCATTATCTTGTTCCCAGGAACATTGGCTCAGTGGTTTGGTCAAAACGGCGAGAGCAGCGCGTTCGGTTGGTTAACTGACGTGTCTTTGGCTCTTAGCCCAGGTCAACCGTTGTATGTAATGCTTTATGCAGCAGCAATTATCTTCTTCTGTTTTTTCTACACGGCGTTGGTTTTCAACCCGCGTGAAACAGCAGATAACTTGAAGAAGTCTGGTGCATTCGTACCCGGTATCCGCCCAGGTGAGCAGACAGCGAAGTACATTGATAAAGTAATGACACGTTTAACCCTTGCTGGTGCACTGTACATTACCTTTATCTGTCTGATTCCCGAGTTCATGATGGTCGCGTGGAACGTACGTTTCTACTTCGGCGGTACATCGCTACTAATCGTAGTTGTTGTAATTATGGACTTTATGGCACAGGTACAGACTCATCTGATGTCTCAACAGTATGATTCTGTGTTGAAGAAAGCGAATCTGAAAGGCTACGGCCGTTAATCCGGCGGTAGACTCAGTTTCATTTACGGAGTTTAGCAATGAAAGTTCGTGCTTCCGTTAAAAAAATCTGCCGTAACTGTAAAGTAATCAAGCGTAACGGTGTCGTTCGCGTGATTTGCAGTGAGCCAAAGCACAAACAGCGCCAAGGCTAATTAGCAGAAATTTTTACTTGAAAATGAAGGTTGGGTCGAGTATATTCCTCGGCCTACCTTTTGCGTGCAAAAGAAGTAGTATTCCGCAGCGTATCCATAACGGGCTTTGCTGCGGCTAATTCTTTTATAGAAACACTTAGGAGTGAATAATGGCCCGTATAGCAGGCATTAACATTCCTGATCAGAAACATGCAGTAATCGCTCTAACAGCGATCTACGGCATCGGTAAAACTCGCTCTCAAGCTATCCTAGCTGAAGTGGGTATTGCTGAAAATGTTAAGATCAGTGAACTAACTGAAGAGCAGATCGATCAACTGCGTGATGGTGTAGCTAAGTACACTGTAGAAGGTGATCTACGTCGTGAAGTATCTATGAACATCAAGCGTCTTATGGACCTTGGCTGTTACCGTGGTCTTCGTCATCGTCGCAGTCTACCACTACGTGGACAGCGTACTAAAACCAACGCTCGCACCCGTAAGGGTCCGCGTAAGCCGATCAAGAAATAATCGGGAAGGTAGAGTACAATGGCTAAACAACCAACTCGCGCTCGTAAGCGCGTACGCAAGCAAGTTGCAGATGGCGTTGCGCACATCCATGCTTCTTTCAATAACACAATCGTAACCATTACTGACCGTCAAGGTAACGCTCTTGCATGGGCTACTGCAGGTGGTTCTGGTTTCCGTGGTTCTCGTAAGTCTACTCCGTTCGCTGCACAGGTTGCTGCTGAGCGTTGTGCTGAAATGGCTAAAGAATACGGCCTAAAGAACTTGGAAGTTATGGTTAAGGGTCCTGGTCCAGGTCGCGAATCTACTGTTCGTGCACTAAACGCCGCTGGTTTCCGCATCACAAACATCGTTGATGCTACACCAATCCCTCATAACGGTTGTCGTCCACCTAAGAAACGTCGCGTATAACGTTTCTAGGACAATTGGAGAAGAATCATGGCAAGATATTTGGGTCCTAAGCTGAAGCTTAGCCGTCGTGAAGGCACTGACTTATTCCTTAAGTCTGGTGTTCGCGCGATCGATACCAAGTGTAAAATTGATAACGCACCAGGTGTACACGGCGCTCGTCGCGGTCGTCTATCTGAGTATGGCGTTCAGCTTCGTGAGAAGCAAAAAGTACGTCGTATGTACGGCGTTCTAGAAAAACAATTCCGTAACTACTACAAAGAAGCTGCTCGCCTAAAAGGCAACACTGGTGAAAACCTACTTCAGCTTCTTGAAGGTCGTCTTGATAACGTAGTTTACCGCATGGGCTTTGGTGCAACTCGCGCAGAAGCACGTCAGCTAGTTAGCCACAAAGCTATCCTAGTAAACGGTAAAGTTGTAAACGTTCCTTCTTTCAAAGTAGCGGCTAATGACGTTGTTTCTATTCGCGAGAAAGCTAAACAGCAAGCTCGTATTAAAGCTGCTCTAGAAGTTGCTGAACAACGTGAAAAACCAACTTGGATTGAAGTAGATGGTGGCAAGATGGAAGGTACATTCAAGCGTATGCCTGAGCGTTCTGATCTATCAGCTGACATCAACGAACAATTGATCGTCGAGCTTTACTCTAAGTAAGGTTTAAACTAAAGAGAGGACACAATGCAGGGTTCTGTAACAGAATTTCTTAAGCCACGTCTAGTTGACATCGAACAAATCAGCTCGACTCACGCAAAAGTAACTCTTGAGCCATTAGAGCGTGGCTTTGGTCATACTCTGGGTAATGCACTTCGCCGCATTCTTCTATCTTCTATGCCTGGTTGTGCAGTGACAGAAGTAGAAATCGAAGGCGTACTTCACGAGTACAGCACTAAAGAAGGTGTACAAGAAGATATTCTTGAAATCCTTCTAAACCTTAAAGGTTTGGCAGTGCGTGTTGCTGAAGGCAAAGATGAAGTGTTCATTACTTTGAACAAATCAGGCTCGGGCCCTGTGGTTGCAGGTGACATCACCCATGATGGTGATGTAGAGATCGCTAACCCTGAACACGTTATTTGTCACCTAACGGATGACAACGCTGAAATCGCAATGCGTATTAAAGTAGAACGTGGTCGTGGTTATGTTCCAGCTTCTGCGCGTATCCATAACGAAGAAGACGAGCGTCCAATCGGTCGCCTACTAGTAGATGCTACTTACAGCCCAGTAGACAAAATTGCCTACGCTGTAGAAGCAGCTCGTGTAGAACAGCGCACTGATCTAGACAAGCTTGTTATCGATATGGAAACAAACGGTACTCTAGAACCTGAGGAAGCAATCCGTCGTGCAGCTACAATCCTAGCTGAACAATTGGATGCATTCGTAGATCTTCGTGATGTACGAGTTCCTGAGGAGAAAGAAGAGAAGCCAGAATTCGATCCGATCCTACTGCGTCCTGTAGACGATCTTGAACTAACAGTTCGCTCTGCTAACTGTCTGAAAGCAGAAGCGATTCACTACATCGGTGATCTAGTACAACGTACTGAGGTTGAGCTACTTAAAACGCCTAACCTTGGTAAAAAATCTCTTACTGAGATTAAAGACGTACTTGCGTCACGTGGTCTGTCTCTGGGCATGCGCCTAGAAAACTGGCCACCTGCATCAATCGCTGAAGATTAATCGATACTAGTTAGAAGGATTAGGTCATGCGCCATCGTAAGAGTGGTCGTCAACTCAACCGCAACAGCTCACATCGCAAAGCGATGTTCAGCAACATGGCTAGCTCTCTAGTACGTCATGAAGTTATCAAGACTACTTTGCCAAAAGCAAAAGAGCTACGTCGCGTAGTTGAGCCTTTGATTACACTAGCTAAGACTGACAGTGTTGCTAACCGTCGTCTAGCATTTGCACGTACTCGTGACAACGAAGTAGTTGCAAAACTATTTAACGAACTAGGTCCACGTTTTGCTGCTCGTCAGGGCGGTTACACTCGTATCCTAAAAGCTGGCTTCCGTGCTGGTGATAAAGCTCCAATGGCTTACATTGAGCTTGTAGATCGCCCAGCTGCTGAAGAAGCTGCTGAGTAATCAGTTCGTAAGAACGAGAAAGCCGAGCGTTAGCTCGGCTTTTTTGTATCTGCGATTCAGTAAATCTTTATATCCAGCCTGCATTTATTTTACTCCATGTAGACTGGCAATTTAAAAAGTGATTATCACTTGCGCTTATTTACTAGTATTCCACAACCCGCCCAATGAACTTAGAAGTCCCTCGCTAGCGCCTTGCTTGTTCAAGTAATCCAAGATTACTGGAGCAAACTGACTGATCATAGAGGGATCTAAACCCAACGTATCGAATGCACTTTTTACTGCACTGATATTCTCAATATTCCCCAGTAAGCTTTGTGCTCCTTGCAAGTTTGAAAGCCCAGGAATCAAAGACTGTAATTCACTGCTATTTTCTTGTGAAAGCTGGCTTTGAGCCAAAGCGAGTAGTGCGCCACTACCTCCAGCCGCTTGTTCTGTAGATACAGGTAATTGGCTAGTTAGCATGTCTGTTAATGGAGATGATTCAGTGTTCAGGCTACTACCTACCATATCCATTAGGCCACTTTCTTTACTTTTTTGCGTGACGGAATCTAAGAATGCGTGTGCACTACCAATGTTCATTGATAAGAGTGCCAGAGTCAGGAGTGTTTTACGCATAGTACCTCCGAAGGTTGAGCGTTTTTAACGTGATTTTATTGTTTTAAAGGCTATCAGAATGAAAGGTTTAGAGGTGAGAAAGTCTATTCAGTTTAGACAAAAAAAACGGCGCTAATGCGCCGTTTTATTAAATCATAATTGAAAATGGTTTCAATTAAAGAATATCTAGTAGTTCTACTTCGAAAACTAGTGCTGCGAATGGAGGGATAGCTGCACCAGCGCCACGCTCACCGTACGCAAGGTCTTGTGGTACGTATAGTTTCCACTTAGAACCAACAGGCATTAGTTGTAGTGCTTCTACCCAGCCTTTGATTACGCCTGTAACAGGGAATTCAGCTGGTTGACCGCGAGATACAGAGCTATCGAATACAGTACCGTCAGTTAGCTCACCGTGGTAGTGAACGCGAACTGAGCTTTCTGCTGTTGGAACTGCACCAGTACCTTCAGAAATGATTTCGTACTGAAGGCCAGAGTCTAGAACATTAACTTCAGGGCGTAGTGCGTTGTCTTTTAGGAACGCTTCGCCTTCTGCTGCTGCAATTTTCGCTGCTTCTTGGCGAGCGGTTTCTGCACGAGTGTGAAGTTCTTGTAGTGCTTTGTTGATTTCATCAATTTCGATTGATGGCATGTCACCAGTTAGTGCTGTTGCAATACCCGCTGCGATAGCATCAACGCTAAGACCTTCAAGACCAGAACCTGCAAGTTGCTGACCCATTTGCAGACCAATGCCGTAGCTTGCTTTTTGTTCTGCAGTTTCAAATTTAATTTCAGACATGAATGTCGCTCTTGTTAGGAGTGATAAAGGCAACAGGATATCAGTTTCGAGCTTAGGTTTAAATGATTGCGACTGAATGCTTAATTGAGGCGGCCAGGGTGTGACTTATCTCTTACTCCAAGTGAAATTTCTGCTAATTTAATCCAAATTCCATTTTAGTTTAGTGAAAAACATATACTCTCCGCGTCGGTATTTTTATACTGGCAGTAGAAGTATTAAGGGACTCATTAAAATGAATCGTCGCAGAAAGAAAAAGCAGCAAGTCGACTATGTCGAATTGGTTAAACAAAAATTCGCTGCTATCGACTGGAAGCAGCCTTTCAACAAAGAGCAATGGTTGGAGCGTATACAGCCTGTTAAGCAGTTTTGGCTGCGCCTACCGAAATTCCATCAACGAGCTTTGATGGTTTTAGTTCCATTGATTCTGGTACTCCTTGTTATTCCTTTGCCGAATAAAACAGAACAATCAGTTGAGCAAGCTGAGGTCGATCATCAGCGCGTAGCGATTCAGCTGAATGCACAGAGTTTAAGCCAGCAAAGAACCTCTCAGAATTCTGGGCCGAAATCCGAAGACTGGAAAGAGTACATGGTTAAAAATGGCGACACGTTAGCGCAGGTTTTCAGAAGTAATCAGCTCTCGATGGCGGATCTTAGCGCTCTAGTAAAAATCGAAGGCAGTGATAAGCCGCTGAGCCAAATTAAACAAGGACAATTGATTCGCTTTAAGCTTAGCGATAAAGGCGAGTTGGATATGCTGCAACTAGAAAAAAGCGGCCGGTCCGTCATGTTTTTCCGCTTATCGGATGGGACCTTTGGGCGCAACAAGTAGATGCTTCAAATGAACTAAAGACGCGAAGGTATCGCGTCTTTTTAGTTTATCTATAAATTAGTTAAACTAGCAATGAACGCGTTATATCGCTACGGCTTCTTTTCGCATATCCACATGAGGAATACCATCCTCTAGGTAGCGATCAGAAATAACTTTGAATCCATGACTCGCATAAAACTGGATGAGATGCTCTTGAGCTCCTATATCAATCGTCTGTCCTGGCCACAATATTTCACACTGTGTTAATGCCTCTTTCAGCAACTTATGTCCCAGACCATCACCACGCACAGTTTGTTTGGTGACGACTCGACCAATGCTCACATTGTCATACGTCGTGCCAGCGGGTAGCAATCGTGCGCAAGCAACAAGTTCATCACCGTGGTAACCTATTAGATGATAAACACCTTCCAGTGTGTCTTTGCCATCCAGTTCAGGATAAGGGCAGGTTTGTTCAACGACGAATACATCCACACGTAATTTCATCATTGTATACAATTGTGTGGTTGTCAGTTGAGCAAAGGGCAAAGTAATCCAAGTGAGCATGTTGTCATCCGTCATGAGAGTAGAGTGACTGACTTTACTTTGTTTTGTACTCATACTCATTAACAAAGGTTAATTATCACTGGTTTTCCCACCAAATCTGGTGATAATGTGCCCTCTTTTCATCTCACCTGAGGATATTCCCGTGAGCAAACAAACTTTTGATCAAGTCGGGCTAAACCCAGCGTTACTCGCCACACTTGATTCCCTGAACTACACCCACATGACGCCAATTCAAGCTTTGAGTTTGCCTGCAATCCTAAAACATCGTGATGTCATCGGGCAGGGTAAAACGGGCTCAGGTAAAACCGCTGCATTTGGTTTGGGTGTTTTATCGAACCTTAACGTCAAACGCTTTCGTGTCCAGTCATTAGTATTGTGTCCAACTCGTGAGCTGGCGGATCAAGTCGCGAAGGAAATTCGTACTTTAGGTCGTGGCATTCATAATATTAAAGTGCTTACTCTCTGCGGTGGGATGCCAATGGGGCCACAAATTGGTTCGCTGGAGCATGGAGCGCATATCCTAGTCGGCACACCTGGCCGTATTTTGGATCACCTTGAGAAAGGCCGCATTAACCTTAGCGAGCTGAATACCTTGGTGCTAGATGAAGCTGATCGCATGCTGGACATGGGTTTCCAAGACGCATTAGATGCGATTATTGATGCAGCGCCAAAGCAGCGTCAAACTCTACTTTTCAGTGCTACTTTCCCAGAGAAAATTGAGCAAATTGCGCAGCGTATTATGCAGACGCCTGAAGTCATTAAGGTGGAATCGACTCATGATACCTCAAGCATTGCTCAGCATTTCTACAAAGTTGAAGGTTCGGAAGCGCGTGATGAAGCGTTGGCGAACTTGCTACTGACTCACCAACCAGAGTCCGCTGTGGTTTTTTGCAATACCAAAAAAGAAGTGCAAAGTGTCGCAGATGAGTTGCATCGCAAAGGATTCAGCGTTATCGATATCCATGGGGACTTAGAACAGCGTGAACGCGATCAAGCATTGGTGCAGTTTGCTAACAAGAGTGTTTCTATCCTTGTCGCAACAGACGTCGCGGCGCGTGGTTTGGACGTAGATAACCTTGATGCAGTCTTTAACTTTGAGCTATCGCGCGATCCTGAGGTTCATGTACACCGTATCGGTCGTACAGGCCGTGCAGGTAGTAAAGGTTTGGCGTTCAGCTTCTTTGGAGAGAAAGACGGTTTGCGTGTAGCTCGTATTGAAGAATACCTGGACATGGACGTGGTACCAGCAACATTGCCTGCCAAATCAAATCAGCAGCCATACCAAGCGAAGATGGTGACGATTAACATTGATGGCGGTAAGAAACAGAAAGTACGACCGGGTGATATCTTAGGGTGTCTGACGGGGAAAAATGGTATCCCAGGCTCTCAAGTTGGCAAGATTCACCTATTCCCTGTGCGCGCTTATGTTGCCGTCGAAAAGTCTGTGGCTAAAAAGGCTCTACAGACCATTAGTAACGGCAAGATGAAAGGGCGCCAGTTCCGGGCGCGAATTCTTAAATAGCTCAAATAGCAGAGAAAAAGCTCTTCGTTTGAAGAGCTTTTTTCTTTTTTGAGTTTATTTGAGAGTGTGACCTTTGGTTAAACGTGCTTTGATTCGACTCAAACTGATTGGCGTAATGCCCAGGTAGGCCGCAATTTGACTATCGGTAATACGTTGCTCTAAATCTGGGTAATGAGCGCAAAATAATTGATATCGTTCCTCTGGCGAGTAGAGCAACATAAAGCGTTCTTTATTCTCTTTATTAACCAGTTGGTTTTCGAGTAGCTTTAAGTAAATGGCGTGCTTTTCTGCTCGCCAGTGATGCAGCGTTTCAATTGGTAAGCAAAATAGCTGACAAGCGCTCAGCGTTTCCAATAAGTAAGGCGAAGGTTGGTTCTTAATTATGCTCTCAAAGCCGATAACCCAGTCTTTCTCCCAATAAAACTCTTTACTGAACTCTTTGCCCTGCTCAGTGAGATAGCTTGCATGGCATAACCCTTCAATAATGAAGTAAAGGTGCGAGCTAAACTCTCCTTGGTGGTTAAGAATGTGGCGCGTAGGCAGTTCGAGTAACTCACCATTTTCGATAAGTTGGTTTGCTTCTGTGTCTAAGAAGCCATGATTGACTAAGTCTGAAAAAAGATCGCTGTGCATGTGATAACTCAGAAACGGTTTTCTTTATTCTAACGGGTTTTATTGATAACAAAAAAGCGGCTCATGAGAGCCGCTTAGCGTTGTTGTCAAATCAGCCTTACTTATTCAGATCGATTTGGTAAATCGCGAAACCAATGTCGTCAGTCGCGACACGTTTCATTGGGTATTGACCTTTATCTTTAATGAATTGCGCCGCTTTATCGCTAGGAGATGTTTCGAAGCGAATATCTAGCTTTTTATCGGATTTAATCGGTGCGAAAGACCAGTTGTTGTCAGCGCTTGGTGTCACTTCACCTTTTTCTTCACTCACGCGAGAAATATAAGCGGCGACGACAGAGCGGTTTTCATCTGGTGCGTCAAACGCAATAAAGTCTGGGCCCGTACCAGGGAAGGTATTGCTATAAGCACGGTAGTTATTGGTTGCGATGATGAAGTCCTGCTTCGAATCAACAGGCTTACCATTGAATGTCAGATTCACAATACGCTGAGAATCTGGATTAATCACTTTGCAACTCGCATCGTATTTGGGCGGTTGGGTGATATCGATCTGGTAGTTCACCCCATCAATGACATCGAAGTTGTACGTACGGAAATTATCCCAATCAATCAAAGATTGCGGTTCAGGATTGTTGATGTCGATGTGGTTGAATTGACCCGCGCTGCACTCTAGCCATTCGCGAACCTCTTTACCTTTCACTTTCATCGCGACCAAGGTGTTGGGATATAAATAAAGATCGGCAGCATTACGGAAGGTGAGCTGACCGGATTCGACTTCTGTAAAGTTATTCGGATCGTTCTTACGCCCCCCGACTTTAAATGGTGCTGCGGCACTCAATACTGGAATGTCAGCGAGATCTGGGTCGCCTTGAATAAAGCGTTCCACGTAATCTTTCTGAGCAAGGTTAACGATCTGAATGGTTGGGTCGTCCTGCACTAATGCCAAGAAGCTGTACATGACATCATTTGCTTTGCCGATTGGTTGGTTTACAAATTCACGAGTGCCTTTGTGATCCTCTTCTAACGCTTTCACAATACCCTCATCGGCTTTAGCTAATGACTTCTTATTTACTTTATCGAAGATAGGGCGTGCTTCTGCTTGGCCTTCAACTACTTGCCATCTGCCGTCTTCCTCTTTCAGCATCAAATCCATCACACCTACATGACTTCCCCAGCGACCAGGCATCACTGACGTCACACCATTGATGGTCCCTTTCTCGGTATCAACACCAGGTAGGTTTGCAAAGTCTTTCCCAGGGAAGACGGCGTGAGAGTGGCCAAAAGCAATCGCATCAATACCTTCAACTTCTGTGAGGTAGTAAACTGAGTTTTCAGCGCCTAGCTTATATGGGTCAGTAGAAATGCCCGAGTGTGGAATCGCCACAATCACGTCTGCGCCTTCTTTCTTCATTTGAGGAATCAGTTTCTCTGCTGTTTCCTTAATGTCTTTAGCAAAGACTTTGCCTTCTAAGTTCTTCTTGTCCCATACCATAATTTGTGGTGGTACAAAGCCGATATAACCCACTTTTATTTGATGCGCTTCGCCGTTTGTGTCTTTAAAGGTGTGGGTTTTGATCAGGTAAGGCTTGAAGTAATGCTTACCGGTTTTTTTATCAAATACGTTTGCGTTGATGTAAGGGAAGTTAGCGCCCGCCAACGTCTTTTGTAGAAAGTCTAGGCCATAGTTGAACTCATGATTGCCAATGTTGCCCACATCGTAGTCTAGTTGGTTCATCGCCTTGTAGACTGGGTGCACATCGCCAGCGTTAATCCCTTTCGCAGCCATGTAATCACCCATTGGGCTGCCCTGAATTAAGTCGCCGTTATCAACTAATACCGTGTTTTCTGCCTCGGACTTAGCCTGTTTCACTATGGTCGCAGCGCGACTTAAACCAATTTGCTGTGATGGTTGGTCTTTGTAGTAATCGTAATCCATCACGTTGGTGTGAATGTCGGTGGTTTCGATAATACGAAGCTTGATGGTATCGGCCATCGCAGGGCCCGCAAGCGTTAGCATGCCACTTAACACTGCGAGGGAAATAGGGTGAACTGCCACTTTCATTTGGTGCTCCAATTCAATGGGAAGGGGGAATCGTACCGCGTAATGTATCAAACGCTGGTGCAACTTAATGATAAAGATACAGAAAACTGTGAACAGAAATCAGTTTACTGAACCTTATTCATATTAACCGCCGACTTTTTCACGCTTTTGAATGAGACCAAACAAAAACTTCTTAGCAGATTTTTGAATAAAAAATGAAATTTTAGAATTTCAGGTAATATAAACGCCCCGCCATAATGCTTGCATAACGATATCAATGGACGATGAGCAAGCAAATGGCAACGAACGATTCAGTCACTTCTTTTCCTAAACCAAAGCCCCGGTTAGTTTCTGACAACCCAGTAGCTGGTGTTACTCGTTTTGCAAAGCAATCGCTACAGCCTGGTGAAGTCGCCTTAGTGGGGGCGGGGCCGGGTGATCCTGAACTTTTGACAGTGAAAGCACTGAACTGTTTGCAGCAAGCCGATGTGGTTTTGTACGACTACTTGGTGTCTGAAGAAATCATGGCATTGATCCCTAGCGATACGATTTTAGTGTGCGTTGGGAAGCGAGCTGGGCATCACAGTGTGCCGCAGGAGAAGACGAATCAGCTTTTGGTGGATTTTGCCAAGCAGGGCTACAAAGTAGTGCGCATTAAAGGTGGGGATCCGTTTGTATTCGGTCGTGGTGGTGAAGAGTTAGAAGTGCTTGCTGATGCTGGCGTTCGTTTTCAAGTTGTCCCTGGCATTACCGCAGCAGCTGGCGCAACCGCTTATGCTGGTATTCCACTGACTCATCGTGATTATGCGCAATCGGCCATCTTTGTGACTGGCCACTTGAAAGAAGAAAGTGATGAGATGGATTGGTCCACGTTGGCGCGTGGGAATCAGACTTTAGTGATCTACATGGGGCTGATGAAATCACACTATATTCAGAATCAACTCATTAAGCATGGTCGTTCAGCGTCGACTCCGATTGCCATTATTGAGCGTGGCACGCAGATTCAACAAAAAGTATTTACGGGAGAACTATCCCAACTCTCTGATTTATCGAAGGAAGCACAATCGCCATCTTTGATTGTTGTCGGAGAGGTAGTGCGACTGTCTCAAAAGTTAGACTGGTTTTTGTCTAGTACTGAATTCAACAAAAGTGCTATTGCCAACTCCATATAATTTCAGACCAAAGATTAGAGACGTAATGCGCCTTCAAGCTTAAAAAGGAAATACAAAACATGGACCAACAACGTTTAACTCACCTTAAACAACTCGAAGCGGAGAGTATCCATATTATCCGCGAAGTTGCGGCTGAGTTTGATAACCCAGTCATGATGTATTCGATTGGTAAAGACTCATCAGTGATGCTGCACCTAGCGCGTAAAGCGTTTTACCCGGGCAAAATTCCATTCCCACTTTTGCATGTCGATACCGACTGGAAATTCCGCGAGATGATTGAGTTTCGCGATCGCACCGCTGCCAAATACGGCTTTGAGCTTTTGGTACATAAGAACCCAGAAGGTCTAGCCATGGGCTGCAGTCCGTTTGTTCATGGTTCTTCTAAGCACACTGACATCATGAAGACTCAAGGCTTAAAACAAGCGCTGAACAAGTACGGTTTTGATGCGGCCTTTGGTGGTGCGCGCCGCGACGAAGAGAAATCACGCGCAAAAGAGCGCGTGTATTCATTCCGCGATAAGAACCATACATGGGACCCTAAAAACCAGCGTCCTGAGCTGTGGAAGACGTACAACGGTCAGGTCAATAAAGGGGAGAGCATTCGTGTATTCCCACTTTCGAACTGGACTGAGCTTGATATCTGGCAATACATCTATTTAGAAAACATCGAGATCGTGCCGCTTTACCTCGCGGACAAACGCCCAGTTGTTGAACGCGATGGCATGCTGATCATGGTTGATGATGATCGTATGGAGCTTCAACCGGGTGAAGTGATCGAAGAGAAGAGTGTGCGTTTCCGTACTCTTGGTTGTTATCCATTAACTGGGGCTATCGAGTCTGAAGCGAACACTTTGACCGGCATTATCGAAGAGATGCTGGTGGCAACGTCGAGTGAACGCCAAGGTCGAGCGATCGACCACGATCAGTCAGGATCGATGGAGCTAAAGAAACGTCAAGGTTACTTCTAAAGGATCTAAGGAAAGATAATGAACAGTGCAGTTGAAGCTCAATTAGCCGAGCTTGGTATCGAAGGCTATTTAACACAACACCAGTACAAGTCGTTACTTAGATTCTTGACTTGTGGCTCGGTAGATGACGGTAAAAGTACACTAATCGGTCGCTTACTCCATGACTCAAAACAAATTTATGAAGATCAGCTAGCGGCAGTGCACTCAGACAGCCAACGTGTGGGCACCACGGGTGAAAAGCCTGACCTTGCGTTGTTGGTCGATGGCTTACAAGCTGAGCGCGAGCAGGGGATCACAATTGATGTAGCTTACCGCTATTTCTCGACGCAGAAACGTAAGTTCATCATCGCCGATACTCCTGGGCACGAGCAGTACACGCGCAATATGGCAACAGGCGCATCGACGTGTGACTTAGCGGTGATCTTAGTTGATGCACGTAAAGGCATTCTTGATCAAACTCGTCGTCACTCTTTTATTTCCAACCTACTGGGTTTGAAACACTTTGTTGTGGCGATCAACAAGATGGATTTAGTGGATTACTCTCAAGAGCGCTTTGAAGAAATCCGCGATGAGTATCTTAAGTTTTCTGAGAACCTGACCGGGGATATTGATATTCAAATCATCCCGATTTCGGCGCTTGAAGGTGACAATGTGGTGGATAAAGGGCAAAACCTAAGCTGGTTTAAAGGCCCGTCATTGCTTGAACTTCTTGAAACGGTCGATGTGGATCAAGAAAAAGGTGCGGGTGAGTTCCGCTTCCCTGTGCAATACGTTAACCGTCCTAACCTCGATTTCCGTGGTTTTGCGGGGACGATTTCTTCAGGTTCGATCAAAGTCGGTGATGCCATCAAAGCATTGCCATCGGGGAAAACGTCAACCGTGGCACGCATTGTTACGTTTGATGGTGATATTGAGGAAGCTCGTGCTGGGTTGGCGGTCACTCTGACGCTAAGCGATGAGATCGATATTAGCCGTGGCGATTTGATTGTCCTAGACAATGCTCAAGTGGAAACCACAAACCACTTGCTTGCCGATGTGGTATGGATGACAGAGCAACCTCTGCAACCGGGCCGTGACTACGACATCAAAATCGCGGGTAAGAAAACTGTGGGCCATGTTGAAGCGATTCGTCACCAATATGATATCAACAACCTATCGACTCATAGTGCGGCAGAGCTGCCATTGAATGGTATTGGCTTGTGTGAATGGTCTCTCAATGAGTCAGTTGCGCTGGACAATTACCAAGATTGTGCTGATACCGGCGGCTTCATCATTATCGATCGTCTGACGAACGTGACGGTCGGTGCAGGCATGGTCAAAGAAAGCCTCGCGGTGGTTGAGCGCGATTTGACGGACATCTCTGCGTTTGAAGTTGAGCTGAATGCACTTGTGCGTAAACACTTCCCACACTGGGAAGCAAAAGACGTCAGCCAATTGCTGAAAAAGTAATTGGCGCGCCCGAGCACAATAAGCTCTGATTCTATCTGTTGTTGTGCTTGGGGCGTCGCTGCCTAACTGAGTTGCGAAATGCAGTTAGGTTATTCTCCTAATACCAGAATGCTTCGGTAAAGCCCAAGAAAACCGAGCATTCTGATGTTCTTTTCGCTTGCGCTGATTTTGGTCTGTTTACTCGTTTGTCTGGTGTCTCACGGATAAATGAGCCGTTGTTGTGCCCTTTGGGCGATTTGGTAAGGAAAGGCTATGTGGGAACAAGGGTTTGTATTAGCGATTTTGCTTGGCATTATCACTTGTTTGCTTGTCACAAAAATTAAGCCTAGTTATGTCTTTGCGGGTGCCGCTTTTATTGCATTTATGGCGGGAATGATGGATTCAGCCACGATCGCATCCAACTTTACCAACTCTTCGTTATTGACTCTGGTTCTATTGATTCTTGCATCGTGTGCTTTAGAAAAAACGTTACTAATCAGTTGGGTGAGCCGTAGTATTTCTGAAGGCCAGTTAGGTAGTGTGATCGCTAAGCTCGGTGTATCAACGGCCTTGCTCTCTTCATTCACGAATAATACCGCTGTGGTTGTCTCATTGATTGGGGCGATTAAGCGTAATCAGCAGCATGCGCCTTCGAAATTACTCATCCCGCTGTCTTACGCGGCCATTTTTGGTGGCACATTAACTTTGATAGGTACGTCGACTAACTTAATCATCAACAGCTTTGTTGAAGATGCCGGTTTGCCGAGCCTGAGCTTTTTTACACCCACGATGATTGGCTTGGCGGTTTTGGTGGGAGGAATGCTGATTCTTATCCCGCTCAGTTACTTACTGCCTAACTATGATGATCAAAGCCAAGAAGATTTACCGTACTTTCTTGAGTCTCGCGTAGAGCCTGGTTCACCGTTAGTTGGGCGCACGGTCAGCGAGAATAATTTACGTGCGCTGCGCAAACTGTTTCTTGCGGAGGTTGTACGAGATGGCGTGACGGTTTCCTCTGTAGGACCGGATTTTGTACTCAATGCGAAAGACCGTTTGTTGTTTTGTGGTGATGTTGAGAGCGTCGCGACCCTGCAAGAAATTCCGGGCCTCAAGCTTTTTGGTCAGCAGCACTTGAATGGGCAAAATTTTATTGAAGTTGTGGTGAGCTCATCCGCGACGTTTTGCTATAAAACACTTAAAGAGAGCCGATTCCGTGACCGCTTTGATGCCGTTGTTGTCGCTATTCGTCGTGGCCATGAGCGCCTAGAGGGCGGTTTGGGTAGCATTACCTTAGCGCCAGGTGACACGTTAGTTCTGGTTCCGGGGAAGCGTTTTGAATCGGAGCGCCGAGCTCATCGTAAAGAGTTTGTTTTAGTGCATGATTTGGACTCTAGCGCTCGGCTTGATACGAATAAATCCTCCATCGTACTACTGGGCTTTGCTGCCGTAATTGGGTGTGCGTTATTAGAGCTAGTACCAATTATTAAAGGCCTTGCCGCGTATCTTATCGCACTTATCGCGTTTGGCATTGTACAGATTTCAGAACTGCGCCGCCGTTTCCCAATTGATATCGTTGTGATTGTCGGCTCTGCTTTGTCCATCGCTCAATTGATGATCTCTTCCGGCTTGTCAGAGAGAATGGGAGCGATGTTTATTGAAGCGTTCAATGGCTGGGGCGTGTTTGGAGCCTTGGTCGCAACTTACATCATGACATTGGTACTCACTGAATTGGTGACGAATAATGCCGCGGCTGCGCTTTCTTTTCCTATTGGCTATAGCATGGCGGTCGGTTATGGCGTTGATCCGATGCCATTCATTATGGCGGTCTTGTTTGGCGCCAGTGCGAGCTTTATTTCTCCCTACGGTTATCAAACCAACTTGCTGGTGTACAGCGTAGGAAATTACAAATTGACCGACTATGTGAGAATTGGTGTGCCGATTTCGATTGTGTACTCTGTATTAGTACTTACTTTGATTCCGGTCTTCTTCCCGTTTTAATTCCGATATTTACAAGGATACGTTATGACTGCCGAAACGACGGTAAAAGATGAAAACATTGTTTGGCACCAGCATTCGGTCGATAAACAGTTTCGTGCTGAATTAAAGAAGCAAAAACCTGCTGTATTGTGGTTTACCGGCTTATCTGGAGCGGGTAAATCAACCGTAGCAGGGGCGTTGGAAAATCGCCTTGCAGCATTGGGTTACCACACCTATTTATTGGATGGTGACAATGTGCGACATGGCTTGTGTAGCGATTTGGGCTTTTCTGAACAGGATCGCCGCGAGAACATTCGTCGTATTGGTGAACTGGCTAAACTGATGGCGGATGCAGGCTTAATTGTGTTGTCGGCGTTCATTTCACCGCATCGTGCAGAGCGACAACTAGTGCGCGACTTATTGCCAAAAGGTGAGTTTATCGAAGTGTTCGTCAATGCATCTCTAGAAGTCTGCGAAGGTCGCGATCCTAAAGGTTTGTACCGCAAAGCACGTGCGGGAGAAATTCCTAACTTTACTGGTATTGATTCTGAATATCAAGCACCGAAGAATCCGGAAGTCGATTTACCAGCGGGCGAAAAAAGCGTCGATGAGCTGGTGGACTTGTGCTTGGAAGCACTTAAGTCGCGTGCAGTGATCCGATAAATAAGCATTTGGAACATTGGTGACCTCAAGCTTTTTAAGCGGTTTAAGAAGCATTTAGATCATGGGTGGTCAAATGCTTCTCGAACTGCCTACACGGTATGATGAACCGTACTTTTAGCGTCACTATGGACACTAAATCTATGATTTAAAAGCGCAAGCATTTGGTCGTAGTAGTCGGCATGTGGTTTGTTACCGAGCAAGGTACAGAGTTCATTGCCTGTTGGCGTGAAGCGGTAATATAAAAGGCGGACGCCTTTGCTGTTCACGTTCAGCGACAAGTTTTTACCTTGGTAGGTGAGGACCAATGGCGTCTCGATACCAATTTCGCCAGATTCAAGCTCGGTACTATGCAGTAACCCTAGTTCAATCAACAGCAACAAACTTGAATAGGGCAGCTGAAAACTTCCCATGTTTAAGCTGTTGGCGATGTCTCGTTTGCCGAAGCTAAATATTCCTCCTTGCGCTTTATAACCAATTAACAGCTTGCGACTGTGATCCCCTCCAAAACTGCACGCCAGAGAGGCGGCTCTTTGCAGAGTTTGCGCTTCTTTTGGTGACATATCTTTGAGGACTTTGAGCGCTTTCATAGACGTCGAGCCTGGGTTTGTCACTTCACGCTTCATCACTTGAGCCCATAACTTTTGCATCGCGCTGTTATGGATGTCTTGAGCCATTTCAAAAAAACGATACAACCAGTCTTGGTCGGGCTCTCCGGCAGTTTCATCTCGGCATGAACTGTGTGCTAGCTTTAAAATCTGCTCTAGGTTTTTTTGTCGCTGTTCTTGGCGTCTCTGTTCACGCAGTTGGGCTCTTTCAAGCGCGGATTTGGCTGGTGGATCGGTTTGCAGTAAGGCATCAAGACCGTGTATTTGGGCAATGGTTTTTACCTTGCTGGCACTGTCTTTGATGTAGCCCTGCTTCTTTTCTTGTTGCGTATTTTTTTGTGCGTTTGACTGATGTTCGATGACAACAGGTTGCTTTGTCGGTTCTGCCATTAATTTTCCTACCAAGAACTGCGCTGTTCGCTTGTTTAAATTTACACCTTATCTAACCAGGCGACCAGATAGGAGTTCTCAGTTTTTGAACGAATAGGGCTATCCAAAATGATAATGAGTTGTTAAAATTGTTACCGTTATTTTGGAGGGACAATGAAGTTCTCAGAAGCAGGTAAATTAAAAAAGCACCTGTCGATAGCGTTTCTTTTGGTTATTTATGTTGGCGTATTAGCGTATTTGTCTCGTTATATCGTGTAACACAGAACTAAAAAAGGCGCCGATGTGACGCCTTAGGTGTACCGATGCATGTCAACGACTTAAACTACATATCGTCGTAGGCTTCTATTTTCGATCCCTCAATAACGTAAGCCGTTTCAGCCAGCTCGTGGCTTATCGTCTCGGTTTTCAACTCCCCAACCACATATATGACATCCCACAGTTCTTGAACGGGTGCGCCTTTGGGAAACTTCACGTAAATGATTTGGTTTGGTGGAGGTGGTGGAACGTGGATACAAGCTCCAAAGTATGGCACCAACAAAAACTCGGTGACGGTATTCGCGTCACCTTCAAGCGGGATGACAAAGCCCGGGATTTTAACTTGGCTTCCATTTAGCTCAGGTCGAACGTTACCAATTTTAGACTGTTGCGCTGCGCCGCCACTGTGATCAGAAGCTGGCATGCCCACGCTGTCGAACAGTTTGCGTTCTTTCTCAGGTACTAGATCTATCCAGTCGAGCGTTAATGGCTCCTCGCTTGCGAGTACTGGTGCTATAAATGAGACGATCAGCAAGCAACTTGCGAGTATTTTTCTCCACATTTTATTAAATCCTTATTGTCATTCCGTCACTTAGTGACTGTCGGTAGGCGCGAAAAGCCGGGATGAAACCAATTACAATTCCAGCGCATTGTACGAAACCTAATAGCATCCATTCATAGGGCGATAAGAGGCTTAAAGTCAGATGTATTCCATAATGCTGTTGAATGATGGGTTGCACGATGGCGAGAATGGCATACAGCCCTGCCACTCCGGTCACAATTCCGGCAGCAGTAAGTAGACTGGCTTCGCTGATCAACAATGAGAAAACATGACGAGGTCTTGCTCCCATAGCGCGCAAAATCGCCATTTCACGGCGGCGCTCCTGCAAGCTGGTTAATAAGCTGCTTAGCATGCCGAGTAATCCTGCAATCACCACAAAGCCAGACACTGCCATTAAGGCTTGCTCGGCAACAGACATCATTCCCCACAGTTCATGCAACGCAACCCCGGGCATAATCGCGCTAAGCGGTTCTTTGGGATAAGTGTTGATTTGCCTTTGTAGGGCGAAAGTCTGAATACGAGATTTCAAACCGACCAGCATCGCGGTAATTTGCTTGGGCTGAAAGTCTCTGTTTTTGAGGTCTTGTGCTTTGGGTGTTGGGCCTAAACGTGCACCGCTTTCCCATCCGACGTGGATGGCTTCGATGGCTTCTAGCGATACATGGACGGTTTTGTCGACTGGCGTGCCAGTGGGCGCAAGAATACCGACAACTTTGAATGGCAGGTTGTCATGTCGGCTAAAGCCTACATCACTAATGCCGTGGGCAATGATGATTTCACTACCGACGTGATACCCCAGCTGTTTTGCGACATCAGAACCGAGCACGGTTTCAAATAAGCCATTGAATTCTCGGCCTTCTGAAAAGGTTAGTGATTGCTTACTTCCGAATTTATAGTGTTCAAAATAGCTGTGGTTGGTTCCCATGACTCGGAATCCTTTGTGCGAGTCGCCAAGTGAGATTGGAATCGCCCAATCTACTGCTCGATGATTGGCAAACTCTTGGTAGCTCTTCCAGTCAATGTTGTTGGTGGCATTGCCAATGCGAAATACAGAGTAGAGCAGCAAGTTCACTTGTCCAGAACGGCCACCAATGATGAGGTCGGTGCCTGAAATTGTATTGGCGAAGCTATCTTTTGCCTGAGTACGAATGCGCTCTACTCCTAAAAGGAGTACGACAGAAATCGCGACTGTCATGATGGTTAATATTGCCGTCGCCTTACGATTGATTAAGCTCTTCCACGCGAGCTTTGCAACAGCGCTCATGATGCGGCTCCTAGGTCAGATGCTTGGTTAATATCTGGTAAGTTAAGTGTGCGGTCAAATAAGGGCTCAAGCGTTGGATCGTGACTGACGAAGATCAGCGTAGCGTTGGCTTGATTCGTTTGCTCCATCAGGAGTTCAATAAACGCTTTACGGTTATCGTGGTCTAGAGCGGAGGTTGGCTCGTCAGCAATCACTAACCCCGGATACCCAATGAGTGCTCGTGCAGCCGCAACACGTTGTTGTTGGCCAATGCTCAGTTCCGATACAGGACGCGTATGAAGCTCGCTGGGTAGGTGGAGTCTTTCAAGCAGAGCTTGAGCTTGCTCTTCTAACGTTTGAGATGGCACTCTTGAATGAGCGCGGCCACGTCGTGTTTGACTGAATTGGCAAGGCAGTAGTACGTTTTCAAGTACGTTTAAATAAGGTAATAAATTGAACTGCTGAAAGATATAGCCAATGTGATCGGCGCGAAATTTGTCTCTTTGACTTGCACTTAAACTAACAAGGTCAGTATTCAGTACGGATAGAGAGCCTGATGTTAACGTGTTGATGCCAGTTAGTAGGGCAAGCAGCGTAGATTTACCGCAGCCACTGGGACCTTTGATAAATACGTGCTCACCTTGGGCAATATGTAACTGTGGAATATGAATGGTTGCGTGTGTTGAACCGGGCCAGACAAACTGGGCATTATTTAGCTCAACAACGTTTGACATGATTTCAGTCATACTAAATCACCAAAGCATTGGCGTGTAAGTGTGTACTTACACGCCACTCGTGTTATTTGATTACGATTTGGGAGTTATCTTTGCTCAGTTTGATGGCTGATTGCATGGTGTCAGTGAATATATTGACGTTGATTGACTCAGTCGTTGGAAATTGATTAAACCAGTCGGTTTGAATGTGACTGAGTTGGTTAACTTGGTCACAGCTGAAGCGATATTGCACCGAAAACTCACCATGTCCGCCATTTTCATGCTCCTCATGGTGAGCATCGTGACCGTCATGGTGCTCATGTTCATCATGATGTTCATTGTGGTGATCATGGTGTTCGTGCCCTTCATGATTGTGATTTGCATGGTCATCATGGCCGTGCTCGCTATGATCATGGTCTTCATGAGGGGTGCTGAGGTTATGGTTTACGTAAGCTTCTTCAATATCACAATTGGCTTGCGCGTTAATCGCAAACAGTGTGTTGCTGTCTTCTAGGGTGGCAATGGCTTGTTTAAGTGCTTGCTCTTGTTGTTCATTTTCTGGAGCATGCTCGAAACCGACCACATCGGCACCGGGAGCAGTAATCTCCACTAACAGATCCTTTCCATCTTGGGCGATATTAAATTCGACGTGACCATGCACATGAGCACCGTGCTGGCGGTATTCGTCCGCATTTGCTGCTGTCGATAAAGAGAGACCAATGACAAGCGCTAAAACATGTTTCGATGACATTTTGTGTTTCCTAATTTTGCTGGCACTAACCCGAGCAATACCGGATCAGATTTGTATTTACTAAGGTGCGATTCGCTGACACGTGAGGTGCAGGAATACGCACAAATTATGTTGAGTGTGGAATAGTTTGGAAATTAAGCAAAATAAGGCGGGGCACGAGCTGCACCACGAATGTCTTCACTATTAACAAGGCGCTGAAAGACATCATGGTATTGGATGCGCGTAAATGTTGGCGTCGATAGGGTCGGTTGAGCTTTGGCTATGCCGTGCTGAACCCCAGAAAATAGCTGGCAATGATGGTGTGTGTGGTGTTCGGGAGTCAGATCAACTTGATGAAGGATTACCGCAAAGTTCCAAGCGATCAGCAACGCGACACTGAAAAATAAAACAGTGCGATGCCAATGCTTCCGTATCTTTTGCTGGTGGTGGTACATCTGAGCTCCTCTTACCGACTGTTATAATATAACACCCATAATGAGTAAAAGTTCACTCTTTTGTTGGCTAGTGGGAAAATTTACGTCAACACATGCGATGTCGCCGAATCTGAGACAGTCTCCTTGGTGGAATCACTGAGCGTTCAACTAGGGGCAACAGAAATCTCAAGCTTTAAGTTTGGTCGCATGGCTCCTTATACTGCGTACCACGGATATTAAGGAGCCAAGCAACGAGACTAGATGTTCTGTTTAATTAGCTCGATCACCTTTGCAATTTCATCTTGCTCAAGTGCGCCTTCTTTTACAAACAGCACTTTGCCTGTTTTGTCTTGAACAATAATGGCAGAGCTTTCTTCTTTAAGATCCCAAGTGCTGGCGACTACGCCGTTTTCATCCAGAACCATAGATGACCAAGGAAACTCTTTTTTGCTGTCTTGGGCTGAAGATTTCACGAACGAACCTGTCCCCCAGATTGCATCATCTTGGTTAATGATTGTAGTTGTTTGATAGCTTTCTTGCGGGAATTGCGCGGCGGTTATTGCTGACATCAAAGGAGCGTTCATTTCTTTTGAACTGCTACGACCTGCGATTGCTTGAATAACACGAACCTTACCCTGCATATGCTGGGTTGCCCATGGTTGGTATGCCACGCCCTCACCTTGCAAAACAATCTCGCCATAAGCCGCGACCTTGGCAGAAGGAACGGTCTCACCGACAGATAGGTTGTGTGCAAACGCAAAGCTTGTCGTTATAGCCAATAGTAGAGGTAGGAGAGTCTTAGTTTTCATATTGTTATATTCCGTACGAGTTGGAAGTTTTCCAGTATATATCCAGATCTAGGAAATTTGTAGAACTGTTGATAACATTTATTTAACGTATGGGGTGGTGTAATATTGCGTTATATTTATAATTTGCTAAAATGAACCTCGTCGCAGATTGCGCATCAAGATTGCAGAGGATAAATAAGCAATCCGTGTTTTCTCAAAGGAATTGAGGTGAGTTATGCTACGTGAGTTTGCTGTATACCGACCATTACAAGTGGCACGTTTCGTTAAAACGTTGTTCAAAGGTCAATTCTTTATTGCTGGGGTTGGATGTTTTCAGTTCGACAATGGCAAAGTTTTGCTCCCTGACGTCAACGATCAGAAAAGACTCACCATCTTTAAAGAAGTCAACCAAGTGATTGCTTCGTTGTCTGTTTAAGAGCCCGTTGGCTTGAATTTAGTTTTCGATTTCAAAAAAGAGCGACCTATTCGGTCGCTCTTTTTGGTTTCAGTTAGTCCTAGGAACTAACTTTGTAAGCTGGGTGGAAAGCAAACACCTGTGCCACCGATACCGCAGTAACCGTCAGGGTTTTTAGCCAGATATTGCTGGTGGTAAGTTTCGGCAAAATAATACGGGCCCGCTGGCTGTATCTCAGTGGTGATGTTCGCGCGTAGTTCCTCTTGCAGTGCTTGTTGATACAAGAGCTTCGATTTTTCTGCGCTCTCTTGCTGCATCGCGGAATAAGTGTAAATAGCCGAACGGTATTGTGTGCCCAAATCGTTACCTTGACGCATCCCCTGGGTTGGGTCATGTTTCTCCCAAAAAACGGCCAGTAGTTTTTCTAAGGAAATCACGCGTTCATCGAAGACGACTCGTACTACCTCTGTATGGCCTGTTTTACCCGTACACACCTCTTCATAAGTAGGATTGGGTGTATATCCACCGGCGTAGCCAACCGAAGTGGAGATAACCCCATCCAGTTGCCAAAATACGCGCTCAGCACCCCAAAAGCAGCCCATTCCCAGCAGAATTTGTTGTTGATGCGGCTCCAATGGTGCCTTTAAGTTAGATTTATTTACAAAATGATGATCTTCAACCTGCATCGGTTGATCTCTACCTGGCAAGGCATCTTCTATACTGATCAATGTTTGTTTGTTGAGCATGGTATTTGTCCTTCAATACGTGTCTTAAATTTGCGAACTTTTTCATTTCGTCTGTATCTGATGCTGTGATGACATAGACCGCGTTAAACCTATTAATATTACAGACTTAGACTTTAATTGGCGTTATCATTATTTACGTTTACTTAACCTCATTCAGCCAAAAAAGCATGATAAAAAAAGCTCTCCTCACCATTGTTGGCCTGTTTGCCTTTTCTCATGGTGCCTATGCCGATGTTTCTTTGACTTTAAAAGGCATCGATGGCGCTTTAGAAGAGAATGTCAGTGCGTACCTGTCGTCCATTCCAGCGAAGGACTACTCCACTTCTCTGCGCTTTCAAGCGAGATTAGATCAAAGTATCACTGAAGCTCTCAATGCGCTTGGGTATTATCATGCAAAAATTTCATACTCTATTCCGGAAGGGAATGATGAGTTGATCGTCAGCATCAAGCCGGGTTTACCTGTGAAAGTGAAAGTCATGGATGTGGTGATCACAGGTGAAGCAAAAGACGATGAAGAGTTCGCCAAACTTATTGAACGTTCACCGCTTAAAGTCGGCAAAGTATTGAATCAAGGTGAATACGATAGCCTGAAATCGGGTATTCGTAACTTGGCGTTGCAGCGTGGTTATTTCAATGGTGATTACAAGCTCAGCAAACTTGAAGTGATTCCTGACTTCAATGAAGCGAATGTGCGTTTGCATTATGACAGTGGTATTCGTTATCACTTTGGTCCGATTAACATTACTGGCAGTCAGATTTGGGAAAACCGTGTTGAATCAATGCGACCTTTTGAAATTGGTGAACCTTACTTGGTTTCGCAAGTGGGGGAGTACAACCAAAATCTGTCTAATACCGATTGGTTTTCATCGGTTTTTGTGGAGCCTGATTTAAGTAAATTGGATGAGGGACGCGAATTGCCAATTAAGGTCTCGCTCGCGCCAGCGTCAAAAAACCAAATAGAAACCGGTCTTGGTTACTCGACCGATACTGGTGTGCGTGGCACGTTAAAATGGAAAAAACCATGGGTTAGTTCACGTGGCCACAGCTTTAATACGGCGTTATCACTATCAAAGCCAGAACAGACGATCACGGCAGGCTACAAAATCCCGCTTGATGATGTATTGCGTGAATACTACCAACTGCAATTTGGTTTAAAGCACCTTGATAACCGAGATACGGAGAGTTTGGAATCCAACCTGGCAGTTGAGCGACATTGGCTAACCGATGGCGGCTGGCATAAAACCATTTATGTTCGTCACTTGTATGAAAACTTCTCTCAAGGTCTGCAAGATGATGGGGTGCAATTTGTGTTACCCGGAGCCACTTTTTCACGAACTCGTGTCCGTGGTGGCAACATGCCAATGTGGGGGGATAAGCAAAGTGTAACGATCGAATATGGTGATCCTGCTTTGCTGTCAGAAACGCGAGTATTGCGCCTATTAGGGCGATCATCTTGGATCCGCGGGATCGGTGATAATCATCGTGGTTTGTTCCGCTTAGAAGGTGGTGCGAACATCACTGACGAATTTGAAAAGCTTTCACCTTCCCTGCGTTTCTTCGCTGGTGGTGATAACAACATTCGTGGTTATGGATATGAGTCTATTTCACCTGTGGATGAAAGTGGCGCCTTGACGGGTGGTAAATACATCGTCAGCAGCACATTAGAGTATCAATATCGCGTGTATGGAAACTGGTGGGCAGCCACCTTCTACGATATTGGTGATGCATTTAACGAAACACCTGAATGGAAATCGGGTGCTGGTGTGGGTATCCGTTGGGCGTCTCCGGTTGGACCGGTTAGCTTTGATTTTGCGTGGGGACTGGATGAAAAACCAGAAAGAGAGTTCCGCATCCACTTCTCATTGGGGCCTGAGTTATGATCAAAATGATGTTTAAGTGGACCAAATGGCTGTCGCTAAGTTTGATTGGTCTATTGCTGTTGCTCATCATTTTTGTTGCGACAGTGCTATTTACTCACCCTGGTCTTAAGCTCGCGTTGTGGGGAGCAGAAAAGGCTTTACCGCAACTACAGATAGAGAAAGTTCAGGGTTCATTATTTCCTCGTTTTGAGCTACAGAACGTCAGTTTTGTCGACGAATCTTTGAACATCGACGCAAAAGTCGATCGTTTAGCGTTAGCGGTTAACTTCCGTTGTTTCTTTGATCCTAAAGTCTGTGTCGATGAGCTAACCCTGCAAGGTGTTAACTTTCAGATGCCAGAGCTCCCTCCGGCAGGCGAAGAGCCAGAGGAGACACCGCCATTACGTACAGTCAGTACACCAGTCCCTATTTTTGTTAATAAGGTCAGTTTTGATGACATTAACTTAAACATTTTGGGCAACCAAATTGACTGGCAAGATTTCTCTACCGGGCTTTCTATGCAAGGCGACCGTTTAGTGATTGCGCCGACGGCATTAAAAGACATCAATGTTGCACTGGCTCTAAGTGAAGCTGAACCTGAAGCCGCCACCGACGAGCCGAAAGACGCTGACGCTCCGCCGCAAGATATTGTGTTACCTGAGGTGTGGATTCCACTCACTGTGGAAGCAAGACGCCTCGATATTCATAACTTCAAGCTTGCAGGTGAGAAGCCGGTGATCGTTCACCACCTTGGTGCTGTAGCGAAAGCGGGGGGCGACCGTGTTGATGTGAAAACATTAGAGCTCGATATGCCTGAAGTGGAAGGTAAGTTAAGCACGCAAGTAACGCTTTCTGCCGACTATCCTCTCAAAGCTCAGCTCGATGCGCTGGTGAAGCAAGCGGATGC
Organism: Vibrio sp. 1CM7H; assembly: GCF_023161645.1. Lineage (NCBI taxonomy): Bacteria > Pseudomonadati > Pseudomonadota > Gammaproteobacteria > Vibrionales > Vibrionaceae > Vibrio > Vibrio sp. 1CM7H. Next base: position 271,985 of record NZ_JALNTV010000004.1, read on the forward strand.
GAAGGGACAAAAGCTGTCGCTGTCAGCTGCTGGTTCGGTGGGAGATCTTTCTCTCACTGCGACCTTATCTGAACTAGTCGAAGCGGAGATCAAAGGTGAACTTCAGCCCCTGAAAGCGCAGTTACCCTTTGATGTTGCAATCAAAAATGTGCAAGCGCAATGGCCGTTAATCGGTCAAAGTGATTATCAAGTATCGGTACCAAGTTTATCTGCAAAAGGTTCCCTGGACGGATACACCGTGGCACTAGAAACACAAGCTTCGGGTAAAGATATTCCTGCTGTAGATGTTGTACTAAACGGCAAAGGCACATTAGAGCAAATCGATCTTGAAAGCCTGGTAGTCAAAACATTGGGCGGTGAGCTATCCGGTCAGGTGATGGCGAATTGGGCTGCGCCAATCAACTGGCAAGCTGACCTTAATTTGCAACATATTCAACCAGGGCTTCAATGGGAAGAAGCGGAAGGCGATATCAGTGGTAGCCTCTCGACTTCAGGTTCTTTAACAGAACAAGGCGGTTGGCAAGTCAGTTTACCTAAGTTAGATATCGATGGCATTTTGCGCGGTTATCCGCTGAATGTGGAAGGCCAACTGGAAGCGTCTGATAAGAATGGCAAAGGTGAAGACATTCAGCTTACTACGCAAGGTTTAGCGCTTTCTCATGGCCCTAACCAATTGAGTGCCAAGGGTAAGATTGATAAGCAGATATTAATGGATGTTGAGGTTAACTTCCCCGATTTTGCGAAAAGTGTTCCGGATCTAGCGGGTAAGATGCAAGGCAACGTGGCGCTGCGTGGTAGCTTGAAAGAGCCTGACATCAAATTAGACCTAGCGCTAAATCAAGTGAACTGGCAGCAGCAAGCGAACGTTGAAAACATAACCTTGAAGGGGGATGTGACGCCTCTGCCAGCACCGAAAGCGAACTTAAGCCTCATTGCGAACAACATTACCTACGACGACATTAAAGTTGATAGTGCAGACCTTGAAGTCTCTGGGGATGAAAAAATGCACCAACTGACGCTAGATGTGGTGTCTGACATTGTATCAACCAGCTTAGAAATTGAAGGCTCATTCATACAGAAGCCGCAAATGATCTGGGATGGTGCATTGCGTCGTCTTACTTTGAGCACGCCGCAGGGACCTTGGGCGTTGCAGAAATCGACGGCGGTTAAAGTCAACATTGATAAACAAATCGCTGATGTTCAAGCACATTGTTGGCTGCAAGCCAATTCGAGTGTTTGTTTGACCGAAGATATTAGTGTTGGTCAAAGTGGCGAAGCCAAGTTAGCCGTGAGCGACTTTGACTTTGAACAAATCAAGCAGTTCCTGCCGCCAGAGACGAAATTACAAGGGTCGGTCAACGCGCAAGCAACAGCAAAATGGGCACCAGAGATGAAACCGGAAGTCACGGTGAACGTTGATATGCCTAAAGGTCAAGTAGAGCAAGCATTAGAGCAGCCGATAACTCTTGGTTGGGAAAGCTTTAGCTTTAAAGCGGCGCTGGCAAAAGACAAGTTAGATGCTGAGTGGTTATTTGATGTGAGAGACAACGGTGACTTATCTGGTCAGGTTTCTTTGGTCGATGTAACGTCTGAGCAGCCTGAGATTGACGGTAAGGTCTCGCTATCGACATTCCATCTGGATTTCTTAGCGCCGTTGATAGGTGAGTACAGCCTATTCAAAGCGAACATGAATACTGATTTGGCGATATCTGGTGATGTTATGCACCCTAAAGTCAACGGTCAGTTCTTGATTGATCAAATGAAGCTACAAGGTGAAGTCACGCCGATAGACATTAACTCCGGTCAGGTCGTGATCAACTTTAAAGGTCACCAAGCGGATCTTGATGCGGGTATCATTACGCCAGATGGTGAGTTGGAAGTGACCGGTGAGGCCGATTGGCAGGATCTACAAAATTGGCATACCAAAGCGCGCGTATTTGCGAAAGAGCTTCAGGTGGATCTTCCACCAATGGTAAAAATCAAAGTTGAGCCGGACATGACCATTGATGTCACACCACAGCTTGCTAAGGTCGAAGGTAATATTAATCTGCCTTGGGGACGAGTTGTGGTTGAAGAGCTGCCACCAAGTGCGGTTGGTGTTTCAAGCGACACCGTGATTTTGGACCAGAACTTACAGCCTGTGAGTGATATCGAGCCAATGCCATTTGATGTTGAAACGGATATCAACATTAAGATCGGTGATGATTTCCAACTGGCCGCCTTTGGCTTGAAAGGTGGTCTGAAAGGTAACCTCAATGTGACACAGAAAGATAAAGGTCCGTTCATCGTTGGTGAGGTTAATATCGTCGACGGTTCTTACCGCTCTTTTGGTCAGGATTTGGTGATTGAAGAAGGTAAGATCTTAATGAATGGTCCGGCAGATCAGCCGTACGTTTCTATTAAGGCGATTCGAAATCCAGATAATACCCAAGATGACGTGATTGCTGGTGTGCGTGTAACGGGACCAGCATCAGATCCAAATGTGGAGATATTCTCTGAGCCAGCGATGCCTCAAGCGAATGCGCTCTCTTACCTACTTCGCGGTCAAGACATTGATGGCGAAGCGGGAGGCAATGCTATGACGACCACGTTGATCGGCCTAAGTTTGGCAAAGAGTGGACGCGTGGTTGGTGAAATCGGTGAAGCCTTTGGGGTTCAAGATTTACAATTGGATACGGCGGGTTCGGGCGATGATTCTCAAGTGACCGTCAGTGGTTACATTCTGCCGGGATTACAGGTGAAATACGGCGTCGGCATCTTTAACTCACTAGGCGAGTTCACCGTGCGTTATCGATTGATGCAAGATCTGTATTTAGAGGCGGTTTCTGGTGTAGATAGTGCGGTTGACCTACTCTATCAATTTGAGTTCGATTAGAGCTTGTTCGTCTGCGTACATAAAGTTCATGACTAAGGAGTGGTTATGCAGCATTTAGTTTTTGTATATGGGACCTTGCGTAAAGGAGAGTGTAATCATCACTTTCTGAGCTCGGCCCAGTTTCTTGGTCAGCATGAAACGGATGCTCAGTTCGCACTGTATGACTTAGGTCCTTATCCTGCGTTGTCTGTTGGGCAGCGCTCGATACAAGGTGAAGTGTATCTGATTGATGATGAAACCTTATCCGAGCTAGATAAGTTGGAAGATGTGCCAGTAGAGTATCGTCGAGAGAGTATCGTCACGCCGTTTGGCCAAGCTTGGATCTACTTGTATCAAGATACTGAACAACTGACCGAAGAAATCGCTTCCGGAGATTGGTGTCAAAAGGTGTGAGCTATACTGACATTATCAATAGCGACGAGCTGGTCACTAAGGAGTCATGATGAAGGTATTCGTAATTGGATCAATGGCGTTGGTTCTTGCCGCATGCGCGCAAACAACCCTGCCGACCTCGAGTAATGCTACCGACTGGCAAGCGTTTGGTAAGCAGTCTGCCTTAGATGGATTAAGAGTTTTATCTGAAGATCGTATCGCTGCACTGGATGGTACTAATGATGCTACGCCTGAACTGATCATTGCCTATCAAACGGGTTATCAGCAAGGGAAGCAAGAGTATTGTGAACAAAGCGCGTATATGCTTGGTGTTATCGGGCGTCCGTATTTTGGTATTTGTGATGACCTAGACCCTTTCTTTCAGCATGACTATGACGCTGGCCGAATGTCATCTGCAGGCGCACCTATCTAGTTGACTTACACAAGATGAAAAGCAAAAGAGCAGCCCTAAAGCTGCTCTTTTTAATTTTGTATCAGCAGCAGTGATGCTTATTTTTTCTGAGCGCGCTCGTAAGATTCTAGGATTTCAGCTTTAGCGGCAGCAACATCTGCCCAACCATCCACTTTGACCCATTTACCTGCTTCAAGCTCTTTGTAACGCTCAAAGAATTGCGTGATCTGCGCTTTCAGTAGTTCTGGGATATCGTCCACATCTTGGATGTGATCGTACTCTTTCGAGATTTTGGTGTGTGGAACCGCAAACACTTTTGCGTCTTCACCTGACTCATCCGTCATCTTCAAAACGCCAACAGGACGGCAGCGAATCACTGAACCTGGCATAAGTGGGTATGGTGTTGGTACCAGTACGTCAACTGGGTCGCCATCAAGAGACAGCGTATTGTTCACGTAGCCATAGTTACATGGGTAGAACATCGGTGCAGACATGAAACGGTCAACAAATACCGCACCAGAGTCTTTATCTACTTCGTACTTGATTGGATCTGCATTTGCAGGAATTTCGATCACGACATAGATATCTTCAGGCAGTGACTTGCCTGCTGGCACATGGTTTAAGCTCATTAGAATATTCCTTTTCATTAACGATGAGTCACACTGAAGCGGCTTCATCTGATGATAAATTCGCGTTTCACTTTAGCGACAAAAACGCGGCAGGTAAACACCTGCCGCGTTGGACAAAGGTCTGAAATTATTCTTCGTCGCGGTGCAGTTCAAGGAACTCTTCAACTTTGCGAACCATGTTCTTAGAACCCACAAAGAAAGGCACACGTTGGTGCAATTCGGTTGGTTTGATATCCATGATGCGATTGACGCCGTCTGATGCAATACCGCCCGCTTGCTCAATTAAGAACGCCATTGGGTTACATTCATAAAGTAGACGCAGTTTGCCCTGAGGATGGCTTTGCGTACTAGGGTAAAGGTAGATACCACCTTTCAGTAAGTTGCGGTGGAAATCAGCAACCAATGAGCCAATGTAGCGAGAAGTGTATGGACGACCGTCTTCTGGCACATTCTCTTGGCAGTACTTGATGTACTTCTTCACCCCTTGAGGGAAGCGAATGTAGTTACCTTCGTTGATCGAATAAATCTTGCCTTCTTCTGGAATCATCATGTTTTCATGAGAAAGGCAGAAGCTGCCGATAGATGGGTCGTAAGTAAAGCCGTTTACGCCGTTACCCGTGGTGTAAACCAACATGGTTGATGAACCGTAAATCACGTAACCAGCGGCAACTTGCTTATGACCAGGCTGAAGGAAATCTTCTTCTGTCGCTGGTGTGCCAATAGGTGAAACACGGCGATAAATAGAGAAGATAGTACCGACAGAGACGTTCACATCGATGTTAGAAGAACCATCAAGTGGGTCCATCAGTACCACATATTTGGCGTTTTGGTTGAGCTCTTTGTTGAAAGCAACCGCTTCGTCTTCTTCCTCACTGGCAACGCCACACACTTGGTCACGAGCTTCAAGCGCGGCTTTGAACTTATCGTTCGCGTAAACATCGAGCTTTTGCTGGTCTTCACCTTGGACATTTTCCGTGCCCACAGCACCAGTGATATCACCGAGACCCGCTGCGTTGATTTCGCGGTTAACGATTTTTGCAGCTAAACGAATGGAGGCTAAAAGGGATGATAGATCACCGCTAGCGTGGGGGAAATCCGCTTGTTTTTCGACAATGAACTCGCCTAGGGTGCGCAGTCCTGACATGGTTAATCCTTACATTTTCATTTCATTGGGGGTAGTGCGCAAGTGAGCATCTCTTTATGGATGTTAAACGATTGCGCTGGATGTAAGTTTAAGTCGCAGATCTTTTTAATGGTAATGAAGTAACTGTTTGAGATCTCAATTTATTTGTAGACTTGTTTGAGGGATTCATCAGTAAGCAAGAGGTTGTACAGTCTGTGTTCAACCTTGTCATATTTGTGAAAGGGACTGCAAGAAGAAGGCTAAAGTCTCTCGCTTTTCTGGTTGTGATCGCGATAATGAAAGCATTAAAGAACGCATTACAAGGTTTAGTTTATGCACATTCATATCTTGGGTATCTGTGGCACATTTATGGGCGGCGCTGCGATTTTAGCGCGCCAATTAGGGCATAAAGTCACTGGTTCTGATGCCAACGTTTACCCACCGATGAGCACGTTGCTTGAGTCTCAAGGTATTGAAATTATTGAAGGCTTCGACCCGTCTCAACTCGACCCTCAACCAGACCTTGTGGTGATTGGTAATGCCATGAGCCGTGGTAACCCATGTGTTGAACATGTGCTCAATACCAACATGCGCTACACCTCTGGTCCGCAGTGGCTCAACGAGTTTTTGCTGCACGATCGCTGGGTATTGGCGGTATCGGGTACACACGGTAAAACGACTACGTCGAGCATGCTGGCTTGGATACTCGAAGACTGCGGTTATCAACCTGGTTTCCTAGTTGGTGGAGTACTTGGTAACTTTGGAGTCTCTGCTCGTTTGGGTGAAAGCATGTTTTTTGTCGTTGAAGCGGACGAATATGACAGTGCTTTTTTCGATAAGCGTTCTAAGTTTGTGCATTACCATCCTCGAACCTTAATCATGAACAACCTTGAGTTCGATCATGCTGATATCTTCGATGATCTAGAAGCGATCAAGCGCCAATTCCATCATTTAGTGCGAACGGTTCCCGGCAATGGCTTAATCTTAGCTCCGAAGCAAGACCAAGCTTTGGCGGATGTATTAGAGCGTGGTTGCTGGACAGAAAAGCAGTTTTCAGGTGTTGATGGCGACTGGCAAGCGCACAAGTTAGTGCTTGATGGCTCAAAGTTTGAAGTTGCTCTGCAAGGCGAGAAGGTCGGTACCGTCGAATGGGATTTGGTGGGCGATCATAACGTTGATAATGCGTTAATGGCGATTGCCGCGGCGCGACACGTTGGCGTAACGCCGGAGCTTGCGTGTCAGGCTCTGGGCCGTTTCATTAACACCAAGCGCCGTCTTGAGTTAAAAGGTGAAGAGCAAGGTGTGACGGTTTACGATGATTTTGCGCATCACCCAACGGCAATTGAACTCACCGTCGGTGGTTTGCGTAACAAGGTAGGCGAAAAACGCATTCTTGCCGTGTTGGAACCTCGTTCTGCCACTATGAAGCGCGGCGTGCACAAAAACACACTCGCGGATTCGCTACACATTGCAGATGAAGTGTTCTTATTCCAACCAGACAATATCGAATGGTCGGTGCAAGATATCGCGGAACAATGTCAGCAACCTGCTTTTGTTGACGCTGACATCGATAACTTTGTAGCGAAAATCGTTGAACGTGCGCAGCCAGGTGACCAAATCCTCGTGATGAGTAATGGTGGCTTTGGCGGTATTCACGGCAAGATCCTCGAGCAACTTAAACAAAAAGCCTGATTTTATGCAAAACAAACAGCAGCAAGCAGAAAGAGCCATCACTTTAGCGTTAACTGGAGCATCTGGTGCGCCTTATGGTTTGCGACTTTTAGAATGTTTGGTCGCGGCGGATTATCATGTCTACGTTCTGATCTCTTCGGCGGCTCGTGTCGTGATGGCAACCGAACACAACCTTAAGCTGCCAAGTGGGCCAGAAGCCGCAAAGCAAGCGTTGGTAGAGCACCTGAACTGCAATCCCGATAACATCACCGTTTGCGGTAAAGATGACTGGTTCTCACCGGTAGCATCTGGCTCTGCGGCACCAAAGCAAATGGTGGTTTGCCCATGTTCTGCGGGAAGCGTTGCGGCCATAGCACACGGTATGTCGGACAACTTGATCGAACGGGCCGCTGACGTGGTGATGAAAGAGCGTGGGCAGTTGTTGCTCGTCGTTCGCGAAACGCCATTTTCAACGCTGCATCTGGAGAACATGCACAAGCTATCGCAAATGGGCGTCACCATCATGCCAGCGGCTCCGGGGTTCTACCATCAGCCAAAGAGCATTGAAGACTTAGTGGATTTTATGGTGGCGAGAATTCTCGACCACTTAGGTATTGAGCAAGGTCTAGTGCCTCGTTGGGGTTATGACCAGCGTTCGTGAGCTGATTGTGTAACCACTCAAATACCTTTACAATCCATCCAACTCATCGGGGAGCAAACCCATTTAGCATTGAGTCAATCAATGCATTTGGGCGCTGAGACCTAAGTTCTTAACTAGGGACCCGTATTACCTGAACCAGATAATGCTGGCGTAGGAATTGAGTCTGGATATTGGAAGTCCTTAATAGCCGCCTCAACCCTGTGCCGCTCAACTTATTTCTCTGAAATACTCATGGAGAGCGAGCAGTGAAAACCACTTCAAGTCTGATTGCCTTAGCTGCAATTACTTCAACTTCAGCGTTTGCTGCTGAAAACCCATTAACTATTTATACCTACGATTCTTTTGCCGCAGATTGGGGGCCGGGTCCTAAAATCGAGCAAGCTTTTGAAGCAAAATGTGGCTGTGACGTTAACTTCGTGGCGTTGGACGATGGTGTGTCGATCCTGAATCGTCTTCGTCTTGAAGGCGGTAATAGCAAAGCCGACATCGTGTTAGGTTTGGATAACAACCTGATGGCAGAAGCGAAGAAAACCGGTCTGCTTACCGAGCACAATGTGGATACGGCCAACACAGTGTTACCAAATGGTTGGAGCGACACGACGTTTGTACCGTACGATTACGGCTACTTCGCGTTTGTGTACAACACAGAGAAACTGGCTAATCCGCCGAAAAGCATGAAAGAGCTGGTGGAAACGCGCGACGATTTGAAAGTGATTTATCAAGATCCGCGTACGTCAACGCCGGGCCAAGGCTTGATGCTGTGGATGAAATCCATCTATGGCGACGATGTGACGCAAGCGTGGCAGAAGCTAGCGAGCAAAACCGTAACGGTCACGAAAGGTTGGTCAGAAGCGTATTCCATGTTCCTTAACGGCGAGTCGGACTTAGTGCTTTCTTACACTACGTCACCTGCGTACCACTTAATTGCGGAAAACGATTCAAAGTTTGCGACGGCGAATTTTGCTGAAGGTCACTACATGCAAGTTGAAGTCGCCGCTAAAGTGAAAGGGGCAAAAAATTCAGAACTTGCTGATCAATTTATGAATTTCATTTTAAGTGATGAGTTCCAGTCAGCGATGCCAACGGGTAACTGGATGTACCCTGTTACTGACGTTGAGTTACCTAAAGGTTTTGAAACCTTGAGCGTTCCAAACAAGTCGTTGAGCTTTAGTGCTGATGAAGTGGCAAAAATGCGTAAGTCTTGGATTCGTGAATGGCAAAGCGCACTGACGTTTTAGCTGACGTTCCACCCCTCATCTGAATGAGATAGGTTTTACCTTTGAATTCTGTTCCAAAAATAGGTTTAGGGGTCGCGATGATCATCGCGACCTTTGTTGTTTCTGCCCTAGGTGCTTTGATTGTTCAAGCCCCTTCACTTGATGTGTCAGTGGTATGGGACGACCCGTATTATCAACATGTCACCAAGTTCAGCTTCTACCAAGCTTTTCTTTCCACATTGCTCAGTGTTGGCTTTGCCATTCCAGTTGCGCACGCGCTTTCACGTCGCCAATTTTGGGGTAAGTCATTACTGCTTAAGCTGTTTGCATCGACGCTAGTTTTGCCTGTTTTGGTTGGTGTTTTCGGGCTGTTAGCGATTTATGGCAACAGCGGTTTGTTAGCGCAGTGGCTACAGAGTTTCGATAGCAAACTGCCATTTTCTATTTACGGTTTGAACGGCATTTTACTCGCCCATGTGTTCTTTAATTTACCTTACGCGGCGCGCTTGCTGTTGCAAGCATTAGAATCTATTCCTGCCGAGCAACATAAGCTGTGTGCGCATTTAGGTATGAACCATTGGAATAAGTTTCGTTGGGTGGAATGGCCGCGTTTAAGGCAGCAACTTCCCCACGTTTGTGGCTTGGTATTTATGTTGTGCTTCACCAGTTTTGCCACTGTAATGGCGTTGGGGGGCGGGCCAAAATCCACCACCATTGAATTGGCAATTTACCAAGCGATTAAGTTTGATTTTGATTTACAAGCAGGGGCGTTATTGGCACTGTGGCAGATGCTGTTATGTGGACTGCTTGCGATTGGAGTGCAGAAGTTAACAAAGCCTGTTTCTATCAGTGCTGGCAGCACATCGGTACAGCAATATTTAACGAAGGATCATGGGTGGTCAAAAGCTTGGGATAGCTTTTGGATCATAGGTGCTTTTTTACTGGTGATACCACCGTTATTGATGGTGTTACTGAGTGGCATCAACCAACAAGTTTGGACGGTGTTAACCGATGAACGTTTTTGGTCTGCGTTATCTAACTCACTCAAAGTTGCAGGGTTAGCCAGTGCGCTTGCGGTCGCTGCGGGCGTGTCCATTTTGTTGACTAGCCGTCGTTGGCGGTTGCAGTACAAAAATACGCGAGCCGATCAGATTGAGCTAATCGGCACCATTATTTTGGTGACGCCAGGTTTGGTGATTAGCACCGGTTTATTCTTGCTGTTGCGATCATTTACCGATGTTTTTAGCTTGGCGTTTTTTGTCGTGATTTTGGTGAACGGTTTGATGGCTTTGCCTTACGTGATCAAAACGCTGGCACAGCCAATGCTGCACATCGAGCAGCAATACCAGTATGTGTGTGCCAGCTTAGGCATGCGTGGCTGGCAACGCTTTAAAGTGGTGGAGTGGCAGGCGCTGCGCAAGCCATTCGCACATGCGTTTGCGATCAGCTTTATGTTTGCGATAGGCGATTTAAGTGCTATCGCGTTGTTTGGCGGGCAAGAGTTCCGCACTTTGCCTCTGTATTTGTTCCAGTTACTTGGCAGCTATCAGATGGAAGCGGCTGCGGTGGTATCGGTGACCTTGTTGTTGTTGAGTGTGGGCTGTTTTGCCTTGATTGAGAAAGTATTGAAAACGAAGGAGAGAGCGTAATGTTAGTGTTGGATGATGTGCAGTACACCTACCAACGTGAGCTGTTTCGTTTTGACTTAACGATTGAGCAAGGTCAGATAGTGTCGCTGATGGGACCAAGTGGGGCTGGAAAATCGACTTTGCTGGCGTTGGTGGCTGGGTTTATCCATCCTGACCAAGGTGACATTCGGGTTGATGGTGAGTCTATTGTGCGTAAAGAGCCTTATCAGCGTCCTTTCTCCATGCTGTTCCAAGAGCATAACTTGTTTTCTCACTTGTCGGTGCGTGACAACATTGGCTTAGGTTTACACCCAGGGCTGAAGCTCACTGTAGACCAAAAGCGTCAGGTTGAACAAGCGGCGCAGCAAGTTGGCGTTGCAGAGTACCTCGACCGTTTGCCTGAGCACCTTTCTGGAGGGCAGCGTCAACGTGTTGCCTTGGCGCGTTGTTTTGTTCAGCCTCATCCTATGTGGCTGTTGGATGAGCCTTTCTCGGCGCTTGATCCGGTTTTACGTGAAGAGATGCTGAGTTTGGTAAAAAAACTGGTGGCAGAGCGGGGAATAACCGTATTGATGGTCACGCACCATTTAAGCGATGCCAAAGCCATTGCCAGCCACTTTGTGTTTGTGGCTGATGGCAAAGTGGAAGCGGCGGATAGTATGTCTGCATTGAGTGAGCAGCATGCTAGTGAGAAGCTTGCGGCATTTATCCGAGCCGCACGCTAATGCTCAATGGTGGCTGGGTTATGCTTCTCCGCAACACAAACCATGTCGAGGACCAAATTCAAATTGAGATCTTAGGCTCATGATATGGTCAATCATCGCTTGTACTCGTCGCGTTCGGTTTGCGCCAGGACGATAGACTAAATAAATGGGCATTGGTACCGTGTGCCATTGAGGTAAGACTCTGACTAAGGAGCCATTTTCTAGCTCTTGCGTCATGTTTTGCATAGGTAAGTTAGCGATGCCTAGTCCTTTGAGTGCGCCTTTTAATACCGCTTCTACGGTGGTGCTAGAGAAGTTACTGCTTACCGAGACGTTGACGGTGCTGTCCTGCGAAATCAACGTCCAAGGGCCTATCTCTGAAACATACTGATATCTCAAACAGTTGTGTGTTGTCAGATCTTCTGGCGTTTTAGGTACGCCACACTCAGCTAAATACTCAGGACTGGCGGCCAATACTCGGGTGGTGTAGCCCAATTTTTTAGCAATCAGTCGATCATCGACGATCTGGCCGACTCGAATTGCCATATCAAAACCGTGTGAAAACAGATCAACAAAATCGTTCGATGCTTCTAACGCAATTTGTACTTTTGGGCATTGTTTTAAAAATGGTAAAAAGATGTGCTCAGCCATATACGCGTCCAAGGCTGGTGGCGCAGCAATGCGAAGCCGACCTTGGATCTGCTGTTCCATTTCCTGAACGTCTTGACCAATCGAGTGAAATTCCTCAACTAAGCTTGCAGCACGCTCTAAAACCATTTGACCAGCTTCGGTAATCACCAACTTTCGGGTCGTGCGCTCTAGGAGCTTGGCTTCAAAGTGTTGTTCGAGTTTGGTTATGGCTTTACTAACAGTAGATTTTGGTAGGTTTAACTCCAGCGCGCACTTGGTTAAGCTCAGTAGTCGACAGCTTGTGACAAAGATAGAGAGCGTCCTAAAGTCAATTGTTTCTAAATTTCGAACAATCACTTTCAATTATCCATATTGTTTCAATATTGATCTGATTATAGTCTGGCTCTTCATCCTTAGCCATCAAGTTATTGTCATTTGAGGTAAACAACATGTCCAACTCTGTAGACTTATTTTCTCCTATCGAACTCGGTCAATTAGCATTAAATAACCGTGCCATTATGGCCCCTTTAACGCGCGCTCGTGCCAGCGCAGATCATATCCCGAATGACCTTATGGTTGAGTACTATGCTCAACGCGCGAGTGCTGGACTTATCATTGCTGAATGCACCATGGTGATGGAAGGAACGTCTGCTTTTATGGCAGAACCGGGCATTTATAACGAAGAACAAATTGCAGCTTGGAAAAAGGTAACGGATGCGGTTCATGAAAGAGGCGGTAAGATCGTATTGCAAATTTGGCATGCGGGACGCGCTTGTCATCCTGAACTGAATGACGGGAAAACGCCTGTTGCAGCGAGCGCACTAGCCATTCGTGATGAGTTAGTTCATACCCCTTCAGGTAAGCAAGCATATACGGTACCACGAGCACTCGAAGTGGATGAGATAGCTTCCATTGTGGCAGCGTTTAAGCAAGGTGCGAAAAACGCTAAGAGAGCAGGCTTTGATGGTGTGGAGATACATGGCGCCAATGGTTATCTTATCGATAACTTTCTTCGTGATGGATCGAATTTACGTACTGATGAATACGGTGGCTCAGTCGAAAATCGTGCCCGTTTTTTACTTGAGATAGTTAAAGAAGTGGTCGAGGTATGGGGACCTGGAAGAGTAGGGCTGCGCACATCACCATTAAATGGATTTAATGACATGAAAGACAGCGATCCGGTTGGCTTGGTTCGTTACTTAGCTAAGCAACTTAATGCTTTCGATCTTGCTTATTGGCACGTGATGCGTGCGGATCTAAAGGGCGTACAAAAAGCAGATGTTCTCAAGCCAGCACGCGAAAACTATCAAGGTTACCTAATGGCCAACGTGGGCTACAGTGCACAAGAAGCGACAACGGCAATTGCAGAAAATCAAGTTGATGTGGTCGCATTTGGCGTTCCATTTATCGCCAACCCTGATTTAGTTGAGCGATTTAAGAAAAATGCACCTCTTAATGAGGCAAAACCTGAGCACTTTTATTTAGGTGGAGCAGAAGGTTATACCGATTACCCAGTAATGGCATAATCCTTACTTGTTCAATATAAAAAGGACGCTAATGTTAGCGTCCTTTTTCGTTTCTTTAGTTGTTTAACCTTGCGGTTTCACGACCATCACATTGATTGGAGAATATTCCACGACCTTACTTGCGACAGAGCCAAGCATTACTTTATTGATTTTAGAACGCTTGTGACTTGGCATAATGATGAGATCAGCGCCCAAGCGCTCTGCATAATCAAGAATCGTCGCGTAGGCTTTGCCCTCAGCAACATGCACTTGGTACACCACATCTTCAGCAATATGCTTATTGGCAAAAGCTTTTAATTGCTGCTTCACGTCTTGCTTCATTTTGGCTGCTGCATCTTTTGGGAAGTATGTAGCAACCATCGACATGTGAATACCAGGTAGTACTGTTAGAAGGTGGATTTGCGCATTCGCTTGCTTTGCCTGCCAAACCGCTAGTTCAACCGCTCGGTCTGAAAAGCCTTGGTCATTTAGATCAACCGGAACAAGAATTTGTTTGTACATTCAATGTCTCTCACTAAGGCCCCTTCCTCGGGGCCAAATCGGTTATGCGCTCAATTGTTCCTTACGAGCACGACGTTTTTGGTTCATGGCAAGCACCAGCAAAATCATTAAGCATGGCACAAATACCCATTCTTTCATCGGACGTTCTGCATCTTGGATAACCCACTTGATCTCCCAATCAAAGTCGATACCTGCAGACTCTGCCGGGCTACCAAACTCGACCATATCGACAATCATTTTGTTGTCGCTTTCGGTCAGCATCAGACCCATAGACGAAATACGCGCTTCCGCTGTTGTCGCACTGTCTTCGAATGGAAGACGAACCGTTTTCTCGATGTAGTCGCCCTCAAGGTTTTCGCCGGCAACACGTAGCTCCAATGATTCTCCTACATTTAGCGTTTCCGTGATTTGAGCTACCTCAACGCCAGGAGAAAGAACTTTCGCTGGATACAGCATGTCCCACCAAAAACCAGGACGGAAAAACGAAAATGTCAGTACTAATAATAGAACGGTTTCCCACCACTTGTTACGCGTGAACCACCATCCTTGTGTTGCGGCGGAGAAGATCAGCATCGCAATGATCGATGAGATGACAGTGAGTGCTAAATGCCACCAAGAGTCTATCCCCATCAACAGTAGCTGGGTATTGAACACAAACATGAATGGCAAAATGGCGGTTCGAATATCGTAAGTAAAGCCTTGGATACCTGTACGAATCGGGTCTGATTTAGCAATCGCAGCCGCCGCAAATGCCGCAAGACCTACGGGTGGGGTGTCGTCGGCCAAAATACCAAAGTAGAAAACGAACAAGTGCACCGCAATGAGTGGGATGATCAAGCCATGTGCTGCACCTAGCGTGACAATAACCGGTGCCATCAACGTAGATACTACGATGTAGTTCGCCGTTGTCGGTAGACCCATCCCAAGAACCAAGCTGATTATTGCGGTAAACAGCAGCATAAGAATGATGCTACCGCCAGAGATAAACTCAACGAAGTCCGTCATGACCAGGCCGATACCCGTTAGGGTGACGACCCCAACCACGGTACCTGCCGCTGCCGTTGCAACGCCGATACCAATCATGTTACGAGCGCCAGCAACCAAGCTCTCAGCCAGATCAACGAAGCCATCTTTGGTTTGCTGCATCATGTCACCTTGCTTTGATAACAGAGCAATCAATGGACGCTGAGTCAGCAAAATGAAAATCATGAACACCGTTGCCCAGAATGCTGAAAGACCTGGCGAGAAGCGCTCTACAGTCAGACACCAAACCAATACAACGATAGGCAGTAGATAGTGCAAACCAGATTTAACCGTTGGGCCAGGATCTGGTACTTCTGTTAACTCTGCATCAATCTCAATTGCGCCATCTTGCACATGATTCGCTGAGATCTTCACCAAGCCAACGTACGCAATTAACAGGGCAACCGTAACAATTGGCGTCGCGGCATCACCAAAGACATCTTTCGTCCAACCCACTCCGTAGTAAACCAATGCGCTGATCACACACAGTCCTAAGATTGTGCCAGTAAAGGAAAGTAAACTTTGTACTAACGTTGGGTTGTGGCGACGAGGAAGACCTGTCATACCCGCTTTACACGCCTCAAGGTGAACGATGTAAATCAAAGCGATGTAAGAGATAAGTGCCGGAAGTAGGGCAGCCTTAATCACCTCAACGTATGAGATACCGACATATTCCACCATCAAGAATGCCGCCGCGCCCATGATTGGTGGCGTTAACTGACCATTGGTTGAGGCAGCAACTTCAACGGCTCCCGCTTTGGTGCCCGGAAAACCGACACGTTTCATCAATGGAATGGTAAAGGTACCAGTGGTTACCACGTTTGCGATTGAAGAGCCAGAAACAAGCCCGGATAAACCAGATGCAACAACGGCCGCTTTTGCAGGACCACCTTTCATATGACCCAGTAAAGAAAAGGCGACTTTAATGAAGTAAGCACCTGCGCCAGCGCGTTCCAGCATGGCGCCAAACAATACAAACAAGAACACAAAAGAGGTTGAAACGCCTAATGCGACACCAAATACACCTTCCGTTGTTAGCCATAAGTGAGACATGGCCTTGTTTAAGCTCGCTCCTTTATGCGCGATGACATCGGGCATGTAAGGGCCAGCAAAGGTGTAAGTAAGGAAGACAGCAGCAACCACCATCAGTGGTGGACCGAGCGCTCGGCGTGTTGCTTCTAAAAGGAGAACCATACCGATGACAGCAACGACGATATCTACCGTTGTTGGTGCACCGGAACGTCCGGCTAGCTCGGTATAAAAAAGGTAAATATATGCCGCAGAAAAACTACCTGCTAGCGCCAATATCCAATCGACAAGAGGGATATGATCGCGAGGGGAATTTTTCATCGCTGGATAAGCAGTGAAAGCCAAGAAGATCGCGAAAGTGAGGTGGATTGATCGCGCTTCCGTGTCGTTCAGTACGCCGAAATTAAAAATAAATGGTAGCGGAGATGCGTACCATAATTGAAATAGTGACCAACACAGAGGAACAAACCAAAGGATTCGTCCTTGCATTCCCGAGGGGCTACGTGCACCTGTGTCTGCCTGAGCCACCATTTCTTGCACATCTTGTGACGGAGCTTGATTCGTCGCCATGTACTTTTTCCTTATTATTGATGGTCCTGTCGGATTTTTATCGAGAACCACACTTCGCCTTTATCAGTGTAGCGAATGGAGCGAAGTTTGCTTTCGAGTATTTTGCTGCCTGAACTCAAAGTGTTGAATTTTGGAGACTCTGCTAGGCGGCGTTTAAGTTTTTCTTGGGTATGAACTCGCAATTTTCGGAAGAAAACTGGCGAATGAAGCATGCAGTTAGCACGTGCTACAACCTGCATGCTCAAACAGGCAGAAAACCATCTTTTCCTGCCTGTGAGTTTGGAGTCTGAGGAAGTTACTTAAGTAGACCCACTTCTTTGTAGTATTTTTCTGCACCTGGGTGAAGAGGGATAGATAGACCCGCTTTCACCATGTCTTCTTTTTTCAGGTTTGCAAACGCAGGGTGTAGACGTTTGAACGTATCGAAGTTTTCAAACACGGCTTTTGCAACGTTGTAAGCGACATCGTCTGAAACGTCTGCTGTTGTAACCATCGTTGCTGCAACACCAAAGCTGTTTACGTCTTTGTCTGTGCCACGATACATGCCAGCTGGCACTGAGCTAAAGGCGTAGTATGGGTTATCAGCAACAATCTTATCGATTTTCGGGCCTGTTGCAGAAACTAGCTTAGCATCACATGATGTTGTTGCTTCTTTGATTGAACCGTTCGGGTGACCCACCATGTAAATGAATGCGTCAATTTTGTTGTCACAAAGTGCTTGAGAACGCTCAGAGCCCTTTAGCTCAGAAGCCAATTTGAAGCTGTCGTTTGTCCAGCCCATCGCTTCCATAACAACGCCCATGGTTGCACGGTCACCAGAGCCAGGGTTACCGATGTTTACGCGCTTACCTTTTAGGTCTTCAACGTTTTCGATACCTGAATCTGCACGAGCAATGATGTTGAAAGGTTCTGTATGAAGAGAGAACATTGCACGTAGCTTTTTGTACGGGCCTTGTTCCGCAAACTTACTCGTACCATTGTAGCCGTGGTACTGCCAATCCGATTGCACGATACCAAAATCTAACTCGCCAGCACGGATAGTGTTAACGTTGTAAATAGAGCCGCCAGTCGATTCTACTGAACAACGAATGTTGTGTTCTTTACGACCTTTATTGACCAATTTACAGATAGCACCACCAGTAGGGTAGTAAACACCTGTAACAGAGCCAGTACCGATAGTAATAAACTCTTGAGCGTTAACTGCGCCTGCACCCATTACTGCTGCAGCGATAGCGCCTACTTTGAGAAGTTTGTTAAATGCCATGAATTTCCCTTCCTTATATTCATTATTTACCCGGAAATAACCATAAATCACTTCTGGAGTTTCCTATTTGGAAACGGCATCTTTTCCAATCCAATCGTTTGAAAAAGCGAGTGAATCATAACAAAAAATTGGCAGAAAATTATCCAATTGTTAAATGTTATAGTTGATAAGTCTGAATCTTGTGCAGGAGGATAGTATTAGATTTGTGATTTAATTCTTTTTATAACAAACACTTAATAAGTATTAAGTGAACGAAGTGAAAAAGATCAATTGCGTGATGTTAATCACAAAATGGGTGGTTAAATAATGGTCTGGATAAGCAAAAAATTTACATAAATCATGGGCTACAAAATGAGATTTCTTTTATAGCCCACAAAGAGTTAGCTGATCTAAATGTGAAAGAACTTAGCCAGTGTATTCGAACAGTTCACACACTGATTTGAACAACTGTTCAGTCGTAATCGCCATCGTTGGAGTGATAAAGATAGTGTCATCACCTGCAACAACACCAAGAATACCTTCGGATTTACCCAGTGAGTCAAGCAAGCGAGCAATCAACTGCGCAGCACCAGGGCCAGTATGGATAACAACTAATGCCGCGTTATGGTCAATGTCTAGCACCAGTTCACGCAAAGAGCTGCTTACAGTCGGTACGCCTAGCTCAGCAGGAAGGCAGTAAACCATTTCCATTTTTGCATTGCGTGTGCGGACAGCGCCAAATTTAGTCAGCATGCGTGATACTTTCGATTGGTTAATGCTTTCAAATCCTTGTTGTTTGAGTGCATCAACAATCTCACCCTGTGAGCCAAAGCTCTCTTCTTTTAATAGGGCTTTAAAGGCGCGGACTAAGTTGTCTTGTTTTTCTGAATTGCGCATAGTCATTACGAATCTCTTATTACGGGTCAGCAATTTTGCATATTCTCGCATATATATTCATGCGGTGCCAAAGAGTCCCAGTATTATGTTAGTTACGTCACTGTAAACTATATACCACATGGAATTCTTTAACTATATGAAGTAGGGCTGTTTTTGTTTTCTTGAATTCCTTGTCATTTCAACAGAATAAAAGAATAATCCAAGCCCCATTTGTAGCACGGTAACAGCGAGTTGCGCGAGGTCGCAAAGCTAGCGTTAATTGATTGTAATCAAGTTGTGATTCCGATAGCTTTATTTAAGTTGGTTACAAACTACCCTACGAATACGTTTATAAGAGAAATACTCTCAAGGAGAACTACATGAAAGTAGCCGTTATTGGTGCCGCTGGTGGCATCGGTCAAGCCCTGGCCCTTCTACTTAAGAACCGTCTTCCTGCTGGTTCTGATTTAGCCCTATACGATATTGCTCCAGTAACTCCTGGTGTGGCTGCTGATCTTAGCCACATCCCGACGCCAGTTTCTATCAAAGGTTACGCGGGTGAAGATCCTACTCCAGCACTAGAAGGTGCGGATGTTGTGCTGATTTCTGCAGGTGTTGCTCGTAAGCCTGGTATGGATCGCGCGGATCTATTCAATGTAAATGCTGGTATCGTTAAGTCGCTAGCGGAGAAGATTGCGGTTGTTTGTCCGAAAGCTTGTGTTGGTATCATCACAAACCCGGTAAATACAACAGTGCCAATTGCCGCTGAAGTACTTAAAAAAGCGGGTGTTTACGATAAGCGTCGCTTGTTCGGTGTAACAACACTGGATGTTATCCGTTCAGAAACATTCGTTGCAGAGCTAAAAGACAAAGATCCAGGTGACATTCGCGTACCTGTTATCGGTGGTCACTCTGGCGTAACGATCTTACCTCTACTGTCTCAAGTGGAAGGCGTTGAGTTTACAGCTGAAGAAGTAGAAGCATTAACGAAACGTATTCAAAACGCAGGTACTGAAGTTGTAGAAGCGAAAGCGGGTGGTGGTAGTGCAACACTATCAATGGGCCAAGCTGCATGTCGCTTTGGTCTGTCTCTAGTTCGTGCTCTTCAAGGTGAAGAAGGCGTAGTTGAATGTGCATACGTTGAAGGCGACGGTGAACATGCGACTTACTTCGCACAGCCTGTGAAACTGGGTAAAGAAGGCGTAGAAGAAGTACTAAGCTACGGCAAACTCAGCGACTACGAAAAGTCTGCACTAGACGGTATGCTAGAAACACTAAATGGCGACATCAACATTGGTGTTGAATTCGCAAAGTAATCTAGAAAACCCGAATAAGAAGAAAGCCGATCAAAATGATCGGCTTTTTTGATCTTTGGCTTCTCTGCTTCGTAAAACTGCTTGATCAAAACCACGTGGTGAAGGAGAAGATGATGGAAGCAAGTCGAATCCGTAAAGGCATGGTTGTTGAATGCCAGCAGGGCGTAGGTACGATATTGGTGGTCGACCGTGAAGCAGAGACGGTACTGTTGTCGAAACAAGGCTCTGATCAGCAGATTGCGGTTAGCTTTGATGAAATAGAAGATGACCCACAACTGCATGGCGGTAGTGACAGATATTACTAGCGCCTATCACGGCATTAGGTATCAGATACAAAAAAGGAAGAGCTTGCTCTTCCTTTTTGTTTTAAGTCTTGCGTTATGGGTTGCTATGATTACTTCGTGCGTTGTACCGCGACATGAGCCAGAGTAATAAGCGCTTGCTTGTATTCAGATTCCGGCAATACTGATAGTTCTTCGATTGCTTTGTCTGCTTCTTCTAGTGCTTTTTGCGTCGTGTATTCCAGAGATCCGGCCTCTTTCATCACCGCGAGAATTTCTTCTAAGCGATCCATGCCATTGGCCTTCTCAATTGCTTCGCGAATCATGAGGGCATTGTCTGGCGTGGTATTACGCATAGCGTGAAGTAGAGGCAAAGTTGGCTTGCCTTCAGCCAAATCATCCCCCACATTTTTACCCATGTCTTCGCCATCAGAGGTGTAATCCATGACGTCATCAATAAGCTGAAACGCAGTACCCAAATACTTACCGTAATTTTGCATTGCGATTTCAACATGCTCAGGAGCATCGTTTAAGATTGCGCCAATTTGAGTTGCTGACTCAAATAAGCGTGCCGTCTTAGAGTAGATGACTTGCATGTAGCTTTCTTCTGTCGTGTCAGGATCGTTACAGTTCATCAACTGCTGAACTTCACCTTCGGCGATCACGTTTACGGCGTTGCTCATTAGCTTAAGGATCTTCATGGATCCTAGCTCCGTCATCATTTGGAATGAGCGAGTATAGATAAAGTCCCCAACTAACACGCTAGCAGCATTGCCAAATGCAGCATTCGCAGTTGCTTTACCGCGGCGCATGTCTGATTCGTCGACCACGTCATCATGCAGCAAAGTCGCTGTATGGATGAACTCAATAAACGCAGCTGCCATTGTATGACCGTTGCCTTGGTAACCAAGTGCGCGGGCTGACAGTATCGCTAAAAGCGGTCTCAGACGTTTGCCTCCACCACTCACGATATAAAAACCGAGCTGGTTGATTAAAGAGACATCAGAATTAAGTTGGGCTTGAATTGTTTCATTCACTTTTGCCATGTCATCGGCAGTAAGCGCTTGGATAGTTTTAAAATCCATCGTATATCCGGCTGAAGTTAGACCCTGCAAGGCTTATTCGATTTATATAATTGTCGAATAATACACTAAAAAACGTTGATTAATACATTACTAAAGGGCATGATTGCCGCACTTTTCTTTGGCGATTAGCTTTTCGCCAATTTTTTCAAAATATGGCTTGTCATAGGAGCATCTATTCTGTAGAATCTGCGCCCTATTGATGATTAGTTTAGCGCACACCCTCAAGAAAGGCTGTGCGGAAAAAGCGGAGTAAAATATGTACGCTGTTTTCCAATCTGGTGGTAAACAACACCGTGTAAGCGAAGGTCAAACTCTTCGTTTAGAGAAATTAGACGTTGAAACTGGTGCAACTGTAGAATTTGATAAAGTTCTTCTTGTTGCTAACGGCGAAGACATCAAAGTTGGTGCTCCTCTTGTAGAGGGCGGCAAAATTGTTGCTGAAGTTGTACAACACGGTCGTGGCGATAAAGTTAAAATCGTTAAGTTCCGTCGTCGTAAGCACTCTCGTAAGCAACAGGGTCACCGTCAGTGGTTCACTGAAGTGAAGATCACTGGTATCAACGCTTAATCTATTAGGAGAGTTTAACAATGGCACACAAAAAAGCTGGTGGTTCTACTCGTAACGGCCGCGATTCAGAAAGCAAACGTCTAGGTGTTAAGCGTTTCGGTGGTGAATCTGTACTTGCAGGTAACATCATCGTTCGTCAACGTGGTACTAAGTTCCACGCTGGTAACAACGTAGGTATCGGTAAAGACCACACTCTATTCGCTCTTACTGAAGGTAAAGTGAAGTTCGAAGTGAAAGGTCCTAAGAACCGTAAGTTTGTAAGCATCGAAGCTGAGTAATTAGGTTTTTACCAAGTTACTTAATAGCTTTAAGCTGAATTCAAAAGCCCTGCCGAATCGGCGGGGTTTTTTATTTATGGCAGTCGACATATCGAAGTTTCTCGTTTCCACGTTATTTGTGGGCTGGGAGCTTAGATCTGTCATCTGCTAAAATTGTCAGATGACAAAGTAGATTTAATCCACGCACGAAGTAGTCGGAGTAAAAGATGAAGTTCGTAGATGAAGCGGTAGTAAAAGTTCAGGCTGGCGACGGCGGTAGCGGCGTTGTGAGTTTCTGGCGTGAAAAATTCATCACTAAAGGTGGCCCTGATGGCGGTGATGGTGGCGACGGTGGTGATGTTTATATCCAAGCCGATGAAAACCTTAACACTCTGATTGATTATCGTTTCCAGCGCTTCTACGAAGCGGAGCGTGGTGAGAATGGCCGCGGTGGTAACTGTACTGGTAAACGTGGTAAAGACATCGTTCTTCGTGTGCCTGTAGGTACGCGCGCAGTGGATATCCACACAAATGAAATCGTGGCAGAAGTTGCTGAACACGGTAAGAAAGTGATGATCGCAAAAGGCGGTTGGCACGGTCTAGGTAACACGCGTTTCAAATCTTCAGTAAACCGCGCGCCTCGTCAAAGAACATTAGGCACAAAAGGTGAAGTACGTGAAATTCGCCTTGAGCTATTGCTTCTTGCTGACGTTGGTATGCTTGGTCTACCTAATGCAGGTAAATCAACCTTTATCCGCGCAGTCTCAGCAGCAAAACCAAAAGTCGCTGATTACCCATTCACGACGTTGATCCCAAGCTTGGGCGTAGTGAGTGTCGTACCAGAGAAAAGCTTTGTTGTTGCAGACATTCCAGGTCTTATCGAAGGTGCAGCAGATGGCGCTGGTCTTGGTATTCGATTCTTGAAGCACTTAGAGCGTTGCCGAGTGTTGCTGCACATGATCGATATTATGCCAATTGATCAGTCTGATCCGGTGCAAAATGCACTAACGATCATTGATGAGCTAGAGCAATACAGTGAAAAACTGGCAAGCAAGCCACGCTGGTTAGTATTCAACAAAGTTGATTTAATGCCTGAAGAAGAAGCGAATGAGAAGATCCAAGAAATCTTAGACGCACTAGGCTGGGAAGACGAGTACTTTAAGATCTCGGCGATCAATCGTAACGGCACTAAAGAGCTTTGTTACAAACTGGCTGACTTTATGGATAATCTACCTCGCGAAGAGGAAGAAGTGGCTGAAGAAGATAAAGTTAACTTCATGTGGGATGACTACCATAAAGATGCGATGGCGGGTAAAGACGTTATCACTGAAGATGACGACGACGATTGGGATGACTGGGACGATGAAGAAGATGACGGTCACGTTGTCTACGTTCGTGACTAATCAAAACCGTCAAACAATGCCTGTTTGCCTATAATTCATTAAGCCGCAATTATT
Organism: Vibrio sp. 1CM7H; assembly: GCF_023161645.1. Classification (NCBI taxonomy): domain Bacteria; kingdom Pseudomonadati; phylum Pseudomonadota; class Gammaproteobacteria; order Vibrionales; family Vibrionaceae; genus Vibrio; species Vibrio sp. 1CM7H. The sequence continues at coordinate 295,639 of NZ_JALNTV010000004.1, forward strand.
TATTGCGGCTTTTTTTGTATCTAAATCATATTTAGATGGTGTAATTTACGGCACAATAGCCGATACGTCGTGATTTTTGAGGGCTAGTTTGGACCTCTCGCGTATGAATGAGCAACACCCTAAAAGGAATTAGACTTATTTATGACTCTAGAAACCATACCGTCTGGAGAGTTGGCGGTATCCACTCAACGATCTATTTCTCGCCTTGTTGCCCAAGCCGGGCAAATGCTACTCGCTCATGGTGCTGAAAGTACTCTGGTGAGCGATATTATGCGCCGTATTGGCCTTGCTTGTGGGGTTAATGAAGTTGCGGTTGCGCTATCAGCCAATGCACTGGTTGTAACGACGGTAATGGATGGACACTGCATCACCACTACCCGAAGTTGTGCCGATCGTGGCATTAATATGCGCGTTATTACGCAAATTCAACGTATCTGCATCATGATGGAGCGTGGGCTGCTCGATGCAACCATGGCGCAGAAAAAGCTGAACGCCATCAGTCCAGAGCGTTATAACCGCTGGTTGGTGGTGTTTATGATTGGCTTGTCATGTGCGGCATTCAGTCATCTGGCAGGTGGTGATTTGGGGGTATTTGTTATGACCTTTTTAGCATCAGCTGGTGGCATGATCGTTCGCCAAGAAATTGGTCATCGTCACTTTAATCCTTTACTGAACTTTGCAGCGACCGCCTTTGTCACCACCTTAATTTCTGCGCAAGCGGAAATCTACCAAATCGGCAATCTGCCCACCGTTGCAATGGCATCGTCGGTATTAATGCTCGTGCCGGGTTTCCCGTTGATCAACTCGGTAGCAGACATGCTGAAAGGGCACATTAACATGGGTATTGCCCGGTTTGTGATGGCCAGCTTACTGACGTTGGCGACGTGTTTGGGCATCGTTGCTGCGATGAGCGTTACTGGAATTTGGGGGTGGGCAATCTAATGAGTTTGTTTGATTTGATGCTTGGCCTGCTGAATGACATGTTTTTCGCTGCGATTCCCGCAGTTGGATTTGCACTGGTTTTTAACGTGCCACAAAGAGCTTTAGTGTATTGCGCTGTTGGCGGCGCGATTGGACACGGCAGCCGTTATTTGATGATGCAGTTTGGTATTCCCATTGAATGGGCGACCTTTTTTGCCGCGACGCTAGTTGGGATGATCGGGGTATACTGGTCTCGCCGCTTTCTCGCGCACCCAAAAGTGTTCACTGTGGCAGCTTTGATCCCGATGGTACCTGGCGTGTTTGCATACAAAGCAATGATAGCCATGGTTGAGATCAACCATATTGGTTATTCACCTGAGCTCGTTGCAACTTGTATGGAGAACTTTCTTAAGGCCATGTTTATTATTGCAGGTTTAGCTGTTGGTCTTGCTGTTCCAGGGCTGTTATTCTATCGCCGCAGACCTATTGTGTAAGGACCTAACATGATCATTAGTATGATTGCCGCGATGGCCGACAATCGCATCATTGGCAAAGACAATCAAATGCCTTGGCATCTTCCCGCTGATTTCGCTTGGTTTAAGCGTTGCACCATGGGAAAACCGGTTGTGATGGGACGCAAAACCTATGAGTCTATTGGTCGCCCTTTACCTGGTCGCTTGAATATTGTTATCAGCCGTGATGAGACACTAAAGATCGAAGGCGTCACTACCGTAACATCGATTGAGCAAGCTTTGGACGTGGCTGGTGACGTGGAAGAAGTGATGATCATTGGTGGTGGTGCGATTTACGCAGCTTGCCTACCGATGGCCAATAAACTATATGTAACACACATTGAAGCCGCGATTGATGGTGATACTCAGTTCCCAGATTGGGGAGACGAGTTTAAGGAAACTTACTCAGAAAAGTATCAAGCCGATGAGAAGAACGCCTACAACATGCGCTTTACTGTGTTAGAAAAGTAATTCGAGATTAATACAGCGTAGTTAATACGATAATGCCGTTCGTATAACAGCGAGCGGCCATCCCGGCCTGCCATCATCCTGAAAGCGACGGAGGAGCGTGATTCAGGATCTTCTATACGAGTACTTTGTTGTCAAAGGTATCTCTATCTACCCGCAGCGTGCGGATATTAGATTCCTAGTCTCGCTAAGGCTCGCTGGAATGACCCTACAGGAGATGTTAGGTGACAGGCATTCTCCCTACGATGGATTATCGACTATTATTCCGTGTTTAACTTAACGCATCCTGAGTAAAGATTTTCTTATCGTTCCAACGGATCATGGTTAGGCTTCCGCCCCAAACACAGCCAGTATCCAGACCGATGATCTCTTCGTCTACATGGCCTTGTAGTGCAGCCCAGTGACCAAATAACACCGTTTTATTGAGGTGAACGCGCTTAGGTACATCAAACCATGGAATAAGTTCGTTACCGGAAACTTGTTGTGGTGGTAGTTTACAATCCATATCCAAACGACCATCGGGGAAACAAAAGCGCATCCGCGTAAAAGCATTGATAATATAACGGTATCGGTCCAAACCCTGTAGAGAGTCATCCCAGGAATCAGGTTGATTACTGTACATGTTTTTTAAGAGCCAAGGCAGCTCTTCACTTTGGATGATGCGTTCAACTTCGCGGGCACATTTTCTTGCGGTTTTTAGATTCCACTGCGGTGATATACCAGCGTGACACATCACGAACTCGTCATGCTCAGCCATAAGAGGTTGCTGAGCTAGCCATGCTAATAGATCTTCTTTGTCGGGTGCTGTGAAAATAGGCGCGGTTTTATCTTTGTCTTTGACCTTTTTTATCCCGTGAGCAACGGCGAGCAGGTGAAGGTCGTGATTACCAAGCACCACTGTTGCGCTTGTGCCAAGTGACTTCACAAAGCGTAAAGTTTCTAGTGATTTAGGCCCTCTGGCGACCAAATCACCAGCGAGCCAAAGTTGGTCTTTTTTCGCAGAGAAAGAGACTTGTTCTAGTAGTCGCTGCAATTCATCAAAACAGCCTTGAATATCACCAACAATATAAGTAGCCACTGAATCTCCAATTTACTAATTTAAAACATTTGGAACAGCAAGACGAAATGGTTCAATTTCGGTGATGAACTCCTGTCCTTTTTCATCCAGCATTTTGTAGTGCCCTTGCATAACGCCGACAGGGGTTTCTAACGCGGTTCCGCTACTGTACGTGTATTCATCATTGCTTGGAATAAAAGGTTGTTGACCCACCACACCGTCACCTTCAACCGTCATTTGCTTGCCATTCGAGTCTGTGATTAACCAGCGACGGCTCACTAACTGCACGGTTTGTTGGCTAAGGTTTTTGATGGTGATGATATAGGCGAAAACGTAGCGTTGTAGCTCAGGATTGGACTGTTCTTCGATGTATTTGGTGTGAACTTGAATTTTGATGCAAGGTTGAATGACGTCCATGTGCACTCCTCAGAAACGTAATATCCCAATAATAATAAGCCAAACCGGCAAGGGTTTGGCTTATCGTTTGAGTTCTTAGTGCTGCGGGTTATCCGCAAGCCAGTTCGCCATCGCGACGAATTGTTCTAGCGTCAGGTTCTCTGGACGCATGCTTGGATTAACACCTAGCTCTTCTAGTACTTCTGTGCTTAACAACGATTTGTAGCAGTTACGAACTGTTTTGCGACGTTGGTTAAAGCCTTCACGACAAACGCGATCCAGCAAACGCAGATCTTTCGCAGGGCATGGTAGCTCTTCGTATGGCACTAGACGAACGACAGCAGAGTCCACTTTCGGTGGTGGAACGAATGCCGTTGGCGGCACTTCCAGTACTGGTACCACTTTACAGTAGTACTGAGCCATTACCGTTAAACGGCCGTAAGCTTTGCTGCCAGGGCCGGCGGCTAAGCGGTTTACCACTTCTTTTTGCAGCATAAAGTGCATGTCTTGAATGTCTTTATGGAATTCAAAAAGGTGGAACATCAATGGTGTAGAGATGTTGTACGGCAAGTTACCGAAAATGCGTAGCTTGTTGTTTGGCTTCACTAATTTAGTGAAGTCAAAACGCATAGCGTCACCCTCATGGATGGTCAACTTATCCGCCAGTTCAGGGTGAGTACGTAGGCGTTCTGCCAGATCGCGGTCTAATTCGATGACCGTGAATTTATCCACTTCACGACCTACCGGCTCAGTGATTGCACCAAGACCAGGACCAATTTCAACCAGGTTTTGACCTGGTTTTGGGTTAATCGCTGATACGATTCCATCAATAATGTATGGATCGTTCAGGAAGTTTTGACCAAAACGTTTACGCGCTTTGTGTCCTAAATGGACATCATTTCTCATTGTTTCTTCTCTACCAAATCTATCGCATGCGTGAGCGCTGTTCGGAAACTCCCTGTATCCGCTTGACCTGTCCCTGCCAGATCTAATGCAGTACCGTGATCCACCGATGTTCTAATAAAAGGTAGACCAAGAGTAATGTTTACTGAACGACCAAAGCCTTTGTATTTTAATACTGGCAACACTTGGTCGTGGTACATGCCTAAAACAGCATCAGCATCATTTAAATATTTTTCATTGAAAATGGTATCTGCCGGCAAAGGGCCGATCAGGTTGATACCTTTTTCTTGTCGAATCTTTTCCAGTGTCGGAGTGATGGTTTCGATCTCTTCACGACCTAAGCAGCCATCTTCGCCAGCATGAGGGTTAAGCCCGCAAACGTAGATGTTTGGTTGTGCGATAGCAAACTTTTCTACAAGGTCTTTATGAAGAATATCGATGATTTTTTCTAATCGCTCTTCGGTGACCGCTTTGGACACATATGCTAAAGGAATATGTGTTGTGACCAGCGCCACTCGTAGTCCTTCCGTTGCTAGCATCATGACGACTAGCGGCGTTTTTGACTTCTCGGCGAAAAACTCAGTATGACCACTGAATGCAACACCTGCGCGATTAATCACTCCCTTATGAACAGGGCCGGTGACAATAGCATCAAATTCATCATTCATACAGCCTAAAGCGGCTCTTTCTAGCGTTTTTAGTACATAGTGGCCATTCGCTTCATTGAGCTCGCCTGCGACCGCAGGTTCCGATATTTGGATATGATCAACGATAAGCGTGCCAGCTTTTTGTGCTTTAGGCGCTTCTTCTGGATTGTAATCAGACAGTTGGACTTCAATGCCAAGCTGCTTGGCTCTGTCCATCAGCATATTTTTATCGGCGCAGACGACAATTTGGTGTGCCCAATCTTCCTTCGATAAGGCAAGCACTAAGTCTGGGCCGATACCCGCAGGTTCCCCTGCGGTTACGACAATTCTACGAATTGTATTAGTTGTCATTGTTGTCATCCACGATTTCAACAAACGCACTTGCGCGTAGCTCTTGCATCCATGCGCCCGCTTCTTCATTAAATTTACGGTTAAATAGAATACGGTAAGCCTTATTCTTCATCGCTGAGTCAGTGCGGTCAACTTGGCGACGATCCAACACTTCAACGATATGCCAGCCGTGAACGGTTTTGAACGGTTCGCTGATTGAGCCAACAGGCAGAGTTTCTACTTGGTGTTTAAATTCTGGCACGTACAGATCTGGCGTTTGATAACCTAGCTCACCGTCTTGCGCTGCCGAACCAGGGTCTTGGCTGTATTGTGTTGCCAGTTGAGCGAAAGTGGCTTCGCCAGCTTTGATGCGGCGTACAAACTCATTCAGTTGCTTCTTCGCCCCTTCGTCACTCAGAATCACGGTTGGTTTAATCAAAATATGACGCGCATTTACTTCCGTTACCGCAACCGTTTCTAAGCCTTTTACATCTTCAATTTTTAGGATGTGGAAACCGACGCCACTGCGGAATGGGCCAATGATGCTGCCTTTGTTTTGCATTTTGATCTGATCGGCAAAGATGGTTGGCATTTCTTCTTTACGCATCCAGCCCCAGTCGCCACCTTGTAAAGCTTTAGGACCTTTTGAGTAGGTGTAGGCCATCTCCGTAAAGTCTGCACCTTCGTTTAGCTTTTTCGCCAGCGCTTTTGCTTCTGCTTCTACAGCAGACTTTTCTTTGTCATCAGAGAAGCGCAGTTGAATGTGTCCAATTTTGTATTGAACGGTCGCATTGGTTTCTTGTGATAGTTGCTCAGCAAGGCTGTCGACTTCTGCTGGAAGGATATTAATACGGCGACGAACCAGTGCATTACGGGCTTCTGAAGCGGCGATTTCCTTACGGATTTGTTCGCGGAATTCTGGGTAACTCAAGCCTTCACTTTCTACAGAAGCGGCGAGTTGTTCTACAGATTGTTCATTATTACGTGCGATCTCCGCAATCGCTTGGTTTAAACGGTTGTCGTCAATACGTACACCGATACGGTCTGCTTCTTGGCCTTGCAACGTATCAATAATCAGTTTTTCAACTACTTGTTCTTTTAACACGCTAGCAGAAGGTAAGCTTTTTCCGCTTTGACGTGCGTTGGCTTGCAGCGTTTTCATCGCTGTTTCAATGTCGCTTTGTAGAATTACACCGTCGTTCACGATGACCGCAACCTTATCGATCTCTACTGGTGCTGCAACCGCTCCGCAAGAGAGTAGGGTCGTGAATAAGATTGATTTCCAAATTTTCATTTAAAATTCCGTCAGTATTTTTTGAATAGGCGTCTTATTCATTTAAGACGCCTATTTCGATTAATTGTTCAGATAGAATGGGCGGCCGTACTTAATCGCGTTGTCAGAACCATCCAGTTCTTTGACTGCAGTGTCTTCACGCTGATTGGTCGCAAAGCCTTGAATACCGAAGTTAACGCTAAAGTTATTTTCGTATTCAGGTGATGCGCCAGTGCTGCCGATAGTTTGGTTTTCCCAACCAAGCAATTGGTTGGCGTAAGTCACACCAATGTACCAACAGTCAGACTGGTAACGCAGGCTCGCTAGCCATTCTAGGTCCGCATTTTCATTTAGGTCGTAGTAGTATTGACCACTTGCAGACCAGTTCGGGTTGAACTCGTAGGCCGCTACAATACCTGCTTGTGAAATGCCTTTACGAGTAATTGTGTCTAGGTTTTCGAGAATGATCGTATCTTCGATGTATTCACGCGTGACGTAACGATAGTTACCCTGAATAAAGCCACCGTTAAATTGGTACTCTAAGGTACTGTTCGCCAACTGCATGGAGCTCAAATCGATATCGTATTGAATTCCACCGTGATAGAACAAGTAATCGTTGTAGTTGAAATCAGCTTCAATCGCCCATGATGAGTAGTTGGTGGTCTCATCCGGAAGATTTGGGCTGTTGCTCAGTTTGGTCTTTTTATCGAAGTAGTAAATCTGACCAAATGAAACGTTAAGACGCTCTTTATAGTCATCATCAAAGAAGCGAGTACTCGCACCGTAGCTTAACTGGTTCGCAGAGGCGATTTTATCAATGCCACTGTACTTACGACTGCGGAATAGCCCGTAGTAGTCGGTTTGTAGCAAGGTGGTATCGTAGTTGTAGATATTGGTTTGATCTTCTTCAGGTACGTACAAGTACTGCAGCTGAGGTTCCAGTGTTTGTGTGTAGCCCTTGATCCAACTCGTGTCTCGCTCCAAGTAAAGTTGCGCATGCGTACGGAACTCGGGGATAACACGAGAAACTTCGTCATCTAACTGGTTTTGTAAGTTTACATCTGTCAGACCCGTTAAGTCTTGAGAGTAGTACGTGGAAAGCACGCGAGCTTCCGTTGTCCACGTTGCCCATGAATTTGAAAGCGGCAATGTAAGCCCTGGTTCAATATGAACACGGGTCGCATTTGGTCGCGCAGCATCGCTCGTATCGAAGCGGCTCACTTGGCTCTTCACGTCAAAGTTGAGGTAATCTCCCCACAATGGCGTGTAGTAGTTCAAGTCTAACTGAGGAAGCAGGCGATAAGGGCGGTTCTCTTCTTTCAATAAGATTTGGAAGTCGCGAACGGTTAACGAGGCATCCCAGAAATCAGAACGATATTGTACTTGTCCTTCTTGAACCAGTTGACCATCTTCACGGTTACCAATATCGGAGTCGAGATCGAGGAAGTAATCAATATCACTCACTTTTGAGTAATCGACTTTGACTATCCACTGTTTATTGATAATACCGTCGTGTTTAACTTGGTAGCCCCAACGAGACTCGTCTTGATATTTACGATCGCTATTGAGGTATTCGCCTTTGATTTCACCATTTCCCCAACCATCTGTTAGGTAGCGGAAATCAGTATCGAGTTTTGTACCACGTTGCTGCATGTAGAGCGTGGTGAGTGTCATGTCATATTGAGGCGCTATGTTCCAATAGAATGGCACCTCGACTTCCATACCATCACTAGAACCATACGATAAAGAAGGGAAGAGGAAACCCGTTTTACGCGTATCTCCAATTGGCATGGTTAGATACGGCACATAGAAAACAGGAACGTCTAACACTTCAAATCGAGGATGGTGCAGCGTCGCCGTCTCTTCATCTTGGTCAACGTCAATACCTGATGCCACTAAACGCCATGAATTGTCGCCTTGAGGACATGATGTAATAGAACCATCTTCGAGTTCATAAACCGACTGACCTGTACGCGCGATGTATGCTGCTGTGCCTCGACCTTGTTGGCAAAGGAACTGATAATCGGTGTTCTCCAGTGAAAACGTGTCTTGGTTGATGTCATTAGTAACACGATCAGATCGAGCTTTGACTTGGCCGTCATTGAAAGTCACGTTGCCTTCGGCAACCACGACGTTGTCTTGTTGGTGCAGCGTTACGCTATCTGCGGTGATTTTCTTCTGGCCTTGGGTGACTTGTACATTACCTGAGTACTGAGCTTTGTCACCATTGATGGCTTGCAGGGTGTCAGCTTCTACCACTACTGGGGTATTAAGAGCGTCCTCCTCGCCACTGGTATCGACCAAACATTGATCTGTGGCGGGCATTTCCTGCACACTATCATGGATATTCGCTTCAGCTTGAGTGGTGGGTACAAACAAGGCGGTGCTGATAGAGGCCGCTAAACATGTGCGGGAGAAATGTTGCATTGAATTGAACTTTCCTGTGTCACTACTACTCGATGGCTATAGGGCTTGTTGTACCCTAGCGTAATAGCCAAATGAATCAACTATAGTCGCATTTATCCCAGCGTATTGATTCACTGTGGCATAATGACGACAAAATAGCTGCAAAGATAAGCAGGCGAAATGGCCTAGCCGAAATAAAACTAATTCCATTATCATAAAGGAAATCGTTGCATCCGGCACTATAAGACCGCCGTCGTCGATAAAAATTCATTGATAGAGAACACATAATGCATATTTTTGGCAAAATTCTGGGTGCCTTTTTTGGCTTGTTACTTGGCGGGCCGCTAGGTTTACTCTTTGGCTTATTTATTGGCCATCAATTCGATAAAGCACGTCGCTTGAGTCAAGCCGGGTTCTCTACTGGCGGCTTTGGAAAAGGGCCGAGCCAAGCTCAGCGCCAAGAAGAATTTTTTAAAGCGGCGTTTGCGGTAATGGGACATGTGGCAAAAGCGAAAGGCCAAGTCACCAAAGAGGAAATCCAACTTGCTTCTGCAATGATGGACCGCATGAATTTGCATGGCGAACAGCGCCGCGCTGCGCAAGATGCGTTTCGTGAAGGTAAAGACAGTGACTTTCCGTTAGAAGACGTTCTTGTTCGTGTGAAAATTTCGACGGCAGGCCGTTTTGACTTGTTGCAATTTTTCCTTGAACTACAAATCTCGGCGGCCTTTGCTGACGGCTCGATTCATCCTAGTGAACGAAATGTGTTACACAAAATAGCACGTGGTTTGGGTTTCTCTTCTGAGCAGCTAGAGCGTCGCTTGCAAATGCAAGAAGCCGCATTCCGTTTCCAAAGCCAGGGTGGTTTTCATGGTCAGCATCAAGGCCAATCTTCTGGGGGTAGCTGGCAACAAGCTTCACAAGCGGATCAACTGGCTGACGCGTACAAAATTCTGGATGTGTCTTCAGATGCCGACAGTAAAACCGTCAAGCGTGCTTATCGTAAACTGATGAACGAGCATCACCCAGACAAATTGATGGCTAAAGGCCTACCACCAGAGATGATGAACGTAGCGAAAGAAAAATCTCAAGAGATTCAAAACGCTTACGATCTGATTAAAAAGGTCAAAGGCTTTAAGTGATTTTGTCAAAATCTAGAAAATAAAAAGGGCACTTGGTGCCCTTGTTAGCTTTTGGGTTACGGGTGACCAAAAGCGTTGCAAGCTGAACGGTGGCGATAAATTAGTCAGCTTGATTCAAACTCCAATCGTATTCGTACTTCACTTTTCCAGAGAAGTCTTTGTACTGTGGCGCGTACTTCGCGATGTGGTTAAAGACTTGTTTTTCTCCACCAAAGTCCGCTGCAAACCAATCATAAATGGAAGACAGCTGTGCCGTGTTTCCTTGGATAGATACGCCTTTGCTGCTGTTGATAAACGCTTTGGCAGCACTTTCAAGTAAGGCTTCAGTGTTTTCGGCAGTGAATGCTTGAGCTTGTAGGTTAGGGCATCCCAAGCTTGCACAATTTACGGCGTAATGCGTTCTTGGATCATTCCAAATTGGACGCAAAATTCGATGTTCAATATCGTTTAAAGTCAGATCCTTGCCGTTGACCACGACCACATCATCTCCCCAAGGACCAAAGCTAAATAAGCCACCCAGCTTGGTGATGGATTCGACGGGATAGTTATCCAAAATAAGATCAACCGTGATGGCGTTGTAAAGGTTCACCCAATAGGCGTATTGCTCTGCTTGGCTGTATTGTAGAGGGTCTAGTTTTGCCAAACGCTGGATGTATTGTTTCAGCTTAGTTTTATCGACAGAGGTCACTTGGCTATAACGAAACAAAGTATTCTCACCTTGTTCAACCAAGTAATTGTCTAACAGTTGTTGCCATTCCTGATGAGAAATTTGGGTTTGGTTGGCCTGATTCGATTGTTGCCAATACGGCCATAAATCAGATTTAGGAGCAGCGAACGCCGAGAAAGAAACCAGAGCACACAATAGCAATAACAGACGCTTCATAGAGATACCTTTGAATGAGATATTGTTGATAGTGTAGACCTGCATAAGGCGAAGTTTCTTTCTTGAGGCAATGAAAATAAAAGAAAAAAGGCTGACATAAGCCAACCTTTTTTTGTTTAAATTGCGATTTTTATTAGCTTAAGAAGCTTGGGATATTCGCTTCGTACTCAGCAATCTTATCTTCGTGCTGAAGGGTTAGGCCAATGTTGTCCAAACCGTTTAGTAAGCAGTGACGACGGAACGAATCGATTTCAAAACCATATTCTTTGCCGTTGGCGCGAACCACATTCGCTTCTAGGTCCACTTCCACTTCTGCGCCTTCGTTGGCCTCAACGAACTGGAAGATTTCATCCACTTCTTGCTCAGTCAAACGAACTGGCACCATTTGGTTGTTGATCGAGTTGCCGTAAAAAATATCGGCAAAGCTAGGTGCGATCATCGCTTTTATGCCGTAATCCGCTAGCGCCCACGGTGCGTGTTCGCGAGATGAGCCACAACCGAAGTTTTCACGTGCCAGCAAGATGGAAGCGCCCTGGTAGCGTGGGGCGTTCATCACGAACTCTGGATTTGGCTGTTCGCCAGCATCATCTAGAAAGCGCCAGTCATGGAACAAGTGTTTACCAAAGCCTAGGCGAGACACCTTTTGTAGGAACTGTTTTGGAATGATGGCATCAGTATCAACGTTCGCTGCATCTAGAGGAACAACTAAGCCTGTATGTTGTTTAAAGCCTGACATTTGTTTGCTCCTTAGTCTAGTTCACGAATATCTACAAAGTGACCAGCAATTGCTGCTGCCGCTGCCATCGCAGGGCTCACTAGGTGGGTACGGCCATCACGACCTTGGCGGCCTTCAAAGTTACGGTTTGAAGTAGACGCACAACGTTCATGTGGACCCAAACGGTCGTTGTTCATTGCTAGACACATCGAGCAACCTGGTAGGCGCCACTCAAAGCCCGCCTCTTTAAAGATGACATCTAGGCCTTCTGCTTCCGCTTGCGCTTTTACTTGCTCAGAGCCAGGAACGATAAGCGCTTGAACGTGAGACGCGACTTTGCGACCTTTCGCGACTTCCGCCGCTGCGCGCATGTCTTCGATACGTGAGTTAGTACAAGAGCCAACGAAGACTTTATCGACGTTGTAATCAGACAATGACTTGCCTGCTTCTAGACCCATGTAAGCCAGAGCTTTTTCTGCCGATGCTTTTTCTACTGGGTCAGCAAAGCTTTCTGGTGTTGGGATCGGTTGGTCTACCGCGATAACCTGGCCTGGGTTAGTACCCCAAGTGACTTGTGGTTTGATATCCGCTGCGTTTAGTGTCACGACAGCATCAAACTGGGCATCATCGTCAGTTTTTAATGTCTTCCAATATTCTACAGCGGCATCAAAATCCGCACCTTGAGGTGAGAACTTACGGCCTTTGATGTATTCGAATGTAGTTTCATCTGGCGCAATCAAACCGGCTTTTGCACCTAACTCAATCGCCATATTACATACGGTCATGCGACCTTCCATTGAAAGGTCTGTGATCGCTTCACCACAGAATTCAACTACGTAACCGGTACCGCCTGCTGCTGTCGTTTCACCGATGATTGCTAGCACAATGTCTTTCGCAGTAATGCCCGGAGCTACTTTGCCTTTCACTTCGATCTTCATCGTTTTAGCGCGCGCTTGTTTTAGCGTTTGAGTTGCTAATACGTGCTCAACTTCAGAGGTACCAATACCAAATGCTAGCGAGCCAAATGCACCGTGTGTAGCCGTGTGCGAGTCACCACAAACAATCGTCATGCCCGGTAGGGTAATACCAAGCTCAGGGCCCATAACGTGCACAATACCTTGGTATTTATGGTTGATGTCGTAAAGCGTAACGCCAAACTCTTCACAGTTTTTTGATAGCGTTTCCATCTGGATACGCGCCATCTCACCGGATGCGTTGATATCTTTGGTGGTTGTCGAAACGTTGTGGTCCATGGTGGCAAAAGTTTTGCTGACCTGACGCACTTTGCGACCTTTTTCACGCAAGCCATCAAAAGCCTGCGGAGAGGTCACTTCATGTACCAAGTGACGGTCGATGTACAAGATAGGGTTTTCCCCTTCTGCTGCGACGGCAACGTGTGCGTCGTAGACTTTTTCGTATAGTGTTTTGCCCATTGTTTGCTTCCTTTCCTCGTTATCCTTGTTGCTTTGTTTTAGCACCAATGACTTAGAGGTAAGTCATTGGTGGATGGAGGATTTAGTATTTATTATGAATCTGTTCTGTATTACGAGTTTAAGATGTACTCAGCGATCTTATCGCCCATCTCTGATGTTGTAAGTGCCGGGTTGTTGCCTGCAAGGTCGCCTGTTAGCTCGCCAGCTGAAAGTGCTTTCGACACCGCTGCTTCGATGTCTTGTGCTGCGGCTTCTTCGCCAAGGCTATAACGTAACATCAGTGCTGCCGATAGGATTTGTGCTACTGGGTTGGCGATGTTCTTACCTGCGATATCTGGTGCGCTGCCGCCTGCTGGCTCGTACAGACCGAACTTACTTTCGTTAAGGCTTGCTGAAGGCAGCATACCCATTGAGCCAGTGATCATCGCGCACTCATCAGAAATGATGTCGCCGAAGATGTTCGAACACAGCATTACGTCGAACTGTGCTGGGTCTTTGATAAGCTGCATGGTTGCGTTGTCGATGTACATGTGTGATAGCTCGACATCTGGGTAATCTTTTGCGATTTCTTCGACTACTTCACGCCATAAGATAGAGCTTTGTAGAACGTTCGCTTTGTCGATAGAGCACACTTTCTTGCGACGTAGACGAGCAGACTCAAAAGCGATTTTTGCAATACGTTCGATCTCAAAGCGGTGGTACACCTCAGTATCAAATGCTTTTTCTGTTGCGCCTTCACCTTCACGACCTTTCGGTTGGCCGAAATAGATACCACCAGTCAGTTCACGGACCACCACGATGTCAAAGCCACGGCCTGAGATGTCAGCACGAAGTGGTGAGAAAGCTTCCAGGCCTGCGTGGATTTGCGCTGGGCGTAGGTTACAAAACAGTTGGAAGTGTTTGCGTAGTGGTAGTAGGGCACCGCGTTCAGGTTGGTCATTTGGTGGCAAGTGCTCCCACTTCGGACCGCCAACTGAACCGAATAGGACTGCATCAGACTCTTCACACGCTTTTACTGTGCTTTCTGGAAGTGGAGAGCCGTGATTATCGATCGCGATACCGCCTACATCATGCTCGTCACGCTCAAACGCAATACCGTGCTTCTTTTCGATAGCATCCAATACCTTGTGTGCTTGCGCCATTACTTCCGGGCCGATGCCGTCACCGGGTAGGACGGCAATTTTGTATGATTTGTCTGTCATGTTAATCCTTTAAGTTTTCTAATTTTGAGCTTAATTATTTCAACGAGCGTGTTCTTTCCTGAGCCATGTAGCTCGGTTGTTATTACACAGTCGCAATCTTTTTCTGCTTCATTTCTTCGATTTTGTCTGCACGGTGGATGCTATTAATAACGTGCAATAGTGCTTGGCCGGAAGCTTCAACGATATCGGTGGAAACGCCCGTACCGTGGTATTTACGACCTTTGTAGTTGGCAATGATGTCAGCTTGACCCAAACCATCTTCACCTTCGCCTTTCGCGGTTAGGTCGAATTTATCCAGTACGATGTCGTAGCCTGTCACGCGGTAGATACATTGGTATAGCGCATCAACTGGGCCATTACCGACTGCCGCTTCACACATTTCTTCATCGCCACATTGCATTTTGATGCTGGTGGTGGCCATTACGCTGCCCGATTGCACGCTTAGGTAGTTCAGTTTGTAGAAGTCATCTTCTTCACGCAGGTTCGAGAAGTGCATTAGGGCTTCTAGATCGTAATCGAACACTTGGCCTTTGCGGTCGGCAAGTTTCAAGAAGTCCGCGTATAGAGCGTCTAGGTTGTACTCGTCCTCGTTGTATCCCATGGTATCCATGTGGCTCTTCACGGCTGCGCGACCACTACGGCTGGTTAGGTTTAGTGCTTGGTTTTTAAGGCCAATCGACTCAGGGGACATGATTTCGTAGGTATTCTTATTCTTTAACATGCCATCCTGGTGGATACCTGAAGAGTGGCTAAAGGCATTCGCGCCCACAATCGCTTTGTTGCTCTGAATTGGCATGTTGCATAATTGGCTCACCAACTTACTGGTGCGGTGAATTTCATCATGCTTGATGCCAGTGTGAACACCCAAGAACTCTTGACGCGTCTTGATGATCATTGCGATCTCTTCAAGAGAACAGTTACCCGCTCTCTCACCAATGCCATTGATGGTGCCTTCTATCTGACGTGCGCCGGCTTGAACGGCGGCAATAGAGTTGGCAACTGACATCCCCAAGTCGTCGTGACAGTGAACGGAGATGATCGCTTTATCAATGTTTGGAACGCGGTTGAAAAGGGTTTGAATAATGCCACCAAACTCGCTTGGTACTGTGTAACCAACGGTATCTGGAATGTTGATTGTGCTCGCACCTGCATTGATGGCAGCTTCTACCATGCGACATAGGTTGTCGATAGGAGTACGACCTGCATCTTCACAAGAAAACTCGACATCATCGGTGTAGTTACGCGCATGTTTAACGGCGTTGACCGCCATTTCAAGTACATCGTCGTAGCTGCGGCGTAGTTTGTCTTCTACGTGAATGGTGGAAGTGGCTAAAAACGTGTGAATACGGAATTGGTCGGCCACTTTTAATGCTTCAGCGGCAGCATCGATGTCTTTCGCAACGGCACGCGAAAGGGCACAAACTCGACTGTTTTTGATGTTTTTTGCAATGGTTTGTACCGACTCGAAATCACCAGGTGAAGAGATTGGGAAGCCAGCTTCGATAACATCAACGCCGAGTCTTTCCAGCGCATAGGCAATTTGCAGTTTTTCTTTAACCGTCAAGCTTGCTGACAACGCTTGCTCGCCATCACGCAATGTGGTGTCGAATATAATGACCTGATCGTTCATGTTTGCTTCCTTCCTGATTTCTGCACTTTACGTGCAAGTTAATCGTTTACTTCCAGTATTTAGATATAAAAAAACCCGCATTCTCATGCGGGTTCTTAGAAATTGGTGTGGTTATTTTTCTTCCACAGCCTACCCGCGCGAACTGGTCACGATCAGGAGGAGGCTAAGCAGAATAGAAAAATGAGCTGACATAGTTGTTAAGCTTTCCACATAATTAAGTTAACAAATTAGTACCGCACTCCATGGAGCGCGTCAACCCTAAAGTCGATTTTTTATTCATATCGGATGAGTCTTTTCATTTACTCGAGAAAAATGATGCGCTAAGTGAAACTGCATGGTGCGATAGAAACGTGCTAGAAGAGGCAAGTTCTCATCAATTTTGCGACGTTTCATTACCAAAACAAGCATTGGGATTGCGACTTGTCACACAAAGGCCCGAATTGTTTGGCAAAAGTTTTGAATGACCATTTATAGTAGTGCAGTTGCACTAGGTAAAAAGAAGGGTTAAGGAATAATGAGGTTAGCAAAACAATTTGGACGTTCAGCCGCAGTATTTACTCTGGTCAGCTTATCGGGTTGTCAGCTGTTTCAATCTCAAACCTATATGGCAGAGATTTCCCCTGTTGTTATTAATGATCACTCTCAGAGTGTCATGGTGATTAATGATCAAATGGATCGATTCTTGAGCTACGAGGGACGCGAGTCGTTTTTGAATCAAATGCTCGTTGCTCTTGAGTCGGACAGTCGAGATAAATTTAAAGGCAAAGATCCGGAAACCTATTCGTGGTGGAAGATCCGAGTGCAACCTAGTGAGAAACAACAAGCGGAAGTCTTCCGACCAACAGCTGACGGTGTGGATACCTCAAACCCAGTTGAGTTTATGGATGTCTCCTATCGCTCTAAGACCACATTAAACTTGCGATCCAAGCCGAGCCTAGAAGGAGAAAAGCTTGGCGTGTTATCTAAAGGGGAAGTTTTTAATGTGTTGGCAAAAGTGGTGGATCAACCTTGGTTTCTTGTTGAACAGAAAGGCGTGATAAAAGGTTACGTCCATAAGGATTATGCGCGCAGCAATGTGGTAAATCGTGACATTCTTTCTACACAGCCTAATCCTCTTTTAGAGTCTGCTTCGAGCACAACTGAGCAAACGGGCATAGAGCATGAACTGTCAGGAAATTACACTTGCCGCTCCCTTAGCTACGAGTTGACAAAAGATGGCGACATGACGATGGGCTCTTTGCGCGCCTGTCGTAAGAAGAGAAAAGTCTGGTATATCGATACGCCTCAACCGCAGCAAGCAAACCCTTCTTAAGCGTTCTCTCCTATGATTGTGCTCAATAGATAGATTATTGGGCACACCCTAATTTGGCATTTGTCATTAATTGTCCAAACTCCCGTCATGCAGTTGTCACCTAAACCTCCTACTTTTCACACAACGGCGTTGTCAAAGTAAGGAAAGGCCACATGCGAACCATAGAGACAATTACACAGCCAATTGCAACCATTGCTAAGTTTGATTTAGCGCTCTCTAGTGTTTGTCTTAAGCACCGTTTTAATCAGCAAGTTGCCAACATCAGTAAAGGAGTCTCCCACAGTGGTGACGGACATCTGTACTTGGTGCTAGGTTTATTAGCTTGGTATTTAGATAAAGAGCAGGGAGTTTGGTTTTTACTGGCGGGTTTACTTGCTTTTGCCATCGAGTTGCCAATTTATTGGACGCTGAAAAACAGTTTTAAGCGTCGTCGCCCTGAAGAACTCAGTGCACTCCTTCCTGCTTTTATTACCCCCTCTGATCGCTACAGTCTTCCTTCAGGACACACTGCCGCTGCGTTTGTCATGGCGACGCTGATTGATCATTTCTATCCGAGCCTAGGCGTTGCTGCATTCTTTTGGGCAAGTTTAATCGGAACTGCGCGAATCTTATTGGGGGTGCACTTTTTTACCGATGTCATCATTGGTGCACTGCTAGGTAGCCTTTGTGGTGGGTTAGCGATTGCGATGCTGGGAGGCTAATTGATGAAAATCTTATACGGTGTTCAAGGTACAGGAAACGGACATATTGCGCGTGCGAGGGCGATGAGTCATGCGTTTAAAGAGCACGATGTTGAGGTCGATTTTTTGTTTTCTGGACGAGCGCCTGAAAAGTACTTTTCAATGGAAGCGTTTGGCGATTATCAGACTCGCCGAGGCTTCACCTTTATCACTGAAAAAGGTTCAGTGAACTATGCGAAAACAGCATTGAGTAACAATTTGGTGCAATTTTGCAAAGAAGTTAAACAGCTTGATTTGTCGTCCTACGATCTCGTGCTCAATGATTTCGAGCCTGTTACGGCATGGGCGGCAAAACAACAAAATAAGCCGTCGATTGGTATCAGTCACCAAAATGCTTTCCGTTATCCAGTGCCGTTAAAGGGAGCGAGTTGGTTAGACAAATCCGTCATTGAATACTTTGCGCCTTCTCAACACCACCTTGGTTTGCATTGGCATCATTTTGACCAGCCTTTGTTGCCGCCAATTGTACATACCGTCGATAGCCAAGCAGAAAATGACGATTTTGTTTTGGTTTACCTACCGTTCGAATCCATTGAAGACATCTCGGATTTACTGTTCCATTTTAACCAGCAAGCGTTCATCTGTTATCACCCCGATGTGATCGAATGTGAGCAGGTGGAAAACATAGAATTAAGCCCTTTATGCCACAGCAACTTTCAGCATCATTTGCATCGGTGTAGTGGTGTCATTGCCAATGGTGGATTCGAGCTCCCTTCGGAAGCTCTGTCTCTAGGGAAAAAATTATTGCTTAAGCCACTCGCAGGTCAGTTTGAGCAACAAAGCAATGTCGCGACCTTAGAAGACTTAGGGCTTGCGATGTCGATGGAGAGCTTAGACATTTCCGCAGTACGCCAGTGGCTAAAGGAGCAGCAAGCCGAAAGTGTGAAATATCCAGATGTTGCTCAGGCCATTGTCCATTGGGTATTGCAAGGCGCGTGGGATTCACAAGCGGAGTTATCCAAACAGTTGTGGGAGCAAGTTGATTTCCCAAGTTACGTGTCGAACATTTAAGTACGTTGTTCTAAGTACATTGTTCCTTCCTATTTTTGACACGATTTTGTTGCAGCCTTTCAATCTAGAAGGCTGCATTTTTATTCTTTCTCTTTCATTTCTATTCAATGTGTATTTGCTGATAATTTGACTGATAAGTGCAAGTTTCACTCAGAGATATAGTCGTCATCTGTTGGTTTGCCCTCGACTAATAACTGAGATAAATGCATGCGTGTGGTGACCATCCGTCTCATCAATTTGCTAAATACTTCCTCAAAGAATGCGCTTTTACGTGTTTTATAGTTTTTTATGTTTTTATCAAGTTATTGTTATTTAAAGGGTAAATACCTAATCGGCTAAAATTTACTGATTAAATATCAATCTAGTTGCGAAACCGCAATCGATTAGTTGATAGTACAGTTCGAGCCGGAAGTATCCGGACAGCAAATATAATAAAAAGTTAGGTTATCTATTCGTAAAATGATTCGAATCCAGCCGCCGTCTTTTGTGCGAGATGGGATTCTATTCGTTATGAATTTAATGAACAAAGTTGACGATTACAAAAGAGGCGCACTCAATGTTAGAGAAGAAAGATGCGATGAGCGCAATTGCTAGCTACCGTATGGAAAGCACTTTGCGTGGTGTAGATTTAAACCTACTGACTGTATTTGATGCTGTGATGCAAGAGCAAAATATTACTCGTGCAGCACATAACTTAGGCATGTCTCAGCCGGCAGTAAGTAATGCCGTGGCACGCCTAAAAGTGATGTTTAACGACGAGCTGTTTATGCGTCAGGGCCGTGGTATTCAGCCAACGCAACGTGCTCGTCAGTTGTTTGGTCCAATTCGCCAAGCATTACAGCTGATTCGTAATGAACTTCCTAGCTCCGTATTCCAACCAGAATCTTCGACTCGCTTATTTAAGCTGGCGATTTGCAGTCCTTGTGACATGCGTTTTGCTCCGAAGATCATGGCAAAAGTGAATCAACAAGCACCAAACGTTCAGCTTCACCTAGATGCAGAATTTGACCGTCTGTTGTCTGAGCGTATGCGCTATCAAGAAATTGATTTCGTGATCGATTATGCTCGCTTTGATGAGCAAGGTTTCTCAAGTACTGAAATCTTCAAAGATGAATTAGTGGTTATCGCGTCAAAAACACACCCACGCATTCAAGGTGGTGTAACGGCCGAGCAACTGCTTAACGAAAAACATGCGAAGTTATCGAAAGTGCACGGTCAACGCAGCTTCTCAGAACAAGCATATCGTGAACTGGATTGCCAAGCCGCGTACGAAGGCTCTAGTCTAAGCAACCTACTATATGTGGTAGGTCAATCTGAGCTTGTGACTATCGCGCCACGTTGGATGGCAGAAAATGCGGTAAACAGCGATCAGCTGCAAATTCTAGACTTCCCATTTGCAAACAAGGAAATCAGCGGCTTCTTAAGCTGGCATGAATCAAGTGAAAAAGATAAAGGCCACATTTGGCTGCGCGATCAACTGATGATCACTTGTGGTGAAGTGGTTGCCGCAAAATAAGATGACGTTTGGTCTTATCGGTTAAGACCATATTGGTAATCATCAATTTTTACAATTCATTGGTCCCCGAGAGATTTTGTCTCTCGGGGCTTTTTGTTTTAGCAATCAACAATCGAAACAGTAAGTTAAATAGAGTAATCATTCAGCAGTTTTGGGTATGTTCGCGACGTATAAGTGATAGTTGTCTCTTATTAGTGATAAGTTTGATACTGGTCAGTTGCGTTTTAGCAAGCCGTGAGTACACTTGTTCGCTCAATTAGCTTACGCCTGTAAGCCAAAAGGTAAGTAAAAGAATGGCCAAGTTAGATTTTCATATCGTTAAACGTATTCGTGAACAAATTGCGAACGGTGGTACACGCGTTGCACTCAAGCATAAAGTGGGTGAGGAATGGCAAGGTATTACGTGGACGCAATTTGGTCAGCAAGTTGATGCTTTATCACTTGCACTTTTGGCTCAGGGATTAGGAGTCCAAGATAAAATCGGCATTTTCTCGAACAACATGCCGCAATGGACGATTGCTGATATTGCAGCGCTACAACTACGCGGCGTAACAGTACCTATTTACCCAACCAATACCGCCGCTCAGTCGGCGTACATCATTGACAACGCAGACGTTAAAGTGCTGTTTGTTGGTGAGCAGCCACAATTTGACGCAGCAGTGAGCATTTTCGACCAGTGCGAGCAGTTAGAGCTCATTGTTGCAATGTCTGATGATATCGAACTTGACGAGCATGATTTCGTTATTTCTTGGCAAGCATTTGTCGCCAAAGGCGATACCACATACCAAGTTGAATTGGACTCACGTTTAGAGCAAGCAAAGGAAGATGATCTACTCACGTTGATCTACACCTCGGGCACAACAGGACAACCAAAGGGTGTCATGTTGGACTACGCAAACATTGCGGCGCAATTGGAAGGGCACGATCAACGTTTGAGCCTTTCTCAAAGTGATGTGTCACTGTGTTTCCTTCCGTTGTCACACGTATTTGAACGCGCTTGGACCTTTTATGTGTTGTACAAAGGAGCGACCAACTGCTATTTGCAAGACACCATGCAGGTACGTGATGCACTGAGCCAAGTGCAACCTACCGTGATGTGTGCCGTGCCGCGTTTCTATGAGAAGATCTTCTCTGCGATTCACGAGAAAGTGTCTCGCGCGCCAATTCATCGCAAGATCATGTTTACTTGGGCCGTGAACATGGGCGCAAAAATGGCCGCTTGTCATCAAGAAAAACGTCAGCCATCGCTCATGCTGCGCAAGTCATATGCCCTGGCGGATAAATTGGTTCTGAGCAAGCTGCGTGCGTTACTTGGTGGACAAATCAACTTTATGCCGTGTGGCGGTGCAAAGTTAGATGAAACCATAGGCCGATTCTTCCACGCGATTGGTATCAATGTGAAGTTAGGTTACGGCATGACTGAAACCACGGCGACAGTATCGTGTTGGGATGATAAGTGCTTTAACCCAGACTCTATTGGTATGTCGATGCCTGGCGCGCAAGTGAAGGTCGGTGAGAACAACGAGATTCTGGTGCGTGGTCCAATGGTGATGCGTGGCTATTACAAAATGCCAGAAGAGACCGAAAAGACCTTTGACGAGCACGGTTTCCTAAAAACTGGCGATGCGGGTTACATTGATGAAAATGGCAACCTGTTCATTACTGATCGTATCAAAGAGTTGATGAAAACTTCAGGTGGTAAATACATCGCTCCGCAAATGATTGAAGGTGCGATTGGTAAAGACCACTTCATCGAGCAAATCGCGGTTATCGCGGATACGCGTAAGTTTGTCTCGGCGCTGATTGTGCCGTGTTTTGATTCTCTTGAAGAGTATGCGAAAGAGCTGAATATCAAGTATCACGATCGCGTTGAATTGATTAAGCATCATCAAGTGGTCGAAATGCTTGAGAAGCGTGTTAACGATCTCCAAAAAGAGTTGGCAAAGTTTGAACAGGTGAAGAAGTTTAAACTGTTACCAAGAGCTTTCTCTATGGATGATGGTGAGTTAACGCCAACTCAAAAACTGCGTCGTAAAGTCATCAATGACAAATACCAAGATGAAATTGAAGAAATGTATAAGGAAAAGTCAGAGAAAAAGTAACTTAAGCTGACTTAGATTTTATATTGATGAAAAAATCCCCAGTGATGTTATTGCGCATTACTGGGGATTTTTGTTTGTGTTGATTCTTTCTATTTTGCTCACCAAATACAGCTATTTAGCACCCTATACTTAAAAGGTTCTGAAATAATGTTCTTTTTTTGAACGTTAAATTTTTAGGTTGTACTGTGAAATAAGGTATGTGTGGCTGCTATTCCTACTAACATTCTAATTACTAGCATCTTGTTTAAAAAGTAGACCAATCTCTCATTAGACCCGTTGATAATAAAACGTTACATTTGTTGGGTAACCTTGCGGGATGTTATGACGAACGCAAGACATAGCCGAAAACGTGGAAGTATTTCGATTAGGCTACGAATAAGACCTAGACTATGTAAAACCAGACCAATCCGTTGACCTTACGGTGAGGAAACTGGCTAAGGAGAGCAATTATGACAGCAATGTTGTCAGGCGCAGAGATGGTGGTTCAATCTCTGATAGAAGAGCACGTAGAGCAGATCTTTGGCTACCCAGGTGGCTCTGTTTTGGATATCTACGATGCACTGCATGCCAAAACCGATCAAATCAAACACGTACTTGTAAGGCATGAGCAAGCCGCCACTCATATGGCAGATGGTTACGCTCGCGCTACCGGTAAACCGGGTGTCGTACTGGTATGTTCAGGTCCGGGCGCGACCAATACCATTACTGGTATTGCCACGGCTTATATGGATTCCATCCCAATGATCGTTATCTCGGGTAACGTACCTAATAGCCTAATTGGTAATGATGCTTTCCAAGAATGTGACATCGTTGGTGTCTCTCGCCCAGTGGTCAAACACAGCTTTTTAGTGAAAAAAGCGGAAGATATTCCTGAAACGATCAAGAAAGCGTTTTATATCGCGACCACAGGTCGACCTGGTCCAGTAGTGATTGACTTGCCGAAAGATGTAATGAATCCGCAAATCAAACTGCCTTACCAATACCCAGAAACGCTTTCAATGCGTTCTTACAAGCCGACGACGTCGGGTCATAAAGGCCAGATTAAAAAAGCGCTTAAATCGCTATTAGAAGCGAAAAAACCAGTGCTTTATATCGGTGGTGGTGCTGTGATTTCTGGCGCTCATGAACATATTTTAGAGCTCTCCGACAAGCTGAACCTTCCAGTAGTCAGTACGTTGATGGGACTAGGCGCATTCCCTGGAACACATAAAAACTCACTGGGCATGCTGGGTATGCACGGTACTTACGAAGCCAATATGGCGATGCATGAAGCGGATCTCATTTTTGGTATCGGTGTGCGTTTTGATGATCGCACGACGAACAACCTTGAAAAATACTGCCCAAACGCAAAAGTCATGCATATTGATATCGATCCATCATCGATCTCGAAAAACGTGAAGGTGGATTTACCTATCGTAGGCTCTGCGGAAAAAGTGCTTACAACCATGCTTGGCCTGCTGGCAGAGCAAGAAGGTGGGAATGATCAAGATGCCATCACCGCATGGTGGGATGACATTCAGGTGTGGCGTGACCGCAACTGTTTGGCTTATGAGAAGTCACCAGAGCGAATTAAGCCACAGCAAGTGATTGAAACCTTGCACAAGCTGACCAATGGTGATGCGTATGTTGCTTCTGATGTGGGTCAGCACCAGATGTTTGCAGCACTTTACTACCCATTTAACAAACCACGCCGTTGGATCAACTCGGGTGGATTGGGCACTATGGGATTTGGCCTTCCGGCTGGTATGGGTGTTAAGTTTGCCATGCCACAAGAAGAAGTCGTGGTTGTTACGGGCGATGGCAGTATTCAAATGAATATCCAAGAGCTTTCGACAGCCATGCAATACGATATTCCAGTGAAGATCATCAACCTGAACAACCGATTCCTAGGCATGGTAAAACAATGGCAAGACATTATTTATCAAGGTCGTCACTCTAATTCTTACATGAGTTCTGTTCCTGATTTTGCAGCGATTGCAGAAGCTTATGGTCACGTCGGTATTCGTATCGAAACGCCTGATCAGCTCGAAGAAGGGCTACAAAAAGCGTTGGATATGAAAGATCGTCTGGTGTTTGTGGACATCAACGTAGACGAAACCGAACACGTATACCCGATGCAAATTAAAGGTGAGGGTATGGATAAAATGTGGCTAAGCAAAACGGAGAGAACTTAATATGAGACACATTATTTCATTGCTATTGGAAAACCAACCGGGTGCGTTGTCTCGTGTTGTTGGCTTGTTCTCTCAACGTGGTTACAACATTGAATCTTTGACGGTATCACCGACAGATGATGAAACGCTGTCGCGAATGAACATTACCACGACGTCTGATGAGATGCAGTTGGAGCAAATTCAGAAGCAGTTACACAAATTGATCGATGTGCTGAAAGTACAAGAAGTCACCGAGTATGAGCACATCGAACGTGAACTGATGATGGTGAAAGTGAAAGCCAGCGGTTTTGCGCGAGCAGAAGTGAAACGGACGGCAGACATCTTCCGTGGCCAGATCGTGGATGTCACTGCTGCTCAATACACGGTACAACTCGCGGGCACGAGTGAAAAGTTGGATGCCTTCATTCAAGCGATATCTGAAGTAACTGAAGTCGTCGAAGTTGCTCGTAGTGGGGTAGTGGGCATTGCCCGAGGTGAGCGCGCACTCAAACCGTAATTGTCTAATTGCATATAGAAAAGCCACTTAATCTAAGTGGCTTTTTGTTTAGAAAATAACAATTAATGATATAATTGTCGTTTTAGTAAGCATTATAGGCAGTAGACGCGTGAAAATACCTAAGCGAGTCGGCACATTGTTGGCGACAGCACTATTTTTTAGTGCGCTCACTGCAGTTTACTATTATCAGAAATATCTGACGTTATTAGAGAGTAACGTTGAGAATACCGCTCAAGAAGCATTACACCAACTGGCTTATACTGGTCGCGAATACAACAATATTCAGGATCAAATTGAGACGATCAGCGATCTTCTCGGTCACAGCCAAAGTCTTTACGACTATCTACGTCAGCCGAACCGAGTCAACCTTTCTATCTTAGAAGATATGTGGATCTCGGTTGCGATCAACCAAAAGCTATATAAACAAATTCGTTTTCTTGATATTACCGGTCAGGAAAAAGCACGGATTAATTACGATTTCAAAACGGGTATCGCTGCACCCGCCCTCAAATTACATGACAAGTCAGAGCGGGATTATTTTCATTACGCGCAAGGTTTAGGTAATGATGAAATTGCGTCGTGGGGGATTGAGCTGGAGCGAGAAAATGGTGAGCTTGTTTACCCTTATAGCCCTTCATTGCGTATTCTGATGCCGATTTCTCTCAATGGGAAACGCGAAGGGTATCTTGTTCTTAATGTTGATATTGAGTATTTATCTTCTCGACTCAACTACTCACCGGTGCGGGATTTTCATATTGAGTTAATTAAAAGTGATGGCTTTTATATCGCGAGTCCTAAGTCATCACGCTTGTACGGCAATATTATCCCAGCTCGTTCTCAATTTAATTTTGGCCGGATGTACCCCAACATTTGGCGCACGATGATCTCCGAAGTTTCGGGCTATGAGTACAACGGCTCGAATTTGATTGCGTATAGCACGATCCAATTTGTTTCTAGTGAACCACTTCATCTGGTTATTGATCTTACCAATGAGCAATTACTATCTCGATCTCAGCGAGATATTGATGACTTAATCCAAGAAGCGTTTTTTGTATTAAGTTTGGTGTTTGGTTTTACTTTACCAACGACCGCGCTAGCCCTGCACTATCGACGTCATAGTATGGAATCGAAGTTAGCTCGGGCTGCACTTGATGGCATGACTGCGGTGATGATCTCAGATGCGTCGCATCGAATCATTATGGTGAACCAAGAATTTGAAAACATGATGGGCTATTCAACCAAGCATACTCAAGGCTGGAATGCGCATAATCTAATTTTCTTACCGGAAGATCTCGAGTCGACCCTCAATATTTGGAATAAGCTTGCGAACGAGCACGTTTGGGAAGGTGAGGTTCGTTGTCGAACCAAGTTTAATCACGTATTTACCGCCATTATGCGCATTCAGGCAAACTTAACCAAGTCAGGTAAAGTAAGCTATTACATCACGTCGCTGGTGGATATATCCGAGCAAAAAGAGCTGGAAGAAAAGCTACGCAACCTCAGTGAAAAAGATGGTTTGACGGGCTTGTGGAACCGCCGAAAATTTGAAGAGCAATTAGCGCAATATGCCGGGATTATTGAGCGTTATCCTGACAGTCCCCCAGCGTGTTTGGCGTTGTTTGATATTGACCACTTTAAGCGCATTAACGATGAACTTGGGCACGATGAAGGGGACAAAGTGATTTGCAGTGTCGCTGAGACTCTTCTTAAAGAGGTGCGCAGTACTGACTTTGTGTCTCGCGTCGGTGGTGAGGAATTTGCGGTGATCATGCCGCATACCACACTCGAAGAAGCAGAAGTTGTATTGAACCGGTTACGTGTGGCGGTTCAACTGCGCAGTGATAGAGCTATTACCGTTAGCGCCGGGTATAGTGATTTAACCTCCGATCGCACGCGCACTTATAAATGTGCTGATATTGCCTTGTATGAATCCAAAAGTGCAGGGCGTAACTGCGTATCACTATGTCATAGTTTCGATGATATTGCTTAGCTCTTTTTCAAAAACAAAAAATCGGGGATAGACCCCGATTTTTATGCTTATTTTAGCCTCAGCGTTATTCGCTAGCCAGTATGCGATATTGGTTGTCGATGGCCGCTTCGATACACTGCATTGACTGTCTCAAATAACGCTCTAGATAACCTAAAGCATCCTGGCTCTTTTTATCTAACGACGTCTTCATCAGCATTTCTTGCTCATCGATATTACAGTGCCCTGGGTTTCCAGTACCTAACATTTGCATAGCAAAATATTGGTAACGCTTAATTTGCGTGAGTAGATCGCGGAAAAACCCAAACATATTGGCAGAGCCAGCGCCTTCAAACAGCGCAGTAAGAAACTGATTATGGCGTTCTTCCCATTCCTTCCAGCAAAAGCTTTCGCCAGATTTAGAGCGGGATAACTTGTGATAAGCGGTTAGGACGTCCAGTTCCCAATTTTCATCGCCAATCACAATTGCTTTATTTAGTAGGCATGCAGAGACCATTTGTAGGCTCTCGTACAAGTCATTCAACTCATCTTTACATACAGGTGCAACCCAGCAGCCTTTTTGCGGCTCAAGTTTGACGTATTTGCTCCACGATAACAGCACCAAAGCTTCGCGAATGGGTGACGCTCCTACGTTGTACTTCTCTTTGAGTTCCGCAACCACGAGTTTTTGACCCGGTTTAAGCACGCCATCGAGAATATCCTGACGGATCATTTTTGATACTTTGTCGGTAAGAGTGGGACTGGACACATACACCTCATAGAAATTTTAATCGTGACGACAAAATTAAACAGTACGCAATTCTGCGCATGGTGAATGATACAGTTAGGCTATTATTAGAGCAAGAAAGCCATATAAAAAAAGAGGGCATAAGCCCTCTTTATCAATCAACTGAAGTATGAGAAGTTCAGTCTTATAGTACGTGTACAGAAGCTGTGTTCGTAGTACCTGAAGCGACTAGAGCACCAGAAACCATCACTACGATGTCGCCTTTGTTACCTAGACCAGATTCTAGAGCAAGCTCTTTACCTGCTACGTAGAATGCGTCAGTGCTTTCGATAGAATCAACAACAACTGGCGTCACACCTTTAGTTAGAACAAGTTGTGCTGCTGTTTTCTTGTTTGTTGTTAGTGCTAGGATGTTTGCAGTTGGGAAGTATTTACGTACTGAACGTGCAGATTTACCACCTTCAGTTGCAACAACGATAAGTGGAGCAGCCAGTTTCTCAGCTGTGTCTACTGCGCCTTTACATACTGCTTCAGTGATGCGTAGACGTGGGCTGTCTAGACGAGAACCTAGTTCAGCTTTTAGCGCTGAATCAGTACGGTTCGCGATTTGAGCCATGATAGTTACCGCTTCAACAGGGTACTTACCTTTAGCTGTTTCACCAGAAAGCATTACCGCGTCAGTACCGTCCATTACTGCGTTAGCAACGTCGCCTGCTTCCGCACGAGTAGGTCGTGGGTTGTTGATCATAGAATCAAGCATTTGAGTTGCAGTGATAACCATCTTACGTGCACGGTTACACTTCTCGATCATCATTTTCTGAGCGAAGATTACTTCTTCAGCTGGGATTTCAACACCTAGGTCACCACGAGCAACCATGATGCCGTCAGAAAGCTCTAGGATCTCGTCGAAGTTATCAACACCTTCTTGGTTTTCGATCTTAGAGATGATGTGGATGTTCTCGCCGCCGTTTGCAGCAAGTACTTCACGGATTTCTTGAACGTCAGAAGCTTTACGGATGAAAGAAGCAGCTACGAAGTCAACGCCTTGCTCACAACCGAATTTAAGGTCGTTCTTATCTTTTTCAGATAGAGCAGGTAGGTTTACAGAAACGCCAGGAAGGTTCACACCTTTGTTCTCGCCTAGTGCACCGTTGTTAAGTACTTTACATTTAACTTCTGTTTCAGTCTTAGAGATAACTTCCATCTCGATTAGACCGTCGTCGACTAGGATAGTGTTACCTACGTTTAGGTCTGCTGCGAAACCTGCGTAAGTTACTGCAACTTTATCTTTGTTACCTACAACTGAAGTGTCAGTTGTGAAAGTGAATTCTTGACCAGCTACTAGATCAACGTCGTTGCCGCCTTCTAGCTTGATAGTGCGGATTTCTGGACCTTTAGTATCTAGAAGAATTGCTAGTGGTTTGCCAGTAGCTTCCATTACTTTACGGAAGTTCGCGATACGAGTGCCGTGTTCTTCGTAGTCACCGTGAGAGAAGTTAAGACGCATTACGTTCATGCCTGCGTTCACTAGCTCAGTTAGCTTCTCTACAGATTCAGTTTTAGGGCCAATCGTACATACGATTTTGGTCTTTTTCATGGAAGATACTCTCCGGTAAGTATAGTTACAATTTGAAAGTCGGTTGTTTACTCTGAAGTTAGGGCGTTATTGATGACATTTAGTGCCTGTCACCCACCGATTTTTCGCCTCATTATCAGTACTTCAGATTCTGAAAGTCTTTCACCAAGTTTAGTCATTTTATGACTAAAAGATCGGCGATTTTGGTTACCTTTTTGTGACTAATCCCACTTTATATGCAGAAAGTTGCAAAAAAATAGCCTTCAATTCTGTAATTTTTTTTCTTTTCGGTGGCGAATTCTACCACTGAATGAATCCAATATCACTGTTTAAGAATTGTCTTAGGACAAGGTTTTATCGAGAAATATTAATTTTTTGGATCGAAATAAATGGACTTGAAAGTTTCGGTTTGACTATAATAAGTTTCACATCGAAACTTAAATTCAAAACGTAAATGTCGAAACGAAACACTCAACTAAGAAGGCACGCCATTTCTAACTTGGTTTCTGAGCTAGGAGAAGTCAGCGTTGACGAACTCGCTCAGAAATTCGAAACCTCAGAGGTCACGATTAGAAAGGATTTAGCTTCTTTAGAGAAAAATGGCCAACTTCTACGCCGCTACGGCGGTGCGATTGCTATCCCAACAGAAGTCATTCACGAAGAATTGAGCGCTAATGTTTCGACTCGAAAGCTAAACTTGGCAAAAGCAGCGGCATCACTGATTCGAGACCATAATCGCATCGTGATCGACAGTGGCAGTACGACGGCTGCGTTGATTCAACAGTTGAATGACAAACGTGGCTTAGTTGTCATGACCAACTCATTGCATGTTGCTAACGCCCTTAATGAATTAGAGAGCGAACCAACACTGCTGATGACTGGCGGGACTTGGGATACGCACTCAGAATCTTTTCAAGGCAAAGTAGCCGAATCTGTGTTACGAGCTTACGACTTTGACCAGCTATTTATCGGTGCGGATGGCATCGATCTCGAACGCGGCACCACAACATTTAATGAATTGGTTGGTTTGAGTAAGGTAATGGCGGAAGCGTCGCGCGAAGTGATCGTCATGATCGAATCGGAAAAAATCGGTCGTAAGATCCCGAATTTAGAGCTCGCTTGGCATCAAATTGATGTGCTAGTGACGGATGCTGATATTCAGCAAGAACACAAAATACAGATTGAACAACATGGCGTGAAAGTTATTTGCGCCTAATCTAATAATGTAATCAGTTTCATATTTCACTTCCCTCTGAATACAGGCCTTTGCTTGCTGCCTCTATCTGAAACATGGCTAGGGAAGAACAAAACTACAAACGGAGATAAACACATGTGTGGAATCGTAGGTGCAGTAGCACAACGAGATGTTGCAGAAATTTTGGTTGAAGGTCTACGCCGCTTAGAGTACCGCGGTTACGACTCTGCTGGCGTTGCTGTTGTTGATGGCGAGTCAAACCTAACGCGC
Organism: Vibrio sp. 1CM7H; assembly: GCF_023161645.1. Lineage (NCBI taxonomy): Bacteria > Pseudomonadati > Pseudomonadota > Gammaproteobacteria > Vibrionales > Vibrionaceae > Vibrio > Vibrio sp. 1CM7H. The sequence continues at coordinate 326,663 of NZ_JALNTV010000004.1, forward strand.
GTTCGTCGCTTGGGTAAAGTGCAAGAACTGGCTGATGCAGTAGAAGAAGCAAAAGTGATCGGCGGAACGGGTATTGCACACACTCGCTGGGCGACGCACGGTGAACCATCTGAAGTTAATGCACACCCACATATGTCTGGCGATATTGCTGTTGTACATAACGGTATTATCGAAAACCACGAAGAGCTTCGTGAATTGCTTCAATCTCGTGGTTACGTGTTTGAATCTCAAACGGATACAGAAGTTATCGCACACATGGTTGAGTGGGAACTTCGCACTTCAGAAACGCTACTAGAAGCAGTACAAAAAACAGCAAAACAACTTGAAGGCGCATACGGCACGGTAGCGTTGGATCGCAAAGATCCTTCACGCATCGTAGTAGCGCGTTCAGGCAGCCCGATCGTAATTGGTTTTGGTGTGGGTGAAAACTTCCTGGCTTCTGACCAACTTGCGCTACTGAATGTAACGCGCCGTTTCATGTACCTAGAAGAAGGTGATGTGGCAGAAATCACTCGCCGTGAAGTTACTGTCTTTGACGCAACGGGCGAGCTGGTTGAGCGTGAAATCGTAGAATCTAACGCAGAACATGATGCTGGCGATAAAGGCCAATACCGCCACTTCATGCAAAAAGAAATCTATGAGCAACCTAAAGCGTTGATCAACACAATGGAAGGCCGTATCACGGCAGACTCCGTTGTAACTGATGCGATCGGTGTTCATGCGGCAGACATTCTAAGCAAAGTAGAACACGTACAAATCGTCGCGTGTGGTACGTCTTACAACGCAGGTATGACAGCGCGTTACTGGTTTGAAGACATTGCTGGCGTGAGCTGTGATGTCGAAATCGCGTCTGAGTTCCGTTACCGCAAGTTTGTGACTCGTCCAAACAGCCTTCTTATTACGTTGTCTCAGTCTGGTGAAACAGCAGATACGTTAGCAGCACTTCGTCTTGCGAAAGAAAAGGGTTACATGGCGGCGATGACCATCTGTAACGTAGCAGGTTCTTCTTTAGTTCGTGAGTCAGATTTTGCATTCATGACTCGCGCTGGTGTTGAAATCGGCGTGGCTTCAACCAAAGCGTTCACGACTCAGCTTTCTGCACTGCTTATGCTGGTAACAGCCCTGGGTAAAGAGCAAGGCCGCATCAGCAAAGAGAAAGAAAAAGAGATTGTCGAAGCTCTACACGCACTTCCTAAGCAAATCAACGCGGCACTTTCTTTCGAGAAAGAAATTGAAGCACTAGCAACGGATTTTGCAGACAAGCACCACACTTTGTTCCTAGGCCGTGGCGAGTTCTATCCAATCGCGATGGAAGCGTCTCTAAAACTGAAAGAGATCTCTTACATCCACGCAGAAGCGTACGCGGCGGGTGAACTTAAACACGGTCCTCTTGCGCTGATTGATGCTGACATGCCTGTTGTTGTGGTTGCACCAAGCAACGACCTACTTGAAAAGCTAAAATCAAACGTTGAAGAAGTGCGTGCACGTGGCGGTCTTCTATACGTATTCGCAGATGCAGACGCAGGCTTCGAAGGCGATGAAACAATGAAGATCATCACGATGCCTCACGTTAGTGAAATCACGGCGGCGATCTACTACACCATCCCAATGCAGTTGCTGTCTTACTACGTAGCACTGATCAAAGGTACGGACGTAGACCAACCACGTAACCTAGCGAAAGCGGTAACGGTTGAGTAATTACGCTTAACAGCAAAAATCCCAAGCGGCACATGCGAGAGTATGTGCCGCTTTTTTTGTCTTATTCTAAGCGTGATGGAACGCTCAAGCGCCTTCGCCAGTAGGTTGCTTTCATGACAAAAATGTCATTTTGTTGAAAGGGTGGTGTCAGAGGCGGTGTTCAATAATGACCTCATTGAAAACAAGCACTCAAAGGTTAACAACATGAACGCAATCAAAACTGCTCTTTTTGTAACGGTAATGGCAATGACTAGCGCATCTGCATTCGCTCAACCACTTTTCACTGGTGGCAACTACGTGAGCCACGAAGAGATGAAAACCATCTCAGTTACGCCGACAGCAACGTCAGATGAGGCTTATCAACAGGCACTGTCTGAACTCAATTCACTTAAAACCATGACGGCTCGTGAACTGAATAAAGAGCTCAATATCCTGACGTTTAATGTGAAGTCTCGCAGTACGCATTTAAAAGATGGTGGCTTCGTGACCGTGCAAGAACGCATGAATGAAGATGGTCAGTTGGAATATTTGGGCAAAGTGAATGTCAAAGTGCATTATGCCGAACGCGATAACAATCGATAATGGTTTGCCAATGGGGAAGAGTATGGTGTGGTTCACATCATGCTCTTTTTCGAGCTTTATACTGGGTTCTCATCCTCCCGCTAACACACTAGGTAAGTAAAGTTGAAAATATTGATCGTCGAAGATGAGCACAAAGCCGGAGAATATCTGCAAAAAGGTTTGATTGAATCTGGGTATGTGGTGGATTTAGTGCATGATGGGGTCGATGGGCTTTATCACGCTACCAGTGAAGAATATGACTTAATCCTCCTCGACATTATGTTGCCTAAACTCGATGGTTGGCAGGTGCTTAATACATTGCGCAGTAGTGGGATTCACACCCCAGTGATCATGCTGACAGCGAAGGAGCAAGTGGAAGATCGCGTGCGCGGTTTTGAGCTGGGTGCCAATGACTATGTCGTAAAACCTTACGCGTTTGCGGAGCTACTGGCGCGTGTTCAAAACGTATTTCGTCATCATATTGCCGCGCAAGTGGTCGCATCGCCGCAAACATTACGTGTGGCAGATTTAGAACTTGATATGATCAAACGCGTTGCCACGCGCGCGGAGCAGTCGATATCGCTTACCGCCAAAGAATATGCCCTGCTTGAGTTGTTGATGCGCAAAACTGGCCAAGTGCTTTCACGTACCACTATTGCGTCGTTAGTGTGGGATATGAACTTTGACAGCGATACCAATGTGATTGATGTGGCGGTCAAACGTCTGCGTAGCAAAGTGGACAAACCGTTCGATAAACCACTGATTCACACAGTCAGAGGGATGGGCTACAAACTCGAAGAGAGTTGTGATGCCTAAGTTTTCGCTCCCTTTTTCCATGAAAAATAAGCTCGTGCTGATGTTTGTTAGCATGACGTTCGTGACCTATTTTTCTTTGGCTTTCATCCTACAGTACGCCATTGAGCGCCACTTTTATTCGCAAGATTTCAGCTATATTTCCAGTAAGTTCAATGCCATTGAGAAAGCGTTAAAACGCTCGCCAGAGGATGTGTTCAAGCAAGCGAATAACAGCACGCTCTACATGTGGGTGTTTGAAGGCAAGCAGAACGTGTATCAGAATTCGAGCCTGACGATTCCTCAGAACCGAGCCTATAGCATTAGCTCACCTCAGGTTTTAAATCACGAGCGCGCCATCGAATGGAGTGAGGACTCGCTGAATATCCGCGCGTTTGCGTTTCAAGCTGGGGAGTATCAGGTGGTGCTCGGCATGAGTATCAACCACCATATTTTGTTTTTGGATAAACTCGACTGGATTTTGTTTTGGGCGCTCGGTTTGGCGTTTGTGATTTCTTCCGCGTTGAGCGGTTGGATTGTAAAACGTGGGTTGAAGCCGATTGTGGGGTTGAATCAGCACATTCAACAGATATCCCCAGAGCAAATGGGCATTCGTCTCGCCCCCGATTCGTTGCCAATAGAACTGCGCGAGTTAGCCAACAAACACAACGCGATGCTCGATAGGTTGCAAACTGGTTTTCGCCGCTTGAGCGAGTTTTCTTCTGATATAGCACATGAGTTAAAAACGCCACTCACCAACATTACTACGCAAAATCAGGTCATTTTAGGTGCATGTCGAACGCCTGAGGAATATCAGGATGCGATTGCCTCAACGTTAGAAGAACTCAACCGCATCACGAAAACCATCAACGATTTGCTCTACATTGCCAAGGCTGAAAACAAGCTCATTCATCGCCATGACGAAGTGTTTGCGGTGCGGGAGGAAATCGACCGCTTGGTCGCGTATTTTGAAATATTGGCCGAAGATGCCGAGGTTCGAATCGTGAACTCAGGCGACGGTCAGCTCTATATGGACAAAAACATGTTTGAGCGTGCGGTGGGCAATTTGCTCTCCAACGCGATTCGTCATGCGTATGCTGATTCAACCATTGTGATTGACGTTCAAGTGGTTGATGAATGGGTGACGATATCGGTCAGCAACCAAGGTGACACCATTGCCGTGCAAAACTTACCGTACCTTTTCGACCGTTTTTACCGCGCAGATAAGTCTCGCCAACATGTCGGCAGCGTCGGTGCAGGGCTAGGTTTGTCGATTACCCAATCTATCGTGCAAGCGTATGAAGGACAGATAAAAGTAACATCAGATAAAGAAAAGACGCAGTTTGTCATGATGTTGCCATCGTCAAGTATCAATGGAAGTGATAAGTCAGTTGAAGCATAAAAGGCAAGCTAAGGCTTGCCTTTGGAGACTTAAACTCGTTTGAAGTTATTTGGGTTATTGGCCCAGTTGATGAGCGGTTAGAATTGCAGAGTAGACATTTTCTGCCGTCACTGGGAATGGCATATTGTGGATGGTTTCTCCCTCGGCCGTTGAAGCTTCGGCGACCTCGCGCAACTTATCGTGATTAAGCTCTTTAACGCCCATATCAAATAAGTTGGTTGGTAGACCTACCGATCGGCAGAAGGCGAGAACCGTATTAATCTCTTCCATCGCTGCGTTTTCTAGCACCAGTTGAACAAGTGTGCCGAACGCGACTTTCTCACCATGATAGAGATGGTGACACTCTTCGAGCTTGGTTAGGCCGTTATGAATAGCGTGAGCGCCTGCTAGGCCACTGCTTTCAAAACCTATACCGCTTAGGTATGTATTGGCTTCAATAATGTTTTCTACCGCTTTGGTGCTCACACCATTTTCTACCGCTGCTTTTGCTTTTAAACCATCTTCAAGCAAGGTTTCATAGCAAAGTTTCGCAAGAGCTTGCGCTGAACGCGTCGCTAAACCACCTGCCATTGTTGCCTTACCAGAGGTCATGTTGGCTCTGGCTTCAAAGTAGGTGGAAAGCGCATCGCCCATCCCCGATACCAGTAGGCGAACAGGGGCTTTGGCGATGACTGATGTATCCATGATGACCATGTCTGGGTTTTTAGGGATCATCAAATATTCTGCAAACTCACCTTCAGGTGTGTATATCACCGCAAGAGCTGATGTCGGCGCATCAGTCGAGGCAATCGTAGGAACCACCACGACAGGAATTTTGGTGTAAAACGCAACGGCCTTTGCTGTATCTAACGTTTTACCGCCACCAATACCGACAATGACATCATGTTTTTGAGTCGCACAAATGTCCGTGATGCGTTCAATCTCAACGCGCGAACATTCGCCACCAAAAATGTTCATAGTGAGTGGAAGCTTTTCGTCAGCAAAGCTTTGTTTGACGTCATCACCAACCAGGTTAGTGACGAACTCATCGGCAATGACTAACGGACGTTCACCTAATGTTTTCACATAGTGAGCGATAGATGTAAGTACTTGTTCACCTTGGACGTATTTGCTTGGGCTGATAATAATTTTGTCCATAATTCAAACCTTTAACCTTTTTTATGTGTGTTTTTGACTGCAATGAAAGTCCATTGTAGCGATAAGGTTTATATTAGGTTTGGTGTGGTAAGTGGTGAAGGATATCTCTGGTTTTGTTCCATGCTTTTATGACCTCTGTGTCAAACCGACTGTCAGAAGTAATAAGCATCAGCATGCTTTATGGCGACGATCACTATTCAGGAAAATTTGTCGTTTTTCGTTTCATATTGAAACAAGAATGTCGAAGATTTTGTTTCAATATGAAACGGATTGATTTTTGTTGAGTACGCTTTTTCTCTGTTTAAGATGAATTCATACCCTACATAAAAATATAAATGGAATGAGATAGAACGATGAAAAAGTTAATTAACCAAGTCGATGATGTTGTATTGCAGCAAATGGAGGGCCTGGCATTGTCCCGCCCTGAGCTAAAAGCCAACTACGAGCCTCGTTACATGTGGCACGAGGAAACGCCAGGGCAAGTGGCATTGGTTTCTGGTGGTGGCTGTGGTCATGAACCTTTGCACGCAGGTTTTATTGGTAAAGGCATGCTGACAGGTGCCTGCCCTGGTGAGGTATTTACTTCACCTACGCCTGATCAAATGTACGAATGTGGCAACCAAGTGAATACTGGTGAAGGCGTGCTATTTATCATTAAAAACTACACCGGAGACGTGTTGAACTTTGAAACGGCCGTGGAGCTCCTTCATACCGATGGCATCAAAGTTGGGTCGGTGTTGGTGGATGACGATGTTGCAGTCAAAGACAGCCTGTATACCGCTGGTCGCCGTGGCGTCGCTGGAACGGTATTGGTTGAGAAGTTAGTTGGTGCTGCCGCGAACAAAGGTTATTCGCTGGAGCAATGTGAAGCACTGGCTCGTCGCGTTAATAATCACTGTCGTTCATTTGGCGTGGCGCTTAATGCTTGTGTTGTGCCAGCGGCGGGTAAACCATCTTTTGTTCTGGAAGATGATGAAGTGGAGTTTGGTGTTGGTATCCATGGTGAACCAGGTATCAAGCGAGTGAAGTACACCGACGTCGATACGTTAGTGGATGAAATGTTTGCTGAAGTTGCTGAAAACACACCTTATCAGCGCACTTTGCGTATTTGGAATCGTGACGAAGGTGAATGGGATGAAGTGGAATCCAGCATTGAGCCTTTCGCCTCTGAACACGACTATATTGTGATGGTGAATGGTATGGGTGGTACGCCAACTTCAGAGCTTTACGGAGTATACCGCCGTCTTGCTCATAACTGCGAGCAAGCGGGGTTCCGTATCGTGCGTAATATGGTTGGTAACTTCTGTACGTCACTCGATATGGAAGGCGTTTCAATTACGTTGCTGAAAGCAGATAAAGAGATGTTGGAGCTGTTTGATGCTCCTGTCGATACGGCCGCGATCAAGTGGTAACAGGGGGGAGCAAACATGCAAATTGAAAAACAACATATCGTTCACTGGTTAGAGTTATGTGCAAAAACGTATCAAGAGAATCAAGATTTTCTGACCGACCTTGATCGTGATATTGGTGACGCGGACCATGGTCTCAATATGAACCGAGGCTTTAAAAAAGTTGCTGAGAAACTGCCGCAATTTGCGGACCAAAATATCGGCAGCATTCTCAAGAATACGGGCATGACCTTGCTTTCTAGTGTCGGTGGGGCAAGTGGCCCGCTTTATGGCACGCTGTTTATTCGCACGGCTGCCGCTGTCGGCACTCGAGAGCAATTAACGTTTGAAGAGTTAGTGGATGCACTAAAAAGCGGTGTGGATGGCGTGGTGTCTCGTGGTAAAGCGGAACTGGGTGATAAAACCATGTGTGATGTTTGGTTACCCGTTTTAGTTAGCGTGAAGGCGTCGTTAGAAAATGGCATGAGCGCTGACCATTTATTGAATGAAATGGTTGAGCTAGCAGAAACGAACGCGGTTGCCACGATTGAAATGTTGGCGAAAAAAGGGCGAGCAAGCTATTTAGGTGAACGCAGTATTGGTCACCAAGACCCCGGCGCAACCTCTTCTTTGTTAATGATTAAAGCACTACAGCAGGCAATAGCAGGTAATTAAGATGGTGGGAATTGTAGTTGTATCTCATAGTCGTCGCCTTGCTGAAGGGGTGGCCGAACTTGCCACCCAAATGACGCAAGGCAAAGCCAAGCTTGCGATTGCCGCGGGGATTGATGATCCAGAGAACCCGATCGGAACCGATGCCATAGCCGTGATGGAAGCGATTGAGCAGGTACAAAATCAACAAGGGGTTGTTGTATTGATGGATCTTGGCAGCGCGTTGCTTAGCACGGAAATGGCTCTGGATCTGATTGATGATCATGTGAGGGAAAATGTCACTCTTATCTCGGCCCCTATTGTTGAAGGAACCATGGCGGCGTCGGTGGCTGCTGCCGCCGGACTATCTTTATCGACGGTAGTCGAAGAGGCACAGAATGCGTTAAGCGTAAAACGAGAGCACCTTGGTGATCAGCCACTAACATCCGCTGAGATAGCGCCAGTATCAGAGAACTTTGAGCAAGAGCAGACATTTGATTGGGTAGTGCAAAATCCGCATGGATTACATGCTCGTCCCGCTGCGGCCATTGTTGGTGCACTCGCGCCTTTTGACTGCCAATTATGGTTGAAAAAAGGCGAGCGCCGTGTGAACGCGAAAAGCTTAAACAGCATTGCGAAACTTGGTGTTCGTAGCCAAGAGACGATCACCTTATGCGCGCTCGGACCTCAATCCAGTGAAGCAATTAAGGCATTTGAAGCCTTAGCTCATGAGCACTTCGGAGAAAAAGACGCGGTTGAGCAAGGCATTGTCGAACCTGAAGAAAGCTCGGATACTTTGCTCGATGACATGGTCCCAAATCAGATTGAAGGTGCTGTTGTTGGTATTCGAGTCAATGACGGTATCGCTACTGCTCCAGTTGTCCTTTTTACTCATGAAATGCCAGCTGTGCCTGAACGTGATTTCCAAAGTGAACAAGATGAAATTGAACGGGTTAAGCATGCGATAGGCGTGGTTGTTCAACATTTGCAGGAGCAAGCGAAGCAGCCGAAAGGGGAAATATTTTCTGCTCATAGCATGATGCTCAGTGACCCAGAATTATGGGCATCGGTCGAGTCGCGAATTCAAACGGGCATGATAGCCGAGCAAGCTTGGATAGAATCACTGCAAACGTTAGCCGACGAGTTTCGCCAGGCTGAAAGCCAGTACATGCGGGAACGCGAAGCTGATGTGCATGATATCGCACGCCAGGTTATGGTTGAAATGACAGGTGTAACGCCTAATGCCATCGACATTCAGGAACCGAGTATTTTGTTGGCCCGCGACCTGATGCCTTCTGATGTGGCCGGGCTTAATAAATCGAAAGTGCTTGGTATCTGTTTGAGTGAAGGAGGGAAAACCTCTCACAGTGCGATTCTTGCGCGTGCGATGGGGATTCCTGCCATCGTTAAAGCTCAGGGCTGCCTTGATGCTGTGCGTGCTGGTCAGGTGGTGACTATTGATGGCTTCCGAGGGCATTTATGGTTCTCTCCTTCGGATTCCGTACAGCAGGAATTAGAAGCGCAACAAATTGAGTGGCAAAGCACCCGACAAAGTGCACTAGCGAGTGCTCAGCAAGCCGCAGTCACCTGTGATGGTGTCCATATTCCAGTATTCGCCAATATTGGTGGACCGAAAGATATTGATGATGCACTAACATCAGGAGCAGAGGGCGTTGGTCTATTCCGGACTGAGTTTCTATTTCAAAACAGTGATGAGTTGCCGACTGAGGAAGCGCAATACCAAGTGTATCGTGATATTGCCGCCGCACTTGGCGATAAGCCACTTACGATTCGTAGTCTAGATGTTGGCGGTGATAAGCCTTTAGTCGCTTACCCTATGCCAGCGGAAGATAATCCATTTTTAGGTCTGAGAGGGGTGCGGTTGTGCCTTCAACATGAGTCATTGTTTACCGCCCAACTTCGAGCCATTCTGAGAGCCTTTCACGAGCAACCGAATATTCAATTGATGATACCGATGGTGGCTCAGGTTGAAGAAGTGAGAAAAGTAAAAGCGCTGTTGGCACATCAAGCAACCCAACTCGGCTTGGATGCGACTCATTTGCCTGTTGGTATTATGATTGAGGTACCCGCCGCGGTATTAAATGCAGATGCGTTAGCCCAAGAAGTCGACTTTTTCTCTATTGGCACCAATGATTTGACTCAATATGTTATGGCAGCTGATCGAGGCAACGCCGCCGTTGCCGAATTGGTGAACTACTTTGAACCATCGGTACTAAAAGCCATTGAACTCACTTGTGCAGCAGGCGATCGCGCGGGCATACCGGTCAGTATGTGCGGTGAGATGGCTGGTGATCCAAATGCCACAGAAACATTGCTTCGTGTGGGGTTACGAAAATTCAGCGCCAGTGCGAGTCTACTACCGGGACTAAAAGCGCAGATTCGTCAGTTGTCTGTTGATGTTTAATCGATACCTTATCGTTAGTACATGTGTACCGGCGTGCTTACGCCGGTTTTACTTTTGTTATAGGAACGCCACTTCTTGGCTTAATACAGCTTCATTTGCTCCTGCAGCCCAAACTTATTAATTTTTCTCCATAAGGTCGTGCGGCCAATTTGCAATGCTTTCGCCATATCATGCATTTTGCCATCACACTGATTCCAAGCCTGAACGATAGCTCTTCTCTCGGCTTCTTCTAACGTGATTACTGGCGTATTTTCTGCGGTATGGCGAGAATTCAGTTTAATGTCTTCAGGAATATCGTTCAGCTTGATTAAGTTGGAACTGCGGTTCAGCAAAATTCGCTCAGTTCGGTTTCTTAATTCAGAGTTGTTGCCTGACCAACGAAAATTCATCAACGCTTCCAGTGCGACTGGCTCTATCGAGATCGTCACATTGTGGCGGCGTTCATAATGGCTGATAAGCTGCTGGACGAGAAATTCAATGTCTTCTTTACGCTTTCGTAGTGGCGGAATATGCAGCTCGTTCGAGGAGATTTCATAATAAAGTTGCCGACCAAATGAGCGCTGAGTGACATACTCGCTGATCTCTGAAGCGGTGCTCGTAATAAGTTGAAAGTCTACGGGGATCAATCGCAAACTGTCGCTGCGGCTGACGAGCCCAGTTTTTAACAACTTAAGTAACACGGCTTGTAAATCGGGCGACAGATATTCCACCTTCTCTAAAAAGAGCGTACCGCCATGGGCGAGTTCAAACTTAGAAGGCATGCCTTGTCCTTCGTCGTAGCCTAGGGTTTCTTTGACCAGTTGCTCTGTATTGATAGAGCGACAGTTGAGCGTAATGAATGGCCCTTCTTTGTAGGTGCTTTCGTTATGAATCGCCATGGCGAGAGTGGCTTTTCCTACACCTTCTTCACCTGTAATTAGAATCGGTGATTTGGACTTTATGGCCCGTTTTGCCACGGTAATGACATGCTTCATTTTTCGTGAAATAACAGGCAAAGTACTGAACGTATAGCGCGCACTGCCACCTATTTGTTGTTGAGCAAGTTCGCGAATTTTATCGATAGGGTGCAAAAACAATAAGTGCGTTCCGTCGTTGAGTGGACGCAAGGTAATGATCGCTTCAACAAACTCGCCACGAACCTCTACCGTTGTGAGTTTTCGGTTGATGCTTGCACCCGACTCAATACTATTGAGGACATTTGGCGGGAAGCGTAAAACAGAAAAGACTTCTTTATCCAAGACCTGACTGGCTTCAATGTTTAACAAGCGCTCTGATTGATGATTTACCATGGTGATACGGCTTTCTTCATCCCAGGCCAGAAGGCCGTCATCCATGCACTCTAACGTTGCGTTGTGCGCACAAGTGAGGCGGTTCATATTTTCTTGTTCCGACTGAATATGGATTTGCAAACTGACTTCTTTCGCGCTCGACGCGATGATGACTAAGTCTTCTTTCTTATAGCTTTCCGCTTTTTTGAAAAGGCATGTTGTACCGCGTAATTTGCCAAATTGGTCGAAAACAGGCGCCGCTACAGAGGCATAAGAGTGTAAGTGGCGATTGAAATGTTCTGCAGCAAAAACTTCACATGGGATGTGAGTGTTGATACAGAGATTGACTGCATTTGTGCCAATTTTCCCTTCAGACAGAAAGCAGCCTTGTTTAATACCGAGTGCTTGCATCTCTTGTCGCATAGAGTCGTGCCCGACGGTGGAGAGAATACAGCCGTTGCCATCAGTCACCATCAATAGCAGGTCTTCGTCTCCTAGCATGTCGTAAGTGTCTTCAAGTACGGTAGTGGCGCATTCGATGAGGTGCTCGTTGCGTTTCATCAGAGATGAGAAGGTAAAGCCAGAGGCAATATGTGGTTTTGACCAGGTATAAGGGCTGCATTGCTTTATGCAACGCTCCCACGACTCAAGTACGGGAGTGCGGGAAAATTCTGGAGATACCCAATGGTGTTTCTGGAAAAACGCCCATTTGGTTTTAGTGTCTTCGATTGAAAGCATGCCATACCGTTTCAATGCCAGCGATAGATTGGTCTGATATTACAGAGACATACGAATATGGACTGTGATGGCTTTCACGCACGTTATACAGAAAGGATACGCAAAGAAAAGAGGCTAGTAGAGAAGGCGTTCCTTGCCGGAGGTTGGGTTAAAAAGGGCTGTCCTTGCCCAGTTCATTGCAAATTTCGACAATGGCGAGCGAGAGACCTGATTTTATTATTTGTTGCTGGCGTTGAAGTTGGAGTTGATAAAACTCAAGGTCGATGTCGTCATCAGGTTCGTTGACTTCTAATTGCACCATGCCCATTTTCTTTACCAGATGCAGCTTTTTGATTGGCTCTAGAATATTTGGATCAGTGAACTCGTAGTCGGATGCATCGCTATTGAGTCGGTTTTTAAGCTTAATGATGTCTTCAATATCATGATAAATATCGTCTGGGAGTACGCCTAAGCCAAATAGGAGTTTCAAACGAACGGAGAGATCGCCCAGCGGTCCGGAGTCTTGCAGTAGGGGACCAACAACCGATTGCACGGCGAAGTTATCTTTACGAAAGATCCTTTGTATTAGCCCGTCGATGGAATCGTTGAACACATCGACTGCTGCAATAAAAAAGCCTCGTACCGATGGCGCGCTGTTTAATCGTTCAATGATCTCGGTTTCGTTGATGTTATCTGCCATATACTGAGTAACTGTTTAAAATTATATTTATGGGGAGCAGAGCTCCCCTTGATTCGATTAAAGCTGGTGGTAAATCACTTCGATTTGAGCCACTTCAACACTGTCTTCAGCCAGGCCAGTGTACGTTGCTAGCGTTTTCTTCACGCCCACGGCTTTTAATGAGGTTTGTAGTTCCACCGCTTGTGGGTCGGTGTCGTTAGTGTACTTCAAGGCCGCCGCGATCCCTTTCAAAAGTGTTTGATTTTCAGTGCCATACTCGATTGTACCGAGTAATGGCTTCACTAATCTATCATTTGCACCCAATTTACGGATTGGCTGGCGTCCAACGCGATCCACTTCATCCACTAAATATGGGTTGGCGAAGCGTCCTAGAATCTTTTCGATGTAGGCATTGTGCATCTCACGGTCGAAGCCGTAACGTTTGATCAGCACTTCACCACTTTCGTGCATTGCTTGTTTTACTTCGGCATGAATGCTTGGGTCTTCAATTGCTTCACGAATGGTACGGTGCCCTTTCAAACAACCTAAATAAGCGGTAATGCAGTGACCTGTGTTTAGGGTGAACAGCTTACGTTCTACGAATGCCATTAGGTTGTTGGTTTTTTCCATGCCAGCAATGTTTGGGATGTCGCCCTTGAACTGTTGCTCATCGACAATCCATTCGCTGAAGCTTTCAACAGTCACTTCCAATGGGTCATCGTTGGCGGCTTCTGCTGGTGGCACGATGCGATCGACAGCGGAATCAACAAAGCCAACCAACTCGTCTGCTTTTGCATGCAATGATTTATCTAAGTGTTTGTACACTTCACCTTTTAGGTGCGTAGTGCCACGCACCATATTTTCACAGGCGATGATGTTAAGTGGCGCGTCATTACCAGCTTCAAAACGTTTGGCGATACCTTTTGCGATGGTTTTCGCGATGATATCTAATACGTTTGGACCGACCGCTGTGGTAACCAAATCGGTTTTGACGATGCGATCAATCACGTCATCACTGGCTGAGTTTACGGCTGTGACGTGGGTAACGGTGTCGATTTTGCACTCAGTACCGACCACTTTCACTTTGTATTCTTGTTTGTGGCTGAGCTGGTCTACCAACGGCGCATCAACGTCAGCGAAAGTGACCTCGACTTCTGCGTCTGCCAAGAGTTTACCGATGAAACCACGACCGATGTTACCTGCACCAAAATGAACTGCGTTTTTCATAATTCTTACCTACCAATATCTGAAAATGTTGACTTACGAAACTAGGGTGAGGCCAACCGCATAGGGGGTGACAGCTGACCTCGTTTGCCTCAGGAGCAAATTAAAGGAGCAATTAAGCCGCTTGTTGACCGCCAAGGATGTTCAGAATTTCTTCTACATCGTTGGTGCTGGTTAGCTTCTCAATTGCTTCCGGCTCATCGAGCGCGTTCGTAATGGTGGTGATCACCTGGATGTGCTCATCGTTCTTCGCGGCAATGCCGATAACCAGTTTCGCGACATCGTCGTCATCTTCAGTAAATTGGATACCCGATGGGTATTGGCAGATTACAATCCCAGTTTTCTTCACGCGGTCTTTCGCTTCTACGGTGCCATGAGGAACCGCGATAGACTCGCCAAGGTAAGTTGGAACCAACGCTTCACGCTCAAACATCGCGTCTACGTATTCTGGTTCTGCGTAGCCAAGTTCAACCAATTTGTTGCCTGCAAAGCGAATGGCTTCTTCTTTGTTGGCTGCTTTCAAACCTAGGTGAATGTTCTCACGCTGGATTTGGAATACCGATGGCTGCTGTGGCTCAAAGCAGTCGTCGTTCGCCGCCATGACTGACACTTTTACCATTTGGTCGTCATTGGCTGCGGATTGGTTTTGTGCTGCCAGTAACTTGGTGACTAGCTGGTTGTACATTTCGCTGTCTAGGAAGTTAGTCAATGAAATGTGGTGTGCATTTGGAGCATGCTTACGTGCACGATCTGTTAAGTCTTTATGAGTAATCACGATATCTGCACTCTCTGGTAAGCTGTTAATAGCAAGGTTGGTTACGTGGATGTTCAGAGCTGCGTCTTTAACCTTTTTACGTAGCATGCTCGCGCCCATTGCACTCGAGCCCATGCCCGCATCACACGCGACAATGATGCTTTGTACTGTCGCTAGGTCTACGTCACCTTTGCTTTGGCTGTTTACCACCGCATCGTTTTTAGATGCAGATTTCATGTCTTTCATTTGTGATGTTGCTTTCTCTAGTGCTGCTTCATCACCGTCTTCTTCTGTTGACGTTTGTGTCTTCATTAGCAGTGCTGCTACGGCGAATGACACGCCTGTTGCGGCTGCGATAGACGCTAGAACACCAACGATTGAACCTTTCTGAGTCATCAACAAGATTGCAAAGATTGAACCTGGTGATGCTGGAGAAACGATACCTGCGTTAAACATAGTTAGAACGAATACGCCAGTCATACCGCCTGCGATAGCCGCAAGGATTAGGCGAGGGTTCATTAGGATGTATGGGAAGTAAATCTCGTGGATACCGCCGAAGAAGTGGATGATTGATGCACCACCTGCAGTTTGACGAGCCGTACCTTTACCAAACACCATGTAAGCCAGCAAGATTCCTAAGCCTGGACCTGGGTTCGCTTCGATCAAGAAGAAGATCGATTGACCAGTCTCTGACGCTTGCTGAATACCCAGTGGAGAGAAGATGCCGTGGTTGATCGCGTTATTTAGGAACAGGATCTTCGCTGGCTCAACAAAAATAGAAGTCAGTGGTAGAAGGTGCGCTGAAACAAGGAAGTTTACGCCGGCTGCCAATGCGCCTGAAAGCACTTTGACAAATGGACCGATAAGGAAGAAAGCCAAAATGGCGCACAGCATACCAATGATGCCCGCAGAGAAGTTGTTCACCAACATCTCGAAGCCGCTTTTTACTTTACCGTCGATGTAGTTATCGAATTTTTTGATTGCCCAGCCGCCCATTGGGCCGACCATCATTGCACCCATAAACATTGGGATGTCGGTACCGACAATCACACCCATGGTAGTGATTGCACCAACGACCGCGCCGCGATCGCCGCCCACTAATTTACCACCGGTGTAACCGATCAGTAGTGGCAGCAAGTAAGTGATCATAGGACCAACCATGGAAGCTAACGTCTCATTTGGTAGCCATCCGGTTGGGATAAATAGAGCAGTGATAAAGCCCCACGCGATAAACGCGCCGATGTTAGGCATTACCATGTTTGACAGAAAACGACCAAAATTTTGTATCTTGATCTTGGCATCTGGTGATATCATAACAATTCCCCGTTCGATGTTCTGATGAATATGTTGTCGTAAACGGTTCGCCAAAACCGCTTGTTTGATTGCTTAGTACCCAATCAATTTACCACACATTTTCCAATTGGAACTGACGACGGGTTTTTCGTGATCAACCCCCGCATTTCTTCGGATGAAAAGCATTTTTTAAGTGATGATGATCAATTAATTGATATGTAACTTAATAACAAAAAATGACTTTCAAATCTGTCAATAAAAATATTAGTGATCAACTCGATCTTCTGACAAATATAAAATCAAAATTCATTGTGATTAAGATCACCTTTAATTTCTTTTTCAATTCAAATTAAATACTCGAGATGATCAATGTCACATTTTGTTTGACGTCAGGTTTGATTGAAAATGTGATCTATGACCATTTTGAGGTTTTGTGAAAGTTTATAACGTGAACGTTTGTGCGATGTTGGCGTTTTGTGGATTAAAGCTTGAGATGACTGGCCTTTTTGCGATGAGTTTAACTAAACAATTTGTTTTTAATGTCTTATGGGTAAATAACGCATCACGCTGCTCGCGTTGTGTTGTTTAGAGCGATTTTGAGCAGCGCGATACCTCCTACGTTTTTAGACGACGCTTAATTGTTCATAGCTAAATACTCGCGCGCGTTTTCACTGCCCATGTAACGTGCCAGCGTTTTCTCAGGCACATCGCGTAAATCCACCATAATCAATCCATCCAGTGCGTTGTTAAACGCCGGATCGACGTTAAAACACACCAACTTACCATTCAAACTCAAATATTGGCGCAGTAATACCGGAACGCCTTTGCCTTCGTCAATTCGAGCGATCACGCGAGATAGCAACTGTAAATCTCCCAATGCGGTTAGCATGCTGGTATTCCAGTTTAAGTTGGTTTCTGGCAGTGGATTTGACGGAGTGACGTATTCGGCGCAGTCGTTGTCGTAGTGGTGTAGGGTCATCGATTGTGCCAGCAACTGACGCGCGGTATGGCTGTAATCGTTGCTGATGCTCACTGGGCCAAACAAGTGCGTGTATTCGGGATGTTGATGGACAAAAGTCGCTATGCCTTTCCAGAGTAAGAGTAGGGCACTCATGCTTTTTTGATATTGCTCGGCAATCACAGAGCGACCCATTTCAATCGACTTGCCCATTTGATCGAGAAAGCCTTGGTCATAGTTGAATAAGGTGCGCGAATACAATCCTTCTACGCCATATTTCGCCAATAATTGATCAACTAATCCAAGACGGTAAGCACCTACCATGCATTGGTTCTCACGATCCCACACAAATAGGTGCAGGTAATCATGATCGAAATGATCGATGTCTATCGCTTGTCCAGTCCCTTCGCCAACTTGACGGAAATTATGTTCTCGCAAGCGGCCAATTTCATGCAGGAGAGATGGGATCTGCTGCGCGCTGGCGCAATATACGTCGAACTCGCCACTTTGAAGCAATTGGGTTTCTGTCGGTAAGCTGTGCAGCTCTTCAAGCAATTGGCTTATGGGTAACCCTGCTGCAATAGGTAAGAGATCATTGTCTGAGACCGTTTGCTGAGTGGCACTTACATCGCGGTTAAGCAGGTAGGTGTTAAGCCTCAGATAATTGACGATCTGATCATCGTTGAGGTTATTGAGTTCTTTAAACTTGATTGCTTGCCCAAAGGACAATTCAATGGTTTTTGCGCTCTTGTTGAGCAGCTCTCTTCCCAACATCAAGGTGCGTAAAAGAGGGTGGATTTTACCTGCCATGTAGAAGCGTTTTGAGTTCTGCCCACGAATGAAGATGGGAACAGTGGCGGCTTTGTTCTTACGAATTAACGCACTGACACTGCGGCTCCATTCTTTGTCTTCTAAACGCTGTTGTTTGGCATCCACTAACTGCGACACTTCACCCGCAGGGAAAACCAATAACAAGCCGCCATTCGCAAGGTGTTTGTTGGCTGCTCTGAGGGCCTTCATATTCGATTTGACGGCGTCTTTGCCTTCGAATACGTCGACACCAATAAAAAGTTGGTCGAGCTCTGGTACGGTTTTTAGGTACTGATTCGCTAAAATTTGGATATCGTCTCGTATCATCAATAGTAGCTCGGCGAGAATCACGCCTTCAACACAACCGAGAGGGTGATTCGCCACAATGACGGTTGCGCCTTGCTTTGGCACTGCGTCGAGCGAACCATGGGCAATGCGATAGTCGATCCCCAAAATATCCAGCGTAAATCGCAAGAAAGTTTTAGTATCCGCATTCACGGGGCGTTGGGCGTAGAATTTATCGAGCTGACTTAAACCTGTTGCCCATTCTGCAACGTTTTCACCAATGCCAAACGGCGTTTTACGAGGGAGACGAAAAGGGGTCGAACTATCCATATTTACCTCAGCGTACAAGTGGCTGATCGGATAGTAGAAATTACAGATGACAGTTCAGAGGCAAATCCATGAGCCTTTGGTGACAAACTGGTGAAGCTTTGTTGACCAAAGGCGAGGGGATAGGGACGTATTAGCGTTACGTTTTGTCGCCAGCAAACATCAGGATACTCAGAGAGTTGAGCGTTTCACCGAGACTTTCTAGTGAGCTCAAGACCTGTTTGGTCGGCTCATTGTCTAGCAGAATGCGACCATCAAAGCGTTTCCCTTCGCATTGATCTTCATCGCACATACCCGCTTGGGGTTCTTGTGTTGAGTTGTCATCCATTACTAAGTCGTCAGTACTCAAACAAGCCGTTGAGACAAATAATCCGCTCAGAACTACCAGCCATTTTATTTTCAACATAATCTTAAAACTCACAATAAAACACCGTTCAATTGTAATTTATTCTATTTACCATTTCGAACGATATGACAAAAACTTGGCTTTAGGTCGCCATTTTCTGGCCATAGTTGAGCTATGTTATCGATACGACGAATTGTTACTTTTGGCGAAATTAGGAGGATGAATGGAGAAGATTTCCAATAGAGCGTCAATATGGCTCGGGCTGTGTCTGATAATTGGTTTAGGAGTATTGGGCTTTTTTATTCAGCAAACGGCAGTCAAATACAAAGCCTATGAGCGAGTGGTAACGGTGAAGGGATTGTCTGAACGAGAGTACTCTGCCGATACAGTGATCTGGCCAATTCAGTTCACCTTAGCGAGTAATGATATGGGGGCTATGTTTGATGACATCGATCAGCAAACGCGTTTGATTCTGGATTTCTTAAGTGCCAAAGGGCTCCCTGAAACGAGCGTTTCCCTTTCTTCTCCTGCTGTCATTGACAGAAAAGCACAGCAATACGGGAGTGAGCAAGATATCGAGTTTCGTTATTTAGCCTCGCGGACCGTTACGGTTTATAGTCAAAGTGTCGATGTGGTTCGAGCGGCAATTAACGAGATTGGTGAGCTAGGAAAACAAGGCGTACTGCTGAATCAGGACCCGTACGCGAACCGCATTGAGTACAGCTTTACTAAGCTGAATGATGTAAAGCCAGACATGATTGAAGAGGCGACCAAAAACGCCCGCGAAGTGGCGCAAAAGTTTGCGAAAGACTCACAGAGTTCATTGGGTAAGATCAAACGTGCCACGCAAGGGCAGTTCTCGATTTATGACCGAGATAGCAACACGCCTTACATTAAGAAAGTACGAGTGGTCTCAACCGTTCAGTATTACTTATCGGATTAAAATAATAGTCAAAAAGCCGCTCTTCGCGTGAGCGGCTTTCGATAAGACGAGAGCTATAGGATAGGATTAATATCTTGCTCTGTATGCTCACCTTCGACCACATCAACAGGTGTGTAATGTTGATAAATCAGGAAGCCATCTTCTGATGTTTCATGGTTATCTGGTGTATCAACATACGCGGTACAGGTGTACCCAATACTGTAGGTGCCTGGACCAATGTAACCAAACTCGTAGCTGTAGGTTATATTACCTTCTTCGTCTTGCGATTCATTCACGTTAGCTACTGCAACTGGCGCTTGGAGTGGTTCCATCGCGCCCATATCGCCCATGGTTGAGCGATCCATCGAACCTGCGTAAAGATAGACTGAGTGAACGGCAGGAACGTTATTTATAGCATTTGATGCTGCACTGTCTGCTTCACACGCTTGGTACTGAATTTCACTGACTTCACCACCAATATGACCTGATTCTGATGCGTTTACTAAGCTTACCGCATTAGAGTTCATGTTCATGTAATCTTTGCCCGTTGGATCTGCCAGGCCTTTACGCAAATCAAACTCGACAACATAGCTATTATGACCAGTATGAACTTTTACATACTGACCTTTTTGCGAAAACTTCAAGCGACCTTGATCGCTCGTATCTGGTTTAAAACCAAAACAGCTGCCTCGGCTAGGCACAACTAAGCCTTTGATGTTGCCGTCTGTCTTCTCTACGTATGACAGCGTTGTATCGTTTAATTGTTTGCCGTCTTTAGCGTACACACACATAGCATAATCACCAGGAGCGATGTCCTGTTCGTGAATGATCGTTTTAGCGTTACTTCCCTGATATTCCATTAGATCAACTTGGTGTAGTGCTCCATTGTCACTAACATCTAACAGAATATGTTCTCCAGTTTGTTCGCCAGTTTCTGGGTCAAATGGTACAAGGACAACATCTTTAAACGCTAAGACAACTTTGTTGGCATCGTCGACAGGCGCATCGGAAACGCTGAGAGAAAAAGTGGCTGCTTCTGTATCGGATGAAGAGTCGTCGCTACCACAGCCCGTCAATAAAAGACCGCCTGAGATGGCAAGTAAAGGGTAGGTATATTTTTTCATTATGACCTCTTGTTTACACTGCTGATAAATGTAAAAGGCTAGTCTCAAAGTCGAGAAATGGTGTCATTGTATTGTGATAGAGAGGTCAATCTTCAATGGCGCTATATACAAGTCCTTTTTTAGAAAACTAAGTTCTTAACTGTGATGAGGGGAGTTTGATAATAGTCAAGCTGGCTTGTTTCTTATGAGCGTAAGTTAGTATGACTTACTGCTAGAAGGAATTAGTATCATGGCATACAAGCACTTTATTAGAGAACTACTGGGTTTAACGATTGTTGTCTCTGTCGTCTTTGGCGTTTTAGGTGTGATGTTAGAGCTCTTTGCACTGACGGCACTCTGGGAGCATCAGCAAGCGATAGCCGATGTATTCTTCCATGAATCTCTCTACTTTGTCGTATTTTTAATCCCACCATACTTCCTTTGGAAGTTGATTAACCGCCCTGAATTGGTTTCTGCGGACCAAGCTTATTTAGCAATGAGATTAGAGGCTGAAAGTCGACAATAAGCCGATTGAGTGAGGAGTGAAAAGAAGAGGCTATGAGAAACATCAGCCTCTTTTCTATCTGATTAGTGAGCAAAGTATTCGTTGCTTTATTGATTAAAAAGCCGCTTCTATTGTGCCTTTGAAACTACGATCGAGATAATCACGAATTGCTTGAGATTGGTAAATAGAAACGAATTTTTTATACGCTTCATTATTTTTGTCTGCGTCACGAGTAGCGATGACCATGACGGCCAGTGGTGCGTCTTTTGCTTCAAGATAGATACTTTGTTTCTTCGGGTCTAAACCAGAAGACATTACGTAGTTCATTGTGATCGCAGCCGCGTCTACATCATCCAATGTTCGTGGTAACTGGGCGGCATCTACCTCGACAAATTCAAACGACTTTGCATTTTTTGTAATATCAGTTAGGGCGGCTTTGTGGCCAACACCTTGTTTAAGCTCAATTAAACCTGCATCGGCGAGTAGCAATAGACCACGACCACCATTAGTTGGATCGTTTGGAATTGCTATGCGTGCATTGTTTGGAAGCTCTTGTAATGAGCGATACTTGTTAGAATAAAGCCCCATGCGCATCAGAATGGATTGACCAATCGACACTAATTGGGCGTCATGACTATTGTTGAAGTTGTCTAAAAATGGTTGGTGCTGATAGCTGTTAATGTCGATGCTACCATCACTAAGCGCGGCATTGGGTGTTACGTAATCAGAAAACTCGATGACTTCTACATTCAAGCCTTGCTTCGCTGCTTCCTTCGCTACTGCTTCAACTACTTGAGCATGAGGCCCTACGGTTGCTCCCACTTTTATGATAGAGCCATCTTTTTCTCCACAAGCACTTAAGCCAACTACTGCCGTGAGAACCAAAGCTAGTTTCTTTAGGTGACAAATACTTTTCATTGTAACTCCATTTTTGTTTTAGACGTCCATACGTTTACATGTCCATCCTATCAGAAGTCGAAAAAGGGTCAATGGTTTAAATAGCGAGCAGACATTTTGTTTCTACGACTATATAGAAAGCTTGGTAATAAGCGAAAAGAAAGAGGGGGTAGAACCGAGGAAGGTAATAAGTTTGAAGTTGTTGATGAGATGAGCAACGAATTACTACACCCATACCCAAAGTCAGCAGACACAAAAAAGGCGTAGTAGGTACTAACCTGCTACGCCTTTCGAAATTTGGTGGCCCCTCGCAGACTTGAACTGCGGACCAATCGATTATGAGTCCTACCAGGTTCATTTTTATGAGTATGCAATGCTTGGTAATTTCTATTAAATTCAAATGTTTATCTGTTTGTCTTTGTTGCGTTAGTTTGCATTGATTTTCATGTCACTTTTCTCTTGTCTGACCCATTACCTGACCTAGCTTTGCTAGGTAGGAAGTTTGTCAATATCATTTTTGGCTGCTTTTAGGTTATGCCTGTTGACCTAGAAAGTTAACTTCGCCAAAAAAGACAAGAGAAAATCAGAATGTTAACTGTTACTAAAATTCAATCCGCGACCAGTCGTAAAAATTCCTATTATCTCTGGGATCAGTCAGGTCAACGAGGTATAGGGCGTTTGGGTGTAAAAATTTTCACTAGTGGGAAAAAGCAGTTCGTGTTTCGCTACTACCAGCAACAGAAAGAAAAATTTATCTCAATCGGTTTATTCAGTACACGTGCTGGCAGTATGACTCTTACAGAAGCTCGCGAGAAAGCCCAGGTCTTCTCACAACTGTTGCTCGGCGGAAAAGATCCTAAATTGCATCTTGAACAACAAGAGAGCGAGCAGAAAAAAATTGATGCAGAGAGTAAAAGCTTAGGAACCATTGATGAGCTATTTCATAGCTATACGGAGCGCATGAAAATAGATGGAAAGAGAACGTACGAAGACGTGCGAAATGCGCTGGTACGAGAATTCTATCCATATATAGACAGAAACACCAAAGCGTGTGATGTAACGACTGATGATATTAAATACGTTATTAGTAAGATGATCCAGCGCGGAGCTATCACCCAAAGTAACCGAGTACGTAGCTATGTGATGGCGGCGTTTAACCATGGGATGCGCTTTGATAACGATCCTCGCTATTTCTCTTTAGAGTCGAAATTTGGTATAAAATACAATCCAGTAGCACCAATTCCTAAGCAAAAAGACGGAGAGCGCATTGGTGAAAGGTTCTTAGAATGGCGAGAGTTACGGCGTCTGCTAAAAGATCTTCGTGAAAACTATGATCTTGTACCCATCGGACAAGATTTGAGGCACTTACTTCAACTGTGCATCTATCTAGGGGGGCAACGACCGTATGAGGTGATTACACTTGAATGGTGGAATGTTGATTGGGAAGAAAGGTTTGTCTGCATTACCAAAGAACGTTCCAAAAACAAAAAAGATCATATCGTACCGTTGAACGGATTGGCTTTTGAAATACTTCAGAAACAATATGAGCTTTCTGGTGGTGGACGATATGTTTTTCCAAATCCAAAAGATGCAGAAGAACCCATGAAGACTAGCTCAATTTGTCGTGCAGTGACTCGTTATCGCAATGCCGTGGGGTTCGATAAGTTTGTGCCTAAAGATTTGCGTCGAACGTGTAAAACTTTGATGGGGGCATGTCGAATCAGCAAAGAAGTTCGAGATCGTATTCAAAATCACGCGTTACAAGATGTGAGTACACGTCACTATGATCGCTATGACTATTTTGATGATAAATTAGGTGGGCTTGAAACCTGGAGCAGTAAATTGAAAGAGTTGATTGGGTATGTTCCACCAGCGTTGTCAGTTGTACCCTCCGCTGAAACGTTACCTTTTCCAGACATTAAAAGTACTCAGTCGCTAAGAGCTAATCTTAAATAAAGATTGTTTTTGAAAGCCCCGTTGGGGTTTTCTAGGAAATCGATTCTTATGACATTTTCGAATGTACTTCCTAATAGTTCCTGCAATAGGAATGTTTTACCAGTTTGTCTAGCACCGTCAATCAGCAAAAGCTTCCTTGTAGGCTTGTCTTTCCAGGTGAGTAGGTTTTCAATCTAGCCACCTCAGTTAAAGTACTTATCTGGTTGATTGTTTGTTACACAAAAATGCGCAATAAAATGCAAGTAAAAACATTTTTATGCGCTAGAAAATGAAAAAAAATAACACTTTTATGCGCGTAAAAGTGTTGTGGGTGTTTTTTGTGCGAATGATAGTGTTGGGATCGTGAAGGGAGGTGATGAGCCTATGCATCATTTCTGATTGGTTGCTTCACAAGGTCAATGATCGCAGTGAGAAAGCCCTAGCGGACTTTCAGATGCCGAAGTTTATTGCTGGCTAGCTCTCATAGGTAATAAGCTTTATTAGTAAGTAATCCACTGGCTAAGCGAGCTGAACCCTTGGGGTTACAAATAAATGTGGTTCTACCGTCCGCAATGACTTTCTCTACTGCATCATGTTGATGCCCTGCCACCCAATACCTAGCTCTAGAGATCAACTCCTTACTCAACCCTGCATGGTAGTAAGGAGCATAAACACTGTTGGCATTTGCTTCTACGGCGAAAGCTTCTTTGGAAGGAAGATGATGCGAAACAACAAGATCAACTTTTTCTGGGAGGTTATTAACGAACGCTTTGTACTGCTCTTCAATCATTTGATGGCTGATGTACTTTGTATCATTCATCAGTTCTGAGTAGGCATCAATCAGTGCAGACGAGTATGTGTGGATAGGAAACCAAAGAGTCCCTCCATAAATGCGACATCCATCTAAATCTATTGACTCATTATCCAGAAAAAACAAGTTCGCAGTTGTATCACTATGAGACTTAAACTTGGCTAGTACGGAACTCCTAGAATCTTGGAGAACGCCAGAGTTAGCAATAGATTTGCACTCAACGGACGTACTGTTATGGCGGTAGGATTTACTCTTATTGCTATACCATTCATGGTTTCCTGCGATGATTATTACAGCCTTAAAGTGGCGGCAAAGTACATTCTTCACATACGTCATGCATGAGAGGCCGTTCGCAGTGTCACCTGCAACGACTAAAGTGGCTTCTTTATCAAAGCTATGCCAGAAATCACGGCGTATTCCATGAATGTCGAGATGCAGGTCAGATACAACGTAAAACTTCAAACTATTATAACCTTAAGATTGATTGACCATCCGATGGTACATCGGTTATTTGGATTAGAGAAGTGAGCACACACGCTACGTATTTCTACTCAAGTTACTTGAAGGGTAACTTCTGTGTAGGGAAATGACTGGATGTTTTGTTTGATTTTTCGGCACTAAGATTTAGACACTAACTTTTAGTGTCTAAATCTTAGTTGTCTTTAAATATCTGAAATCATTTGTTTTTTATTGTTAATGATTAAGGTGTTTTGTTGAGAGAACTTCTAAGAGGCTGGCGATTACGAAATGCAAACTGCCTAATCGTGATCCGTCACAATTAAGTGTGTGTTTCTTCCAACTCTTTTTAGATCACGAAGTGCTGTCTCTTTCTTCGCAATCCGAAGGGGCCGATCTGAAGTTATGGTATTGTTGATAATGTCAATATCATCACGTTTCGTATGTGTGAACTCGATAACGCCGTAGGGAGTTCTAAACTCCCCTTTACGCCCTGTTGTCATGATAGTAATTCGATCGACCATCACTTGTGAAATGACACTGTATTCTGAGAGTGCCGATTCTAGAGAGATATAGTTGTACTCTCCTCGTCGCAAGCATTTAGCAATGTATTCAATGGTATAACCGTCCTTATGACGACTGTATGAGAATACATAAACACCGTTGCACACCCGTTCTAGTACTCCAGCTTTCACCAAACGAGGTAAACTTTGCTGGAATGCTGTAAGTGAGTCATCAAAAAATAATCTCCTGAGGTCACTTTTTCGGTAAACGTGTATACCTCGCCTGTCAAATTTATGCAGGCGATCCAATGCATCCCCAATCTTCACTTCAATGCTCATAAGTAGTCATAAAAAGTAAGTATGACATATATTTTTGTACACTTATGATTGAAGATAGCAATTGGTGATCGCTAATACCCTTCCTGATCCCTGATTGGTTTTTCCGAGTTAGGATCCTAACTTGGAATTTGTAGTGATGAATGTGGTTGCTATGAGGCTAAGGAAATGGCAGCACCAACAGTCAAAAGCTGGTTCCCTATTCTCGGTTAGGATCCTAACTCGGAATTTTTGGGATGAATATGGTTACTTTGAGACTAGGGGAAATAGCTGTACTAAACGCAGCCAGATTCCGATATTCATTCTTGGTTAGGATCCTAACTTGGAATTTGTAGTGATGGACGTGGTTGCTATGAGGCTAGGGAAAATAGCTGTACTAATCGTAGCCAGACTCCGATGTTCATTCTCGGTTAGGATCCTAACTCAGAAATTATGATGATGAATATGATTATTTTTAGTTAGGGGGATGGTAACAATAATAGCCATAATCTGATCTTTTTCATTTTGAGGGAAGAGTGAAGTTAATTACTATTTATCTAATTTTATAATTAAAAAAACAAACGAGTTATATTTAATAATTAAATGTTAAAGTGATTTGTAAATAGTATTAAAAGGTCCTTTACAAAGAGGGTATTACTTGATAAATATAATGATCATTGAATTTATCTATATATATCAAGAGGGTTGTCGATATGTCTAAAGTTCTGGTTTATTCTAAACGTAATCGTGAAATGAGTTATCTATCCGTAAGAGAAGAACGTGAAACTAAGCTCAATAATTTTAAAGTGATCTACAATGAAATTTCAGATGAAGAAGCATTACGCAGAGCAAATTCTATTAATTTAGATGAAAAGAACAATGTTCCAAAAGTTCGTTTGAAAAGAAAAGATATTAAAGAAAAGAAAGAATGCCGAGTGCCAGGCTTGTATGGCTGTAACCGCTATAAGTCAAGAAAAAATGAGACATTCAACGTATTCTAATGCTGTTCTTTTTTTGCACAACTCTAAAGCCAGTGGACTTTTATCAGACAAATGATGAAAGCCTTAAAAATTCCGTCATCAAAGCTCGTGGCAAGAGAATTTGCCAAGACTGGCAAGCAATGTGCCAATGCTGGCGTTGAAAGTGCCATTCGTGGCAGAAGAATTTCTGCAATAATTTAGACTTATTTGGGTTTAACTTTCATTTTTGTAAAAGCTAACCTTATATTAGAATTATAACTTTATAATAGTTATAACGGTTATAATAGTTATAACATGAGAAATTAAACAAATAAAGTTTATTTTTCATGTTGGATTTTAATAGTAAAGTGTTTTTATAATTAATTTGTTTTTAATTATATGGAAATAACTTTAGAGTCATGATTATTATCTATGGGGTTAAGTTTATTTTCTAGATTTTCTTTAGGCAAAGGTGGTTTGCCTAAATTCTTGACTTAAGTAGTCAAATTTAGCGAGATGTAAACATATTGGTAGTATCAAAAAACATCCATTTTCTGACACCAAATTGGTTAATGATATCAATTGTGACACCAAAAGGTGTGGTCAGTTGGGAGTGAGGGACGGACATTTGCTTATGGTCGTGTATCAATTAGCGAGCAAACAGTATCCAAAATAAAAGTAGATGAATGTAAGCGAGTAATAGTCAGTGACAACGCTAACTTAAAGTTAAGCTGGTTCTCATCACAGAGAACAATGTTCTCTGAGTAACGAGTTGCGTAACAGGGGGATTGGTGAGCTGGCTATTGATACTGCGAGAACAGTGTTCTCGCTTAAATTATCAAAACCTAAAGATTGCGTATTTGATTAACAAATAAAAAATGCTTCGAGGAGAACGATGTTCTACTCAAAGCTTGTTACTTGCGACTTTGGGTAGCTGAATCAGTCTGCTTTTTCTACAACCATACCACTTTGCTCTGCAAAGTGAATCAATCGAGTGATATTGTTTAGGCTCCACTGGTTGGTGATGGCTATCACCTCGTCGTTAGGCAGCGTAATCAACGCGTCCTCATCGCTGTGGAAGCGGCGGATTCTACCTTGAGGGATATCATCCGCTAAGATGGCGATGCGTCGTCTTACGGGGTCGTTAAATGCGTTGAGTACCTCATTTAAACTTTGTGGCTGATGCCTCTCGATCCAGTCCGTGACTAACGCTAGCGCGAGGTGACGCTTTTTATAGGTATGACCGTTATAGCGGTACTCCGAGTAATCTTTTTCGCCTTTTTGAACGCTTGTGCGCTGCTCGGCACGCTTCTCGCGGAACTTCACCTGGTACTCTTCTACCTCGGGTACAGGGATGATCTGTTCGGCATTGATCAGTACATCTTCTTTGTAGCGATAGGGCGTGAGGCGTACACAACTGATATCGATGCCTTTATCACGCAGCCACAAGACAGAAGTGGTGAGTTCCTTACCGAAGTCTGCTGAGGCTAGAACAATTCGAACATCGTTACCAAAGTCATCCAAGCTGTTTTCATCAAGATCGACAAACTCCAGAATGGCTTCGCGGGCATCAATTTCTTGACCTTCTTTCTCCAAGTATTGGGCATAGTAGTCACACGCTTTGTCGAACGTCATGGTAGAGATCATTGCGGCATAGCGTAGCGCTTGCAGCTCCATATGCGCACCGATTTCATCACGCTTAAGCTCAATAACCACTAAGTTGGCATTTTTGTCGATGGCTAACAGGTCAATACGGCGACGGCTGTCTTCCCAGTCAGAAAACTCTTCTGATATTACCAAGCAGTCTGGTGCGATGGCATTAATACAGCCTTTCAGCGCTTCTTGTAAATCGTGGCGCTCTTGCAGCCCTTCAGCTGCAAAAGTGGTCGGTGTGAGTGCGGTGAGGTTTTTATTGGCGATATTGTATAGGCTCATGTTTACACTGCCTGTTCAACGATAGCGTCAGTTAGGTTATGTTGGGTTGCTTGGAACTCTTTTACGCGAACTTTAAGTTGTTCGCAAAGATCTATGAGTTCCTTTGCTTTTTCAACAATTAGTCGCTGCTCATTCTCAGGAGGTAAACCAAACTGAATACTTTCACAATTAGTCTTATTTAAATATGCTATTGTCGTTGAAGTCGCGATAGTTTCCAGAACTTTACCTTCAACTCTGATGACCATGCTTAAATATTCTGGTAACAATCCTTTTAAAGTAATAAAGGCATGTACCTGTTGGTTTGAAGTTACGGGAATAGTATTAATTGCAGTCAGCCCAAATCGACCTACGCAACTCATTAATACGCTTCCTTCAGGTATCAATCGAGCCGAATACTTTTGAACTTCCGTTTCCGTCAGAGCTAATTCTACTTTAGTACTATCCAGATATAAGCTTTGCTGAGGAAAAGCTGGTAATGTTACCCAAGGAATATTACCAGTAAATGACTTCGGCCTATCTCGATTAGGTACTATAGACGGACATACTTGCCCTGTCTGTACACCGACCCAGCCTTTAGGGTAAGAAATCAATTCATTTCTTGGCTTTAACTTTGACGTTTTTTGATAAACCTTATCTTTGACTAACTGCGCCTTTTCGTCCGTTATTCTTTTCAGTAACTCACCAGCAGGCTCATCACTTGGATCTTGTGGAACCAACTTACCCATCACCGCCAGTTGTAGAATGGTTTGCTTAAGCTGGTCGATGCTTTCTTCAGTAGTGAATAAGGTATCGAAATGCTCACTGATTCGCGACCAGTTTTGCATTAACTCGTCAGCATCGGCAGAGTTGGTGAGTGTGTCCAACAGTGTTGTTACCAGCACTTGATGCGCTTCGATACTGGCTTCGGTTTGTTGCTCTAGCTGGTCGCAGAGCGCCATTAGCTCATCGACTTTGGCGACGATACGGTGTTGTTCAGCGGTTGGTGGTACAGGAATTAGACCGAAAAAAAACTGTTTATCATTGATTGCGGGATAAGCAATACCAGTTTGAACACTCTCAACATATTCTATAAAGCTTGGAGACCTAAGGTATCTATAAATGTACGAACTAGAAATACCGCTCAAAGGATGGATAATAGCAAACGCAGTACTAGCTATAGGCTCAGGATTAAAATCTCTGTCAATGACAGCAATATTTAGCAAATATGGTCGTACCGTTGAGTAAATAACAGTATTTTTCTGGACTAATTTCCTAGCTCGGGATGGCGCCTCAGAATGTTCTAAAATGCTTGGTTCGTCTATATAGCCTAACTCTTTATTAATTGAGCCAACATCCACGTAAGTGAACGTTTTATCTGGCTTTTTCTGCCCAAGGTCATGGCCTAAATCCTCAATTCTTGCCCATTTCCAACTCGAAGGAATATTAAAGGGTAAAGAATTATCATCAATTGGTTCATACTTTCTTGGTTTCTTAATCTTCTTTTCTTTAACTAATTGCGCTTTTTCTTGCGCGATACGTTCAAGCAACACTGAAGCAGGCTCGTCACTAGGATCTTGAGGAACGAGTTTTCCTCGCACCGCTAACTCCAGAATCAGTTCACGCAGCTTCTTTACACCATACAGTTCTAGCTTCTTGCTGCTACCGCGACCAGAGGTCGATTTGGTCTTTACTGCCGAAGTCCAAATATCAATATGCTCAGTGATCAGGTTTTCGACTGCCATTATTGCTCTCCACCTTGCTTTTTACCTTGAATGGTAGAGCTAAGTGCATCACCGAGAATGCCTTTCAGTTGGTCACGCAGTGCTTTGATGTCTTGTTGCTGTTGTTGATAGCTCGCCAGCAATTCTTCAGGGTCATGGTTGACTACTTCGTCCTGATACGGGTTTTTAATATCAAGGTTAAAGTTGCGCTCGATAATATCTTCAATCGACACTTTCCAAGCTTGCTTGGTCTCGATGCGGCTAGCGAATCCATCTGCCTCGTTACCCCACCAATCGATCTCTTGCTGGAATTCCTCAAACTTCATCGGTTTGGTTTTGCTGTAGTTCTTCACGCCTTCTGGGTAAGGGTGCTCGTAGAACCACACTTCTTTGGTCGGTTGGCCTTTGGTAAAGAACAGAATGTTGGTCTTAATACCTGTGTATGGGTTGAACACGCCATTAGGTAAGCGAACAATCGTGTGCAGGTTACACTCTTCCGTCAGCATCTTTTTGATTTTGGTTTTTACGCCTTCACCAAACAAGGTGCCATCAGGTAATACCACACCAGCACGACCATCTTTATCCAAGACCTCGACAATAAGCTGCAAGAACAGGTCAGCCGTTTCACGAGTTTGCATTTCGGCAGGGAAGTTCTTTTCAATCCCGTCCTCTTCGGTGCCGCCAAACGGAGGGTTAGTCGCAATCACATTGATATTGCTATCCCAGTTTGAAAGGGGCTTGTTAAGCGTGTTGCCGTGCTTAATCTGCACAGGGACTTCGATGCCGTGGAGCATCATATTGGTGATACACAGCAAATGTGGCAGTTGTTTCTTCTCTACACCATGGATTTGCTTTTGCAGCATTTGGTGGTCGGCTGCGCTTGTCACGTAGTTCTCTTTGACGTGATCGAACGAGCAAGCTAGGAATCCGCCCGTACCGCAGGCGGGATCCATAATCTGCTCACCTAGTTTAGGGTCAAGACGATTGACGATAAAGCGAGTCACTGCGCGAGGGGTATAGAACTCACCTGCATTACCAGCACTTTGAAGGTCGCGTAGGATTTGCTCGTAGATGTCACCAAACAAGTGACGTTCTTTAGAGTCAGTAAAGTCGATTTCGTTGAGCTTGTTAATCACCTGACGCAGCAGTGTGCCATTTTTCATGTAGTTGAAGGCGTCACTAAAGGCTTCTTTCACCACAAAACCACGCGGGTTGGTGTCTTTCGGTGCAGTAAGGTTTTTTAACGTCGGGAATAGGTCATCATTGATGAATTCCAGCAGCTCATCACCTGTAATGCCTTGGTTATCTGCCGCCCAGTTACGCCATAAGTATTTCGCTGGGATGGGTTCACGGTAATCATCTAACTCGAACTCTAGCTCTTCCTCTTGAGCATCAAACACTTTAAGGAACAAAAGCCACGACATTTGGCCTAGACGCTGCGCGTCACCATCAACACCCGCATCTTTACGCATGATGTCTTGAATAGACTTGATAACTGAACTGATTGACATGGAGTTCTACTACTAACTGACTGAAAAATTGGGGCAGATTATAGCATTTCTACGTCAATGTGAGTACTGAAAAGGGGAGAGGTGATGCCCAATAACGGTGGAGGTTAGTGGGCGTTTATATCTATGATAAATATATAAATCAATGTCTTACTGGTTGTTGATTCATGCTCTCTTTGCTCCGTAAGGCAAGGTACAACACCCAAGTGATGAGCGCATCAGCAGTAATGCCCAAGCCGAACATTATGGCGATTCGTTCAAGCGTAGGTACAAAGATACCGATTTGATAAAGCACAAAAGCACAACCGTAAAACAAGGTGTTTACGATAAGTGATTGATAGAGCATCAAATCCGTGCGTCCAATACCATAAAAGTAACTGTCTATGACATTGTTTAAACTGAAAATGACATAGAACCCAACCATTAGCCAAACTAGACTGGTGATTGATTCTGGGTTCTCTATCCCCATGACATTGGCTATAAAGCTGTTCCAAAGCGGTGCGGTGAGCATCCAAATAGCAATGATTACTAACGTT
Source organism: Vibrio sp. 1CM7H (assembly GCF_023161645.1). Taxonomy (NCBI): domain Bacteria; kingdom Pseudomonadati; phylum Pseudomonadota; class Gammaproteobacteria; order Vibrionales; family Vibrionaceae; genus Vibrio; species Vibrio sp. 1CM7H. The sequence continues at coordinate 359,463 of NZ_JALNTV010000004.1, forward strand.
ATCCAAAGGTAGCCATTGACTCGCTCAGATGTTAATCCATTGTTTGTCGCAGCATCTTGCTTAACCAGTTGTCCTAATGTCAAAACGGGAAGTAGTAGCCAGCCCCAAATAAATTGATTAGCAATCCAGAATGTTCCCGCTTGTTGTACTTGGTTAATAAGCTGAAGAATCATGACAATAAAGGCAGTATTTCGCACGAGTGACTCAAGCCCTGACTTCCATCCAATCTTTGCCCATTCTTTGAGCCATTGCGATTGATCTCCTTTAGAAAACTTTAAGCTCAGAGTGATCCCTGATTTCGATAAATAAATCAGGGCAAATAGTGCGAGAAGACTATTGACTACGATATTACTCAGAGCAATACCATTCACTCCTAACTGAAGGGAGTAAGGTAGTTGACTGACGAAGACGCTGTCACAAAGGACAGTCATGAGCATTTGTACTATTAGGAGACCATACAGCGCCTTTCGTTCATTTCTTAGGACTAGAACCAAAGACAAAAAAGCATAGAAGCTAGAGAGCAAAATAGCGGCAGATTCCAATCGAATGTATTGGATCGTTTGGGCCAATAATTCAGCCTGTTGCTGCATAGCATCTACAAAGTTCGGGGCTAGCCACAATACCATTAAGGTCACCACAAAGTAGCAAATTAAGGTAACCAAAAGAGATAGACTGGCTCGTTCGCGAAAAGCTTCATTACTATGAATAACTCTGCCTAGAATAAATGCTAGAGGGATAAGTAATGCTTCGCTGAGGACTTCATATCCTACATTTAGCCATGCAACTTGTGCTGCAATACTAAAAGTCCATGGGCTAGGGATGCTGCCCAAGAAATGGATTCGTGTAGTTGAGTAGATTAATGGTATTAAGCTTGTCAGAATCAGCACTAGCCACAGTTGGTAGTTGATTGTTTTTATTTGATTATGTTTCAATTTTTAAGCCTTGTTATCTTCACTAGGGATCTCGTGGAGAAAGCGACTCTCCACAGAGAAATAGCCATTACTTTTAATCAGTTGTTTCTTTCTAAGCCGTTCGAACAGTGTGATGAGGTACTGATAAAGTTCAGTATATTGCACTGTACTGATATGAGTTGCTGAGCCTTTAAATACTTGCCATGGGAAGTCAATCAATGTTGTAGCGGCATGTTTGGGAAGGTAGTTGTGTTTAAACTCACTTAGCAATAAATGTTCTAGCTGAACACAATAGTGCTGGATGATAGAGCAGTGAAAGTGGTACTTGTAACTGTCGTTGTTAGCGATAAGGTTCGGTAAGGAGCAAAACAAAAAGTAAACCTGAGCGGCCAACTCTTTGGCTTGCTTTCGCTCGCTTGTATGTGTTTTGGTAACGGCGTCTAATTGTTCTGCAAGGCCAAGATCACCCTTTAAAATAGTGAAGTGAACGTTGTAGATTTGTGACTCACGATAATAAAGAGAAATGTCAGACAGCGATTGGCCTACAACGATTTCTATAAGCAAACGGCCTTGTGTTCTAAGAGTGATTTTCGACCCCAAAATATCGGTATGAGCCAATTGTTCACCGAACAATCTGAGGAGCCTTTCATGCCACTCCTGAACCGAAATCGATGACTGAATAAATAAATCGATATCAGAGCGCTTTGTTAACTGATTAGCCCCCAAGCTTCCGTAAAGTAGAGCTGTAGGTGCGTTTGTATCTGTGCTTAATACTTTATTCAGCTTACTGACCCAAGTGTGTTGAGATAATGGGAAGGCCGCCCAGAAGGCATCAAAGTTATCAGAGAAGTCAAAACAGTAAGACTGCCAAATCTGTCTTTGCCAGTGAGCTTCTAGCTCTGTCGGTATGATTTTATCTTTCAAAAATCTAATCGTTTCATCAACAGCTTGCAGTTTTTTGTAGGATGATGGGTAAGGGATTTCTGAGTATTTCTCGTCATCTATTGTATTGATGCTCTGCTCAATATCTCTAGTGCAACAGATTAATATGCCTGTTTTTCTATCTAATTGATTAGTAAGAAGGCTAGCCGTTTGACCGTATCCTGTAAATTCAACAATCGCATTTTCCTGTTGTTTAACCGCAGCAAGGAAATGCTCACAAGCAAGTTGCTCACCTTGCTCGGTTCCATCGCCAAAGCGAATTCGATACTCATCTAATGATAAATAAATGAACTCAGGCAAACGTCCTTGTATTTGTTTGCTTAACGTTGTTTTACCTGAATTTAGGTTACCAAAAATATAGATATGCATGATGACTTGAGGTCATTAACCAAGCTAAAGAAGCTCTAGCTTGGTTTAAATGGTGATTAGGCAGATTGATAAATCTCAGCTTCCAGTTCAGAAATCGCTTCTAAGTACTGCTCTTTTCCGCCAAAGCACTGTTTGACGATTTCAGCAGGGCGTCCCATCTCGTCAAAAGGCTTAACTTTGAGTACATGAATATTCTCAATCTCTTGAACGCCTTCGTCTGCGTACTTGTCCAGTAGGTTGTTCAACACCTGCTGAGCTGTTTCACCGTACTTAGTGAAGTAGTTGCGCTTTTTGACGTTGTCAGCCCGTTCTTTTCTGGTGAGTGCTGGTTGGTCATACACGACATGACAAATCATGTCGAATGGGTCGAGATCTTTGCCGACTTCCAGCTCTAACGCTTCCCAGATGATGCCTTCCTCTGCCAGTTCATCAATGATTGCTTGCTTTTTATCGGCATCTTGCCAGCGCTTAACAAAGTCGTCCATCGAGGTGAACTGTTTTGCCATCGTCTTGCGGGTATAGTCTTTGAACGATTCGGTTACGAGTTTACCGTCGGCATCGTAGTATTGAACACGTTCGGCAATGGCTTTCACCGTTACACCGTTGATATGGAACTTTCTAACTCGATGTTCATCCTGCCAATCATCTTCGGCATTGCTAGCACCTGAAGGAGATGAACTAGAGTCGTATGAAGCTTCTGGTTCTTGGATGCTTTCAGGGTCGATATCTTCCCCTTCAAATGGATCATCTTGTTCAAGCTCATCCTCACCATCGATGATCTCATCGAGTCCTTCATCGGTTTCGAAGTCTTCTGGTTTTGTCTCTTTAACTCGCTCGGGGACACCATCAAAGCGCTCATCAGCGAACAGTTCTGTCGCCTTTTTAAAGTCTAGAATGGTAAACCATAGCTTTCCGTAACGATCATCAATACGAGTACCGCGACCGATGATCTGCTTAAATTTGGTCATCGACTGAATGCCCTGGTCAAGAACAACCAGTTTGCAAGTTTTTGCATCGACACCTGTTGTCATGAGTTCTGAGGTGGTCGCGATAACAGGGTAAGCCTTTTTGGGGTTGATGAAGTTATCAAGCTGAGCTTTGCCTATTTCATCATCACCAGTGATTTTCATTACGTATTTTTCATTCTTTGCAACTTGCTCAGGGTTGCAGTTGATTAGTGCTCGACGCATACGCTCTGCGTGGTCAATGTCATTACAGAACACAATGGTCTTCGCCATCGGGTCGGTGCGCTTGAGGTAGCTGGTGATGGTCTGTGCAACCAGTTCTGTTCGCTCATCAATGACCATAGTTCTGTCGAAGTCTTTCTGGTTATAGATCCTGTCTTCGATGACTTCGCCATGCTTATCGACTTGCCCTTTGGTTGGTCGCCAACCTTGTAAATCTACATCAATATCTACACGCACAACTTTGTAAGGGGCTAAGAAACCGTCTTCAATACCTTGCTTTAGAGAGTAGGTATAAATGGCGTCGCCAAAGTACTCAGTGTTAGACACGATATCGGTTTCTTTCGGTGTCGCGGTTAGCCCTATTTGAGTCGCAGAACCGAAATACTCAAGAATCTCGCGCCATGCGCTGTCTTCAGCGGCACTGCCACGATGGCACTCGTCAACGACAATAAGGTCAAAGAAATCAGGATCGACCTGTTTGTATGCTTTTTGATGATCTTCTGGGCCTGTCAGAGCTTGATACAGAGCTAGGTGGATTTCGTAAGCGGGATCGACTGTTCGACCAGTGACTTTGGTCATAGCGGTGCCAAACGGCTGGAAGTCGTTGTTCTTAGTTTGATCGACCAGAATGTTTCTGTCCGCCAAAAACAGGATGCGTTTTTTAGCTCGGGACTTCCATAGTCGCCAAATAATCTGGAATGCAGTGTAAGTTTTGCCCGTACCCGTTGCCATAACCAGTAGCACACGGTTTTGTCCTGCTGCGACCGCCTCCACAGTTTTGTTTATCGCCTGTAGCTGATAGTAGCGCGGAGACTTACCGCTACCATCATCATGGTAATCTTGAGTAATGACTGGAAGGTGCTCGGTTTTGTAGCCTTTCCAAACGCAGTATTTGTCCCATAGTTGCTGAGGTGTCGGGAAGTCTTCAAGTCGAATTTCAGTTTCGAGTTGAGCTGGGTTGGTTTTGTCGTGGAAGATAAAACCGTCGCCATTTGAGGCAAAGACAAAAGGGACTTCAAGTAGGCTGGCGTAATCTAGACCTTGTTGCATACCTTTGCCGATTTCATGCTTATTCGCTTTTGCTTCGACAACGGCTAGAGGCATGCTCGGTTTATGATAAAGGACGATGTCCGCAGACTTAACCTTTTTCCTCGCTGCTGCCTGACCACGAACAATGACTTTACCGTCACGTAGTTTTACCTCTTGACGGATTTGAGACATATCATCCCATCCTGCATCTTTGATAGCGGGAAGAATGAATTTCGTGATGATGTCGGTTTCAGATAGCTTTGATTTATTGATTGTCGATTCCATGCGATTAGCCAGCTCAGTACAAATGCATTTCATGACTATACCAAAGGATGCATAAAAGCAGAAAAGATACTGACTTATCAGTGAAGTGTGTAACGGTATGTATGAGTCTCTAAGGCGAAGGCTCTGAACATGCTGCCATCAATAGGTTTATGTGTGCAGTGAGAGTTTTGTAATGAGGCTAATCAGTAGAAGGTGTTGCCGAACAGTGGCAGCCTTTTTTCGATTAGAAGAACTTTCTGAAAATTCCCCAATACCACTGAGATATTATCAAAAATATACTCTTGATCTGGGATGTGGTTTAAATTAAATGTTTTCTTTACTTTGAATGTAATATATAGGAAATAAAAAACACAAAATTTTGCTTTTTATTTATTAAAATAATGCACTGTATGTTTGCCTAAGTTTTTTAAACCAAAATTGCTTGGCACATTGTTTTGCCAAGATTGGCAGCGAGACTGCCAGTAGTGGCAGAGAAAGTGTCAGGATTGGCAGTGAATGTGCCAATGGTGGCACTAAAATTTAGACCTAAAAATTAGAACATTCCGTTTATGAATCCAAATTTTAATAGATTAACGTTATATTAGAATTATAACTTTATAATAATTATAACAGTTATAATAGTTATAACATGAAAAAGTCAACAAGTAAAAACTATTTTATTGCCATAATTATCTTGGCTCAATTTAATAATTAAATTATTCGTAATTATATTTATGATTTTTATTTGATTTAATAATTAAAAATGCAAAATAAATTTGATTGTTTTTTGCACAGTTACTTTGCTGCTTAGGAGAGCAATTGATGTTTTTTAATGATCTGGTGTATGCGTTGTCTGCTAAGCCCAAGCGTTCTGGCGATATCACTTAAGTTAGTTTTGCTATTCGTGTCTAGTTGTTGTTTTAACAGCTCTTTGATCAACTGGTGTTGTTCTAGATTCGCTCCATATCCAACGTCTGGGCCTCGCTTAGTTTCAATGCTATTGATTCGTTCTACACATTCGAAGCGATGCAAGATCCCAATCAGTGTGGTCCAAGTATTCAACTCATTGAAAAGCGTTAGGCACTCTTTATCACTCCACGCGTTTGGTTCTTTAGTATCTAAACATCTCACTATCGCGATACACCATGATGACCATTGACCAAAATCATCTGACTTGATCTGATTTATTTTTTTATAGCTCGCTGGGTAGTTTACTTTACATGTCTGAACAATGTTCTTTGATAGCGAGAGCCAGTCTCCTCCCTTCGCGCTATCTTTACATTGGCGTAGAAATACTCGTGGATGCGGCGCATAGCCGCCGACCAGATCATACAGTTGTCGTCCCAGATTTTTCTGCTTGTTAGGTTGTGTTAGATACTTTTCGTAAGCTGCACTGTTCTGGTTGGGCAGATATTTCAATGCAGTGATAGCTGCGTATTTTTGCTGTTTATAAAGTTTAGTGGACTTGATGGGATGGTGTTTTTCGCAGTAGTAGTGAGATCGGCTGCGTAGACGCCAGCATAGTGCGCAGTAAGGTAGAACACTGTTCCAACGAACCTCTTCCTCTTGATGTTGTGGCGTAAGTGAACGCAGATCCTTTAAGCCCAACAGTACTTGATCGGCATAATTGACGCGTCGTTGAGTATGAAGACCGAATCCACGTAAAGCTAGCACCGTTTCAATAAGTTTAATTGTTTTATTTAATCCACCGTAACTTTCGATGATCTCGGCAAGATGGATAGCATTAGAACTGCTGTACTTTTTGAGTATGGTTCCATGTTGTCTGAGTAACTTGGTAAACCACGTTTCCAGAACAATGTTCCGAGCGGCATCAACAGCGTATAAATAGCCAGAACGACGTCGCTGAGCAATTTTACAACCTTGAGATTCTGACTGGCTTTTTAAGTCATTAATTGCTGTTTCTAGCTGTACTCTCAATGCATTGCGCTTTTGATCTAAGTCCATTCGTTATCATGTCAATATGGTTTGTTGCTTATTCTATATTATGAGTTGGGCGATGAGAATCTAAGATGCAACTAAATAATAGAGAAATAAAGGTAATAAAATGTTTGTAAGACAAGAGCAGTTAGCGAAAGAGATCGGGGTAAGCGTAAGTACTTTGTGGCGTTGGCGTCGGGACGGAAAAATGCCACCTGTTGTTACGCTTAGTTCTAGAGTTGTTGGATGGCAGAGAAAGGACATTGAGGAATGGCTAGAAGAACAAAAATAGATGCGACTTGTTACTGCGAGAACAGTGTTCTCGCTTAATCTTCGTAAGTATAAAGTAAGTCATTGTTTACATGATTAATAACACGAATAAAAATGCTCTTGCAGGAACCTTGTTCCTGCTTTTGTCTATCTCAGGGGGCTAATTTCTTCTTAAATCTTCATCAGTTGAACGGAGAACGATGTTCTCCGAATGACGAAAGACAGAGTTAGGTATTATCCGACTAGTGTTTGGGTATCTCAGGCAAAGGCTGATAGCTTTCAAACGCTACTGCGAGAACACTGTTCTCGCTCACATCATCAAAAACTAAAGTTTGGTCATTTAATTAATAAATAAAAAATGCTCTTGCTAGAACTATGTTCTAGCTGTTTGTTCTCCCACTAAATACATGATTTAACTCTATGTATTAGGTCTGGCAATTGTGCTCTAATGCATTTTGATGCTTATTGGGAGGAGTTATGGCTCGGAAAAATGATGGAATTATTTGGCATTTGATGGATGCGCCGTGGTGGGTGAGTATCTTGTTCTCAGCAGGCATTTATGTTGGTTTATCCTTTCTATTGCCTGATTTGGCGGCTCGCAGTGATAACTTCATCTTCAATGCCATTGGGCCGAATCTCCCGAAAATGGCACCGTATTTTGCTTTTTTGTTTTTAATTCCTGCTCCCATTGCATTCTTTAAGCAGTATCAGCGAAAGCATAATTATCTTGCGACGACGTCTCAAATCAGAGCAAACAAAAACACGACTCCGTTTAATTCCCTCAGCTGGATTGAATTTGAAAGCTACATTGGCGAGTACTTTAAGCAGCAAGGCTACGACGTTAAACAATCTTTCTCAAAGCAGGCGGATGGTGGGGTTGATATTTGGTTAACTAAAGACGGTGAGTTGAGTCTTGTACAATGTAAGCACTGGAAAGCTAGAAAAGTCGGAGTTCAAGTCTTAAGAGAAATGTATGGTGTGATGATCGACAATCGTGCTAGCAAAATGATCATCGTAACATCGGGAGATTTTACTTCTGAAGCTATCGCCTTTGCTCAAGAGAAGCGCCTGTGGTTGGTTAATGGTAGCGAGCTAGTCCACATGATTGAAGATGGACGCAGCTTTATGAATAAGCCAGTCATTGGTGAGCCTACACCCGAGCCTCATTCCAAGGTTTGCCCAAACTGCCAGTCTAGCCTTGTGATTCGTGTTGCTAAAAAAGGTCGTAATGCGGGTAAAAGTTTCTATGGTTGCTCTGCTTATCCTAAGTGTCGCTACACTTGCGACTGTTGAATGTGAGTGAAGATTTAAGCAGTCTAACCGTATAGAAGGGTGTTCTCAGAACATAAAAGTTAACCTATTGAGCCTAGCTGCCAGAGAAGAATGCTACTGCGAGAACACTGTTCTCGCTAAAATCATCCAAAAATAAAGTTTGCTCATTTAATTAATAGATAAAAATGTTCTAGCTAGCTAAAAGCCCTTAATAAGTGTCACTTTCATTATTTATCTATTTCGTCTTGAAGGCGTTGCCATAGAGGCTTCAATTGTTTCTTGATGCTTTTTGAGTTCATAATCTTCGCTGCTCGGTAGCCGTATGAAAGGAAATTTCTTCTACCTCGGAAAGAGTACAAACGGTGAAGTTTTCTTTTGTAAAGCTGATCTTGTTCTGGTTCGCCTTTACTTTTGCGTATTCGGTTTTCTTTCTCCATGGTTTTCTTGGCCAATTTAACTCCACCTTTCATCTTTTCTGAGTAGCGAGCTAGAGCTGTAGAGCGGAGGAAGATAGAGTTACCATCGAATAGGAAACCAAGATATTGCAGCGGCTTTTGTTTACCTGACTCGTCAAATGAGCAAAGCATATCATTTTGGAACCTAAAATCTCTGATCTCTGTTTTGTCGCTGTTTATTTTCACCTTTAAGGTTTTGATTTTACTGTTAGCTAAAGTTTCAACCATATCCCTATGATCTGATGGGACGATAAACAGCATATCGTCACAATATCTAAAATACTTCCCACCAAAAGAATCAACATAGTTCTTCATGTGTTCATCAAATGAGAACATGTAAATGTTAGAGAGTAATGCACTGATTGGAGAGCCTTGAGGAATACCCATTGCGCCATTAGGGTTTGACTTGATCAAACCACAACCACGAACTTTTTCTCTGAATTCAATTGGAGTACAGACTCGATTTCTTCCATTTGCTTTTGGGTTATATTGAGATATACCAAACGTTTTGAAAAGCTCATCTCGTTCAACTATAGAAAATTTGGTTAGGGAGCGAAAAACGTTGTAATGATCTTTGGGAAGATGTTTGACTTGGAGTAGTTTACTCCATTCTTCTTTTAGAATTCGATGATCAAGGGTGTCGAAAAACTTAGAAAAATCCAGAGCGATGGCTGAGCATTCTTTCATTTGACGTATGTAATTAAAAGCGTCATCCGCAAAATGAATATTACTTTTACCGTTGAGCTTTCTAAACGCTAAAACCGATTCATGTAGATCTGACTCTTCAATTTTCTGCTCATATAAGCTTGATAGCTGGCTAGCGTAGTAAGCATAAATATGGCTATCTACATGAGATGAGTAGGCAACGCCTCTTGGCTTTGGTTTACGGTAAAGCTTACCTGTAGAAGTATCTCTATCCAGTTTTGTTAGCTGAAAACTATATGAGATAAAAGGAAAGAATGCATGTTTCGCTACCGATGAGCTACTTGTTGCGATTTTCTCGGCTTTTTTTACTGAAACAGGAACATCAAAATGTAGATAGTTCCGTTTCGTATACCAAAAGGGGCATGGTGTATTTTTCATTCTTAGGGAATAAGCTCTAGCAAAACCCAAGAGAAGTGGACATGCGGCCTTTCCGTATATCCTCTTGGGCTTTAACTAACTGGCCTAACCAATCATCTGGCCCCGAGAGGCACTCGCCGCGATCTATTAGAAATGATATATAATGTAATCTGCGATGGAGACTATACGATGTTAATCTTACGCTTCATGACGATGTGTTTATCTTGGCTCTGCAAGGATAAATACATTGACAATCTGTCACAGCCCTCCACACCTTTTGCGTGAAGCCCTAACAGAGTATTGATTTTTATATATGCAATCAAGCCTTTCTTGAGGCCACACCTCAGAAAACATACAGTATTGGTTTTAGATACTGAGTGTTTTTAATCTTCACTTGTGTTTGAGCGGGGAATGTGGAAGAGATGTCATTCATGCGTTACTCGTAAATACAGTATGATCTTTCCCTTTTTAATAACAAATTACTTGTGTCATTTCGTGCTAAAGGTGAGAATCTAACAGACTGAATAATGGAGATTTATATGTCTGCTGGCTACTCAATCCGAATCGACTTTGATAAAACCGAAGGAAGGCCTGAGCGCGTTTTCCACGCAATGGCTGCATATGTAGAAGGCTTCAATGAACTTCAAGAAGCCTTTATCAAAGGCTACGGCAACGATATTGAATTCATTTCTTCATTGGACAGTACCCGTGAAGGTTCATGTATAGCTGATATTGGTGCAAAGCTTAAAGACAAAGTTCGCAATGTTAATCTGAATAACATTTTTGATGGTATCTATAATGGAGTTAGAAAAGAAATAGCGAAAGCTAATAAGATTGATTCAGAAAGCGATGTACGGACTTTTGTGGATAATGTTTATACGATTGCATCGGCTAATGAGCCTTCTTTTGAACAGTTTACTTGTGAGGGTGATGCTCATCTAGTAGATGTCGCTGATGCGCTAAATAAAATCTACAAAGCTAAAGGCATTCTTTCTCCGACTGACTTAGTGCAGTTTGGTCGTGACTTTGATTTTTCTGATATCAGCAAAGACTTTTCCTGTCCTCGTACGGGAGATCAGATTTTTGAAGATACTGTTCAGCCTTTTCCGTCAAAAGAAGTTTTTATCGTTCGACGTCCGTCTTATGTAGAAAATCTGCAATGGGATTTTGAGTGTAGTCAGCGTAAGCCGAAGAATTTTAGTGCTAAAATGTTAGATGCTAAATGGTTCAAAAAGTGGGCGAATCATCAAGAAGAAATTTGGCCAGGGGATGCTTTGCATGTTCTAGTAAGAACGAAGCGGAAATCCAATAAGTTTAAGAAGCGCGTATCACATGAAACGGAAATTATAAAAGTGATTCGAGTCATCCCACAGAGCGAAATAGAGCAGTTCACACTGGATTTGGAAAATGACTAGAGCCTACGACACTGCGAAGAAGGAAGCTGTATTCATAGCTTTGCCGCTTTTGGTGCTGTTCTTAATAAAAATGCTTAATAGTGATTTGATGTCGTTCTTAAAGTTGTCTGACTTCTCTCTAGCAACTTCAATCATGTACGGACAGTTGCTTGCTAAGACACTTGATGTTCCTGACAAAAACAAGAGAAGAGATAGATTTAGTACTTATCAGGTATATATCTTTGTGGTGTCTATTCTATCTATGACTATGTATATCGGATTTCAACTTATTCCTGATATTAACTTTAAATTTTATGTTGCTCAGATAATCACGTTTTTGATTGGTATTTTGTTCTACATTCCCTTATCAACGCTCATGAGTGACCTGTCTAAAGAGTGAGTAGGATGGGTTTATAAAACCAAGGAGCTGCTCTTGTCTTTCAGAACTTGTCTTTGGCTTTGTAAATATACAATACTTTATTGCGCTAACATGATTTTAAAAAATTGATTTCCCCATAGATAGTCTCAATTTGGTCGGCATAAATCTTCATATTACAAGCTGCGTTTAACATCATAGAAGTTCACTCATTTCTGGCACACTGTCGGCTTGCGCTAGCAAGTATTCACATTCTGTTTGGATGAGTGACACACATAGTTCTATGTGTTCACGTTCTCCATCCTCGATTCCTTGAGCTTCGGTAAGTTCAATCGCTTCCTTCAGGGTGTTTTTTATAGCACCAACGGTTTCTACCATTATGGAAGCCATTTTGGTGCCTGAATAACCCAGCAGAGCGCCGAATTCAGCGAGATCATAGCTGGTGATAGGGCGTTTGAAGTTACCTTTCGGAGGATTTTGAAAGTCTTCACTTTCCCAATCTCCAATCGACATTGCAAAATATTGAGGGATACTGGCGGCACGTCCCTCATCAGCAGATAACTTACCGCTTCGTGAGTTGCGTTTTGTTCCCTCTTGAGCGATTGCTTCTATGTTTACTAAATCATAAAAAGGGGTCAGTTCCAGGCCTTTAGGGGTGACGAAGAAGCTAATATTTTTACCATGGGCATCGTAGTTTAGCGTTACTAGATTAAAGAGCATCCATTGGGTGATCTTTAGGTTAGTGATGACCGAGTCTATGGTTTTGACGCATAGTAGGCGTGGGAAAGAAACGCCATCACGCATATATACGCCATCGCCTTCATCCCCATTCTGGCGCTCGTATTTGTAAGCTGGTGGTAAGTCAGTTGCCTGACAGCCATCAATCACATGTTTTCGTTGAACGACATCACGAGTCGCGATATAGGCACGATCGAACCGCTCAATTATCAGTGTCCTAGTCTTCCCAATGCGAGCTAACTCAACATTAGCGACGTCCAAACCTGCTAGCTTGGCTAATGTCATGCAAAAGAACTCATTAACAGCAATACACGGTGCTTTACCGCTTTCAAATTTCAGAATGTAGTTCGAACTTAATTTGCCTTCACCAAACCCCCACTCATCACCGCGCTTAAGTAAGTTTAACTTGTTTTGAACACCAGCAACCGAAAGGCGAACCTTACCGTCCCAATACACTAATGGCGCTAGATTTCGCTCTAGTCGTTCTATTAGTTCATCATCAGGTACGGATCTAAAGCTGGTTTCCCCAGGTTCTGAGCCTGGAACTCGAAAAGATAGTGCGCCAGATGTTTCCGCACCAAGCTTACGAATCAGCCCGAATGTATTGCTTTTGGAGATAGTGGTGTTTTGTATCATCTCCTCAAAGGCTTCTCCTTCAGGAAGGAGATTTCTGAGGTAGTTCTCAATACTACGTGGCGAAGCCCGATCATCGAAAGGGATGTGTGGCGAAATCGGGAAACCAGTGTGTTTCCATTCATCTTCATAGATGAATGAGAACTCTGTTTCTGTTCCGACAGGAAGAATCAAACGACCAATTTTGGTATTCGTACCGATAAACACGTCTAACTGTTGTAACTTACTCATACCAACCGTCCTCATTGATTCTCACACTGTTTTCAGTTTGGGAGGTTATTTGGCTATGTGGACGAACAAATAGGTTTAAATCGATAAGGCGTAAAGATAGCCCTAAGATGTCCATGAGGACGAGTACATTGGCAAAGGTGACACTGGTATCGCCTTTTTCTACTTTCATGACTGTTCTACGAGATAAGTTGGCTTTTGAAGCGAGATCATCAATACGCCAGCCTCTATCGGTGCGCTTTGAGCGAATGGCGCTCCCCAGCGTTTCCATACTGAACTCGGTATTCAAATCAGGCATAGGTTGTGCCTTTACCATCTTACCTTTTTTCATAAGTGCCTTTTAATGTACTTTTGTCACTATTGGGTTCGTCTTAATATATAAGTTCACTATAACTCACTTTTGTTGTGACTGTATAAGAAATTATCTATAAGTGCAATTTAAGTTACTTATGGTTGGTTTGCGAGTTCAATCCCTCTCTTTGTTCTCTATGAGAGAGTTTTATCAGCCAGAACGACATATTTGGCAACAGCGGAGTATTCGGATTAGTATTGGAAGAAGGCAGAGAAGAGTGCGTGATCGGGGCTTACCTGACCCATTACCTGACCCAAAATCGTCAGGTACAAAAAAAGGTTAGTAAACACTACGCTTACTAACCTTCTTGAATTTGGTGGCCCCTCCCAGACTTGAACTGGGGACCAATCGATTATGAGCGAAGGTCTGACGCAATATCACCGCACAATCAACATAGAAACCCTGCCCCGAATCACTCCGAAATCCGCCAGCAAAATCACATCACCTGATTACCCGCATGATTTTACTGACGTCGACGACGGGAAATTCGCCGAACCTATATCACCGCCGCCACCGTCGAGAAAATGTAGAAAACTGTGTTGG
>NZ_JALNTV010000005.1:0-206466 GCF_023161645.1 Vibrio sp. 1CM7H
AGGAGAGACTTGAACTCTCACACCTTGCGGCGCCAGAACCTAAATCTGGTGCGTCTACCAATTCCGCCACTTCCGCATCTATTCCTAATTGCTCTGATAAAAAGAACACTTAGGAATGGTGGCTACGACGGGATTCGAACCTGTGACCCCATCATTATGAGTGATGTGCTCTAACCAGCTGAGCTACGTAGCCAAAACCATATTTTTTGCTCTCAACGCTTCGTTGCCTTGTCGTTGGGAACGGCGCGCATTATGCGAAGTTGAGTGAGATCCGTCAACAGTTTTTTTTAATAAATTTCGGAAAAAACCTCGTTCGCTTCCTTTTTAAACAAAGAGGCGTGTTTATGATCTAAAACTGGAAATAAATTAGCTCGTAGTTAGGTAATTTATTTTTGCTCATTTACTTAAGGTATTAAAAAAGCCAGCTTAGCAGCTGGCTTTTAGTGTAAATGAAGTGTTTAAAATTCATTCATTTAATTAAACATTGAAGCGGAAGTGTACAACATCACCATCTTTTACGATGTAGTCTTTACCTTCTAGACGCCATTTACCTGCGTCTTTTGCGCCATTTTCACCATTGAATTGGATGAAATCGTCGTAACCGACTACTTCTGCACGAATAAAGCCTTTCTCGAAGTCAGTGTGGATCTTACCTGCAGCCTGAGGCGCAGTTGCACCAACAGGGATTGTCCACGCACGTACTTCTTTAACACCTGCCGTGAAGTAGGTGTGAAGAGTCAGTAGCTCGTAACCAGAGCGAATTACACGGTTCAGCCCCGGTTCTTCGATCCCCATATCCGCTAGGAATTCTTCGCGATCTTCATCTTCTAGTTCAGATAGTTCAGATTCGATAGCTGCACATACAGGTACAACGACGTTGTTTTCTTTTTCTGCGAACTCGCGAACCGCATCTAGATATGGGTTATTTTCGAAACCATCTTCGTTTACGTTTGCAATGTACATAGTTGGCTTCAGTGTAAGGAAGTTTAGGTAGCCGATTGCTGCTAACTCTTCTTTAGATAGCTCAACTGTGCGCGCCATGCCGCCTTCAGTTAGTACTGGTAACAGTTTTTCTAGTACGGTTAGTTCAAATTTTGCGTCTTTATCGCCGCCTTTTGCCTTCTTCGCGTTACGTTGAATCGCGCGCTCACAAGAATCAAGGTCAGCCATTGCAAGTTCAAGGTTGATCACTTCGATATCTTCGATAGGTGAAACTTTACCTGAAACATGAACAATGTTTTCGTTTTCAAAACAACGTACAACGTGGCCAATCGCGTCTGTTTCACGGATGTTAGCTAGGAATTTGTTACCTAAACCTTCACCACGTGATGCACCAGCAACAAGACCAGCGATGTCCACGAACTCCATCGTCGTTGGAAGAACTCTCTGCGGGTTAACGATCTTAGCTAGTGCGTCTAGACGTAGATCTGGCACAGGAACCACACCAGTGTTTGGTTCAATGGTACAGAACGGGAAGTTTGCTGCTTCGATACCCGCTTTAGTTAGTGCGTTGAACAGAGTTGATTTACCTACGTTAGGTAGACCAACGATGCCACATTTAAAACCCATGATAGTAACCTTATTCAGCTTTGAACGTGTGGAGGCGATTTTGTGCTTTAGATAGGCCATCCTTAATCAGGATATCTAGACAACGAACAGCCTCATCAGCTGCTGCATCTAAAAGCTCTTGCTCTTTAGCTGGCGCTTTACCTAATACAAAACCCGCCACTTTATCTTTGTGTCCCGGATGACCAATGCCAATGCGAAGACGATAAAAATCTTTGTTATTGCCCAGTTTGCTAATGGTGTCACGCAGACCGTTGTGTCCACCGTGACCCCCACCTTTTTTAAACTTAGCGACACCTGGCGGTAAGTCTAGCTCGTCATGAGCAACCATGATCTCTTCAGGTTTAATTTGATAAAATTTCGCAAGCGCTGCGATCGATTTACCTGATAGATTCATGAAGGTGGTTGGGATAAGCAAACGGAGATCCTGGCCATTGACCATAATGCGTCCTGTTAGACCAAAAAACTTTGGTTCGTTCTTCAGTGTAACGTTGTGAACGCGTGCTAATTCTTCTACAACCCAAGCGCCCGCATTGTGACGAGTTCTGGCGTATTCTGGTCCTGGATTAGCAAGACCAACAAGAAGTTTGATTTGTTGACTCAAGGTTAGGATCTCTCTGGAATCTCAAAAAGCGCAGTATGATAGCACAGAATTCTCGCAGTGGGCGACCAAGGGATTTTCTGGTTATCAGTACAAATAAAAAAACACCCCAAAGAGGGGTGCTTTTGAAATCAGTGTAACTGAAATGTTCGGATTAGTTGAACATTGCAGAGATTGACTCTTCGTTACTGATACGACGAATCGCTTCAGCTAGCATGCGAGATAGGCTTAGTGTTGTCACTTTGCCTGTTGCAGCCATCTCTTTAGATAGAGAGATAGAGTCAGTTACGATAACTTGGTCAAGAACTGAGTTCTTGATGTTGTCCGCAGCGTTGCCTGAGAATACAGCGTGAGTAGCGTAAGCGAATACACGCTTAGCACCGCGCTCTTTTAGTGCTTCAGCTGCTTTACATAGTGTGCCACCTGTGTCGATCATGTCATCAACGATCACACAGTCACGACCTTCAACATCACCGATTAGGTTCATTACTTCAGAAACGTTTGCACGTGGACGACGCTTATCTACGATTGCGATGTCGATGTCGCCTAGTGCTTTTGCTGTTGCGCGAGCACGAACAACGCCACCTAGGTCAGGAGATACCACAACAGGGTTATCTAGACCGCGAGCCTGCATATCTTCAAGTAGCACTGGCGTGCCGAAGATGTTGTCTACAGGTACATCGAAGAAGCCTTGAATTTGCTCTGCGTGTAGGTCGATAGTTAGAACGCGGTCAACACCAACGTTAGATAGGAAATCAGCAACAACTTTTGCAGTAATTGGCACACGCGCAGAACGTACACGACGGTCTTGGCGAGCGTAGCCGAAGTAAGGGATAACTGCAGTGATACGGCCTGCTGAAGCACGGCGCATTGCATCAATCATAACAACCAATTCCATTAGGTTGTCGTTAGTCGGTGCACAAGTGGATTGAATGATGAAAACATCGCTACCACGAACATTCTCATTGATTTGAACTGCAACTTCGCCATCAGAAAAGCGAGAAACAGATGCATCACCAAGAGAGATGTAAAGACGATCAGCAATACGTTGGGCTAGTTCAGGTGTTGCGTTACCAGCAAATAGCTTCATATCAGGCACGGTGGAAACCTCGGGTTTGCGTCCAGTTTAAATAGGTCGGTGTGAGGCTGATTGGTATTCAGCCAAAGTCTCTTTTAATGGCGAAATATTGCGCCCTTGAGCGACAAATGCCGAGACTTTATCAGAGAGTTGTGCAAGGATAGTTTCTGCTTCAGATTTGCTCGAAAATTCAGCAAAAACGCAAGATCCTGTCCCCGTCAATCTTGACGGCGCGTATTGTAGCAGCCAAGAAAGTTGCTTATCAACCTCTGGGTAGAGCATTCGTACAATTTTTTCGCAATCGTTTACGCTTGGTGTATTTAAAAGTGTTTCTAGATCTCGTTTTGGGGTGTTTCGCGTTAGATCTGGATGACAAAAAACGTCGACGGTTGCGATAGAAACATTCGGTCTGACGACTAAATACCACTTTTCTTCGGGATAAGCGGGGGAGAGTTTCTCGCCAACACCTTCAGCAAAAGCTGCAAATCCGCGCACAAACACGGGCACGTCTGCGCCCAGTTTTAAACCAATTTCAGCCAGTTCATCGTCAGTTAGATTCAGTTGCCATAAGTAGTTCAGTGCCACTAATGCTGTAGCCGCGTTCGATGAGCCCCCACCAATGCCCCCACCCATAGGTAGCACTTTCTGTAGCTCAATATGTGCGCCAAAAGGGCACTCTGAGTATGCTTGAAGTGCGGTTGCTGCTTTCCAAATTAAATTGTCTTGAAGAGGCACACCTTCTATATCTGGAGAAATCGTAATATCACCAGAATGGTTTGCTTGAATGGTGAGCTCATCGCCGTGATCGACGAATTGGAATAAGGTTTGTAACTCGTGGTAGCCATTTTCTGTGCGACCGTTGATGTATAGAAAGAGATTCAATTTCGCTGGTGATGGCCAGCGGGTTGAAAGTTCGATCATTGGGTGATGTTCCATTTTGTGATCACTAGATTTATTTTGACGTCAGCAGTGGTGAGTCTCAGCTTATTTGGCAGTGGTAGAGACTGCTCATGCCATTGAACATCGCCATACCGTTGATAAGCAATACGCCAATCATTTAAACCAATTTGTTTGTTTAACGCTTGCAGTGTATTGGTTGGGGACAATTGGAATTTGTCGGCATCGGTCGGTAGGCCTAATAGCCAGTCAGGCATGTGTTCAACGGGCATCATTAACCCCGTAAGACGGTAAATTAGCTGGTTTGCACTGCGAGAGGAAAGGACCTGATCGTCGTAAGTTTCTACTGTGGCACCTTGTGGGGTGATGGTGAGCTTTAATGCCGTTTGTCCGAGAATCGTAGTTAAACGCAACTGGCTTAGTGCTGAAGAATGTTTCCAGTAGAAATTTAAATTTTGTCTTTGGTCTGGGCCAATATAACCAAGTTTTCCCGTTGCTTGAAAATCTTGGATGGTCTCGAGTCGTTGCTCATGAGCTTGCCATTCAACGCTGGTAACACTTTCAGGAACGGAGGAACAACCAGCGAGCAGTAAGCTCGACAAGAAAAAAAGAATAAAGGAGCGTAACGTCATGTTTGATGGCTTATTAATCAGTTTCGTCGGGAATCGCTCACAACTATAGCATTGAAAAGTCGCAGTTAGGAAAACAAATCCGGCTTACCCTTTCAATAAATGCGTGCTTACAGTAAAATTCTGGACCTATTTTATAACCTATCCCAGAGATACCACGTTAGATGTCCTTGCTTGCTATTGGAATCAATCACAATACAGCGTCTGTCGACTTGCGAGAGAAGGTGGCGTTTGGTCCGGATAAACTCGGCCCTGCACTCGAGCAACTTAGAGAGCACGAAGCGGTTAACGGCAGTGTGATTGTTTCAACCTGTAACCGAACTGAGTTGTACTGCGATGTTAAGCAAGGAGCGCGAAACAAGTTGATCGATTGGCTTGCTCAATTTCATCAAGTGAGCCGCGAAGATTTAATGCCGAGTTTGTATGTGCATGAAGAACAAGCCGCAATTAAGCATTTGATGCGCGTATCATGCGGGCTAGATTCTCTGGTGTTGGGTGAGCCTCAAATTTTGGGGCAGGTAAAGCAAGCATTTTCTGACTCGCGAGATCATCAAGCCGTCGATGCTTCAATTGATAAACTGTTTCAAAAGACGTTCTCAGTCGCCAAGCGTGTGAGAACAGAAACAGATATCGGCGGTAATGCTGTGTCCGTGGCTTATGCCGCATGTACATTGGCAAAACATATTTTTGAGTCGTTATCTGATTCAACCGTGCTTTTGGTTGGTGCGGGAGAGACGATTGAACTGGTCGCAAAGCATTTAGCATCCAACGGCTGCACAAAAATGATTGTCGCGAACCGCACTAAAGAGCGTGCGCAAGGCTTAGCGGATCAATTTGGCGCAGAAGTGATCAGTTTGAACGAAATTCCTGAACATTTGGCGAAAGCGGATATCGTGATTAGCTCAACGGCGAGCCCATTGCCTATTATTGGCAAAGGTATGGTCGAAACGGCTCTGAAGCAGCGCCGACATCAACCTATCTTGTTAGTCGATATTGCGGTGCCGCGAGATGTAGAGTCGGAAGTCGGTGAACTGAACGACGCATATTTGTATTCGGTTGATGACTTGCAATCTATCATCGACAGCAACATTGAGCAGCGTAAAGTCGAAGCGATTCAAGCCGAAGCGATTGTTAGTGAAGAAAGCGCTGCGTTTATGACGTGGTTGCGTTCACTGCAAGCCGTCGATAGTATTCGCGACTATCGCAAATCAGCCAACGAAATTCGTGAAGAGTTACTAAGCAAAAGTTTGCAATCTTTAGCGGCGGGCGCAGATCCAGAGAAAGTGCTGCGCGAGCTGAGTAATAAACTCACCAACAAACTGATTCACGCCCCAACTCGCGCACTGCAAAGTGCGGCAGAGCAAGGCGAACCAGCAAAATTAACGATTATCCGCCAGACACTCGGCTTGGATGATCTATAACTCACGCTTTTTATTAAGAAAACGACACTATGAAAGCCTCTATTCTGACTAAGCTAGAAACGCTAGTAGAACGTTACGAAGAAGTTCAACATCTTCTTGGTGATCCTGATGTTATTGGAGATCAGGACAAATTCCGTGCTCTATCAAGAGAGTACTCTCAGCTAGAAGAAGTAACCAAGTGCTTCCAAGCTTATCAACAAGCGCAAGACGATCTTGTCGCCGCTGAAGAGATGGCAAACGAAGACGACGAAGAAATGCGTGAAATGGCGCAAGAAGAAATCAAAGAAGCGAAAGCGACTATTGAGCGTCTTACTGATGAGCTACAGATTCTTCTTTTGCCAAAAGATCCGAACGATGATCGTAACTGTTTCCTAGAAATTCGCGCAGGTGCGGGTGGCGACGAAGCGGGTATTTTCGCGGGTGACTTATTCCGTATGTACAGCAAGTACGCAGAAAAGCGTGGCTGGCGCATCGAGGTGATGTCTTCAAACGAAGCTGAACACGGTGGTTACAAAGAGATGATCGCAAAAGTGAGCGGCGATGGTGCGTACGGCGTACTGAAGTTTGAGTCTGGCGGTCACCGTGTGCAACGTGTTCCTGCAACTGAATCCCAAGGCCGTGTGCATACTTCTGCATGTACCGTAGCGGTGATGGCGGAAATCCCAGAAGCGGATCTGCCAGAAATCAAAGCAGCAGACCTGAAAATCGATACGTTCCGTGCATCTGGCGCGGGTGGTCAGCACGTTAACACCACGGATTCTGCAATCCGTATTACCCACTTACCAACGGGTACGGTAGTAGAGTGTCAGGACGAGCGTTCACAGCACAAGAACAAAGCGAAAGCGATGGCGGTTCTTGCTGCTCGTATCGTTCAAGCGGAAGAAGAGCGTCGTGCTGCAGAAGTGTCTGATACACGTCGTAACCTTCTAGGTTCTGGTGACCGTAGTGACCGTATTCGTACCTACAACTACCCACAAGGTCGTGTGTCTGATCACCGCATCAACCTGACCATCTACCGTTTGAACGAAGTGATGGAAGGTGACCTGCAGAGCTTGATTGATCCTGTGATTCAAGAGCACCAAGCAGACCAACTTGCGGCGCTCGCAGAGAACGGCTAATCGATGAGCCAAGTTCAATCAATTGAGCAAGCACTGAAAAGTGCGACGGCGAAACTGGCAGAAGGCGGCAAAGAGTCGCCTTCTCTCGATGCAGCTGTACTCCTCTGCCATGTCCTTGGCAAACCACGAACTTATCTACTGACCTGGCCAGAAAAAACATTAGAAGCAGAGCAACAAGCAAAATTCGACGCTCTACTTGAACGACGTTTAGCTGGTGAACCCGTCGCTTATATTATTGGTGAGCGAGAGTTTTGGTCTCTACCGTTCAAAGTTTCTCCCTCCACCTTGATCCCAAGACCGGATACAGAACGTTTGGTCGAAGTTGCACTCGATAAGACCTATGAGCAAACAGGACCTATTTTAGATCTTGGAACGGGGACGGGGGCAATTGCTATCGCACTCGCATCTGAAATGCCAAAACGTCAAGTGATGGGCGTAGATCTCAAGCAAGAAGCGAAAGCACTTGCAGAGTACAATGCTGAGCAGCTAAACATCAAAAATGTGACCTTTGCTCAAGGCAGTTGGTTCGAGCCTATTGCAGAGGGTACGAAGTTTGCTTTAATTGTCTCCAACCCGCCGTATATTGATGAAAAAGATCCACATTTATCCCAAGGTGATGTGCGCTTTGAGCCAAAATCTGCATTAGTTGCTAAGGAGAATGGTTTAGCCGATATCCGCCATATCTCGGATCTTGCTCGTCAGTATCTTGAAGTGGGCGGTTGGCTGGCATTCGAACATGGTTATGATCAGGGTGATGCCGTACGTGAGATAATGCGTGGTTTTGGTTACCAACAAGTTGCCACGGAAAAAGATTACGGCGGTAACGATCGAGTAACGCTCGGTTGTTTTGCCTGTTAATCACGGAAGTCAGCAAACACTAACTAAAAAGAGAAGAAAAATGTACGTAGCTCTAAAACACATACACTTAGTGACGATTGCGCTCAGCGCGACACTATTATCGATCCGATTCGTGTTAATGATGATGAACTCACCGAAGCGAAATAATCGCTTTTTGAAAGTGTTTCCCCACATCGTTGATACTGCATTGCTAGTGTCAGGTATCGCGCTTATTTTCATTACTGGTTTCATCCCGTTTACTGATGCCGCACCGTGGTTAACAAACAAAATCACCTGCGTACTGGCGTACATTGCACTCGGTTTCTTCTCGTTGAAGCTTGCGAAAAACAACCTACTGAAGATATTTGGCTTTTTCGGCGCATTAGGTTGGTTGGTCATGGCTGCAAACATTGCTGTGTCTAAGAGCCCTACGTTATTTGGATAAGACGTCATGTTAGAGTTTTTTGACGAAGATTTTGACAATATACCGTTGGTGGAAGGTGCGCTTGAGCTAAACAAAGCGATTAACCCAGAAACCAAAGTACATTGGGCGAAACAAGAGTTAGAGCGTCTTTACAAAGATGCAGAAGCCACGCTTGTTCATGAAACCGATGAAGAGCAACGATTTGATGCATTCCTACGACTGTTTTTCCATGAGTGGGGATTCAAAGGCGACGAGCAGGAATACTTTATTTCGGACAACAGCTTTATCGATAAAGTGTTGGAGCGCCGAAAAGGTATTCCGGTTAGTTTAGGTTCGATTTTATTATATCTAGGCAAAAAGCTGGGTTTCCCGTTGAAGGGAGTCACTTTCCCTACTCAGTTTCTGCTAAAAGTCGATTGGATGCATAAAAAGCCAGACTACATTAACCCATTTAATGGTGAGTATGTGGGGGAAAGAATTCTCCAAGCTTGGCTTATTGGGCAAGAAGGACCGTTGGCTCAGTTAAAGCCAGAACACTTTGAAGAAGCTGACAATCCAACCATTATTGGTCGCTGGTTAGCGTTGATCAAAAGTGCGATGTTACGTGAAGAGCACTACACGCTGGCGTTGCGTTGTACGAACCTTGCGTTAACCTTTGTGCCAGATGACCCATACGAGATTCGTGATCGTGGTTTTATCTTCCAACAGCTAGAGTGCCCTCAAGTGGCGGTGTCAGATTTTCAGTACTTTATTGACCAATGCCCTGACGATCCGGCTTCTGAGCTACTAAAATCACAAGTTAATGTGATGAGTGAAACGCACGTCACACTTCACTAATTTTATCGATGTGCCGAACTGTGGCGTGTCGTGGACAGAAAAAGAGAATCAAAATGGAACAGAAAATCGTTAATATCGGCGACATTCAGGTTGCTAACGACAAGCCATTCACCCTATTTGCAGGCATGAACGTTCTTGAGTCTCGTGATCTTGCGATGCAGATCTGTGAGCACTACGTAAAAGTAACGGAAAAACTTGGCATTCCTTACGTATTTAAGGCGTCGTTTGACAAAGCAAACCGCAGTTCTGTTCATTCATACCGTGGCCCAGGCCTTGAAGAAGGTATGAAAATCTTCCAAGAGCTAAAAGACACATTTGGTGTGAAGATCATCACTGACGTTCACACTGAAGCGCAAGCTCAACCTGTCGCTGACGTGGTAGACGTTATTCAGCTTCCTGCATTCCTAGCTCGTCAAACTGACCTTGTTGAAGCTATGGCCAAAACAGGTGCGGTTATCAACGTGAAGAAACCTCAATTTATGAGCCCAGGTCAAGTGGGTAACATCGTTGAGAAGTTCGCGGAATGCGGTAACGACAAGATCATCCTATGTGAGCGCGGCTCTTGCCACGGTTACGATAACCTAGTCGTAGACATGCTTGGCTTTGGTGTGATGAAAAATGCATCGAAAGGCAGCCCAATCATCTTTGACGTAACGCACTCACTACAGATGCGTGACCCGTCAGGTGCGGCGTCTGGCGGTCGTCGTGAGCAGACAGTTGAACTTGCGAAAGCGGGTCTAGCAACAGGCATCGCAGGTCTATTTATCGAGGCGCATCCAAACCCAGACCAAGCACGCTGTGATGGCCCATCTGCACTGCCGCTAGACAAGTTAGAACCGTTCCTAGCGCAAATGAAATCTCTTGATGATCTGATCAAGAGCTTTGCAGATATCGATATCAAGTAAACGCCAGATGACTGGTGATCAAATGCAATAGCCAACCTCGTGTTGGCTATTTTTTTATCAGATGGCGCATCATTCTCAGCTTCTTGCTGTAAAGGCTCTAGGCCGCTGGGAATGTGCATCAGTGACTCCCAATAAGAAAAAAGGTAAATAAATGAAGCAGCGTCTGATTATTAAAACTGCGTTGAGTGCCGCTATTTTGGCCTCGTTAGCTGGGTGTGCTACGCAACCTGCACCAGAATGGAATGCCGATACAACCTATAAATTGACCGTGCTACACACTAACGATCATCACGGTCGTTTTTGGCAAAATCGATACGGCGAGTACGGTATGGCAGCACGTAAAACGTTAATAGATGATTTGCGTGAAGAAATACAAGCAGAGGGGGGCAGTGTATTACTGCTTTCTGGTGGTGACATCAACACTGGAGTACCTGAGTCTGATTTACAAGATGCGGAGCCAGATTTTAAAGGCATGAGCAAAATTGGTTACGATGCGATGGCGCTAGGTAATCATGAGTTTGATAATCCATTGGATGTGCTTTTCAAGCAGCAAGAGTGGGCAAGTTTTCCGATGTTGTCTGCCAATATTTACGATAAAAATACTGGCAAGCGCCTATTCCAACCGTACGCGATGTTTAAAAAACAGGGTATTAAGATTGCAGTAATTGGTCTTACAACCGAAGATACAGCGAAACTTGGCAACCCTGAATTCATTGAACAAATTGACTTCCGTGACCCAAAAGAAGAAGCCAAGAACCTAATTGCTGAGCTGAAAGAAACGGAGTACCCAGACCTTATTTTTGCTGTCACACATATGGGACACTATGAGAATGGCAATAGAGGCATCAATGCACCTGGTGATGTAGCGTTAGCTCGTTATTTGAATGAAGGTGATCTGGATATGATTGTTGGTGGTCACTCACAAGAGCCGGTTTGCATGGAAGGTCCAAACGTCATCAAAAAGAGCTTTCAACCGGGTGATGAATGTCAGCCTGATCAACAAAATGGTGCTTATATTGTTCAGGCACATGAGTGGGGGAAATATGTGGGACGCGCCGATTACGAGTTTCGTAATGGTGAACTCTCGATGGTGAGCTACGATCTGATCCCAGTAAACTTGAAAAAGAAAATTAAAGTTGATGGTCAGTCGCAACGAGTTTTGATCCAAGAAGAGATTGAACAAGACGAAGCGATGCTTGAGTTTCTTCGTCCTTATCAAGAAAAAGGTCAGGGCAAGCTAAACGTGAAGATTGCAGAATCTAACGGTAAGCTTGAGGGTGACCGCAATGTGGTGCGTTACCAGCAAACTAACTTAGGTCGATTGATTGCAACGGCTCATATGGAACGTGCAAAAGCAGATTTCGCCGTAATGAATTCTGGCGGCGTTCGTGATTCGATTGCAGCAGGTGACATTACCTACAAAGATGTGCTGACTGTTCAGCCATTTGGCAATATGGTCTCTTACGTTGATATGACGGGCAAAGAAGTATTGGATTACCTAAATGTCGTTGCAACTAAGCCTGTCGACTCTGGAGCTTACGCGCAGTTTGCGGGTATTGCGATGAGTATCAATAATGGTGAGGTAACCAATGTGTTCATTGGGAATAAACAACTTCGCTTAGATGGTAATTACCGCTTTACCGTACCAAGCTATAATGCCGCTGGTGGTGATGGTTACCCTAAAATCGACGATCATCCAGGGTATGTAAATACAGGTTTTACCGATGCTGAGGTTTTGAAGGATTATTTAGAAACACATAGCCCTATTGATGTTAATGAGTATGCCCCTTCAGGTGAAATCACGTATTTAGTTGATACGGCGATTGATCAGTAACCCAACAGAGAAAAAGCGATTGACTCAAACTCGCTGATATCATTAACTAAAAGCGCAGAGCCGATTCAATCTGCGCTTTTTGTTTTTATGAGGAGAATCTTGATGACTCCGGCCATTAATCTTGCGAAAAAGAAAAAAATTCCACACACGATTCATCAGTATGAGCACGACCCTAGAGCCGATAGTTATGGCTTGGAGGCTGCTGAAGTACTGGGGCAGGATCCGAAAACAGTATTTAAAACCTTGCTGTTCTGCTTGAACGGCGAGCCAAAGAACCTTGCGGTTGCGATTATCCCTGTTGATCAAAAGCTGAACCTAAAACTGGCAGCGAAAGCAGCGAAGGGCAAAAAGGCCGATATGGCTGATCCGGAAATCGCGCAAAAGACCACAGGTTATGTTGTTGGTGGGATTAGCCCACTGGGGCAGAAGAAAGCTTTACCTACTTTTTTGCACGAAAGCGCAGCAGAGCAAGACACCATCTGTGTGAGTGCAGGTAAACGTGGTTTAGAAATCGAGTTAGCCCCGAGAGATTTGCTGAGCTTAACTCGCGGTCAGTTTGCACCTCTTTGTTTGTAAACTCATGACAAATAAAAAGGACGCTCATGAGCGTCCTTTTTTTGATCTTGCCTGTTAGTGAAGCGTTACTTCTTCAGACTCAATGTACCACCGGTGCGTTTAGCTGGTTTGCTTGGCTTCGTGGCATTTGGGTTCATGTAATGCTGCTTAGGCTTACTCGGTGATTGAGGCTTGTTTGCTGAGTGCGTATTGCTCGATGCATCTGGTTTACGGTGCGATTTTCCATGCTCGCCTTGCGGTCTGCTACGTTCACCTTGTGGTTTCGCTTTGTAATGTTCTTTAGCTGGACGTCCGCCTTCATCATCACGCTGACGACGCTTTTGTTGGCCTTTTTTCGAGTTTGGTGCGTGACGGAATTCATCAGCATTGTTACCACGGAAAGTTCGTGTCTTCTGGTTACGACGAGCAGTAGAATCTTGGTTTTCTTCACGGCTATCAAACAGCTTTGCGTCGGTCGCTTTACGAATATTACGACCTCTAGAGTCTGTTTTTGATGCCTCTTCTGTACCCACCGAACCATCGCACATAGCAAGAATCTCAGCGACTTCATCGTCAGTTAAGTAACGCCATTTTCCGTTCGGAATACCGTCAAGAGAGATATTCATGATTCGAACACGACGAAGCTTAAAGACTTCGTAACCTAGTGCTTCACACATACGACGGATTTGGCGGTTAAGTCCTTGAGTGAGCACAATACGGAAAGAGAACTTAGTCTCTTTCGTTATCTTACAAGGTAGAGTGACGGTATCGAGAATCTTAACGCCGCTCGACATCTGTTTGAGAAACTCACCTGTAATCGGTTTGTCCACGCGCACAACGTACTCTTTTTCGTGGCTGTTGCCAGCACGGAGGATTTTGTTAACGATGTCGCCATCGTTGGTCAAAAAAATCAGACCATCAGAGGGTTTATCCAAGCGGCCGATCGGAAAGATACGTTTTTTGTGACCGATAAAATCAACGATGTTTCCAGGTACATCTCGTTCTGTTGTACAGGTGATGCCTGTTGGTTTATTGAGAGCGATATAAATCGGCTTCTCTTTTGCTGCAACTGGCTTACCATCCACACAAACATCATCACCAGGTAGCACTTTTGTACCCATTTCAGGCTTGTTTCCATTAATGGTGACACGACCTTGTTCAATTAGTCTGTCTGCCTCACGGCGTGAACAAAAGCCAGTTTCACTGATGAATTTATTTAATCGTTTAGCGTTGTCTTGTGACATTTTTGTCTCCTAACGTTTCACAACGGCGAATGAAGTTTCCTTCCCGTGAAAGGGAAGGAAGAATAAGGGCGGGCATTCTAGCATTAGGGTGAAATTTAGCCCAACCGTTTTTGGTGACGTTCGCGAGTTTCTAATTTCTTTTCCGCACTTTTTCTAAGTAGAACGTAAACGGCTCCGGTTCCACCGTGAAAGCGTTGCGCACTATGCACGCACTGAACTTCCCTGATTTGTTGTAGCCAGCTGCTAACAAAGCTTTTCATTAGTGCTGGTGGATTTGAGCGTTCTCCTCGGCCGTGGACAATAACGACCGTTCGTATGTCCATTGATAGGCACTGTTTTAAAAACTTTACGACTTCATCACGAGCTTCTTTCAATGTTTTACGATGCAGATCTAGGCGTGCTTGGATTGGATATTTGCCAAGACGAAGCTTGCGGTAAACCCCGTCTTGTACGCCATCACGTTTAAACTCAACAAAGTCCTCTGGTTTCAGCATTTCTGCGTGATCAAGTGACAGGTATTCTGGGTCATCTTCTGTTAGCCAGATTGCCGCTTCTCTCTTGGCGAGCTGCGCTTCGGTTACTTGGTGTACTTTTTTGTGTTCGGCGGTGTCTTGAGTGATCGGCTTTACATCGCCCATCATCTGTTGGAACAGATCAAAATCGTCATCGTGAGACATAGTAGTAATCTCATTAAGAACAGGGAGGAATAATAGGATTATATCAATGAGTGGTGCATTGAGATCAAATAAAAAACCGGAGTAGGCAAGTAACCGACTCCGGTGCAAAGCGTTTCTAGAGCTAAGCGAGATCTAGTGAGGAGATTTGTCGTTCATGATCTTGTATATGAAGAAACCGCCGTAAAATAACATCAGACCAATTGCCCCAAAGATTACTATCATTGACGATAGACCCACCGCATTACCAAATAGGAGATCAAGCCAAAAGTCCATACGTTTCCTCCAAGATGTTCCCGACAGGCATAAAACTAAATGGCAGTGCCTTGTTGCACACTGATCTGGATCAATTATGTTGCTAAGGTTAATAAACTGTATTTTGTTGTGAGTTATCAGTCACATTTTACGTGCTAGTGTTCAGTTATTCATCAAACGAATTAAGACCTAAGGTTTTTTTGTAAAAAGCACTTGCGTCATAGTTCAGAATCCGTAATATACGCATTCGTTGACGGGGACAAGTCCTCAGTTAAACATCTCGGTGAATAGCGCAGTTTGGTAGCGCATCTGGTTTGGGACCAGAGGGTCGGGGGTTCGAATCCCTCTTCACCGACCATATTGAGAAAAAGGCTCTACAGAAATGTAGAGCCTTTTTCGTTTTTAGTGATATTTGTTTGGGACCTGCGGGGTGGGGGCTGGTGCGCCAGTCCGATGGAATGCCAGTCCAGTCGAATCCCTACTTCACCGACCACTTTTAGAAAGCCTGCTCATTGAGCAGGCTTTTGTCGTTTCAGCGATAGCAAATTTGACTTTGATAGTATCGAACCAAATGGGTTCACCTGACGTTAGAATATGGAACTTCACCGACACGTATTGAGAGGAAGGCTCTACAGAGATGTAGGGCCTTTTCATTTTTTAGATCGAGTAAATTTATTACTTGATGTCACACGAGATAGTGCTGATAGGAGTTTCAGAAGTTGTGAAGCAAACATAAGCGGTCTTTGGATGGTTTGGACCAACTTTGATGTAACCTGCTTTTAGTTCGTCTTCATCAAACGTGACAGAGTGAGATTTGCTCGAGCTTCCATCAAAGTAAACAGCTTCAAAGCCTTGATTCATCATATGTGCGACGCGATTTCGGGTATGGTTAGTGGAAAAAGTGATGTTCGCACAACGCATCATTGGTTTTTCGGTAATAAGAAACTGGCCACTCTCTTTATCTAATACCCCGCCTTTTGCTTCCGGGGTTATATCAATAGCTTGAAAATTTTCTACGTTACATGACGGTTTAGCATAAGCAAGCGATGAAGTGAGCATCATACTGCTCACGCATAGGAATAAAGCTTTAAATTTCATATGAGTTATTATGTATCCACATAGGTTAGAGTCGTTTTAGCAGAGGAGTAAACCATTGTCAGTGATCGTGTTAGCGTGATGCCTTGCTATTCATCATTGATGAGGCTGGCTGCCTTCAAATAAATTTCTAAATATGGCACCTAGCTTGGCGGGTTTTACCGAGTGGTTTTATGTCAAAGCCCCTTTTTTTAAGCAGCTCAATCAGATTATCTTTACCAACTAGATGCAAACTGCCGACAACAACGGTATAGCGACCCGAACGTTGAGGTAGGACACTGCCAGTATCAAGTTTTTTTGCCCAATCTCGATTGCGCTCATATAAGAAAGCCTGATTAAAATCTTCTGTTGCTTGATCGGTTAATGATGCCTCGACCAACATACTACCATCACCGCTCTTCCAGCTTTCTATCAAACACTGAACCAATTCTTCCCCACCGTCATATTCTTCAATTGACGAGAGGAGCATCTCTTTACCGCCTTCTGATTGACCTGCTATTAAATCAATTTGGAATTGCACGGACTCCAGTGGAATGACCGGGATTTGTTTTTTATCAGCGAGTCCTATTAAGTGCATGTCGACCCCTTTATCAGAGACATACCCCAGTTTGTTGACTAAAGCGAGTTGGATGGTTAATGCAGCCGTCCATGGTGGAGAATTCAAAAGTTGAGTTTCTGGCAACCCTAAATCTTGTGCTATCTCGACTAAGTGGCGACGTTGAGCCTTGCCTAAAACATCTTTAGAAAGAATGGTTGTTTGTGGGTAAACCAAGCCTTCAGAGTTTCTGACATCTGCTTCGATAATCAACCCAGCGCTTTGGCTTAAGTGCTGAGTAATAGTTTTAGGGAGTGGGTACATCGTTTTATCGCCCACATGCACAGAGCCAATGATCATCAGCTCGGTTTCCCCTTTTTTTGCTAACCAATGTTGCGGTTCTGCATAAGAGGAAAAGGGAGCAAAGGCAACAAGTAGGGATGATATGAGTGTCAAGAGACGAGACATAGAATGGTCCTCAGGTAAGATACCTTTAAACTTTATACGCAAAAATGCTTGAGGTTAAGTGCAATTTCTCTAGTGGGGATATTCGACAAAATCGTCATTTCTAAAAATATTGACGAGTTTTGACGATGAATAAATGAGAGTCACTTCACGAAAGATAAATAGGTCATTCGCTTACTAATGGTTCACAAAATAATTAGGCGTGATCCAAATCTTACAAAATCAGTCGTAACTCATGAATATTAGTGACCTAGATCGCAGCAAACTCGTCAAAACAAGTTGTTCGATTTTGACGTGGCTTGTAACTTCATGAAAGTTAAGTTTTTATGGTTTTTGCTGAGTATCATTTTTTGAACTAGATCACTTCCTATTTCTATTTATTTTACGCTTAGAAATAACTGGTTGTATGTTGAATGCAACTGTTAGGCCCCTCGCATTTGAGGAGCCGCGATTTTTATCATTGTCGTTTTGAACCACTGACTTTTTTGGGGAAGTAAGATGTTTAAACCTAGTCTGATTGCTGTTTCTGTTATCACCACATTAGCAGGTTGCTCTGCTCTGCAAAGCTCTGAGCAACAAGCTGTAAATTCACTGGCTAATAACCTTGATATTCAATACCAAGTGTTGACTAACCACGGTGCAAACGAAGGTCTTGCTTGTCAGGATTTAGGAGCTGAGTGGGCTTCTTGTAACAAGGTGAACATGACGCTAGTTAACCAAGGTGAAGCGGTTAACTCTAAAGATTGGGCTATCTACTTCCACAGCATTCGTCTGATTTTGGATGTAGATAATGATCAGTTCAAAATTTCTCGTGTAACGGGTGACCTACACAAACTGGAACCAACAGATAAGTTTGATGGCTTTGCGGCGGGCGAAGAAGTGGTACTTCCACTAATTGGCGAATACTGGCAGTTATTTGAAACCGACTTTATGCCAGGCGCTTTCGTGGCTGCACCAAACGCAGAACCTAAGATGATCGCTTCTCTTAACACAGAAGACGTTGCATCTTTCGTGACTGGCCTTGAAGGTAACAACCTAAAACGTACGCCAGATGACAACAACGTATTTGCAAACGCTGTGTCTCGTTTCGAGAAGAACGAAGACCTAGCAAAACAAGACGTATCAACCACGTTACTACCAACGCCAATGTCTGTTGAAGCAGGCAAAGGTACAGTAGATATCGCGGCGGGTATTGCGCTGCCTAAAGACGCATTCGATGCGACTCAATACGCAGCAATTCAAGATCGTGCAGAAGTGGTAGGTGTGGACGTTCGTGGTGATCTTCCTGTAAGCATCACTGTTGTTCCTGCAGACTTCACCGGTGAACTGGCAAAATCTGGTGCTTACGAGATGAGCATCAAGGGCGATGGTATTGCGATTAAAGCGTTTGACCAAGCAGGTGCTTTCTACGCAGTACAATCTATCTTTGGCCTGGTAGATAGCCAAAATGCTGATTCTCTACCACAACTGTCTATTCAAGATGCACCTCGCTTTGATTACCGTGGTGTGATGGTAGATGTAGCTCGTAACTTCCACTCTAAAGACGCCATTCTTGCAATGCTAGACCAAATGGCAGCGTACAAGATGAACAAACTTCACCTTCACCTAACCGATGATGAAGGCTGGCGTTTGGAAATCCCAGGCCTACCTGAGTTGACAGAGGTTGGCGCTAATCGTTGTTTCGATACACAAGAGAAAAGCTGCGTACTGCCTCAGCTTGGTTCCGGTCCAACGACAGACAACTTTGGCTCTGGCTACTTCAGTAAAACAGACTACGTGGAAATCTTGAAATACGCGAAAGCGCGTAACATTGAAGTCATTCCCGAAATCGATATGCCAGCACACGCGCGTGCAGCGGTAGTATCAATGGAAGCACGTTACGACCGCCTGATGGAAGAAGGTAAGGAAGCTGAAGCGAACGAATACCGCCTGATGGATCCTCAAGATGCTTCTAATGTCACTACGGTTCAGTTCTACGATAAGCAAAGCTTTATCAACCCGTGTATGGAATCTTCCACTCGCTTTGTAGATAAAGTGATTTCAGAAGTGGCAGCAATGCACGCTGAAGCTGGGGCACCGCTAACGACATGGCACTTTGGTGGTGACGAGGCGAAGAACATCAAGCTAGGTGCTGGTTTCCAAGACGTTAACGCAGAAGACAAAGTAAGCTGGAAAGGCACGCTTGACCTGTCGAAACAAGACAAGCCATTCGCGCAATCTCCACAGTGTCAGGCGTTAATCGCAGAAGGCACAGTGAGTGATTTTGCTCACCTACCGAGTCATTTTGCGCAAGAAGTATCAAAATTAGTTGCTGAGAAAGGCATTCCAAACTTCCAAGCATGGCAAGATGGTTTGAAATACAGCGAAGGTGAGAAAGCATTCGCAACAGAAAATACGCGTGTTAACTTCTGGGACGTTCTTTACTGGGGTGGTACATCATCAGTGTACGAGTGGTCTGAGAAAGGTTACGACGTGATCGTTTCTAACCCTGACTATGTGTACATGGACATGCCATACGAAGTTGATCCGAAAGAGCGTGGTTACTACTGGGCAACACGTGCAACCGATACGCGTAAGATGTTTGGCTTTGCACCAGAGAACATGCCTCAGAACGCAGAAACCTCTGTAGACCGCGATGGCAACGGCTTTACTGGGAAAGGTGAAATCGAAGCGAAACCTTTCTACGGCCTATCAGCACAGCTTTGGTCTGAGACAGTACGTAACGATGAGCAATACGAGTACATGGTATTCCCTCGCGTACTCGCAGCCGCTGAGCGTGCATGGCACCGCGCAGTTTGGGAGAACGACTACAAAGTCGGTGTTGAGTACTCGCAAAACTCTAACCTAGTTGATAAAGCATCGCTAAACCAAGACTACAACCGCTTTGCGAACGTGCTTGGCCAACGTGAACTGGCTAAGCTAGAAAAATCTGGTATCGACTACCGCCTTCCAATTCCTGGTGCGAAAGTAGAAAACGGCAAGCTAGCTATGAACGTTCAGTTCCCTGGCGTTGAACTGCAATACTCGTTAGACGGTCAAAATTGGCTGACTTACACAGAAAATGCTCGTCCAAGTGTAACTGGTGAAGTGTTTATCCGCTCTGTATCGGCGACAGGGGAAAGATCAAGCCGCGTAACTAGTGTGAAATAACCTTAATCTTCTCAGCTAAATTTAAGCAAACCCTCAATGTCATGTTGAGGGTTTCTTTATTTTTAGGGGAAATTAAGTGTGACCAATGTCTAATTATTTTTCATTGATAAATAAGTTTTAGCTTGTAATGGTCAGGGTTGTTGTGAACTGGATCGACTTAATCTGCTAAATATCAATAAATTACCTGTTTATGATCACACTTCTATTTTTTGAATCATTGTAGAAAAATACGGTAAGTGCCTGTATTTACCATACTTTTATCAGGGGTGTTGAGCGTCGGTTTGAACAAGATCACTTTTTAAAATGTTTTATTTTCCATCGCGAATTAATTGGAACAATATTGCGATCGCCAAGGAGGCACATTCCAAAGTTTGCGATAAAGGGAAGAGAAGCCCTTTAAAACCGTCGCATAACGTGAATAAATAAAGGCAGTAATTATGAAAAACATTTTTGCACTGAGTGCTCTTTCTCTCGCTTTCGCTTCTAGCGCTTTTGCTGGTTCTTCTTACGTAACGGGTAACGTTCAATTCCACGATGATGGTCGAATCCATGGTTCGGACGTTACGTCTACACTGGAAGCTGGTCATACTTTTGATAACCAATTCGGCGGCTTTACGGTTTACACCGAATTTGATGGTATTCAGTTGGGTAAACTGGAAACAGAAAACGGTGGCGCGGGTAACACAACACCAGCAATCACTGTGGGTGGTGAGCAGTCATTTAACATTACCGATCATTTATGGGTTGCAGCGGGTTACCAACACTTGTTCTCTGCTGGCGAGAACGTACAGTACCGTCCATTGGTTAAGATCGGTTACAACTTCGATAACGGTATCTCGCTAAGTAACCGTACTCGTGCGCATATTGATGCGACAGACGCAGATGCGGATACAGACTACCGCATGGATAACCGTATTGGTTACGTGATGAATGAAGATGTGACGCTAAGCTACAACAACGTCTACATGATTGAAGCGGAAACGATGGACCACGAACTTCGCGCAACGTGGACACGTAAAGGTGTTCAGCCTTACTTTGAGTTCCGTAGCCAAGCACACGGTGCAGAAAACGCAAGTGGTGATAGCCTAGTTAACAATGCGTTTGT
Organism: Vibrio sp. 1CM7H; assembly: GCF_023161645.1. Classification (NCBI taxonomy): domain Bacteria; kingdom Pseudomonadati; phylum Pseudomonadota; class Gammaproteobacteria; order Vibrionales; family Vibrionaceae; genus Vibrio; species Vibrio sp. 1CM7H. The sequence continues at coordinate 21,226 of NZ_JALNTV010000005.1, forward strand.
ATTTGGTGCCTCTTACGGCTTCTAATCTTATATTTGTCCATTAAGAAAAAGCCCAGCAATTGATTTGCTGGGCTTTCTTGTTATTTATCGTTGCCTTCGTGGTGGCTATATTCGAACACTTGGCCTTTTTCGTTAAACGCATAAACAGTGTAGCTGTCTTTTTTATCGCCATACTCCATACCAGGGGAACCCATTGGCATGCCCGGTACCGAGAGCCCTTTTGCGTTACGTGGTGGATTTTCTAAGAATGCTTTAATGTCTTCGGCTGGAATGTGACCTTCGAACACATAGCCGTTGATTTCTGCTGTGTGGCAAGAGTAAAGCTGTTCGTTCTTGATGCCTAGATCGCGTTTTATGGCGTTCATGTCATCGTGCAATTTCTCTTCGACCGTAAATCCGTTCTCTTCCATGTGTTTTGTCCATTCACCACAGCAGCCGCAGTATGGCGATTTGTGGTTAATGACATCAGCTGCCAATACGTTGGCGGATGCGGTCGCAAGCATTGCAAAGGTCAATAATTTCAACTTCATAATAGCCTCAAATATAAGTGGTTATTTTACTGAAAAAAGTCGTAGTCGATTTGCATTACTAACGACAGTAATAGATGACAGCGCCATTGCCGCACCTGCGACAACTGGGCTGAGCAAAAATCCAAATGCAGGATAAAGTACGCCTGCGGCAACAGGGATCCCCAGTGAGTTATAAACGAAGGCTCCAAATAGGTTTTGCTTCATGTTTTTAAGTGTAGCGCGCGACAGTTCAATCGCATGTACCACCGCCATTGGTGACGTGTTCAGGATGGTCATTTGCGAACTTTCAATGGCGACATCACTGCCGCTACCCATGGCAATACCAAGGTTGGCTAACGCGAGAGCAGGGGCGTCGTTAATGCCATCCCCCACCATTGCCACGACATGGCCTTGGGATTGAAGTTGCTCAATGTGCTGAGCTTTCTCATCTGGCATTACTTGAGCGATTACTTCATCAATACCAAGTTCTTGACCGATAGCGTTGGCTACGTGTTGGTTGTCACCCGTCAGCATTACCGTTTTGATGCCTTGCGATTTTAATGCAGAGAGCGCTTGTTTTGCATCCGATTTGATTGGGTCAGCAATGGCGATCAGGCCGACTAACTTACCATCGAGCGCAACGGCAACCGGAGTCCATGCGTTCTGAGCACATTCGTCAATTTCATCCTGAAGAGCCTCTGTTGCAACGTTTTCCGCTTGCATAAATTGAAGCGAGCCAATAAGCAGCGGTTTACCTTGATACGTTGCCAAAATGCCGCGTCCACGAACGTTTTCAAATTTATCGAGAGTCACTTCTTGTGTGTCGTGCTGATTAGCAAAATCGCATACCGCTTTTGCTAGTGGGTGCTCTGACTGACGCTCGGCGGCGTACGCTAACCCCAACAGCTCTTCTTGGCTGGTGGTCTGAGTAAACACTTGCTGCACACTCGGTTTACCTTGGGTAAGCGTGCCTGTTTTATCGAACACAACCGTATCTATTTTACTCGCTAGCTGTAGGGCATCAGCATCTTTGATCAAAATGCCGAGTTCTGCGGCTTTACCCACTCCCACCGTGACAGAAAGTGGGGTTGCTAAGCCTAGAGCACAAGGGCAGGCGATGATAAGTACGGTAGTGGTGGCCACCAGCATATAGCTCGCTTTTGGCTCTGGGCCAACGGCAAACCAAACAAGCGCTGCCAGTATTGCTATGCCTACAACGACAGGGACAAACACTGATGAAATCTGGTCTGCCAATTTCGCGATGGCAGGCTTACTGCTCTGAGCGCTGCGCACCATACGAATAATACGTGCCAGCATGGTATTTGCGCCAATGCCCGTTGCCTCAATGACTAATCCACCATCGGTATTTAATGTCCCGGCAGACACTTGAGCCTCTTGCGCTTTTAACACTGGTACTGGTTCACCAGTGAGCATGGACTCATCAATGTATGATTCACCATTGATTACCGTACCATCAACAGGCACTTTCTCGCCTGGTTTGATACGCAGTTTCATGCCTAGCGTGATTTGCTCAACCGCGATTTGTTGATCGCCTTTCTCAGTGATGACGGTCGCTTGTTGAGGCTGTAAGTTCACCAAAGCCTGAAGCGAGCGAGTTGTGTTTGCTTTCGCTTTGGCTTCTATATAGTGACCAAGTGAAATCAAACCAATGATCATCGCGCTGGCTTCGAAGTAAACATGACGAGATGCCATTGGGAACCAATCTGGGAAAATCACCACAAGCATAGAATAGAACCACGCTGCGCCAGTACCGAGCGCAACTAAGGTATCCATCGTGGCGCGCTTGTGAGTGGCCGCTAACCAAGCGTTACTAAAGAACTGCTTTCCGGCAGTGGCAAGCAGCAGCAAACACACAATACCGATCGCGCCCCAAACCAACTGGTCATTGGTGTTGCGAATCATCATGTTGCCACCAGCAACACCCCAAATCATCAAAGGGGCACCCACAACAAGGCCGGCAATTGCATCCAACTTAAAGCGTTTTTGCTGTTGACGTTGTTGCTGCGCTTGCTTTTCTTGCTGTGTCGCGGCGTCTTGTAAAACCTCGCCTTGGTAACCCGCTTGTTTGACAGATTGCAAAATAGATTGATGTAACGAATCTGAGTCTTCAGTCACAAACACCAGTGCGCTTTGTTCTGCGAGGTTTACCTGGGCTTTTTCAACCCCTTGTACATTAGTAAGGGCTTTTTCTACTGATGCGACACAGCTTGCACAGGTCATACCTTGAATCAACATCTGTAGTTGAGCCGTGCCTGCTGGTTGCTCGTCAGGCGCTGCTTGGTCGCCTTTTTCGCTTTGATATGTCTGGCTTTGGCGTTGATCGGGAGTGATTGCCTTGTGCTCTTCAGCAACTGAGTTATCAGTAACAGCGCTATTGTTGGCCGTATAGCCCAAGCTGGCAACTAGCTCAATGACTTGTTGCTCGGAGAGTAGGGTACGAATCTCTAAGTGCGTTGTTGAAGCCTCGAAAGAAATAACGTCTTGATGAGAGTCTAATAAAGACGAGAGTTTTTTCACGCAGCCGCCACAGCTTAAGCCTGAAAGGTTTAACTCGTACTGATTTCCTGCTTGGTAACCAAGAGATTCAATTGATGAGACAAGCTCTTTAAGCGAGGACTCGGTTTTGACCTCGACTTGCGTTGGGGACAAAGTGAGGATCTCTACATCGTGATTCGCATGTAAAGCCTTCTCAACTTTTCTTGCACAGCCCATGCAGTTGAGCCCTGATAAAGGTATAACAAACTGATACATAATCTGCACCTCAATAATAGTGATACATTGAGCTTAAACCTTCCTGCAAGGGTAAGGTCAATACCCATTTTTTGCTCTCAACAATTTCGTCAAAATCGCTTGAATCACAAAAGTTCACTGCCATTTTACTTGCGAGTGATCTCAAGGTTTTTTCTCTCTGAATATAAAGTTCCGTTAAAACACCTAAAAGATGAATGAAGTCGCTCACGCTTTTGAGATGCTCTCAATGTCAGTTCAGTGTCAAAAAGTGCTTTTAACGTTTTTGATTTTTTATATTTAAATTTAAGTTTTTGATTTTTAATTGATTATATTATTTTTGATCTTCTCATTTTGAAGTCGCTCAGATTGCTGTAGGGAAAGTTTTTTAGTGCGAAAAAAGTTTGTCATATTTGCCCCGTCCAAACATTGTTTCAAGTTCCTGCCATGTCCTAGTTAGCGAATTTGAAAATGGAAAAAACTAAAAAATATAGGGGTTAAAAATGTCTTACCTAAAGAAAAGCCTACTTGCTACGGCAATCACAGGCATGATGTTCAGTGGTGCTGCATTTGCTGATGGTGCAAACAGTGACGCAGCAAAAGAGTTCCTAACCAAAGATTCATTCTCTTATGAAGTTTACGGGATCATCGCGATGCAGGCCGCGTACCGCGATTACGATTCTGGCAACAAAGCAACGGACGATGATCTAGGTGGCATGCAGCTAAACAACGAATCTCGCATCGGTTTCCGTGGTAAAAAACAATTTGCTAACTTCGGTCCTACTTTTATTTGGCAAATCGAAGGTGGTTACGTTGACCCTAGCTTTGGCGGCGAGGGTGCAGGTCTTGGTGAACGTGACACATTCGTCGGTTTTGAAAGTGCATCTTGGGGTCAAGTTCGTTTAGGTCGAGTATTAACACCGATGTACGAATTGGTTGACTGGCCTGCATCTAACCCAGGTCTCGGTGATGTTTACGACTGGGGTGGTGCAATCGGTGGTGCTAAGTATCAAGACCGTCAATCAAACACCATTCGTTGGGACTCGCCAATGTATGCGGACAAATTCTCTCTAGATATTGCGGCTGGTGCAGGTGACAAAGCGGGTCTGGGTGAAGGTGATGACTACTGGGGTGGTATCGCAGCGCACTACAAAATTGGTCCAATTCAGTTAGATGCCGCATACGAGGGTAACCGTAACATTAAGATGGAAGGCCAAACGTGGGAAAACAACACATACTTGGTGGGTGCTCAAGGCTGGTTTGATAACGGTATTTCTTTCTTCGCGCAATACAAATACATGGAAGCTGACGCAAGCAACGGCGTGAGTGAGAAGCAAGACGCAATGTCTGCCGCTATCATGTACACCACTGGTGATTGGCAATACAAACTGGCTTACGCAGCTAACTTCGATCTAGAGCGTGACGGTAAGACCATTAACGATACAGCAGACGATGTACTATCTGCACAAGTTATGTACTTCGTAGACCCATCGGCAGTGCTTTACGTACGTGCTCGTACTCTAGACTTTGGCGACGGTGCATATCAACTGGATAAACCAACAGAAGCGCGTTGGAAATCTGCGGACTACGATGAGTTCTCTGTGGGTGTTGAATACTACTTCTAATAAAGAAGCAGCTAAAAGGGCGGAAACGCCCTTTTTGTCTTGATACTGATTCAAATAAGCCTTTGGAATGACGGGCCTGTAAGTTTCAGAGGCTTATCTAAATTAGTATAAAGTGAGAAACCACGATGAAAAAAACAACGACACTTCTCGGACTTTGCGCAATGCTTTCTGCGCCTGCTTTTGCTGCTCAACTGACTCTGCAAGCTGAACTGGTTCCTCGCGTTCTCAACGGTGAGTTCGTGTACCCTGAGTGGATTTCCAAAAATAACAGCATCGAGCTGAAGGACGGGGAAAATCAGTTGGCGGTGACGGTTGGACAAATTGTCTTTGAAGATGGCAAGCGCCGTAAGTTCGATTCGCAGCCACTGGTATTAGAGTTTGAAGCAGAAAAAGACGCCGAGCTATCGCTGACTTACAAAGCGTTCCGTACCATCGAAGAAGCGAAAGCCTTTGAACTCGATCCAAAAGTGGTATTGAAAGACAAACACGGAAAAGAAGTGGCATTCTCTATGGTTCAACTTCGTAAAGGTGGTTTGCAAGGTTTTCGTGATTACGAGCGAGAAGTGGCTGACTATAACAATGCAATGAACAAAGAATCGACCAAGGCAAGCATTGCGTCTTCTCCGGCGGAAACCAAAACAATCAAAGCATCGTTTAATGAGTTAAGCCGTGAAGAGCAGCAAGAATTTATGCAATGGGCGATGCGTAACCTGAAGTAATTTCGTTCTGCACTTTAACAGTAAATAGGAGGGCAGTACCTTTATTGGTGCTGCCCTGTTTGTATTTCTGGTGTCAAACCGATTGTAGAATTGACTTACGGTGGTAAAATGTCGCCACTTTTATCCTTGACATTACAACGAGAGATCTCTCGTTGCTCATTACCCCTAAGGAACTCAAATGACGGTTAAAACTCGTTTTGCTCCTAGCCCAACTGGCTATCTACACGTTGGTGGTGCGCGTACTGCACTTTACTCTTGGCTATACGCTAAAAACCAAGGTGGTGAATTCGTTCTACGTATCGAAGATACAGACCTTGAGCGTAACTCTCAGGAAGCGGTTGATGCAATTCTTGAAGGCATGGAATGGCTAGGCTTGGAGTGGGATGAAGGTCCTTACTACCAAACTCAACGTTTTGACCGTTACAACGAAATGGTTGATAAGCTGTTGGCAGAAGGTAAAGCTTACAAATGTTACGCGTCTAAAGAGCTGCTAGATGAAATCCGTGCAGAGCAAGAAGCAAATAAAGAAATGCCTCGCTACGATGCTAACCATCCAAAAATCAAAGCAGCAAACGAAGCGGCAAAAGATGGCGATCCATGTGTTATCCGTTTCCGTAACCCGAAAGAAGGTAGCGTAGTATTTGATGATCAAATCCGTGGTCGCATTGAAATCCGCAACGATCAAATGGATGACCTAATCATTCGTCGTACTGACGGTTCACCTACTTACAACTTCTGTGTAGTAGTGGATGACTGGGACATGGGTATCACTCACGTTGTTCGTGGCGAAGACCACATCAACAATACGCCTCGTCAAATCAACATCTACGAAGCACTAGGTGCGCCAGTACCAACGTTTGCGCACTGTGCAATGATCTTGGGTGATGACGGTGCGAAACTGTCTAAGCGTCATGGTGCAGTATCAGTCATGCAATATCGCGATATGGGTTACCTGCCTGCAGCACTAAACAACTACCTAGTGCGCCTAGGTTGGTCTCATGGCGACCAAGAAATCTTCTCTCAAGAAGAGATGATCAACCTATTCAGCCTAAATGCAGTATCTAAGTCAGCGTCTGCCTTCAACACGGACAAACTGCAATGGTTGAACAACCATTACATCAAGAACTCAGATCCTGCGTACGTTGCAGAGCACCTACAATGGCATCTAGACCAACAAAAACTAGACGTAACGAATGGTCCTGCTATCACTGACGTGATCAAGCTAGTGGGTGAGCGTTGCAACACGCTGGTTGAGCTAGCTGAGCAAATCCGTTACTTCTACGAAGATTTCTCTGAGTTTGAAGCGGGCGCAGCGAAGAAACACTTACGCGGTGTGGCTAAAGAGCCTCTAGAGCTTGCTCTAGCGAAAGCTGAAGCACTGACCGAGTGGACAACAGCAAACATCAAAGATGGCGTTATCGCAGCAGTCTGTGAAGAGCTAGAAATTGGCATGGGCAAAATCGGTATGCCATTACGTGTTGCTGTAACAGGCGGCGGTCAATCTCCTTCTGTCGATGCAGTAATGGAACTGGTTGGCAAAGAGCGTTGTGTTGCTCGTATTAAGATGGCGCTTGAGTTCATTGCTGAGCGTGAAGCAAACGCATAATTGCTTTGAACTAAAGGTTCTTTTGAATAAATAGTCACAAAGCCGCGGTAAACACCCGCGGCTTTTTTGTATCTGAATCCTAGATAATGAGAAACCTTCTCATATGTCGGTGAAGGATGTGGTATTTAGGACCGTAATTCACCTAGGTATGGATAAGATTTTTTAATCCAAATATCGTTGGCATGAATAAAAAACGAGCGATTATATATCAAATATCTGATTGATTTTTATCCACCTTCCTTAAAGTTCCATTTTTGTTGTCTCATTTTTAAGAAAAAACTTTGCTTAAGTTGTAGTGTTCCAGAAAATAAAGCAAACGTTTGCGTCGTGATTGTGTGGGGATTTTTTTGCTTAAGATCACATGTTGTTGAGATTTTTGATGACAATAAATTGACAGAATTGGGATTTTTCTCGCGATTTCTTAGCGTTATAGTTCACCCCGTCAGTGATACCGAGATGGCGATATGTATCACTGAACAGGAAATGTACGTAAGTAGCTTCCATAAAAAAAATGCATGTGCATAAAAAGAAGCTGACTAAGTATCTCACTCAAGGAATGAATAAAAAGAATTGAAATACAACGTCAGTCAGACGGCGCATTTCGGCATCTAACAAAAGAACTTCTTTAGAGGAATCAATAATGAAAAAATTAGCAGCGGTAATTTCAGCGTCTCTACTTATGGCTTCAGCAGCACAAGCAGAAGTATACGTTGGTGGTAAGATGGGTAAGTCATGGATGGAAGACGCGTGTGTAGCGGGCCAGGCTTGTGACAAAGACGACTCTACTCTTGGCGCTTTTGTTGGTTACGAAATGAATAAATACTTCGCAGTAGAAGCAGGTTTCGACAACATCGGTGATTTTAACCAAACTTCTTTCGGTGGCCATGTAGAAGCAATCACTCTTGCACCTAAATTCAGCCTACCAATCACTGAAGACATCGCACTTTACGGTAAAGTGGGTGGCGCTTACGTAATGTTTGATGGCAAAGATGATTACTCTTACCTAGGCGCAGCTGGCCTTGAGTTCAACCTAAGCCAAAACGTAACTGCTCGTGCGGAATACCAAACTCTGACTGATATCAGCAACGATGTAACTCGTGCGACAGGTAACACAGCAACACTGGGTGTTTCTTTCAAATTCGGCGGCAACGATGAGCCAGTAATCGTAGAAGAGCCAGTTGTTGTTGAAGAAGTCGTTGTAGAAGAAGTCGTAGAAGAGCCAGTAGTTGTAACGAAAACATTCGAAACTCAAACAATCGGCACTGGTAGCTTCGATCTAAACAGCACAACTCTAAAACCAGAGAGCGCTGCAAAACTTGATAACCTAGTTGCTTTCCTAAACGAGCACCCACAAGCGAACGTTGAAGTTGTAGGTTACACAGATACTTCTGGCCCAGCAGCTTACAACCTAAAAGTTTCTGAGAAACGCGCTGAGTCTGTAGCTAACGCACTCGTTGAAAAAGGCATTGATTCATCACGTATTCAAGCGCGTGGCGAAGGTGAAAACAACCCAATCGCTTCAAACGACACTCGTGAAGGTCGTCAGCAAAACCGTCGCGTAGAAATCGTTGTTCCAGAGTTTGAATACCAAGTTCAGCAATAAGCTCCTATCCGACCGTAGTATAGAAGACTGAAGCTGAAAGCCCCAAAGAGTTCGCTCTTTGGGGCTTTTTCATTTCTATTTGAAACGGACTGAAAAGTTAAAAACGGTAACGCATCACTTGAGGTCAATGCTGTTTAAGCGCCCCATGAATGTTAGGATTTCCAAGTTGTCTTTATGTGCTTCTAACAACGCTTTTTTGGTTTGCATGTAGGCGGCAAGCTTGCCGTATTTACTAATAGAGCGAACCACCGTTTTGTATTTGTAGTCACCGTCATCATTGAACTCTCGCCACTTAGCGATGTAACACGTATCTCGGTTATCTGGGTTTTCAAGAGTGGGGTTAGGCTTGTGAACAATTTTTGGCTCAACGCTGTGTGGGAGTCTGGTCATGAGGTAAGGATCCTTCAAAAGACGTCGCCAAAATTTGCCCCACATTTGCCGGCCTAATTCGTTTCTCAGCTTAATGGCTTTTTGTAAGCCTTTCTTTTCTCCAATACGAACAAACCCAACCGAGCGGTGCAGTACCGTGTCCTCGGGGGTATGGATATGAATCTTAAAGGCAGTCTTGCCTTTAGAAATAAAGCGGTGTCCAGTGTTAGTTATTAAATTGCTCTTAGACATAGTGCTAACTAATAATTTTATTAATAGCTAAAAGGGTAAGCAAAACTCATAGATAATTAAAGTAATAAAATACAAAACTGTAAATAGGGCTTGTTGAAATGATTTCAAGGGGAAGAGATCGGATCAGTAAAAGGTTTTATCTCGTCGAGTAAAGGAGCGAGGCAATAATATTGATTACTGAGGAAATTGTTTTACACGTTACTTGGAAACGCTCTGTGAAGCTCGAAATAGTGGATACAAAAAAGCCTTAGCTCAAGTGGGAGCTAAGGCTATGATATGGCGCCCCCAGTAGGATTCGAACCTACGACCTGTCCCTTAGGAGGGGACTGCGCTATCCAGCTGTGCCATGGGGGCGTAATACCAATAGTTGCAGTTCATTGAACCGTTTTACTGAATGCAAACCTAGCAACTTTGTTTAGGTCTTTATCAGTATCACTTTGAACGACTTACTACGGTCATTGGTATAATCAAATAAGATGCGCTGCCTATGATATTCAAAAGTGAGCATATCTCAAGACTTAATGTTTGCTTTTATAGGATCTTGTTCATTACGTCGCCAATTTGAACACTAGAGGCTAAATTTGGCTGATCAATCGTCAGCTCGGCTTCGTGTTCGTATATACGTGATACCGTCAATGTAATTTCACTTTGCGATACTTTATTTCTTGGTAGTCCGTTTTGGTCGATAAATGATGCGGTGTGCCAAAGTTGCAATTTGTCTCCCTCTTTTACGCCATGCATACGGCCGAGATCCATCGTTACCGTATTGCCGAAGACTGCGACGACCTCTGGCAGCGTAATTTTGCAAGACAGCTCTGACTCTAGATCCAGCATTATATTGCGACTAACGCGTAGCATCATCTCGCCATAGGTCGACGCCCAAAAGCGCGCACTGCGAGTATCCACTTGGCTCGTTTTGGCAAATGGCCAACGCGCCACTTCACGGTAGGCTTTGTTGAAGACTTCATGGCCAGTTTTACCATCAAATACTTTCATCTCTAACGCAAACTGACGATTGATGATGTCATCTTGCAGTAGTTGAGATTCGACCGTCGCAGTGAGATCGGTAATGACTCCCCCAATGATGTATTGTGCGCCGTTATCTTGCGCGATCATTTGAGTACGAGCGGGATAGTTACTGCTAATTGAATAGTCCGTTGTACCCACAGACACAAAGCTGCGAGAGGTTTGATCCAGCTGGCGATTCACCACGCGGCTAAAATCGTCACCCACTTGGTAAATCTGTCCCATCACCGCTTGTTGTGGTGAGGCAACCTCAATATTGCCGACAAGGATCGTCTTTTTGTATTGATCGGTGTGGCAACCCGTTGCCGATGGATAAATATCGACGCGAATTTTCACCTCGACTTTACCTCGACGTTTACGTTCAGACTCGACCAAAATGTAACGGACTTCATGGTTGGTAAACTGGTACTCGTTGCGGCTTTCTTCTAGTAGCGGCATCAAATTGCTAATACTGCCAATATCTGCGCCCGAAAAATTGACGGCTTTGAACAGCGCGTCTTCCAACGCATGGAGCCTTGCCGTCTCTTCTGAAGAAACGATAGTGGCAACGCCTGTTACTTCATACCAAGATGCCATTACTTTAAAAGGCACAAGCATCACTAAAGTGATTGAAAACAGACTGTTTAATATTTTTTTCATTGATTACAACCGTTCGGGTATAAATATTGCTTTAACAATTTCAGTGAAGTTTGGTGGATTTTTCTTCGTTAGGCAAACAAAGAAAAGCAAAGACTGTTCCAATATTCACTTTCTTAGAAAGGAATTAATCAAGAACGGTATCACCTAAGATTATCTGGAGAATCAAACCATGAAAAAGTGGCTTGTCGCCGCATCGATGATGACGCTTCTGACATCGTGCGCGTACTCACCGATTTACAATGGTAAAGAACCGTACTCGGGAAGCCAGTTCATGCTTATGGATAGTCCACGTCATACGATGGACTTTTTCATTGAAAGCATGACCGAAGACCTGATGGTTTCTAATGTGGCGGTATCTGCGCGGACACCGATTGCGATTACCTCGTTTGTTGATCTACAAAATATGGATGTAACAAACTGGTTAGGTAACTCGGTCTCGGAAGGTTTTATCCATCAGTTCCAGCGCCGAGGGTTTAAAGTGGTTGATTTCAAAACTACGGGCTCTATCCAAGTGACGCAGCAGGGCGATTTTGCTTTAAGCCGTGATTGGCAAGATCTGGCGCAAGAGCAACAAATTCAGTATGTACTGACCGGTACGATGCTGCGCCAAGAGGGCGGGGTGCTGGTCAATGCACGTGTGGTCGGTATGCAGAGCCGTGTGGTTGTAGCAACGGCGCAGGGTTTCCTTCCGGCTGACCGTATTGGTCGTGACTTAGATACGTTAAACAGTATCCGTACGCAAGATGGCGTGTTGATTCGCTCAGACCCAACCATTCGTCAGCCGTACACTGTGATTCTGCGTCCATAGGATAGAAGCATGAAGAAGTTATTATTTATTGTTGCCACACTGATATTGGTGGGGTGTCAGCCATTACAACAGATGCGTCAAGATGAAATCTTAGTGGCAGTGGGTTACGCCAGTGTCAGTGAGCAAACAGGCCGCACAGTAGAAGAAAAGCGTGTACGAGCGATGCGTGCATCAAAAATTGATGCGTACCGTGAACTGGCAGAACAAGTGTATGGTATGCGTGTTAGTGGACGTGCAGAACTGCAAGACCAGCGTTTAGGTATCGAGAGCACTACAGGCGCGGTTGATGGTGTGATTCGCGGTGCAGAAGTTGTGCGTAGTTATCTTGTTGAAGACAGTTACGTGACAGAGCTGCGTCTTGATATTCGTAAGATGGATAAGTTGCGTGATTACGGAGAAGTTCAACAGGTGCCTGAGAAGCGTCAACAAACCTTGTTCTAATGCACTAAGCGCATTACTTCAGAAGACCAGATAATCTTTCCAGCGGCTGATTGGCAACAATGAGTCGCTTTTTTATATCTACATTCTAGAGATGGTGTGGGGTAGGAGTGACGTTTAGGCTTTTATATTGGTGCCAAGTGTCGAAATAGTATGGGTTTTGCCACCGGCATTGTAGGTCATGCCCACTTTGCCATGAGTTCGCTGAAGCATGTTATTGAGTTTATTAAAACTCAGCTGTGCGCGACTAAGCGATTCACCATTTACTTTGTTGACTTGTTGACAGTCGAGGACGATCGATTGGATTTGAGCAACAACCTGACTTAGGTGCTCATCTTCAGTAAGTTGATTGACGTGCGGGTGAGAGGCGATTCGCTGATCAGTTGTTCTAAGCTGCTCAATGAGTGTCATCTTCTGTTTGGCAATATTCTCAATCTCGGTAGAGACACGCGCAGTTATCGCTTGTGTTTCTTGACGCAAAACAGCAGAAAGTGCCTTAGCATTTTCTAGTTGGAAATTGACGAGATCGACTAATGCTGCCATAAAATACTTACCTTCGGCCTAAGTCAGTTAGCTTTTGCCTTGCAATTCGTTTTCAAACTTAATCATGTTGTCGGCCAATTTTTCAGGATCGACTTTGTATGAACCGTTTGTGATTGCTTCTTTGATTGCCGCCACTTTGGCGCTGTCATAGGCCGGAGAAGCTGCCATATCTTTTTGGAGTTTGCTAACGGCTTTGCTTTGCTGGCTGAGTGATACAGCGTCTTGTTGTGCGGGTGCTTTTTTCGATTCAGTCGTGCTGGTAGCATTGGAATCGTTACGCGCAGGTGCACGACTTGTCGTCGTCATCATTTGCCCTGAACGTATATTATCTATACCTGCCATGTTTAACCTTTGCCTTGTATCGTAATACTGGTATCCAGACTATCGACCAGTGCAAAAATAACTTTAGTCATTTTTTGCATTTTTATTGATCAGTTTAAACACGCTACCAGTGGGTATTAAAAATTAACAGTGATTTCCGCAATGCCAGTCACTATGCCTTCTATTATACGCTGTGACTTATCATTTTTCACTCTTACTTGATCGCCAGCCGCACCATCTTGCAATGCAGTGCCTTGCGTGGTGATTGTCATGCCAGAGTTCACCGCTTTAATTGTGACCTTTTCATTCCGGCAAACGACACAGACATCATTTCGCTCAACAACATCACCTAAGCGAACGTTGCGTTTTAGCTTTGCGCCAACCACTTGATCGTAGTTAGAAAAGCCATCTTTGCGAAAGCGCTGCAGCTCGATCATAGAAGTGGTGACATCCGATGCGCTGACGATTTCTCCTCTCCCTAGCGTTCGTGTTGCGACGATCATTGGCACCGATACAGAGATCCGTACAGGCACATAGACTTTCCAGTCATCCGGTGGGCATTCCACTAGAACATTGATGTTGCTTCGAGTACTGCTGGTGGAAGAAGCTGACGTATCTAGGGGCACTGGGCAATCCGTTGCTTTTATTCTCGAGTCGATATCTGCCGCATTAACAGATAGCTCGCCACCATCAGGCTGATCAACTGTAGCAAGAATATGTTGTTCTGCTGCCGTTTTTATTTGCTCGATCTGATTATCTGAAGCTGAATGAACAAAAAAGCTAAACATACTGAGCAAAATGCCGATAGACTTAGCGTACTTTGTAATTAGCGCTCTACATATTGTCATAGTCAATGGTGTCGAAGTGAAAGTGAAATACGCCATACTGTCTCCCTGGTATCGTGCTTGCCAGTGGTAGAGTATCATTTAAAAACAAAAAGTTTGAGATGGAGATGAGCATATGACGGGGATTCTTGACTCGGTGAATCAGCGTACGCAACTCGTCGGTCAGAACCGATTGGAATTATTGACCTTTCGACTGATGGGCCGACAGCGCTACGGCATTAACGTATTCAAAGTGAAAGAAGTACTGCAGTGCCCTAAGCTGACTTCAATGCCAAATCTACACCCGCTGGTAAAAGGTATCGCTCATATCCGCGGCCATACCGTGTCCGTTATTGATTTGAGCCTGGCAATTGGTGGCCGCCCAACCACTGATCTGGATAAATGTTTTGTTGTTATCGCAGAATTTAACCGTACGATCCAAGCATTTTTGGTATCATCGGTTGAGCGTATTATCAATATGCATTGGGAAGCGATTTTGCCACCGCCAGACGGTGCGGGTAAAGCGCACTACTTGACCGCAGTGACGAACATCGACAACGAGCTGGTTGAAATCCTTGACGTTGAAAAAATCCTGGCGGAGATTGCGCCGGTTGATGAAACGATGGATTCCGCTATCGGTGAAGAAATCGCGCAAGCAGAACAAGAAAAGCCTATTGTACGCCGTATATTGATTGCCGATGACTCGACTGTCGCGCGTAAACAGGTAGAGCGTGCGATTACATCCATCGGTTTCGAGGTCGTATCTGTCAAAGATGGCAAAGAAGCGTACAATAAGTTGATTGAAATGGCTCAAGAAGGCAATATCTACGATCAAATTTCGTTGGTTATTTCCGATATTGAAATGCCAGAAATGGACGGCTATACCTTAACGGCTGAAATTCGCAGACATGCCGATTTGAAAGACCTTTATGTTATCCTCCATTCTTCATTAAGTGGTGTATTCAACCAGGCTATGGTTGAGCGTGTAGGTGCCAATACCTTCATTGCGAAATTTAACCCAGATGAATTGGGTAACGCGGTTAAATCTGCATTAACACAATAAAAGAGACATTAATGACTGCTATTACAATCAGTGATCAAGAGTATCGTGACTTTAGCCGTTTTCTAGAATCGCAATGTGGCATCGTGTTAGGTGATAGCAAGCAATACCTTGTGCGTAGCCGACTGAGTCCTTTAGTGACTAAGTTTAAGCTCGCATCGTTATCAGATTTGCTACGTGATGTTGTTACAGGGCGCAATCGTGAATTACGAGTGGCCGCTGTGGATGCGATGACGACTAACGAAACCTTGTGGTTTCGAGATACTTATCCGTTCACAGTTTTAGCTGACAAATTATTGCCAGAAGTAGCGGCAAGCAAGCGCCCAATCAAGATCTGGTCTGCAGCCAGTTCATCGGGCCAAGAGCCGTATTCTATTGCAATGACGATTCTGGAAACGCAACAGCGCAAGCCGGGTTTGTTACCAAACGTGTCTATTACAGCAACAGACATTTCAGCAAGTATGCTCGAGATGTGTCGTGCAGGTGTGTATGACAATTTGGCTCTAGGGCGCGGACTTTCACCAGAACGTCGCCGCACCTTCTTTGAGAATGCGGACGGTGGCCGTATGAAAGTCAAAGACAACGTCAAACGTTTGGTGAACTTTCGTCCACAAAACTTGATGGACAGTTATGCACTGATGGGTAAGTTCGACATTATTTTTTGTCGCAACGTGCTGATTTACTTCTCACCGGAAATGAAATCAAAAGTGCTTAACCAAATGGCGAGCAGCTTAAACCCAGGTGGTTATCTGCTGTTAGGGGCATCAGAGTCGCTAACTGGTCTGACTGATAAATTTGAAATGGTGCGCTGTAATCCGGGTATCATTTACAAGCTTAAATAGCGGTATCTCTTCATTGATAAAAAGCCTGACCTCGTGTCAGGCTTTTTTTGTTTGCTGGTTTCCTGCCTTCGAGTGTTTCCACGTTTTCACTTGCTAAATTGAAGCGCGATTTTGCTTTGTTCCCTCATCACGGTGTATCTTTATTAAGTGAACAAAGTGAAACGACATGACATTCCAGTCACTTTGGCTCACTTATTGCTATTCCAATGGGTGATAGCTATTAAGTAGATAGAGCGCTTTATGTTTTTGGCATGATAATTGCTTTTTGGTTATCAATCACGGTCAGTTCTTAATTGTAGAGGCAAACATGGCTATATCTTTTGACAATGCACTAGGCATCCACCAGCACACGGTGGGCGTACGTGAGCGCAATGCTGAGGTGATCTCCACCAACATTGCACAAGCCAACACGCCTGGTTACAAAGCAAGAGGTTTAGACTTTGCGAAGGAATTGCAAGCGGCAACATCTGGGGCAAGCATTGGTCTTAGTCGTACGGATGGTCGGCATATTCCTGCCACTACAACGTTGGTCGGGGACAAGCTATATCGTCTTCCTACGCAACCTGATACAGGTGATGGCAACACGGTAGATTTGGATTTAGAGCGTAACTTGTTTATGCAAAACCAAATCAGACACCAAGCATCACTCGACTTTCTAGGCAGCAAATTCAAGAACTTAACCAAAGCAATCAAAGGGGAATAATTTAGATGAGCTTATTTAACGTTTTCAATGTGACAGGTTCCGCAATGAGCGCTGAATCCGTTCGTCTGAACACTACCTCAAGCAACTTGGCGAACGCCGACAGTGTCAGCAGCTCTGCGAAAGACACTTATAAAGCGCGCCATGCTGTGTTTGGTGCTGAGTTAAGTAACGCTATGCGTGGCGGTGATACGGTGCCAGTGAAAGTGATGGGTATTGTAGAAAGCGATAAACCGCTGAGTGCGGAGTACAACCCAGACCATCCCCTTGCAAACGAAGAAGGCTACATCTACAAGCCGAACGTGAATGTAATGGAAGAAATGGCGAACATGATTTCAGCTTCTCGCGCATACCAAACTAATGTGCAAGTAGCGGATTCTAGTAAACAAATGCTGCTGCGTACGCTGCAGATGGGTCAATAAGGATAAGGAGGTAGCGTATGGCCGGAATTAACAACGTTGGTCAAAGCGGCTTGTCCTATATCGACCAGCTTAAAAGTCTACAAGAGAGTAACAAGAAGACGGAAGAGAGCACGGGTAAGCAGGACCTAAAACAGGAAGACTTCTTATCATTGCTCACGAAGCAATTGTCTCAACAGGACCCTTTTAAGCCGGTAAGTAATGACCAGATGATTGCGCAAATGGCTTCATTTGCGACCGTTGATGGCATTGGCAAGATGAACACTCAGTTTGAGAGTTTGAACTCGTCAATGACATCAAACCAAGCGTTACAAGCTTCCTCTTTGGTAGGACGTGACGTATTGGTCCCAGGAGCGGCAGGTGTGAAGCAGGACGACGCGCCAATGGCGGCAATGGTTAAGCTTTCACAATCTATAGATAATCTGTTTGTTCGTGTAGAGGATGAAGCTGGCCAACTGGTTCGTACTTTTGAGGTAGGGGCGAAACCAGCCGGCGACACGCGTGTGCTTTGGGACGGTAAAGATGAAAGCGGAAATCCACTGCCTGCTGGCAAATACAAAGTGAAAGCGTCTGGCTTGGTTGAAGGGGAGTCGCAAGAGTTCCCAGTATCGACATATGCCAACGTAAATAGCGTATTGCTCGGCAAAGGTGACGGAAACGTATTACTCAATCTGGCTGGTTTTGAATCGCCAGTTCGACTTGCAGAAGTATTGGAAGTTGGCAAAGCGTAGTCATAGCTCGCTAGATTAGGAGATTTTGGAATGTCATATGTATCTTTAAGCGGTTTGTCCGCCGCACAACTGGATTTGAACACCACCAGTAACAACATTGCGAACGCCAACACGTACGGCTTTAAAGAGTCCCGTGCTGAGTTTGCTGATGTTTACTCTAACTCTTTATTTACTAACGCAAAAACCACGCCGGGTGGGGGTGCGCAAGCAAGCCAAGTGGCGCAGCAGTTCCATGAAGGCTCAAGCATTTACACCAACAACCCAATGGATTTGCGTGTTTCGGGTACAGGTTTCTTCGCTGTGGCGAAGGAGCGTCTGACTCCACAACAGAATGAACTGACACGTAATGGTGCATTCCATTTAAATAAAGAAAACTACATGGTGACCGCGAACGATGAGTTCTTATTAGGTTACCAAGTGGATCCAAGCTCTGGTGAGGTTTCTTCATACGAGCCACAACCTATCAATATTCCTGCTGAATTTGGTAAGCCAAAGCAAACAGCAAACATTGAAGTGGGCGTGAACTTGCCAGCAAACGGCGATTTGAAAGATCCAACTCAGTTTGATTTTTCAGACCCAGATACATACAACCGTTCAACCTCTTCGACTATTTATGACTCGATGGGTCAGTCTTACAAGCTAACGACGTACTACTTGAAAGATCAGACTCAGCCAAACACGTGGAACACTTACTACACAGTGACAGATAAAGAAGGTGAAAAGCCTTTAAATGTTGCGGCAGGTGATGCACAAACGCCAACAGGCCATGTGGGTCATACCATGAAGTTCAACAACGATGGGACGTTGGCGAGCTTGAACAATGGTCAGCCAATTACGTCTGTGGCACTGGGCGATCCGGCGACGAACACGACACCAGTCGATATGAATGGTGCCGATCCTGCGCAGACGCTTAACTTCGGTTTAGGCTCGGCAACACAGTTTGCTGCTCCGTTCGAACTGACCAAGTTCGATGAAGACGGTGCAACAACGGGCTTCCTAACCAAGGTTGACTTCGATGAAAACGGCAGCGTAATGGGGACTTACTCAAACGGTGAAAACGTCACATTGGGTCGTGTCGCGCTAGTACGTGTTCCAAACGAGCAAGGTCTGGATAAGAAGGGCGGTACGCAATGGGATTCAACTCAGTTCTCTGGTGACAAGATTTGGGGTGAATCTAACAAAGGCTCTTTCGGCACCATCAACAACGGTATGCTGGAACAGTCAAACATTGATATGACGCAGGAGCTGGTGGACCTGATTTCTGCTCAGCGTAACTTCCAAGCAAACTCACGTTCGCTAGAAGTGCACAACCAGCTACAACAAAATATCCTGCAGATCCGATAATCTGCATCATCAAGTTAGGCGAGCTTTCGCCACTTGGCTTGATAACATCATGACATTCATCTGATGCTTAGCCTGAAAATACCTCAGTTCAGGTTAAGCATGCTTTGATCTCTGATTTGCCGCCGTTGCCGCCATGTGGATCAAAACCTTGCCCCTTGTTGCAGTTTTCTGCCACTGAAACCCCCTCTTAATCTTTTGTTTCTTATTTAACTGCTTGATAAATAAGCTCATTTTTGTGTTGGCATAACTATTGCTTTTACTCCGTGTACAGAGAAGTTTTTGGAGTAATTTATGGATCGCGCACTGTTTCTCGCAATGAGTGGGGCCAAGCAAAATATGCAGGCACTACAATTGCGTGCTAATAACTTGGCTAACGTAAGCACGACAGGGTTTCGTGCGGATTTAGCACAGGCTCGCTCAATGCAGGCTTATGGTGAAGGCCATCCTTCACGTGTGTTCAGCATGACAGAGCGTCCAGGGCATAACTTTGCTCAAGGTAGCGTGATTACAACAGGGCGTGATCTGGATGTGACGATTGAAGGCAGCGGCTGGATTTCGGTACTCGATCACACGGGTAAAGAAGGATTGACCCGTAACGGTAACCTAAAAGTCGATCAAAATGGCATGCTTACTAACGCAAGTGGCCATTTAGTGCTAGGTGAAAATGATGCGCCGATTACTTTGCCTATTCCTCTCTCCAAAATTGAAATCGGTCGAGATGGCACCATCTCTGTGCTTCCTCAAGGTGCCCCGGCAGAAGAATTCCAAGCGGTTGATCGCATCAAGCTTGTTAAGCCTAATGATCAAAGCTTATTTAAAGACACCAATGGCTTATTTCGCCATAAAACTCCAAACCAACCTTACGAAGCAGACGCTACTGTTAGCCTCCAGACAGGAGCGATTGAAGGCAGTAACGTGAATGCCGTAGGTGAAATGACCGCATTGATTGACTTACAGCGTCAGTTTGAAATGCAAGTCAAGATGATGAGCACTGCTGAAGAGATGGATAAATCTTCAGATTCACTGCTTCGTATGAGTTAACAGAGTTAGAGGTTCACTATGCATCCAGCACTATGGGTAAGTAAAACAGGTCTAGACGCCCAACAAACCAACATTGCCACGATTTCGAACAACTTGGCGAACGCCTCTACTGTGGGCTACAAAAAGAGCCGTGCGGTATTCGAAGATTTGTTCTATCAGAACATCAACCAGCCTGGCGGCCAATCATCTCAGAACACTGAGCTTCCGAGTGGCTTGATGCTAGGTGCGGGTTCTAAAGTGGTTGCGACGCAAAAAGTGCACACGCATGGTAATGCGCAGACAACGACCAACGCACTAGACATGATGGTTGAAGGCGACGGCTTCTTCCAAGTGACGTTGCCGGATGGCAACATCGGTTACACCCGTAACGGTCAGTTCACGTTAAATGGTGAAGGCACGTTAGTCACGTCGGGTTCTGGCTACCCTGTAGAACCTGAAATTGTGATTCCAGAAGATGCGATTTCTATCACTGTCGGTACGGATGGTGAAGTATCGGTTCGCGTCCGTGGTCAGCAAGACAACCAAGTCGTTGGTCAGCTAACCATTACAGACTTTGTTAACCCAGGTGGCCTAGAGCCAATTGGCCAGAACCTTTACTTACCAACGGGTGCCAGTGGCGATCCACAAGAAGGTGTTCCTGGTTTGGACGGTTTGGGTGAAATCCGTCAATCCATGCTGGAAGCGTCTAACGTGAATGTAACGGAAGAGTTGGTCAACATGATCGAAGCCCAGCGTGTTTACGAAATGAACTCAAAAGTGATCTCGTCAGTCGATAAGATGATGAGCTTCGTTAACCAGCAGTTATAACGGTTAAGAGCAAGAATTGAGGAGCTCACGATGAAACGTATTTGTCTACTTGCTTTGATTGCCACGATGTCGGGTTGTGCCATGTTAGAGCCGATTGAAACGGATGAAGTGACACAAGCAACGACGGTGGTTGACGCGGTAGAAGGCGATAAATCGAAAGAAGAGAGCAGCGGTATCGTGGATACACTGCGTGGCAGAAGCGATCCGGTTGCGGGTGATCCTGCATGGGCTCCTATTCATCCGAAAAAGAAACCTGAGCATTATGCTGCTGCAACAGGTTCACTGTTTAGCGCCGAGCACATTACCGATCTTTACGACGATTCCAAGCCACGTGGTATTGGCGACATTATTACCGTAACTCTGGATGAGACAACTAGTGCGACGAAAAGCGCCAATGCCGATTTATCGAAAACCAATGAAGCACAAATGGACCCGCTTCAAGTGGGCGGAGAAGAGCTGCAAATTGGCGGAAAATATAATTTCTCTTATGACTTAAACAACTCCAACTCATTTGCAGGTGACTCTTCTGCAAAGCAGAGCAACAGCATCAGTGGTTACATTACTGTTGAGGTGATTGAAGTTTTGGCAAATGGCAACCTCGTTATCCGTGGAGAAAAATGGATGACGCTTAATACGGGTGATGAGTACATACGTTTAAGCGGCACTATTCGTCCGGATGACATTAGTTTCGACAATACTATTGCATCAAACCGCGTTTCTAACGCAAGAATTCAGTACTCTGGCACCGGTGTACAACAAGATATGCAAGAGCCGGGTTTCTTGGCACGATTCTTTAATGTAGCGCTATAACACGCCGTGCTGACGGCAATTTGACTGCAAGAGATAAGTAAGCATGAAAAAACTCCTTTTAATACTGATGAGCGTTGCTCTGTTTTCTACCGCTGCCCAAGCTGCACGTATCAAAGACGTCGCGCAAGTGGCAGGTGTACGAAGCAACCAACTCGTGGGTTATGGTTTGGTTTCAGGCTTACCTGGCACAGGCGAAGCGAACCCGTTTACGGAGCAAAGTTTCGCCGCTATGCTGCAAAACTTCGGCATTCAGATGCCGCCGGGCACAAAGCCAAAAATTAAAAACGTTGCTGCAGTCATGGTAACGGCAGAGTTGCCGCCTTTCTCTAAACCAGGTCAGCAAGTAGACGTGACAGTCTCTTCCATCGGAAGTGCCAAAAGTTTGCGTGGTGGTACGCTACTGCAAACGTTCCTAAAAGGTCTCGATGGTCAAGTTTACGCGGTTGCTCAAGGTAACTTAGTGGTGAGCGGCTTCAGCGCTGAAGGTGCTGACGGTTCAAAAATCGTAGGTAACAATCCAACCGTTGGTCTTATCTCTAGTGGTGCGACAGTAGAGCGAGAAATTCCAAATCCATTTGGTCGTGGTGATTACATCACGTTCAACTTGCTTGAGTCAGACTTCACAACGGCTCAACGTATGGCGGATGCGGTAAACAACTTCCTTGGCCCACAAATGGCGAGTGCAGTCGACGCGACGTCGGTACGTGTGCGTGCTCCTCGTGACGTCAGCCAGCGTGTGGCGTTCTTATCGGCAATTGAAAACCTAGAATTCGACCCAGCAGATGGCGCAGCCAAAATCATCGTTAACTCTCGCACGGGTACCATCGTAGTTGGTAAACATGTTCGCCTTAAACCTGCTGCGGTAACCCATGGCGGAATGACGGTCGCAATCAAAGAAAACCTGAATGTTAGCCAACCTAACGGCTTTTCTGGTGGGCAAACCGTTGTCGTGCCAGACTCGGATATCGAAGTCAGCGAAGAACAGGGCAAGATGTTTAAGTTCGAGCCTGGCTTAACGTTGGATGATTTGGTCCGTGCCGTTAACCAAGTCGGCGCAGCGCCGTCGGATTTGATGGCTATCTTGCAAGCATTGAAACAAGCTGGTGCCATTGAAGGCCAGTTGATCATCATTTAATGGTTAGGAGGTAGGTATAATGAACAATCCTAACGACATTGGTTTTATTCATGACATCAGTTCGCTGGATACCTTGCGTCAAAAAGCAGTGAAGGAAGGTAAAGATGGCGAGCAAGAAGCACTGCGTGCAGCGGCTCGTCAGTTCGAATCTATTTTCACCTCCATGATGTTGAAATCCATGCGAGAAGCCAATGAGGGCTTTGAGTCCAACATGATGAACAGCCAGAACGAGAAGTTCTATCGACAAATGCTGGATGAGCAGATGGCGAGCGAGCTCAGTTCGTCTGGTTCAATGGGCTTGGCCGATATGATTGTTAAGCAATTAACGGCTGGGCAAGGTAACGACAAGAGTGAAACTGCAATGCGTGATGCGGCAAATAATGCCGTGGAATATCGTCGTGTTGACCCGAAAAAAGCGCGTGAGATTGAACAGCGCTTGATTGAATCTGGTCAGCTATCTCGACCAAGCAATGAACCAACTCGATTCGATTCGCCAGAATCTTTTGTTAACTCGATGAAGCCATACGCGGAGAAAGCCGCGAAAGCCCTAGGTGTCGAGCCATCTCTGCTACTTGCGCAAGCGGCTTTGGAAACCGGGTGGGGACAAAAGGTCGTGAAGAACGCGCGTGGCAGCAGCAACAACTTATTTAACATCAAAGCAGATCGAAGCTGGCAGGGTGACAAAGTGACGACTCAAACGCTAGAGTTCCACGATAATACGCCAGTGAAAGAGACGGCAGCGTTTCGCGCCTACTCAAATTACGAAGACAGCTTTAATGATTTTGTGCGCTTTTTAAATGACAACCCACGTTACGAGACAGCATTGCAACAGCGAGGGAATTCAGAGTCCTTCATTCGCGGCATTCACAGCGCGGGTTACGCGACCGATCCGAATTACGCAGACAAAGTCCTGCAGGTGAAGCAGAAAATCGAAAGTATGTAATTTACTCTTCGCCAGTTCATGTTGTTTTCGAAGGCTTGCCACAGTGCAAGCCTTTACTTTTTCTGAACATTCACACCTCTCTTTTATTTGGCACACCTTTTGCTTTGATGTGTCTAGGTGATCGGTTTTGCCGATTTTATTTCGTTTTTGGGGGCATGTATGGCGTCAGATCTTCTGAATGTAGGTACTCAAAGTGTGCTTACTGCTCAGAGACAATTAAACACCACTGGTCATAACATTTCTAATGTTAATACAGAGGGTTATAGCCGCCAGTCTGTTATCCAAGGTACGAATGATCCGCGCATGTTTGGTGGCTCTACCTACGGCATGGGTGTGCATGTGGAAAATGTTCGCCGCTCGTGGGATCAGTTTGCCGTGAATGAACTGAACTTGTCGTCAACCAACAATGCCAACAAAACGGATACCCAAGACAATCTTGATATGCTCTCTAGCATGTTGAGCTCAGTTGCATCGAAGAAAATTCCAGAGAACTTGAACGAGTGGTTCGATGCGGTCAAAACCATGGCAGATACCCCGAACGATTTGGGGGCACGGAAAGTGGTATTGGAAAAGGCGAAAATCGTCTCTGATACATTAAATGACTTCCATGAAACTGTGCGGTTGCAATCTGATGTGACCAATAAAAAATTGGATATGGGCATTGAACGCGTGAACCAACTTGCCTTGGAAATCCGCGATGTGCATCGGTTAATGATGCGCACACCCGGTCCACATAATGATTTGATGGACCAGCATGAAAAGCTGGTTACTGAGTTATCTGAGTACACCAAAGTTACCGTAACCCCACGCAAAAATGCCGAAGGGTTTAATGTTCACATCGGCAATGGACACACGCTTGTTTCTGGCACGGAAGCAAGCCAGCTCAAAATGATTGACGGCTATCCGGATGTTCATCAAAGACGCTTAGCAATGGTGGAAGGGGATGGCATTAAAGCGATCAAGTCTGACGACATGGATGGCAAAATAGGTGCCTTGCTTGAAATGCGCGACAAACACATTCCGCAACTTCAGGATGAAATGGGCCGTTTAGCGACGGGCTTTTCCTACAAAATTAATCAGCTGCAATCTCAAGGTCTGGATCTTAACGGTAAGATAGGTAAAGACGTATTTACCGACGTGAACTCTGAGCTGGTGGCAAAATCTCGAGTTTTTGCTGCGCCTGACTCTCAAGCAGATGTTGCGGTTTACATTGATGATATTTCAGCGATCAAAGGTGGTGAATATTCGCTACGTTATGATGGCGACCAGTATAGCGTGACAACACCGAAAGGTGAGCAAATGTCGTTGAACATTGATCAATCGGATTCTTCGTTTGTTCTGGATGGTATGAAAGTGCAAATCGGTGAAGGTCTTGCCGCTGGTGAGCGCGTATTATTGCGCCCAACACGAAGTGGCGCAGCCATCATCAAGATGGAAACCAATGATGCAAAAGCCATTGCAGCGCAAAGTTATGAAGCTTCAACCACTTTTGCTCAAGGTAACGCCAAGTTCAAAATTCGTGAGGCGGGGGATGTCAAAGAGTTTGAGGTCACCGTACAACCAGCCGACGAGAAACATGATAAGCCGTGGTTAAAGATCACGGACAACAAAGGCAATTTGCTATCGGACAAATACTCATACCCGCTAGACAAAGATAACCCGATGATTGAAATCTCAGTGCCGAAAAGTCATCCGCTGTATAAAAACGGCGATGCAACCGTGTTTGAGCTGAGCGAAGGCGCGCTGATGAATGATAAATTCACCGCAAACTTGGTGCCTTCTGAAGGTGGTAACGGCAACTTGAGAAAAATGCAGAAGATCCAAACAGATAAGATGATGGACGGAAAATCCAGTACTTTGATTGATGTTTATCACAACCTCAATACCGAAGTCGGATTGAAATCTTCTACAGCAAACCGATTAGCTTCTGTCGCTCGCTTAGAGCATGAAGCGGCACAAGAGCGCGTTGCTTCTATCTCTGGCGTTAACCTCGATGAAGAAGCCGCCAACATGATGAAGTTTCAACAAGCGTACATGGCTTCATCACGTGTGATGCAAGCGGCGAATGATACCTTCAATACCATTTTACAACTGAGGTAAGGAGAAGAGATAAGTGCTAACCCGAATTTCTAGTTTCCATAACTATCAGTCCGTACAAAATGATTTGCGTCGTCAAGAAAATAAGGTTCACCATAACCAAGAGCAACTTGCTTCAGGGAAAAAGTTACTGAAACCTAGCGACGATCCCCTTGCGTCGCATTACATTCAAAATATTAGTCAGCAACAAGAACAGCTACAACAATACCTTAGCTCAATAGTGTTGGTGCGTAATCGTCTAGAAAACCACGAAGTTAATATCGCCAATGCAGAGAATTTTGCCGACGAGTCGAAGCGCTTAACGATGGAGATGATTAACGGTGCGTTTTCTGCGGAAGACCGACAAGCAAAGAAGCGTGAGCTAGAAGAGATTGCGAACAACTTCCTTAACTTAGTGAACTCGCAAGATGAATCTGGTAACTACGTGTTTGCTGGCACTAAGCCAAAAAGCCAACCATTCTATCGCGATAAAGACGGTAGTGTTCAGTACGCTGGAGACGATTACCAGCGCAAAATGAAAGTCTCCAGCATGCTTGAGATGCCAATGAACGATCCTGGCAGCAAGCTGTTTATGGAGATACCAAACCCATTTGGCGATTATCAGCCGAATTACGATCTACAAAACGGTTCTGAGTTGCTATTAAACAGAGCCACTAACGTTGATACGAAGGATGATGCGGCGTATCGCGTGACATTTGTCGATATGAACAACGGCAAATTTGGTTACCAACTAGAGCGTAACGGTAAAGTCGTGGATGCCGATGAGTTTTCTCCAGAAAAAGGCATTGAGTACAAAGGCCTGAAAGTGCACGTAAAAGGTCAAATTACGCCTGGCGATAGCATCGAGATCGAAAAGCGGGCAGAGTTCAGCATTTTCGATACCTTCAAGGATGCAATGGCGTGGTCAGATAAATCGGTGTCGGATACGTCGGCTACCGCCAAATTGCACCAAATGACAGAAGAATTTCACGCTGCTTTTATCCATTTGAATAAAGCGCGTACTGATGCCGGAGCTCGATTGAGCACGCTCGATATCCAAGAGCAAAACCACGAAGACTTTAATTTGTCTCTGGCGAAAGCGAAGAGCAACTTTGAGGATTTGGATTACTCTAAAGCCGTTATCGAGTTCAGTGAAAACTCGCGAGCGTTACAGGCATCGCAACAAGCATTCGGTAAGACCAAAGATCTAACTCTGTTTAACTATATTTAGTCTGACTTAAGACACACTGTCTGATTTTTGATGCCTTATGTGCAAAGCCTTAAGTGCGATAAATCGACGTAAATTAAGAGTCATGCTATGCGGCACGATTTTACCCAAAGCGGCAATGACGCGAGAGGCAAGTCGGGCGGCAACAAAGTAGCGGTCAATATCTATGAAGCAAGATGAGCCTCATTATCCGGAAATGGTTTAGTGATAACGCTAACTTATTGTTTATGTGCTTCTTTTAAAGGTGGTGAAATAAATTTTATAAGTTGGCACACAAATTGTATTGAAAATATCAGAACAGATTTAGAGATTCTAAACCCTGCGTTTAAGGCAGATTTAGCAAGTAATTTTTACGGTCAGTGCTTATCCAAATGAGAGTAAAGCTGACCGCTTCGCAAAAGCTTGCGAACTCAAAAGGAGAGCAAAATGGCTGTAACAGTTAGTACTAACGTCTCCGCGATGACCGCGCAGCGTTACCTAAACAAAGCGACTGACGAATTAAATACGTCGATGGAGCGCTTATCTTCAGGACATAAGATTAACAGTGCAAAAGATGATGCGGCAGGTCTACAGATCTCCAACCGCTTAACTGCACAGTCTCGTGGTCTAGATGTCGCAATGCGTAACGCGAACGATGGTATCTCGATTGCACAAACCGCTGAAGGTGCGATGAATGAGGCAACATCTGTCATGCAACGTATGCGTGACCTTGCTATTCAATCATCGAACGGTACTAACTCTCCGGCTGAGCGTCAGGCGATCAACGAAGAGTCAATGGCATTGATTGACGAGCTAAACCGTATCGCAGAAACCACGTCATTCGGTGGCCGTCGTCTATTGAACGGCTCATTCGGTGAAGCGGCATTCCAGATTGGTGCGAGCTCAGGTGAAGCAATGATTATGGGGCTAACCAGCATTCGTGCGGACGATACTCGCATGGGCGGTGTGACCTTCTTATCGGAAAACGGTAAAGATAAAGATTGGGGCGTTGACCCAGCTAAATCGGATCTAAAAATCACTTTGCCAGGTATGGGTGAAGACGAAGACGGCAATGTCGATGATCTAGAAATCAACATTAATGCAAAAGCAGGTGACGACATCGAAGAGCTTGCAACGTACATTAATGGTCAGTCTGATATGATCAACGCGTCTGTAAGTGAAGATGGCAAGTTACAAGTTTTTGTTGCACATCCAAACGTTCAGGGTGAAATTTCAATTTCGGGTGGATTGGCGTCTGAGCTTGGTTTGAGCGATGAACCTCTTAGAACATCAGTACAAGATATTGATATGACAACCGTACAAGGTTCTCAAAACGCTATCTCTGTGCTGGATTCGGCACTGAAATACGTGGATTCACAACGTGCGGACTTGGGTGCGAAGCAAAACCGTCTGAGTCACAGCATCAACAACTTGGCAAACATCCAAGAAAACGTTGACGCGTCGAACAGCCGAATTAAAGACACGGACTTTGCGAAAGAAACCACGCAAATGACCAAAGCACAAATTTTGCAACAAGCAGGTACATCAATTCTTGCTCAAGCGAAACAGTTGCCAAACTCTGCAATGTCACTATTGCAGTAGTTTACTTAGCCTGTACTCAATACATTCAGACGTGGATGGGAATGCAGGCTTTTGGCAAGCAACTTTACAATAGAATGAGCGGCTCTCTCATCTCTCACCTGCCAATCATTTTCAATGTAAAGTTGCACTCGGTATGCCGGAAATGTGTTCATTTCTCTTGATCTCCACATAGGCTCTGGCGACCAACCTAGCCCCAGTTCTCTCAAAGGAAAAGGGGCTTTTTCTTTTCTAATTCTCACGTCTATCGTCTGCGAACTTACCTTCAATTGTTTCCTTTTGCTGATTTTCTATACAATTTGGCCCTCTCGGCTCGATTTGTGGAAACTTGAGCACTTTTTCTTACTTTTCTTCAATTTTTTTAGCCAAATCTCGCAATGTTATTTTTTTAAATTTTTTTCTAAAGCTTCTGAATTTGGTGTCGTTAATAGGGGTAACTTTGAGAGAACTACTTGGTTTTCCGAGACGTCGGAAACCGCTATACCGGAAAATCAATTGGAGAAATCACCATGGCAGTGAATGTAAACACTAACGTATCAGCGATGACCGCTCAGCGTTACCTAAACAACGCAAACTCAGCTCAACAAACTTCTATGGAGCGTTTGTCTTCGGGTTTCAAAATCAACAGCGCAAAAGATGACGCTGCGGGTCTACAAATTTCGAACCGTTTGAACGTACAAAGCCGTGGCCTGGATGTGGCGGTTCGCAACGCGAACGACGGTATCTCAATTGCACAAACCGCTGAAGGTGCAATGAACGAGACCACTAACATTCTTCAACGTATGCGTGATTTGTCTCTGCAATCAGCAAACGGTTCAAACTCGAAATCAGAGCGTGTGGCGATTCAAGAAGAAGTGACCGCGCTAAACGACGAACTAAACCGTATCGCAGAAACCACGTCTTTCGGTGGTAACAAGCTACTAAACGGCACACACGGTGCGAAATCGTTCCAAATCGGTGCGGATAACGGTGAAGCCGTGATGCTTGAGCTAAAAGACATGCGTTCAGACAACAAAATGATGGGCGGTGTGAGCTACCAAGCTGAAAGTGGTAAAGGTAAAGACTGGAACGTTGCTGAAGGTAAGAACGACCTAAAAATCAACCTAACGGACAGCTATGGCCAAGAGCAAGAAATCAACATCAGCGCAAAAGCGGGTGATGATATCGAAGAGCTTGCGACTTACATTAACGGTCAAACTGACCTAGTGAAAGCCTCAGTGGACCAAGACGGTAAACTGCAAATCTTTGCTGGCAACAACAAAGTCGAAGGCGAAGTCGAGTTTTCAGGAGGCCTATCTGGCGAGCTAGGTTTGGGCGAAGGTAAAAAAGTAACGGTAGATACTATCGACGTAACCTCAGTCGGTGGCGCACAAGAATCTGTGGCTATCATCGATGCGGCACTGAAATACGTAGACAGCCACCGCGCAGAGCTGGGTGCATTCCAGAACCGTTTCAACCATGCAATCAGTAACTTGGATAACATCAACGAGAACGTGAACGCGTCGAAGAGCCGTATCAAAGATACTGACTTCGCGAAAGAAACGACTCAAATGACCAAGTCACAAATTCTATCGCAAGCGTCAAGCTCAATCCTTGCGCAAGCGAAACAAGCGCCAAACTCAGCGCTAAGTCTGCTAGGTTAATCACCTTAATAAGACAAGATACAAAAGCCAGGCTTATCCCTGGCTTTTTTGCTTATCGGCTATAACGTTTAGATGCGTCCCAACAGGATGTTCGACAAGGCACTCATATCGATTAGATGGTCTCTTTAAATACCAATGTTGCCGCGATGGTGGCGCAGAGACACTTGAGTCAAGCCGCAGCGCAAAACGTCGAGTCACAACGGAACCTCACTTCTGGTTTTCGAATTAACTCGGCGAGTGATGATGCGGCAGGTTTACAGATATCCAATACTCTCCATGTGCAAACGAGAGGGCTTGATGTCGCCTTAAGAAATGCGCACGATGCTTATTCGGTCGCGCAAACCGCGGAAGGCGCGTTACATGAGAGCAGTGATATTTTGCAACGGTTACGCTCTCTAGGGCTTCAAGCGGCAAATGGTAGTAACGATACCAGTGACCGACAAAGCATCCAATATGAGGTCGTAGCGCTGCAGGATGAGCTTGATCGTGTCGCGATCACGACAACATTTGCGGATAAAAACCTGTTTGATGGATCTTACGGTTCACAAAGTTTCCATATTGGAGCGAACGCTAATTCAATCTCTTTGACGTTACGTAATATGCGTAGCCATATCCCAGAGATGGGAGGGCAGCATTATGTTGGTGATGCGGTCGATAAAGATTGGCGAGTCACTAAAGATAACCAAACTCTAAAAGTCGAATACCAAGACAGTAAAGGACAAACCCAAACGGAATCCATTGGGCTCAAATTGGGTGATCGCATAGAACAGGTCGCCACTTACATCAATGCTCAACAATCGGTAGTGAGTGCCTCAGTAACGGAAAACAATGAACTGCAATTCTTCGCTTCTACGATCAAGGCGCCAGAGGGCGTGGTTCTCGATGGGAGTTTAGCGGATGAGTTTGATGTGAGCGCTGGTCAATTAGTCACAATGGATGACATCGATATGTCGACGGCAGGTAAGGCGCAGCTTGCAATAGGGGTGATTGATGCAGCGATTAAGTACGTTGATTCGCACCGAAGTGAAATTGGCAGCTTTCAGAATCGTGTAAATGGTTCGGTGGATAACTTAAATACCGTGAATCGGAGTGTTACGGAATCCAAGAGTCGAATAAGAGATACAGACTTCGCAAGAGAATCTACGGAAATGGTGCGTTCTCAAGTGCTCCAAGATGCGACAACTGCGTTATTGGCTCAGGCAAAACAAAGGCCGAGTTCGGCACTTGGTCTACTCAGTTGAATCTGGTAAGAAAGCATAAACTTCAGGTAATAAAAAACGCTGCCAATGGCAGCGTTTTTCGTGTTCGGCTAAGTAAAAATTACTTAGTTACACGTAGAACTGGAGTTTCACCAACAGTCACAGAACCAGAAAGCTTGTTCAGCTCTTTGATTTCGTCCATGTTAGAGATAACAACTGGAGTTAGCGTTGACTTCGCTTTCTCTTCTAGAAGAGCTAGATCGAATTCAATTACAGTGTCGCCAGCTTTAACAGTTTGACCTTCTTCAGCGATACGCG
The DNA here is from genome assembly GCF_023161645.1 of Vibrio sp. 1CM7H. Lineage (NCBI taxonomy): Bacteria > Pseudomonadati > Pseudomonadota > Gammaproteobacteria > Vibrionales > Vibrionaceae > Vibrio > Vibrio sp. 1CM7H. The sequence continues at coordinate 53,130 of NZ_JALNTV010000005.1, forward strand.
TGAAGCCTTCGCCTTTTAGTTCAACTGTGTCGATACCGAAGTGAACGAAAAGCTCAACACCGTCGTCAGACTCGATAGAGAATGCGTGGTTAGTTTCGAAGATCTTACCGATAGTACCGTTTACAGGAGCTACCATTTTGTTGCCTGCTGGCTTGATAGCAATACCGTCACCAACGATTTTCTCAGCGAAAACAACATCTGGCACGTCTTCGATGTTTACAATCTCACCAGAAAGTGGCGCGATGATTTCGATAGCACCAGCGTCAGCGCTGTCATCAGATACAAGCTTCTTAAGTTTGTCAAACAGACCCATTGTGTCATGCTCCTAAGGTTTGGTTTTATTCTGTCGAATTATAGTATACCAATATAGCGCATTAGACGACTTTTTTCGCCGTCTAATGGCCATTAAGTATTGAATTACTTGGTACTACCGATTACTGAGCTTTCTCAGCAATAAACTTTTCTACCACTGCTTCGATTTCTGCAGCTGTTGGTAAAGAAAGGGCTTCTTCAGCCATTGCTTTCACTTCTGCGAAGTTAGAGTTACGAACTACTTTCTTCACTTTAGGGATTGAAATGCCGCTCATTGAGAACTCGTCCAGACCCATACCTAGAAGTAGAAGCGTTGCACGCTCGTCACCTGCAAGTTCACCACACATACCAGTCCATTTACCTTCTGCGTGAGAAGCGTCAATAACTTGCTTGATCACGGTTAGTACTGCTGGTGATAGTGGGTTGTAAAGATGAGAGATCATCTCGTTACCACGGTCTACCGCTAGCGTGTACTGAGTTAGGTCGTTTGTACCGATAGAGAAGAAAGACACTTCCTTCGCTAAGTGGTGTGCGATCGCAGCAGCAGCAGGAGTTTCAACCATAACACCGATTTCGATGTTTTCGTCGAACGCGTGGCCTTCAGCACGTAGCTCTTCTTTGTACTCTTCGATCGCTTTCTTAAGCTCACGGATTTCTTCGACAGAGATGATCATTGGGAACATGATACGCAGTTTGCCGTGTGCAGAAGCACGTAGGATGCCACGTAGCTGATCACGAAGGATTTCACGACGATCCAGACTGATACGTACAGCACGCCAGCCTAGGAATGGGTTCATCTCTTTTGGAAGATCCATGTATGGGAGATCTTTATCGCCGCCGATATCCATAGTACGAATGATCACAGCTTGACCGTTCATTGCTTCTGCAACTTCTTTGTACGCTTGGTACTGTTCTTCTTCCGTTGGAAGTGCAGTACGGTCCATAAATAGGAATTCAGTACGGTACAGACCAACACCTTCACCGCCGTTACGGAGGATACCGTCACAGTCTTTCACTGTACCGATGTTACCGCAAACTTCTACACGGTGACCGTCAGTCGTTTCTGCGTGCAGGTCTTTCAGTTTCGCTAGCTCTTCTTTTTCAGCTAGGAATGCCGCTTTAACCGCTTTCGCTTCTTCTAGTTCAGCTTCTGATGGGTTAACAACAATCTTGTTGTTCATCGCGTCAAGAATCAGCATATCGCCATTCTTAACTTTTTTCGTGATGTCGTTAGTACCAACGATAGCTGGAAGCTCAAGAGAGCGAGCCATGATTGAAGTGTGAGATGTACGACCGCCGATATCACAAGCAAAACCAAGTACGTAGTCTAGGTTAATTTGTGCCGTTTCAGATGGCGTTAGGTCGTAAGCAACTAGGATAACTTCTTCATTGATGTCGCTAAGCGAAACAATGTTGATACCCAGTGCGTTTTTCACAAAACGAGAACCGATATCGCGGATGTCAGTTGCACGTTCTTTTAGGTATTCGTCATCTAGTGACTCAAGAGCACATGCTTGCTCTTCGATAACTGAGTGGATAGCGTGATCCGCAGTCATCTTGTCGTTTTTGATAAGTGCTAGGATCTCTTCTTCTAGCTCTTCGTCTTCAAGAAGCATGATGTGACCTTCAAAGATCGCTTCTTTTTCTTCACCAAACGTTTCAAGCGCTTTTTGCTTGATAGTTTCTAGCTGAGCTGCAGATTTGTTACGAGCGTCGAAGAAACGCTGAACTTCAGCTTCTACTTGATCGTCAGAAATAGTGTTTGTGTTTAGGACAATTTCATCTTCTTGAAGTAGTAGTGCTTTACCGATTGCAATACCAGGAGATGCTAGGATGCCTGAAATCATAGCCTTACCTTAAGTTTGGTCAACTTTATAAAACGGGAGAATAATGGGTGCGCTAACGAATAGTTTTAGCTTAGTTTTGAGCCTATTTCCAACGAAGCCATTTTGCTTTCACAAAATGGCTTCTGGAGTAGGAGACCGGATTAGTGTAGTTGGTCCATTAGAGCAACTAGGTGGTCAACTGCTTGCTGAGCTTGTGGGCCTTCAGCAGAAATAGTTACTTGAGTACCTTTTACTAGGCCTAGTGTTTGTAGTTTGAATAGGCTCTTAGCGCTAGCGCTTTTACCGTTAGAAGTCACAGTGATGTCTGCGTCGAATGCTTTTGCTTCTTTAACAAACTGTGCAGCTGGACGAGTGTGAAGGCCGTTTTCTGCTGTGATTTCTACTTGCTTCTCGTACATGTGATATACCCCAATAAATGTATTTTTTTGTTAGTTTGTGACTAGATTTTAGCTTAACTGCTTTACATCTTGTGCGCTAGCACGGGAAGAGTTCAAAGCGCGTTAGTTCTGATACTAGTCAAAAGTTTGGTAACTACGCAACTGTTTGCGTGCGTAATCACTTTGAAACCTTTTTGTGTTCTGCTTCTTTATTTTGAAGCTAGAAATAAAACACCCTGATATTACCAAAGGTAGGGCAGGGATCAACAAAAAAGCCCCTAAACGGGGCTTTTTTAAACTAAAAATTGATTTGAACACATATTATTGTTGGTTCTCTTTTTCGGTAAAGATACCTGCAAAGAGTGCTGTACTTAGGTAACGCTCACCTGAACTTGGTAGAACGGTTACAATTGTTTTTCCTTCAAATTCAGGTAGTTCTGCAAGTCGGTTGGCTGCAACAACAGCCGCGCCAGATGAGATGCCAGCTAGGATACCCTCTTCTTCCATTAGGCGACGAGCCATCTCAATCGCTTCTTCTGAGGTGACTTGCTCAACACGGTCAATAATGTCTAAATCGAGGTTACCTGGGATAAAACCAGCACCGATACCTTGGATTTTGTGCGGAGCAGGTTGGATTTCTTCGCCAGCAAGTGCTTGTGCAATAACTGGAGACTCTGCTGGCTCAACTGCGACAGAAGTGATGGCTTTGCCTTTTTCACCTTTGATGTAACGGCTTGTACCTGTGATAGTACCGCCCGTACCGACACCAGCAACGAATACGTCGATTTCACCGTCTGTCGCTTCCCAAATCTCAGGGCCCGTAGTCTTTTCGTGGATCTCTGGGTTCGCAGGATTGTCAAATTGTTGAAGAAGTAGGTATTTCTCAGGGTTGCTTGCTACGATTTCTTCTGCTTTAGCAATCGCCCCTTTCATGCCTTTCGCCGCTTCAGTCAGCTCAAGGTTAGCGCCCAGTGCTTTAAGTAGCTTACGGCGTTCTAGGCTCATTGATTCAGGCATGGTCAATGTTAGCTTGTAACCGCGAGCGGCCGCTACGAATGCTAGAGCAACACCTGTGTTACCACTGGTAGGTTCTACAAGCTCTACACCTGGCTTAAGAAGCCCCGCTTTCTCTGCTTCCCAAATCATGTTTGCACCGATACGGCACTTAACACTGAAGCTAGGGTTACGCGCTTCAATTTTCGCGAGAACTTTGCCTTTGCTTACTTTGTTTAGACGAACGAGAGGTGTATTACCGATAGTAAGAGAGTTATCTTCGTAGATTTTGCTCATAGTGATGTTCCTTCATTACACGTTGTGTGAATATGGATAGAAGAATATGCGGTATGAAAAAAAGGGAAAAGGATTAAAAAGTTATATCTTATTAGGTTGGCCCAGAACTCGATAAAAGAAAAGGGAAAAGCTGGCGCAGATCCCTTTCCTTAATCTCTAATCGACTATCGTTGGTGCTTAAACTCCGCCACCCACATAGCGGTTGCGCCACATATTGCTACAGGCATGACAATGAGGTTCAAAATTGGGATCGTCGTAAACACAGACACCAATACCCCAAAGCCATAGGCCTTACCTTGCTTTTGTTTCAATTTGTAACGCATGTCGTTAAATGGGATTTTATGGTTATCAAACGGGTAGTCACAATATTGAATCGCGAGCATCCAGGCGGTAAAGATAAACCATAAAAATGGGCCTACTGTTTGTCCAAGGGCAGGGATGAGCAATAACAGGAATAGGCCTATTGCTTTAGGTAAGATGTAAAGCAGCTTTCTCCACTCACGAGCTAAAACGCGAGGAACATCTTTCAGGACGGCAGTGAAACCATCATCATTTACTTTTTGTCCCGTTAAGTACTCTTCCACTTTTTCAGCTAAGAGGCCATTGAATGGCGCGGCGATAAAGTTCGCGAGCGTGCTGAAAAAATAGGAGAAGGTAGCGAGTATCGTCAGAGCGAGTAAAGGCCAAAGAATGTAAGTTAACCAGGATAAAAACTCAGGCAGCTGCCCAATCCAGTCTTCGATCCATATATTAAGGTTTGAAAATAGATAGAAGATGGCACCACCCACAAGCAAGATATTTGCAAGTAGAGGTAAGATGACAAAGCGTCTGATTTTAGGGGCAAGTGCCAATTGTATCCCGTATAGAAAATAACCGAATCCGGTTCTCTGCTGATTGTTTTGCTTCATGTCTATTTTGGCTTCGTGTAAATGAAAACTCATTGTACCTGTGAGGGCTTTTCTTTCAATGCCCTGACAAATGACGTCTTGTTAAGTGGAATCGTGGCAAGAATCACAACAAAAAACGGAACTTCTTGCATTAAGTTGTTCTAAATCTACATATAGTTTTGGTAAAGTAAACGTATCATTCAGATTTATTGCACTTGGGTTGCTGCTCAAGGAACTGCGAGTAGTAAAAACAAGTATATTGAGAGTAAATAATGCAGGAATTGCGATTCGTACTCATTGTTGTTGGCGCATTAGCCATCGCGGCATTGCTGTTTCATGGTTTGTGGAGCAGTAAAAAAGAAGGCAAAGCAAAGTTTGGTAACAAACCGCTTGGTAAGCTGGATGTTGACCAAGGGGACAAAAATGATCTTGTCGAGAAAGAACGAGACTTCGCTCCCGCTCCTGAAGATGACTTTGAGATCATTCGTAAAGATCGCAAAGAACCAGATTTTGGGATGGCGAGTTCTTTCGACAACAAATTTGAATCTGACCCGCTATTCGGTGGCCCATCTGAAGTAACACAGACACAGCAGGAGCCAGATGACATCCCTTCATTTGTTGCAGAAAAAGATAAAGAAGAGGACGTTGAGCCTGTTGTTCAAGCACCAGTAGTTGAAGAGCCACTCCAGCCTGCTGTGGAAGAAGAAGCTATTCCCGCCGCGTTTGATATTACTGAGAAAGAACAGCAAGTCGAAACGGTTAGCGACCCTGTCGTTGTAGAGCCTAAGGAAGAGCCAAAGCCAGAACCTGAAATGCAAGTGATTGTATTGAATGTGCACTGCGCGGGTGAAGAGCCATTTGTTGGTACTGCTTTATTTGAGAGTATGCAACAAAACGGCTTAATTTATGGCGAGATGGATATTTTCCACCGTCATGTCGACTTGTCCGGTAACGGCAAAGTGTTGTTTAGCGTCGCTAATATGATGCACCCTGGTACGTTTGAGCATGCAGATCCTGCTGAGTTTACAACGAAGGGGATTTCATTCTTCATGACATTGCCTTGTTATGGCGAGGCTGAACAGAACTTCAACTTAATGCTCCGAACTGCGCAGCAAATTGCTGATGATTTAGGTGGCAACGTTCTTGATGACCAGCGTAATTTAATGACGCCAGACCGTTTAGCGTCTTATCGACGTCAAATAGTTGAGTTTAATGCCGCTAACGCATAATCTTAACAGCAAATAATAATAGGGCTCCGGATGGAGCCCTTTTTCTTGGATTTCCCAACCTCACCGATTGAAAATACATGGGGCTTTACTATGTCTGAATCAGTACTTCAGCGATTAGAAGAACTAAAAGAGTCGTTGCATTACCACGCTGTGCGTTACTACGTGGAAGATAACCCAGAGATCCCTGATGCCGAGTACGACCGTTTAATGCGAGAGCTCCTGGATATTGAAGCTGAGAACCCTGATTTAATTACCGTAGATTCACCAAGTCAACGTGTCGGTGGACAACCTCTCTCTGCGTTTAGCCAAGTGACACATGAAGTACCGATGCTTTCGCTTGATAATGCGTTTGATGACAGCGAACTTGATAGTTTCCATAAGCGAGCACAAGAGCGGGTGGGCAGTCAGAGTGTAAAAGAATACTGTTGTGAGCCGAAATTGGATGGACTTGCAGTTAGTTTACTGTATGAGAACGGAGTGTTAGTGCAGGCGGCAACACGAGGTGATGGCACTACCGGCGAGAACATCACAGAGAATGTTCGCACGATTAAAGCCATTCCTTTAAAACTCAGAGGTAATGACTGGCCAAATCGTCTTGAAGTTCGTGGTGAAGTCTTTATGCCGAAAGCTGGGTTTGAAAAGCTCAATGAATTAGCAAGGAAGAAAGGCGAAAAAATCTTTGTCAACCCACGTAACGCTGCGGCTGGTAGCTTACGACAATTGGATTCACGCATTACGGCTTCTCGTCCGCTTAGCTTCTATGCATACAGTGTGGGCGTGGTGCAAGGCGCTGAATTGGCGGCAAGTCACTACGAACGCTTCTTGCAAATTAAATCTTGGGGATTACCAATGTGCCCGGAGACCAAGCGAGTTGAAAGCTTGGCTGATGTAAAAGCTTACTACCAAGATATCTTGCAGCGTCGTGATGCCCTTCCTTATGAGATCGATGGTGTCGTCATTAAAATTGACGATATTGCCGTGCAAGAGCGTCTTGGATTTGTTGCTCGCGCTCCACGTTGGGCGATTGCCTACAAATTCCCGGCTCAGGAAGAAATGACGACGTTGAATGAGGTGGAATTCCAAGTCGGTCGTACTGGTGCGATTACACCTGTTGCTAAACTAGAGCCTGTATTTGTTGGCGGGGTAACGGTAAGTAATGCGACGCTTCATAACGCAGATGAGATAGAACGTCTGCAAGTTAAGATCGGTGATCACGTTGTGATTCGTCGAGCGGGTGACGTTATTCCTCAAGTCGTTTCTGTCATCAAAGAGCGTCGACCAGAAACAGCGCGAGATATTATTTTTCCAACTCAGTGTCCGGTTTGTGGCTCGCATGTTGAGCGGATCGAAGGAGAGGCGGTAACACGTTGCACGGGTGGCTTAGTTTGCCAAGCCCAACGTAAACAAGCGCTAAAACACTTTGTGTCTCGTAAAGCGTTAGACGTTGACGGTCTAGGCGATAAAGTGATCGAGCAACTTGTTGATCGTGAGATGGTAAAAAACCCTGCTGACTTATTTAAGTTATCTGCGGGGATTTTAACGGTATTAGATCGCATGGGGCCAAAGTCTGCGCAGAATATTGTGAATGCGTTAGAAAAATCCAAAGAAACAACATTACCTCGCTTTTTGTATTCGCTTGGGATTCGTGAAGTTGGCGAGGCAACCGCCGCAAACCTAGCAATGCACTTTAAAACGTTGGAAGCCATCCAAAATGCTAACGAAGAGCAGTTAATTGAAGTGCAAGACATCGGTGCTGTGGTTGCTCAACATATTACGACTTTCTTCAGTGAAGAGCAGAACCAAGCAGTGGTTAAAGATTTGCTTGAACAAGGGATCCACTGGCCAGAGATTAATACGACTGAGCAGGTAGGAGAGCTACCGTTAGAAGGTAAGACAGTTGTATTGACAGGAACACTTTCTCAATTAGGTCGCACAGAGGCTAAAGAAGCCCTCCAATCCCTAGGTGCAAAAGTGACAGGTAGTGTTTCTAAGAAAACGGATATTTTGTTTGCTGGTGAAAATGCAGGTTCGAAGTTGGCAAAGGCACAAGAACTGGGTATCGAGATCAAAACAGAACAAGACTTACTCGAGTTGATGAATTAAGTCTCATAAAAAAAGCTAAAAAATAACTAAAAGCCCGACATGGTAAGCATGTCGGGCTTTTTCTCGCCCATAATTAAGTGCTTTTTTATTGAGTTATTTGTGCTTTTTATCTTTTCAGTGATCAAGATCTCCCATTGAATTATTAAGGTTTTTTACTTCTTTAGTCTGCGAGTGACTTCAAGTTGGAATTCTAGGTTGTGATTTAAACTATTGATATTTAATGTTTAACTGTCTTTTTGTGTTGGTGTTGTTAAAAGTAAGATCTGGATCAACAACTTATATGGAACTTTGGACTGGCTCATATTTTTTTAGAAAAAAAATAAGTTCCGTTTGGATGTTTTTAGCTGCGAAGTTAGTCTTAATCACGTGGATACACGGTGTGTATGCAGGAACTAAAAAAAGCCAAATTAGAAATAATGAGGTTTGATCAGGAATTTACTTCTCTCCTTCGGCGGCCAACTAAAGGTGAGATAGAAAAATACAGCTATATCCATTTTTAGGAGTTTTTCCATGGACAAATTTTTTAAGGTTTCAGCGTTAACCGCAGCAATGTTTGGTGTTGTTGCTGTTGCTCCAGCTACAGCGTCTACTGAAAGTGCAGCAGGTGGCGAGTACGTAGAGAAAGTGAACGAATTTATGCAAGACTCTAGTCTTAATGCATTATTTCTAGTTGATACTCGTTCTCGTACTCGTACAACAGGTAAGCCTGGCGGTGAAAACGGTGACCGTTGGAGTCGTCTAAACTACTCTTCTTACAACGCAATTTTAGACTTTACTTCTGGCTACCACGATGGTTGGGTTGGTGCAGATGTTGCGGCTTACTATTCTGGCGACCTTTACAACGATAGCCTTTACAATTCAAACGAAGGCTACCTATGTAACGAAATTTCAACTTGTAACAACCTAGACTGGGGTGCAGGTGATGGTCAACAGCTTAAAGTTTACAAAGCAGCACTGAAGTTCAAAGCAAACGAAAGCTTCAACGCGCGCTTTGGTATGCTACAAGCGGGTGGTAACGGTACTATTGGTAACGTTTGGAGTTTCGTACCTGGTACTTACCGTGGTTTCGAACTGAACGCTAAACTAGGTGATTTTAACCTAAGCTACTTTGGTGCAGACCAATTTACAGCACCTTGGCTACTTCACGAAGATGACTACGCGCCAGCGCTTTGGTCTGATACTTCATGGAGCTACCTACACTCTCTAGGCCTAAACGGTAACCTAACTGACAGCTTGTTTATGCAACTTGGTTTGGGTCAAGCTACTGGCGTTCAATATGCAAATGGTATCGACTGGGGTGCAGGTCAAGTAACTAGCTACCACAACGAAACTGACAACACTTCTTACAAGGCTTACTTGAAGTACACTGTGAGTGACCGTACAACTCTAGCATTTGATTTCTACGGTGTTGACGATGATGTGAAATACGATGGTCTAGGTTTCCACACTGGTCTATCTTTGAATCAATCTTTCGGCAAGCTAGCTTGGATGTCTGAGCTACGCTACACAGACACAGACAACCGTGCTGACTTCGTTCCACGTACAATTCATACTTACGGTATGAACAACGGTACTTGGTCTCAGTGGTGGGATGCACTGTCTGACTGGAACAAAGCGGGTGAGCTAGCGTGGTACAACCGTCTATCGTACAACCAAGGTAACGGCTGGAACTACTACCTAGGCTTTGGTTACGGTACTGGTGCTGATTCTGCAGCAAGCGGTGCATCAGGTGACTGGGATTACGAAAGTGAATACGCAGTTAACGCGACAGTATCTTACTCTCTACAGAGTGGGGCACTGAAAGGTTCTACGATCCGTCTACACGGTACAATCCTAGAGCGAGATGAGTACGCTGGTGCTGGTGATGCGGATGAAACGGACCTACGTCTACAAGTTCTTATCCCTTACAGCTTCCACTAATACTTAGTGAGATAATGAAAAGGAGCCGCTAGGCTCCTTTTTTATTTTACTTCTCGACCATCATATATTTTGCAATATAACGGCGGTAACATATGCACGTTACCGTTTGGTAACTCACACTTTATCTCTGGGGCTAGCGTACGTCCACCTGAAGCACCATTGGCATGAGTAGTTAATGGACCTAGGGCAAAACATGCTAACAATAGACCAGCTAAAAATCTCATAATCATCACCTTATGTAGACATTGAATATCTACTTGCTTGGGTAAATAATGACTTTACTGAAAAGTAAGGTATCAATAGTTTACTTATATCGAACTAACTACTGACTTCTATATTAGTTCCATTCTCCGCCTCTAAATCGACACATTTCACTTGGAATATTAGTGACATCACCACTTGGCAATTTACATTCGACTATCGGTCCTAAATTAGTTGTACCACCATTTCCGTTGGTGTAGGCAAAGGAAGAAAAAGAAAAGATACCGCATAACATTAAAAAGAGAAGTTTCTTCATAGTACATCCTCTTACTTACCAAATAAAAAGCATTCAACTTAAATGCTTATGCGTTAAGTATGTATGGGGGGGCAAAAAGATCAAAAAATAATTCAATAAAGTTTTATTTTTTAAAATAAATTTATAAAGATAATTTATATCGATATATTTCTATCTTATTGATTATCGTATGATGAATAATTAAATTATTGGAAGGATAGGGTAGGATATTAATAATATTGCTGCTACTTATTTTTTGTTCGATTTTAATTAAATCAATGAAATGAAAGCGGTTGTTTAGATTAAAGTAATGGAGCATAGTTTGCCCCATTACTTTGGCATAAATTACTTAGAATCAGGCTCAATGATTAAAATAATACCATCGATATCTTTTATTTTAACGCGCGTTCCTGCTGGAAGTGCTTGATCCGACTGCGCCGACCACGTGGTATCGGCAACCTTGATACGATTGAGTCCAACAGAAAAGTCCTCTTCAATGGTAAGTGTGCGTCCGATTAACTGCTTATACTTTTGGTTCAGATCTCTTTCTTGGTCTTCTTTCTTGTCTTGAGACCATTGTCGTCGCCACCATAACCAAGTGGTGATTAAGCTGAAACTTGCAAAGCAAAGCCATTGTAATTGCCAGCTCATTGGCAAAACGGTCATTAGTGCTCCAACGATAAGTGCAGAAACTCCGAGCCAGAGAAAATATCCCGCAGTCCCAAGTAGTTCTACCGCTAGAAGTGCAAAGCCGAAGGCTAGCCAATGCCAGAAAGAGACGCCTTCCAGCAAACTGAAAAAGTCCATAAGTTATTCTTTATCTTGTTGTTTAAACATCTCTGCTATCCCTGCAACCGAGCCCATTAGTCCGGTCGCTTCTAATGGAAGCATAATGATTTTGCCGTTTTCGGCTTGACCAATACTTTTGATCGCTTCGGTATAGCCCTGAGCAATGAAGTAATTGACGGCTTGCATATCGCCTTTGGCAATCGCTTCAGAAACCATATAAGTCGCTTTTGCTTCTGCCTGCGCGGCGCGTTCTCGAGCTTCAGCATGGAGAATAGCAGACTGCTTTTCGCCCTCAGCTTTTAATATCTCCGATTGCTTATGACCTTCAGCCTTTAAAATTTCAGCTTGGCGTACCCCTTCTGCTTCGAGAATCTCCGCTCGTTTATTTCGCTCGGCTTTCATTTGAGCATTCATCGCCGCTGTTAGATCGGATGGTGGCTGGACATCTTTTATTTCAATTCGCGTGACTTTTACACCCCACGGGTTGGTGGCTTGGTCAACAATTGCCAGCAGCTTGGAGTTGATCATGTCACGCTGACTCAGCATTTCGTCCAACTCCATTGAGCCTAAAACGGTACGGATATTGGTGAGAGTTAAATTTCTAATGGCATGTTCCAAATCGTTGACTTCATAAGCCGCTTTGGCAGCATCGATGACTTGAACAAATCCGACGGCATCAATAACCACGTTAGCGTTGTCTTTTGAAATAACTTCTTGCGCTGGAATATCAAGAACGCGCTCCATCATGTTGACTTTTTGCCCTATCTTATCAACAAATGGGATGATCAAGTTTAAGCCGGGTTTTAGCGTATGGGTGTAGCGTCCGAAGCGTTCGACTGTCCAGTTATTTCCTTGTGGCACCGTCTTAATGGCTGAAGATAAGATAACTACAGCAAGAACGACGAAAATACCGATGGTAATCAGTGAATCAATTGGCATGAGTTATTCCCTTAAGTGCATAATGTCCGATTCATTTTTACCTATTTATAGACAATAGACAATTGAAGTTCTGAGAACCTTAAGAGGTTATTGGTTTTTTATATAACAAAGGCCGGAATATCCGGCCTTTAGTTGAAGTTTCGCTTTTCAGCGAGTTAGTACAGAATCGAATACAGCTGACGGCGATATTTGCTTGCTAATGCGTTGCCTTGACCTAGCGCGCTGAGAATATCCATAAAAGTCTTCTTCACTTCACCGTCTTGGGCGCCCAAGTCTTTTTTAAGAATATTCCACAGCAGTTCCAGCGCTTCTTCATCACGACCCACCTGGTTGTACTGTACCGCCAATTCACAAGCGAGTTCGAAGTTTGCCATGTCTGCTGCGTATGCTTGTTCTAGTCGTTGTAACTCAGGGCTATCTGCAGCCTGCAAATGCAGCTCGAGCTTGGCTATTAGACTCTTGTAGTAGTTATCTTGATACTCAAGAGGGATAGCGTTCAGTAGCTCTTGGGCTACATCAAATTGTTTGGTTTCTAATAAACAATCAGCCATCGCGAGTTTCACATCGCCACGCTCTTGCAGTTCTGGCGGCAAAGTGTGGATGATGCTCAAAGCCTGAGCATGCTCACCTTGGTGAAGAAGTTCACTGACTTGTTTTAATAGTTGTTCATCTGGGCTTGGCAAATGCTTTTGTAGCATGGTAGCAATGGCATCAATTGGCTGAGGGCCTCCCAGACCATCGACGGCTTGACCATTTATAAACAGCGCGATAGTTGGCAATACTTGCACGCCAAATTGAGACGCTAAAGCGGGCTGATCTTCACAATTTAATAAAGCAAGCGTAAATGCACCGTTGTACTGTTGAGCAAGAGATTGCAACTCAGGGAGTATCTGTGCGCTTTCTGGTTGAGCATTGGCCCAAAAGTGGATCAGAACGGGCGTGTTCATTGATCCTTCAAGAGTTTCGCGAAAGTTCTGTTCTGTTATCTCAACGATAAATGGGGATTGCATCAGAGTATCCTTGCTTTGTGTCTTGTCGTTGATAATAGATATGGAGTTGATTTAAGGGAAATTCAAGCGATGGTTGCTAATCATCATCAATAATGAATCATTCTATTTTGTCAAAGGATGCGGTAAGAGAGTGGTGTTACTGCTGAATAGGTGTAAGGCAAAAAGAAAACGCTGCCGAAGCAGCGCAGTTCTAATGCTATTTGTTAGTGCGGTATCAAAATAGGATGAACATGGTCAACACTACACCCACACTAAGCCAGTTAAGCTGATTTAATGTCATTGTTGCCTCGCAGTAGTAAAAACATTGCTACAAAACGTAATGGGTGGCGATACCAAATCTAAGCAACTCATTCACTTTAGGTTGAATAGTGCTCACTGAATTGCGTAGAAATTGATTCGTTTGCTTGAGGTTTTTTTAACCTACATGCTCATAATGACATCACATTGTTACGATGAAATTACATTGTGACAAAACTTTTTTATGCAGCTTGTCGCAAAATTTTATCAAGCACACGGGTTGGTAATAACCTTTTCAAGATTGCGAATAATTTAGTCGGCGTAGTAATTCGATAGCGAATTTTAGGTGAAGCGCTAGTTAATGCATGAAGAACAGGTGCGACGCAGGACTCTGCAGGTAAAACAAATCGATTATTAGATTTGTCTTTGTTGAGTCGCTCTCTTTGTCCTTCATAGGCGAGGCGGTGAGGGCTGGATTCAATATCAATCCACTTCTCGAAGGCTTTTAATGCATTGTTTCTAAATTGAGTTTCGATAGGCCCAGGCTCTATCAATGCCACTTTGATATTCGTATCCGCAAGCTCTAGCCGTAGTGTGTCAGTCCAGCCTTCTAGGGCAAACTTTGACGCATTGTAGGCGCCGCGGTATTTCATTGCAGCAAAGCCAAGAACAGAACTGTTTTGTATTATCCGTCCTTCGCCTTGTATGCGCATGTGAGGAAGCACTTCTCTGACTAACTGGTGCCAACCAAAAAAGTTGGTCTGAAATTGAGCTTGAAGAGCCTCGGTGGGTAAGTCTTCCAATGCACCGGGCTGGCCATAGGCACCATTATTGAACACGGCATAAAGCTTACCTTCTGCTAGCTCTAATGCTTGCTTTACGCCCGAAGAAATACTTTCAGGGCTGTTTAGGTCTAGCTTGATGCAGGTTAGCCCTTCATTAATTAGACGTTGGACATCTTGCTCTTTCCTACAAGATGCTATGACATGAAATCCCTCGTTTTGCAGGGCGTGAGCGCACACGTAACCGATACCGGTTGAGCAACCCGTAATAAGAATCGACTTTTTCATAAATTAAGCCTCAAGCAACATTGAATGAGGTGATCATTCATCAGCTCCGGTCATGAAGCAAGTGCTTGAGTGCTGGCTCTATTCTGGAGTAGCTAAATTTGAAGCCAAGTTCGGTGAGCTTTTTGGGTTTGGCTCTCATGCTATCGAACAATAAACAGGAAGATTCACCCATTAGGAGTTCCATTGCCCATTTAGGCGTGAACAAGATATGTGGTCGTTTGAGCGTTTTTGCCAACGTGCCGCTAAAGATACGGTTAGTCACAGGGTGAGGTGCGCACATATTGAACGCACCGTGGGCATGTGGTGTTTCAAGCAAGTACATGATGGCGCGGACCATATCCAGAATGTGAATCCAAGGCATGTACTGGTTACCGTTCCCGAGCGGGCCGCCTACGCCAAGTTTGTAAGGTAAGAGCATTTTCGCCAAAGCCCCGCCATTAAGGCCGAGTACTACGCCAGTTCGCAATAGACAAACACGTGTTTGTTCAGACTCTGCGCGTTTGGCTATTTGCTCCCACTTTGCACAAACCTCGTGAGGAAAGTCTTCACTGTTAACATGCAGGCACTCATCAAACGGGTGGTCTTGTTGATCGCCATAGTAACCAACGGCCGAGCCACTAATAAAAACAGCGGGAGGTTCTGTGCTGGCGTGGATCAGCTCAACGATTTGTTCGGTAATTTTCCAGCGACTTTTGCAGATTTTTTCTTTCTGCTCGCTGGTCCATCTTTTATCTGCGATAGGCTCACCCGCAAGATTAATTATGGCATCAATGTGATTGAGATCGGCGAATGACTCAAGCGAGTCAAGGTATTCGATATTACCCAAATCAGCGTGCTGGAGGCATTGTTTTGCATGCTCTGGAGAGCGCGTAAGTAGCATAACTTGGTGAGTGGATAGCAGCTTGAGCAACTCCGAACCAATAAACCCAGTGCCACCTGTGAGTAATATCTTCATGTTATCTCTTTGAATGTACACGTATTAGAACATTATAGTCGTTTTGTGCTGAGCTTGATCATCTCAAGACTATTATTTCTAGGATAGTGGCAAGCCTGTAGAGAGGCTACTGACTTCACATATTGAAAAAATGTAACTAAATGTTATGCATGGCGCTAATTCGTTCACGGTAGGAGAACTAAATCTATGCCAGACTAAAAACATCGCTACCGGAACAAGCGTAATCAGTTTGCACCATCAAGGAGGATAGGTATGGAAGCATTTGTTGCTCTTTTTCGAGCGCTCCTTAATAGTGCTCGCGATCTGCTACCCATCGTTGTTGTTATCACTTTTTTTCAATTAGTTGTTTTGCAAGAGCCACTTCCTAATCTCATCTCCATTCTTTTTGGCTTATTGCTTGTGGTTTTAGGGTTAACGTTTTTTATTTTTGGTCTAGAGCTTGGTCTTTTTCCTATCGGAGAGAGTATGGCTCAAGCCTTTGCAAAAAAAGGCAGCGTATTCTGGTTGTTAGTTTTTGCGTTTTGTCTAGGCTTTGGCACCACGATCGCCGAGCCTGCATTAACGGCCGTAGCAGAAGAAGCATCAGAAGTTGCGGCAGAAGGCGGGATGATCACAAACTCAGAGCAATCCATGCAGGATTATGGACAAGGGCTACGAGTAACGGTGGCTCTTTCTGTGGGGATCGCCATCGTTATTGGCGTTCTGCGCATCTTAAAAGGGTGGCCAATTCATTACATGATCATCGGCGGCTACGTCGGCGTTGTAGTCCTGACGTGGTTTGCACCGGAAGCCATTATTGGCGTTGCTTATGATTCTGGAGGTGTGACGACGTCGACTATCACCGTGCCTTTGGTCACTGCACTAGGGGTTGGTTTAGCATCGGCGATTAAAGGGCGCAACCCCATGGTGGATGGTTTTGGTTTGATCGCTTTTGCCTCGCTGCTACCGATGATGTTTGTGATGGTTTACGGAATGGTCGTAACATGATTTCAATTGAACATTTCCTAGACACTTTATTATCGACCGTTCGAGATGTCATTCCCATCGCCAGCATTATTTTTGGTTTTCAGTTAGCGGTGTTAAGGCGTCCAGTTAACAACCTTAAGAAGGTTTTGCTTGGGTTTGTTTATGTGATTCTTGGGCTCGCTCTTTTTTTGCTCGGATTAGAAATGGCTCTGTTTCCGCTCGGAGAGACCATGGCCGTGCAACTGACGGCGCCGGAATTTTTACAAGAGTTTAAAGTTTCTGTGGGAAAAGCCTTAGTGTGGGTCGACTACTATTGGGTGTATACCTTCGCCTTTTTTATCGGTTTTAGTACCACGATTGCTGAGCCTTCTCTAATCGCTGTAGCGATAAAAGCAAACCAAGTTTCTGGTGGCAGTATCAGTATTAACGGTTTACGCGTGGCCGTTGCATTTGGGGTGGCCATTGGCATCGCGCTAGGGAGCTATCGGATTGTTGTCGGTGACCCTATTCACTATTACATCATTGCGGGTTACATCGTGGTTGTGATTCAAACGTTTTATGCGCCAAAGCTTATTGTTCCACTCGCCTACGATTCTGGAGGCGTCACGACTTCTACTGTCACTGTTCCGCTTGTAACCGCACTAGGGCTGGGGCTTGCTTCTACCGTCCCAGGAAGAAACCCAATGATTGATGGCTTTGGCTTGATCGCCTTTGCCAGTCTGTTTCCTATGATCTCTGTGATGGGCTATGCGCAAATAACCCAATGGCTGAATAAAGATGTCTCGGAGGACGAAGAAAATGCGCTTTAAATTGATACTTGCGTTTGTTGAAGACAGCAAAACAGACAAGGTACTGGACGCTGCTCGCGAAGCTGGCGCGACTGGTGCGACGGTGATTAATAACGCTCGTGGACAAGGTTTAAATCAAAAGCGAACGTTTTTTGGCTTAACGCTGGAAGTACAAAAAGATGTGCTGCTGTTTGTCGTTGAGGAGCACCTTTCTCGACACATATTAGAAACCATCAATGAAGTTGGTGAGTTCGACCGAGAGTCGGGGCAGGGCATTGCTATTCAGATCGATATTGAGGATGCAGTCGGTGTCGCGCATCAAGTAGAGACGTTGACCAAAGTGGTCGAGGATGAGTTATGAGCAGTCAAACGATAATTAGAGTTCGAGATGTAATGGCGGCTACTTATGTCATGGTTGATGGGCTAATGACAGTTTATGAAGGCATAACGTTGGCTAAAAAATACCAAGTCAAAGCGCTGGTGGTGAAAAAGCGAGATGACAACGATGAATATGGCATCGTCTTGATGAATGATATTGCCAAAAAGGTGCTGGCGAATAATCGCTCTCCACAGCGCACGAATATTTATGAGATCATGACCAAGCCCGCTTTGTGTGTCGACCCTGATATGAATGTGAAATATTGTGCGCGCCTATTTGAACGATTTGGCATTAGCCGAGCTCCGGTCATTGAAGATGGGGAGGTCATTGGCATGGTGAGTTATAACAATATTGTCATCAATGGCATGGTGCGAGAAGAAGTGTAATAGGTTGATATAAATGAAAAATCAACGCATTTTTTCTCAAGTCAGCGACTGTTACAAAGAACTAAAATATTTAATATATGTTAGGTTGCATATGTGTTAATTCACCATTATTCTTTGCGCCCTAAGTCTATTGTCGAGGAATTTGTATCATGCCTTTAGTCTCTTGCCCTGTGTGTGAGAAACAAATCTCAAAGCGCGCTCACGCATGTCCAGGATGCGGAGAGCCAGACCCGCTGCACCACCTAGCTAAGTCAAAATTTATGTCGATGGTGTTTTGGATACTGGTGTTGGTTGGAACTGCGTATGCCGCATGGTTCTATATTTTGCCTATGGTCATTGAATCATTGCGTTATCAGTAGTCGTTGGTTGAGCTGTCATAAAAATGCCGTAGAATGACCTCGTACTTTGTGAGGAGACGATGTCGTGAAACTATTTTTTGCCTCAGATCTGCATGGCTCTTTGCCAGCAACTAAAGAAACTATTGAGCTATTTTTAGCCTCTGGTGCGGAGCACCTGATTTTGTTGGGGGATACGCTAAACCACGGGCCAAGAAACCCGATTCCAGAAGGTTACAACCCACCGCAGGTGGCGGAGCTACTGAACCAATACAGTGATCAAATTATTTCTGTGCGTGGTAACTGCGATAGTGAAGTAGACCAAATGCTATTGAAGTTTCCAATGATGATGGATTACTCGTGGGTGCTACTTGAATCTGGCAAGAGAATCTTTTTGACTCATGGTCACTTGTACAACTCTGAAAAACGGCCGCCACTGCGTGAAGGTGATATCATCGCCCACGGTCATACGCATGTTCCTGTCGCAGAGATGCAGGATGGAGCCATTATTTTTAACCCAGGCTCGATGACATTTCCACGTAGTGGTTTACCAAGAAGCTTTGGTACTTTAGAAGACAATACGCTAACGGTAAAAACGCCAGAAGGCGAAGTATTAGCACAAACCATGATTTAACGGTTTTACTAAGTAAAAAAATAGGGAGCGAATTGCTCCCTATTTTGTGTCTGAATGGCCTAGATCTCGTTCTGGGTCGATAATGTCTCTTACGCGCTGTTTTAGCACCTTTGCTTCAGGAAAGCCGCTGTCTTTTTTCCGTTCCCAAATTTGCTGGCCATTGCAGAAAATTTCGAAGCGACCACCCGTATCTGGGTGTAAGCTGATCGTTTCTATTTCTTCGCTAAAAGTATGCAGTAGTTCTTGCGATAGCCAAGTTGAACGCAACATCCAGTTGCATTGGCGGCAGTAATAAATATCAATGATTGCTTTATCCATGAAACTTTCCTTTTAATCGGTTTAAACTAGCAACTTGATACCCACGGAAAACGTGAGAATTTCGAATGCAATTTTAATCACTCGGTTGCTGTATCGAGTCGCGGCCCATGCGCCTAAACTGCCGCCTAGAAATGAGCTTAACAATAAAACAGGCAACCAAGCCCAATGTATCGGAGCGCCAGCTTGGACGACGGCAATGCCTCCAATGCCATTCCAAAACAGGCCGACACAAATCATGGTGTAAGCAACGGCTTGTTTATAGTTATACCCAAACCAGCGAACTAAAAATAATGTCACGAGCAGACCAGAACCTGCGGTCAGCGACCCGTTGATGATACCGATGAGCATTAGTCCGACACCGCCGATGACCCAACCGATTGGGTGACGGTTACGTATTATTTCTGATTGGCCTAACGATTTCTTAAATCGTGAATAGATGCCGAGCGCGAGAATCATGCTCCCTAGCATTTTTTCCGCCATACCATCAGGTATTTGGACAATTAAGTTCGCCCCTAAGACTACGCCAATGCTGCCAGAGACTATAAGGTAGAGCGCGACCTTCCATTTAATTGTGCCTGCTTTTAAGTGTGTGCTTGCTGCCCCTAAGCCTAAAGCGACGGAAGCCACTTTATGTGTCCCCAGCGCAACCGAGAATGGCAAGCCGAGAAAGATGAGCAAAGGGAATTGAAGTAAGCCTGCACCGCCGCCAGAAAGCGAAGCCAGAGTATTGGCGATAAGTGAGCCGAAAAAGAGGGTGAGGGTATCTAGCCAATCCATAAGCAAAATAAAGGGGGCGTCTTGCCCCCTTATCATCAAATCAAAGTTAGTTTTTAAACAGCACCGAAGAACCGTGGTTCAAGCTAGTGAGCAATAGCGTTTTTTCGTTCACGACATCAATACGGCGACTTTGCTCAGCATCAAGCTTAAAGATTTGAGTGATCAAACGTAGCTGTGCTTCGGAGAAGTCTTTTGATTGAGAAGATGAAATATCTTTAAACTCAGAAGGCGAAACCAACAAATAGTTGTCACTGACTTCCCAGCGCCCTTTTTCCGAGATA
This sequence comes from Vibrio sp. 1CM7H, assembly GCF_023161645.1. NCBI lineage: Bacteria > Pseudomonadati > Pseudomonadota > Gammaproteobacteria > Vibrionales > Vibrionaceae > Vibrio > Vibrio sp. 1CM7H. Next base: position 73,455 of record NZ_JALNTV010000005.1, read on the forward strand.
TTAATCGTGGATTCTGCCGTTGAACCTTGAGCGAATAGTTTGATATTTGCTACGCGAATATAGTCCCCATTAGGGAGATATTTCACATTTGATTCAACATTAACACGACGCAGTGGGCCGACAGGATCGTCAGGCAAGCTGTCTGTAATGACCGTCACCATGGTTGACTGCCACTCATTGGCAGTGAGGACCTGTTCCACTTTTAGGTCGCTACCCCAATATAACCAACCACTGAAAAGAACGGATACGGCCAAAACCGCAGATGCTAATTTTATCTTCATTCTGGCCTCCTTATTTACAGATATCGGTTGGGTCATTTTGACCAGCGAAAATACGCAATGTCACGTTCTCATATGAATGTTGACTGTCATGAATGTAGTTCAGAATCAGCTGATTGTTCTGGCCACCTGTAGCAATCACTTCTACCGGCATTGAATCTTCTGCATGGTATTTTACGTAGCGTTCAATGCACTGCTCAATGGACGGCAACCAACTATTGATTTGCGGGTGGTTCACTGGCGTCATCACAGGTACATTTTGATACTCACCAATCTGACGGAATTGGGATTCTGCAGGATTGGTGAATAGCAATACACAAATAGGAAGCAGTAGAGACAAAAGAACGATCATACGCGGCAGCCAGTTATTAGTGTTAGCTGCTGGTTTTGGCTGTGCCTTAGGTAGTTCTACTTGAGGCTCTACTTCAGTCGTGGTGTCTGCCGCCGCTTCTGTTGACGGCGCGTCACTTGTTTCTATTTCCGCAGCGTGCGCTTCATTTTCAGAAGTGGCTTCTTCAACGTCAGTATTAGAGTCAGCAGATAATGGGCTTAAGCGTTCCACTGAACAAATGAGTTGATAACCGCGTTTAGGAACCGTTTTAACAAACTCTGGAGATTTTGTTGAGTCCTTCAACATCTTACGCAGAGTAGAGATCGCTTGAGTCAGGCTTGAGTCATCCACCTCAAAACCTTGCTCACGCCAAACAAACTCGTGAAGCTCGTTACGGGTTAAAACTTCGTTTGGTCTCTCTGCCAACATCAGAAGTATACGGCTTTCGTTGCTTCCTAATCGTACAACGTCGTTGCCGTTTTGTTGGTCAGCGAGCGAATTACTATTTGGATCAAAGGTGAACCTTTGAGCAAGTAGAAATTTGGTGCCGATGTTAGTCATTTAGTTCTTCTTAGATGGATGATGTTGTAATTATAGTGATTTATGTCACAAAATTACCGAAGCGCATGGAGTGCGCACGACATTTTAGATGCTTTTAGGCTGGTAGGATAATTAAATTTTTCTAAAAAAACACCGTTTTTAGCAATATTGACCTTGAATTTACATTTGTCAGCCACATGTTAAATGACATCTCAGTAAGGTAATTTCAAGGGGAAAGTCACAAACTTATCTCCATGAAAAAGCCAATTAGTTTAGATGTTATGGAGCACACATGAGCGAAACCGTATCTCAAAACAAAGAAACTCGTGGTTTTCAATCAGAAGTAAAACAACTACTGCATTTAATGATCCATTCTCTTTATTCAAATAAAGAGATCTTTTTGCGCGAGCTGATTTCTAACGCATCAGATGCATCGGACAAGCTGCGCTTCCAAGCGCTATCTAACCCAGACTTATATGAAGGTAATGCAGACCTTTGCGTGAAACTGTCGTTTGATGAAAGCGCAAATACCTTAACCATTTCTGATAACGGTATCGGTATGAGCCGCGATGATGTGATCGAGCACTTAGGTACGATTGCAAAATCCGGGACCGCGGAGTTTTTCTCAAAGCTGTCTGAAGAGCAGAGCAAAGACTCTCAGCTTATCGGTCAGTTTGGTGTTGGCTTCTACTCTGCGTTTATCGTTGCTGATGCCGTCACCGTACGTACTCGTGCTGCGGGCCTAGCCGCTGATGAAGCAGTACAATGGCACTCAGCCGGTGAAGGTGAGTACACCATCGAAAACATCACTAAAGAATCGCGTGGTACTGACATCATTCTTCATATGCGTGAAGAAGGTAAAGAATTCCTAAATGAATGGCGTCTACGTGATGTGATCAGCAAGTACTCGGATCACATTGGCATCCCAGTTTCCATCCAAACTGTTGTTCGCGATGACGAAGGCAAAGAAACGGATGAGAAGAAGTGGGAGCAAATCAACAAAGCTCAAGCACTGTGGACGCGTAATAAATCGGATATCTCAGATGAAGAGTATCAAGAGTTCTACAAGCACGTATCACATGACTTTGCCGATCCATTGGTTTGGAGCCATAACCGTGTAGAAGGTAAAAACGATTACACGAGCTTGCTTTACATCCCATCTAAAGCGCCATGGGATATGATGAACCGCGACCACAAATCAGGCTTGAAACTGTACGTACAACGCGTGTTCATTATGGACGATGCAGAGCAGTTCATGCCGTCTTACCTACGTTTTGTACGTGGTTTAATAGACTCCAATGATCTGCCACTCAACGTATCGCGTGAGATCTTACAAGACAACAAAGTGACTCAGTCTCTACGTAATGCTTGTACTAAGCGTGTGCTAACGATGTTGGAGCGCATGGCTAAGAATGATGAAGAGAAATACCAATCATTCTGGAAAGAGTTTGGTCTTGTGATGAAAGAGGGTCCGGCAGAAGACTTCGCAAACAAAGAGAAAGTTGCAGGCTTATTGCGCTTTTCTTCAACTGAAGTGGATTCTGCGGAGCAAACCGTGGGTCTAGCTGCTTACGTTGAGCGCATGAAAGAAGGTCAAGATAAGATCTACTACTTGACGGCAGACAGCTATGCAGCTGCGAAAAACAGCCCTCACTTAGAGCAGTTCAAAGCGAAAGGCATTGAAGTTATCTTGATGTACGACCGCATTGATGAGTGGCTGATGAACTACTTAACTGAGTTTGACGGCAAGCAGTTCCAGTCAATCACAAAAGCTGGGCTCGATCTAAGTCAGTTTGAAGATGAAGCAGAAAAAGAGAAGCAGAAAGAAACTGAAGAAGAGTTTAAGTCGGTTGTAGAACGCACGAAGTCTTACCTAGGCGATCGTGTGAAAGAAGTTCGTACGACCTTTAAACTCGCTTCTACACCTGCTGTTGTGGTAACGGACGATTACGAAATGGGCACTCAAATGGCGAAGCTTCTTGCAGCGGCGGGTCAGGCAGTGCCAGAAGTGAAGTACATCTTTGAGCTAAACCCTGAGCACGAGCTGGTTAAGCGCATGGCTGACGAAGCGGATGAAGAGGCATTTGGTCGTTGGGTAGAAGTCCTGCTTGGTCAAGCAATGCTTGCAGAGCGAGGCTCAATTGAGGACCCAACGGAGTTCTTAGGAGCTGTTAATAAACTTTTGACTAAGGTGTAATAACCTCAGTACATCAAAAAGCTCGCATTTCGCGAGCTTTTTGTTTGTTGTCGCAAAATTTTGCATCTCAGGTGTTGAGTTAATAATCAATAGGGCGTGAAAGAGGGTATCGTTAACATTCTTTAGTCTTAATACACTCTTTGCGCGGCGAACCTGTGATAGAATCTGCGACTTGAATGTGAGTAATAAGGCGTGTATTTTTGCTCGCCTATATACGTTATACCGAAACTTATCGTTGCGAGTGCTTCTCGGGTTTGATGTCTAAGAAGCCCAGCTATTGTGAGCTTCGGTATAAATCTTAAATATTAAAGAGGATAAATCATGCGCATCATTCTTCTAGGTGCTCCAGGTGCAGGTAAAGGCACACAAGCAAACTTCATCATGGAAAAATACGGTATTCCACAAATCTCTACTGGTGATATGCTTCGTGCTGCTATCAAAGCAGGTACAGAGCTTGGTAAACAAGCTAAAGCTGTTATCGACGCTGGTCAGCTAGTTTCTGATGAAATCATCCTTGGCCTTATCAAAGAGCGTATCGCTCAAGAAGACTGTGCGAACGGTTTCCTACTGGATGGTTTCCCACGTACTATTCCTCAAGCTGACGGCCTAAAAGAAATGGGCGTTGATGTAGACTACGTTATCGAATTTGACGTTGCAGATGATGTGATTGTTGAGCGTATGGCAGGTCGTCGTGCTCACCTTCCTTCTGGTCGTACTTACCACGTTGTTTACAACCCACCTAAAGTGGAAGGTAAAGATGACGTAACTGGTGAAGATCTTGTTGTTCGTGATGACGACAAAGAAGAAACAGTACGTGCACGTCTAGGTGTTTACCACGAGCAAACTGCACCACTAATCAACTACTACGGTAAAGAAGCTGAAGCAGGCAACACTAAGTACCTTAAGTTTGATGGTACTAAGCAAGTAGCTGAAGTTAGTGCAGATATCGAGAAAGCACTCTCTTAATTTGCTGAAGTCAAAAAATTAATATTTTGATATATTGAAAGCGACCCAAGTGGTCGCTTTTTTTAGTTTACTCGTAAACATATATCTAAATGACTTCAAGTGTCAGCGATGCAGCGCCGTGAGGCTATTTAAGTATATGAACCAAGCCGTTTACCATGAATAGGATGTTATGAAAGAGAATAATAAACAGGGTGTACTCCTAGTGAACCTGGGTACTCCTGACGCACCAACCGCTCCTGCCGTAAAGCGCTTTTTAAGTCAGTTTCTTCATGATCACCGAGTGGTAGACATGACTCGATGGCTTTGGTGTCCGCTATTGCACGGCGTTATCCTTCCAATCCGAGCTCCCAAGGTTGCTAAACTCTACCAATCAGTTTGGATGGAAGAGGGCTCGCCACTGATGGTGTACTCTAAGCGTCAAACAGAAAAGTTGGCTCAAAAGCTTGATATGCCAGTCGAACTTGGCATGACTTATGGAAATCCAAGTTTGCAATCAGGTTTTGAAGCGCTGTTGGCTCAAGGGGTAGAAGAAGTCATCGTTTTACCTTTGTATCCGCAATACTCGGGCACAACAACGGCAGCGGTTTCTGACGGAATCACTAAAGCGTTTAAAAACCTGCCCGTGATACCGGGCTTTAGCTTTATTCGGGATTACTACAATCACCCGAAATACATTGAAGCGTTAGCGCATTCAGTTCGTGAACATTGGCAAGAGTATGGTAAGGGAGACTACTTGCTATGTTCTTATCACGGTATTCCAAAACGTTACGCTGATAATGGAGATGTTTACCCTCAGCACTGTGAAGAAACGACTCGCTTACTCGCTGAAGCGTTAGGGTTAAACGAGCAACAGATAGGTATGACGTATCAGTCTCGATTTGGCCGAGAAGAGTGGTTACAGCCCTATACCGATAAAACCCTAGAGGCACTTCCTGCAAAAGGGGTAAAAAATATCAATGTAGTGACACCAGCATTCTCTTCGGATTGTTTAGAAACGTTGGAAGAGATCTCGGAAGAGTGTAAAGAGATTTTCCTTGAAGCAGGTGGTGAAAGCTTTACCTACATTCCTTGTTTGAACGATAGTGAGCTTCATATAGAAATGATGGCTGAGTTAGTTCACTCTAAGCTTTAGGTACAAAAAAGGGTCGCAAAAGCGACCCTTTTTGTAGAGCGATTAAGCGACTTGTACTTGCTGCTCTTCGACTTGTTCTGCTGTACTGTGAGTATTCTCTGCACCATGCATCCAGCGAACGAGCGTATTCGAGAATAGAAGTAGGATGACACCACTCACGGTAGCGCTGACGGCAATGCCACTAAAGATAGCCATTGCGCCCAATTCTCCTACGTGAGATCCCACATAGCCCGCAACGTAGTTTGCAATCGCATTACAGCCAAACCATGCACCCATCATGAGTGAAGCTAAGCGAAGCGGTGCTAACTTGGTCACCAGTGAAAGACCAATTGGAGATAAGCACAGTTCGCCCAATGTATGGAAGAAGAAAGCACCCACCAGCCACAACATTGATGTTTTTACCGTTGTGTCTCCACCTTGTTCTAGCACAGCGCCAACCATACATAGGAAGCCAATTGCCAAGAAAAATAGTGCCATCGCAAATTTCACTGGTGACGTAGGTTCGCGTTTACCCAGTTTTACCCAAAGGACCGCTAGAACCGGTGCTAGGGTAATAATGAAAAATGGGTTTAGCGATTGGAACCACGCAGCAGGTACTTCAAAACCACCAATCATACGATCAGTATATTGTTGAGTGTAGATGTTCATTAGGCCACCGGCCTGCTCAAAGCCAGCCCAGAAGACGATAGTGAATAAGCTCATGACCAAAATTACTTTTAGTCGGTTTACTTCTTCTTTCGTTAGGGGTTGCTTCGTGGTGGAGTTTTTGTTGCTTAGATCTCTTTTTGCTGCGGGCTCGCGACCGATGTCACCAAGCCAAGACTGAGCTAGCACCATTTGCATCACTAAGCTAATAATCATACCTACACCTGCGGCCACAAAACCGGCTTTCCAACCGTAAGAGGTTGTCACAGAGCCAGAAACGACGCCGGCAAGTAACGCACCTAAGTTGATCCCCATGTAGAAGATGGTGAATGCACCGTCACGACGGTTGTCACCCTCTTTATATAAATCGCCAACCATGGTTGAGATATTCGGCTTAAAGAGGCCGTTACCAGTGATAAGCAGACCAAGACCTAAATAGAAACTGTGTAGCGAACCAATACCCAGAGCGTCAGCAGGAAGTGCGAGTGTAAACTGGCCGATAGCCATTAACGCGCCACCAAGCAAAATTGAACGGCGTTGACCTAGATAGTTATCCGCTAAGTAACCACCGATAAGAGGAGTGATATACACAAGACCAGTATAAATACCGTATAGGTCTAGTGCGTCTTTGGTTGACCAGCCAAGGCCGCCATTCATCGTTGTATCTGTAAGGTAAAGTACTAGAATGGCGCGCATTGCGTAGTAAGAAAAGCGTTCCCACAGTTCAGTACCGAACAATAAGAACAAGCCACGAGGATGGCCGAAATATTGATGTTGGTTTGACATAAGCTCTTCTAATAATAGTTATTACATTTTTTAACGACTTCTACGTATACATTGCAATTTAATGAGTGACAAACAATAAAATTTTGCATTACGACTAAAGTTGTTTGTTAAGTGACTGTTTTTGGGTGAATTTGCAGATGATATGATGGTGTGTTGGCTGTGTTACAAACTTAATTTCCATTTTTGTCTATGGACTTCTTCTCGTAAGTTCTTGAAAAGATACCGTTAATGCGAGCGATGTATAATCATACTTTTATAGATAAACTGAATGTCAATGACTCAACTTTGGCTTAATGCTAGGATAAAAACAAAATAGAATTGGCTAGTAAAAAAGATGAAACGTTGGTATCTACTTTATTGTAAACGTGGGGAGCAGGTTAGGGCGAAACAGCACCTTGAAAACCAAGGTGTAGAGTGCTTTTATCCAACTGTAGAAGTTGAGAAGATTTTGCGCGGGAAAAGACAAAAAGTCGAAGAGCCGCTGTTTCCTTGTTATGTGTTTGCGTACTTTGATTATGAACAGGGACCTAACTTCACCTCAGTCCGCTCCACTCGAGGGGTTGTTGATTTTGTGCGTTTTGGTGCTCAACCAAAAGAAGTCCAAGGTGACTTAGTCTTTGAATTGATGCAGCTAGAAAAATGCTGTAATGAAAATACCGCTTCTGAGTGTATGCCAAAACCAGGTGATCAAATCCGAGTTAAGAGCGGTCAGTTTGCAGGTATAGATGCTATCTTCCAAGAGCAAGATGGTGAGAAACGCTCAATCATGTTAGTGCAGATGATCACTAAACGAGTGCCTGTCAGTATTGATAACAGCGATTTAGACTTGAAATAGCTAATGTGTACAAACAAAAAAAGAGGTGCTTTGGCACCTCTTTTTTAATCTTGCTGGTAATCACCAGCAGTGGGACGCTGTTTAGCGAGCTTAGCAAAACAACGATGGTTACCGATTAGGAGTAGGGCATGACACCCTACTTAGTCGCTTAGTAAGCGTCGTTATGGACGGTTTGCACCGCACGACCTGACGGGTCTACACAGTTTTGGAATGACTCATCCCATTCAATCGCTTTCGCTGATGAACAAGCTACTGAAGGACCACCTGGCACACACTCAGCCGCTGAAGGTAGTGGGAATAGCTCTTCAAAGATTTCTCGGTACACGTAACCTTCTTTGGTGGTTGGCGTGTTGTATGGGAAGCGGTATTGAGCCGTTTCCATCTGCTGATCCGTCACTTTTTGCTCTGCGACTTCTTTCAACGTATCAATCCAGCTGTAACCTACGCCATCAGAGAACTGCTCTTTTTGACGCCATGCGATCGACTCTGGCAAGTAATGCTCAAAACACTCGCGTAGAATGTGTTTTTCCATTTTGCCGTTGCCACACATCTTATCTGCTGGGTTTAGGCGCATTGCAACATCAATAAACTCTTTATCAAGGAACGGTACTCGGCCTTCAACCCCCCATGCCGCTAGCGATTTGTTTGCGCGCGCGCAGTCAAACATGTTCAGAGCAAGCAGCTTACGTACTGTTTCTTCGTGGAACTCTTTCGCGTTTGGTGCTTTGTGGAAATATAGGTAACCACCAAAGATCTCATCTGCACCTTCACCAGAAAGTACCATCTTAATGCCCATCGCTTTGATCTTACGACCCATTAAGAACATAGGTGTGGATGCGCGGATGGTGGTCACATCGTACGTTTCGATGTGGTAAATCACGTCGCGAATCGCGTCGAGACCTTCTTGAATTGTATAAGTCATTTCATGGTGAACGGTACCGATTTGGTCGGCAACTTCGCGAGCGGCTTTCAGGTCAGGCGCGCCTTCTAGACCCACAGCAAAAGAGTGCAGTTGTGGCCACCAAGCTTCTGACTTTTCATCGTCTTCAATTCGCATTGCAGCAAAACGTTTAGCCACAGCAGAGGTGATGGATGAATCTAAACCACCTGATAGTAAAACACCATATGGAACATCCGTCATTAGTTGGCGTTTAACCGCTGCTTCTAGTGCTTCAGTCAGTTCTTCTTTGCTGGTGGTGTTACCTTGAACGGCAGCGTATTCGTTCCAGTCACGAACATAGTAACGCGTTGGCTCGGCATCTTTTGAGCTGTAGTAGCTACCAGGAGGGAACTCGCTCACTGTTTTACATACTGGAACAAGTGCCTTCATCTCTGATGCAACATAGTAGTTGCCATGCTCATCATGACCTTGATAAAGAGGGATAATGCCAATGTGGTCGCGACCGACTAAGTATTCGTCTTTTTCTTCATCGTACAGAACAAAAGCGAAAATACCGTTTAGTTCTTCAAGGAGATCTGCACCCATATCTTGGTACAGTGCAAGAATGACCTCACAGTCTGAATCGGTTTGAAACTCGTATTTTCCTTCGTAACGAGCACGAATTTCTTTATGGTTGTAGATTTCACCATTGACTGCAAGGATGAGCTTTTTATCAGGGCTGTATAGCGGTTGTGCACCACTATTTAGACCAACAATCGCCAAGCGCTCATGCGCTAAAATAGCGCGCTCTGAAGAGTAAATCCCAGACCAGTCAGGGCCACGATGACGAAGTTTTTTCGACATTTCTAATGCGATAGGGCGCAATGCGGCTGCATCGCTTTTAATGTCTAAAATGCCAAATACTGAACACATACTACATCCTTACTAAACTAAATAATTTCTAATCGGTATGGCTTCAATTTGCCATTACTAGTAAAAAAAGCAACGTTTTGTGATTATAAAAATGATAAAAAGCCTTGTTGTGTAAATATTATTTAATTTAATGGCTTGTTTGGTGAATGGAATCAAGGTTTGGTATAAAAACCATACAAAAAAGCCTTTCTATTGATAGAAAGGCTTTTAAAAAATATTAGTATGGTTGCTTATTTTATTGGTGTGAACTGAGGTTCAAGTTGTTTACACACATGTCGAGCAAAACCGCTACCTGCTTCACTGTATATATTGAATGCGGCGTCAACTCCGCTTTCCAGCAAACCTTCCAACTGATCTGGGTACTCGGCGATAGCAGCTATTTGCCCTTTATATTTTCTGCGTTTAAGCTGCTCAAGTGCGGTTTGGTTACCTTGATGATGAGGCATGGCAAGCAGCACCAGTTTGACATGACCTGTATCTAAAATTCGTTCCCAAAAATCTGGGTCTGTGGCATCGCCAGCGATCACGTTTCTTCCCTCTGAACGGTGCTGATGTGCTGCATCTTCACGAATTTCTATGCCTAGTGAAATTTTGCCATAGCGCGCACGTAATTCATCATAGGCCCCTGTCCCGATGCGGCCCATGCCTAAGATCAATACCTGGGCATGCCCAGGGTTAATGAGTTGGTCACGCTGGTTAAGCTTTTCTGCGGCTGTCTCTTGCAGCCACTTGCCGGAGTGTTGATAAATTTTGTGGCTAAGGCGGTTAAGTGGCGCAGAAATAATAAAGGACACAGACACCGCAACCGCAATCGCAGCGAGCATATCGCTTGGCATCCAGCCCATTTTGTAAGCCAACCCTGCGACTATAAGGCCAAACTCACTGTAGTTGAACAGCGATAAAGAGGCGAGCAAAGAGGTACGTACTCGAAACTTAAAGTGATTAATCGTGACGAAGTACAAGAGCCCTTTTATTGGCAGCAGTAAGATAAATAGTAGGGCGAGTACGACGCCATTGACGCTCAATGAAGCGGACAAGCCAATGTTTAAAAAGAAGCAGACTAAGAACAGCTCCTTCATATTGAATAGCGATTTGGATAGCTCTGAAGCTTTAGGGTGGCCAGCGAGTAGCATGCCTAAAATCAGCGCGCCCAAATCTGGTTTCATTCCGACCAGTTCGAATAGCCCTGCCCCAACAACAAGCGCGAAGAAAATACCGAACAGCACCAGCATTTCGCCGTGGCCAACTTTATCTAACAGTTTATAGAATAGTGGACGAAGGAAAGGCAATGCGAACAAACCAATGGCATACCATTCTGGGACTTTGCCGGTTGAAGCAGTCAGGAATACCACGGCAAAAATATCTTGCATAACCAAGATACCGATCGCGAGTGTGCCGTAGGTCGCGTTCATTTCCCCTTTTTCTTGCAATGCTTTTACGGCAAAAACGGTACTGGAGAACGATAGTGCAAAAGCTAAAAGTAGGATTTGACCGCTATCCATACTGGCGAGCGAAGTTAAGCCCAGTAGTTTTAAACCTGATAGCGCTAGTGCAAAAAAAGCGGTAGACAGTATGTTGTGGGCGGTCGCTCCTCCCCATATTTCTTTGGACAGTAGCGTTTTGACATCAAGCTTGAGTCCGATCGTGAATAGAAGAAGAGTGACACCAAGATCTGCAAGAGTGACGATAACGTCATTGCTTTGATAGCCAAATGCATGCAAACCAAATCCTGCCAGTAGAAAACCAACGAGGGGAGGGAGGCTACATTTAAGCGCAATAAAGCCAGCTAAAAAAGCTGTTGTAATTAGAATAATTTCCATACTGTTGAGCTGTATTCCTGATATACAAAAACGGGCTGTGAAAACACAGCCCGAGATTGTAACTCAATTAGTTGTATAAACTTAGTCTTCAAGTAACTTTTGTAACAAAACTCCGTTTAGCATTGCGCGTTTAATCATCGCAAATGCGCCCATCGTTGGCTGCTTATCAATGTGTGAAGCCACGATAGGAAGGTCGTTATGGAAAGTTTTGAGAGATTGATTTTCGACATTGCGTTGAATTGCAGGGAAGACTATGTCTTGTGCAGCAGTAATGTCGCCCGCAATGACAATTTTCTGAGGGTTAAACAAGTTAACGGTAATTGCAATCGCTTTACCTAACTGGTTACCCACTCGCACTAAACTCTGCTTTGCAAGTTCGTCACCATCCATTGCATGCTGACACACTGCTTCAATCGTGATGTTTTCAAGGTCAGTCAAGCTTGACTCATAGCCTTGAGCAATCAGTTGTTTTACTCGTTGGATAATAGCTGGGTTCGCTGCTACGGTTTCTAAGCAACCAAAGTTCCCACATTGGCACTGTTCACCAAGCGGATCGATTTGGATATGACCAATTTCACCGACGTTGCGGTTAAAACCAAGAAAAACCTGGCCGTTAACGATAATACCTGCGCCAGTACCGCGGTGAACGCTAACTAAAATGGAGTCCTGACAGTCTTGGCTTGCCCCAAAGTAGTGCTCCGCTAACGCCATGCCACGTACGTCATTCCCAACAAAGCATGCGGTATTAAACTTCTCTCCAACAATTTCACCCAGCGCCAGATTATCGATATCGGTATTCGGCATATATTCAACTACGCCTGTTGTTGGGTTTACAAGGCCCGGTAGCGTAATACCAATTGCAATGAGCTGATCAATTTTGTCTTCGCAACGGTTTACGAATTCTTTAAGTAAATCGATAAGCCCAGCGATCAAGTCAGCTTGGTTGGTGTAATGCAGTTCGTGTTGATCTTCCGCAAGTGCAGTGCCACCTAAATCGTACAAACAAAATTGTACGTAATCTCGACCTAAACGAACCGCAATAGAGTGGAAGGGTTTGACTTCGGTGGTCAGAGAGATTGCACGACGACCACCAGTTGAAGCTTGCTGGGCGACCTCTTTAATAAGGCCGCGCTCTAAAAGTTGGCGGGTTATTTTGGTAACACTAGCAGGTGCGAGCTGGCTCACATCTGCGACTTGAATACGGGAGATAGGACCTTGCTGATCAATCAGCCTATATACCGCAGCGCTGTTAAGCTGTTTTACTAAATCTACATTACCAATCTGTCCGCCATTCATGCTTAATTTTGCTCGTATTGTCCGTTAACAACCGTCGCTTTTACTTTGAAGTCACGATCGAAAATGGTTAGGTTTGCAACCATCCCTTTTCGAACTCGGCCAAGGCGATCCTCAACACCAATTGCAGTTGCTGGGTATAACGTGGCCATTCGTAGAGCTTCGTCTAAAGCGATCCCCGCGTGCTCAACTGAATTCTGAACTGCTTCTATCATTGTCAAAGCTGAGCCGCCTAGTGTGCCGTTTTCATCAACACACTTACCATCTCGGTAATATACTTTCTTACCGACAAAAATAAAGTGATCAATGTTAGCACCTGCTGGAGCTGTGGCATCCGTCACCAAAACAAGCTTTTCACCTTTGATTTTATGAGCAATTCGGATGTTTGCGTAGTCTACGTGGAAACCATCAGCAATAATGCCAGCATAAACGTCAGGCGTATCGTAAATTGCACCAACAACTCCAGGTTCACGACCAACCATTGGTGTCATCGCATTAAATAGGTGTGTGGCAAAAGTAATACCTGCTTCAAAGCCTTTACGCGCTTCGGCGTAGGTCGCATTTGTATGACCAATAGAAACTACGATGCCGGCTGCTTTTAATCGTGCAATATGCTCTGGATCGTTTTGCTCTGGTGCAAGCGTTACTTTAGCGATGATATCGGCGTTTGCGCAGATAAGATCAATCATGCTTTCATCTGACGGGCGAATAAAATCGACGTTGTGGATACCTTTTTTCGCGACGTTAAGATAAGGGCCTTCTAGGTGTAGGCCAAGTGATTGGTTTTGATATTGGTTATGATATTCACGAGCGGCAGAAATTGCAGTTCGCATATCTTCGTCTGATGAAGTAATGAGCGTTGGTAAGAAGCTAGTACAGCCGGACTTGAGGTTTGCTTCGTGCATGATTTGCATGGTTTCCGGTGTGATTGCATCGTTTAGCATTACACCGCCACAGCCATTCAGTTGCAGGTCGATAAAGCCCGGACTTAGGTTTGCGCCTGCGAGGTCTTTTACTTCGATGCCCTGAGGTAGCTCTGCAACCGGCACAATAGATTGAATAAGGTCGTTTTCGATGATGACCGCATGATCGGTAAGAACATCACTACCGGTATAAATTTTACAGTTACTTAGCGCGTACATAGTCAGCTAGTCCTTATAGATGAGAATTCAATTTCTATATCGTTACCTAAGTGGAGACTGCTTTAGTCATATGGGTACTTAGTTTGTATCACTGAATTAGATAACGAGTCACATACAGCAAGTCGCGTTTTATCGATGTTATTGTCATAGTAACTAACTGAAAAGTAATAATTGTATGGTTTTTTATGATTCTTTTTCAGAGCAAAGTTACAGTGATTTACCCGCCTAGATACCAAAATAACACTGATTCTTCCTTGCATAAAGTGCGAGAATATTATCTTTAAAACGCCATTTTTTCGTATAATAAAATAAGTTTTATGATCTCGCTAGCAAAAACCTTCCGAAAGGGCAAATTGTGGTGATTATGATCACAAACGGTGAGCTTTTAATTTGCGGAGCAAAATTAATGTCATAAACTGAGGATGACTAAATTGGACGACTGAAATAAGTCATTCAACATAACATCTAATCCTATAGGGGGAACTTAAGGTGAATATTCTCGGATACGCGCAGAAGTTAGGTAAAGCTCTTATGCTTCCTATTGCGACTTTGCCAATCGCAGGCTTGTTACTGCGCTTGGGCCAGCCGGATGTTTTTGACATCGCATTTATGGCACAAGCAGGTAACTCAATCTTTTCTAACCTTCCATTGTTGTTTGGCCTTGGTATTGCGATCGGTCTATCTAAAGACGGTCAAGGTGCAGCTGGCCTTGCTGGTGCAGTTGCGTACTTTGTACTGACAGCGACAGCGTCAACAATTGATGCATCAGTAAACATGTCGTTCTTTGGTGGTATCATCGCAGGTATTATTGCTGGCCACTCTTACAACGCTTTCCATGCTACACGTCTTCCTGAGTGGCTTGCTTTCTTCTCTGGTAAACGTTTAGTGCCGATTATGGCAGGTCTATTCGCTTTAGTTGCTGGTGCAGTTGGTGGCATTGTATGGCCAACAATTCAAGGTGGTCTAGATGCGCTTGCTCATGGCATCTCAACTTCTGGCGCTATTGGTCAGTTTATCTACGGTACACTGAACCGAGCCCTTATTCCTGTAGGTCTACACCACGTACTTAACTCATTCTTCTGGTTTGGTATGGGGTCTTGTCAAGAAGTGCTAGTAACTGGTGCAAATGCTGCGGGTCAAGCGCTTCCTGCTCTACAACAACTGTGTGTGGATCCTGCGCTAGCGAAAACGCTTGTTGCAGGTCAAACTCATACATTTGAATTCGCTAATTCTGTCACTCCTGAAATCACTGCAACAGTGAAGGAAGTAACTGAAACAGTTAAATCTGGTGACCTACACCGTTTCTTCGGCGGCGATAAGAGCGCTGGTGTGTTCATGAACGGTTTCTTCCCAGTAATGATGTTTGGCCTACCTGGTGCGGCGCTTGCAATGTACCTAGCGGCTCCTGCTGAGAAACGCAGCCAAGTTGGTGGTGCATTGTTCTCTGTTGCATTCTGTTCATTCCTAACTGGTATCACAGAGCCTCTAGAGTTCATGTTCGTATTCCTAGCGCCTGCACTATACGCGATTCACGCAGTGTTCACTGGTCTGTCGCTAGTTGTTGCTAACATGCTTGGTACGCTACACGGCTTCACATTCTCAGCTGGTCTAATTGACTACTTGTTGAACTACGGTCTAGCAACTAAGCCGCTACTACTTGGTGCAGTTGGTCTTGGCTTTGGTGCTCTATACTTCTTCACATTCAGCTTCGCAATCCGCGCATTCAACTTGAAATCGCCTGGTCGTGAAGATGACGACAGCGAAGCAGCAGCGCCTGCTGGTGAGAAGAAAAGTGGTGACCTAGCTCGCCAATACTTAAAAGCACTTGGCGGTCATGACAACCTAACTTCAATCGACGCATGTATCACTCGACTACGCTTGACGCTAAAAGATCGTTCAGTCGCTGATGAGGAAGTACTGAAGAAATTGGGTGCGAAAGGTGTGGTTAAACTTGGTGAAAACAACCTTCAAGTTATCCTTGGCCCTCTAGCTGAAATCGTTGCTGGCGAAATGAAAGCAATCGGTGCTAATGAAGACCTATCGAATGTAAAATTGCCTTAATTACATCGAACTGATATCTGACTAAAGACCTCCCTCGGGAGGTCTTTTTTTGTTTTGGCACTTTGAATCTGCTGTGCTTTCGCACTAACTCGATAAATATTGTCGTTTTAGCGCGAGTTCTTGTTGTCTAATTGCTTAGAATTGTGGATCATTAGAAACAATGTACTCTGCAAAACCATACTTGGATGCAGAGTTCCGTTTTCTCTGACAATACTAATATTTTTGAGGTGCTATAGATGAGTGAAGCTGATGCTCGTCCATCAAACTTTATTCGCCAGATCATTGATAAAGATCTAGCGGATGGTAAACACACTAGCGTGCATACTCGATTCCCGCCGGAGCCAAATGGCTACCTGCATATCGGTCATGCTAAGTCTATCTGTTTGAACTTCGGTATTGCTCAGGACTACCAGGGTCAATGTAATCTACGTTTCGACGATACGAACCCTGAAAAAGAAGACATCGAATACGTTGAGTCTATCAAGAAAGATGTAAACTGGTTGGGCTTTGAGTGGAGTGGTGAAGTATGTTACTCATCAAACTACTTCGATAAGCTTTACGAATATGCAATTGAATTGATTAACAAAGGCTTAGCGTACGTAGATGAGCTAAGTCCAGAGCAGATTCGTGAATACCGTGGCACGCTAAAGGCGCCAGGTAAACCAAGCCCATACCGTGACCGTTCTGTTGAAGAGAACTTAGCGTTATTTGAAAAAATGCGCGCTGGTGAATTTGAAGAAGGTAAAGCGTGTCTTCGTGCCAAGATTGACATGGGTTCTTCATTCATGGTTATGCGCGATCCAGTTTTATACCGTGTGCGTTTTGCTACGCACCACCAAACTGGTGATAAGTGGTGCATTTACCCAATGTACGACTTCACGCACTGTATCTCTGATGCATTAGAAGGCATTACACACTCTATCTGTACGCTTGAGTTTATGGATAACCGTCGTCTGTACGACTGGGTTCTGGACAACATCACGATCGAAAGCCGTCCGCATCAATACGAGTTCAGTCGCTTAAACCTTGAGTACACAGTGATGTCTAAGCGTAAGCTTAATCAACTCGTCACTGAAAAACTGGTTAACGGTTGGGATGACCCACGTATGCCAACAGTCTCTGGTCTGCGTCGTCGTGGCTTCACGCCAGCATCTATCCGTGAATTCTGTAAGCGTATTGGTGTAACGAAGCAAGAAAATATGATCGAGTTTAGCTCATTAGAATCTTGTATTCGTGATGACCTAAACGAGAACGCTCCGCGTGCAATGGCTGTGCTGGATCCTGTTAAAGTTGTTATCGAAAACTTTGAAGAAGGTGCAGTAGAAAACTTGACGGTTGCTAATCACCCAAACAAACCAGAGATGGGTGTGCGTGAAGTACCATTCACTCGTGAGTTGTGGATTGAGCGTGAAGACTTCCGTGAAGAGGCGAACAAAAAGTACAAGCGTTTAGTGCTAGGTAAAGAAGTTCGCTTACGTGGTGCTTACGTGATCAAAGCAGAGCGCGTTGAAAAAGATGCCGAAGGCAACATCACGACTATCTTCTGTTCTTACGATGCAGACACACTAGGTAAGAACCCGGCTGATGGCCGTAAAGTAAAAGGTGTGATTCATTGGGTATCAGCTGATAAAGCATTACCAGCGGAAATCCGTCTGTACGATCGTCTATTTACGGTTCCAAACCCGGGTGCAGCAGAAGACTTTGCTTCTACAATCAACCCTGAATCATTAGTTGTGATCAATGGTTTTGTAGAGCCTAGCTTAGCGTCAGCAGAAGCAGAAAAAGGCTACCAGTTTGAGCGTATGGGTTACTTCTGCGCAGACTCGAAAGATTCTTCAGCAGATAAACTAGTATTCAACCGCACGGTTGGTCTACGTGATACTTGGGCAAAAATTGAGAACCAATAATCTCGATTAATGCAAAAACCGATAAAAATGCCAGCAAATGCTGGCATTTTTTTATTCTCATTATCGTAATGCGGCGGTTATAGGTACTGTAGGGAGTTGCTTAAGAACGAGGGACGTTTGATAAATGTTCGGTTTGGAAGCAAAACAATGATGTTTATTAAGGTTTGAATTGGTAAGTCTAATCGACGCTTTACAAAAGTTGGTACGGCAATTCAGCTATTGAAAGATATCGCCCTCAGAAACAAAAAACGCCAGCATGAGCTGACGTTTATTTTAAATCAACAAACCGTTATTTTTTTGGTTTGTGTGCATCTGGATTGTCTTTACAACCACCATCACTGCACTTGCCGTACAAGTATAAGCTGTGGTTTGTTAGCGTGACATTGTACTTAGCTGCAATCTCTTTTTGACGTTCTTCAATAAGATCGTCAGAAAATTCAATTACCTCACCACAGTCTAGGCACACTAGATGGTCGTGGTGATGTTGAGTCGATAATTCGAAGACTGACTTACCACCTTCAAAGTGGTGACGAGTTACAATACCAGCATCATCGAATTGGTTTAGAACTCGGTAAACAGTTGCTAGGCCAATCTCTTCACCTAGATCAATCAACTTTTTGTACAAATCTTCAGCACTGATGTGCTGGCAGTCTGGCTGCTGAAGTACTTCTAGAATTTTTAGCCTTGGAAGGGTTACTTTTAAACCCGCATCCTTCAGCGCCTGATTATTATCTGACATATACTTTCCCGTTGGATCATCTGCAGCGATTTAACAGAATTCAATCTTCCTACCATTATAGGATAAGCGCTCAGAACATTAAACCACGAACTTCAAAGGGTTAATAGAATCTTTTTGTAAATTAGAAACAGGTCGATTATATTACAGATCTGACCAGTTACAACTTTGTAACATTGAGCTTAGAGAGGGCACGGACTGCGATGAATAAGCGACTTGCGAAGATATACAAACCAGGAATTGTAAAATTCGCACTCAATATTTGGCCACCTTTTTGGGGCGCTGGTATTAAAATCTTACATATTTCTGAAGACTTTCGTACCGTGAAGGTGCGTTTGAAACTTCGCTGGTGGAATAAAAACGCCAATCGTACTCAGTATGGTGGCAGTATTTTCTCTTTAACTGATCCCATTTACTCGTTGATGCTGATGGGGATTCTACGCGAGGAGTATTACGTGTGGGATAAAGAGGCGAGTATTAACTTTATTAAGCCAGGGCAAAGTGATTTATATGCAGAATTCGAAGTTACTGAAGGGATGCTAGAAAACATTTATCAAATGACACGGAATGGGGAAAAGTGTTTTCCTGAATTTATTACCCATGTAAAAGATAAACAGGGGAACGTGGTTTCAGAGGTTCAACGCAAGCTTTATGTAAGAAAGAAACCTCAGTATCGTGAAGAGGAAGTGCTCACCGATGCTTTGTGAAAATATACAAAAAGACCTCCAATCGGAGGTCTTTGCATAATTCGATTTATTTAGCCTTCAAGCTCAGCTAAACACATTTCTTCGTAAATCTGTTTAACCCAGTTCTCAACACGCTCGTCAGTCAGTTCCGGTTGACGGTCTTCATCGATACATAGACCTACGAATTGGCTGTCGTCGCCTTCAACAAGTGCTTTAGACGCTTCAAATTCGTAGCCTTCTGTTGAAGTATGGCCAAGAATTGTGCCGCCTTTAGACTCAACGATATCACGTACTGTGCCCATCGCGTCACAGAAATATTCTGCGTAGTCCTCTTGGTCGCCACAGCCAAAGATAGCCACTAGCTTAGTAGAGAAGTCGATTTGCTCAAGTTCAGGGAAGAAATCATCCCAATCACATTGTGCTTCACCGTAGTACCAAGTTGGGATACCTAGAAGAAGAAGATCGAAGTTATCAATGTCTTCTTTGCTGCTTTTCGCGATGTCTTGAACGTGAACTAGATGCTTACCTAGTTGCTTTTGAATCATCTTTGCAACGGCTTCAGTATTACCTGTGTCGCTACCGAAGAAGATACCTACACTTGCCATAGAGTCTATACCTTTACATTGTTTGTTATTGGCGATGGTACTAAGGGTTTAACCTAACCCAGAGCCTTCCCAAGTTAGCTGAATTACACCTTTTGCAATAAAGCCAGCACAGCCTAGGAAAAGGACTAACCATACAATACGACGACCAAAAACAGGTACATTGCCTTGCTTTAGCACATCTTTTATCGCCATCCCGATGAAAAAGAAGATAGCAGCAAAAAGAAGATCGAGCCCAATAGACTCGAGCATATCCATATAGTCGTAAAGCATTTTAGTCCTTCATGCCGAAAAATCTTGGGCGCACTATACCACTGTTAAACGGTAAAGTTAATGCACTACAAGAAGGGTTATTTCAATAATCTATTGTTGCTTTTCGAATTTGTTAACTCGAAATGTATTTCCGAATGACTCTCATTACTTCAGCCGGTTTTTCGGCGTGAAGCCAGTGGCCAGTATTAGCGATAATATGTGCTTTTGCTTGTTTGAACTGTTTTTGCACCGCAGGTTGGTGCTCTGGCATTAAGTAATCGGAATCACCACCTTTAATAAACAGAGTGGGTACGTCTGTTGGGGCAATTTCCTGCCAGCCGATAATTTGTGCGTAATTCTCAAAAAGGCTCGGTACGTTAAACCGCCAGTCCATTTTATCGCCATTTTTGTATAGTGACTTAGAGAGAAATTGTCTTACACCGTCGATCTCCACATGTTGAGCTAGGATATCCATCGCTTGTTGACGGCTTGCTGGCTTTTCGTTAATTACGGCGTGTAAACCATTAAACACATTGTCGTGACGGTTTGCTGTGTAGGCGACAGGTGCCATGTCGAGCACAACCAACTGTTTGACGAGCTCTGGAGCAATGTCCACCAGTGTCATCGCGACCTTTCCACCCATTGAATGCCCAATAATAATAGATGGATCAACATTTAAGTGTTGTAGGAGTTGTGCCACATCTTTTGCCATGTCGGCGTAATTATGAATGTTTGAGTGAAAAGAGAGGCCGTGATTTCTCAGATCAATACTGATCACCGTGTGATCTTTAATAAGATCGCGGGCTAGTAGACCCAGATTACTTAAACTACCAAACAATCCGTGAATCAAAACAACTGTTTGGCCTTGGCCTTCCTGCTTATAGTTGAGTAATGCTGACATTTTATCTTATTCGTGATGGGTTTAACGTGGAGTATCCGAGAGGATCTCGTTATAATCCCCCAGAGTTTAAACATTGAGAATGTGAAAAGCGAATGAAAACAATTGAGGTTGATGAGGATCTATACCGTTACATTGCTAGCCAAACTAAGCATATCGGTGAAAGCGCCTCGGATATTTTGCGACGCCTTTTAAACCTTGATGGTCAGTTGCAGGAAGCTGAAGCCGCGCCTGTAGTAGAGAAGCCACAAGGGATTGTAGTAAGTAAAGATGCGGGTAAAACGGAATCTGTTGATGTAGTGAAAGAAATGCGTTCGCTGCTTATTTCTGATGAGTTTGCCGGTCTAAAAAAAGCGATTGATCGCTTTATGTTAGTACTATCGACCTTACATAAATTAAATCCAGAAGGTTTCGCGCAGGCTACGAATGTAAAGGGACGCAAACGCGTGTACTTTGCAGATAATGAAGAAACCTTGTTGGCAAATGGCAACACGACCAAGCCAAAAGCCATTCCTGGCACACCGTTTTGGGTTATCACGAACAACAATACCAGTCGTAAAAGACAGATGGTTGAACAAGTGATGACACACATGGGGTACCAACCTGACTTAATAGAAAAAGTAACAGGTTCAATCTAAGAAACCTGATAGAAGCCTCATAATGTGTCGCAGTTAGCGGATATTATGAGGCTTTTTTAATTTTATTTGTATTTAAAGAAAGGATGTCAAACATGGCTATGCACCCTCGTGCTGGGCAAAAAGCGCAGCAGGAAGATCTTCATAATATTCCGGCACTTGTTGCCAATTACTTCTTGCTTCAACCTGATGCTAAGAACCCCGATCACAAGGTTCAATTCGGCACATCAGGTCACCGTGGTACCGCTGATAAGCATACATTTAACGAAAACCACATTTTGGCTATTGCTCAAGCGGTTGCAGAAGTTCGTGCCCAGCAAGGGACCACAGGTCCTTTGTTTGTCGGTAAAGACACGCATGCTTTGTCTGAACCTGCATTTTCTAGCGTGATTGAAGTTTTGATTGCGAATGGCGTAAAAGTCATCGTACAGCAGGATAACGGCTACACGCCAACACCAGGTATCTCGCACGCAATTCTGACTTACAACATCAAGCACGATGAAAAAGCAGACGGTATTGTGATTACACCATCTCATAACCCACCACAAGACGGCGGTATCAAATACAATCCGACTCACGGTGGTCCAGCAGAAGCTGAGTTGACTCAAGCTATCGAAGATCGTGCGAACGCACTGATTGCCGAAGGTTTACAAGGTGTTAAACGCTTACCACTAGCAGAAGCAAAAGCATCGGATCTGTTTGTGGAGATGGACTTGGTTAAACCCTATATCGATGATCTGGTGAACGTTATCGATATGGAAGCAATCCAAAAAGCAAATCTGAAGATTGGTGTAGATCCATTGGGTGGCAGCGGCATCGATTACTGGCGTCAAATTGGTCAGGCATACAACCTAGACCTAACGCTAGTAAGTGAAGCGATTGATCCTTCTTTCCAATTCATGTCTCTCGATAAAGACGGCGTTGTACGTATGGACTGTTCTTCTCCTTACGCAATGGCGGGTCTATTGGCATTGAAAGATGAGTACGACCTAGCATTTGGTAACGATCCTGACTACGACCGTCACGGTATCGTTACGCCAAAAGGTTTGATGAACCCGAATCACTTCTTAGCCGTTTGTATCGACTACCTATACCGCCATCGTGACGCATGGGGTAAAGATGTAGCTGTTGGTAAAACACTAGTATCAAGTGCACTGATTGACCGTGTTGTAGCGGATCTAGGTCGTGAGCTATGTGAAGTACCAGTAGGCTTTAAATGGTTTGTTGATGGTCTGTACACTGGTAAATTCGGCTTCGGTGGCGAAGAAAGTGCCGGGGCATCTTTTCTTCGTAAAGATGGTACGCCTTGGTCAACAGACAAAGACGGCATCTTGTTATGTCTTCTAGCGGCAGAGATCACTGCGGTAACGGGTAAGAACCCACAAGACTACTATGAAGAGCTAGCGGCGAAACACGGTGAGTCGAAATACAACCGTATTCAAGCTGTAGCGAATGGCCCTCAAAAAGACGTACTGAAGAAGTTGTCACCAGAAATGGTCGAGGCTGAAACACTAGCGGGTGATCCAATTACGGCTCGTCTAACGCATGCGCCTGGTAATGGTGCTGCAATCGGTGGTCTAAAAGTAACGACGGCAAACGGCTGGTTTGCTGCTCGTCCATCAGGCACAGAGGACATCTACAAGATTTACTGTGAAAGCTTCAAAGGTGAAGAGCACCTAAAACAAATCGAAGCAGAAGCACAAGAGATCGTTAATCAAGTGTTTGCAGCTGCTGGCCTGTAAACCATTCAATAGTTGATTTAGAAAACAAAGGGTTGATGTGCAAGCATCAACCCTTTTGCGTTTTAAGATTCCTGAACTGAGTTGTTTCCGGGCCAGGAATCCGGTACCACAAACCAGAATTGACCGTCCTCCGTTTGTGCATGTACAAATCGGTCTGAAGGCTTTTCAATGGGTTGAGATAAATCGTCCGTACCAATCGCCCAGCATGGTTTGTGTAAATGATAAAGTGGCTTACCGATTAACTCCCATTGGCTCTGGTAGCACCAGTAACCACTAATCTGACTTGGATTTAGTTCATAACCCAAGCACTCGCTAGGAGTTGGCTCTGGAGTAAACGGATTAATATAGAGTCGTCCTTGCATCAATAGACGTTCTTGTGGAGCGTCGTTTAACGGAATTATTTTTTGAAATTCCGGGCGATCGCTCATTTTCAACTGATGAGTAAGCATTCTATTCAGTTTTGTATGCAGCTGGTCGTGAGCATTCGGACCATACCAAACGCCGTTATAAAGAAGATAAAACTTAATCGCTACTTCCCAGTGTTCTATTTGATTTGATTCTGTATTCCGCAACACCAAGTCGATAGCACCAATAGTCTTACCTTCGATGTCGTTTAACTGAACCTCTTCCGCGATAACCTGATATCGTTCTGAACTAGAGAGAACTGCAGTGCATAAGTGCTGATATAAAAAGCCCAATCTTGGATTACCATTGTATTGCTCAGCGTTATTTAAAGGCGTTACCGAAAGATCCTCTAAGGTTGTAAACGGAGGGCGTAACTTGAAAAGAGGAGGTGAAGTGGCGATCCATTGGTAAAAGCGTTGCAGTTGGTTCATCCGTATCCCTATATGTATGGTGAGGCGACAAGCTTTGTTATTGTAACTAAATTTGCTTTTGAGGGTAGGGTGGCTAGCATCGATATTAGGGTTCGAGATACACTTTAAGTACCTAAATGATATCAAGGTGCCAGATGTCAAAACGTTGTTGTATCAACTAGGTTGCACACTCTCGGTCTGATTTCATCGAGAGGTTATTTAGGTTTACATGCGCTAGAAATTGGAAGTAATAATGAATAACTTAAAGCTAGAACAGATTCTTAATGACAAACTGTCACCGCAGTTAATTAAAGATTACGCACCAAACGGGTTACAGGTAGAAGGGACGCCAGCCGTAAAGCGTATTATCACTGGCGTAACTGCCTCCCAAGCCTTAATCGATAAAGCGATTGAGCTTAATGCAGACGCATTACTCGTTCATCACGGTTATTTTTGGAAAGGTGAACCTGAGCCAATTCGTGGTATGAAAGGTAAACGAATTCGTAGTCTGATCAAAAACGATATCAACTTATATGGTTATCACCTTCCTCTGGATATTCACCCAGAGCTAGGCAACAACGCCGAATTAGCTCGCTTACTTGAAATCGAAGTAGAAGGTGGGCTTGAAGGACATCCTCAATCAGTAGCCATGTTTGGACGCTTGAAAAAACCGATGTCTGGTGCTGAGTTTGCGAGCAAGATCAATCAAGTTCTTGATAGACAACCACTGCATATTGCTCCAGAGAATACCGATAAGATGATTGAGACGGTCGGTTGGTGCACTGGTGGAGGACAGGATTTTATTGAGCTTGCTGTACAACACGGATTAGATGCGTTTATCTCTGGCGAAATTTCTGAGCGTACAACCTATACTGCGCGAGAAATGGACATTCATTACTTTGCTGCAGGTCATCATGCTACTGAGCGTTATGGTGTTCAGGCTTTAGGAAAATGGCTAGCGGATGAATATGGCCTACATGTGGAGTTTATCGATATTGATAATCCGGTTTAGTGTTCGCTATTCATAACGTGAAACGCTGAAAAGAAAAAAGGGTTGAGACAAAATCTCAACCCTTTTGTTTGTTTATCTTCTAACTAAAAAGATCATTCACGTTCGTGAAGTGGAGAAAACTCACGCTGTGTCTCACCAGTGTATAGCTGACGAGGACGACCGATGCGGTTCAGTGGATCGCTGTGCATTTCGTTCCAGTGAGCAATCCAGCCGATGGTACGAGAAATCGCGAAGATAACCGTAAACATAGAAACTGGAATACCAATCGCTTTAAGAATGATACCTGAGTAGAAGTCTACGTTCGGGTACAGCTTCTTAGAAACGAAGTACTCATCAGAAAGCGCAATGCGCTCAAGTTCCATTGCTACATCTAGTAGAGGGTCTTGAATGTTTAGCTCTTTGAGAACTTCATGACACGTTTCGCGCATTACTGTCGCACGTGGATCGTAGTTTTTATAAACGCGGTGACCAAAGCCCATTAAGCGGAATGGGTCATCTTTGTCTTTCGCGCGGTCTACATACTCAGGGATGTTATCGACGCTGCCAATCTCTTCTAGCATTCTCAAGCACGCTTCGTTTGCACCACCGTGAGCAGGTCCCCAAAGTGATGCAATACCAGCGGCAATACATGCAAATGGGTTAGCACCAGAAGAGCCAGCTAGACGTACAGTTGACGTCGACGCATTCTGTTCATGATCCGCGTGTAGCGTGAAGATTTTATCCATTGCACGAGCAACGACAGGGTTTACTTCATACTCTTCGCAAGGGTTTGCGAACATCATGTGTAGGAAGTTTTCTGCGTAGCTCAAATCGTTGCGTGGGTAGATAAATGGCTGACCGATAGAGTATTTGTAACACATTGCAGCCAGTGTCGGCATCTTCGATAGCAGACGGTACGCCGCGATCTCGCGGTGCTCGTCGTTGTTGATGTCAAGAGAGTCGTGGTAGAAGGCTGCAAGTGCACCGACTACACCACACATTACTGCCATTGGGTGAGCATCACGTCGGAAGCCATGGAAAAAGCTTGCGATTTGTTCGTGGACCATAGTATGACGCGTTACGGTCGTCTTGAATTGCTCGTATTGTTCTCGGGTAGGGGCTTCACCATAAAGAAGGATGTAACATACTTCTAAGTAATCTGCGTTATTGGCTAATTGATCAATCGGGAAACCGCGGTGCAAAAGAATACCTTTGCCGCCATCGATGTACGTGATTGATGATTCACAAGATGCAGTGGCAAGAAAACCTGGGTCAAAAGTAAAGTAACCATTGGCTCCCAGCTTACGAACGTCAATTACAGGTGTACCTAGCGTACCGTCCATAATTGGCAGTTCGATTGGCGCTTGACCTTCAACATGAAGGGTCGCTTTCTTATCCGCCATAACAATCTCCTTTGTTTATTATTTAATCCGTCCAGGATGTTTATGTGCCATTTTTGTACTGTTGTTAAAGCTTAAAGTCAATTTTTCTCCATCTTTGTGTGCACTTGTTATGATTTTTCTCATGAAAATCGTTAAAAATCTGTTCTATGTAGCATAATTTGTTACACCAATTGTATTAGAATGTTGCTCGCCGTATATTGGCTAAGAAAATTTTAGTTAAATCCTTATAAATTCGGGGCTAGAAACAAAGAGTGAGGTTTGTTGCTGGACTCCGATTGTTAACAAGTTGTTTACAATTATCTGGGTGGTTACTCGCGATATTTGTTAAATAGATGTTAACTTTTGTACGTTTGGAAGCTGAAATTGGTTATAACAATAAATGCTCAATGGAGCTGAGTGAGCAAGCCCGTGAAAGAAAGAAAGTCAAGACCTGTTAATTTAGATTTACAGACCATCCACTTTCCTATCACAGCAATCGCATCCATCCTACACCGTGTGTCTGGGGTAATTACGTTTGTTGCGGTGGGTATACTACTGTGGTTACTGTCCATTTCTCTGTCATCCCCAATGGGTTTTATGGAAGCCGCTGACATCGTCGATAGCTTCTTCGTAAAATTCATCCTGTGGGGAATTCTTACTGCACTTGCCTACCACATTGCAGGTGGTATCCGTCACTTGTTGATGGATCTAGGTCACTTTGAAGAGCTAGATTCTGGCACGATGAGCGCTAAAGTCGCGTTTGGTGTAACAGCAGTATTATCATTATTGGCGGGGATCTTGGTATGGTAAAACACGTATCTTCATTTGGTCGTAATGGTGTACACGATTTCCTACTAATTCGTGCAACTGCAATCATTATGACGCTATACACGATTTATCTGATTAGCTTCTGTGCATTTTCAGATATCTCTTACGCATCTTGGACCCAATTCTTTGGTGGTACCTTCACTAAAGTATTCACCATGTTGGCACTTGTCTCGATCCTGATCCACGCATGGGTCGGTTTGTGGCAGGTATTAACGGATTACATTAAGTGCGCGAAACTGCGTGGCGCACTGCAACTTGGTGTTATTGCCGTGCTATTCGGCTATGTCTTCTCTGGTCTATTTATTCTGTGGGGTGCGTAAGTGTCTATTCCAGTTCGTGAGTTTGATGCCGTAGTAATCGGCGCTGGTGGTGCAGGTATGCGCGCTGCACTACAAATTTCAGAACAAGGCCTATCATGTGCTTTGTTATCAAAAGTATTTCCAACACGTTCTCATACTGTGTCTGCACAGGGCGGTATTACCGTTGCTCTGGGTAACTCGCACAAAGACGATTGGCAATGGCACATGTACGATACCGTTAAAGGTTCCGATTACATCGGTGACCAGAACGCGATTGAATACATGTGTAAAAATGGCCCTGAGTCCGTTATCGAACTAGAAAAAATGGGTCTTCCATTCTCTCGTTTTGATAACGGTACTATCTACCAACGTCCATTCGGTGGTCAGTCAAAAGAATTTGGTGGTGAGCAAGCTGCACGTACAGCAGCAGCTGCGGACCGTACAGGTCACGCGCTTCTGCATACGCTTTACCAACAAAATGTGAAACACAAAACCACCATTTTCTCGGAATGGTATGCACTAGACTTGGTGAAAAACCAAGACGGCGCCGTAATGGGCTGTACTGCGATTTGTATGGAAACGGGTGAAATCTGTTACTTCAAATCAAAAGCAACGATTCTAGCAACAGGTGGCGCAGGTCGTATTTACGCGTCGACCACTAACGCACACATCAACACTGGTGACGGTGTAGGTATGGCATTGCGTGCGGGTGTACCTATGCAAGACATGGAAATGTGGCAGTTCCACCCAACGGGTATCGCTGGTGCAGGTGTTCTTGTAACAGAAGGTTGTCGTGGTGAAGGTGGTTACCTTCTAAATAAAGATGGCGAACGCTTCATGGAGCGCTATGCCCCTAACGCGAAAGATCTTGCTGGTCGTGACGTAGTTGCACGTTCAATGATGATCGAAATTCGTGAAGGCCGTGGTTGTGATGGTCCTTGGGGTCCACACATTAAGCTGAAATTGGATCACCTTGGTAAAGAAGTGCTTGAGTCACGTCTGCCTGGTATTTGTGAGCTGTCTCGTACTTTCGCGCACGTTGATCCAGTGAAAGAGCCAATTCCAGTGATTCCAACCTGTCACTACATGATGGGTGGTGTACCGACTCAAGTGTCTGGCCAAGCAATCAAGCAAAAGGCTGACGGCAGCGAGATGGAAGTACAAGGTCTATATGCATGTGGTGAGATTGCTTCTGTATCAGTACACGGAGCAAACCGTCTAGGCGGCAACTCATTACTAGACTTGGTCGTGTTTGGTCGCGCGACTGGCTTGCACCTTGGCGAAACGCTCGCAGCGCAAGCTGAGGCACGCCCTGCAACTGAATCTGATATTGAAGCATCTTTAGCGCGTACCATGCGTTGGGAAAATAGTACTGGCGGTGAAGATCCAGTTCAAATCCGTAAAGACCTACAAGCTTGCATGCAAAACAGCTTCTCGGTATTCCGTGAAGGCGATGCAATGGCAACGGGTCTAGAAGAGTTGAAAGTAATTCGCGAACGTCTGAAAGATGCGCATCTAGCGGACAAGTCTTCTGAATTCAACACGCAACGTATTGAGTGTCTAGAGTTAGACAACTTGATGGAAACAGCATTCTCTACAGCCGTAGCGGCGAACTACCGTACTGAAAGCCGTGGTGCACATGCTCGTTTCGATTTCCCTGAGCGTGATGATGAGAACTGGCTATGCCACTCTATCTACAACCCGGAAACAGAAGCGATGACTAAGCGTGATGTGAACATGACGCCAACGCATCGTGAAGCTTTCCCGCCGAAAGTACGTACATACTAAAGGGAGGATACGACTATGAAATTGAACTTCTCTTTATACCGTTACAATCCGGATGTGGATACCAAGCCTTACATGAAAGAGTATACCCTTGAGGTAGACGAAGGCTCAGACATGATGGTGCTTGATGCATTGATTCTGCTAAAAGAGCAAGATCCAAGCATCGCGTTCCGTCGCTCATGCCGTGAAGGGGTATGTGGTTCTGATGGTTTGAACATGAATGGTAAAAATGGTCTAGCGTGTATCACACCGTTATCTGCTCTACAAGGCGAAAAGATAGTTATTCGTCCATTGCCAGGGTTACCTGTCGTGCGCGATCTTATCGTTGACATGACGCAGTTCTATGATAACTATGCGAAAGTTAAACCATTCTTGATTGATGATGGTGCATTACCACCATCACGCGAGAACCTACAATCGCCTGATGATCGTGCGCATTTAGATGGATTGTACGAATGTATTATGTGTGCATGTTGTACAACGTCTTGCCCATCATTCTGGTGGAACCCTGACAAATTCATCGGTCCAGCAGGTCTTCTTGCGGCATACCGCTGGCTAGTTGATAGCCGTGATACGGCAACAGATGAACGTTTGTCTGATCTTGATGATGCATTTAGCGTTTTTCGTTGCCATGGCATCATGAATTGTGTAAGTGTTTGTCCTAAGGGATTAAATCCGACAAAAGCCATCGGCCATATTAAGTCGATGCTGGTTAATCGCTCGGTTTAATTTACTCGCTCTTAGGAATGTCGCAGTGTTGCGGATCACCCGATATGACCGCTTCACTGCTTCAAGAATATTTCGAGTAAAGAATACAAAAATTGCCGACTAGTTCTGGTCGGCTCTTATAGCTCGGCAAAGACCGAAGCAAACGTGAAAACTACTGGTTAAGGGAAAATATGCACAACGGCGTGATGAAGGCATGGCTCGAGTCTTCACACTTGGCTGGCGCCAATGCAACGTATGTAGAGGACCTCTACGAACTGTATCTAAGTGATCCCGATCTGGTAAGTGAGGAGTGGAAACGTGTTTTTGAAGGCTTACCTAAGCCGTCAGAAGAAGTGGCAGAACAACCACATTCACGTGTCCGTGACTACTTCCGTCGACTCGCTAGAGAAACAAAGCATTACAATGTCCAAGTTAGTGACCCAGATGTCGATGCAAAACAAGTAAAAGTTCTACAGCTAATCAACGCATACCGTTTCCGCGGACATGAAGCTGCAGAATTAGACCCACTAGGTCTATGGCAACGCCCAACCGTGGCGGAGTTAGACCCTGCTTTTCATAATCTTACCGAAGATGACTTCGAAGAAACTTTCAACGTAGGTTCTTTTGCTGTTGGGCAAGAAACCATGAAGTTGAAAGACATCTATGAAGCCCTCAACAAAACTTACTGCGGTTCCATCGGTGCTGAATACATGCACATGACTGACACAGAGCAAAAACGTTGGATCCAACAACGTCTTGAGTCTGTCGTAGGCCAGCCATCATTCAACAAAGATGAGAAGCGCACATTCCTAGAAGAGCTAACAGCCGCTGAAGGTTTGGAGCGTTACCTCGGGGCGAAATTCCCAGGTGCAAAACGTTTCTCTCTAGAAGGTGGTGACGCACTGATTCCGATGACGAAAGAGTTGATCCGTCATGCGGGAACAAGTGGGATGCGTGAAGTGGTTATCGGTATGGCTCACCGTGGTCGTTTGAACATGCTGGTGAACGTGCTTGGTAAGAAGCCTCAAGATCTGTTCGATGAGTTTGCCGGTAAACACGACGAAACTTGGGGCACGGGTGATGTGAAATATCACCAAGGCTTCTCTGCCGACTTTGCTACCCCAGGTGGTGATGTTCACTTAGCTCTTGCATTTAACCCATCGCATCTAGAAATCGTCAACCCAGTAGTCATGGGGTCGGTGCGAGCACGTCAAGATCGCTTGGGTGATAATCAAGGTAGCAAAGTGCTTCCTATCACTATCCACGGTGACTCTGCAATCGCTGGTCAGGGTGTGGTTGCCGAAACGTTCAACATGTCACTGGCTCGTGGTTTCCAAGTCGGTGGTACGGTGCGTATCGTTATTAACAACCAAGTTGGCTTTACGACGTCTAACCCTCGTGACACGCGTTCAACGATGTACTGTACAGATATCGCGAAGATGGTTCAGGCGCCAATCTTCCATGTGAATGCCGATGACCCAGAAGCAGTTGCTTTTGTTACTCGTATTGCTTTGGATTACCGCAACGAGTTCAAGCGCGATGTCGTGATTGATTTGGTGTGTTACCGTCGCCACGGTCACAACGAGGCCGATGAGCCAAACGCGACTCAGCCTTTGATGTACCAAAAAATCAAAAAACACCCTACACCACGCAAATTGTATGCGGATATTCTGATCGATAAAAACGAATCAGATATCGAGACAGCGACTCAGTTAGTCAATGAGTACCGCGACGCATTAGACCGCGGTGAAGTGGTGGTTAAAGAATGGCGTCCAATGGCGTTGCACTCCGTAGACTGGTCCCCTTACTTAGGGCATGAATGGGATATGGAGTGGGATTCAAAATATGACAAGACGCGTCTTATCGAGTTGGGTAATCGTCTTTGTCAGTATCCAGAAAGCCATAAACTGCAAAGCCGTGTTAATAAGCTTTACAACGATCGCCTAGCAATGATGACCGGTGAAAAAGCAATCGACTGGGGTATGGCCGAAACATTGGCGTATGCAACATTAGTTGATGATGGTAAGCGTATTCGCCTTTCTGGTCAGGATTCGGGTCGTGGTACTTTCTTCCACCGTCACTCGGTTCTTCATAACCAAACAGATGCAAGTACGTACATTCCATTAGCGAATATTCATGACAATCAGGGGCCATTCCAAGTGTTTGACTCAGTACTGTCAGAAGAAGCGGTATTGGCATTTGAATACGGTTACGCAACAGCAGAGCCAGGTGGTTTGACTATCTGGGAAGCGCAGTTTGGTGACTTTGCCAACGGCGCGCAGGTTGTGATTGACCAATTCATCTCGTCAGGTGAGCAGAAATGGGCACGCTTGTGTGGTCTCACAATGCTTCTACCTCACGGTTACGAAGGTCAAGGCCCTGAGCACTCATCTGCACGTCTAGAGCGTTACCTTCAGTTGTGTGCTGAGCAAAATATGCAGGTTGTAGTTCCTTCAACACCGGCTCAGGTATACCACATGATTCGTCGTCAAGTTGTACGCCCAATGCGTCGACCTCTGATTGTTATGTCGCCAAAATCTTTGCTGCGCCATCCTCTATGTACTTCGACAATTGAAGACTTAGCGGACGGTACATTCCAATCTGCAATTCCAGAAGTAGATGATTTAGACCCAAGCAAAGTAAAACGCGTCGTGTTCTGTTCAGGTAAGGTTTATTTTGACCTACTGGAGCAGCGCCGTAACAACGAGCAAGACGATGTCGCTATCGTGCGTATCGAGCAGCTTTATCCATTCCCGATGGAAGAAGTACAAGCAGCGATTGCTCAATACACTAACGTTGAAGACTTCGTGTGGTGTCAGGAAGAGCCTCAGAACCAAGGTGCTTGGTACTGTAGCCAACACAACTTCCGTGCCGCTATTCCTGCAGGTGCAGATCTTAAATACGCAGGTCGCCCAGCTTCTGCTTCGCCAGCAGTTGGCTACATGTCGGTGCACTTGAAACAACAAAAAGCGTTGGTTGAAGACGCTCTGAACGTGAACTCAAAAACTTCGAATTAAGAACTAGAAGTTAAAGGAAGAAACAGATATGACAATTGAAATTCTGGTTCCAGATTTACCTGAATCAGTTGCTGATGCAACCGTAGCGACATGGCACAAACAACCAGGCGACGCAGTAGAGCGTGACGAGGTTTTGGTTGACATCGAGACAGACAAAGTCGTTCTAGAAGTGCCAGCTCCGGAAGCAGGCGTTTTGGAAGCTATCGTTGAAGAAGAAGGTGCGACAGTACTTTCTAAACAAATCATTGCTAAATTGAAGCCAGGTGCAGTTGCAGGTGAGCCTACCGCAGACAAAACAGAAGGTACGGAAGCATCTCCTGATAAACGTCATAAAGCTGCGCTTAGCGAAGAAAGCAATGATGCACTAAGCCCAGCAGTACGTCGTTTATTGGCTGAGCATGGCTTAGAAGCAAGCCAAGTGAAAGGCACTGGTGTTGGTGGTCGTATTACGCGCGAAGATATTGAAGCGCATCTTGCGAACGCTAAAGCTGCGCCAAAAGAAGAAGCACCAGCAGTGGTTGACGTGCCGGCAGCGGCTCGTAGCCAAAAACGTGTTCCAATGACTCGCCTGCGTAAGACAGTCGCTAACCGTTTGCTAGAGGCGAAGAACAACACGGCAATGCTAACGACGTTTAACGAAGTGAACATGAAACCAATCATGGACCTTCGTAAGCAGTACAAAGATCAGTTCGAAGAGCGTCACGGTATTCGTTTAGGCTTCATGTCTTTCTACGTGAAAGCTGTAACAGAAGCGCTTAAGCGTTACCCAGAAGTAAATGCTTCGATTGATGGCGATGACATTGTTTACCACAACTACTTCGACATTAGCATGGCGGTATCAACGCCACGTGGTCTAGTTACACCTGTCCTAAAAGACTGTGACAAGCTTGGTTTCGCTGATGTTGAAAAAGGCATCAAAGAACTGGCTATCAAAGGTCGTGATGGCAAGCTAACGGTAGACGAGCTAATGGGCGGTAACTTCACTATCACAAACGGTGGTGTGTTCGGTTCACTAATGTCTACACCAATCATCAACCCACCTCAATCAGCGATTCTTGGTATGCATAAGATCCAAGAGCGTCCGATGGCAGTGGATGGCAAAGTTGAAATCTTGCCGATGATGTACCTAGCGCTGTCTTACGATCACCGCCTAATTGATGGTCGCGAGTCTGTTGGCTTCCTAGTGACGATTAAAGAGTTGCTAGAAGATCCAGCACGTCTCCTATTAGACGTTTAATATCGCTAAAACGTCTAGTTATCGTAGGTAGCTAGACGTTAAAAATTTCAATGGCTAGACTAGCTCAACGTCTGGCCTTCATTTGAATCCCACACCATGAGTACTCGTGATGAGGGATTGATTTGAGAAGACCCTACAGACGTACAAGCAGCCAAGACTGCAGCGTTATGGAAATAATAAATCCCTTAAGGGAAAAACAAACGGAATATCGAAATGAATTTGCATGAATACCAAGCCAAACAGCTGTTTGCAGAATTCGGTTTGCCTGTGCCAGAAGGCTACGCGTGTGATACACCACAAGAAGCTTTTGAAGCTGCAGGCCGTATCAGTACAGAAAAGAAAGTAGTTAAATGTCAGGTTCACGCTGGTGGCCGTGGTAAAGCGGGCGGTGTAGAGCTGCACGATACAAAAGAAGGTGTTAAAGAGTTTGCACAAAAGTGGTTAGGTAAAAACCTAGTGACTTACCAAACTGACGCTAACGGTCAGCCAGTTACAAAAATCCTTGTTGAAGAAGCATCAAACATTGCAAACGAATTATACCTAGGTGCGGTTGTTGACCGTGCAAGCCGTAAGATCGTTTTCATGGCTTCAACAGAAGGTGGTGTGGAAATCGAAAAAGTTGCGGAAGAAACGCCGGAGCTTATCCACAAAGCAGCAATCGATCCACTAGTAGGCCCACAAGCTTACCAAGGTCGCGAGCTTGCGTTCAAACTTGGTCTTGAAGGTGACCAAATCAAACAATTCGTTAAGATCTTCATGGGTCTTGGCACTATGTTCTCTCAGTACGACCTTGCTCTGCTAGAGATCAACCCACTTGTGATTACTGGCGAAGGCAACCTGCTATGTCTTGACGGTAAGATCAACATCGACTCAAACGCACTGTACCGTCAGCCTAAGCTTCGTGAAATGCACGATCCTTCACAAGAAGATGAGCGTGAAGCGCACGCAGCTCAGTGGGAACTAAACTACGTAGCACTAGACGGTAACGTTGGCTGTATGGTTAACGGTGCTGGCCTAGCAATGGGTACGATGGATATCGTAAACCTACACGGCGGCAAGCCAGCTAACTTCTTAGATGTAGGTGGCGGCGCGACGAAAGAGCGTGTTGCTGAAGCATTCAAGATCATCCTATCAGATGACAACGTGAAAGCGGTACTTGTTAACATCTTCGGTGGTATCGTACGTTGTGACATGATCGCAGAAGGTATTATCGGTGCGGTTAAAGAAGTAGGTGTAAGCGTACCTGTTGTTGTTCGTCTAGAAGGTACTAACGCTGACCTAGGTCGCGAAGTTCTGGCTAATTCTGATGTTGATATCATTGCTGCTGAGTCGCTAACGGATGCTGCTCAGAAAGTTGTTGCTGCTGCGGAGGCTAAATAATGTCTGTATTAATTAACAAAGACACTAAAGTAATCTGTCAGGGTTTCACTGGTGGTCAAGGTACTTTCCACTCAGAGCAAGCTATCGCATACGGCACTCAGATGGTTGGTGGTGTGTCTCCAGGTAAAGGTGGCCAAACTCACCTAGGTCTACCTGTATTCAACACAGTTCGCGAAGCAGTAGAAGCAACTGGCGCAACAGCGACAGTAATCTACGTTCCAGCACCTTTCTGTAAAGATGCAATTCTAGAAGCGATTGATGCGGGCATCGAGCTAATCGTAACAATCACGGAAGGCATCCCTACAACAGATATGATCGACGTGAAAGTGAAGCTAGAAGAAACTGGCGTTCGCATGATCGGTCCTAACTGTCCGGGTGTTATCACTCCTGACGAGTGTAAGATCGGTATCATGCCTGGTCACATCCACAAGAAAGGTAAAGTAGGTATCGTATCTCGCAGCGGTACTCTAACTTACGAAGCAGTTAAGCAAACAACAGACGAAGGTTTCGGCCAGTCTACTTGTGTTGGTATTGGTGGTGACCCAATCCCAGGTTCAAACTTCATTGATATTCTAAAACTGTTCCAAGAAGACCCTGAAACAGAAGCGATTGTTATGATCGGTGAAATCGGTGGTACTGCAGAAGAAGAAGCAGCAGCATACATTAAAGAAAACGTAACGAAGCCAGTGGTTTCCTACATTGCTGGTGTAACTGCTCCTCCTGGTAAACGTATGGGCCACGCTGGTGCGATTATCTCTGGCGGTAAAGGTACTGCTGAAGACAAATTTGCAGCACTAGAAGCGGCGGGCGTTAAGACTGTGAAATCTCTAGCAGAGATCGGCCAAGGTCTACGTGAAGTAACGGGCTGGTAATTTCCAACTCGAAGCTTAAAGCTAAAAAAGCCTAGCAATTATTGCTAGGCTTTTTTGTATCAAGGTACTTTTTACGATTTTTGGCGAATAAATTGGCTAAGCATAAACAGAGATGTTGCGCTGATTACTACTGATGGGCCAGCCGGCGTATCGAAGTGCCATGATAGGCTAAGCCCCATTAGTACTGCCACAGAGCCAATAATAGATGCGAACAGTGCCATTTGCTCTGGTGATGAAGAGACCTTACGTGCTGTTGCTGCTGGGATGATCAGCAAAGAAGTCATGATAAGTGCCCCAACAAACTTCATTCCTACGGCAATCACAACACCTACCATAAGCATTAACACCAATCTAACCAAGTCTGTATTGACGCCCTCGACGGCAGCAAGCTCTTCACTAACTGTGCTCGACAATAAAGGTCGCCAAAAAACGTAAAGACACACACTAACAGCAGCGACACCTGCGTAAATGAACATCAGATCTTGCGGAGATACTGCGAGTAAGTCACCGAACAAGTAACTCATCAGATCTACACGGACATTATCCAAGAAACTAACAGAAACTAGACCAACA
Organism: Vibrio sp. 1CM7H; assembly: GCF_023161645.1. Taxonomy (NCBI): domain Bacteria; kingdom Pseudomonadati; phylum Pseudomonadota; class Gammaproteobacteria; order Vibrionales; family Vibrionaceae; genus Vibrio; species Vibrio sp. 1CM7H. The sequence continues at coordinate 110,639 of NZ_JALNTV010000005.1, forward strand.
GATAATGCGCTATGGGCGAGTATACCCAGAAGCGTATCGGTTGCGACCAGTTGTTGTTTCTGCAATGTCACGAGCAATACGGCGAGTGCTAAACAGCAAACGAGTAGTGCAAGATAAAGGTTCACGTTGAGCAGAAAGCCTAATGCCAAACCCATCAATGAAGCATGTGCCAGGGTATCACCGAAGTAAGCCATTTTGCGCCAAACGACGAATGACCCAAGAGGACCTGCAATGATCGCGATGCCAATACCAGCAAGAATAGAAGGTAGAAGAAACTCAATCATGGTGATGATGTCCGTGTTTATGGTTGGAGCATGATGTCGCATCGCCAGTTACTGGCGTTCCGGATAAATCGTGATGATGATGCTCGTGGTCGTGATGATAAAACGCGAGCGATTCTCTCGCTGCATTGCCAAATAGCGCGATGTAAGAAGGGTGCTGAGTAATCGTGGCAGGTGAACCAGAGCAGCAAACATGGTGATGCAGACAAATGACATCATCTGTTTTGGCCATTACTAAATGTAAGTCGTGTGACACCATAAATACACCGCAATCGAATCGGTGACGAATGCTTTCAATTAGATCGTAGAGATCGATTTGACCTTGAATATCCACACCCTGCGCAGGCTCATCTAGCACTAACAGCTCTGGGCGTTGAAGCAAAGCACGCGCAAGTAATACGCGTTGGTTTTCACCACCTGACAAGCGATGCATGTTACTACTAATTAAATGCTCAGCGCCAACAAGCCTTAATGCATCAATACATTCTTGTTTACTGTATTTTCCTGCTAAATTTAGAAAACGGGTGACATTCAATGGAAGAGAGTCATTGAGCTTCAATTTTTGAGGAACATAACCAATTTTTAGTTTTCTTTGTCGGTTTAATTTGCCGCTAGTCGGTTTTTGAAGGCCTAAAATGACTTTGACTAACGTTGATTTTCCCGCTCCATTGGGACCAATTAGGGTTGTTATTTTGCCCTTTTGTAATTCCATACTAATGTTATCGAGAACTCTGCGGCCATCGAACTCGACGCATAAGTGCTCAAGATGGACTAAGGAAGACATGAATGAAACTCATTTGCAAATCAATAATGTTATAATGTAACATTATCACACTTTCTACACCATATCCCAAGTAAAACTATGAAAAGAGCATTAATTCTTGCTGCGTCAGCGATGCTAACGTTGCCAGCACACGCAGTAACGGTACTAACGAGTATCAAACCTATTCAGTTATTAGTGACAGAACTTACTCAAGGTGTGACTTCGCCAGATGTATTACTGCAGTCCAACACTTCACCCCATGATTACGCTTTACGCCCATCGGATGTTAAGAAAATCGCTTCTGCTGATTTAGTTATTTGGTACGGACATGATCTCGAACCGTTTCTGGAAAAAGTCGTGTCAGACAGATCGAATACTCTGACTATTAGTCAAATTCCAGCTCTAGATTTGCGTGAGTTTGATAGTGAGCACAATCATGACCATGATGGCCACGATCATGGTTCACATGATCCGCACTTTTGGTTAGGTGTAAGTCAAGCACAACAAGTTGCCAAGGCTGTCGTGAATCAACTGGGATCACTTGATCCGGAAAATGCAGCACAGTACCAAGAAAACCTTAAAAAATTTGAAACTGAGCTCAGCCAGACGGACCTAGAGATCAAGAAGAAATTATCGCCAGTGAAAGACAAAGGTTACTTTGTCTTTCACGATGCTTATGGTTATTTCGAAGAGCGTTATGAGTTAAATCAAATGGGGCACTTCACCGTAAGCCCGGATCGTAAGCCGGGAGCAAAAACCTTAATCCAAATTCGTCAAAAGTTAAGTTCAGGAGATGTAGCCTGCGTGTTTTCTGAACCTCAGTTTACTCCAGCTGTCGTTCAGAGCGTGATGCGAGGTAGCAAAGTTGCCAAAGGTGAACTTGACCCATTAGGGAGCACAATTGAAGCAAAACCGGGCAGTTACTTTACTTTTCTCAACAATATGGCGAATAATTTTGAGCAGTGCTTGAGCCAAAAGACGGATTAAGTAGTGTTGTTGTGTAGGAATAGTCCTTTTAACGTGATCCAGTAGTAAGAATTACAACCTTTGGCAAGGCGAGCCTTTTCTCAAACAGTAATTGAGATATCATTATCAATAATTAGCAGCTCAAAATAACCGTATAAGTCCATGTTGTAGAAGATATGGACGGTGAGCGCCGAGCACAAATTGATATAAAAGGTTTTCGTCTTGCTACGCCAATTAGCCCTTGTCTTGTTGGGCTTTTTCCTATCTTTCCAAGCATTTGCTCTTCATAATGCGAATGCCATCTTTTACCCTTTGCCGACTCAGGTTAAGGGTACTTTTATTGCGGCTAAAAAATTGTTCTTGGGTGAGCAAGGGGGCTTGTGGATTCACGACGTGCATGGGCGGGTGTTGTTTTATGATGGCCAAAATATCCTACCTAAATCAGGCAGTTTTTTACAAACGTCTGCCAAGCAACTGGCTTATCATGAAGGCTCGTTCTGGACCTTTGTTGAGAATGAGGTGCACCAAACTTATCCAAATCAAGAAAGACGTTTAGTCTTTAGCTTAAACCCCGGGTCGCAAATAAGAAAAATCGGTTCTTCTGAAGATTATATTTGGGTTAGTGATGGCGCACATTTCTATACTTACAACATCGATACTAGCGAGTTAAAGTCCTTTTCTTTGTTGCAGCTCTATCAACATAGCAACAATAGCTATGTTTATATTAACGATGCAGTTCTGCTCGAAGAGAAGTGGGCACTTGCTACAACTTCTGGCTTTTATCTTTCAGAAGGAGATAAGTTTGACCATGTAGTCGCTTCAGGTCAGAACTACATTGAAAAGATCTACTACTCACACACGCGCAGAGAAATTCTGGTAGGAACGTTGCGTGGGGCATTAATTTTCAATATTTATCAACCTGATAAAGAGGTGATTAAGATTGGCGGTTCTCATGTATTGACTTTCGCTGAGACAAATCAAGAGTACTGGGTGGGGACTGAGCATGGTCTGTATTTATACTCATTCTTGTCAGGCGAAGTGACAGAAGTCGAGCCTGCAAGCTTTCTTGAACTGGAGCTGGATAATACAAAGATCTATTCGCTACTGAGTGACAACATGGGAGGGATGTGGATCGCGACTAACCAAGGCATTCGCTATTACTCCTTGTTTAGTAAAAAGTTTGAACGAGTAACCTTCAGTAGTTACGACTCGCAAACCTTATCAGGGCGAATTCGACAAACTTCCACAGGACCTGATGATGCGCTTTGGTTCGCGGATGACCGAAAGCTTTATCGGACAGGTGAGAGTGGCAACATCAAAGTCTTGGAGCTTGATTCGCAGATCAATGAATTTGCATTTCAAGGTGGGATGCTTTGGCTTGCGACCTCTAAAGGGCTCGAAATATTCGAGCTGAATGGTCTTAACAAAGTGACATTTCCTTATTTACAGGTTATGGCTGGACACGCAGTGGAGCACGTGACTGTAGATGGTAATGATCGTCTCTGGGTATCAAGCGGATACCATCTTTACAATGTTGATATAACCAAGCAAAGCGTAAGAAACTTTGGAAGTGAGTGGCTAGTAAGTCAGTACTTACCAGCTAAGGTTACGCGTTTATACGACACTGAAGACTCTCTATTGATAGGGACCGATCATGGGGTTTATCAATACAGCAATGAAAACATCCAGTTCATCCGCTATTCCGAAAAATTTGGTGAATCATTAGACATGGTCACGGCGGTTGATGGCAGTCAGTGGTTTGCGTCATCCTACGGCGTTTTTAAAACGATTAAAGGACGTGACGAGAAACGTGTTGTTGAAATGAGTGTGCCCAACGCGCGACCTGCTTGCTTGATCAGAGACAGGCAAGGTGTGTGGTTAGCCTCTTCTGTCGGGTTAAGCTATTACCACCTTTCGGGTGAATTAGTGAAACATTATTCATCGGCGTCTGGCTTAATGAACAACGAGTTTCTACCAGGAATTTGCAGTGTTATACAGTACACAGAAGATGGTGAGCGAGAGCTCGTCCTAGGATCGAAATACGGGTTGGTAAAAGCTGAAGCATCCAAGCTGCTTGTGTCCAACCCTCCAGAGTCGAAGTTTATCGTGAGCCAAGTTGTGCTTGAAAACGAGGTTCTACAAGTTGGTAGCGCCGATTTGAATGGAATAAAATTACCGTATGGTTCTTCTCTAAGTTTCTTATTTGGCGTGATGCCAAAACCAGACAGCCAAAATTTGTATTATCGATTGAATAGCGATGATCCTTGGCAAGCGCTAGAGGGAGGCCAACTGACTCTAGAGCATCTCAATTCCGGTGAATACCATCTGCAGGTAAGTAATGAGTCTCAAGTCGCTGCTGGATTGGTTGGGCTCGAGTCGTATTTTATTGTGCTTAATCCTTGGTATTTATCGCAACTCGCAATTTTAGGTTTTGTGGTAGTGAGTATTGCCATGGTTGCACTACTTATGTACTGGCGTTCTCGCTATGTTGTACAGGCTAACCGTGATTTAGCTGCGCAAGTGACACTCAAAACTAACCAGTTGAGGCATCAAAGCCGAGTGTTGTTGACGAGTAACCAACAGCTACGTAAACAGATTCAAGTCAGAAACCTGTTGGTTGATCACGTGGCGCAATCTATTAAGTCCAGTGTGGATTTTATAGCGGCAAAATTACCCATACCTTTGGATGCAGCTACGGAAGATCATCTGGCGAAAACGACATGGCAATTAAATGAGTTAAAAAGTGTTCCTGGCGAAGCTAGCGGCGGCAGTCACAATTACAATTTGAGTCAGATAACTCAATCGGTGGTTGATGTATGGCAAGATGATTTTGCGAAGGCTGGGATTATGGTGGAGCTTGAAGATGAGAGAAAAACAAGTCGAATTGCTCTGGAAAGCTTTAACCTTGATGTTATCTTCAACAGCATTTTTGCCAATATCATCAAGCGTTCTTTCCGAGGCCAAACGGTGAGAATCATGCTAGAAGAGGGCAATGATATTGTTTCATTGAGTTTTCTTGATTATGGGACGCAACTGCCTAATAAAGTCACGACCGGGCGTCCATCTAATATGAACCACTCTGAATTGAGTATTGATCATCTTGCCCAGTTAGTGACCACGAGTGGAGGATACTTGGCGGTGTTTACTTCCGACGCTCAAAATAAAATCGAAATTACATGGCCAACTGCGAAAGAGATGAGTTATGTGGATGAATCTTTGCAGGAATTTGAGTCTGAACCTATCGTCGAAGATAAAGTGACCCCAGAGAAAGAATGGTTGCAAAAAGTCTATCAGCTGGTGGCTGAGCATTACCATGACCCTGAGTTTGGTACTGCTTTAGCGGCTAAAATGCTGTTCATGTCAGAACGCTCTTTACAGAGGCGCTTTAAATCAGCCTCGTCAAGAACGTTAAAAGATTATGTAACCGAAGTTCGTTTAGAAACGGCGTGTGAGCAGTTATTAGCGGGCGAGAAAATCAGCGAAGTAGCGTTTAACTGCGGCTTTAATGATCCTTCTTACTTTAGCCAAAAGTTTAAATTGCATTTTGGTTTGCCTCCTTCCAAGTTTGCTTTGACTCAAGAAAGCCAAGAAACCAACTAAAAAAAACTCATTACACACTCCCTAGTGAATATTCAAAAGACTGGGGAGCTGCTTATAGTGCTCTACTATTGCTAGAGCTACCAATGCAGTGATTCTCATTGCTTCTTCATCACATCTAGCCTACAAATCCATTCTCAATACGTAAGCACGGTCACGCTCTATCTGTTAGTAGCGCTGTTCTTAGCTATAACCATACATGGCTTAAGAGGACGGATTTACCTACGGCGACAAATAGATGAATGGTTGTATTTTTGTATCTAGAGTGCGTTGGTTCATTTGAGTAGTGGGGGTATGCGAAATTCGTGAAAACAGAACTGTGCTGAAAAGGTGGATAAGATAAAGAGTTTAGAGAGAGATGAAAAAAAATATCGTGGTATAGCCGGGGGGACTATACCACGGGTGTCAATGACACCTTCGCTTGCTGCCGGAGTGACATGTTGCCATGCCACCTCTGGAATTCATTTGAGAGGTTGCCCTCTCGATGGAGTAACTATACGAGAGGTTACTTATTTTTCTTATAAAAATAACGCCATGTTGATATGAGAAAAACGACAAAGTTTTAAATTTCATCTAACCTGTTGTTTTGTGTGGAGATTTTTATCTTTACCATTTGTTTGTGACATTTTTATTTCATTGGTCGTGATTTTTAATTGTTAATTTTGACGTAAATAACGAGAGGAAATTTACGGAGTTGACGTTTGAAAGCATGAAAACATTTATGAAATCTTTGATTTCACACAAGGATTGAAGGGTTATAGGAGAGTAATATTGGCAGCCTAAACTTATTAAATAATAATATTTCTCATTAGCAATACTCTTAAGGGCCACTATGAAGTTATCAGAGATTAATCCTGGCGATACGGTGACGATTCGGTTGTTAGATGGTCTTTCATCAGATATCAGAAAGAAACTCATGGTAATGGGGCTGCTTCCCAATACAGAAGTCAAAGTGATTCGACGTGCTCCAATGGGCGATCCTTTACAAGTCGAAGTCCGTGGTGTGTCTGTCGCATTGCGAGAAACCATTGCTCAGAAAATTGAAGTGGAGCGAGTGTAATGCAATATCAAGTGCTTACCGTAGGTAATCCTAATAGTGGTAAAACGACGCTATTTAATGGTTTGACTGGCGCAAAACAGCAAGTTGGTAACTGGGCAGGCGTCACCGTTGAAAAGAAAACGGGACAATTCAAACATGCGGGTGACGAGTTTTTGCTCACTGACCTTCCTGGTATTTACTCGTTAGACAGTGGTAATGATAGCAATAGTATTGACGAATCCATTGCATCGCGTGCGGTTCTAACTCATCCTGCCGATCTCATTATCAACGTGGTTGATGCCACGAGTTTAGAGCGCAGCTTATATATGACGTTGCAACTTCGCGAACTTGGCCGTCCTATGATTGTTGTTCTCAACAAAATGGATGCGCTAAAACGTGAACGTCAAATGATTAACGTTTCAGAGCTTGAGAAAACGTTAGGTTGTCCTGTAGTAAGTTTATCTGCAACCAATAAAACTCAAGTTGCAGAGTTTAAAGAAAAACTTCATAAGTCCATCGTTCAAGGGGTCGCGCTTAAAGAGCTATCTTTGCATTACGGTGAAAAGATGGAGTCGGCGATTCAAACTGTTTCCGCACTTTTTAACGATCAAACCGTCGCCCATCGTGCATTAGCGATTCGTGCGCTTGAAAAAGACACGATGGTTCTCAATAGCCTTTCCGATATTGATAGAAGCAAAGTATTGGAAGTCATTGCGACTTTAGACTTGGATATCGATTTGCATGTCGCGGATACCAAGTACACATACCTGCATGAACAGTGTAAAAAAGTTCGCCGAAGCGAAGGCAAATTAAGCCGTAGCGTGACTGAAAAACTCGACCAGTTTATTTTGAACAAGTGGATTGGGATCCCATTCTTCTTTGTGGTTATGTACTTGATGTTTATGTTCTCGATTAACATCGGTAGTGCATTTATCGACTTTTTTGACATTGGTGTAGGCGCATTGCTGGTTGATGGTGGACATCACTTATTAGATGGTCACCTCCCCGTATGGCTAGTTACGGTGATTGCTGATGGTTTAGGCGGCGGTATTCAAACAGTTGCGACCTTTATCCCGGTCATTGCGTGTTTGTACTTATTCCTTGCTGTGCTTGAGAGCTCGGGTTACATGGCACGCGCCGCGTTTGTGCTTGATAAAGTGATGCAGAAAATCGGCTTGCCGGGTAAAGCGTTTGTCCCTTTGGTTCTTGGTTTTGGCTGTAACGTTCCGTCAATCATGGCAACGCGCACGCTAGACCAAGAGCGTGAGCGCAAGTTGGCTGCGTCGATGGCACCGTTTATGTCATGTGGTGCTCGCTTACCTGTGTACGCTTTATTTGCTGCCGCTTTCTTCCCAGGCTCTGGTCAAAACATTGTGTTTGCACTTTACCTACTTGGTATTGTCGCCGCGGTGTTTACCGGTTTGTTCCTCAAGCACACGCTGTATCCTGGCAGCAGTGATAGCTTGGTGATGGAAATGCCTGACTATGAGCTTCCGACATTGCAGAACGTCGTGATCAAAACTTGGCAAAAACTTAAGCGTTTCGTACTGGGTGCAGGTAAAACCATCGTTGTGGTTGTTGCTATCTTGAGCTTCCTCAACTCGCTAGGAACTGACGGTACATTCGGTAATGAAGACAGTGATAAATCGGTTCTATCAAAAGCCGCTCAGGTTGTGACGCCAGTGTTTGCACCAATTGGTATTCAAGAGGATAACTGGCCAGCAACGGTTGGTATTATTACTGGTATCTTCGCGAAAGAGGCAGTCGTGGGCACATTGAACAGCTTATATACTACGCCAACCGATGGAGAGGATGCAGAATTTGATCTTATGGGTAGCCTAGAAGAAGCGGTGATGAGCATTCCTGAAAACCTAGCAGGGCTGAGCTATTCTGATCCTCTGGGGATTGACGTCGGTGATTTAGCAGATTCTCATGCAGTCGCAGAGGAGCAAGAAATTGATGAATCGATCTTTGGTAACATAAAAGAGAAATTTGTTTCTGGTCATGCTGCTTTTGCGTACCTAATTTTTATCTTACTTTACACTCCTTGTGTGGCTGCGATGGGTGCCTATGTTCGAGAATTCGGCAATAACTTTGCGCGCTTTATAGCGGTATGGACAATGGGGCTCGCGTACTTGAGTGCGACTTTCTATCATCAGCTTATGCATTTCGCTGATAGCCCTATCACCAGCGGCGTTTGGATTGCCACAATTATTGCGATTTTCTTTGGCACGTACCGCGTTTTCAAGCGCGTAGGCAAGAAACATCAAGGTGAGTTTGAGGCGCAAGTCGTATGATTTTAAAAGAGCTTTATCAATATATTGCCGAAAAAGGAACGGTTTCCCAATCTGAGCTAGCAAAACAGTTCGGAATGAGTGAAGACGGTGCAGACGCCATGTTAAGTGTATGGATTAACAAAGGTCGCATTTCTCGCTTGGTAGATACAAATAAAGCTCATCATATAACGCGAATACGCTATGCAGTCACGAAGCACGATGGTTTGTCACTTACCGTAACCATGTAGTAGGAGCAATGAACCGTCGCGCACAAACAACAAAGCCGCATCAGCAATGATGCGGCTTTTTACTTTCTACCTGAATTAAAAGTTATATAACGGTTACGCTTTACGGAAGATAGAGCTTAACGACAACACATTACGAATTCGGTTAAGAATCTCTTCTTGTTCTTCGTCAGTACGAAACTCTCCTTTTGTATTCCCCCAAACTGGTCCTGGCCATGCCATATCGTCTTTAAAGCGCGCAATATGGTGAATGTGCAGCTGTGGCACCATGTTACCTAGGGCGCCAAGGTTTAACTTGTCTGGGCGGAATGTCGCTTCGAGTGCTTGGCTTACCGCTTGAGATTCGAGCAAAAACTGTTGTTGCTCTTGCATTGGTAAGTGGTGTAGCTCTTTCAAATTTTCGCGTTTAGGCACCAAGATAACCCATGGCACAGCATTATCTTTATGAAGAAGCGCGACGCAAAGTGGGAAGTGACCAATCACCGAAGTGTCTTTTGCCAATTGAGGATGAAGTTCAAAACTCATTATTGCTGTCCGATTAATTTTTAGTTTGAATTAGTATACGACAGATAAAACAAAAGGTTGGCGCTTTCACGTCAACCTTTGTCATCATTTAGCTTGTGCTACTTAAGCTAACTACGTAAAAGCGGATTACATACGCTCTAGAGTATCGATACCCAGTAGAGACAGACCTTGCTTGATGGTCTTCGCTGTTAGCGCAGCTAGTTTCAGACGGCTTTGTTTCACTGCTTCGTCTTCAGCAACTAGGATAGGGCACGCTTCGTAGAAGCTAGAGAACTGACCTGCTAGTTCGAATAGGTAGCTACACATGATGTGTGGTTGGCCTTCGCGAGCAACAGATTGCACCGCTTCTTCGAACTGCATAAGTTTAGCAATAAGTGCTTTCTCTTTCTCATCAGTGATTTTGATGTCACCTTGGAGAGCATCCATAGCAACACCAGCTTTAGCGAAAATTGAAGCTACACGAGTGTATGCATATTGCATGTATGGTGCTGTGTTGCCTTCAAACGCTAACATGTTGTCCCAATCGAACACGTAGTCAGTCGTACGGTGTTTAGATAAGTCAGAGTATTTAACCGCTGCCATTGCAACTGTTTTAGAGATCTTCTCTTTTTCGTCTGCATCTAGTTCAGGGTTTTTAGATTCGATCAGCTGTGCTGCGCGAACTTCTGCTTCATCCAGAAGATCTGCCAAACGAACGGTACCACCCGCACGAGTCTTGAATGGCTTTCCGTCTTTACCCAGCATCATGCCGAACGCGTGGTGCTCAAGAGATACAGACTCAGGCACGTAGCCCGCTTTACGAACAATCGTCCAAGCTTGCATTAGGTGTTGGTGCTGACGTGAGTCGATGAAGTAAAGCACACGGTCTGCGCTTAGCTCTTCATAACGATATTTTGCACATGCGATGTCTGTTGTTGTGTATAGGAAACCGCCATCGCGTTTTTGAACGATAACGCCCATTGGTTCGCCATCTTTGTTCTTGTATTCATCTAGGAATACAACTTGCGCGCCATCATCTTCAACGGCAAGGCCTTGTTCTTTTAGGTCTGCAACGATCTTAGGAAGCATGTCGTTGTACATGCTTTCGCCCATTACGTCGTCACGAGTCAGTGACACGTTTAGACGGTCGTAGTTGCGCTGGTTTTGGATCATGGTTACATCAACGAGTTTTTTCCACATTTCTGCACAGTACTCGTCACCGCTTTGCAGTTTTACCACGTAGTTTCGCGCCTTTACTGCGAACTCTTCATCTTCATCGTACAGCTTTTTCGATTCGCGGTAGAAGCCTTCAAGGTCCGCAAGTTCCATAGAAACTTCGCCAGACTCTTGTTGTACACGCTCAAGGTTTGCGATAAGCATACCGAACTGAGTACCCCAGTCACCGATGTGGTTCGCGCGGATCACTTTGTGACCTAAGAACTCAAGCGTACGTACCACTGCATCACCGATGATGGTTGAACGCAGGTGACCTACGTGCATTTCTTTTGCTACGTTTGGTGCAGAGTAGTCGGCAACGATGGTTTGCGCTTCTTCTTTAGCTACGCCAAGACGTTCGTCTGCTAGCGCCGCGTCGGCTTGTTTCGCAAGGAACTCTTCGCTTAGGAAAATGTTGATGAAACCAGGGCCAGCGATTTCTGTTTTGCTCGCAATACCATCTAGGTCTAGAACATCCAGTACTTTCTGTGCAAATTCTCGAGGGTTAGTACCCAGTTTTTTAGCAACGCCCATTACGCCGTTTGCTTGGTAATCACCAAATTGTGGCTTTGCTGATTGGCGAACGGCTGCAGGACTGCCTGCAGGTGCGCCAGCGGCTTCTAGAGCCTGAGATACTTTGTCATTAATAAGTGCTTGGATATTCACACGCGTTTCCTTCAATTCAAGGACAAAGAACTCGGCAGAATGTACGCCGAGCTCTGTTAGAGTTCACAAAAATGGGGCTAATCATAACAACTTTATTGCTTTTCATACAGAGAGGAATTGGGGAAATTTATACTTTTTCGATTGAATGGAAATGTGGTTTGGTTTGCGTTTACTATTGCGCTCAGAGTAATGAGATAAATCGCCCCATAAGAGAGCCACAATGACGACTCAACTAGTTGAAAAACGCCTAGCGCCTAAATTGATGATCCAAGATCTGGACGCATTTATGGCGAAGATTGAAGAGCTTGCAACCCTGTTAAAACTGGATCTGAGCTTTGCTCAAGCTGACCATATTGCGCTGCGTATTAATGATACTGAAACAGCGAAAGCCGCGCATGAAGCATGGAATCAATACGGTAAGGTGATTTCACAAGCGAAAATAAACGGTCGCCCAATCATCGTTATCGAATTCGACAAAGTGTTGGAAAGCCGTGGCTGGAAGATTGAGTGTCTGGAGCTGCCATACCCTGCGGAAGGCAAAATCTACCCAAATGAAAGCTGGGAACATGTGGAGTTTGTGATTCCGTCTCATGCCGAAACCGCAGATGAGTTTCTTGCTGATTTGAAACACACTTACCCAGCGTTTGGCGCGCGTTTTGATGAGTTAAAAGAGCTGGGTGTGAAGATCAAATTGTCGAGCCCGAAAGGGGAAGGCGAACGCTTGAACAACCCAACCGTGGCGTTTAAGTACCAAGGCATTTGTATCAAGCTGCACCCGCATTCACTTAAGCGTATTGTGGAGTCTGAGCAGGCGTAAAACGCTAGAGTGAAAATTGCTGAGTTGCGAGAGGCAAAAAGGGAGCCGAGGCTCCCTTTCGTAAGCGAATCACTATTTAGCCGGTGACTTGCTTTTTGGGTTGGTAATGGAAAGCTTTTTGCCTTTCAACTCTTCGTCTAGAGTTAGTGTGAAAGTCTTTGGAAACGGCATTCGTTTACAATGATCCACTTTGTTCCTGACGATTGTGAGCAGGGCTTCCGTTGAAGAGTTTTGCTCTATTTTTAAGCTAAAGTCATCGTTCTTACTGCAGCCATTAGACTCGGCGATAAATGAAATTTGACTATCGCTAGTTCGGTACGCTTCTACCATGATTGCTTGGTGTTCAGACTCTTGACCTTGCTGCATTTCTGTATTTGCCGAGCAAGCGACTAAGCTGATTGAGCTCAAACCAAGCAGCATTGTTTTGAGTATATATTGCATCTTGTTATCCTTTTTTGCGACGCAGGAAAGGACCTGCAGCTAGCAACATTAGTAGGCTAATTGAGAAGCTGCCGCCTGAACTCGATGTTGTTGTTACGCTGCTCTCGCTAGTGTTATCTGAACTAACTGACATCTTGATATTGCGAATATACGCTTGCGCGTTGTAACCACCGCTAAACTCGTAGTTTTTCAGATAAGCAAAAGTAACCGTGTTTGACTTCCGGTAAAGATCGATAGAAAGTTCATTGTACTCAAGAAGCTGGCGAGTGTAGTCATACTCTTGGCCATTGACGTAAACGACAAAAACATCGAAACCATCTGACAAGACTTTAAAGTCCATTGATAGTTTGCCTTTTGGAAGATCGGTTAAATACAAGATGGATGCGCCAGCAGACGTTCCCATGTCTGCTGATTGAAGTTCACCATTTTCAGCGGTCCAAGCGTGTTCATTGGTGTACACGTTTGCGCCAGCTAGCGTAACGGCACTGCTCAATGAGCTGCTTGCTTTATCAATACCACTATATATTAAGGTAGTCGAAAGTTTAGATAGTTTCGGATGATCAGTAGAGACTTCAATCGTTTCAACTGAGTGCGAGTAGCTTGGGTAGTAGCCTACCGTAATTTGACAGCTCTGAGATGGTGCCAGTGTCGCAGTACAGGTATTTTTGGCGAGGCTGATTCCGCTTGTTAGGGTAACGCCCGTGATGTTGATTGGCGTATTCACCTCGTCATTACGAATAGTAAAGGTCTCTTGCTGCGCTTTTCGCTCAACGAAATGAAGATCTCGATACTGAGTGTAGCTGATAGTATTACGATGACTATCTATCCAGCCGTTGTGCTGAAAATGAGCGACGTTTGCGTAAACACCATAAGCATTTGGTTGAGCACATCCATCACCCCAACTGACCACCCCTAATAATTTGTTGATGCCGTTATCGTCAACGATGAGCGGACCGCCGCTATCTCCTTGGCAGCTATCTTTACCTCCCCAATAGTATCCGGCGCAAATGCCGTCATCTGATACATTAGAGTAGTTTCCTGGTAGGTTTTGGCAGGTAGCTCGATCTACGTATTCCAAATCAACTTGTTGTAAAACGGTTGGGTATACTCGGTCTGTCGTGGACGTATTTCCCCATCCAGCTACGTGCAACTTGTCTCCCACACGTACGCTATCTAAAAGTTCTGGCGTTGCCAGATCGATAGTCGCGCTATCGACATTGCGTTCTAATTCGATAAGAGCGATGTCATTGTTCGTTGTATTGCTGTTATATTCATTATGTGAATAGATATTGTTAACCGCGATGCGCTGCGCGTGAGACTCGTTGTTTTGATCATAAAGACCAAGAGCGATGTCAATATCGTCCGCATTAAGACCTTCCACACAGTGCGCAGCAGTTAATACGTATTTTCCACCAAGGAAACTACCGCCGCAGAAGTGACCAATAGATGTTGGCTGTCCTTTACGGACCAGTGAAGCAATAAACTTCCAGTCGGAAGTATTAGCTGGCTCGCCGCCAATAATGCGAGTGGATACATCATTCTGAACAGGCTTAAGAGTATCTGCGATTGTGGTTGCTGGCAAAGTCAGCCCAATCAGAAAAGCCACTAACGTTTTTTTCATTTTAATTCCGTAATATTAACGTGGTTTATTATAAGGGGACCAAATGATAAACGGAATCATTCTCTCAGTAAATAGTTGTAGTGAAATGAAAAATTATAATATATCGGTTTAATTTTGATGGTTAGAGTCGGGGGATATCCCTGAAAAGATGAAACCCGCCAAGTTGGACGGGTTTCATTCTCGTTGTAACTAGTGCGGAGGGATTACAGGATCACTGTTTTATTTCCATAAACAAAGACGTGGTCGTTAATGACTTTATTCAACGCTTTGCTCAACACATTCTTTTCTACATCGCGTCCCGCTTGTGCCATATCTTGGGCATTGAATGTATGGTCGACAGGAATTACGTCTTGCTTGATGATCGGCCCTTCATCTAAATCATTAGTCACGAAGTGTGCCGTTGCACCGATGATTTTCACACCGCGATCGTAAGCTTGTTGATATGGCTTAGCGCCAATAAAAGCAGGTAAGAAGCTGTGATGAATATTAATGATTTTGTGGTGGTATTTCTCAACAAACGTAGGCGTCAATACGCGCATGTATTTAGCTAACACCAAAAAGTCAGCATCGTATTGGTCGATCACCTCTAACATCTTCTGCTCGTGTTCTTCACGGCTAAGGTTTTCATGGGTCACGTGGTGGTAAGGAATGTCGAAGCGTTCAGTGAGAGTTTGCAGTTTGTCGTAATTCCCTACCACAGCGGCGATCTCAACATCTAGGCTTCCGTCGTAGGTTTTCATCAGAATATCGCCTAAACAATGCGCTTCTTTTGTGACGAGAATGACGATGCGCTTACGGCGAGAGCCAACCAATTTACGCTTAGCACCTTGCGGGAGTGCTTGGTCCAAATCGGCAAGAAACGTTTGATCGTTGAAGTATCCCTCCAACTCCGTTCTCATGAAAAAGTGGCCACTGGTATTATCAACAAATTCGTTATTGTGAACGATGTTGAGTTGGTGCTTGTAACAGATGTTAGTGATTTTTGAGATGAGACCCGGGGCGTCAGAACAGTGGGTCAACAGTGTTTTCTTTTCCATAAATCAGGTACTTCCATGCATTAATATTTTAGCGTACGAATTTGTTATTATTCCCAGGCGGGTGTAACTGTACTGCCATGTTTCACCATAAATAATCTATTCTTACGTTGGTTTCAACAAAATATCCGTGCATCGCCGCAAGCTGGCCAGATTGTGGGCTGATGTCACTCCTATTCCTCTGATATACTCTCGATAATTTTTCAAACTCAATACCAAGCATGATCGCAAAAACTTTTTCCTCTGATGGCGCGTTAGGTAAGGCCATTCCTGGCTTTCAAGCTCGTCAGCCACAAATCGATATGGCGGAAGCCGTCAGTAGTGCGATCAAAGATCAAACCCAGTTGGTGGTGGAGGCAGGAACCGGAACCGGTAAGACCTTCGCATACCTAGTCCCTGCGCTGTTGAGTGGTAAAAAAGTGATCATCAGTACAGGCTCGAAAAACTTGCAAGAGCAGTTGTACCATCGGGACTTACCGCTCATGGTCAATGCGCTTGGTTTTTATGGTCAAGTGGCGTTATTAAAAGGGCGTTCTAATTATCTGTGTTTGGATCGCTTGAGCCGCCAAATGGTCGAAAGCCATACTAATGAATCTGACCCGACGCTATTAACTCAATTGGTTAAAGTGCGTGCTTGGTCATCAGAAACCAAAACAGGTGACCTTGGTGATTGTGATGATCTGCCAGAAGACAGCATGATCATTCCAACCATCACTTCAACCAATGATAACTGTTTAGGTAAAGAGTGTCCGAGCTACACCGATTGCTTTGTACTGAAAGCGCGTAAGCGAGCCATGGATTCCGACATTGTTGTGGTGAACCATCACTTATTTCTTGCTGACTTAGCGATCAAAGAAACAGGATTTGGCGAACTGATTCCAGAAGCCGATGTGTTTATTTTTGATGAGGCTCATCAGTTGCCAGATATTGCGAGCGAATATTTCGGCCAGTCAGTTTCAAGCCGTCAAATTCATGATCTTGCCAAAGACATTGAAATAGCCTACCGCACCGAAGCCAAAGATATGCGTCAATTGCAAAAAGTGGGCGACAAACTCATGCAAAGCGCAATGGACATGCGGATTGTACTGGGTGAGCCAGGCTTTCGTGGCAACTGGCGTGAGGCGTTGCAATCAGGGTCTATTAAGCGAGAATTATTGCGCTTAATAGATAGCCTCGAATTGGCGATTGATGTACTCAAAATAGCCTTAGGGCGCAGTCAATTACTGGATACCGCCTTTGAACGAGCCAATTTGATCAAAGGCCGCATCGACCGGGTATGTGATGTCGATATTACCGGTTACTCATACTGGTACGATACCTCGCCTCGTCATTTCGCTCTGCACATTACGCCTCTTTCTGTCGCGGACAAGTTCCATGAGCAAATAGAGATTAAACAAGGCGCGTGGATTTTCACGTCAGCAACTCTAGCCGTATCGGGCGACTTCAAGCACTTTACTGAGCGCCTTGGCCTCAAGCCTACAAAGCAATTTTCTCTGCCGTCCCCCTTTGATTATCAAAAACAAGCGCGCCTTTGTGTGCCAAGGTATCTGCCAGAGCCAAACAGTAACGGCTTAGCGGATAAGTTAGTCCGAATGCTTGCTCCGGTGATTGAAGAAAATGATGGTCGCTGCTTCTTTTTATGTACCTCGCACAGCATGATGCGTGAACTAGGTGAGAAGTTCCGAGAAGTACTTGAGCTGCCTGTGTTAATGCAAGGGGAGATGAGTAAGCAGAAAACCTTGGCGGAGTTTATGGAACTGGGTAACGCTTTACTCGTGGCGACAGGCGCCTTCTGGGAAGGGATTGATGTTAGAGGTGATGCGCTGAGCTGTGTTATTATCGACAAATTACCGTTTACCGCCCCTGACGATCCGTTACTCAAAGCCCGTATCGAGGATTGTCGATTACGTGGCGGTGAACCATTTGCTGAAGTACAAATCCCGGATGCAGTGATTACGTTAAAGCAGGGTGTAGGGCGATTAATTCGAGATCAGAAGGATCACGGTGCGTTGATCATTTGTGATAATCGCCTCGTCACGCGAGACTACGGTGGTATTTTCCTTGGAAGTCTACCACCTATCCCAAGAACGCGAGACTTAGATGGAATCAAAGCATTCCTGAAAGCAGAACAATCTGTCACAGACGCAAGTGCTGAGGCATAACCCAATAAATGAGAGTTGTAGAGAGTTAAATGAGCGCAAAAATTCTTGCTATCGATACAGCGACTGAAAACTGTTCAGTTGCGTTGTTGGCTAATGATCAAGTGATTTCACGTAGCGCGGTTGCACCACGCGATCACACCAAAAAAGTACTGCCAATGGTTGATGAAGTACTTAAAGAAGCTGGCCTGACTCTACAAGAGCTAGATGCGTTAGCGTTTGGACGTGGTCCAGGTAGCTTTACTGGCGTTCGTATCGGTATTGGTATCGCACAAGGTTTGGCGTTCGGCGCTGACTTGCCTATGATCGGCGTTTCAACGCTGGCTGCGATGGCTCAAGGTAGCCATCGTTTACATGGTGTGACCAATGTCGCTGTTGCCATTGATGCACGTATGAGTGAAGTTTATTGGGCGCGCTATTCTCGTCAAGACAATGGTGAATGGGTTGGTATTGATGAAGAGTGTGTTATTCCACCAGCACGTCTAACTGAAGAAGCACAGGCAGACGACAAAATGTGGACGACAGCAGGTACTGGTTGGGATGCATACCAAGAAGTATTAGCAGACCTACCATTTAATTTGACGCATGGCGAGGTTCTGTACCCTGATTCACAAGACATCGTGATTCTTGCTGAACAAGAATTTAAAAAGGGTAATACTGTGCCGGTAGAAGATTCTAGCCCAGTTTATCTACGCGATAATGTGACATGGAAAAAACTTCCTGGTCGCGAATAGTCCGTTTTTCATTAACCTGACAAAAAGCAGGGCGTTTGCCCTGTATTTTTATGGAGTGCTATGGCGTCGATTAATGGCTTGCCTCCTTCTTTGATTCCCGGTGCAAATCGCACTAATAAAGTCAGCAAAAATAAGCAGGTAGATAAATCACAAACAAAGCAGCCTGTAGGTCAGCCTTCAAAGGTTGCTAACGCTGTGGCGCACTCCATAAAACACGTGGATGAGTCCCAAATTCACCGAGCTCAAGTGCAATATGACTTTCCTGAAGGGAGCGCACGTAAAGCAATGGAGCAGTACATGGATGTCATGAATCGAACTAAAAAAGAGGAACTGGCTCAATTACTTGGTGTCGATATTTACGTGTGAGATCTCCCCAGCTTGGGGTTACTAATATTGAAAGGTGGTTTATGAAGGTTTTTGGACGGTTTTTTCTCGCATTATTTGCTACGGTTGGTTTGTCTGCGTGTAGCTCGTTGCCAGAGGAGTTAAATGCCAGCACAGAACAAGTCGTTACTGATTATAAAGCTTTCGCTGAGTCTCAGGGGCAAGTGAGTGAAGATGTTCGTCTTGGTGGAATCATCGCTAAAGTGGATAACTTCAAAGATAAAACCCGTCTAGAAATCGTAAACCTACCAATCAGTAAATCTGGTAAACCGGATATTGATGAAGAGCCAACGGGACGTTTTGTCGCCTATTTTGATGGCTATTTAGAGCCCGTCGCCTTTAGTGAAGGCCGCTTGTTGACGGTTGTAGGTAAAGGCGCCGGAGAAGAAGAAGGAAAGATTGGTGAGCACGAATACGTATTCCCGATCATTAAGGGGCAAGGCTACCGTTTGTGGAAAATTGAAGAACGTTTACGCATGTATGACTCGCCAACCTACTTTTACCCATGTTACTCGATTAACTGCCGCATGTGGCGTAATGATTTCCCACAAGACGGTAAAGTGATAAAACAGGTCAAATAATCTGCGATGCATGAGCGTCAATTCGAGCTTCCTGCCGGCAAAATGGCAGCCCTTGAGATAGGGAACGAGAAAACGGCTGACTTGTCAGTCGTTTTTCTTCATGGGTGGTTAGATAATGCGGGCAGCTTTAAAGCGCTCATGGAGCAGTTGAACCAACTTAATCCTCACTTACACCTCCTCGCCATCGATCATTTTGGTCACGGTTTATCGAGTCATAAATCTCACGATAACTATTACCCCTTTCACGACTATATTGCCGATTTATATCAGTTGTTGGACGAATTATCGCCAAACAGACTGATATTAGTAGGGCATTCACTTGGTGCTTTAATCGCAAGTTGCTATAGTGCTGCGTTTCCAGAGCAGGTCGAAGCTCTTGTGCAAATTGAGGGAGCAGGACCTCTTACTGAAGATCCTACTAACAGTTTGCCTCGTCTTCGCGATGGCGTTTTAAGTCGAGTAAGACAGCACAACAAGCCAGAGCGAGCCATTGCCTCCTTCGATCTGGCGTTAAAATTACGCGTGCAAGCCAACCAATTAACCGCTGAGCAGCTTCTGCCGATAGTCGAGCGAGGAACGGAGCAGCGAGGAGATAAATGGTATTGGCGGCATGACGCCAAGTTAAAATGTGCGTCGCTTTACCGAATGGCGCAAGCGCATGCTAACTCGATTACCAGCCAAATACGTTGTCCTCATTTGATCGTATTAGGCGATCAAGGATTTCAGAATTTACCATCTAACCAAGCTGATTGGGGAGAGAACCCGCCGCAAGTGGTTTCTGTCAAGGGTGGTCATCACTGTCATTTAGAGCAAATACTCGAGGTCGCAACGCGAATTCTTGGTGTAGTTAACAAAATTTAAACAAGTGTTTGAGAGTTGCGTGCTCAAGCACGTTCGCTGTGCTGTAATAGCTTTCAAAATAAAAAGGACGCTATTTTTTAGCCAGTTATAAACGAGGAGTAACATCGTGGATAAACCATGGCTTTCACGTTATCCAAGTGACGTACCTGAAACCATTAATCCAGAGCAATATGAGTCTTTGGTAGAAATGTTTGAGCAGTCTATACAAAAATATGCAGACCAACCAGCATTCATGAACATGGGCTCGGTTATGACCTTCCGTAAATTGGAAGAGCGTAGTCGCGCATTCGCAGCGTATCTGCAAAACGAGTTAAAACTGCAAAAGGGTGACCGTGTTGCTCTGATGATGCCAAACCTACTGCAATACCCAGTGGCGTTGTTTGGTATTTTGCGTGCAGGTTGTATCGCCGTAAACGTTAACCCACTTTACACTCCTCGTGAACTTGAGCACCAATTGAATGACTCAGGTGCGACGACGATTGTGATTGTATCTAACTTTGCGAACACGCTAGAACAAATCGTCGATAAAACACCAGTTAAACACGTGGTGTTAACCAGCCTTGGTCAAATGCTGCCACGAGCGAAAGGTACGATTGTCGATTTTGTCGTGAAGTACGTTAAGGGCATGGTGCCTAAGTACGATTTACCTGGTGCAATCTCAATGCGTCAGGCTCTACGTAAAGGTCGTCGTCTACAATACGTTAAACCGTTTATGTCTGGGGATGACATTGCATTCCTGCAATACACGGGCGGTACGACAGGCGTCGCGAAAGGTGCGATTCTGACTCACCGTAATATGATTGCGAACGTTTTACAGGCGAAAGGCGCGTACGGGCCGGTTTTATCTCCGGGGCGCGAGTTAGTCGTGACAGCGTTACCGCTGTATCACGTATTTGCTCTTACCGTAAACTGTTTACTGTTTGTCGAAATGGGTGGCCGTAACCTACTTATTACGAACCCTAGAGATATTCCAGGGTTCGTGAAAGAACTACAAAAGCATCCGTTTACTGCGATTACGGGCGTGAACACCTTATTTAATGCTTTGATCAACAACGAAGACTTCCACGAGTTGGATTTCAGTAACCTACGTTTAGCCGTTGGCGGCGGCATGGCAGTGCAGCGCTCAGTAGCAGAAAGATGGCAAAAGACCACGGGTTGTTACCTACTAGAAGGTTACGGCCTAACCGAGTGTTCTCCATTGGTTGCGGCATACCCGCATGACCTTGTTGAATACAATGGATCGATTGGTCTGCCTGTGCCATCAACGGAAGTTCGCATTGTGGACGAAGAAGGCAACGCTCTTGCGAATACTGAAACTGGTGAACTTCAAGTTCGTGGTCCTCAGGTTATGCAAGGCTACTGGCAACGACCTGAAGCAACGAAAGATACGATCAACGAAGACGGTTGGCTATCAACGGGCGACATTGTTAAGTTCGATGACGAAGGCTTCTTGCACATCGTTGACCGTAAGAAAGACATGATCTTAGTATCAGGCTTTAATGTTTACCCGAACGAAATCGAAGACGTTGTAGCGCTACACGGCAAAGTCCTTGAAGTGGCTGCTATTGGTCAACCGCACGAAGTCTCTGGTGAATTAGTGAAGATCTACGTCGTGAAGCGCGACCCGAGCTTGACCAAAGATGAAGTGATTACGCATTGTCGTCAGCACTTAACTGGCTACAAAGTACCTAAGTTGGTTGAGTTCCGTGAAGACTTACCTAAAACCAATGTCGGTAAGATCTTGCGTCGTGTTCTACGCGAAGAGAATGACGCTGAACTTGCGAAGAAAAGCGCATAAGCCGATTTCGTCGAGTCGAGAGATTTAAAAAATGATAGAATGCCAGCGTTTTGCTGGCATTTTTTATAGCGAGAAGTATGTGAATTATCAAATTATTACCAAAAACAAAGACCTAGAAGAAGTTTGCATTCACGCCCGAGGGGCAGATGTAGTGATGCTGGATACCGAATTCGTCCGTATTCGCACTTTCTACCCGCAGTTAGGTCTGATTCAGCTTTTCGATGGTAATCGCCTCTCGCTGATTGATCCGACCGAATTAACGGATATGACGCCGTTCGTAGCGCTATTAAAAGATACTTCCGTGTTAAAAGTGCTGCATGCCTGCGGTGAAGATTTAGAAGTTTTCCAAAATGCATTTGGTTGTACGCCGTTCCCTATGGTAGATACTCAGTTGATGGCGGCCTTTCTTGGCCACGGTCTATCAACAGGCTTTGCAACGCTGGTGGAAGAATATTTAGGTGTTGAGCTAGACAAAAGTGAATCACGTACTGACTGGATGGCTCGTCCACTGACACAAAAGCAATTAGATTATGCTGCCGCAGATGTTCATTACTTGTTACCGTTATACGAAAAGCTGCTCGATAAGGTGACGCAAGCAGGTTGGTGGGAAGCCGTACAACAAGAAAGTGATTTGTTGGTTTCAAAACGCATTCGCGTCACTAATGAGGAGAATGCCTACCTTGATATTAAAGGTGCTTGGCAGTTAAAACCTTCTGAACTGGCGATTTTAAAGCCTCTAGCGACGTGGCGTTACCGTGAAGCAATCAAACGAGATTTAGCGCTGAATTTTATCTTCAAAGAAGGTGACCTGTTAACAGTCGCTCGTCTTGGCTTAACTAACTTTAAGAAGATGGAAGCGGAAGATATTGATATTCGAGCGATTAACCGCCATGGCGCGAAGATTGCCGCGATTGTTAAACAAGCGAAGCAAACTCCTTCTGAAGAGTATCCGGCGAAAATTGAACGCTTAATGGATTATCCAGGTTACAAACAAGTCTTCAAAAATATGAAAGACATAGTGAAATCGGCGTCGCAGAAGTCTGGCTTAGCAACGGAGTTCCTTGCTTCTAAAAAGCAGATTAATCAGCTGATCAGTTGGGTGTGGAAAAAAGATCGCGATCCAGAAGTGTTGCCTGACTTGATGCAGGGCTGGCGTTTGGACCTGCTGGGCGATAAGATGAATAAAGCGTTAAAATAATGAATGATTAAAAGGTTGGCCTCGATGCCAACCTTTTTCGTTCTAATTAGAGTATTCGTCTCGCGAGAGAAACTGATTACTTCTCGTCGTCTGGTAGCTTCACATTGAGCTCAAGAACTGAGATATCGTCGTCTTTGTGCTCAAATGTTAAGTCAACCATATTTGGATCAATTGCCACGTACTTACTGATCACCTTCAAGATGTCCTCTTTCAATTGAGGCAAGTAAGAAGGCGCAGGATCATTTTGGCTGCGGCGCTCAGCAACAATGATTTGCAAACGCTCTTTAGCTAGATTCGCAGAAGTTTTCTTCTGTGGGCGGAAAAATTCTAATAATGACATGTCTAGCCTCCAAAGAGTCGTTTAAAGAGTCCTTTCTTCTCCTCAGTAAGGAAACGAAATTCAACCTGATTGCCTAATAAGCGATCAACGGTGTCAGAGTAAGCCATACCTGCATCGGTGTTATCGTCAAAAGTGACTGGCACACCTTTGTTTGACGCGTTAAGCACGGCTTGGCTTTCTGGAATCACGCCCAGTAGTGGAATATGTAAGATCTCCTCTACGTCCTCAACGCTTAGCATTTCGCCTTGAGTGACGCGAGATGGGTTGTAGCGAGTCAGTAGCAGGTGCTGTTTTACTGGCTCTAGCCCTTGTTCTGCGCGCAGGGACTTAGAATCTAAAATACCTAGAATGCGGTCAGAGTCACGCACAGAAGAGACTTCTGGATTCGTTGTGACAATGGCTTCATCGGCGTAGTACAAGGCCATCAATGCGCCTTGTTCGATACCTGCTGGTGAATCACAAATAATGAAATCAAAGCCCATTTCATCAAGTTCGCCGAATACGCGCTGAACACCATCTTTTGTCAGTGCGTCTTTATCACGAGTTTGAGAAGCAGGAAGAATGAATAGATTGTCCGTGCGCTTATCTTTGATCAGCGCTTGGTTTAATGTCGCTTCGCCGTTAATGACGTTTACAAAGTCATACACGACACGGCGCTCACAGCCCATGATTAGGTCGAGGTTACGCAAACCGATATCAAAATCGATCACCGCGGTCTTTTTTCCCTTCAGAGCTAGACCAGAGGCGATGGCTGCGCTTGAAGTGGTTTTACCAACGCCACCTTTACCAGACGTTACTACAATAATGCGTGCCATTTTTTTTCCTTTTTAGATTAAATCGCGAGAACTTCTAAATGTAATGATTCATCGGCTTTACTGATCATTACTTTCTTTTGCCAGTACTCGCTTTCAATTTGATCGCTTAACCAGTAGTCACCCGCAATGGATACCAGTTCTGCTTGTAAATCGTGGCAAATAATACGCGCTTCCTGCTGACCACTTGCGCCTGCAATCGCACGGCCTCGAAGTGTGCCATGGATATGAATAGAGCCGTCAGCGATGACTTCAGCACCAGCACTTACGTGCGCTAACACCACCAAATCACCATCTTTCGCGTAGATCTGTTGTCCTGATCGAACAGGCGTGCGAACTACTTTCGTTGGTGCCATTTTGGCTGGCGCCTGGCTTGGTGATTTGCTTGCCGACATAATGGCGAAGCCAGCTTCGGAAGCAAGATTTTGTACACGCTTGTCTTTACAGCCCGTTACACCGACCGGAATAAAACCAGCATCTGAGATGCCTTGTTTAAGCTTAGGGAAATCAATGTCGCCTTGTACTTTTGCTATATTGATTACCAAAGGCGCGGATGCAAAAAAAGAAGGTGCTTGAGAAACTTTTTCTTGCAAAAATTCGACAGTCTTTGCGATCTCATTGTCAGAAAGGTGTAAAACTGACAATGTAAAACTGCTACCTTTAAGGTCTGGTGAATGGGTCATCGTGGACTTCTTGCCTTTATTGAAAGAGCGTTGCCTTAAACTAGGTCTGTCATGTTATATTTCATCCTTTGACGCAGCAAGTTCTCTCGTGGGCAAATAGGTGAATTAATCTCAAATTTGCTATTAAGTTTGCGAGAATTTGACGTTTTCAACCTAATCCGCACTCAACGCGGCTAAATCAGCATAAAAGGCGTGTCATGCTTTGTTCTATTTATAAAAGCTCGAAAAAAGAAGGTACTTATCTCTATATTCCGAAAAAGGATGATTTTTCACAGGTTCCTGACACCTTAATGCAGATGTTCGGTAAGCCTATCGCTGTTATGACGATTAAACTTGATGGCCGTAAATTGGCACAAGTTGATATCGAAAAAGTGAAGGCTTCATTGCAAAATGATGGCTTCTTTTTGCAGGTTCCGCCTCCGCCGGAGAACCTACTAGAAAAGTACAAAGAACAAAAAGCCCAGCAGAAAGGCGAATAACGTCATCGTTTTTCATCTGGGATTTCTGCCTTGCTCAAGGAGGGCAATATGAAAAAAATACTGGCTACCATGCTTAGCGTTGGTGTGTGTACCTCGGCTTTTGCAAGTAGCGAGGGTTTCGATGAATACTTGAATAAGCTGCGTGCTGAAGCGCGTGATAAAGGTATCTCAGAGCAGGTCATTAGTGCTGCTTTTGCGAATGTTGAGTACAAGCCTCGAGCAGTAAAAGCGGACCGAAACCAGCCAGAGAAGAAACTGACGTTGGATGAATACATTCCTCGCGCGGTGCCTGAATGGAAGGTGAAGCAAGCAAGACAACTCTATAAAGAGCATTACACCGAGCTAAAGCGTATAGGCGATGAGTACGGTGTGCAGCCTCGCTTTATCGTGGCGCTGTGGGGTGTAGAAAGTAACTTTGGTAAATTTACGGGTAACTTCAAAGTGATTGACGCGTTGTCGACAATGGCATTTGAAGGTCGTCGTGAAGAGTTTTTCCGTAAAGAGACCATGTCGGCATTGCAGATCCTCGATCAAGGCCATATCGAGCTAGATAATTTTAAAGGTTCTTGGGCTGGTGCGATGGGACAGTGTCAATTTATGCCAAGCTCTTTCCTACGTTTTGCCGCTGACGGCAACGGGGATGGTAAAAAAGACATTTGGCAATCTGAAGCCGACGTATTTGCATCAACCGCTAACTATTTGAGCAAGTCCGGCTGGGATGACAAATACACTTGGGGTCGCCAAGTGAAAGTTCCTAAAGGCATTGATCGCAGCTTAGAAGGGCGCACAGCTGAAAAAGGTAAATACCTTCAGGAGTGGAGCAAACTTGGCATCACAAAATACGACGGTAGTCCGTTGCCAAAACTGGATGAAGACATCAAAGCATGGTTGATCATGCCGGACGACGAAAATGGTCGTACGTATCTGGTTTACAATAACTACAACGTACTGATGAAGTGGAACCGCTCTTACTACTTCGCACTCGCCGTGAGTCACTTGGCTGACCGAATTAAATACTGAGCTGTTATCAAATAATCACTTGGCATCCAGTATTCAATATGAGGGCTCTTCGGAGTCCTTTGTTTTTCCTATAATCAAATCGAGGTAAAGCGTGTTATCTGAACGTGCTGCACAAATGGTGATCTTCTCCGCTCTTCTTAAACATAAAAGCTTCACAGCGGCTGCAAAGAGCTTAGGCGTGTCGGTGTCTCATGTGAGTAAGCAGTTGAGCCAGCTAGAAGCCTCTCTTGATATCAAGCTTGTTCAACGCACTACGCGAAGCTTTACGCCGACTGAGGCAGGGAAAACCTTTTTTCATCACTGTGAGCAAGTAGTACAAGCGGTGAGCAGTGCCACATTAGAGATGGAAACCCAGCGGGATGAAGTGGCAGGCTTAGTGCGTCTTGGTTTGTCGCAATCATTCGGTACCTTGCACATTATCCCTGCAATTCAAGAGTTGCGCGAACTGTATCCTCAACTTCAAGTGGAGGTGCATTTGTTTGACTATAAGGTCGATATGTTAGCCGAAGGGCTCGATTTATGGGTGACCAACAACGAGCATTTGCCTGAAGGCTACATTGCGCAGCGTTTGACGGATTGCCAGTTTGTTGTGGCGGCATCACCAGATTACTTATTGAAACATGATACGCCAACAGAGCCGGATGACTTGTCTTCTCACAACTGTCTTATATACAGAAGCTGGGAGCGTGACTATACGGGGTGGGCGTTTACTAAAGATCAGCAGGAGTTGAACGTAAAAGTTTCGGGCAACTATTCAGTGGATCTGGCAGAAGCCGTTCGGGATGCCGCTATTGCAGGTTGGGGCATTGCCTACCTTGCCACTTACTTACTGGGTGATGAGTTTAGAACGGGTAAGTTAATACAGTTGTTACCGGACTGGAAAGCAAGCCAGTCGATGCCGTTTTATGCGGTGTATCCAAGCCGCCAACATATGCCCAAAAAAATATCCGCAGTGATTAACTTCATCAAACAGAAGATCGGTAACCCGTGTCATTGGGATCAACGTCTAGCGCCTTACATATCTATTCCTAAGTAACAGGATCAATGACGTTATTGAACGGCACATAAGGTGATTCACTTCACAAAAATTTTTCCAGAACTAGAAACATCTTTTCCATATAGAAACAATAAAAATAAGCAAACGTTTATATTTATATAATTCAATGCCTTATAATTAAGGTCAATTATTGGGCGCTTAAACTTTTCACACTGTTAACATCCTCAACTTGCAGCATTTTGAGTCCGCTATACAATCCGGTGCCTTCCATATCCCCCTTCTGTCGGATTCATTTTATGAACTCAATTATTGGTATCGTAGCCATACTATTCGTAGCATGGCTACTTTCTACAAATAGAAAAAATATAAAGCTGAGAACAGTGTCGTTTGCGTTTGCTTTGCAGGTACTGTTTGCGTTGTTGGTTTTATATGTACCAGCAGGACGAGATGCGCTGAATTCAGTGAGCAGCGTAGTGTCGAATTTGATCAACTATGGTCAAGAGGGCATTGCGTTTTTATTCGGTAATTTGGCGACAGGGGGCTTCACCTTTGCGATCAATGTTCTGGGTATAATCGTTTTCTTTTCCTCTCTTATCTCAGGTCTTTATCACATTGGTGTGATGCCAAAAATCATCAACTTTATCGGTGGCGGTATTCAAAAGCTGCTGGGTATCGGTCGCGCGGAGTCTTTGTCTGCAACGGCGAATATTTTTGTTGGCACCATTGAAGCGCCATTGATGGTAAAGCCATACCTAAAGCACATGACTGACTCGCAGTTCTTTGCGGTGATGACAGGTGGTTTGGCTTCTGTTGCTGGTGGAACGTTGGTCGGTTACGCATCACTGGGCGTCGACCTTAACTATCTTATTGCTGCTGCATTTATGTCGGCACCTGCGGGCTTGCTGATGGCAAAAATTTTAATGCCAGAAGATACGGATAAAGCAGCAGATATCGACATTAGCCAAGTTGAAATTCCACGTGCAACCAACGTAGTAGAAGCATTAGCCGATGGTGCCATGGCGGGTGTACGCATTGCTGTATCGGTAGGTGGTACGCTATTGGCTTTCATCAGTGTCATTGCAATGTTAAACGGCATGCTAGGTTGGATTGGTGACCTTGTTGGGACGCCACTAAGCTTCGAGCTGATCCTAGGTTATGTATTCGCACCTGTCGCTTGGTTATTAGGTGTACCATGGCAAGAAGCAACCACAGCAGGCTCGCTGATTGGTAATAAGGTTGTGGTGAATGAGTTCGTTGCCTTCATCCAGCTTGCTGAAGTGAAGTCTCAACTCAGTGAACACTCACAAGCAATCGTGACGTTTGCTTTGTGTGGTTTTGCAAACATCTCAAGCATGGCGATGCTGATTGGTGGGTTGGGCTCATTGGTACCAGAAAAGCGTGCATTTGTTTCTAAGCATGGTTTCCGTGCGATTATCGCTGGTGTGATGGCGAACTTAATGAGCGCTTCGATTGCGGGCGTGATTTTAAGTCTGTAATTGAAATAGATATCTAAAATTAGCAAAAAGGCTCCTTGCGGAGCCTTTTTCGTATCTGAAGTTTACGTTATTTGTCCGTGTGGAACTGTTCGCAAGCGAGCATCGTGTTCTCAATTAAGCTTGCGACGGTCATTGGGCCAACACCACCAGGGACAGGAGTAATAAAGCTCGCACTTTCACGTGCTTTATCGTATTCCACGTCGCCAACTAGCTTGCCTGAATCAAGACGGTTAATGCCGACATCGATAACCACTGCACCTTTCTTAATCCACTCTCCAGGGATGAAGTTTGGCTTACCAACCGCAACCACGACAACGTCAGCTTGACGTACATGACTCTCTAGGTCTTTGGTAAAACGGTGACATGTTGTTGTCGTGCAGCCCGCAAGCAGCAGCTCAAGTGTCATTGGACGACCAACAATGTTTGATGCACCGACCACAACAGCATGTTTACCACGTAGCTCAATGTTGTAACGGTCGAGTAGGGTAATGATGCCCTTTGGCGTGCAAGAGCGAAGCTTTGGAATACGTTGCGCAAGACGACCAACGTTGTAAGGGTGGAAGCCATCCACGTCTTTCTCTGGGTGAATGCGCTCTAAAATATGTGTTGTGTCGATGCCCGCAGGAAGGGGTAATTGCACTAGAATTCCGTCAATTTCATCATCGTTGTTTAATTCATCAATCAGCGCTAGTAACTCTTCTTCTGAGCTAGACGCAGGAAGGTCAAAAGACTTAGAAACAAACCCAACTTCTTCACATGCGCGGCGTTTGCTGCCGACATAAACCTGAGAAGCAGGATCTTCACCAACTAGAACCACTGCTAAACCAGGAGCACGTAGCCCAGCTTCAACACGCGCTTTAACACGTGCAGCCACTTCGGAGCGAACAGTTTGGGAAATGAGAGTTCCGTCTATATTTTGAGCAGTCATGACTTTCCTTATAAATTAAGAAGGCAAATTATCTGCGGCGCATTGTCGCAGAATTTCTTATTAACATCCATACGCAAACGTTTGCCTTGTGGTGTTTTTGAACATTAAGCGTTTTGATGGACTTTTTTTAGGCATTCAGATCAGAATGTTATGAAAACCCGTTGATTTACCCGTTTGAACTCGTATAATCCTGTCCCTGTAGCGCGCCCTTAGCTCAGCTGGATAGAGCACGTCCCTTCTAAGGATGTGGTCATTGGTTCGAATCCAATAGGGCGTGCCATTTATTCAAAAGCCCCGATAACTCTTTGAGTTGTCGGGGCTTTGTCGTTTTTAGGTTTTTGGCTGTAATTACCACTCTATCTACAACTTTTGAATGGTATTCTAGCCATTGCAATTTCTAGCAATTAATATGGACGCATATTAATTATCTTTCGTTAGTCTTTATGCCTGCCACTTCTAATTTTTATGACCAACACGCCGACTCTTTCGCGAAGCAATACACATCGCTCCAGTTTGAGGATGTCCACGCGAGTTGGAGAGTTTTCTGGCCCCAGGCTGGAGATCGCGTGTTAGATGTTGGCGCGGGCTCTGGTCGAGACGCGAAATGGATGGCTGAACATGGGTGTGAAGTTATTGCGATTGAGCCTGCTCAAGCACTTCTAAGGCTTGGTAAGTCATACTGTGGCGATTCCGTTACTTGGCTTGAAGATGCATTACCTAAGCTTGAGAAAACCATTAATCTTGGCTTTCGCTTCGATTTAATTCTTATCAGTGCGGTATGGATGCATCTTGCGCCTACGCACCGTGAACGTGCATTTCGCAAACTTGCAAATTTGTTAGCGCCTAATGGTCGATTGGTGATTAGCCTCCGTCACGGTGACTTTTCTGACGGTCGTAAAGCTTATCCGGTATCGGTTGAAGAGCTCGAAAAGTTTGCAAAGAATAGCGCGTTAATGGTGAGAAACGTATCTCTCGATGATGATCAGTTAAAGCGAACGGGCGTATCTTGGCAAACGGTAGTGATGTCTTTGCCTGATGATGGTTCTGGTGATCTGAATAAGGTTCGCCACATTATCGTCAATGATTCCAAATCGGCTACCTATAAACTCGCACTACTGCGTACTTTACTACGTATTGCAGACGCTCATTCTGGTGCAGTGGTTGATCGCAGCGAAGGTAAAGTTGCCATCCCATTAGGGTTAGTTGGCTTATATTGGATTCGTCAATTTAAGCGTTTAATCGATAAAGAGAACATCCAGCAAAGCTCGAACTCGTCTAAAGGGCTAGGATTTATCAAGCCGGAAGGTTGGGGCAGGCTTTCCCATTTAAGTCCTGATGATCTTGCTATAGGCGCGACATTTTTTGGCGAAGACGCAGTGGCGCTGGATAAAGCAATAAAAGATAGCTTAAAAACCATAAAAGATGGCCCCGTCGCCTTTACCTATCAGGGCGATAAATCAAACCCTTACTTTGAAATGATTCGTTCAGCTAAAAAGCCTAAAGGCTCAATTGTTGTGGATAGTGAGTTCCTCGAAAGCTATGGGCTGTTTGTGTTGGATGAAAGCCTTTGGGATTGTTTTCGATTGTATAACTCTTGGATTGAGCCGCTGGTAGTCAACCAATGGATTATGGAAATGCAACGATTTCAGTCTAATCAAGAGCGGGGTATTCCACTGCAAACGTATCACGATTGTTTGGTCTGGATTGATAAAGACCATGATACGCGAGTCGTGCGAAAGAGAATTGAACAGTTGAAGCTCAGCCATTGCGACATTGTCAGTGTATGGAGTGGAAGCAAATTACGAAATGAGTATCACGTTGATCACTGTTTGCCATTTGCTTATTGGCCCAACAATGATAAGTGGAACTTACTACCAACATCTAAGGTTGAAAACCTAAACAAGCGTGATCGTATTCCTGCTAGCTATCGATTAAACGCATCCAAGCCGCGAATTTTGGATTGGTGGCAGTTAGCTTGGGGAGAGGCGGATAATTTGAGTCGGACATTTTTTACCGAGGCTTCATTGTCGCTACCTAATGTGCCAGCATCTTGCCAAGATTTTGAGCATGTCTTTGAAGCGATGGGATTACAAATTCGTGGTGTTAAAAGTCGCCTGTGTATCGCGGAATGGTAATATCTCGTTTGCTATTACCTCGTGATAAATGAAGTTTGATTGGTAACTAACAAAAAAGCGCTGGTTAACCAGCGCTTTTGCATTTACTAAGGGCATTACATCTTTTTAAAGATGATGGAGGTGTTGATGCCGCCAAAGGCGAAGTTGTTACTCATCAAATATCTCACGTCCAGCTCTCGGCCTTGTCCGGCAATGTAGTCTAAATCGCCACATTGCTCGTCGAGGTTTTCTAGGTTGAGCGTTGGGTTGAACCAACCCGTGTGCATCATTTCTAAACCTAGCCACGCTTCAATTGCGCCACACGCGCCTAGTGTGTGGCCAAAGTAACTCTTGAGTGAGCTGATTGGCACTTTGCCCAGAGCATTCGCTGTTGCGTTGCTTTCTGCAATATCGCCGCGGTCGGTGGCAGTGCCGTGAGCAGATACATAGTCGATCTTCTCAGCAGTAATCCCCGCGTTTTGCAAAGCCATTTCCATACAGATTTGCATGGTTTCCATCTGTGGTTGAGTGACGTGTGCGGCATCACAGTTGCTGGCAAAACCGATGATTTCTGCATAGATTTTCGCGCCACGAGCGACGGCGTGTTCGTACTCTTCCAGAACCAGCGTTCCCGCACCTTCACCAATCACCAAACCATCGCGATCGGAGTCATAAGGTCTTGGTGTGCTTTTCGGGTCTTCATTCTTCAGACTGGTAGCAAAAAGGGTATCGAAGACAGCGGATTCCGTTGGGCACAATTCTTCAGCGCCACCAGCAACCATGACCGTTTGGTAGCCGTGTTTGATCGCTTCGTAGGCATAGCCAATTGCTTGGCTGCCAGAGGTACATGCACTGCTGGTTGGGATCACTCGGCCTTTCAAACCGAAAAATAGACCAACGTTCACTGCCGTAGTGTGCGGCATCATCTGCACGTAAGTCGTTGCGGTGATCGCTTTAGTGGTTTTCTCATTCAGCATGACACCAAATGCGCCGATTGCGTCGGTACTACCTGTTGATGAGCCGTATGCGATACCCGTTTGACCGTTGGTTAGCACGTCGTTACCAATCAAACCTGCTTGGCTTAGTGCGTTTTCTGTCGCGACGGTCGCTAATTTGGAAACGCGCCCCATGCCACGTACTTGTTTGCGCTTGTAGTGCTTTGGCAGATCAAAATCTAAAATGGGTGCCGCGAGCTTGGTGTTCAAGCCATCATACTGTTCGTAAGAAGGCATGTATTGCGTCGCGTTCTGGCAGTCACGCAGTTTTGGCTCGACAGATTGCCAATCGTTACCAAACGCAGTCACACCTGACATTCCGGTTACAACAACTCGACGGCTCATACTAGGCCTCCGTTTACCGAAATGACTTGGCGAGTTACATAGCCTGCGATGTCAGACATAAGGTAACTGACTAAACCAGCAACTTCTTCTGGCTCTCCCATGCGGCGCAAAGGAATTTGCGGCATCGCGTGTTCTTTTACGTGTTCGTCTACCATGCCTGTGTCGATAAGTCCCGGTGCAACGCAGTTAACGGTGATTTTGCGTTTTGCCAGTTCAAGTGCGAGTGATTTTGTCGCACCAATTACGCCCGCTTTTGCTGCGCTGTAGTTGGTTTGGCCACGATTACCCATTAGGCCAGAGACTGATGCAAGGGTAACAATTCGGCCGCCTTTGCGCTTTTGCACCATTGGCATAACACAAGGGTGAAGAACGTTGTAGAAGCTATCTAAGTTGGTATGAATCACACCATCCCATTCTTCTTCGGTCATCGCAGGGAAAGCGGTATCTTTTGTGATGCCAGCGTTGTTTACGACGCCATAGTAAGCGCCGTGTTCGGCGATATCGGCTTCTAGCTTCTCACGACAATCTGCACGGTCACTGATGTCGAATTGGATAAGACGACCGCTACCACCATGCTGTTCGATGGTGTTTAGGGTGTCTTGCGCGCCTTGTTGATCGCCCATGTAATGGACAATGATTTGGAAACCATCTTTGGCTAATTGAACGGCAATGGCTTTACCGATGCCTTTGCTGGCACCTGTAACGAGGACTTGTCGGGTCATTGTTGACTCCTGATTTTCATTTCTTGTAATTTTTCTTCTGATGGAACGTAAACGTTCAATTGGCAAGTCGCTACAACAGTTCTTTGTAGCTCAATACGGGCTGAAAAAACCGCCATACCGTTATCTTCCATAACTTTTTCAGCATACACATCGAGCATCTGTCCGCGAGAAAACGTATCGCATTCAGACGTGTATCGACGGCTACCAAGTAAAAAGCCAATCGGTGGCGCTTGTTCTTTCATTAATGCGTGGTAACCAGACCACGCCGCGACAGATTGCGCCATAAACTCAATGCCAACGTAAGCTGGCACAGTTTGAGAGGCCGAGTCGAAGAACGGGTTGTGTTCTGCGATATCAACCTGGCAGTGAATCGTATCTTGTTGAACATCTAAAGCACGATCGACCAAGATCATTGGTTTGTCGTGTGGCAAAAGTTGTTCGATGGGAGGAAGTTTAGTCATGAGCGTAACCAAAAATAAGACTAATATTATTGCCACCAAAAGCAAAAGAGTTGCTGAGAATCGCTTTGTTACCCAGTTTGGTTGGCGTCTCAACTAACGATATATGGATATCGTCTGCTTTGGTTTCGCAGTGTTGTATTGGCAAATCAAGGTTGTACTTGAGAATATGCCAAGCGATAGCGGCTTCCGTTGCACTTGCTGCGCCTAATGTGTGTCCGGTAAGTGGCTTTGTCGAGCTTACGGGAACGGAGTCTCCAAAGCAGCGATGAATGGCTTTGCTTTCCATCGCATCGTTTAACGGCGTTGCTGTGCCATGCGCGTTGATGTAACCAATGTCTTGCGCTGTAAGTCCTGCATTGGCCAACGCTTTTTTCATCGCTTCTTCTGCGCCTAACCCTTCTGGATGTGGTGCGGAAATATGGTGTGCGTCTGAGCTGTCGCCAGCTCCGAGAAGAGCAACGGGCGCAGGTGTTTTGCTTAGCAACATTAATGCTGCGGCTTCGCCGATATTGATGCCGTTGCGATGTTGGTCAAACGGTTTACAAAGAGTATCGGATAGTGCTTCTAAACCGTTAAAGCCGTTTAGTGTGAGGCGACAAATGGTATCCACACCACCTACAATAACCGCATCAACAATGCCAGAGCGAATCAGGCGTTGCGCGGTTAAAAAGACACGACCACTAGAAGAACAGGCGGTTGAAACTGAGTAATGTGGGCCGCTCAAATCAAAGTAGGCGGCAATAAAATCGCTGCAGTTGCCAAGCTCTTGTTTGGTGTAATGGTAGTCGGCAGGAAAATTACCCTTTGCCAGCTTTTCACCAAATGCGATTTCGCCATCTGAAATGCCAGATGTGCTGGTGCCGATCACGACTGCGATACGGTCACGGCCATATTTAGCAATGGCGTCACGCACGTCGCCTTCGATTTGCTGCAAAGCCGAAAGTGCGAGGCGGTTGTTTCTCGTATCAAACTGGCTGAGTGCGGGTGGTAATTGCGGTAACGTCTGTGCGATTCGACCGATTACTGTTTGGCGGCCTGAATTTAAAATATCTCGGTCAACCACCATGTTGGATGGCTTCGCTCCCGATAAACACTGGTGGATGAGCGCGTCATCTTGTCCCATGGCAGAGTGAAAGCCACAGGCCTGAATATACAAAGGTTGAGAAGAGCGAATAGGCATATTGTTATTCTAAATTGTTCTTAATTAATCTGATGTTGCAGTGTTTGAATAGAAATTGAAAACTGATGTTTGAGGTGATGAAAATCAATCTTACCCTCTAACTTGTTAGAAGAGCTGTATTGAATCTCAATGATCTTTTCACCGTCGCTATCAAAGATGGCGCGAGAATTATTTTTATCAATAATTCGCCACCTTACCTCATTTAACGAGCCTTCCCAAGCGGAACTCGGCCAGAGCGTGATCATCAGGTTAAATAATACCTGTTCTGGCTGCGGTAGCGAACCTTGTAAACCGTTGAGCACTTCGGTTTGAATTTGTTCTCCATCGTAAGACAGTGAGAGTACTCTCGTCCCCCAGGATGAGAAGCCTGCCAGCACCACTTCGTTGTTGGTCACTTGCAGTTGTACCGGAAGTTGCTCAGATGTGGGTTTGCCATCTATTGCCCAAGAAGCCGTAATCAACTGACTGGCAGTCAACTGATAACCCAAGCTGGCGGGAGTGGGCAAGCTAACTTGGGTGTGCTCGGCAATATCGACCTGAGGCGTCGATTGGTGAGGTACCAAGCTACATGCACTTAAAAACAGACTCAGTGCGATTAACGTCGCGCAGCGAAAAGCATGGTTAAAAATCATGACGTCGTTTCCTCTGTTTTAATCGCAATCGGAGAGAGCAGCCAAGCGACAAAAATACCACTTAACACCGTAATGCCGAAACTGTGAATCGCGTGAGTTTGGCTTAGTGACAGCAACCCAAATGACAGCACAGTAGTTATTGCCGAAAGGGTGATCGCCAATAGTGTGCTCACGCTGCGGGCTTTCTCGGCAAAGAACAGAGTGTAATCGATTCCGATCCCAAGAATGAGCACCAAGCCAAGCAAGTTGAACAGGTTTAACGCTGTTCCCATCGCGACAGCAGTTGCCAGACCGCAGGCGCAAGCAATCAATGATGGCAGTAAAACTCGCCAACTGTGTTGCAGACCGTACCGCTTGATTAACACCAGAACGATCACAGCACTGGCGGCTACCAATAGCTCCATGATTTTGATTCGGTATTCACCAAATAGGGTGGATATTTCTTCAGCTTTGTTTAGGTAGACAACATCAGACTGTGATTTGGAAAATGCCTTAACAACGGCGGAGTCTTGCAATTGGTTTAACACCACAACCGTTGCCGATTTTCCTTTGATCTTACCCAAATGAAGAAAACGTACAGGTGCTGATACCGGGTTTTGCAAGTACTGCTCAACCGTGACAGGGATAAAGTCGGCGTCCATTTTAGGCTTTTTACTTAAGCTCAGCCCGGAAGCAAGTGGGCTGGATTGTGTCGCGTAAAGATCGCGAATCAATTGATAGTCTTGTTGCTGACGTTCCACTGAGCTCAAGTAGCGACTCAGACTCTGGTAGCTTTCGATGGTGCTGTCCGCTTTCCACGCTTCTAAAGTTGGCGTCAAAGACTCCAGCTTTTTCATTAGGTTTTCGTCATCGTCGGCGGTAACGACCAACATTTGCTGCGAAGATTGCATGCCACTGAGCGTCGTAATCAAGGTTTCTTGCTGCTTGAGATCGTTCGGCATCGTTTGCAGCAGACGAATGTCGTCATCGTAGTTCAATTGCAGCAAGAAAAAGCCACTCGCAACCACACATAACATCGGTAATCCGACTTTAATTCGAGGTTGATTCCAAAGCGTTAACCATTTCGCCAACAGTGATTGTCCCGGTAAAGTCGAAATGGTGCGCGATGGGTTACGAGCCAGTATCGGATACCAAGCCACCACGGTGATGTAAGCCGCAATCAGACCAATGGATGAAAACAGCGCAAGCTGCTGCAAACCAGGAAACGGTGCCACTAACATGCCCAAATAGCCGATCAAACTGGTGATTAAGCCAAGTGTGATCGCTATGAAAATATGCTTTAACCCTTGCTCGCTATCCCATTCATTTCCCGCCGCAAGACGTTCCGTTAGGTAGTGGAATGCGTAGTCGATAGACACACCGATTAAACTTGCGCCAAACACTAAGCTGAACAGATGGACTTTTCCAAAAATCCACGTCGTAACGGACAACGCAACGAGCAAACCAATGGTGATGGAAAGCAGTGCGAGAGACAGAGGCATTACACTACGAAAGACCAGCAAGAACAATGCAATGATACCGAGTAGAGAGAATACACCGATGGTACTGATCTCCGATTTTGCACTTTGCGTACCAAAGTCGGCGTAAAATAGAACGCCAGTATGTGCGACTTCAGCGCCATATTTCTGCGCGACGCCTTGTTCTAGCGCTTGAATATCAGGGACTGCAAGCTGCCCAGTTAGGCTATAAGGTGAGTCTTTTAGCTCGGCAGTAATAAGCAAGTATTGAGCACCGTCTTTTTCGACGGACAGATAGCCGTTATCCAATCGGAAAGAGGACGATTGCTGGGTAACTTGGCTTAAATAATCACGAAATAGCAAGAAAGGGTCATTTTGTAACTCTTGCCCGGTCACTCCAGAAAACGGGTTGTACAGCGACTGAATCACATGCTGCACTTGCTGTTCTGGATTTTGGCTTAAACGCTCTCGTTGTTCAGGCGTCAGCAATTGGAAGCGGTGCTTAAAGTAGTAACTCGCCCAAGCTTGCTGTTCTTGAGGTGAGATTTTTCCCACCACATCGCGAAAATGATTACTTTGGCGTAACCCCTTATCAAATTCAGCGGCCGCTGCAAAAAGGGCATTTTTGTCCGGCGCTGTGATCACGAAAATGACTTTGTCGCTCATACTTGCCGAGACCGACTCAAAGGCTTGCTCAGCCACCGGGTTTTGTTGGTTCTTAGGCAGCAGTTTTAAAATGTTGGTCTCAATCGGAGATTCTGCACTCCAAACCCATTGTTTGAGTAGCAACGCGCCCGCTAAAACAACGAGATTGAGCCAAACCAGAGCAAAGGTATGAGTGCCGAGACTGAGTTTAGAAACGGAATTGAGCGTCTTCGGCATCCGTGAGTTCCTGAGGTAGAGAGGTCTGGTTCGTAAACGTGATTTCGGTCTTATCGCCGCGCAGCTCTTGCAGGGTTAGGCTATCAATATGCGTTTTACCGGAAAGGGTGATGGATTGAAACACCGCATTTAATGGCGACTGTTTTGGCACTAAAACGAGCTGCCACTGATTGTTCTCAACTGAAAAATCGAGTGCGAATTGTTCTTGCAGTGCAGAAGTATCCCCGTGGAACACGGATAAAAACACATGGCTAAAGTAGAACGCCATTGGGTTTTCTTGTGCAGAGATCGTTTTCGGTGCTTGGTCGGCAAAAGTCTGACGAAGTTTGTTTTCCGTCAATACCAAATTGACTGCGAAAGGTTCTGTTTGTTGCCACAACAAGCCATGTGTTTTGCTCAGTGTGAACTGACCTTTAGAGGTTAAAGGTTGACTAAACATTTCCAGATGACGCTGCTGCGTAAAATCTCCGCGTACGATTTCATGCTGAGACAACTGCTGTTGAAGCGATGCCAAATCCGTTACATTTGCTGTAGGTGTGGCCAGTGCTGGAACAGAAAATATCAGCAAAAAAGAGAGTAACCACTTTTGCATTAGTTCAGGCTCCCATGGTTGTGCCATTGCTCTACTTTATCTAAAAAGACTGCTGGAGACACAAAGCACATCTCTTGCTTTTCAATGGATACGGCGACTTGCGTTGTATGCGCTTTGCACATACGTTGATTCGTTTCGGCGTCGTAAATCACGTAATCCACACGCAAGCGGTTTTCCCACTCAGTGAGTTGCGCGGTAATACGAATGGTGTGATTAAACGGAATCGCCTTCACGTATTTAACGCGCGTGTCGATGATCGGCCACATGTACCCAGAGTCTTGCATATCGCGATAGCTGTATTGGATCTTCTCCATCAGCACACGACGCGCTTCTTCAAAATACCGAAAGAAGTTGCCGTGATATATCACGCCCATCGGGTCAGCATCTTGGAATGAGGTGACCATAGTCACCTCCGCTTCTAATGGGTAGAGAACCTGCTCTTGCATTATACCTCCGCGTAGAGTGGCCAATGACGTTGCTGAATGCGTTCAATGAAATGACGCAAATCTTGTTCTAACGGGCGATCTTCAATCACAAATTCAAACTCGCTCAGTACGGCGTCACGAATTACTCGCAAACTCTGACTCATGTGGTGTTCGTCCAATTCGTTATGACGGCGACGAATCTCAACCGCTTGAACGCTTGCTAGGAGTGAAGCCGCAGCAACTTGCTCTGTTAACTCAAGTACGCGTAGACAATCACGAGCCGCAATGGTGCCCATGCTCACTTTGTCTTGGTTGTGACATTCGGTTGAGCGAGAAAAAACGCTCGCTGGCATGGTGTTTTTCAACGCTTCTGCCGTCCAAGCTGAGATACCAATCTGAACCGCTTTAAAGCCGTGGTTGATCGGTTTACGTTCGCCTTCTGCACCGGTTAAGTTAAACGGCAGGCCGTTATTGAACTTGTAATCCATCAGTTGCGCCATCTGACGGTCCAGTAAATCAGCTAAGTTGGCAATGTTCACTTTCAATGTGTCCATCGCCATTGCGATATGACCACCGTAGAAGTGACCGCCGTGCAGAACGCGCTCGTTGTCGCCATCGATAATTGGATTGTCATTGGCACTATTTAGTTCATTCTCAATCAATTGACGTAGCCAAGGCAGTGAGTCTTGAACCATGCCAATCACGTGTGGCGCACAACGCAGCGAGTAACGATCTTGCAGTCGGTCGCTATTGCGTGGCGGACGTTCAGCATTGAGATCATCACGCAGCCAAGCCGCAACTTGCTGTTGACCAGGGTGAGGTTTTACCGCAAACAACGCTTCATCAAAGTGGAAGTCATTACCTTGCATACCCACAGAGGCCATCGCGGTAATCTTGGTGCAAAGCTGCGCTAGGTATTCTGCGCGTTTGTAGGCAAGACAGGCGAGGGCAGTCATCACGGATGTACCGTTCATTAACGCCAAACCTTCTTTTGGTTTTAGGCGAATTGGCTCAATGCCCAGCTCTGCAAACACTTCTTGTGTTGGTCGCACATCGCCTTTGTAAAGCACTTCACGCTCGCCAATTAAGGTCGCCGCTAGGTACGACAGAGGCGTCAAATCGCCACTTGCGCCCACCGAGCCTTCCTGTGGAATACGCGGCGCAATGTCGTGATTGATAAGCGTAACGATTTGGTTCAACAGATCGTGAGACACGCCAGATACGCCTTGCGACAATGAACATAAACGTGTCGCCAACACCGCGCGAGCTTGTTCATGAGAAAGGATTTGACCTAAGCCACAGCCATGGAAGCGCGTAAGGTGCAACGGAAGTTCATCCACAAGAGCAGGTGGAATCGCCACAGTACATGAATCGCCGTAACCCGTAGTCACGCCGTAAATAACGCCTTCTTCTTTCAGTAATCGTTCCAGAAACGCCACGCCACGATCAATTTTCGCGGTAAATTCTGGCGAGGTGTTCATGTTTGCCTTTGCACCTTGAGCAATGGCAACGACATCTTCGATGGTTAAAGATTGGGCACCAAAAGTGATGTTGTGATTATTATTGTTTGTCATGTGGCTGATTACTTAAAGTCCAGAAGTTAAAAAAGTTGTACCACTGTAACGGCGCTTGCAGTGTGTGGTGTTCTAATCTTTGTGCGTACTGTTGAACAACGCGTTCTAGTGCCTGCTGACGCTCCTTGCGTGGTAGCGTGATTTGGTCACTAAAGTGTTCAAAGTACACATTAAAATGCGGAGTGTTTGCTTCGTCGTCGCGTAGGCCGAAGAGTAGGTAAACCGGCGCTTTTAATACCGAGGCCAGCATGAATGGGCCTTGCGGGAATGGTGCGGGTTTACCAAGAAAATCTGCCCAAATGACACGATTTTCTTTGCTGGTGGAAGTGCGATCGCCAACGATCACTACCCATTCGCCTTGCTCGATTTTTTGTTGAAGCAGAATCGCGGTGTCTGGTCCCATTGAGCTGACTTGAATCAGATTCAGTTCCGAATTTGGGTTTACCGCCTTCATTACCGCATTAAATTGTTCAGCGTGTTGGGTAAATACCAAGGCATTGATTTTGACATGAGAGTGTCGACGACCAAGCGCGCGGCAGAGTTCGATATTGCCAAGGTGCGAGCCTAAAATGAGCACGCCTTGTTTTTTCTGCGCCATCTCTTCGAAATGATGCTGGCCGTGAATGGTTAGGTTATCGACGTTAAAGTCACCTTGCCATGCTGCCAGTTTGTCGAGCATGGTTCGCCCAAAAGAAAGCAGATGATGATAGCTGTCCAACTGTTTTGGTAGCGCGATGTTCTGCTGCGCTGCGTAGCGCTGCAAGTTTTGCAGGTAAATCTCAGACGCTTCGCGGGCTGATTTACCCGTGAAGTGGTAGTAGCGCATGACTAGCTTTAAAATCAGGTCGAACGCTTTTCTACCGAACAAGCGGTAAACCGCGAGCAAGGTTTTGATGCCTAAAATTGTGCCTTGTTCTTTTCGTTTCGACCAGTGGGTATTGCTGTCATCTGTGTGACGGCGCTTTTTGGCGAGTAGCGAAGGAATGCGCGGCAACATGCCAAAAAATAGGCGAGTGTGCATCCAGCTTATCTTGACGTTATCCCACAATGCGTCGAAGTGGGAAATGCCACCTTCAGGGTAGATCACGCGAGTTGGAACAAAATCAATATCGACGCCTTCCCAGTACATTCGCACCAGAATTTCGATATCAAAATCCATGCGTTTGCCGATGTTGTACTTGTTCAACACGGCGACCGTTTTCGCCACTGGGTAGGCGCGAAAACCGCACATGCTGTCTTTGATAGACAGTGACAAGGTTTCTATCCACACCCAAACGTGCGTAGCGTAGCGACCATACAAACGGGATTTAGGTACGCTCTCGTCGTATATCGGTTGGCCCGAAATCAGGTTATCTGGTTTTGTTTTGCTGGCGCTGAGCAACTTCGGCAATGCTTCTAGGTCGTGTTGACCGTCTGCGTCGATTTGAATGGTGTGCGTAAAACCAAGTTGGTGAGCTTGATGTAGGCCAGCCATCACCGCGCCACCTTTGCCTTGGTTTTCACTCAAACTAATCAGTTTTATCAGCCCTTGCTCACTCAACGCTGAAAGCGCTTGTTTGGTGTCTTCATTACTGCCGTCGTCCACGACCAGCACTGGCAAATCGAAAGAGGATAACGATGCAACCACGTCTGCAATTGTGCTGCCGTGGTTGTAGCAAGGAATTAAAAAGCAGGGACGGTAATCACTCACGTGACTCACCCAGTTTCATTTTGCCTGAAGAGTGAGTCACCAAGGTTTCACCGTTTTTCGATGTGTACTTAAAGGTCAATTTCTCGCGCTCATTGTCCCAAGAGAGTGAGAGACAAACGTCGGTGTTTGGCAGAATCGGCTCTTGAAATTTGATGACTTCCATTCCTTTAAATACCTTGGGGGTGTTCAAATGTTGAACGGCGTAGAACAACGCCCAGTCAATTTGAGTGACGCCGGGTAAAAGAGGAAAGTGACTGAAATGACCTTGGAAATCTAAGATGTCAGCATCCACACGCAGCGACAGCTCTGCGGTGTGGTCACTCACTTCAATATTCTGAATAGTTGGTTTTCTTTTTTCCATGTTACTAGCTTTATTGGAATAATTTTTCAATTTCAGCAACTTGGCGTTTGCCTTGGCTGTTCAATGGAATTTCGTCGACCACTCGGAATTTTCTCGGGATAGCGATCGGTTCTAACCAATTGCGCAGTGCCTTGCGAAGCTCAAGCCAAAACTTGCCTTTACCAAGTTCATTAAGCACATCACCGCCTTTATCGTTAAGTACGATGATCGAGACTAATGTGAGGCGACCAGATTCTTCCATTGGGATCACCACGCTTTCTTGAACCCACGGCAGTTGCTCTAAACGTTTTTCCACTTCGACAAGGGAAATACGCTTTTCTTCGACTTTGACGATTCGGTCAGTGCGTCCACGCAATTCAAAAGAAATACTATCATGGAAATAGCATTCATCCGCAGTTTGGTACCAAGTGTTTTCATCAATGTGTGGCGAGCGGAGCTTTAAACAATTTTCATGGTTAAGCTCGGCTTCAACACCAGGGAATAACGTCCAAGGAGTGCTGGCTACGTGCTGCTGACGGTAAGCGATGCCGCCGGTTTCTGTGCTGCCAAAGACTTCAATAGGAAGTGACCCAAACAACAGCTGGCTGTGTTGCGCGGCTTGGTTTGGCAGGGGGCCACCAGAAGAAAATACGCACCGAATCGCAACCGGATTATGCTCTTCACTGAGTCGTTTTAGTAACGCAGGGCTGCTTACTAGCGTGGTGTCAGCATCGGCGTGATGGACAATTTGCTCTGGGAACTCAAGGTTGTGTGCTGAAAATGGACGTGCAGAGCACAAAGGCCACAATACGCGGAACAGCAAGCCGTAAATGTGTTGATGAGAGACGGTGCTTTCAACGCGTGTGTTGGCAACCGTGTCGCCCCATAGGTTGTCTAGAATAGACACTTCGACATCGAGCTGTTTCAGCGTTTTTTCAATGGCTTTTGGTTTGCCGCTTGAACCAGAAGTGAATAGCGTCACTGGTATTTGTGCCAGATTCAATTCACGCCAAACATAAGGTTGGTCTACCTGTTGCTCGTGAATCAAGGTGATGTCTACCAATGATTGAGCTTTTACTAGGAGTGAACTCACCTGTTCTGGAACAGAGACATCGGCATCGTGCAGCAATAAATCGTAGTGCTCACTGAGTTCTTTGAGTGCTTCTGGTTGGTAATTACCAGGCAATACAATGGATTTTCCTGCGTGGCAACAAGCAAAAAAGCCAACGGCAAACAGGTAGCTGTTGCCAAAACACAACGCAATGTTTTGCGTTGGCTGGGTTTCTAACTGCTGAGCAAGCGTTACGACGTGCTTCTGGAAATCACCCCAAGTGATAACCGTATCGCG
The DNA here is from genome assembly GCF_023161645.1 of Vibrio sp. 1CM7H. Lineage (NCBI taxonomy): Bacteria > Pseudomonadati > Pseudomonadota > Gammaproteobacteria > Vibrionales > Vibrionaceae > Vibrio > Vibrio sp. 1CM7H. The sequence goes on from NZ_JALNTV010000005.1 coordinate 155,331, forward strand.
ATCGTAAGAGACAGGGGATTGCTCAGACCGCTCTGCGATGAACAAGGTCGCTAGGGAGGTAAAGTTCGAATACGTTGTATTCATACGATTAGTGTTCCTTTCGAACAAATTGACGCACGATCCATTCTCCAGCGAACAAGCCACCAGCAAGTAAGTAGCTGATGAGGCCGTTATAAAGCGTCCATATTTTTACTGGTAGGAAACAGGTATAGAGCGCAAAAGCGGCATTCAGTACAAAAAAAACGCACCAAACCATCGTGACTTTGCGTGTGTAAGCCACGCCACTAGCCGGAAGGTCAGGCTCTTGCAAGCGAGCAAGCCTTTCAATGATTGATTGCGGCTGTTTTAAGCTCAGTCCAAAGACACACAGCATACATACATTGACAACCACAGGGTAAAACTGAAGCCACCCGTGTTGTTTAAACACCATGCCAAGTGTAATTAGAACAATGCCAACAGCGCCCGTAGCGAGCGCCAAGAATTTAAACTCTTTTAGTGGGGTCTTATTTGCGACGAAAACACGCAAAAGTAACGCAGCAATTAACAAGCCCCCGACTAAGTTCAAGCCAAATTTATCTATACCGAAATAGACGGCGAAGGGGTAGGCAAACAGTACAATTGCAGACAGACCAGTCAGCAATTGGCGCATTAACTTTCCTTCAATAACTTAGTGACGGCGTTAACCACATCGTCAACGGTTCTTACAGCACTAAACTCTGCTGGCTTGATTTTTTTGCCAGTGACATTCTGTAGGTGTACGACCAAATCAACGGCGTCAATGCTATCAAGGTCGAGATCTTGGTATAAGTGCGCATCTGACTGAATGTCGGCTGCGTCAATTTCGAACAGCTCAACAAGCGCATCTTTAACTTGTTCAAATACTTGATCTTTATTTACATCAGTCATGAATATACCTACAACTTATTCATTAGTTTGAGAAGAAACGTATTTCGCTAGGTTTGCTACAGAAGCAAAGTGTTCGCGCGTGTTTGAGTCGTCGGCATCAATAACGATGTTGTATTGTTTTTTAATTGCGAGTCCAAGCTCAAGTGCATCGATAGAATCTAAGCCAAGTCCATCACCAAAAAGTGGTGCATCCGTTTCAATATCATCTACGGTTAAATCTTCAAGGTTTAAAGCATCAATAATAAGTTGCTTAATGTCGTTGTGTAACTGTTCCACTGGGACCTGCTTATTAATAAAAGTTTTCTGGAAAAATGTTTTCAGCTAGGTGCTGTTGTAAGCGTCGCGCCGCTATTGTCGGCGACGTAGTTTGCTTTATAAAAGGGTCAATCTCAACTTTATCCTTAACTTCAACCCTGAAAAAAGGCTTTGTTGCCGGTACTTGATACCATTTTTTCTCTTTTGTGAGGAAACTTGGCGTTACCGTAATATGGACAACCCTTAAATCTCGTTCTGTTCTTACCGCAATTTGTGCTGCGCCGCGTTGTAATTTTGGTTCTACACCTGGTGTTGTTCTTGTCCCTTCAGGAAATATAAGCAACACGTTGCCTTTGTTAAATCGTTCATCACAAAGTGCTAATAAATCATCCGGCGCTTCATTGGGAATATATCCGGCTGCTTTTACGATGTGCTTCATAAAAGGATTCGACCATATTGCCGATTTTACTAAACAGTCGCAGCGATTTAATTGTGAAGCGATGAGAACGTAATCGATTAAACTAGGATGGTTGGCAACAATTAAACAATTACGATCTTGTTGAAGAATATCGGCACCAATAATTTCGTAATCGATTGCTCCACTTAACTTCATCAATTTACAAAAGGTGTTGAATGAATATCGAATGGCACCTTGAACTTTATATTCACGTTCCGTTTGATCCGAAACGAAAATACGAATGGTCGGAATAACAATGAAGCTCAGTGCTAAACCACCTAACCCAAATACTGAAAAACAAAAGCCGGTTGCTAGCACACGCCAATACTGATTTAAGCGACTCATTGCTTTTGCCATTCCCAAATTTGTTGCGGAGCGTGAATAGTCCACTTATTTTCATCTGACAAGTAGTGTTGCAAAAACGCTAAGCCTTGTGGCAACGGGTGGTTTGAGCATTTTGTACTGATGCCGCTTTGCACCGTGAAGCCATCTCCATGAGAAAGTATCAAGCCGAGTCCAAACCCTTGGTATTGTTGGTTTTCATATTCTAAATAAGAGTCAGGCATAGGCTCATCAAAATCAACAAGCAGAACTTTTTTGTCAGGATTGTCGGACAAAAACAGCCATGCTTCTAATATTGCACTTTGGAATGTGTTTTCTGCCGCAGCGATCGAAGTTAGGGGGATGGGCTGTTTGGTTGCAATAGTGGCAAGCCCTGCGGCGGTATTATGCACTGACTGAGAAAAAGCCATCGGAGACGCTTCTTCACCGTTAATAATATCTTTAACTAACGCAACACTGCGATGCAATTCGCCATGACGACTCGAAAATACGAGGTAATCAACCTGATGTTGATTAAGCAATTCGATTGCCGTTTGCACTGCCAGTTTGCTAAGTGGACTCATTCTTCTGCGCATCATCGCAGGAATATCTGCAACATTGATTTTGCCATCTTCTGGCCATTTTATCTCTGTTGCCCATTGTTTCCATTCATTGGATTCGGATAAACCGAATGAATTCGCTGTCCACGCATCAATATTGAACGAAATGTTGATCTTCGAGTTTGGCATATTGGGTTAAATTGTTTATTTTACAGCTCGATACAAATTGGGCTTTACCCAAAGTCATAATAAAAAGGAAATTATCATGTCGCGTTTTAAGCTGTATGTCTCGTTATTATTAACTTTGCTTCTTGTCGGTTGTGGACGAGTACAACCTGTAATGAATGTGGAGGATACTCCAGTTGCTTATGATCTTCAAAATAAACAAGTAAAAATGGCCATTGTGCAATCGGCAACCAACCGAGGTTGGACGATTGAAGAAGTAAGCCCAGGCGTTCTTATTGCAAAAATTCACGTTCGTAAACACTTTGCAGAAGTAAAAATTCCATATAACAACAAATATTACTCAATTATTTATCTCAACTCAGTAAATCTAAAAGCCAGTGATGGCAAAATCCATCGCAATTACAATCGTTGGATAAACAACTTGAATGTTGATATTCAACGAGCTATTGCATTGTTAGGCTCTCAGTCTAAACAATAAAAATATTAATTGCAGTTAGGTTTTTCCGTGTTAAATCAAAATAATGACCCTTTTAATGCTTTTGAAGCAAAAACAGAAGCTCAGAAGTTATCTTTTGCACCAATCGTGTTCCAGACCGCCAGAACGCTCCGAGATTTAGGTATTTTAGCCGCGCTAGACAGCGCCGGTCCACAAGGCATGAGTGCCACGGACATTGCCGAGAAAACGGGCGTGTCAGAATATGGTGTCAAAGTATTGTTGGATATGGCGATTAGCGCACATATTGTTTTATGGGAAAGACCTAACTATTCGCTTGCGAACCTTGGTTTTTACCTTCTTCACGATGGTATGACGAACGCAAACATGGATTTTACGGCTGATGTCTGTTACGCCGCGATGATGCATTTGACGGAAGCGATTCAAGAAGGTAAGCCTTCAGGTTTGAAAGAGTTGGGCAATTGGGAGACGATTTATCAAGGTCTGTCGACGCTGCCAGACCAAGCCAAACAGAGTTGGTTTAAGTTCGATCACTTCTATTCGGATCGCTCGTTTCCATTACTGCTTAAAGAAGTGTTTGCAAGCAAGCCAAAGCACCTCGTGGATATTGGTGGAAATACCGGGAAATGGGCTATTCAGTGTTGTAAGCATGATCCTGATGTTGAAGTTACTATTGTCGATTTGCCGCAGCAATTAGAAGTGGCGATGTCAAATGTCTCTGAAAACCAGTTCGCCGAGCGTGTACGTCCATACCCTGCCAACATGCTTGATAAAGCACAAACATTGCCTGAGCATGCTGACGTATGGTGGATGAGCCAGTTCTTGGATTGCTTTTCACCAATTGAGATCCTAAATATCCTTAAAAAAGTCAAAGCCCAGTTAACGAAGGGAGATACTATTTACGTATTGGAGCTATTTTGGGATGCCCAAAAATACGCGGGTGCTTCCTATAGTCTTAATGCAACCTCTCTCTACTTTACCTGTTTAGCCAACGGCAATAGTCGTTTTTATCGCAGTGATGATTTCTTAGAAATTGTCGAAGCGGCCGGTTTATCTGTCGCCGAAAGAACCGACAACATTGGCCTTGGTCACACCTTATTAAAACTACAAGCAAACTAAATTCAGAATGAAAACAGAGCTCAAGCAAGTTGTCGTCGTAGGAGCGGGCCCATCTGGCTCCACCGTTTCTGCGTTATTAAAATCGCGTGGCATAGATGTCGTTGTCATAGAAAAAGCCACCTTTCCACGTTTCTCTATCGGAGAAAGCCTGCTTCCTGCATGTATGGAGGTTGTCGAGCAAGCCGGAATGACCAATGCGGTAAAGCAGTTTGGCTTCCAATATAAAGATGGCGCTGCATTTCGTCGCAATGGTGTTTACACCCAGTTCGATTTTACGGACAAATATACCCCAGGGCCAGGTACGACGTTTCAGGTGCAACGTGCCAGTTTTGATAAAGTGCTCGCCGACAGTGCCGCAGAGCAGGGCGTCGATATTCGTTATCAACATGAGCTAGTTAGCTTGGCGTTTGAAGGCAAAAAATCGCGCTTAGAAGTTGTTGGGCCGGATAAACAGACCTATCAAATCGAAGCTGATTTTGTTTTGGATGCGAGTGGTTTTGGCCGTGTTTTGCCACGCTTGTTGGATCTTGAAGAGCCTTCTTGTCTTCCTCCAAGAAAAGCGATATTTACTCACATTGAAGATCGTATCTCTCCACAAGAGCCAGAGTACGATCGTAATAAAATTCTGATTTCCGTGCATCCTGAAAATCACGATGTGTGGTACTGGCTAATTCCATTCTCGAATGGTACGTGTTCGTTTGGTGTGGTGGGTGAGCCTGAGTTTTTCGAGCAATACCCAGAAGATAAGCTTGCAGCTTTGCAGCAGTTGGCGAATGAAGAGCCGGGGTTGGCTTCTTTGTTGCGAAACGCGAAGTACCCAAATCCAGCAGGAGAGTTGGGTGGCTATTCAGCGAACGTCAAACGCTTAGCGACAGAAAACTACGCGCTGCTTGGTAATGCCGGCGAGTTTCTTGATCCTGTGTTTTCATCTGGTGTCACCATTGCCATGAAGTCGGCGGAATTTGCGGCCGATTGCGTAGCTCGTCAATTAAATGGTGAAGTGGTTGACTGGCAAGAAGAGTATTCGGAACGCTTGATGGTGGGGGTGAACACATTCCGTACTTATGTGGAGGGGTGGTACAACGGCACATTGCAAGATGTGATTTTCTACCAAAACCCGAATCCACGTATTAAGCAGATGATTAGCGCGATTTTGGCTGGGTACGCTTGGGATACAAACAACCCTTACGTAAAACAAAGCGAACAACGTTTGTCGACGCTCGCTGAGCTGGTTCGAGAAGCGGAACTGTAAGAGTATAAATTCTCTTAGCTGAGGATGCGTAAACCTAGGTCTTACCGAGAAATTGGTAAGACCTTTTTTATTCTCGACAATACCTTTTTATTTGTACTTCGAGCTTACTGGAGACATCTTGACCACTTGTTTCGAGGTGTATCGAATTTGAGAAAATTTATAGTGATTATGATCACATACATACTCATTGTTGCTGATATTTATATTAAACGTGTAGGAAATGGATTACATTTTGGGAGTGTTCCCTAAATCCGGCTTCGTTGTGAAAACGGTTTATAAGCAACTGTATAAATTAGTAAAGTTCCAAAAACTGCACCAAAAAAAAGATAAGTTTCTTGCCAAATCAATTCGCTTGGTGAGTTCGAACCATCGACTGCGCCAAACACTTCCTTTACTTTCTCGAATTGTCAAAGAACACGACGCGTCAACGGTCTCTTCGGTTGTTGATCCCGAGAACGCGGTGGCGTGGGGAGGCAAAGTTTCTCCAGAGTTCAAATGCAAAGTCATCCGTATTAGTGAAGAGCTGGAGATCAACCCTAATCATCTGATGGCCTGCATGGCATTTGAAACCGCTGAAACCTTCAGTCCAAGCATCAAAAATGGTTCAGGAAGTGGGGCGACAGGGTTAATTCAATTTATGCCCTCTACCGCTGAGTCATTAGGAGTGAGTACGAAAACTCTTGCGAGGATGAGCGCGGTTGAGCAACTTGACTATGTAAAAGCCTATTACTGGCCATATCGCCATAAAATCAATAGCTTGGAAGATGCGTATATGGCAATTCTCTATCCTGCTGCGATTGGCAAACCGTCTTCTTTCGTTTTGTTCAAGCAAGGCTCGATTGCATACCGACAAAATGCGGGTATCGATCGTCACAATACAGGAAAAATCACGCTTAATGATGTTTCCTATAAAGTACGGAAAAAACTAGAGAAAGGTTTACAGCCCAATTTGATGGGATAGGGCCGTGCTTTATTCCACTTCGCTATTGTTGGTTGATGTATCGGTGTCTTTGGTGACTCTGACTTGCATAATGCGATGTTTTTTAACGAGGAGTATGTCAAATCGCCAACCTTGGTAGTGAATGTGCTCCCCAACATTTGGGACTCGACCATAAAGCCATGTCAAAAGCCCATTTAATGTTTGAAAGCCTTCTCGCTCTTCGCCTTCTATGCTGCTCAGTTCGAGTTTATTCTTGAGCTCATTGAGCGGGATCAACGCGTCCATCAACCAACTGCCATCTTTTTGTTGTTTGGCCCACACTTGCTGTGGCGCCATGCCCAGTTCTCCAGCAATCGACTTTAACAAGTCGTAAAGGGTTACTAGGCCTTGTACATCACCATACTCATCGACAATAAAGACCATTTCTGCACTGGTTTGTTGCATGTAGTTAAGGAGAGGTAACCCTTTCATAGACTCGGGTACAAAACGCGGACGCTTGAGCTGTTTAGCCAGTTTAATGATAGACAATTCGTCATATTCATCGAGCAGGACTTTGGATGAAATGGTGCCAATAATATTGTCCAAACCACCCTTACAGACTGGCCATACGGAGTGTTGGGTTTGGCGAAGGTCAGTAAGGATGACATCAATAGGTTGGTTGGCATCCAGGTAATGGATATCGCACCGTGGTGTCATTAGCGATAATGCTAAACGATCGTTAAGGTGGAGTAAGTTGCGAATCATCAATTGCTCTTGTGGCTCAATCGCACCGGACTCAGAGCCTTCGCTAACAATAGCAAAAATATCCTCCTCGGTAACAATCTCACCGTTGCTGTCGTTTTGGCGCAATAATCGGAGAAAAGTATCGGTTGAAAACGTCAATAAGAAGACAAAAGGAGTGGTGAGCTTGGCGAGCCAGTGGATCGGATAAGCTACGATAATAGCGATGGTTTCTGCGTTGTTTTGTGCAAAGCGCTTGGGAACGAGTTCTCCCACCACAATCGCGAAGTAGGTGATCATGAGCACGACGCTCATCGTTGAAAGTACCGTGGCTATCTCTCTTTCTAGCCCTTGGGTTACTAACCAATTTTCGAATGGTACTGAAAGCGTTGCTTCACCAAAAATACCACTTAATAGCCCGATGACGGTAATGCCTATTTGGATCGTGGAAAGAAACTGAGTCGGATTGTTTTTAAGTTCGAGCGCTAAAGCGGCAGAGGCGTTGTGTTCTGCAATTAATTTTAGCCTTCCGCTTTTGGCTGCGACTAGAGCGATCTCTGACATAGCAAACGCGCCATTGAGTGCGATTAATCCAACCAGCAGTAATACGTCCATAACGTTTCCCAGTAATGTACACGTTAGCAGCATAACTAGATTCACGCGCAAGAAATGTGATGTTGCGAGTAAATCATGCAGCGCTCTAATATCGGGCTCTACGTGCATGAATCCTTCTGTTACTTCACTGGGATTCTGATACACTACGCGCCCATTTCCTCTGTTGAGACGTTTCTATGCCATTTTCTAAGCTTGGTTTAAGCGCATCGATTACTGATGCAGTAAAAGCGCTAGGTTATGAAAAACCGACCTCTATCCAGCAAAAAGCCATTCCAATCGTACTGCGTGGTAGCAACTTAATTGCTGCAGCACAAACGGGGACAGGTAAAACGGCCAGTTTTGTTCTACCAATCTTAGAAAAGCTTAGTCAAGGCGAAACGCAACGTAAAAAACGCGCTCGCGCTATTATTCTTACGCCCACACGCGAACTCGCGCTTCAGGTTCATCAAAGCATTGAAGCTTATGGTAAAAACTTACCGCTGCGCTCAATGGCGATGTTTGGTGGTGTGGATTATGCGCCACAAAAACAAGCTTTGATCGAGGGTGTCGATATTGTGGTAAGTACGCCGGGACGTTTGATTGACCTGTACGGTCAACGCGCTATTCACTTTGATGAAGTGGAAATGCTAGTGCTTGATGAAGCGGACAAAATGTTGGACATGGGATTCATCGATGCGATCGATAAGATCGTTGATTGCATGCCAGAACATGTTCAAAGTCTGCTGTTCTCGGCAACGCTATCTAACCCTGTTCGTGATTTGGCGAAAAACGCGATTATTGATCCTGAAGAGATCACGATTGCAAAACACAGTGCATCTAAGTCGAACATCAAACAGTGGATCACCACCGTCGATAAGGACATGAAGTCGTCGCTGTTAAGTCTCATGCTCAAAGAAAACGACTGGTCACAAGTACTGGTATTTATTGAAACCAAACACGGTGCTGCCAAGCTTGTTAGCCAACTTGAAAAGCGCGGCATTGTGGCTGAAGCGTTTCACAGTGGCCGTAATCAGCGTGTTCGCCAAGAATTAATAGAAAAGTTCAAAGCCGGTGAAATCCAGTACCTAGTCGCAACTGGTGTTGCAGCGCGCGGTATTGATATCGATAACTTGCCCGTTGTTATTAACTACGACTTACCGTATCCAGCAGATGAATATGTACACCGTATTGGTCGTACTGGTCGTGCTGGCGCACAAGGTGAAGCGATCTCATTAGTCTCAAAAGATGACTTTAAAAACCTTTGTATGATCGAGAGCCGTTTAGGGCACTTGCTAGAGCGAGTGGAAATTGACGGCTTTGCACCAAGAAAGCCAGTGCCGATTTCTATTTTAAATTACGTACCTAAGAACAAGCGTAAACCGCACGATAAGCGCGAATCAAAATAGTCTGTTTTATCTCTACGATCCAAAAGCCGCATTGTTGCGGCTTTTTGCGTTTTAGGGAGATTCACTCATGGGTTGACAGTGTTGGCTTTTATGCCGTAATGAGGAAAAAAGTTAATTTATGTCATACGCTTAACACTCAAAGTGAGTCAGCTTTCGTAAAGCTTTTGTCAATTCTCTGTCCTCAGGTTTGCACAAGGTTAGGAATGGGCGCAGACTTTTTTGCTTGCTAGTGAATGCATAAGATGAGGCATAAATGAAAACAGGTGATAAGCAATTCGCCGTTATTGGTCTTGGCCGATTTGGTTTGGCAGTATGTAAAGAGCTACAAGATTCAGGAGCTCAAGTTTTAGCGGTTGATATCAACGAAGACAGAGTTAAAGAAGCTGCCAGTTTTGTTAGTCAGGCAATTGTGGCTAATTGTACTCACGAAGAGACGGTTGCTGAGCTTAAGCTTGATGATTACGACATGGTGATGATTGCTATCGGAGCGGACGTTAACGCTAGTATTCTCGCCACACTGATCGCCAAAGAAGCGGGAGTGAAGTCAGTATGGGTTAAAGCCAACGATCGATTTCAAGCGCGTGTCCTGCAAAAGATTGGTGCGGACCACATTATCATGCCTGAACGTGACATGGGGATACGTGTCGCGCGTAAAATGCTCGATAAACGGGTTCTTGAGTTCCACCCTTTAGGTAGTGGCTTAGCCATGACGGAGTTTGTGATTGGATCTCGTTGGATGAGTAAGACATTAAGTGACCTAGCACTGTGCAAAGTCGACGGTGTGCAAGTACTCGGGTTTAAACGGGGCCCAGAAATTACCAAGGCGCCAGACCTTAATACCAAGCTGGAAATTGGCGATCTCATTATTGTGGTTGGCCCGCAAGATGCGCTGGCAAATAAATTAAAATCACTATGACGCAGTTTCATCAAAAAGGCGTTTTTTACGCGCCAGATGGTAAACGAGAAAAAGCAAAGGGTAACGAGCCGCGGATTATATTGCTGAGTTTTCTCGGTGTGTTGCTGCCTTCTGCCGTGCTGTTAACCTTGCCAGTTTTTTCTGTTACAGGCCTTTCGATAACGGACGCTTTGTTTACCGCAACATCCGCCATCAGTGTGACAGGGCTTGGTGTTGTCGATACCGGGCAACACTTTACGTTAGCCGGGAAAATCTTGCTGATGTTTTTAATGCAAATCGGTGGATTGGGGCAGATGACGTTGTCGGCGGTTTTACTCTATATGTTTGGTGTGCGTTTAAGCTTACGCCAGCAGGCGTTAGCGAAAGAAGCACTAGGGCAAGACCGACAGGTCAATTTAAACCGACTGGTGAAGCGGATTGTGATTTTTGCGCTTGTCGCGGAATCTATTGGGTTTATTTTCCTTTCCGTTCGTTGGGTTCCTGAAATGGGCTGGCAAACTGGCATGTTTTACGCGTTATTTCATGCGATTTCTGCGTTTAACAACGCAGGGTTTGCTCTGTTTTCAGACAGTATGATGAGCTTTGTGAATGACCCGCTGGTTATCTTTACCCTGGCCGGGTTATTCATTTTTGGTGGGCTTGGTTTTACTGTTGTCGGAGACATCTGGCTGAACTGGCGTAAAGGTTTCCACTTTTTGCATCTTCATACCAAAATCATGCTTATCGCGACACCGATATTGCTCTTTGTTGGGACGGTGATGTTTTGGTTACTCGAGCGGAGTAATCCAAATACAATGGAATCGTTACCTTTGGCTGGTCAATGGTTGGCGGCATTCTTCCAATCCGCTAGTGCTCGGACGGCCGGGTTCAACAGTGTCGACTTGGCGCAGTTTACCCAGCCAGCTTTATTGATCATGATTGTTCTGATGTCGATTGGTGCTGGGTCCACCTCAACGGGGGGCGGCATTAAGGTTTCCACATTTGCCGTTGCGTTCATGGCTACGTGGACCTTTTTGCGCCAAAAGAAACATGTGGTTATGTTTAAACGAACCGTAAACTGGCAAACCGTGACTAAGTCACTTGCCATTATCGTTGTGAGCGGCGCCATTCTGACAAGCGCGATGTTTTTATTGATGCTCACAGAGAAGGCAAGCTTTGATAAGGTCATGTTTGAAACCATTTCCGCATTTGCGACGGTAGGACTTACCGCTGGTTTGACGGCAGAGCTTTCTGAACCTGGCAAGTACATTATGATCGTGGTAATGATCATTGGTCGTATCGGGCCACTCACGCTTGCCTACATGTTGGCCCGCCCTGAACCTACCTTAATCAAATACCCAGAAGACGCCGTTCTTACAGGGTAAAGTAGTGTTTATCTGCACCCCACCGACCATAACGAGCACTGATTAATAGCAGTGCTCGTACATTTATAAAATATGTGGGACGTTGCCCAATTTTATCTACAAAGTCGCAGAAGTTTATTTCTTCTTCCTTTTGTTTCGATACTATTCATTCACTCAATTTATACCCTCGGAAGCCACACTTACAAAAGCATTTGGGCATCCGACGCTTTTGTAACGTGATGCTAAATAATATTGTGTTATCTGAGCGAATTGATACCAGCCTTAGTCGTTAGCCACTCAACCTAATTCTATGTTTATGGGCTATTGTGTACTGGCTGTGCTTGGTATTAAACGAATCGAAAAGATGGAGCCGTACTTTGAAATTCAACACACTCGCCTTGACTATGCTAACTGCGCTTCTTGCAGGTAAGAGCATGGCAACTACTCCGCCATCACCAGTTTGGCATACTATTGCGTTGAGCGATGGTACCTCTAGTGAGGCAATTTTGCGCGGTACTGCCGATTTCCACTGGTTTGAAGATAAACAAGGTAATGCCTTGGTTCATGAAGATGGCATTTGGTTTTTTGCACAGATTCAGCGCGAGTCAGACATCCCAACGTTACGCTCGACGGGTGTTGCTAAAACTCAATCGAGTGATGCGCCTGAATCGGCGAAGTTTCGCCCGGATCTACAAGTTAAGCCGCAGTTATCTTCTCTAAAAACCATTGAACCGATGGCGCGCCAAAATCTATTGCGTTCGGCGCAAGGTTATCAGGCGATGAGTAACTCATCGGTGAAGCAACAACCACTGTTGGTTGTGCAAGTCTCCTTTGATGACCAAGCAATGGTGCATGACTTCGAACAACGTGTGTTTAATACCGATGGCCAAAGCGTTGTCGATTATTTTGATAAAAACTCTCAAGGGAAATTCAAAGTTGTCCCTGCGATTGAGAGTTATGGTACCGCGAATGATGGTGTGATCAATGTGACCGTGGCGCAAAGCCACCCAAATTGCCACTCTAGCTCAACTGACAAGACTTGTACTGCCAAGTTGAATGCGGTCTTCACCGAAGCGTATCAAAAACTGGATCCGTACTTTAATCTTTCGGCTTACGACAGCAATCAAAATGGTACCGTAGAACCGTCAGAGTTGTCAGTGATGTTTATTTTTGCTGGTGGCGACCGTTCAACCGGATTCCTTGATCGTCCTTCTATTTGGCCGCATAAATTCTCTCACGATGATGTGACCTTAGATGGCAAAAAAATTGCCGATTACTGTGTGTTTGCTGACTACCAAGTTGATCATCAAGCGACGTTAGGCGTGATCGTACATGAGCTTGGCCATTTAATGCTTGGCTTGCCGGATTTGTACGCAAGGAACAGTGATGCCTCGATCGGTTCTTGGGGCGTGATGGGTGGTGGTTCATGGGCACAGAAACCGGGAGACTCATACGCAGGAGACACGCCAGTGAACATGAGCGCCTGGAGTAAACACGCCGCTGGTTTCGTTGTACCAACGATCACTCATGAAAGCCCGATGCCTATTTCCGTGAATAACGACGATGTCAAACTGGTGTATCTCGACCCGTACTTGAAAGAGTTTGGCCCACGCGTTTATTTGGAAAACCGTACCTTTAGCGGTTACGACCGAGCATTGGCGGCAGAAGGCATACTAGCGACGTCGGTTAATGTCCAAAATCGCTTTAACGATGTTGGCGCGATGCAGGTTCAAATCATGCAGGCCGACGGTCTGGATGAGTTAGAACATGATGGAAGCAGTGATGCCGGCGATTTGTATCCTAATGGTGGCAATGTCATTTCAGATACATCGACCCCGGATCTGAGAGCGATCGCCGGGTTTGATACTGGGGTTCGTATTTCCAACATTGCCAGCAATACCAACGGCGGCAGTTTTTCTCTTGAGCATATAAACGAGCCAAATAAATCGGCATGGTTGAACTCTCTTCACCAAGGTTATGTGTACGCAAGTGGCAGTAACACTCTGGCGGTATCATTGGATTTGAATGCTGAGACAAAGCTTGATGGTCTTCAACTTTACGCGCAAAGCAATAGCGCTCAAAGTGACATGACTTATCGAGTATGGCGATTCCCATTCTCAGGTAACGTGGGCTACCGATTAATATTGGATCAGAACAATGCTGAACTTTTACAGCAAGGTAGCTTCCAAAAGCCATCCCGAATTTTATTCCCTCAACCAAGCCAATTAAGTGCGGGTCAGCACCTGTTAGTAGTGGAATTAGAAGGCGGTGAATTTGAATCGAACTTTGACTTTGGCCGCTTACTAAAAACTGAAAAATCATCTCTGCCTGTAATGTGGACTGGTAATTACAACGAGATAGGTACGTTTGGTTTAGAGCAAGCCGGATTCTCTTATGTTCCGTTCGCAGCACTCTTGAATGTGGAGGCGAACAACATTGTTGAAGCGAAAGCTGATTCACTGCAAACCGATAAGAATACGCCAATCGATCTGAACCTGATGGACAATGATTTCATGGCCATAGGATATCAGTTCAATGTGGACATTGTGCAGAAGCCTGAGCACGGCACCATTTCTGGCAACCAATACCAACCTGAAGCTAACTTCGTTGGTTTGGACAGCTTCCAATATCGTTTGCTGTCTACGGACGGCGTGTATTCGTCTTCGGTTGTGAGCGTGCAGGTCGAAGTACTTGGTAGTAATGAAGCACCAAAAGCGCTCATCGATGTGGATAGCCAAAAGATTACTGCTGGACAGAAAGTAACATTGTCGGCGGCAAACAGCACAGATGCGGATGGCGATGTGTTGAACTACCGATGGGAGCAATTGGCTGGTACTTCAGTTTCTATCGGAAATTCGACCAGTGCTACGGCAAGCTTTACAGTGCCTCAAGGTATAAAAGCGGGTGAGGTTCTGACATTCCGTCTAACTGTTACTGATCCAAGTAATGAAACCTCCAGTGCTACCGTCAATTTAACCATGCAAAACGCAGCGCCAGTCACGTTAGCAGATACGGCGACCGTTGCCGTTGGTGAAAGCATTGTGATTGATGCTGCTGGCAATGATTCGGATGTGAATGGCGATAAACTGGTTGTAGAAAGCGTACAGAACCTAACGGGCGTGGGAAGTGCGAGTGTAGAGAATGGTAAAATTCGTTTTCAAGCTCCGGATAGTGCGGTTGATAACATCAAGCTGCAATACACGGTTTCAGATGGCAACGGTGCTACCGCAATAGGTGAAGTGACCGTTACGGTTGTCGCTTCCTTGAAAACAACGACATTCAAGAACTCTGAAGGTAGCGGCAGTGTTTCTTATTGGGCTCTGATGTTACTCGTTGCATTGGGCTGGCGACGCCGCGTCTAAAACGGTATCGAATTACGGTATAAGCCACTCACATTGAGTGGCTTATTTTTTGTGCCTGTTTTACTTCCTAGTATCTCTCATTATCTTATGAGATGTGTTTCTCATTATTTTTAAAGCGATTTTTCTATTCAGCGGTTACCCTATGGGCAGATTTTTATAAATTAAGGATGTTGTATGTCAACCGAGGACTTTTCTGTTTCGGCAATATGCCGAGAAGCAGCAGTGATGGTCAGAAGGAACCTACTCGCAATTGTCATTGCTTGTATTCCATTGATCATCGTGCACTCAATTTTTGTGTTTATGTATCCTGAAATGACGGGGCAAGATCAAGCGAACGCTCAAGAAGGAAACATCGCGGGATTTTATTTCGTCACAATCATTTTATACCCACTTGTTGCCGCGATGGCGGCTGTGCGTGTACACCGAATTTATTTGGTTGGCGATTACATGCACTCAGCGTTGGATGTATTTCGCTTGTCAGCCAGAGAATTCCGTTTCATTGGCTGGTGGATATTATTTGGGTTGATGATGATGCTCGTCATTGGTATCCCAATCTTTGTGTTGTCGTTTCTCTATATTGCAGAAAGTGGTGAACCTGATTTTGTCGCCATGGCGTTTATCACAACGGTTGCAAGCATTCCGGGCTATTGGGTGATGGCGCGCTGGTCGTTCGTGTTGCCAGCGACCGCAATGGATCATCAGCCGCGCAGCTTGCGTCGTTCGTGGAACCAAAGCAGACCATACAACAAACAAGTATTCATTTTGATGGGCTTAATTCCATTGGGCGCGGGATTGCTCAGTCAGCTTATCTTTAGTCACTTTACTAACCTCTTCATGCTGAGTCTTGTGGGGGTTGCCTATGGTATTTTCGGTGCGTACCAGTTGGCTTTGTTATCGTTGAGCTATAAAACGGTCGTGGATATTGAACGCGCTCGTTTTGATACACCATCAGAGCCACCAAAAACGGGTGAAGAGTTTTCCGCTTAATCATTTGATCGCTTTTACATGCCACTTCCGTTTGTGAGGTGGTATGCAGCGGGTTAATACCTTCCTACCGCCTTCACGTTATTCACGCAAAATACCCATGCCCATTTCATGGCTGAATGACAGTGACGTTCACACGTATACTGACAGCAGTACTTCTTTTTATTAAGGAACCCCACATGTCCATTTGGCAACGGGTCTGTTTCACCCATCGCTTTAGTCAATTACCGTCAGCTTTCTATACTTTGGTCGAGCCGCAACCCTTGGATAATACTCGTTGGGTCGCTTGGAATAGTGAGTTTGCGCAGCAGTTTGGTTTACCAGCAGAGCAAAGCGATGAGCTATTGGCGGTTTTTTCTGGGCAAAGCGAATTCGAACCGTTTCGTCCTTTGGCGATGAAATACGCAGGACATCAGTTTGGCGTTTACAACCCAGACTTGGGCGATGGACGTGGATTGCTGTTGGCGGAAATTGAGCATCAAGATGGCACTTGGTTTGATATTCACCTTAAAGGCGCGGGGCTAACCCCCTACTCGCGAATGGGGGACGGCAGGGCGGTGTTGCGCTCAACCATTCGTGAGTATTTATGTAGTGAAGCCATGGTGGGGCTTGGGATCCCGACGACTCGTGCTCTTGGCATGATGGTCAGTGACACGCCGGTTTATCGCGAGAAAACAGAATTCGGCGCAATGTTGATTCGTATGGCGGAGACCCACGTGCGTTTTGGCCATTTCGAGCATTTTTTCTATACCAATCAATTGGCAGAGCAAAAGTTGCTGGCGGACAAAGTGATCGAGTGGCATTTTGCTGATTGTGCATCGGCAGAGAAGCCATACGCTGCAATGTTTGGTGAAATTGTTCAGAAAACAGCGGACATGATTGCTTATTGGCAAGCGTATGGGTTTGCTCATGGGGTAATGAACACCGATAACATGTCGATCCTTGGTCAAACGTTTGATTACGGCCCGTTTGGTTTTCTTGATGATTATGAGCCGGGATATATTTGTAATCATTCCGACTACCAAGGTCGTTATGCATTTGACCAACAGCCAAGAATTGCGCTTTGGAACCTATCAGCACTCGCGCATGCGCTATCGCCACTCGTTGAGCGAGAAGATTTAGAAGCGTCGTTGAGTCAATTTGAAGTCCGGTTGAGTCAGCAGTTCAGCCGCCTAATGCGTGAGAAGTTGGGTTTAAAAACCAAGATCGCGGAAGATGGACGTTTATTTGAAGCAATGTTTGAGCTCCTTCACCAAAATAAAACGGATTACACTCGCTTCTTTAGAACGCTTTCAAATCTTGATACTGATTCTTCTCAAGCCGTAATCGACTTGTTTCTAGACCGAGAAGCTGCGCGAGCTTGGCTTGATCTGTACTTAGCTCGATGTGAGCTAGAGGTTGATGAACTAGGGGAGCTGATTTCAGCCGAACAGCGTTGCGAACAGATGCGTCAAGCCAATCCCAAATACATCTTGCGTAACTACTTGGCTCAGTTGGCCATTGATAAAGCGGAAGAAGGGGACTTTAGTGAATTACACCGATTGGCCGAACTGTTAAAGCGCCCATTTGATGAGCAACCCGAGTTTGATGATTACGCGAAATTGCCACCGGAATGGGGGAAGAAAATGGAGATAAGCTGTTCTTCATAAATGGGTCATTTCCCACCCATTTGAATCTTTTTCTTGGGTGGAATTCACTCGTTATACTCTGTGTTCATGTTAATGGGCTTTGTTAATTTATTGAAATGCATATGAATTTTAACATGGTCCATTAATTGCTCTTTGTTGAACATCCGTACCCATCGCCTAATACCTAGTTATTCATGGACGGGATGGGATGTGATTCAACAAGGAGAATAATAATGTTTAAGCCTCTAACTCTACTATCTGTCTCTGCGCTTGCTGTAACGAGCTTTAACGCTGCCGCGAATTGTGACCCAGGTGAAACGGTCATCAAGTTCAGCCATGTAACGAACGCGGACAAACACCCAAAAGGTATTGCGGCTTCGTTACTTGAAAAACGCGTTAACGAAGAGATGAACGGTAAAGTCTGTATGCAGGTGTTTCCGAACTCAACGCTTTACGATGATGATAAGGTGTTGGAAGCACTACTAAATGGTGATGTTCAACTCGCTGCACCTTCTCTTTCTAAGTTTGAGAAATTCACCAAAAAGTACCGCCTTTTCGATCTGCCTTTCTTATTCGACGATGTCGACGCTGTTGACCGCTTCCAAAACTCTGAAGCCGGTGAAAAGCTGAAAAACTCAATGAAACGACGTGGCCTACAAGGTATTGCGTTTTGGCATAATGGCATGAAGCAAATGTCAGCCAACAAGCCGCTCATTTCTCCAGCCGATGCTGAAGGGCTTAAGTTCCGTGTTCAAGCTTCTGACGTTCTCGTTGCTCAGTTTGAACAGCTAGGCGCAAACCCGCAAAAAATGTCATTCAAAGAAGTGTACGGTGGCCTGCAAACTAAGGTTATTGATGGTCAAGAAAATACTTGGTCAAACATCTACGGCAAAAAGTTCTTCGAAGTTCAAGATGGCATTACGGAAACGAACCACGGGATTCTGGATTACCTAGTAGTGACGTCAAACGACTTCTGGAAAAACTTACCAGACGATCAGCGCGAGCAGCTAAACACAATCATCCAAGAGGTGACAGCGCAGCGTAATGCTGAGTCGACCAAAGTGAACCTTGCGAACAAAAACAACATCATCGAAGCTGGTGGTGTGGTTCGCACGTTAACGCCAGAACAGCGCCAAGAATGGGTCACTGCACTTCAGCCAGTATGGAAGAAGTTTGAAAAAGACATTGGTTCTGACCTAATCGAAGCCGCTTTGGCTTCTAACCAAAAATAATAACGCCTAGCACGCTTAGCCCTCTCGATTAGAGGGGGCTCTTTTCCCCTACAGACGACGTGATGTAATTATGGAACAGACTTTTTTTGCCAAGGCTGGACGAATCACCGATGCCATTGAAGAGACTTTGATTGCTTTCTTCCTAGGTGCCATGACCTTGTTAACCTTTGCCAATGTCATCTTTCGTTATGTCTTTAACGACAATATTCTTTGGGCGCTTGAGCTCACCGTCTTTATGTTCGCATGGATGGTGTTGGTCGGCGCTTCTTACGGTGTGAAAAAACACTTTCATATTGGTGTTGATGTGATTATCAACATAGTGCCAGAGGGCAAACGAAAAGCCTTGGCGTTATTCGCTGCAATATGCTGTTTAGCCTTCTCTATTTTGCTTTTAATTGGCTCTTGGAACTACTGGTATCCGTTCGCCACAGACCGAGCGTGGTATGAAACGGATGATATTCCAATGCCGGAAATGCTTCAGTTTATGGCGGATTGGTTAAACGAGGGAGAGCGTTACGAAAAGCTGCCACGTTTTATTCCTTATTTCGCTTTGCCGCTTGGTATGGCGTTGCTAACGCTGAGATTTGCTCAGGCAACATGGCAAATTGCTACCGGAAAGCTCGATCGACTGATTGCAGGGCATGAAGCGGAAGAAGAGCTAGAGGCGCTTCAAGAAGAGATGAGTGATGCCGGTGATCTTATGGCTCCAAAGGCCTCAGACAATTCTAAGAGCAAGGAGCAATAAGCCATGGATATCTTATTTCTATTTTTGATGGTGATTGGTTTCATGCTCGTCGGCGTGCCAATCGCAGTTTCTCTGGGTCTTTCCAGTATTCTTTTCCTTTTGATTCATTCGGATGCGTCTTTGGCGTCTGTTGCTCAAACGTTGTTTAATGCATTTGCTGGACACTACACTCTATTAGCAATTCCATTCTTCATTTTAGCTTCAAGCTTTATGTCGACAGGTGGTGTAGCAAAACGGATCATTCGTTTCGCGATTGCTATTGTAGGCTGGTTCCGTGGTGGTTTAGCGATGGCTTCGGTTGTCGCGTGTATGATGTTTGCCGCGCTATCAGGTTCATCTCCAGCAACGGTTGTTGCCATAGGTAGCATCGTTATCGCAGGTATGATCAAAAACGGTTACTCAAAAGAGTTTGCGGCCGGCGTAATTTGTAACGCAGGTACGCTAGGGATTTTGATTCCGCCGTCTATCGTTATGGTAGTTTACGCTGCCGCGACTGATGTATCAGTTGGACGTATGTTCCTCGGTGGTGTGATACCGGGTTTGTTGGCTGGCGTCATGCTGATGATAGCGATCTATATTGCTGCCCGTATTAAGAACCTGCCAAAACAACCATTTGTCGGTTGGAAAGAGACGTTTGATGCAGCTAAGGATGCAAGCTGGGGCTTGTTGCTGGTGGTGATCATTCTCGGTGGTATTTATGGCGGTATTTTCACCCCAACAGAAGCCGCTGCAGTTGCTGCTGTGTACTCGTTCTTTATTGCCAACTTTGTATACAAAGACATGGGGCCATTTGCTGATAAGCAAAATACTAAGCCTGCATTAGTCAAAATTTTTCACACCTTCGTTCATAAAGACACCAAACACACGCTGTATGAAGCGGGTAAACTCACCATCATGCTGCTTTTCATTATTGCCAATGCGTTAATTTTGAAGCACGTTCTCACGGAAGAACGCATCCCGCAAATGATCACAGAGTCAATGATGTCAGCTGGTTTAGGACCAATCACCTTCTTGATTGTGGTGAACGTATTGCTGTTGATTGGTGGTCAATTTATGGAGCCATCAGGCTTATTGATCATTGTTGCACCACTGGTGTTCCCAATTGCGATAGCACTGGGGATCGACCCAATTCACTTAGGTATTATGATGGTGGTGAATATGGAGATAGGTATGATAACACCACCTGTTGGGCTTAACTTGTTTGTTACTGCAGGTGTCGCCAAAATGTCGATGATGAATGTAGTAAAAGCCGCACTGCCATGGGTGGCGGTGATGTTCCTATTCCTCATTATTGTAACGTACGTGCCATGGGTGTCGACTTGGTTACCAACGACCTTGATGGGGCCAGAAATCATTACTAAGTAATGGCACCAGATATTTGAAGAAAAACAAAAGAGGTGTGATGATTCACACCTCTTCGTCTATGGGTTTGTAGTTAGGCCTACGAGGGTCTGGGTGGACTCGCCGCTCGTAGCTTCGCCACTTCTTTTTATTCTTGCGCCGCTCCTCGCCTGAACGTCTCTCTTCTTGATATTGCCCGTCTACCATCACGGTATCTGTAATGATCGGTATTCTCACTTTCTCGTTCATATCCGTAACAACCATGATGAATCAATTATTAAAAATTATGATTCAAGTTGGATATAATACCAATCCTTGAGAATCGTTTTATTTATAGAGCTCTTTATCTATTTGATAGCGTTGCATTTTGTCATACAGAGTTTTTCGAGGCACATTCAATTGCGCCATTGTCTGTTTAATGCTGCCGTTATTTTCCAGTAATGCACCTTCAATGGCTGCTCTCTCGAACTCTGCAACTTGTTCTGCAAGACTTGAAGAAGGCTTGGCAACCGGAGTCGATTCTCCTAACTGAATTAATTTACCCAATAGCACGAAACGCTCTGCTGCATTTCTTAGCTCGCGAACATTGCCTGGCCAGTCATGGTTCATCAGTTGGGCGAGGTCGTGGGATGACAAGCTAGGAGAGCTTTTACCGTAACGTGAAGCCGCTACCAATAGGAAATGATGGAAGAGGGCAGGGATGTCTTCTTTCCGTTCACGCAGTGGCGGGAGATCTAAGGTAACCACATTCAGTCGATAGTAAAGATCTTGGCGAAAGGTTCCCTCTTCAGCAGCGCGTTTCAAATCGACTTTGGTTGCGGCAATTACTCGAATATCTAAGGGCAAGAGTTCATTCGAGCCGACACGCTCAATCACACGCTCTTGCAGTACTCTCAGTAAACGGATTTGGGCTTGGATTGGCATTGACTCGATTTCATCCAAGAAAAGTGTACCGCCTTGAGCAAATTCAAACTTACCGATACGGCGGCTTTCTGCGCCAGTAAATGCGCCTTTTTCATGCCCGTAGAGTTCGCTCTCAATCAAATTCTCTGGTACTGCACCACAATTTACTGCGACAAAGTTTTGGTTCCGTCGAGAACTTTGCTCATGCAAAGAGCGGGCGATTAACTCTTTACCTGTACCAGTCTCGCCAAACAATAAGATATCTGCATCAGTATCGGCGATGTGAGCAATGGTTTCGCGTAACATTTGAATGCTAGACGTTTCTCCGATAACACGAGGTCCGAGCGTTTTACTTGCCTTGAGAGACAGGCGTAACTTCTCGTTTTCAACCGTTAATTGGCGCTTCTCAATGGCGCGCTTGACGGTTTCAACTAGGTGCTCAGGTGGGAATGGCTTTTCGATAAAATCATACGCTCCTTGGTGTAACGCATTAACTGCCATTGAGATATCGCCATGACCAGTAATCATAATCACGGGAAGATGGGTGTCTTTTCGTACAAGGGTATTCAGTAAATCCATCCCTGAAATACCGGGTAAGCAAATATCGGTAATCACCACACCTGGCTCGGCTCCCTGCTTAATGGCTAGTAAGGCAGATTCAGCGTCTGGAAAGAATGTGGCATCGATATCTGCCAATTCAAACGTTTGTTCTATTGCCAGTCTAAGATCGGCTTCATCATCAATAAAAAACACCTGACACATGATCTCATCCTTTTGATTTTTCTGTGTTGTTAGGAGCGATAGGTAAACACAATGAAAATCGAGCTCCGCCTTGTTCTCGGTTTTGGGCACATAATCTTCCGTTCATACTGGCTAAGATTTGTTGCGAGATAGAGAGTCCTAAACCTAACCCATTTTGTTTGGTAGTTAGGAAAGGCTCACATAAGTCCGAAAGTGAGAAATCTCCAAGCCCTGGACCATTGTCATCTACATGAATCCAAACCAAACCGGCATGTTCGTCTTGCTCTATGGATAACTGTACTTGTTTGTCTTGTTGCTCTTTGAGAGCCTCTATCGCATTGGTCAGTAAATTAACCAACACTTGTTCAAGTTGAATGATATTGATCTGAACTTCAACATCGTGCTCTGGTACCTGAGTTTCTAGCGTGACACGTGCAGATTTAAGTGCGGGTTTCATCAGCTCTTTGACTGAGGCAATTACTGGAAACAAACGAGATTGAGCCAGCTCGTTTCCACTGGTTTTTTTAGCGAAAGAACGAAGCTGCTGACTGATGTTTGCCATACGATCAGTGAGGGCTGAGATACGAGTTAGATTATCTTCCACTCGCTCATATTTTTCTTTTTGGAGGAACAGCTTGCCGTTTTCAGCAAAGCTGCGAATGGCCGCAAGTGGATTATTCAGTTCATGACTGATACTGGCTGACATTTGCCCTAATACTGCTAGTTTCGCAGCTTGAACGAGTTCGTCTTGCGTTAGGCGAAGTGTTTGTTCGGTTTCTATTCTCTGGGCGATTTCTGCTTGCAATTCTGCGGTGCGAGCCATGACTTGATATTCAAGTTTTTGATTGGCCTCTTGTTGAATTCTCTCAAGTTGTAAGTGGCGTTGTTGACGGTGATAGATGAGCTGGCCAATTAAAAACAATACGGTGAATGCAAGAGTAAGTACAAAAATGTAACCCATTGTGAGCCAGACGATAGACTGCTTGGGAGATAGTACACGGATGGTCAGCTTGAGCTCTGGTAGGGGCAACGAAGAGACCACCAAGGTCCCTTTGTTATATGGGTAACCTTGTTTAAGCTCAGAATGCGTTTCCTCCACATTGCCCACCAATCCTAGAGTTTCAATTGGCTCATCAAGATATTGTCGGCTTGCCCAAACTTGTTTTCTTTCATTCTCAGTCAGTGGTTGTAAGCTTTTGAGTAGCCAATCGCTTCGGCTGCTCATGAAAACAATCCCGTGCGGATCGCTCGCGACGAACACACTATTTGGCTGCTGCCAGTTGTCTTCTATCTTACTCAAGTCCATCTTAACCACGACCACACCAAGGACGCCGCCCGCGTATATGATCGGATAAGAATAGTAGTAGCCACGCTTACCCGAAGTCGAACCCAGCGCGTAGTATTGGCTTCGTTCCCCAACGATTGCTTGTTTGAAATAAGGGCGGAACGCAAAATTTCGTCCAATAAAAGATCGCTCTTTACGCCAGTTGCTGGCCGCGACCGTCGTACCCCATTGATCGATTAAATAGGTATCTGCCGCTTCAATCACGTCATTAACGGATTCTAAATACCGATTGGTGAGTTCCAGTTGGGCACTGTTATTTGGATGCAGTAACGCTTGATGGAGAGGGTCATCTTTGGCCAGAAGGTTAGGGATATGGGCGTATTTATCGAGTTTGTTTTTAATATGACTAGAAAATTGCTCAAGTTGGGACTGGTGTTTATCAAGCAATGATTGATAACTAGTCTGCCAAACCCAATGACCACCTATGATTGCGCAAAGGAAATAGAAGGCAAAAAAAGTCAGCAGAATCCGGTTTTTTTGCGACATCATTACACTCCTTAACCCTTTCCTTTGGTCACGTAAGAAAATGTTAATAGTTTGTAGGGAGGATTAGGGATTTAGTTTTCAACTCTGTGGAGTAAAACAAGAGCAAGATCTCTTTTTAGGCTTTTCGATAAAAAAACCGGTCGATTCTCTTGAAAAAGTCGCTATTGTCCCCATTCTAGATATGCTGACGATACTTAGACGGTGTTTGAATCGCATTTTTGAAGAAAAAATGGGTCAGCATTCGAGAATTTAGCGCAGACAATGTCCACATAGTGGCTATTGGCTCGACAGGGTTGCGACAGATCGCTAGAATGTCGCGTCTAAAAATTCTGTCCTGAGGCTAATAGGAGATACCTTTGGTAATTTTATCGAAGATATCACTGATTAGTCCGGTACTGACAAACAGTATCGATACTCGATTTAAATTAGGTGTTCGGACAGAACACTACACAAGGATGAAGCGTAAGCTCCGCTGAGTTTCGCTCATACGCTCGGAAAACCGAGCCACTTTAGAGGTTTATATATAATGCAAGTTACTGTTGAAACGCTAGAGGGCCTAGAGCGCCGTCTAAACATTACTGTTCCAGCTGCAAACATCGAAGACGCTGTAACAGCTGAACTACGCAACATCGCTAAAAACCGTCGTTTCGATGGTTTCCGTAAGGGTAAAGTGCCTCTAAAAATGGTTGCTAAGATGTACGGCAAAGCAGTACGTCAAGACGTTCTTGGTGAAGTTATGCAACGCCACTTCATCGAAGCTATCGTTAAAGAGAAAATCAACCCAGCTGGCGCTCCAACTTTCGCTCCTGTAGAAAACAAAGAAGGTTCAGACCTAGTTTTCACTGCAACTTTTGAAGTTTACCCAGAAGTTGAGCTTAAAGGCCTAGAAAACATCACTGTTGAAAAACCGCTAACTGAAGTTAAAGACGCAGACGTAGAAGAGATGATCGATACTCTACGTAAGCAACAAGCTACTTGGGTTGAAGTTGAAGAAGCAGCAGAAGATGGCAAACGCGTAAGCATTGACTTCGTTGGTTCTATCGACGGTGAAGAATTCGAGGGCGGTAAAGCTGAGAACTTCCCACTAGAAATGGGCGCTGGTCGCATGATTCCTGGTTTCGAAGACGGTATCGCAGGTAAAACTGCAGGTATGGAATTCGACATCGATGTGACTTTCCCAGAAGATTACCACGCTGAAAACCTAAAAGGTAAAGCAGCTAAGTTCGCAATCAAAGTGAACAAAGTTGAAGCTCGTGAACTACCAGAACTAAACGACGAGTTCGTTGCTAAGTTCGGTGTTGTTGAAGGCGGTGTTGAAGCACTTAAAGCTGAAGTTCGTAAAAACATGGAACGCGAGCTTAAGCAAGCTGTTAAGAACCGCATCAAAGAGCAAGCGATTGACGGTCTAGTTGAGCAAAACGACATCAACGTACCATCAGCGCTTATCGAGCAAGAAATCCAAGTTCTACGTCAACAAGCTGCACAACGCTTCGGTGGTAACCCAGAAGCTGCTGCTCAGCTTCCACGTGAGCTGTTCGAAGAGCAAGCTAAACGTCGCGTAGTAGTTGGTCTTCTACTAGGTGAAGTAATCAAGTCTGAAGAGCTAAAAGCGGACGACGAGAAAGTTAAAGCTCTAATTGAAGAAATGGCTACTGCATACGAAGATCCATCAGAAGTTATTGCTTACTACGAGCAAAACGAAGAAATGATGAACAACATGCGCAATGTAGCTCTAGAAGAGCAAGCAATCGACGCGATCATCGCTAAAGCACAGGTTTCTGAGAAAGAAGTAGGCTTCAACGAGCTACTTAACCAACAACAACCTGCTGCTTAATAAGCAATATCTTGCGTAGAAGGTTGACTTAACGTTAACTATTCTGCTAACAATGGTCCGTATGATAGTCATCATCCGGGCCATTTATTTTAGGGACATAAGAATATGAGCTACCAAGAAAAAAATGCAATGTCGCCAATTATGGACGCGCTAGTACCAATGGTGGTTGAACAAACTTCCCGCGGCGAACGCTCTTACGACATCTACTCACGTCTGCTGAAAGAGCGCGTGATTTTTTTAACGGGTCAAGTGGAAGACCACATGGCAAACCTTGTCGTGGCTCAGCTACTTTTCCTAGAATCTGAAAATCCAGATAAAGATATTTTCCTATACATCAACTCGCCAGGCGGCAGCGTAACAGCTGGTATGTCTATCTACGATACCATGCAGTTTATTAAGCCAAATGTGAGCACTGTATGTATGGGTCAAGCATGTTCAATGGGTGCCTTCCTGTTAGCGGGTGGTGCGCCAGGTAAGCGTTACGTACTGCCTAACTCTCGTGTAATGATCCACCAACCATTGGGTGGTTTCCAGGGTCAAGCTTCTGATATCCAAATCCATGCTCAGGAAATCCTGACCATTAAGCAGAAGCTAAACAAGTTGTTAGCAGAACATACTGGCCAACCTCTTGAAGTCATTGAGCGCGATACTGATCGTGATAACTTCATGTCATCAGAGCAGGCTGTGGAATACGGTATCGTGGATGCAGTGTTAAGCCACCGCGGCGAGTAATTAGCCAGCGCATTTTGGCAAAAATTGATATACACTCATTCATGAAGAGTAAAGGCTAAGAGGTTAGCGAATGACAGATAAAAGCAAAGAAAGTGGCAGCGGTAAATTGCTGTACTGTTCTTTCTGCGGCAAAAGTCAGCACGAAGTTCGCAAGCTAATCGCAGGTCCGTCAGTGTACATTTGCGACGAGTG
This sequence comes from Vibrio sp. 1CM7H, assembly GCF_023161645.1. Lineage (NCBI taxonomy): Bacteria > Pseudomonadati > Pseudomonadota > Gammaproteobacteria > Vibrionales > Vibrionaceae > Vibrio > Vibrio sp. 1CM7H. Next base: position 182,285 of record NZ_JALNTV010000005.1, read on the forward strand.
TGTCGACTTATGTAACGATATTATTCGCGAAGAAATCAAGGATGTTCTCCCTAAGAAAGAATCTGAAGCGTTACCAACGCCAAAACAGATCCGTGAACACCTTGATGACTATGTGATCGGGCAAGATTACGCGAAAAAAGTGCTCGCAGTTGCGGTATATAACCACTACAAGCGTTTACGCAATGGTGATACAACGAGTGAAGGTGTAGAGCTTGGTAAAAGTAACATCCTTCTAATTGGCCCAACAGGTAGCGGTAAAACACTACTTGCTGAGACATTAGCTCGATTCTTGGATGTGCCATTTACAATGGCAGACGCAACCACACTAACCGAGGCCGGTTATGTGGGTGAAGACGTTGAAAACATCATCCAAAAGCTTCTGCAAAAATGTGATTACGATGTAGCTAAAGCTGAACGCGGCATCGTTTACATTGATGAAATTGATAAAATTTCACGCAAAGCTGAAAACCCATCTATTACGCGTGACGTATCTGGTGAAGGTGTTCAGCAGGCGCTACTAAAACTTATCGAAGGTACGGTTGCTTCGGTTCCACCTCAAGGTGGTCGTAAGCACCCTCAGCAAGAATTCCTACAAGTGGACACGTCGAAGATCCTGTTCATCTGTGGTGGTGCATTTGCTGGCCTAGATAAGGTGATTGAGCAGCGTGTTGCAACAGGTACAGGTATTGGCTTCGGTGCTGAAGTTCGTTCTAAAAACGAATCGAAGACCGTGGGTGAGCTATTTACTCAGGTTGAGCCTGAGGATTTAGTGAAGTACGGACTCATTCCAGAATTCATTGGTCGTCTTCCTGTGACAACAACACTGACTGAGCTTGATGAAGAAGCGTTGATTCAGATCCTATGTGAACCGAAGAACGCATTAACCAAGCAATACGCAGCATTGTTTGAGCTTGAAAACGCCGAACTTGAGTTCCGAGAAGATGCGCTGCGCGCTATCGCTAAGAAAGCAATGGAGCGTAAGACAGGTGCTCGTGGTTTACGCTCGATCCTTGAAGGCGTATTACTGGAAACCATGTACGAACTGCCATCTGCGACAGACGTAAGTAAGGTCGTGATTGATGAGTCCGTCATCAATGGTGAGTCAGAGCCATTGCTTATTTATAGCAACTCAGACAATCAGGCCGCTGGAGCAGAATAAATTCAGCCGTAATGAAAAGGGAGGTAAGTAATTACCTCCTTTTTTTATTTCTCTTATTGAATCCAAACAATTAGCCCCCATATAAATCGATAAGTAATACGTAAACGTGAAAGCGGAAGAGAGAATTATATGAACTTGGAACGTTCCGAGCGTATCGAGATCCCGGTACTACCTCTACGTGACGTAGTGGTCTACCCGCACATGGTTATTCCATTGTTTGTTGGTCGTGAGAAATCGATTAGCTGTTTAGAAACGGCGATGGAAACCAACAAACAAGTTCTTCTTGTGGCACAAAAGCAAGCTGATACTGATGAGCCTACGGTTGACGACCTATTTGAAGTAGGTACGGTAGCCACCATTCTCCAGCTACTGAAGCTTCCGGATGGCACAGTAAAAGTACTGGTTGAAGGCCAGCAACGTGCGAAAATCAATCACTTTAAAGAGAGTGACTTCTTCCTAGCGGAAGCGGAATTTGTGGTTACGCCAGAATTGGATGAGCGTGAGCAAGAAGTGATTGTTCGCAGTGCGATCAATCAGTTTGAAGGCTTTATTAAGCTAAACAAGAAGATTCCACCAGAAGTTCTCACCTCACTCAACGGTATCGACGAAGCGGCTCGCTTAGCGGATACTATTGCAGCTCATATGCCGTTGAAGCTGGTGGATAAGCAGCAAGTACTTGAAATTGTTGATGTCACTGAGCGTCTGGAATTCCTAATGGGCCAGATGGAATCAGAGATCGATTTGCTGCAAGTTGAAAAACGCATTCGTGGTCGCGTTAAAAAGCAAATGGAAAAATCTCAGCGTGAGTACTATCTGAATGAGCAAATGAAAGCGATTCAGAAAGAACTTGGTGAGATGGAAGACGCACCAGACGAGTTCGAAACGCTGCAGAAGAAGATTGACGAATCAAAAATGCCTCAAGAGGCACGTGAAAAGACTGAGCAAGAGCTGCAAAAGCTTAAGATGATGTCTCCGATGTCTGCCGAAGCAACAGTGGTTCGTAGCTACATCGATTGGATGGTCAGCGTGCCTTGGGCTAAACGCTCAAAAGTTAAGAAAAATTTAGCGAAAGCAGAAGAGATTCTTAATGAAGACCACTACGGTCTAGAGCGCGTAAAAGAGCGTATTCTTGAATACTTGGCGGTTCAAAACCGAATCAATAAGTTAAAAGGTCCAATCCTTTGTCTTGTTGGTCCTCCAGGTGTGGGTAAAACGTCTCTTGGTCGTTCAATTGCTTCTGCTACAGGTCGTAAGTACGTTCGTATGGCGCTGGGTGGTGTACGTGATGAAGCAGAAATCCGCGGTCACCGTCGTACTTACATTGGCTCATTGCCAGGTAAATTAATCCAGAAGATGTCGAAAGTTGGCGTGAAGAACCCATTGTTCTTATTGGACGAAATCGACAAAATGTCTTCAGATATGCGCGGCGATCCGGCATCAGCGCTACTAGAAGTACTTGATCCTGAACAGAATAACTCGTTCAACGATCACTACTTAGAAGTGGATTACGACCTTTCTGACGTTATGTTCGTTGCAACCTCGAACTCGATGAACATTCCAGGTCCATTGTTAGACCGTATGGAAGTTATTCGTTTATCTGGTTACACCGAAGACGAGAAGCTGAACATTGCAAAACGTCACCTTGTTGATAAGCAAGTGAAGCGCAATGGTCTAAAACCGGATGAGATCATCATTGAAGACTCTGCGATTATTGGCATCATCCGTTATTACACTCGTGAAGCGGGTGTCCGTAACTTAGAACGTGAGATCTCTAAGATCTGCCGTAAAGCCGTGAAGAACATCTTGCTGGATAAAGACATCAAGTCAGTAACGGTAACGATGGACAACCTAAAAGAGTACTTGGGTGTTCAACGTTTCGATTACGGTAAAGCGGATGAAAGTAACCGAATTGGTCAAGTGACAGGTCTAGCTTGGACAGAAGTGGGTGGTGATCTGCTAACGATTGAAACTCAATCTATGCCAGGTAAAGGTAAGCTGACGCAAACGGGCTCTCTTGGTGACGTGATGCAAGAGTCTATCCAAGCCGCAATGACAGTAGTTCGCTCTCGTGCAGAAAAACTGGGTATCAATACTGACTTCTACGAGAAGAAAGATATTCACGTGCACGTACCGGAAGGCGCGACGCCAAAAGATGGCCCAAGTGCGGGTACTGCAATGTGTACTGCCTTGGTTTCTGCTCTGACAGGTAACCCTGTGAAAGCAGAGGTAGCGATGACGGGTGAAATAACACTGCGTGGTGAAGTCCTACCTATCGGTGGCCTAAAAGAGAAGTTACTTGCGGCACACCGTGGCGGCATTAAGACTGTGCTAATTCCAAAAGACAACGAGCGTGATTTGGAAGAGATTCCTGATAATGTTATCGCTGATCTGGAAGTCATCCCTGTACAGTGGATTGATGAAGTACTGAAAGTCGCACTAGAGCGAGACCCGACGGGCGTTGAGTTTGAGTCTCAAAAATAGTGATGTGCAGCAAAAATAAGTAAAAGTTTACGCTGATAAGTCTAAAAAGGCTTGTCAGCGTTTTTTTTGGGCGCTAAGTTAGTTTCGATAGCTGCCAGCCCTTGACGAATAAGGGATGGAGCATATTTTCTTAACAATGGAACGAAAGTCATCACAAAAATAATCACAGATGACACAAAGGGGAAATTACAGTGAATAAAACTCAGTTAGTAGAACAAATCGCAGAAAATGCAGACATTTCTAAAGCGTCAGCGGGTCGTGCTCTAGATGCATTCATCGAAGCAGTAAGCGGTACTCTTCAGTCTGGTGATCAAGTTGCTCTAGTTGGCTTTGGTACATTCAGCGTTCGTACTCGTGCTGCACGTACTGGTCGTAACCCAAAAACTGGTGAAGAAATCCAAATCGCAGAAGCAAAAGTACCAGCTTTTAAAGCTGGTAAAGCACTGAAAGACGCTTGTAACTAATCACAGCGTTAATTCTGTAACCGGCCATTTGCTTAACTTTTGCTCAAACAATAAGTTTCGAACAAAAATTTACAAACTTCGAGCCGAACTTTCTTAAATTATGCGCATCATACTGATGCGCATTTCTTTTTCTGATATTATTGCGCCATTATTTCTATTAGATAGAAGCAGTAGGCTTCAATTGTGGAGAGCAGTTAAATTATGATGGATCGACTACGCGAAGGCGTGAATAGCATCGCGGTCAAAATTATCCTTGGGCTTATCATCCTGTCTTTCGTATTTGCAGGTGTGGGTAGCTACATCGTTAGTGGTAACAACAACTCTGCAGCGAAAGTCGGTAACACTGAGATTCCTCGTGGTGAGTTCGAGATGGCATACCAAAATGAGCGTAACCGTATGCAAGCTCAGTTGGGTGACTACTTCTCTCAAATGCTGGCTGACCCTGCATATGTTGAATCTTTCCGCAAATCCGTTTTAGATCGAATGATCAATGACGTGTTGCTTGACCAACAAGCAGAAGCTTTAGGTCTGCGAATCAGCGACACCCAAGTTCGCAGCATGATTCTAGACATGCCTCAATTCCAATCTAATGGTCAGTTCGATCAAGAGATCTATCAAGCTTCTCTGCGTCGTGCAGGCTTTTCGCCAGACTCTTTTGCTGAGTACATGCGTCGTGAATTGGTTCGTGAACAACTGCTGAATGCACTACAAAACAGTGAATTTATTCTGCCAGGTGAAGTACAGGCAGAAGGTAAGCTGTTCACTCAAACTCGTGATATTCGCACGATTAAAATCGACTTAGCAGAGTTTGCGAAAAACATTGAATTGACTGACGAAGAAATTCAACAGTACTACAAAGCAAACCCTGACAACTTTACTCGCCCAGAGCAGGTTAAAGTCGCTTATATCGAACTGTCTGCTGAAGCGCTAAAGGAACAAGTTAATGTTTCTGATGCTGAGGTGAAAAAGTACTACGATGAGCACTTAAACAAATACTCTTCAGAAGAGCAGCGCCGTGTCGCTCATATTCTTGTAGAAGGGGACGATGAAGCAAAAGCGCAGGCTATCCTAGATGAGCTAAATGCGAGTGCAGACTTTGCAACGCTTGCTCAAGAGAAATCTGACGATTTTGGCAGCGCTGAAAACGGCGGTGACTTAGGTTGGATTGAGCGTGATGTGATGGACCCTGCTTTTGAAGAAGCGGCATTCGCGTTGAAGAATCCAGGCGATACGTCGGGTCTAGTAAAGTCGGACTTTGGTTACCATATTATCAAGCTTGAAGAGCTAAAAGACTCTGTGGCGAAGCCATTTGAAGAAGTAGCCGCTGAAATCAAACAAGAAATGGTTGACCAACAAGCGGTTGATCAATTCTACGAGCTACAAAGTGAGCTTGAGCGCGTAGCGTTTGAATACCCAGACTCATTGTATGACGCTTCTCAAGCCGTTAACCAAGAAGTGAAGACAACGGACTTTATTTCTCAAGTTGACGCACCTGAAGTGCTTCGTAACCCTGCGGTAATGCAAGCTATCCTTAGCCCTGAAGTAAAAGAAGATGGCTTGAACTCTGAAGCTATCGAAGTTGCACCTGAGCATATTATTGTTGTTCGTGTTGAAGACGCACGTGATGAGACGGTTCTTCCACTAGAAGAAGTGAAAGATCAGGTTATTGCAGAGCTATCTCGCGTTAAGGGTGAGCAAGATGCGATGGAACTTGGTACACAGGTTGTTGCTGCATTGAAAGAAGGTAAGACAGATGTGCTTACTGAAAACAACCTTGCATTTGGTGAACAAGAGACAGTAGATCGCCGTTCTCCGTTGGCAACAACGGTATTCGCGATGGCAAAACCAGTCGATGGTAAGCCAGTATATGGTCAGTCTAAAGATCTTGAAGGTAACATTGTTATCATCGAGCTTGATGCTGTAAATGCTGAGCTAGATAGTGATTTAGAAGAGCAAGTTGCGATGCAAATGCAGCGAGCATCTTCTCAGCAAGACCTATCATCTGTGCTAGCTGTACTGCGCGCAAACACTGACATTGAGTACTTTATTGTGAGCAACTAAGCACAATTAGTGTAATTTGCATGTTAACTAAAACGGACCGCATAAGCGGTCCGTTTTATTTTTGTCTTTATTAACTTCAATCATCAATAAGCATTACTTAAATTAGTGCGCGTTTAAGTGATACCAGTCATTGCGAATATCGGGTCATCTAGGTTTGTTAACAGGATAGTGACTTGCTACTGGTGACTGGTTTTAGCCTACTATTTTGGAGATTGTATGTTCAATATGAAATGGATTTTGACATTGTGCTTATTTGTTTTTGCGCCTTTTAGCATGGCTGCGGATTCAGCCACTGACAAATATGAAGGAATTGAAATTACCGTAAATATCAACACGGCCTCTGCTGAAGAAATAGCGACCATGTTGAAAGGTATTGGTGAGAAGAAAGCGCAGAGTATCGTGGACTACCGCGAGGAGCATGGCCCTTTTAAAACGGCAGCAGATTTGAAGAGCGTAAAAGGCATTGGTGAAGCGACAGTTAAGAAAAACGAAGACCGCATTTTACTGTAGCTTGATGTATTTCAGATATTGAGTCTGAATTCAGAACAATATCTGTTTCCCTATTACTGCTTTCCCGAACCAACCCCTCTTTCGTGGTTCGGGATTTTTTAACCGAATAAACGACGGCGAAAGCCTTTTTCCATTAGAGCCATTGTTAACCCACCGAGTGCGCCAAATAAATGAGCATCAATAGCAACGTTTGCGCCGATAAGCGCAGCAGTGCTGCTTGATGGACCATAGATCTGCTCCCATGCTACTTTGGCAATAAGCCCGCCGACCAACAACAAGCTGCTTCTTCTGCTTTCAAAGACTTCTCTGAGTGCCCAGAATCCAAATAGTCCGTGTAGTACGCCAGATAATCCCACGTACACCGACATGTTGGTAAACAAATTCATTGCGCCAACAAATGCGCACAAGAGTGAGAAAACGATAAGGAAGTTGCGAGTGCTTGGACGAAAAATAAAAGTAATGATCCACAATCCTGCCAGGTTCATCCCTAAGTGCGCAAAGTTGGTATGTGTGAGATTTCCTGTTACGATTCGCCACCATTCGCCATGGCGTATATTGTAGCTGTGCCACTCGGTTAGGCTTGCCATTGGTTCGAATTGAAGTATCAAACAGATCACGCTGATAATACTCAGCAAGGTATAAAGGTTCACTCTATGTCTCGTTATTGTTCTCGTTGTGGAAAATCGCAAAAAGCGTGTATTTGCCAATGGATTGTACCGTTGGCAAGCGAGGTAGAACTTATCATTCTTCAGCACACGAGTGAAGAACATCGTCCGCTTGGTACGGCACGGATTCTCAATTTGAGTTTAGATAACTGTATTTGTCTGATAGGAGAGGACTTTTCTGGTGATGATGTCTTAAATCACTTGTTGGCGGATGAATCATATCAACATTTTGTTCTTTACCCATCGGAACAGTCACGATGCATCTCTGAAATTAATCAAGCGAGCCGTAGTGTATCTAAGAAAATACGTTTGATTTTGCTCGATGGGACGTGGAAAAAAGCGTACAAAATGTGGCAGCTTTCTAGCAATTTACATCCACTCCCAACCGTGCAATTACCGAAGCAATTACAAGGGCATTACACCATTCGTAAAGCGCCCTCTGAGAATAGCTTATCGACAGTCGAGGCAGGTTATCATTCGCTTCGCTTGCTTGAACCCGAGAGAGACTTTACACCGCTTATGCATGCCTTTGAAAAGATGATCGAATTCCAAATCGCCCAGATGCCGCCGGGCGTATTTGAAAAGAATTACCTGAAAGGTTGAGTGTTACTAAAGAACGATGGAAGAGAAAAGTTGGCGGTGCAGCTTTTGCGCGTGACCATCGGTCATAGCAGAAATGTAATCGGCGATGACTCTCATCTTATTGCTCTCGCTCTTCGCCTGACACCACAGATCTTTTGTATGAACGGGTAGTAATCGCTCTGGGTCTGCTGTTAACGCTTCAAAAATATCCATAATAATTTGCTGACCCTTATACTCAACGATCTGGACCTGCGGGACTTGGATAACAAAGGCACTGACAAAGTGCTTGAGTACGTCAAGTGCACGTGCCATTTGTGGCTCTAAACACGCATTCCAAGACAGTAATGGATTATTGAAAGGCTCATCCACCGCCTTAATTGAAATGCTGGTCAGCAGGGCGTTAACCATACCACCGATGGCATCTTTCCGCTCATGATGCTTACCACTAAATAGCATCTGTCCGATGGAATCGATATGTGCTTCAAACCACGGGTCGCCACAGTCCGCTAATTGACTTGCTGCGCCTTCTTGCCATTGCTGACGTGTCACCATACCAAGCACGATTGCATCTTCTAAATCATGAACGCCGTAGGCGATATCGTCCGCTAGCTCCATGATTGAGCAATCGAGTGATTTAAAGCGCGTTTTACTGTGCTCAAACTCCGATTCTGGTTTTGAGCGCATTAAGCTAAGCAATGCCTTGTCGTTGTCAGAAAGCGGCGCAATTACCCAATCAAATAAGTCTTTGTCACAATCATAAATGCCTTTAGCTGGGCTCCAATCTTTTGCTTTTAGTTTACGTTGATGCTCAGCTGGTTGAGGCAACTTGACGGAGCGTGTTTGACTAATGAGGGCAGGGTACTTAATCAAACCAAGCAGTGTGCGGCGTGATAAATTCATTCCGAAATGCTCGGTATAAGGCTCTAACTTAGTGACGATACGAAAGGTTTGGGCGTTCCCCTCGAAGCCGCCATGTTCGCGCATTACGTAGTTTAGAGCGACTTCTCCCCCATGACCGTATGGAGGATGCCCGATGTCGTGCGCCAAACATAATGAATCAATTAAGCTGTCTGATGGTAATAGATCACGGAACTCTGGTTGTTTTTTCTTTAACTGGGCGACGATACCGGTCCCGAGTTGTGACGCTTCTAAGGAGTGTGTTAACCGGCTGCGGTGAAAGTCTTCCAAGCTATTGCCGTGTACTTGGGTTTTTGCTTGTAAGCGTCGAAATGCAGCCGAGTGAAGAATGCGCGCTCGGTCTCGTTGGTACGGGCTCCGATGGTCGTCACGACGGATTTTATGCTCATCATCATGGCGCTCTTGCCATTGCGGGTGTAATTCAAACGACACGATTATCTCCGTAAGCTAACTGATTTCATCTAACGATAATTCGAAACTTGGGGCAAAGGTATTGAGGAAGTAATCCATTTCAGGCGTTTTACGTTCTTGCAAAGTGATGTCTAAGCGTTTTTTTGCCAAAGCGAACTCATGATTGCCTGCGCTTAGTTCTTCGAGACATTTTAAATAGGCACAGATGGAGTCGGCTTGCTTGACGATTTTTGCGTCCTCTTCGTGTGCAGAGTGAGAAAGAAGGTAGGGGGCAAATTCATCTTGGAACTCTTCCGGTAACATTGAGAGTAATTTTTGTTCCGCTGCTGATTCTATCTTCTTATATTCTTTGGCAATTTCAGGGTTGTAATACTTCACTGGGGTTGGAAGGTCACCCGTTAATACTTCGCTAGAGTCATGGTACATGGCAAGAATCGCGATGCGTTCTGGATTAAGGTTGCCGCCGAACTTTTTGTTTTTAATTAGGGCAAGGGCATGAGCGACAAAAGCAACTTGTAAGCTATGCTCTGAAACGTTTTCTGGTGAGACGGACCGCATTAAAGGCCAGCGTTGGATCAGCTTCATTCGAGCCAGGTGAGCGAAAAAATGGCTTTCTTTCATGGCTTTCTCCGTTTCTGGTGTAAAAAAGGAACTCACTAGGAGTTCCTCTAAGCATATGAGAGATCAGCACTAATTACTACCAGTGATTCATTACTGGCTGTAGGTTGATAGGAATCGCTCAAAACGTCCAATGGCGATTTCTAGATCTTCAACGTGCGGCAGTGTCACGATGCGGAAATGGTCTGGTTTCGGCCAGTTGAAGCCGGAACCTTGCACCAGTAAGACCTTCTCTTGTTTTAAGAAATCTAAAACCATCTGCTGATCGTTCTTGATGTTGTACATTTTAGTGTCGATTTTCGGGAAGAGGTACATCGCACCCTTAGGTTTGACACAAGAAACACCAGGAATCTGATTGATCAGTTCATACGCTCGGTTGCGCTGCTCTAATAAGCGTCCGCCAGGTAAAATCAGTTCATTAATACTTTGGTATCCACCTAGCGCAGTTTGAATCGCATGTTGCATTGGTACGTTTGCACATAAACGCATCGATGAAAGCAACTCCAATCCATTCACGTACCCTTGAGCTAGATGTTTAGGCCCCGTTAGGAACATCCAGCCACCACGGAAACCGCAAACACGGTAGGCTTTTGAAAGGCCATTGAATGTCATGACTAGCACGTCTTCAGTGAGTGTTGCGACTGAGGTATGTGTTGCACCGTCGTACAACACTTTGTCGTAGATCTCATCTGCGAAAATGATCAGTTTGTGCTGGCGCGCGATTTCAATCACTTCAAGTAGGAAGTCACGGCTGTATACCGCACCTGTCGGGTTGTTCGGGTTGATCAGAACAATGCCACGTGTCTTCGGTGTGATTTTCTTTTTGATGTCTTCAAGGTCAGGGTACCAGTCTGCACCTTCATCACATAGGTAATGAACCGGCTTACCGCCTGATAGTGCAACTGAAGCTGTCCACAACGGGTAATCAGGTGCTGGGATCAGCATTTCGTCGCCATTGTTTAATAGCGCTTGCATGGCCATCACGATCAGCTCAGACACGCCGTTACCCACATACACATCTTCGACATCTAGAGAGCGGATACCTTTACGTTGATAGTGTTGGACCACGGCTTTACGAGCAGAGTAAATGCCTTTGGAATCACAATAGCCTTGAGAAGTCGGCAGATTACGAATCACGTCGACTAAAATCTCATCAGGGGCGTCAAAACCAAATGGGGCAGGGTTACCAATGTTTAGCTTTAGGATTTTATGCCCTTCTTCCTCCATGCGCTTAGCATGTTTGAGTACAGGACCCCTAATGTCGTAGCAGACATTATCGAGTTTTGACGACATCCCGATATTTTGCATTGTATAATTCCTAAAAATTCGTTAATTTCTTTATTAAAATACAATAATTTGTTTTTTATTAGAATATATATCTGTAAATTATCTGTTTGCTGGTTAAGTTTTGCTCGTTTGCTATCACAGGATTTTGCAAAAGATCGCATACGACCTTGATTTGCTTTGGGTCTAAACTTAGAGTAGCCGTCAGTTACCATTTATCCTCACATACTACGAGGTTGATTTGTCACAGTTCCATCAAGCCGTAAAGAGAATTATCGAGCGAGTTCAGCAAGCGGAAGGCAATCAAACACGTCTGGTCGAGCCCCTGAGCGAGAAACCTAATTTCTCATTTATTGATTGGCTTGATGCACAACCACTTTTCCCTAAATTCTACTGGCAGTCCCGCGATACTCGTGAAGAGGTCGTTGCACTAGGGCAATTACACGCTTTTGTTGAGCCAGGCCCTGCTTATACCATTCTAGGTGAAGGGCAACGAGTCTGGGGCGGACGCTCTTTTGACGGCCAGCATGAGAAGAATCGTCGCTGTATGCCTTCTTTCTTCTTTTTGCCTCAAATTGAGTTAATTCGTTTTGACCAACAATGGTCTCTCGCAGTTAATATTTCAGAAGATAAAGCACGAACCCTAGCAGGACTGAATAAACTGGTTTGTGAGGTCGCGACCTTAGCTCCGATTTCTTCTCACATCCGCTCTATTGTTCATACGCCAAGTCAGCCTCAATGGAATGAGTTAGTTCATAAAGTTCTGACTGGTATAAAGAATGATGATTTTAAGAAAGTGGTATTGGCGCGTCGCTCTACCGTGCAGCTTGATAACACATTAAGCGCTGCACAATTGCTGAAAGCGAGTTACTTAAACAACCATCATAGTTTCCATTTCATGCTGAGCTTAGACAGCAAACACAGCTTTATGGGTTCTACGCCAGAACGTTTGTATTCTCGCGTAGGGCACGAACTTCATACCGAAGCGTTAGCAGGCACGATTGGTCGAGGGGACAATGCCACTCACGATATGGAGTTGGCGAATTGGTTATCCCAAGATGAAAAGAACCTCAATGAAAACCAATACGTAGTTGATGACATTATTGATCGCCTATCACCGCATTCCGAAGCGGTTGAAGTGGAGGCCGAGGCAAGTTTGGTTAGGCTACGAAAAGTGCAACATCTCAAGCGAAATATTCACGCGAGCTTAAAGACGGGCATAAACGGTGTTCAGTTGTTATCGGCGCTTCAGCCGACGGCGGCGGTTGCTGGCTTACCTCGACAAGAATCCATGCAGTTTATTCTTGATAATGAGCCCTTTGCACGCGGCTGGTACGCGGGGTCAATGGGGTACATAAGCCATGAACGAGCAGAGTTTTGTGTCGCGATCAGAAGCGCGCTTGTGCTCGGTGACCAAGTACAACTGTTTGCGGGCGCAGGTATTGTGCCAGGCTCTGTGGCAGAGCATGAGTGGGCGGAACTTGATAAGAAAATGTCGACGTTACTTACGCTGATTTCTGATCACCCTCCGTTGGGAGTTGCATCATGAACCATGACCAAGCGGTGCTCAATCGAATTTGGTCAGAAACCATATTGATTGAGCTTCAGCGATTTGGCGTTAAGCATGTTTGTATCGCTCCTGGCTCTCGTTCTACTCCTTTAACTTTAGAGGCGGCAGAACAGTCCAATTTTTCTATTCATACTCACTTTGATGAGCGTGGTCTCGGCTTTATGGCTCTTGGCTTAGCGAAAGCTACTCAAGAGCCAGTGGCAATCATCGTTACCTCTGGTACGGCAGTGGCGAACTTATTACCAGCCGTTGCGGAGGCTAGGCTTACTGGTGAAAAGCTGGTGCTGCTCACTGCGGATCGTCCGATGGAGCTCGTTGGCTGTGGCGCAAACCAAGCGATTAACCAGTTGGGTATTTTTTCACATCATGTCTCGGCCAGCTTGAATTTACCAAGCCCAACTTTAACAACATCGCTTAATTGGTTGCTGACCTCTGTTGACGAAGTGATGTTTACTCAGCAACTGCAAGGCAGTGCTGTTCATATTAACTGTGCATTTCCAGAGCCTTTGTATTCCAACGGTGCAAAAGCGGATTATCAAACCTACTTAGACTCGGTAGCCGGATGGCGAAAAGGAAGTGGTAGTTATACCCAGCGTTTTAGCCACTTGTCACAGGCGCACATCACGTCTTGTGCGGATAAAAAAGGCTTGGTTGTGATTGGCAGCTTACCGCTTGAACAAGCGAAGTCGGCGCAGGCATTTGCACAAAAGATGGGATGGCCAGTACTTGCAGACCCGCAAAGTGGTCTCAATTCGGATTGGGCGCATTACGATGTATGGCTTCAACTTCCCGAGTTCGCAAACGAGCTTGAATCTTGTGAACTTATTATCCAATTTGGTAGCCGAATCATCTCCAAACGTTTGAACCAGTGGATTGATAAACAAGTTTCGCAAAATCAACAAAGTAAAGACGTTCAATACTGGTATATCTCACCGCGTATGGACCGTAATAACCAAAATCATCTGGCGCAAATGCACTGGGTTGAACTTCCTCAAACTTGGGTTTCTCGCATTAGCTTTGAGAAGCCAATATTTGCTGGGTGGGCTGATAGGTTAGCGAATGGAGTTAAGCGAGTTCATCAACGTATCGAAGAAGCCTTCCTATCTGATTCAGCGTCTGCCATTGATGAAATCGCGTTGGCAGTAGACATCAACGAGCGCAATAAAAACGCTGATGTCTTTTTGGGTAACAGTTTGTTTGTTCGACTTGTCGATATGTACGGCAAACTTGATGATGTAGAAGTGTTCACTAACCGAGGCGCGTCAGGAATTGACGGTTTGTTTGCTACCGCATCTGGTGTGCAGCGAGCAAGAGGTAATCCGTTACTGATGTATATTGGTGACACATCAGCACTGTATGATCTCAATTCACTAGCGCTGTTTTCTCACAATAAACTGCCGACGGTGCTTGTGGTCACAAACAATGATGGTGGCGCAATTTTCGATATGTTACCGGTGCCTCAGGAGCATCGCACTGCGTACTACCAAATGCCCCACGGTTATCAGTTTGAACATGCAGCCAAACAGTTTGGTTTAAAGTATGAGAAGCCAACTACGTTAGAAATGTATCAAGCAATGGTTGCCGAGCACCTTTCGAGCGGTCAAGGCACACTGCTGGTGGAAGTTCAAACCCCACCAAGCCAAGCCGCAGAGTTGATAAAGGCATTTAATAAGAGCCTGCATGCTTCACTCTGAGCGTCTCTCTTCAACTGAAAAACACCAAAGTGGTGATCTTCCCACTCTGGTGTTTTTGCATGGCTTTTTAGGAAGTGGTGCTGATTGGCAAGCTTGTTTGGATGAGCTGACTCAGTTTGAACGAGTCGTTATAGACCTTCCTGGGCATGGTCGCAGTCAGTTTACAAAGTGCAACGATCTCGATGATTGCTGCAAACTTCTTAATTCCACACTATCTTTATTATTTCCTCCGCAACAACCACTTATTTTGATTGGTTACTCGATGGGCGGTCGTATTGCGATGCATGGTATTGCCAATCAATGCTTCCCAGATCTCAATATTGTGGGTGCAATTGTGGAAGGGGGAAACTTCGGGCTTCAAACTGAGTCAGAGAAACAGGTGAGATTGGAGAATGATGTTCGCTGGGCAAAGCGTTTCAAAATTGAACCACTTGAACGTGTTTTGAACGATTGGTATCAGCAAGCGGTGTTTTCTTCACTAAACCATGAGCAAAGACAAACATTAATTGCGAAGCGAAGTGATAATCTTGGCTCGGCGGTCGCGAGTATGCTGATGACAACATCGTTAGCCAAGCAGGCGTATTTGTTGCCCACACTGAAAAAGCAGAATATACCGATGTATTACTTGTGTGGCGCGAGAGACCAAAAATTTAGCCAACTGGCACAACGTAGCGGGTTGGCGTATCGACAAGTTGAAGGCGCAGGACATAACGTTCATCAAGAGCAGCCCCAACAATTTGCGATGCATATTAAGCAAATAATTCAATCTCACTTTGGTGAGAGTAACGAGAACAATGGGAATCACCATGGCTAAAACAGTAGGCATTTCTGAAGAAGAACTTTACGCTCCGGTTCAATGGAAAGATTGCAGCGAGAAATACGAGGATATTCACTACCATAAATCTGAAGATGGTATCGCGAAAATTACCATTGCACGCCCACAAGTGCGTAATGCATTCCGCCCTCAAACAGTAAAAGAGATGATTGATGCGTTGGCAGATGCGCGTTACGACTCTGGTGTTGGCGTGATCATTCTGACAGGTCTAGGTGAAGACGCATTCTGTTCTGGCGGCGACCAGAAGATCCGTGGCGACTACGGCGGCTATAAAGACGACCAAGGTACACACCACCTAAACGTATTGGACTTCCAACGTGATATTCGTACTTGTCCAAAACCAGTGATCGCATCGGTAGCAGGTTGGGCTGTGGGCGGTGGTCACGTACTGCACATGATGTGTGACCTAACGATTGCGGCTGACAACGCTCAATTTGGTCAAACAGGCCCTAAAGTGGGTTCATTTGACGGCGGTTGGGGCGCATCTTACATGGCTCGTATCGTAGGCCAAAAGAAAGCTCGCGAAATCTGGTTCCTATGTCGTTTCTACAATGCTCAAGAAGCGTTAGACATGGGCTTGGTCAACACGGTTGTGCCGCTAGAAGAGCTAGAGAAAGAAACCGTTCGTTGGTGTCGTGAAGTTCTTCAGCATAGTCCAATGGCGCTACGCTGTCTGAAAGCTGCATTGAATGCGGACTGTGATGGTCAAGCAGGTCTTCAAGAGCTTGCGGGTAACGCAACGATGATGTTCTACATGACCGATGAAGGACAAGAAGGTCGTAACGCATTCAATGAGAAACGTCGCCCAGACTTCGACAAATTCCCTCGTAACCCATAATCCGTATAAAAAGAGGAGTGTTTTAGCTCCTCTGTTCCATTTTTCCTGAGCGCCTCGCCCTCTGGGAGGCTGGTGGGATTGCTCGCCAGAACGCTCAAATATACGGCATTACATAGGACTCGAATTATGCGTGAAGCGAAAATTTATCGTTATAGCTTGCCCATGGATAGTGGTGTCATCCTGCGAGACAATAAGCTAACTGAACGTGTTGGTTATGTTGTTGCGCTTTCTGAAGGTGACCAAATAGGGCTTGGAGAAGTCGCTCCTCTTCCTGGTTTTAGTTTAGAGAGCACCGAAGATGCTGGTATTCAGCTACAAGAACAAGCGGAGCGTTGGGTAGCAGGATTGGATGTGGATTACGACAACATGTATCCATCGGTCGCGTTTGGTTTATCGATGGCACAGTTAGAGTTAGCTGGTGGCTTACCCCAACAAGGTAAGTATCAAACAGCGCCGCTGTGTACTGGTGACCCAGACGAGCTCATTCCAAAGCTGAACGAAATGGAAGGCGAGAAAGTCGCGAAAGTAAAAGTCGGGCTTTATGAGCCAATTCGCGATGGCATGCTTGTGAACCTTTTCCTTGAATCTATCCCTCAATTAACGCTTCGACTTGATGCAAACCGCGCTTGGACACCAGAAAAAGCGCAGCAGTTTGCTAAATACATTACTCCGTCTCTGCGTCAGCGCATTACCTTTTTGGAAGAGCCGTGCCGCTCTCCTGGCGATAGTCTCTCTTTTGCTATCAATACTGGTATTGCGATTGCTTGGGATGAAACGTTGCAAGATGCGGTTCGTCGAGAGGATTTCCGTCTTGAAGATCTAACTGGTGTGAAAACGATCATCATCAAACCCACACTCATTGGTTCGGTGGATTTTTGTATTACACTGATAGAGAAGGCGAAGTCACTGGGGATGAAAGCGGTTATTAGCTCGAGCATTGAATCCAGTCTCGGTTTAACGCAATTAGCGCGCTTTGCCCAATGGCAGCTGCCTGATGAAGTTCCAGGTTTGGATACGATTGGCCTATTCAAAGCTCAGTTAGAGCAAGGCTGGCCTAAGTGTGAACTTCCCGTTCTTCCTCTGAAAGATCAGGAGATTGTGTGGCATTCTGCATAGACAATGTTGCGAAGGCACCGTGGAAATATTGGGCTCAAACGAGCCCTTTTTCTATTGCGCTCAAGACACCAACAGAAACATTAAACTGGCAACAACTCTCAGTACGTATTGACCAATACGCTCACTATTTGAATGACTTGGGCGTAACGCGGGGAGATGTGCTGACTTTGGTAGGTAAAAACCAAGTCGAAACTCTGCTGTTTTATCTTGCTTCCAAGCAGTTAGGCGCACTTGCCGCGCTGACCATGGTACAACCACTCGATACGTTACAGAGTAAACTTGCGACCCTTTATAAACCTGAACAAACTCGGTTTATCTGGTTTGCTCAGGAGTGCGCTTCGACCTTTTCTGAACATGATATACAAAAACTCAAGGCAACATTGCTTTCACCGCCCTTAGTTTCACAACAAGAGCGTGATGCGGTGATTGAAGATGCCTATCACCATGACAGGCTCGCTTCTGTGGTATTTACCTCTGGCTCGACAGGGGAGCCTAAAGCTGTGGTTCATACACATCGACAACACCTTGCATCCGCAGAAGGCTTGTTGCAAGAGTTCATTTTCACTCAGCAAGATTCTTGGCTATTGTCGCTTCCGCTTTATCACGTCTCTGGATTGGCGATTGTATATCGTTGGCTATATGTCGGAGCGACATTGAAAATCGGTACAGGAAAACTTGTCGAAGATATTCAGGGCGTGTCACACGCCTCTTTGGTTGCAACGCAACTCAAACGGCTATTGGATGATGATGCTCACTTGTCATTGACGCATGTGCTATTGGGCGGCAGCCACGTTGCTCACGAGTTGGCGTTGCGAGCAACAGGACGAGGGATTGAGGCGTGGTTAGGTTATGGGATGACGGAAGCAGCCTCTACCGTTACCGCAAAGAGAATTGACAGTACCAGTAATGCTGGACACGTATTGAATCACCGTAAGATAAAGTTGGTTGACCAACGCATTTTTGTCGGTGGTAAAACATTGGCGGCAGGGTATTTTCATCAAGGTCATGTTACTCCGTTTCTGGATGAGAAAGGCTGGTTCGATAGCAAGGATCTCGGTGAGTGGCAAGGTGACGAGTTAAAGATCATCGGCCGTGCCGACAATCAATTTATCTCTGGTGGTGAGAACATTCATTGTGAAGAGATTGAGGCAGCATTGAACCAAATTGATGGCGTGGTGCAGAGCATAGTGGTTCCAGTCGAAGATGCGGAATTTGGTCATCGCCCTGTTGCTGTGATTCAGACCAATGATTTGCGCAGCAAAGCGGAATATGACCTGCATTTGCAATCCAAATTAGAGAAGTTTAAATGGCCAGTGGAATACCATTTAATGCCACAAGTGCTACTAGAAAGTGGGATCAAAGTTTCTCGGAAGGTAGTGAAGGAGTGGCTATTGCCATCAATTCAGCATTAGTCAATTTTGCTATGTATTAGTCAGAAAGGGAATTTCGTATCCTTATAACTCTGAATCATAATTATGCTTCTTCGAAGAGAGAAAAGGCATAAGGTTCAGGATGGTAAAGCTAGTATTAATTACGGCGGTAGCACTACAAATTGGTATTGCAATAAGTAGTGAAGGGCTCGCCCGCTCTCTTGCAGAGCTGACGGCCTTTTTGATCGCTATCGCATTGGTTGTTACATACAAAAACAGCAAACTTGAGCCGTCGTCATCTCAACACGATGAGAAGACCACTAATATCTAAACAATAACCAACTTAGAGAAGTGGTTGAAATTAACACCCACAGAGTTACACCAAACAACAGTGGCTTAGCTCCAGCAGACCTCAGCTTCGAAATTGAAATGCTGCAACCAATCAGGAACAGACACACCACCAAAGCTTGTTTCGCTCCAACGAAAATACCGTGATAGACCATTTCAAATTGAGGGAAGAAGTCGCTAAACGCGATGGCTGCACAGTACCAAAAAATGAAATAAGGAATAACTAACTTTTTCGTTCCATTCTCTTTCTGGTCTCTCGAAAAGATCACGGCACTGATCAGTGCAACAGGGATGATCCACAAAGCTCGTGCGAGTTTTAACGTTGTTGCTGTAGTTAGTGCTTCTTCACCGTACGCTGAGGCAGCCCCAACAACAGAAGAAGTGTCATGAATAGCAATCGCGGCCCATGTACCAAATGTGTGTTGATCTAGCCCTAAAGCATGCCCAACCACAGGAAACACGAATAGTGCGATGGAGTTTAGGACAAATACCGTTGCCAGTGCTAATCCAATCTGTTCGTCTTTTGCTTTAATCGCTGGTGCCACCGCGGCAATTGCACTACCACCACAAATTGCTGTACCTGACGAGATTAAGTATGCGGTTACTCGCTCCAACTTAATTATTCTGGCAATGATAGTGCCTATGATCAGTGTGCCCGTAATCGTGGCGATAATCAGACCGATACCATCCGATGTAACAGAGAGTGCTTGCTCAAAGTTGATGCCAAAGCCTAAACCAATAATCGAGTAGGACAACAGCTTTTTAGTAAAAGAAGCAATGGGCAGTTCTGAAGGCACAAAACCAAAACTTGCGAGTAGAAAACCAATAACTAGGGCAATAGGAGAGGAGACAAAAGGGGTTAAGCAAAAGAGTAACGCCAATCCAAACAAGAGGTAGTTTCTATTCAAGGTTTTTATTCGCTGTTATGAATGAAAGCGCGAGTATATCGCACTGAGTGTGGTCAGTTTGTCTTAATGATTTGAACACATGTTCAGTTATTCTAAACATGTGTTCAAATGTATTTTTATCGCCAGTCGCCTCTGAGTTGATGCACTCTATCGAACATCGTTTTTGCCGTTGCTTCATTTGGTGGAACCGGCTGTCCGGCTTCAATTTCTAGCTTTGACCAAAATCGAGTTGGTAAGCCACAACATGCTCGGCCTTTCGCGCGGCTGAAATAGCTTCCCCATAAGCCTTTGAGTGCCACGGGTATGACAGGTACCGGGCTGCGACGCAGAATAATATCAATGCCACGCATGAATTCATTCATTTCACCGTCCGAAGTTAATTTTCCTTCAGGGAAAATACAGACGATATGTCCTTCGCTTAATGCAGTTTCTACATCATTAAATGCACGCCTGATGGAGTTTCTGTTACTCGCTGAAATTGGAATTACCCCAGTTCTGCGTAAAAAGCGTCTTAGTGGAGGTAGGTTGGCGTAATCTTCCTCCATCACAAAACGAATCAACCTTGGGCATACTGCGCTAAGTAGCAAGGCGTCCATATAGCTCACGTGATTACATACGATCAACGCACCGCCTTGTTCTGGCAAGTTATGTAGGTTTTTATGTTTCACTCGATAAATAGTGTGAGTTAGCATCCAAACCACAAAACGGACAACGAATATCGGTATTTGCAAAAAAATGTAAGCGGCGACCAAGAAATTCAAAATGGCTAACAATGCAAACAACTGAGGAATTGTCATCTTGATTACACTCAGGCACACAATACCTAAGACAGCACTGCCGACCATAAACAGAGAGTTAAAGATGTTGAGCCCTGCGATGACTTGTGCACGCTCGGTTTCCTTTGCTCTATGTTGCATTAATGCGTAAAGCGGTACGATAAACAGTCCGCCAGAGGCGCCAATCATCAATAGATAGAAAAATAATGGCCAAAAAGGCTCATATCTAAAGAAGTCTACAAAGTCATGGAAGATAGGTAGGTCACTTGGAATGGAGGTTGCCATCAAGTACCCAAATACCGTAATGCCAAGTGCGCCAATAGGCACAATACCGACTTCGATACGATGATTCGAGATCCAATTGCAAAGTAGCGACCCTAGCGCGATACCAATAGAAAACAGAGCAAGTAAGAAAGACACCGCACTCTCGGTGCCATTTAGGTAAATCTTGGTGAAATTCGGGAACTGGGTTAGATAGGCGGCGCCTAAAAACCAAAACCAGCTTATCGCCATAATACATTGAAAAACAACACGATCTGATTTTGCGATGGATAGCGTGTGTTTAGTTTGTTTGTACGGTTGCCAACGAAAAGAAAGATTAGGTGCGCTGGCGGCTGCAAAGGGTATTGATCGGCTCGACAAGTATCCCAACAATGCAAAGAGTACGACACAAAATGCGGCAAGGTATTTTGCGTTGTCTGCTGAGGCGATAATTCCAGCACCTAGGGTACCAATAAGGATGGCGATAAAGGTACCAGCTTCAACAAGTGCGTTGCCTGGCACTAACTCTTTCGCGTTTAATTTTTGGGGCAAAAGGGCATATTTAACCGGTCCAAAGAATGCTGACTGTGTGCCCATTAAGAACAGTAGCAGCAAAAGTACACCATAACTTTCGGTTATAAAACCAATGGCACCCAAAAGCATGATGGCGATTTCAAACAGCTTTACCTTGCGAATAAACCATGATTTTTCATATTTATCGGCTAATACGCCAGCTGAAGCGGAGAATAGAAAGAACGGTAGAATGAACAAGCCAGCCGCTAAATTGATGAACAAGTTGCTCGAAATAGGTAGTGCGCTGGATCCCGCGAAGGCGACAAACAGCAGCAAAACGTTTTTAAAAATATTGTCGTTGAAAGCGCCAAAAAACTGAGTAATGAAATAGGGTAGGAACTTTCTTTGCGTAAGTAAGGACGGCTGTCTGTCGGACGACATGGATAATCCTTTGTTACCAGTTTGTGAGGTAGTTAGAAAGCAGGTTACTGATTAATTCTTTACCATCAATTGGTTCACTAGAGAAAAATTTATCATCAACACTGAGTAAAGTAATGCCGTGTACGCCAGACCAAAGCACTCGACTCGCTTGAATCACTTCGGACTCGGTACGATGTGGTGCGATTTGAGCCAATAGTGACTCCAGCATTCCTGTCATCCCGTCGATACGTTTGGCATGCCATTCTGGAAGCTCTGCACCATTCATGTTGTGCTCGAAGACTAACTGCCAACGGTAAGGGTGCTTTTGAGCGAAATCGTGGTAGCAATAAGCCAGTTCAAATAGAGCTTGATGAGCGTCTTTACTACTATTGGTCGCCTTCAATGCTTCTTGGGAGAGTTCGTCTAAAGTTTGCGCGACTACGTGTAAAAGTAACAGGTTATAGTTGCCAAAAATGTTGACTAATGTGCTTGGCACGTAACCAATCATGTTAGCTATTTTACGAAGACTGAGTTCGTGGTAAGAATTCTCATCTAAAAAGTTTTTGACTGTTGTTAAAGTCAAATTCACTAACTCTTCTCTGGTGTGATCGTTTCTGCGCGCCATACTCTCAAACTGCTTTATTGAACATCGTTCAATATGATAGTCAGCTACCTATTAACCGTCAACAAGGCAATATACTCAAGTGACGTCAAGGTCCAGGATTCTGAGCTGTGTCACTGATTCTAATTCAAGTAAAACATCCCCGAGTAGTAGCGAGTTCATTCCCAGCATTTCTAAACGAACCAAGTATCTCGAAGTTAACCGAGAGCGGTCTGTATCGTTGGCAATATTCTGATACATGTCAGCTTCTGTAAGCTGTTTTCATCAACAGGCATACAGAGTATGATGACGCAACAATCATCTTTGGCGTGCTACTGTTTGAAACAATCGTTGTTTCGTCTGATAGAGCACAATCTTAGATAGCTAACTTTAAGGATAACGATGAAACGTTTATTTTCTATTGTTGCTCTGTTGATGTTTACCGTTGCTGTAACGCCTATCGCGGAAGCGAAGAAGTTTGGTGGCAGTAAGTCTTTCGGTAAGAGCTACAAAACAGCGCCAGCACCAAAACAACAGCAACAAAACACCAATACGGTAGGCAAAGATCAGACGGCGAAGTCTTCAAGTAAAAAAGGCTTAATGGGCGGTCTGCTAGGCGGACTTCTTGCTGGTGGTCTACTTGCTGCATTCTTTGGCGGTGCTTTTGAAGGTATCCAATTTATGGATATCCTAATTATTGGTTTGATTGCCTTTGTCATCTTTAAATTAATGCGCGGTATGCTAGGTGCGAAGCAGGGCAGTATGAACCAGCATCGTCAGCAACCTGCATTTGGTGGTAACGCATCTAAGTTTGAGCAACCAAACATGCAAAACTTTGAGCAACAGCCAAACACAAATAATGGTGGCTTTGGTGGTTTCGGCGCTCAAACGGACGTACCACATAACTACCCACCGGGCTTTGACCAAGCAGCGTTTATTAACGGCTCTCGTGAACACTACCGAATCCTGCAAGGTGCGTGGAATCACAATCAACTGGAAACCATTGAAGAATATGTTTCTCCAAGCTTGTTTGAAGATCTGAAAGCAGAGCGCGCGAAGCTCGACGGTGAGCAGCATACTGATGTAATGTACGTTGATGCAGAGATCGTCCGTGCCGATTACGATGCAAATAAAGCACAGCTTAGCCTGCAGTTTAGCGGTCGTTACCGTGACACAGTAGAAGGTGTTGAAGAAGAAATCGAAGATATCTGGCACCTAGAGCGTGACCTGACTGTGCCTAATGCACCATGGTTAATCGTTGGTATTCAAGGCTAGTCACCTTTAAACCAATTTAGTCACTAATAAAAATCCCGCGCCCCCTGCGGGATTTTTTGTATCTGTCGTTTGTATTTACGAAAGGTGTTTTTATAAAACCTGCCAGATGGAGACTTCATCATGGCTCGCGCTTAACTCTGCCGAATATCTTTTTGCTAGTCAGTCCTCAAGTGTTTTACTGAATGTTTTTAGCATTCACATTATGGTCATTGCGATAAAACAAGGACAAAGTGCTAGTTCATTGTTTGTATTACAACTACCAGATCCGAACTTTGTCCATCGGAGATTCGCTTCGGCCCAGTTGTTAAAGTAGGATCCAAACAGAGGTAGAATAGCGAAGAAGTTGGGTTAAATAAGGAAGGGCTTGTTACTTTACTTTATCAAGAGTCCGAAACGAAAAAAGCCAGCTCAATGAGCTGGCTTTTTCAATATGGTGGAGGGGGACGGATTCGAACCATCGAAGGCAGTGCCGGCAGATTTACAGTCTGCTCCCTTTGGCCACTC
>NZ_JALNTV010000006.1:0-182710 GCF_023161645.1 Vibrio sp. 1CM7H
TCAATGAATACTGAACATTACATAAAGTAATGTTTGAATTGACTGTGCTGAATCCGAAGATTCAATGGTCACTTCGTTTCATTGAAACCTAATTTGATACCGAAGTATCTAATTGGATTATCATCAACGAGTGCCCACACAGATTGATAGGTCTATATTTTTAAAGAGCACACTTTGAACTTCTCTTCAAAGTGGACGGCCATTTTAGCTAGATAACTTATCGTGTCAAACACTTTTTTAAGTTATTTATCTGCGAGTTAATTCTTAACTCACTGACCTTGTTGTCTAGGCTTCGCTTAACTTGCTTTCCCTTGACAACGGAGGCGCATTATAGGGCGTTCATTAAGGAACACAAGTGCATTTTTAAAAAAAACTCACCTTTTTAGTTCATTCGTATAGAAAACAGGCAAAAGGTTCTAAAACATTATAGAAAAGGGGCCAAATGGCCCCTTGAATGTGATTTTTATCTCATTTCTTATTGTATCTGTGCAATTACTGATGGGCACGAATTTGGTCATTAGTAACGATTAGCTGCACTTTCTTGTCTGGAACAATTTCACCAGAAAGAATCGATTTGGCTAATGGGTTCTCGACATTCTGTTGAATTGCGCGTTTTAAAGGACGCGCACCATATACAGGGTCGAAACCAACTTGAGCGATCAAATCGAGTGCTTTGTCAGAAACCTCTAGTTGATATCCTTTTTCTTCTAGTCGTTTCGCCAAACGTTCTAATTGAATAGAAGCGATGGACTTGATGTGTTCTTGACCAAGTGGATGGAACACCACTATTTCGTCAACACGGTTCAAGAACTCAGGACGGAAGTGTTTGCTAACCACATCCATTACTTCACTCTTGATACCTTGATAGTCTAATGTTGCGAAATTCTCTTGGATACGAGATGAACCCAAGTTCGATGTCATGATCACAACCGTATTACGGAAGTCAACAGTACGACCTTGACCATCCGTTAAACGCCCATCATCGAGAACTTGCAGCAGAATGTTAAATACATCCGGATGCGCTTTCTCTACTTCATCTAACAAAATTACCGAATACGGCTTGCGACGAACCGCTTCCGTTAAGTAACCACCCTCTTCATATCCGACATAGCCTGGAGGCGCACCCACCAATCTTGCTACTGAGTGTTTCTCCATGAACTCAGACATGTCGATACGGACCATCGCATCTTCGCTGTCGAACATAAAGCTCGCAAGTGTCTTACAAAGCTCTGTTTTACCTACACCAGTTGGACCTAAGAATAAGAAGGAGCCAATTGGTCGGTTTGGATCAGAAAGCCCAGCTCGACTACGACGAATAGCATTCGATACAACAGAGACCGCTTCGCTTTGCCCTACCACACGATTATGCAGTACGTCTTCCATACGAAGTAGTTTCTCTTTTTCCGCTTCTAGCATCTTGGATACTGGGATGCCAGTTTGCTTAGAAAGTACTTCTGCAATCTCGTTGTCGGTTACTTTATTACGCAATAGTGTCATTTCCTGCATTTCCGCTTGGGTTGCAAGATCTAACTGCTTCTCAAGTTCAGGAATACGACCATATTGAAGTTCCGACATGCGGTTTAGATCACCAGCTCGGCGAGCAAACTCCATATCCATACGAGCTTGTTCAAGCTCAGACTTAATATGTTGAGTGCCAGAAAGTGCGGCTTTTTCTGTATTCCAAACCTCTTCTAGTTCAGCGTACTCACGTTCTTTTTCATTGAGTTCTTCATTAAGCGCTTTCAAACGCTTTTCACTCGCTTCGTCGTGCTCGTTACTAAGCGCCTGTTGCTCAATCTTAAGTTGGATAATTTTACGTTCAAGCTTATCTAATGACTCTGGCTTAGAGTCAATTTGTAAACGAATGCTTGAAGCCGCTTCGTCGATTAAGTCGATCGCTTTATCTGGCAGTTGACGGTCAGAAACATAACGATGTGACAAACTCGCCGCTGCAACAATCGCTGGGTCAGTAATTTCAACGTGATGATGAAGCTCATAACGCTCCTTCAAGCCACGTAAAATCGCCACGGTATCCTCAACGGTCGGCTCATCCACCAGCACTTTTTGGAAACGACGTTCTAACGCCGCATCTTTTTCGATGTACTGACGATATTCATCCAGTGTTGTTGCGCCAACACAGTGCAGTTCACCACGGGCTAATGCAGGTTTGAGCATGTTCCCCGCATCCATTGAGCCTTCACCTTTACCCGCACCAACCATAGTATGGAGCTCGTCGATAAACAGAATGACATTGCCTTCTTCTTTAGCGAGTTCATTCAATACCGACTTCAAGCGTTCTTCAAATTCACCACGGTACTTAGCACCAGCAACCAGTGCACCCATATCTAATGACAGCACGCGGCGACCACGCAAACCTTCTGGCACTTCATTGTTGACAATGCGCTGAGCTAAGCCTTCAACAATTGCGGTCTTACCTACGCCAGGTTCACCGATGATCACAGGGTTGTTTTTAGTACGGCGCTGCAATACTTGGATGGTACGGCGAATTTCATCATCACGGCCGATAACCGGATCCAGTTTGCCCTGCTCTGCTCGCTCGGTAAGGTCAATGGTGAACTTTTCCAATGCCTGGCGAAGCTCTTCTGCATTCGGGTCATTAACTTTTTGACCACCTCTGATCTTTTCGATTGCTTGGCTAACTTTTTGCTCTGTTAAACCGATCTCTTTGAGTAATTGCCCCAATGGTCCGCGATCTTCTAAAGCAGCAAGCAGGAAGATTTCAGACGAGATATAGGAGTCTTGACGCTTTTGCGCCACTTTGTCACACAGGTTAAACAACGTGCCCATCGAACTAGAGAGCTGTACATCTCCACCGATGCCACTGACTTTTGGTAATCGATCTAGCATTTCACTCAATTTAGAGCGTAAATGCGTTACGTCCACATCCAGCATAGTAAGCAATGGACGAATTGGACTGCCATTTTGGTCAAGCAAAGCCACCATGAGGTGAACTGGCTCGATATATTGATGATCGCGCCCTAACGCTAGTGATTGAGCATCAGAGATAGCGATTTGAAACTTACTTGTGAATCGATCAAGACGCATATCTACCTTCCTAACCTCAACTAAAGGAAATTCTTTTGACAGTTAGAAAGATGGATACTCAGAGGAGGAATTTCAAGGGAGTGAATGAATAAAGATAGCTTTGCAAAAATAGCACTATGCATCTTGGCACTTTAGTGCTTATAACTAATCTTCAATCCAAATAAAGGTGGCTTGTCGACCAGTTTTACCATCACGGCGATACGAATAAAAAGAGGCTTTATCTTGGTAAGTACAAAGTCCAGAGTCAAACACTTGTGTCACTCCAGCTCGATTTAGACGTTGCGTTGCCAGCACCGACATGTCAGCAAACCATTTGCCGTCGATATCGCGTGGAGTGAATGCTTGATGCGCCTGTGAGTCAAAATCAACAAAAGCTTGCAGAACATCTTCACCCACTTCAAAGGCTTGAGGGCCAATGGCAGGGCCAAGCCACGCTATCACTTCACCTGAAAATAACGCTAATGCATTTTCGACAATACCATTTGCTAAGCCGCGCCAACCTGCATGAACGGCGGCTACCTGAGTGCCTTGTGTATTCGTCAATAATACAGGTAGACAATCGGCGGTCATCGCTGAACAAACAACATGGCTTGAAGAAGTAAATACACCGTCCGCATCAAGCACTTGTGTTGTTGGTTCATTTGCTTGAGCCACAACAGTCGAATGTGTTTGGTTTAACCAGATTGGCGCATTGGGCATGTTCGCCTGCTGCGCCAACCAAGCTCGGTTCTTCTCTACTAAAGACAAATCATCCCCAACGTGAGTACCTAAATTTAGCCCTTGATAAGGGCCTGTCGAAAAACCGCCTATACGTGTTGAGGCAAAAGCTTTGACATTTTTAGGCGCACGCCAATTCGGAATGATTGTCTTCATCTTAGAACTCTTCCGGTAAACCGTGCTCTTCCGTATCTTGACGAAGCGCTTCGGTCATCGCCACCATGTCATCAGGCACAGGGGCATGGAACTCAAGTACTTCTCCCGTAATTGGATGTTCAAAGCGTAGCATTACGGCGTGCAATGCTTGGCGATCGAAGCCACGGATCATTGCCGTTAGCTCTTCAGAAGCACCTGTCGGGATGCGAGCACGTCCACCATATGCAATATCACCGAGCAGCGGATGCTGAAGGTAAGACATGTGCACACGGATCTGGTGCGTACGACCCG
This sequence comes from Vibrio sp. 1CM7H, assembly GCF_023161645.1. Taxonomy (NCBI): domain Bacteria; kingdom Pseudomonadati; phylum Pseudomonadota; class Gammaproteobacteria; order Vibrionales; family Vibrionaceae; genus Vibrio; species Vibrio sp. 1CM7H. The sequence continues at coordinate 4,231 of NZ_JALNTV010000006.1, forward strand.
TTTCAAGACGCAGACGGATACGTGTGTGTTCGCGGAAACGTTCAGCGACACGGTAGTGTGTTACCGCTGGTTTACCCATTGGTGCTACCGCCATAAGCGTGCGCTTGGTAGAATGACGACCAATAGGTTGGTCCACTTTACCGCCCGCTGTCATACGACCAATAGCGATCGCTTCGTACTCTCGAGTAATATTACGTTTTTGCAGTGCGCGAACCAGACGAGTTTGTGCAGGAACGGTTTTCGCCACCACCATCAGACCCGTTGTGTCTTTATCCAGACGGTGCACAATGCCAGCACGAGGCACTTCTGCGATATCAGGGTAATGATGCAACAACGCATTAAGCACCGTACCATCTGGCGTACCGGCACCTGGGTGAACCACAAAGTCACGAGGCTTATTGATAACGATAATATCGTCATCTTCAAAAACGATATCTAGCGGGATATCTTGCGCTTCCCAGCGTTCTTCATCTTCTAACTCGGCTTGCAATGTAATTTCCTCGCCACCCATTACTTTGGTGCGAGGTTTGGTGACAACTTCACCATTAACTTGAACTTTCCCATCAAGCAGCCACTCTTTCAGGCGCGAGCGAGAGAAGTCCGCGAATAATTCGGCGATAGCTTGGTCTAAACGTTGACCTAACTGGCTATCTTTTACGGTATTTGTTAATACAATCTGCTGAGCCATATCGAACTTTTTTAAAAACTGTGAGACTAATGCTCACGACTGTGAAAAAATAGACTATTACGTCATTGTATCTGTTACTGGAAAGAAAGTAACGGCAGCTTAAGAAATATTTAGATTCAAGGAACAGACTCCTGATATGAAACGTCAGACTTTAACAGGCCTTTTAGCGGTATCCCTTCTGTTTGGATGTGCAAGCAAAGAAGAAATCGTTCCTGATGTGCCGCCTTCGGAACTGTATGCAGACGCACAGATTTCTCTTCAAAGTGGTAATTGGCTTTCTGCAATTGAGAAACTGGAAGCATTAGACTCACGTTACCCATTCGGTGCCTACTCAGAACAGGTGCAGCTTGACCTAATCTATGCGTACTACAAAAACGACGACCTTGCTTTGGGCTTGGCAACCATTTCTCGCTTTATGCGTTTAAACCCAACCCATGAAAAAATGGACTGGGTACTGTACATGCGCGGTCTAAGCCATATGGCGCAAGATCGTAACTTTATGCATGATCTGTTCAGCGTAGATCGAAGCGATCGCGATCCTGAGCCAGTAAAAAAAGCGTTTGATGACTTCAAAAAACTGCTTCAACGCTACCCGAACAGTCCATACGCAGAAGATTCACAAAAACGCATGGTTGCACTGAAAAACCGCCTAGCGAACTATGACTTAGCGACGGCTGACTTCTACCTCCGCCGTGAAGCCTGGGTAGCTGCAATTAATCGCAGTCAAGAGCTACAAAAAGCATTCCCAGACACAGAAGCGGCACGTAAGTCACTGACTATCCAGCTAGAGGCCTACAAGCAACTCGGTTTGGAAGACGCCGTAGCAAGAACTGAAAAGCTTATCGAGCTCAACCCTGTGAAGTAACTGAGCCGCTTCAAACTAAACCGCCACCGTTTTTACCGTGGCGGTTTTTTATTACCCGCAATAGCGTGTTCTGCCCTTGCTTGATGATCTACGGGGCTCTACATATGCTTAAAGTTCCCCTCCCCTTTATAAAAGGATGTGAACGTGACGATACCTAAGCTATGCGCAGTTATGCTGCTCTTATTGTCTGCTTCCGTTTGCGCACTGCAAATATCACCACTCAAGCAACCTCCTTACACTGGGGACCTCGATGTTATTAAAGAGAAGAATGTTTTACGTGTCCTCGTTTCTGCTGATCTAGGCTTCTATTACATTGAGGGCGGTACACCAAAAGGAATAGGTGCAGAACTGCTGGCGCATTTCGAAAAAGACCTTCGTAAGCTCAAACCGAAACTTAACGTACAAATTATTCCTCTAGCCCGTGACCAACTTCTGCCAGCCTTAGAAAATGGCTCCGGTGATCTAGTCGTCGCCAATCTGACCATTACCAACTCACGTAAACAGAAAGTCGATTTTAGTTCACCCATTCTTACTGGTATTGACGAGTGGATAGTCACGAACAAAAACACACCAGCTATGACTAACATTGAGCAACTGAGCGGCAAAGAGGTTTGGGTACGTGCCAGTTCTAGCTACTTTGAGAGTATTCAAGCACTAAATAAGAAGCTAAATAAAAAAGGCTTACCACCCGTTGTCGTACATTTTATTGAAGAAACACTGCAAGACTACGAACTGGTTGGGATGCTCAATAACGGCTACGTCAAAGCCATTGTTCTCGATAGCCATAAAGCCAAACTTTGGCTGAAAGTGATGGATGATATTCGAGCTCACCCAGAAATTCCTATTCGTGAAAATGGTAAAATCGCTTGGGCAATGCGGGAAAACAGCCCAAGTTTGAAAGCCGTCGTGAACAAGTTTATTCAGAAATCTCGTTCTGGGACACTGCTAGGTAACGTCATTTACGGAAAATACATCGATAACACAGGTTGGCTAAACAAAGCCCTTAACCCCAACAAAATTGCTCAACTAGAAAAGCTTGCTACGTTGTTTTCACGCTATGGCGAGAAGTACGATATCGACTATTTACTGATCGCAGCCGTCGCTTATAAAGAGTCCGGCTTTAATAACGACCTCGTTGGAAGTCGAGGTGCAGTCGGCATAATGCAAGTTCTACCCAGCACGGCTCGAGACCCTAATATCAATATCAAAAACGTTCGACAGCTAGAAAACAATATTCATGCTGGCGTGAAGTATTTAGCATTTTTGCGTAAACAGTACTTCAGTGATCCTGCTATTACGGCGGAAAATAAACTCTACTTTACCTTAGCGGCTTACAATGCTGGCCCCGGGAATGTAGAACGAATTCGTAAACGTGCAGCCCAGCAAGGCTACGATCCTAATATTTGGTTCAATAACGTGGAAGTCGTTATGCGGAAAAGTTTAAGCTCAACGGTTGGGTACGTCACAAGCATTAATCGCTATTACGTTATATACAAACAGCTAGAAAGTTTGGACCAGGTCAAAAGTCTAGAGCGGGTATCACTGGCACCAAAGGATCCCTTCTTCATGATACCGCTACGAAAAGTCAGTCAAACGCCAGACACAAAAAAGCCGCTTGTACAATAAGCGGCTTTGTAAATAAATTCGTCTGAGAGACTCAGTGACTATCATCACACTTTACGTATAGTTAAATTTTAACCACCTCTAATATTAGGCCGTAAAACTTCCCTAAAAACGAAGACGTTTTCAGCTGAGTACTCTATCCAATCTACGGATTTACTAACCGATAACAAGCAATTTCACGATAAATCTCAGCAGATCTTGAGTGAGATCACATTCATTTTTCATCATAAAAAACCCGAACAAAATAATGATCTGAGTCACATTTTTTTATACTTAAAGCGGTAATCTGAACTCAACCCATGAGGGATGCAACAGAGGAAAAACACTTATGACAATGAATATCACTGGCAAAAACATCGAAATCACCTCTGCAATCCGAGCTCATATTGAGAGCAAGTTTAAAAAACTGGAGAAATGGCAAGTAGACCTAATTGGTTGCCAAGCAACTTTCAGTGAGGAACCAAACAAACAGAAGAAATTCGAAGCGGTTATTAAAGTTCCTAAAGGCCAGCTCATTGCCTCAGCAACTCACGAAGATCTTTACGCAGCTATCAACGAAGTGGAGCAAAAACTAGAACGACAATTGAACAAGCTGACCCACAAACCTGAAGCTCGACGTGCAAATAAGCCTGAGCTAGTGGAAGAAGAAGAGTAAACTGACCAGATTGAGGAAATAGCGCCGAAAGGCGCTATTTTTTTGCTTGACGCTCTCCCCTGCCTTGCTTATTGTGTTTAAACACTCATAAATTAAGCACTATTTATGCATTTAACCTCACTGTTTATTTTTGACTTCTTTTTCCTCCCATAGTCGGAGGGGCGAACTCGTTTGTGAAAGAAAAGTCAAAAACAAACAGAAAGCCTCCCAAATCGGGAGGCTTTTTTATAAGGAAAGAATTGATGACTGACCAACCTATTTCCCTCGAAGAAATTCGTTTGCGCTTGAATGAGCTAGATGACCAACTTCTCAGCTTATTGTCTGAGCGCCGTAAACTCAGCATTGAAGTAGCCAAAAGCAAAGTACAAACCTCAAAACCCGTTCGTGATGCCGTTCGAGAACAACAACTATTAGTTAAGCTGATTTCTAATGGCCGAGATAAATACGAACTCGACGCGCAGTACATCACTAAACTATTCCATACCATCATTGAAGACTCAGTGCTTCTTCAGCAAAGTTACCTGCAAAACCTCGTTAACCCGCAACAAAGTCGTAAGCCACTTGCTCGCGTCGCTTTCTTAGGAGCCAAAGGCTCTTACTCGCACTTGGCAAGCCGCGAATACTTCAGCCGTAAAAATACAGAACTTATCGAGCTCAACTGCGAACACTTCAAAGAAGTGACTCAAACAGTAGAATCGGGCCATGCTGATTATGGTGTTCTGCCTATCGAAAACACCAGTTCAGGCTCTATTAATGAAGTGTACGACCTACTACAACACACGACGCTGTACATCGTTGGAGAGCTAACTCAACCAATCGAGCACTGCTTGGTTGCGAAAAAAGACATTCGTCTGGAAAACATTAAAACGCTGTATTCACATCCTCAGCCACACCAACAGTGCAGTGAGTTTTTAAGCCGTATGAAAGGTGTAAAACTGGAGTCTTGCGCCAGCACGGCAGATGCAATGCAGAAAGTTCAAGAGATGGATCGTGATGATGTTGCTGCAATTGGTAATGCATCAAGCGGTAAGCTATACGGCTTGCAAGCAATTCAAGGCAACATCGCAAACCAAACTGAGAACCATACTCGTTTTATCGTGGTTGCTCGCAAACCAGTTGAGGTTTCAACTCAGATTCCAGCAAAAACTACCTTGATCATGTCGACCTCCCAAGAGGCTGGCTCATTGGTTGAAACACTATTAGTGCTGCAACGTTACGGCATCAATATGACCAAGCTAGAATCACGTCCAATTATGGGGAACCCATGGGAAGAGATGTTCTACGTAGACTTGGAATCTCATCTTGCTTCGACAGAAATGCAACAGGCACTAGAAGAGCTAACAAAAATTACTAAGCACTTGAAAGTATTAGGCTGTTACCCTAGTGAGAACGTAAAGCCTACCCAAGTAAAATTGAGTTAATAGACACCAGTGAGTAAAAAGATCATGGTAACCCAAAAAGTCGTAATCGCATCGCTAAACCCAGCTAAAATTAATGCCGTTCAAAGTGCATTTAACAGTGCATTTCCGCACCAAGAGTTCAACTTCGTTGGCGTCAGTGTACCGAGTGACGTCGCAGATCAACCTATGACTGATGAAGAAACTCATCGCGGTGCACTAAACCGCGTTAAAAACGCAAAAGTTGAGATGCCAAACGCGGATTACTATGTCGGACTTGAAGCGGGAATTGAAACAAACGTGACGTTTGCGTGGATGGTGATTGAGTCGAATACTCACCGTGGTGAATCTCGCTCTGCGAGCTTAATGCTGCCGCCTAAAGTATTGGAAAAACTCGAGCATGCGAATGAGCTGGGAGATGTCATGGATGAGGTGTTTGGTACCGAGAACATCAAACAGAAAGGTGGTGCCATCAGCCTGCTCACCCAAAACCAGCTGACTCGAAGTTCGGTTTACCATCAAGCCTTGATTCTGGCTCTGATTCCATTCACAAACCCTGAGCACTTCCCTTCAAATTTATAACGCTCCCCCCCATTCGCTAGGTACGAAAAAGGGCGGATATTTCCGCCCTTTTTAACACGTTATCTTAACCACTTGTGATACCAATACCTAAAGGCGAATTGGAATCACTGGCTACTTAGATACCGCAACTTGCTCTAACAAAACCTTGAGTTTGTCTTTCTCTTCATCAGATTTAGACTTTAACTCGTTAGAGCCACGAGTAATAGTGGCAATACCCACGCCAAGCATCTGGCTGATCTGACGTTGAGATAATTCTCCTTTAAGAAGCTCGTTAATAATATTAACGCGTGATATTAATGATTCTCTCTCATCACGTGACATCAGCATGGTTAACAGCATGTCATCTTGCTCACTGTCCATGCTAGTTCGAATTAGCTCAATAATCTGTTGCCAGTCTTTGTACTCGGGTTCGTGCGACATCAAGTTACCTCACTCAATACTTGGTATTGATCTCATGTTGATTCAAGAACGCGCCATCGATACCCAAAAGATCACGGTAATATGTTTCAAACATCAGGATGTTTTGTACATAACCGCGTGTCTCTCTAAATGGAATTGCCTCAATAAAGGCATAAGCATCCACTTTTCCTTGGGTACGCTCTCGCCACGTTTTTACTCTGTTAGGACCTGCATTATAAGCAGCAAGAGCAAAAATACGATTATTATCGTAATCCTCTAATAAGCCTTGCAAATAATGGCTACCAATTTCGATATTTTTGCCCACATTGTAGAGGTCCTGCGTACCTTGATAACTCAACTTATATTTACGTGCTGTGTACTTTGCTGTTGCGGGCATGATCTGCATAAGACCACGAGCACCAACTGGAGAACGGGCTTCGACATCCAACGCACTTTCCTGTCGAGCCAGGGACATCATCGTAACGGGATCTATGTTGTGTTTTTTTGCATAAAAGTTAAACCACCAGCGATGTGCAATCGGGAACCTCAGTTCGATATTATCCCACATCTGCGCTTGAATACTCGCGGTCACCGTTAGGTTATGCCAACGCTTAGAAGACGCATAAGCCGCCAACATCGCCTTTTCATCTTTCCCTACGCGGCGCAATAAATGTGCCCATTCACTTTTCGCTGCTGCGATTTTATCCGTCGCGATTAACTCTTCAATACGAACTAACGAGTCTTGATAGGGTTGAACCACTCGCTTATCAAACTTAACCGTATGCGTAGGGTATTTGATTGATTGTCCAATCGCATTGGCGGCTGCCACACTATAGAAGTTTCGCTGCCCGACCAAAGTCGCTAAACGCTGTTTCCCTGCGATGTCATCACCTAACGCAATTTCACTTCGTCCAAGCCAGTATTGCCAGCGAAGCGACGCTTGCTCTTCTTTATTGAGAACGGCAATCCACTCTTGTACGCCCTTCCAATCCGCGTTCTGAATCGCTAAGCGAATGCGAGTTTCAATGAGCGATAAGTACTGGCTGGTTTTCGTTTTATCATCACGCCACTTCGCTAGTGACTCAGACTCCGTACGGGTCAATCGAAATGCGATATAGTCAGCCAGGGCTTGCGCCTTTTCTGGAGAAAACTTCTGCCCTTTAATGACGGCATCATACGCACTCTGCGCTTGACTGGTATTCATGCGAGCTAGCTTTTCCAACGCATATTCGCTTTGCGCTCGATTAAAATCATTAGCCGGTTTTTTCTTCGCGAACTCCGCAACGCTTGAAGGGTTATCAAACAACGCCTTCATTTCTTTCGCTTGTTGCCTTGCCTGCGAGGATTTAGGCAGTTTAAGTAAGTAACTCATCAAACTGCCATTACGAGCATCAAACGCCAGTAGCATACGCTGGAGGATCAATTCATCAGTACGTTCACCTGCCTTGTCCCATGCTGCGAATAATGGATCGCACTCATCGGCAATACTTCTGCCACGTAACCACATATGTTCAGCCCCTTTAAACGCGGCGACTTTCTTACCTTGCTCTAACTGAGCCACGTAGAAAATACATTGGTAACGCTCGCCACTTGGAATGACTTTTTGAAACTCAGTAATGGTTTTCCAATCTTTTTGCTTATAAAGATGGTTGAGGTATGGAGCGCGAACACGACGAGAAAAAGGAAACGACTTGTGCTCCGAAATAAATTCGTTCACCTGCTGTGGCGACTTTTCCGGTAACTGTCTAATAAATGTTCGGTAGTCCACATAAGGCGTCAGTGGATAGTCAGAAATTTTAGGACGGATCGAAAGGTATCCGTCGATGTCATTTTTATCTAATAGATCTTGAGCTTGCTCATAAACTTCACGCTGCTTTTCCAAGCTCAGCGCGGCATTAGCACTCAAACTCATCGCACACAGCGCGGCTGCACAGCATACGTTTTTAGCCAATTCAGATACGTTGAATCTCATTTGTGTCATTTTCCCCAGACATATACTGCCCCAAAGCCTCGTTTTGTTAGCGTTCATGTGATGTTAAGGCAATTTTCACACATGCATCTATTTACACAGAATGCAGATGTCCATGTAAAGCAACTTAGTGTATTAAAAATTGTACTCGTGAAACTTTTAAGACGATGGAGACAAGGAGTTCCTAACTTGTGCAGAAAGCACTTCGTCATTTATAACGAATAACAAAAGTGTATACCCTAACCGTGTAAGTTTCCGGTCAGCTCAAAATAAGAAATCCATTCGAAAGGGAAATTCTTGCAATGCGGTAACAAAAACAAAGCACTTGGTATAAAATGATGGGTTTGAATGACAGTTAATTTAGGAACGATCGGCAATGGCTGAATACGTATATACCATGTCGCGGGTGAGCAAGATTGTGCCACCTAAGCGTCAAATTCTTAAAGACATCTCTCTGAGCTTCTTCCCTGGTGCGAAAATCGGTGTTTTAGGTCTGAACGGTGCAGGTAAATCCACACTGCTACGTATCATGGCAGGTATCGACACGGATATCGACGGTGAAGCACGTCCACAACCTGGTCTAAACGTAGGCTACCTACCCCAGGAGCCAGTATTAGACGAATCAAAAACCGTTCGTGAAGTTGTTGAAGAAGCAGTTGCTGACGTTGCTGACGCACTGAAACGTTTGGATGCGGTCTATGCGGCTTACGCAGAACCAGATGCAGACTTCGACGCACTTGCAAAAGAGCAAGGCGAACTTGAAGCTCTGATCCAAGCGAAAGATGGTCACAACCTAGAAAACGCACTTGAGCGAGCAGCAAACGCACTTCGTTTACCTGAATGGGACCAAAAAATTGCGCACCTATCAGGTGGTGAACGCCGCCGTGTCGCTATTTGTCGCCTGCTACTTTCTAAGCCAGACATGCTGCTGCTTGATGAGCCTACCAACCACCTAGATGCAGAATCTGTTGCTTGGCTAGAGCGCTTCTTAGTGGATTACACAGGTACTGTAGTCGCTATCACCCACGACCGTTACTTCCTAGATAACGCCGCGGGTTGGATCTTAGAGCTTGACCGTGGTGAAGGTATCCCATGGGAAGGTAACTACACCTCATGGTTGGAGCAAAAAGACGCTCGTCTACAACAAGAAGCGTCTCAAGAAAGTGCTCGTCAAAAAACCATCGAGAAAGAACTTGAGTGGGTACGTAAAAACCCTAAAGGTCGTCAAGCGAAATCAAAAGCACGTATGGCACGCTTTGAAGAACTGCAAAGCTCTGATCACCAAAAACGTAACGAAACCAATGAACTGTTTATCCCGCCAGGTGAGCGCCTAGGTGATAAAGTTATTGAAGTGAAGAACCTAACGAAGTCATTTGACGGCCGTGTTCTAATTGATGACCTATCATTCAGCATCCCTAAAGGTGCGATTGTTGGTATTATCGGTGCGAACGGCGCAGGTAAATCGACCCTATTCAAGATGTTAAGTGGTACTGAACAACCAGATTCAGGCACAATTGAAATGGGCGACACTGTGAAACTTGCATCGGTCGATCAGTTCCGTGACAGCATGGACGATTCTAAAACCGTATTCCAAGAGATTTCTGAAGGCGCTGATATCATTAAGATCAACAACTTCGAAATCCCTGCTCGCGCATACTGTTCACGCTTTAACTTTAAAGGCAGCGACCAACAAAAAATCATTGGTGAGCTATCAGGTGGTGAGCGTAACCGTGTCCACCTTGCGAAACTGCTTAAAGCGGGCGGTAACGTGTTACTACTCGACGAACCGACCAACGACCTTGACGTGGAAACACTGCGTGCTCTAGAAGAAGCACTACTAGAGTTCCCTGGTTGTGCAATGGTTATCTCGCACGACCGTTGGTTCCTTGACCGTATCGCGACCCACATCATTGACTACCGTGACGAAGGCCAAGTTAACTTCTACGAAGGTAACTACACCGAGTACATGGACTGGTTGAAGAAAACGTTGGGCCCTGAAGCCGCAGAACCACACCGCATCAAATACAAGCGTATTGCGAAGTAATCGCAACCCGCAAAGTTTGATTGTAATTTGTACAAAGGCCGCTATCATAGCGGCCTTTGTTTTCTTTGTTATAAAAAAGAGCTCATTAGCCCGTCTCGTTCGTTAAGAACATGACATTGCACTTACGTCACTCTGTAGCGACCTCGACACTTTTCAAACAGCAATCGAACATTTTTTGTTCGCATTGATATACTATTCAATTCTGTTTGAAGACATGACGAGAAAATGCACATGGCAGAGAGACGACGCTTTTCACGCATTCTCCATCAAGCGCTAGCGAAGGTAGAACAACGTGACTTGGCAATTGAAGCTAGGATTCAAGATCTTTCCTTACATGGTTTACTCATGAAAGTGGAAGAGACTGAGGCTTTGGATCCAACCCTTCCAGCCCATGTTACTTTTTCATTTGATCAATCTGAACAAGTGATTACGTTAAAAGCGCAAATTGTGGATGTTTCTAAGTGTGAGATTAGGTTAACGATCATCAAGATAGACATCGAGAGCATTAGCCAACTAAAACGATTTATAGAATTGAATGTAGGCAATAACGACCTTCTGAACCGAGAGTTAGAACATCTCTCTGATTTAGGAGAAAAATAAATGAACGCCTATTTAAGTAACAATAACTATGTCTAAAAAAATCATCATGCAGATCCCGACGAAAGACGGCGATCAGCAGTTCTATTTGGGCCGCAGTTCGGTCCTAGCAGTATTTGCTTCGGTATTGGCATTACCCGCCGTCGTTGGTGGCGCGTGGTATCTCAATCAACAGCAGATACACAATAAAGACGAACTAACACAAACCATCGCCAAACTAGAAAGTGAAAAGGCTGAAATCACCGCTCTTTATGAAGAGCAGCTTGATACCAACCACTCGCTTTCTCAGTCATTGACCGATAAAAACAATCAAATTCAGCTATTAGGAAAACGAGTATTCGACGTCGAATCGGTTCTAGGTCTCGCTGACGAAGAGCTGATGATCGATGAAAACAACATGGCGTTAGAAGAGCGAATTGATGCAGCAGCTATCGATTCCGCGGTTCGAGCAACCATGTTTCGTTTGATTCCAAATGATAGCCCAGTGACATACCAACGTATTTCTTCTTCCTACGGCAGTCGCATTAATCCTATTTCAGGTAAACGACACGTTCATACTGGTATCGATCTTACCTGTAAACGAGGAGAAGAAATCCTCGCACCTGCAGACGGAGTGGTGGAAACCGTTCGCCCGAGTAATCGTGGCTATGGCAACTATGTCACTATTCGTCATTCATTTGGCTTTATGAGCTCCTTTGCTCACTTACAACGCTTTAAAGTGAAAAGCGGCCAATTTGTCAGTAAAGGCGATGTGATTGCTCAATGTGGTAGTTCAGGTAATTCCACTGGCCCGCACCTGCATTATGAGGTGCGCTTTCTCGGGCGAGCACTCAACCCTCAATACTTGATGGAGTGGACACCTGAAAACTTCAATTATGTATTTGAAAAAGAGAAAAAAGTGAAATGGGGCCCTTTAGTTCAATTGATTGATAATGTCGTGCGTCTGCAAGTCAATTTAACCAACTCCCCCTATCGCGACACCAGTATCAATACAGTATCAAGTGAAGATACCAGCAATACCGCGACTAACTGATTTATCTCTCGACACAAAAAAGAGCAGCGTAAGCTGCTCTTTTCGTTTCGGGCTCCACACGGATAGATAACCAGCGATTAACCGCGATGAATATTATCATTCGCCTGTTTGAGTAAGTTTTGGCTCTCATTCATAAATTGTTGTGAATAATCACCAAACCACTCACTCACCTGCTCAAAGCTTTCGACAAATTTGGCTTTATCTTTGCTATCCAAAATCGCAAGTGCTTCGCCGAAGCGTTGGTGGAATCGCTTAATCATGTCGATGTTTTCTTGCGATGAGAGAATAATGTCACCGTAGAGGTTTGGATCCTGACCAAACAGACGCCCTACCATCGCCAACTCCAGGCGGTAGATTGGTGAGCTCAACTTTAACAGTTGCTCAATGTTCGGTTTCTCTTTGCTTAGATGCATGCCGTAAGCAAATGAGGTGAAGTGACGCAGCGCTTGGATTAACGTCATGCCATGATCGTGCTCTTGCGCTTCAATCTGACACAAGCTCGCGCCCCAAATACCAAACTGTTGCAGCAACCATTGGTATTGATCATTTCCACGCCCATCACAGTACACAATCACCTGCTTGGCAAGGCTCGGCACATCTGGACCAAACATTGGGTGTAAACCAACCACCGGTCCTTGGTGCACATTCAACATTGCTTGCAGTGGCTTAGATTTTATAGAAGTCAGGTCACACAGAATACAGTCTTGTGGCAGATTACCTAGCTTTTCAATCACACCTTCTGTTAGGTGAATTGGCACAGTAACCACCACCAGGCCCGCATCTTTTAGGATGTCATCCGCACGATCCCAGTCTTTGCTGCCAAGCACTTTGACTTGATAACCAGATAGCTTGAACATACGTCCAAACAGGCCGCCTAACTGGCCATTACCACCAATAATGACCACTGAGCGTAATTCAGGGTTCAAACACTTAAAACCGGAGTCTTTTTCACTGGCATAAGACTCACGCATGGTACGACGCAGAATGTCTTCAATAAGCTGTGGAGGAATTCCCATTTTCTCAGCTTCTGCTCGGCGAGAAGCCAGCATCGCCGCTTCACGATCAGGGGCATAAATAGGCAAACCATGTTCGCTTTTAACTTCCCCAACTTTCTCTACGAGCGCCAAACGCTGGGCCAATAGCTCCAACATTTGCTTGTCGACTGCATCAATCTGATCGCGCAATGCGTTAAGTTCAACTGCCATTGATGTTCCTTAAATCCTGTATTAATTAGCCTTTAGACGATTTTCTAAGAAAGGCACTAGCTCTTCATGTGCATGACGTAATAGTGCCTCAGTTGAATCCCAATTGATACATGCGTCAGTGATAGATACACCGTATTTCATCTCTTCAAGAGCTAAGTCAGAAGATTGATTTCCTTCATTGATATGGCTTTCAATCATAAGGCCGATAATGGACTTATTACCTTCACGGATTTGGTGAATAACATCTTCTGCGACTAATGGCTGGCGACGGTAATCTTTACGTGAGTTGGCGTGACTACAATCCACCATTAATGATGCATCAAGGCCAGATTTCGCCATTTCTTGCTCACACTCAGTAACTGACACTGAGTCGTAGTTAGTTTGCTTGCCACCACGTAAGATCACATGCCCATTAGCATTACCCTGAGTGGTCAATAGCGCTACTTGTCCCTCACGGTTGATCCCCATAAAACGGTGGCTAGAAGACGCAGCTTGCATCGCGTTGATTGCGGTTGCCAAACTGCCATCCGTGCCATTTTTAAAACCAATTGGCATAGACAAGCCACTTGCCATTTCACGGTGAGTTTGTGACTCCGTAGTACGTGCGCCGATCGCAGCCCAACTAAAAGTATCCGCCAAGTATTGTGGGCTAATTGGGTCCAGAGCTTCAGTCGCGAGCGGGATTTCCATCTCTGCCAATTCCACTAGCAATTCGCGTCCAACATGCAGACCATGTTCAATATCGAAGCTGCCATCGAGGTGCGGATCGTTAATCAGCCCTTTCCAGCCGACCGTGGTGCGTGGTTTTTCAAAGTAAACACGCATAACAATATACAGTTGGTCACTTAGTTGTTCAGAGAGCGCTTTAAGACGTTTTGCGTAATCCTTCGCCGCTTCCACGTCGTGGATAGAACATGGACCACATACAACCAGCAGGCGATGATCCTTTTTATGAATAATATTAGCGATAGTTTGGCGAGACTCTTGAATAAAGCGGCGCGCTTTTTCACTCAAAGGAAGCTTGGTTTTTAGCTCCTCTGGGGTAATAAGAACCTGCTCTTCGCTAATATTAATATTGCTCAACTCACTTTTCTGCATAACTCTAACCTGTATATTTATTTTTACACCCAACCAAATCCTTGGTGAGACAACTAAGTTTTAACGACAAGATAACAGGCTAAAAAAGAAAAACAAGCGTACACAATAAAAAACATTTGGTGTAAATAATTATTTACAGACAAATAAAAAGCCAAAGTATAATTAACTTTGGCTTCTAATCGGTGTTTTGAATCGTTTACAAGAGGTTTAGCTGGTCAAGCGTTTCATCGCTTCACTCGCCGCTTTCCACTCCTGAGATAACTTGAGATCGCTTAGAGAAAACGACTGTTTTTTCAGTAACGCATCCGCCAGTGGCACTATTGATACTGGCAAGTTATCCAACACCTCAATGTGTGCTTCACGCTTATTACACATCAATAGCATATCGCAGCCGGCTTTCAAGGCTTGAGCCCCACGCTCGGCAGGACTACCCATGATGGCTGCGCCTTCCATCGTCAGATCATCGGAGAAAACCAAGCCTTTAAAACCGAGTTGCTGTCGCAAAACTTGTTTCAACCAGTATTCTGAACCACTCGCAGGCTGAGAGTCGTAGTTCGGAAAAATCACGTGAGCAGGCATCATGGCATCTAAAATACCGGCATCAATTTGCGCTTTAAAGATAGCCATGTCTTGTTCAAAAATGTCGTTGCGCTCGTCGTATGGCGTTTCTAAGTGTGAGTCAGCAATCACACCACCGTGACCCGGGAAGTGTTTGCCTGTTGTTGCCATTCCAACGCTCTTCATACCCTGCATGTAAGCAGTGCTAAATCGAAGAATGGTATCGGCATCTTCGCCAAATGCTCGGTTACCGATCGCTTTACATTGATGACCTTTATCGAGCACGGGTGCAAAGCTTAAATCAATGTCGTGTGCTATCAACTCCGCTGCCATTAGCCAACCGCCCATACGTGCTAGCTCTTCGCCATTTTGATGTTTGGCGTATTCTTCTGCTGCAGGGATCAACGAGAAACCTTCACGGAAGCGTTGTACTCGCCCCCCTTCTTGATCAACACCGATCAAAATCGGGCGCTTGGCAGCCTTGCGGATTGATTGAGTAAGTGCTTGAAGCTGTTCACTATCATGATAGTTGCGAGCAAATAGAATTAAGCCACCAACCGTAGGATGTTCCAGAATTTCTTTGTCTTCAGCGGTAAGTTCACAACCCGCGACGTCAACCCATAACGGTCCCATGTTTTCTCCTCAAAATCGGCTGAATATCTCGTATTCGATGAGGTTATTCGCTTCAGATTTGCTTTACAATAAGTGAATGAAGAATTGACGAGATCGGCTATGAAATTTAACGAACTGTACATTGGTGTGATGTCTGGAACGAGTATGGACGGCGTTGATACCGCTCTGGTTGAAATAAGTGATGAGCACGTTCGTCTGGTTGCGCACGACGATTACCCAATGCCCACAGCACTGAAAGAAATGCTGTTATCTGTTTGTACCGGTCAAGCCACAAATTTAAAAGCCATAGGTGAATTGGATCACCAACTTGGCCACCTCTTCGCTGACGCCGTTTTACAACTGCTCAATAAGTCTGGCTGCGTCGCGGAACAAATTCGTGCGATTGGTAATCACGGTCAAACGGTATTCCACCAACCTACTGGAGAGTTACCCTTTACCACTCAGTTGGGTGATGCCAACATCATCGCAGTGAAAACAGGGATTGATACGGTTGCAGATTTTCGACGTAAAGATATGGCGCTAGGTGGTCAAGGTGCACCGCTGGTTCCCGCTTTTCATAAAAGTATCTTTGCCATGCAAGATTCCACTACCGTGGTGCTGAACATCGGTGGCATAGCCAACATCTCTGTACTGCATCCCGAGCAACCAGTCATTGGCTATGACACTGGTCCGGGCAACATGTTGATGGACGCGTGGTGTGCGCTGCACACTGGGCAAAGCTTCGACAAAGATGCACAATTTGCACTGAAAGGAACGGTAAACGCTACTTTGTTGACTCAATTACTTAAAGAAGCTTACCTCGCCATGCCAGCACCTAAAAGTACCGGGCGAGAACTGTTCAATATTGACTGGCTGCATCAGCAACTGGCTCATTACAATTTACCAACCGAAGACGTACAGCGTACACTCTGCGAATACTCTGCGATTACCATTGCCAACGAAGTCGACAAGTTTTCTCATGGCATCACGCCTCAACTATTGGTCTGTGGCGGTGGAGCAAGAAACCCACTTTTAATGCAGCGATTGACTAAGTTATTGCCACAATGGCACGTTGCGACAACGGCAGAAAAAGGCGTTGATGGTGACTACATGGAAGCCATGGCATTTGCTTGGCTTGCGCAGCGCTATATTCATAGCCTCCCTAGCAATTTACCGGAAGTCACAGGGGCAAGTCGTCTCGCTTCACTTGGCGTACTCTACTCAAAAAATTAATCACGAAGGCTTAAATTACTATGACAAATGACGCGCTTATTGCGGCTCTTTCTCACCTTGTCTCTGAAGGTCGAAATCCTGAAACAATGGATATCGATCTTCTTCCTTCATTAGATATTGTGCAGCGTTTAAACCAACAAGATAAACTCGTCCCAATTGCGGTCGAGAAAGTGCTACCAGAGATCGCTCAAGCCGTTGATAAGATCACGGAAGCATTTAAGGTCGGAGGTCGGTTGTTTTACATCGGTGCAGGCACCAGTGGTCGGCTCGGCGTCTTGGACGCTTCAGAATGCCCACCAACTTTTGGCACAGCTCCAGAGATGGTCGTTGGTATTATTGCGGGTGGAAAAGAGGCAATGTTCCGTGCAAAAGAAGGGGCAGAGGACGACCCTGAACTAGGCGAGCAAGATCTTAAAGAGAATGCGCTAACACAACGCGATGTCGTCGTTGGTATTGCGGCAAGTGGACGGACACCGTACGTGATTGGTGGCTTAGAGTATGCGAACGAACTTGGTGCCACCACTGTAGCACTATCTTGTAACCCTGACTCTCCGATTGCAGATATTGCCGATATTGCGATCAGCCCCGTTGTTGGACCTGAAGCGTTAACGGGCTCCACTCGCTTAAAATCAGGGACGGCGCAAAAGCTCGTACTGAACATGCTCACTACCGCAAGCATGATTCGCCTAGGCAAAAGTTATCAGAACTTAATGGTAGATGTGAAAGCGACGAATGCAAAGCTAGTTGCAAGAGCGGCTCGTATTGTTATGCAAGCAACAGATTGTACTAACCAAGAGGCTAAAACGGCTCTCAAAGAAACGGACTACGACGCCAAGTTAGCGATTTTGATGATTTTAACCGGGCTGGATAAAGAAAGCGCGACTGAGCAACTGAAAGCCAAACAAGGATATTTAAGAAAAGTCGTGATCGATCAAGCGAATCAATCTTAATCAATAAAGCGCCTCACTTATTTAAAAGTCAGGCGCCTTTTATGGCTTAATTTAGTAGTTCAATCGTTCAATGTGAGTAATACCGACTTTACCTTCAAGGTCGCTGAACATATGAACCATTGCTGGGTATGGTTGTGCTCCAGGATAGACAACTTCTGCATTACAGAAAAACGCATAGTTTTGTCCGGCTACGACTTGAGTAGCCACAACCAAAGGGGAGTATTTGACGCCGACAAACCCCTCGATACCTTTAGCAAATACTTCTTTATCCTCTGCTTTGAGTTCATTAAATGGACTCCAGCCACCAGCCATTTGCGTTGACATAATGTGATTCCTTTTTTCTGTGCTCACTATCAAACAATATGAACATAGTTTAATAGCGGGAATTTTGCCACATTTATGTTATGCAGACGGTATCACTGCGGCTTTATTGACTATTAATTTGAGTACTCATTCCAGCCACGCTGCCATTCCATACGGAATTTTTGTGCTTGCTCAGTACCTTCACAAACTCCTTCATAATACTGACCAGATAGCCCCATTTGATACGCAAAAGCAGGGTTACAGTATTCACGTAGCCCCTCTAAATAACCTTGGTCGTAATCACTTTGCTTAACGCTACCCAACTCACGCAGCTCGCTCATCGTGCGTGATGTATGTCCGGCTACACCATCTTGATATCCGATCTGATGCCAATCTCCTGACTTGGCAAGATCTTCCGTCGTTGCAGCGCATCCTGCAAGTAAAGCCAGCGCCAAACCTAACGTTGCCTTTTTCATGGTTCTTCCTTAAGTAATTGTTTTCAAAAATAAGCTTACCACTAATTATTGGCGTTTGCCGCTTAGCTTGCAGATTAAACCACTGACGCCTCGAATCAACCGCTCACTACTGCAATCAACCGTTCGCCATTTTTAAAAACCGCTCAAGCAGTATATCGACCACTCAGTGCTCTATTCGACCACTCATCTACTAACCGAATGCATTTAACACAAGTGACGCATAACATGCATCCTGAGATTAAAAAATTACCCTACCCAACTAAGACCAAGGACAATTGCTATGATGTGGTTTCTAACCTGTGTCGCAGCCCTAATCGGCGGATACTTCATCTACGGCGCTTTCGTCGAGAAGATTTTCGGCATCAATGAAAAACGCCAAACGCCTGCTCACACCAAATCGGACGGTGTTGACTTCGTTCCAATGTCAACAAAGAAAGTTTATCTAGTTCAGCTACTTAACATCGCTGGTGTTGGTCCAATTTTCGGCCCAATCATGGGTGCGCTATACGGTCCAGCGGCAATGCTTTGGATTGTTGTCGGTTGTATTTTTGCTGGCGCAGTACACGATTACTTCTCTGGCATGCTTTCAGTGCGTAACGGCGGCGCATCTGTACCTACTATCACAGGTCGCTACCTAGGTAATGGCGCAAAACACTTTATGAATATTTTTGCCATTGTCCTACTGCTTCTTGTTGGCGTAGTGTTCGTTTCTGCTCCTGCAGGCATGATTACTAACCTCATCAATGATCAAACAAGCTTGAGCGTAAGCATGACTACAATGGTTATCGCTATCTTCGCTTACTACATCATTGCGACGATTGTTCCTGTCGATAAAATCATTGGCCGCTTCTACCCACTGTTTGGCGCTCTACTTATCTTTATGTCTGTTGGTCTAATGACAGCCGTTGCGTTTTCTAGCGAACACACAGTAATGGGTGACTTTCAAGTTTCAGACATGTTCTCGAACCTTAACCCAAATGATATGCCACTATGGCCAGCACTGTTCATCACTATCGCATGTGGCGCTATCTCTGGCTTCCACGCGACTCAGTCTCCACTGATGGCGCGTTGTATGGAAAACGAGAAAAACGGTCGTTTCGTTTTCTACGGAGCAATGATTGGTGAAGGTGTTATCGCGCTAATCTGGTGTGCTATCGCTCTGTCTTTCTTCGGCTCTCTAGACGCACTATCAGAAGCTGTGAAAAACGGTGGTCCTGGTAACGTGGTATACAGCGCATCATTTGGTCTGCTTGGTGTGTTCGGTGGTATCCTTGCGTTCCTAGGTGTGGTTATCCTACCAATTACGTCTGGCGATACAGCATTCCGTTCAAGCCGTCTGATCCTTGCTGAATACTTCAACATGGAACAAAAGACGCTACGTAACCGCCTACTGATGGCACTTCCACTGTTCGTTATCGGCGGCATCTTAACTCAAGTAGACTTCGGTATTATCTGGCGCTACTTCGGTTTTGCTAACCAAACAACAGCAGTAATGATGCTTTGGACTGCGTCCGCTTACCTACTACGTCACAACAAGCTGCACTGGATTACCACTATCCCTGCTATCTTCATGACCACGGTATGTGTCACGTTCATCTTAAACAACAGCTCGCTAGGTTTTGGCCTGCCAATGCAACTATCAACTATCGTCGGTATTGTGTTTGCCCTAGCAGTGACTGGTTACGTTATCAAAACCTCTAAGGGTAAAGGTGAAACTGAACTGGCTGACGAAGAGAAACCACAAGCCGTGTCAGAAACAGCGTAATACTCGTCACATCCGAGTGACTAAGATAGGAGCCTGCCAATTGCAGGCTCTTTTTGTTTTATACCCAAGTCACTTTAAGATTCAGAACTCGGAGCGCAGCGTCATTTACTTAGCTGTTCTTATTTATCTGAGCCAAGCATCTTGAGGTGACTTAGGTATACAATAACAACATTGATTCTAGGTTAGGTTCACTATGGAACTGGTCGTTTCCCTTTTACAACAGATGTGTGTTTACTTAGTTTTGGCTTACATGCTAAGTAAAACGCCAATCATCTTACCTTTGCTGAGTATTTCTTCGCGCTTAAGCCACCGCCTAATTTGTTACGTACTTTTCTCTGGCTTTTGTATTCTCGGCACCTATTTCGGTCTGCATATCAACGACGCTATTGCCAATACTCGTGCGATCGGCGCGGTCATGGGCGGGCTGTTTGGTGGCCCAGTGGTGGGTTTCGCCGTCGGATTTACTGGTGGCATCCATCGATACTCTCTTGGTGGCTTTACTGACCTCGCCTGTGCAATTTCAACCACCGCCGAGGGTGTAATTGGTGGCTTGCTCCACGTTTACCTTATCAAGCGAAATAAAGGCGCATTGCTGTTTAATCCAAGCGTCGTATTCAGCGTCACGTTTGTTGCAGAAGTGGTGCAAATGATTTTGCTGCTCGCCGTCGCTAAACCCTTTGATCAAGCCTATGAGCTGGTGTCTGCCATTGCAGCACCGATGATCATCGCGAACTCATTTGGTGCGGCATTGTTCATGAGTATCCTGCAAGACAGAAAAGCGATCTTTGAAAAGTTTTCTGCGACGTTTTCGCGTCGAGCACTCACCATTGCTGATCGCTCAGTGGGAATTCTAAGCAACGGCTTCAACACCGAAAACGCAGAGAAAATCGCACGTATTATTTACGAAGAAACCAAAGTGGGCGCTGTCGCGATTACCGACCAAGAAAAAATCTTAGCGTTTGTGGGCATTGGCGATGATCACCATAAACCGAACACGCCGATTTCATCGCAAAGCACATTAGACTCCATGGAGAAAAACGACATCATTTATCTTGATGGCGCAGAACGTCCATACCAATGTTCCATCGCAAAAGACTGCAAACTTGGCTCCGCGCTGATCATCCCACTACGTGCGGGAAAAGAGGTCATTGGTACCATAAAGCTGTATGAACCGAAGCGTAAATTGTTCTCTACGGCCAACATGTCAATGGCGGAAGGGATAGCTCAGCTTCTCTCTAGCCAAATCCTGTATGGCGATTACCAACAACAACAAGCCTTACTCGCTCAAGCAGAAATCAAACTGCTTCACGCTCAGGTGAATCCACACTTTTTGTTTAATGCACTCAATACTATTAGTGCGATTACTCGTCGTGATCCTGACAAAGCGCGCGAGCTAATCCAAAATTTATCGCACTTCTTCCGCAGCAATTTAAAGCAGAACATTAATACCGTGACGCTAAAGGAAGAGCTTGCACATGTGAACTCGTACTTGAGCATCGAGAAAGCCCGCTTTACGGACCGCTTAGAGGTTGAAATCGATATTCAGCCTGAATTGCTGGACATCAAATTGCCAAGCTTTACACTCCAGCCTTTGGTTGAGAATGCCATTAAACACGGCATTTCAAACATGCTTGAAGGTGGTAAAGTTCATATATACAGCGAAGCACACCCACAAGGTCATTTGATTACCGTCGAAGACAATGCAGGCAGTTTTGAACCGCCAAAAGAAAACCACTCCGGGCTAGGTTTAGAAATTGTCGACAAACGTCTCACTAATCAATTTGGGCGTGATGCATCGCTAAAAATTACGTGCGAGCCACATCAATTTACTAAAATGAGCTTTATCATTCCCCAAAATCATAAAAGCACGCTGAAGCAATAAAGGTAATGTTGGATGTTAACCGCACTCGTCATTGATGATGAACAGTTTGCTCGTGAAGAGCTGACAGAGTTATTGGATGAAACAGGCCAAGTTGAAGTCGTGGGCAATGCCTCAAACGCGATCCTTGGCCTAAAAAAAATCAATGAGCTCAAACCTGATGTGGTGTTTCTCGATATCCAAATGCCTCAAGTCACTGGGATTGAACTACTTGGAATGCTTGATCCAGAAACCATGCCTTATGTGGTTTTTGTCACGGCTTACGACCAGTATGCAATTCAAGCATTTGAAGACAACGCCTTTGATTACTTGCTCAAACCTGTCGACCCATGCCGTTTAACCAAAACGGTCAAACGGCTAAATAAAGTCATTAGTCAATCAGCCCTAACTCAACAGCTGTCTGCTATTACGCCCGATACTTTAGATCAGATTCCGTGCATCGGGCACAACCGTATCGTTATCATGGCCACCGACACGGTAGAATGTGCATACAGTGACATCAGCGGCGTGCATGTACGCTCCACCAGCCAAGCCGCGAGCACTCAACTGACATTAAAAACACTAGAAGAGAAAACCCCACTGGTACGCTGTCATCGCCAATACTTAGTCAGCATTAAGGCCATCAGCGAAATCAAATTACTCGAAAACGGATTAGCAGAAATCATCACCAAAACTGGCTTTGAGATACCAGTAAGCCGCCGCTACCTTAAAGTGCTCAAAGAGATGCTGGGCATTAGCCACTAACACAAAAAGTTCACACATCACCGCTGAGTTTCCGCTAGCGTATAAATAAGACGCTCCGAAAAGACGAGGCGATGATGTATAAAGTTTTGTTCATATGTAAGCACAATGCTGGACGAAGTGTGCTCGCTGAGTCGATCGCAACCCATATCCTGCCAGCAGATTTTTGTGTCGCCAGCGGTGGGTCTCATCCCACAGGCAAAGTTCACCCGGTGGTGCAAAAATATTTAGATGACCACCAACTTCCCATTCCACATATCCACACCCACTCATGGGAAGAGCGAACTCAGTTTCTTCCTGACATCGTGATTATTCTCTGTGACTCTTTACATCAAGAGGCAGCTCCTCAGTGGCTTGCGGGTGGCGTTCGAGTAAACTGGCAAGTCGATGCCTTTCCGACTGAAGGTTCTGATGAAGAGGTGTACGCACATTGCGAAAGGGTTGCTCAGTCGCTTGAGCGAAGAATCACGAAGATGTCCGATATGATTATCGATGGTTTAGGAAAAGACCAAATTCGTGATTACCTAAATGAACTGAGAGAGATGTAAAAAAGGCGACCCACTGGTCGCCTTTTGAATATTCGATAAATGGGGATTAATCCACTTGCTTGATTTGCAGTTCTTTGGGTACTTCAAAGAACATATTCTCTTCACGACCAAGTACTTCATCGACCGCTTCGGCACCGACTAGTTCTTTGATTCGCTCTAGAATCTGATTAACGAGCTCTTCCGGAGCAGATGCCCCCGCAGTCACGCCGACCTTTGTTTTGCCTTCGAACCATTCAGGTTTGATATCTTCCGGACAGTCGGTTAAGTAGCCTGGTGTCCCTAGCTTTTCAGCTAGCTCTTTAAGGCGTGTAGAGTTTGATGAGTTTTTAGAACCCACAACAACCATCACATCTACGTCACCCGCTAATTCACGTACGGCATCTTGGCGATTTTGTGTCGCGTAACAGATATCGTCTTTACGAGGTCCTTGGATATCTGGGAAGACGCGGCGTAGTTCTTCGATAACATCGGCAGTTTCATCTACAGAAAGTGTCGTTTGGCTTACGTAATGAAGATCAGATGGATCTTTCACGATCGACTTCAGTTTCTCAACATCGGCCGGGGTTTCAACCAAGTACATACCACCGGTTTCACTCGCGTACTGCCCCATTGTGCCTTCCACTTCAGGGTGACCTGCGTGACCAATCAGAACCACTTCCATATTGCGGCGGCTTGCTCGCGCTACTTCCATATGCACTTTGGTTACCAACGGGCAAGTCGCGTCAAATACCGTCAAATCTCGCTGCTTGGCTTCCTGACGAACCGCCTGCGATACACCATGAGCAGAAAAAATCACAATGTTGTTGTCTGGCACTTCATGCAGCTCTTCAACGAAGACAGCGCCACGTTGTTTTAGCCCTTCAACCACAAAACGGTTATGCACCACCTCATGACGAACATAAATCGGTGGCTGATACATCTCTAGCGCACGCTCTACGATGCTAATCGCACGGTCTACACCAGCACAAAAGCCGCGTGGGTTAGCTAATAGGATTTTCATTTCATTGCTCATGGAAATTATCTTTATTGGGTTCGCTATTCTACTGACAAAATTTCAACTTCGAAAGTCACGTCTTGTCCCGCTAGAGGGTGGTTGAAGTCCACAGTGACTGAATCGCCAGCAATCTCTGTAATAATGCCCGGGATTTCCATGCCATCAGGACCACTGAACGCCATGATTGTACCCACTTCTACTTCTGCATCACCTACAAACTTAGTGCGATCCATATGGTGTACATGGTCTGGGTTTGGCATGCCAAACGCGTCTTCTGCTTTTAGCTCAATCGCTTTTTGTGCGCCTGTTTCGAGGCCGATCAAGCACTGCTCAAAGTTTTCACTCAAGCTGCCATCACCCATAACAAATTTCGCTGGTTTACCCATGTTATGAGTACTATCCGCAACCGATCCATCTTTCATTTTAATCGTAAAGTGAAGGGTTACTACAGATTCATTGGTTATTGTTGTCACGTTACTGCTTCCTTGTTCTTGGGTTATTACGCTGTCAGCTTGGTCTTTTTATACATTGATATGCTGGTTGGCGCTCCAACATAATAAAAAGCGTCGCTCGAATCAACGGGCGACGCTTAAGGTTATTCAACTTTTCACAATATACACTGCCACTACTTAGGCTTTCGCCTCGTCTTTCTTTCGAAAGCCGTCAAGAATAATCATCGCGGCACCAATACAGATCGCCATGTCTGCAAGGTTGAACGCTGGCCAGTGATAATTACCCCAGAAAAAGTCCAAATAATCCACGACAAACCCATGTATTACTCGGTCGAATACGTTGCCTACTGCGCCACCAATAATCATGGCATAAGCAATATTATTCCATTTCTCTTTCGCTGGTAGTTTACTCATCCAGTAAGTCAAAAGACCCGTAACGATAAAAGCAATACCTGTAAATAACCAACGTTGCCAGCCCGCTTGATCACTCAAAAAGCTAAAAGCAGCACCATAGTTATGCACGTACAAAAGATTAAAGAATGGCAAAATTTCTATGCGGTTTGCCCAGCCATATCCCATGTTGTTCATTACAACATACTTAATGCCAATATCAGCTAAAAAGATAACCACCGCTAACCATAACCAGCGAATACCAGATTGCTTTAAAGACAGTGCTTTTTCACTCATTACTTTACCTACAAACAGCCCCAGTAAATACTGGGGCTGTTAATTTTAAAAAAAGTTCAGTCGTTCTAGGCAATTACGCGAATTTACGTACTTCACCTTCGCCTTCTACGTTAGATACACAACGACCACAGATTTTCTCGTGACCTTCAATTGTGCCTACGTCTGGCGTGTGGTGCCAACAACGATCACACTTCTCGCCTTCAGCTGCTGCTACTTCAACAAACAAGCCTTCGATATCCGTGGCTTGTGCTGCATCAGTCTTCTCACCTAGAGGCTTAACTTTCGCCGCAGAGGTTAGTAGAACAAAGCGCAGTTCATCTTCAAGTTTGTTGATCTTCGCCGCTAAAGCGTCATCAGCAAATAGAGTCACTTCAGCTTGTAGTGCACCACCGATGGTTTTCTCTTTACGCGCATCTTCTAGAAGTTTGTTTACTGCACCACGAACCGCTTGGATCTCAGCCCAGAATTCATTGTTCAGCTCTTCACCTTCAGCAAGGCCGAATAGACCGTCGAACCACTCACCAGTGAATACGAACTTGTCGCGCTCGCCTGGCATTTCGTTCCAAATTTCATCTGCAGTGAACGACATGATAGGAGCCATCCAACGAACAAGCGCTTCAACAATGTAGTAAAGCGCAGTCTGACAGCTACGTTGAGCGTTGCCGCCACGTTTTGCTGTGTACTGACGGTCTTTAATTACGTCTAGGTAGAAAGAGCCCATTTCGATCGAACAGAATTGCATTAGACGCTGAGTCACACCGTGTGTGTTGTACTCTTCGTATGCTTTAACAATCTCTTCTTGTGCTGCTAGCGCACGACCAACTGCCCAGCGATCTAGCGCAACCATCTCTTCAACAGGAACGATGTCTGTTTCAGGGTTGAAGCCGCTTAGGTTAGCAAGGAAGAAACGCGCTGTGTTCCGGATACGACGGTAAGCATCTGCGCTACGTTTTAGGATTTCATCAGAAACCGCAACTTCACCAGTGTAGTCTGTTGAAGCAACCCATAGACGAAGAATATCAGCACCTAGCTTGTTAGTTACGTCTTTTGGCGCAACCACGTTACCGATAGATTTAGACATCTTACGACCCTGACCATCAACCACGAAACCGTGTGTCAGTACTTGTTTGTAAGGCGCTTCGTCTTTCATCGCGATAGATGAAATTAGAGAAGATTGGAACCAACCACGGTGTTGGTCAGAACCTTCTAGGTATAGGTCTGCACTGTTGCCGTTGTACTCTTCACGAGCATCAACAACGGAGAAGTGAGTGACACCTGAATCGAACCATACGTCTAGCGTATCTAGTACTTTTTCGTATTGGTCAGCGTCAGCACCTAGTAGTTCAGCGGCATCTACATCCCACCATGCTTGGATGCCTTTCTCTTCAACCAGCTTAGCGACTTTCTCGATCAGATCTAGCGTGTTTGGATGAAGTTCTGCTGTTTCTTTATGAACAAACAGAGCAATTGGCACACCCCAAGTACGTTGACGAGAGATACACCACTCAGGGCGACCTTCGATCATACCTTCGATGCGGCTTTGACCCCACTCAGGCATCCACTCTACGTTCTTGATTGACTCTAATGCTTTAGCACGTAGGCCAGCTTGGTCCATAGAAACGAACCATTGAGGTGTAGCACGGAAGATGATTGGAGTCTTATGACGCCAACAGTGTGGGTAGCTGTGCTCGTAAGCGTGGTGGTGTAGTAGTGCACCTTTTTCTTTCAGTACTTCTACTACTGCATCGTTCGCTTTAAATACGTGCTGACCAGCAAATAGCTCTGTATCTGGTAGGTAAACACCGTTTGAGCCAACTGGGTTTGCTACTTCTAGGTTGTACTTGTTACCAACCGCGAAGTCTTCTTGACCGTGACCAGGAGCAGTGTGAACAACACCAGTACCTGAATCAGTCGTAACGTGATCACCAAGGATCGCCGGTACAGTGAAATCGTAGAATGGGTGTTGGAATTGAGAAAGCTCTAGGTCCGCACCTTTAGCAAAGCCAAGGTTGTGGAAGTGCTCGATACCCGCACGGTCCATTACGTCTTTCGCTAGCTCAGCAGCAACGATGATACGCTCAGCGTTGTCGCCTTCTGTTTGGATAAGCACGTACTCTAGATCATCACGTAGACATACTGCGCGGTTTGCAGGCAGTGTCCAAGGTGTTGTTGTCCAGATAACGATAGATACGTCACCGTGACCTTCATGACCTTCTGTCAGTTCAAATTTAGATAGCAGTGCCGCTTCGTCAGCCGCTTTAAAACGAACGTCGATAGATGGCGATACTTTATCTTTGTATTCTACTTCCGCTTCAGCAAGAGCAGAACCACAGTCTGTACACCAGTGAACAGGTTTGAAACCTTTTAGCAGGTGACCTTTGCTTGCGATCTTACCAAGTGCACGGATGATGTTCGCTTCAGTTGCAAAGTCCATAGTGCGGTATGGCTTGTCCCACTCACCCATGATGCCAAGACGCTTGAAGCTCTCTTTTTGACCTTCAACTTGACCTGCAGCGTACTCGCGACATTTCTCGCGGAACTCAGCTGCCGTCACTTTTTGGCCTGGCTTGCCTACTTTCTTCTCTACCATCAATTCGATAGGTAGACCGTGGCAGTCCCAGCCTGGGATGTAAGGTGCGTCAAAACCTGAAAGTGTTTTGGATTTAATAATAATGTCTTTAAGAATCTTGTTTAGTGCGTGACCAATATGAATGTCACCATTTGCGTAAGGAGGGCCATCGTGCAATACGAATGACTTTTTGCCTTTCTTAGCTTTACGGATTTCACCGTAAAGATCTTCTTTGTACCAACGCTTAAGCATTTCTGGCTCACGATTGGCCAGATTGCCGCGCATTGGAAACCCTGTTTCAGGTAAGTTCAGGGTATCTTTATACTCACTCATCGATTCTTAATTCCGTTATATTGGGCGAAAATTAGACATTATGTTGAACGGTGGAATAAACCGCTCAACGCTTAAGCTGACGCAGCCACACCCTTGCTGCTTCAGCATCCAATTCGATTTGTTGTTTAAGTGCTTCAAACGACTCAAACTTTTGCTCATCTCGAAGTTTATGCAAAAGTTCCACTTCTAGTTGCTTGCCATATAAATTGGCATGAAAGTCGAATAAGTGTACTTCTAACTGCTGGCGAACGCCATTGACAGTCGGTCTTTGACCAATATTAGCAACACCACCAACTGGCTTATTTCCTAAGCCAAGCGCTTGAACAACATAGACTCCGGAAACCGGAGAAACACAGCGTTTCAAAGGAATATTCGCAGTAGGAAAACCTATCGTTCTGCCCAGCTTTCTTCCGTGAGAAACACGACCGCTGATGCTGTAGTTTCTTCCCAGCATCTGTTGCGCGGAATGCAAATCGTCACGCGCCAGCGCTTGACGGATAGCCGTACTGCTGACACGTAATTGTTGTAAACAAAAGCTCTGGGTACTCACGACATCAAAACCGTACTTTTCCCCTGCTTCCTGCAGCATTGCAAAGTTACCTGTACGGCCTTTGCCAAAGCAGAAATCATCACCAACGACAAGAAACTTAACACCCAAACGCTCGACCAACAAGTCACGGATAAATTCTTCCGCGGTTAAACTTGCAAAATGACGATTGAAATTGACGCAGAGCAAGCGATCAATATCGAGCTTACTCAATTGCACGAACTTATCGCGTAATCGCGTCAACCGTGCAGGTGCCTTATCTTTGGCAAACAGCTCCATCGGCTGAGGTTCAAAGGTCATCACAACAGAAGGCAATGATAGCCTGTCCGCTTGCTCAGACACTTGCTGCAATACTTGTTGATGGCCTTTATGGACACCATCGAAATTGCCAATAGTCAGCACGCAACCATGATGTCGCGGGGTGATATTGTGAATGCCTCTAATCAGTTCCATTGGATACTGCTTTCTGCCTCTGTTTTTACTTTACACTGTGTGAAACTGACGGATTATATACTAATCACCCTTAGTCTGTCCCAGCTTTTAGGTCTTTTAAGCGTGCACCAGTTAAAAATAGAACCACTAGGTAAACCACGGCTCCTAGAGCGATCAACATTCCTAGTACACCGCTGCGGTGAGCAAAGCTCCAATCGAGCCACACTGACATGTCTTCCAATTGCCATAAGATCGCAGCCACCATCGCTGCACCTGCAATAACCAAACGTATAATAAAGAAGACGGTTCGTTTGGTGATTTGGTATACCCCTGCGATATGTAGACCACGATACAGCAATGCCATATTTACGAACGCCGAAAGTGCCGTCGCGATAGCCAAACCAACGTAGCCATAAAAGTACGCAAAAATTGCGTTAAACACCATGTTGGTCACCATCGCAATGATGCCGTACTTTACTGGCGTTTTAGTATCTTGACGCGAGTAATAACCTGGTGCGAGCACCTTGATCAACATGAAGTTCAACAAACCTGAAGCGTAGGCAAAGAGCGACAATGATGCTTGATGTACGTCTTGAGGAGAAAATTCACCTCTCATAAACAGAACCATGAGCATAGGTTTTGCCAGTACCATCAGACCAAGCATTGCAGGAAGGCCAAGCAAGATCACCATGCGCACCCCCCAATCCATGGTTTGCGCGAAGCCTTCACTTTGTGCGTCAACGTGTTTACGTGAAAGCGCGGGTAAAATCACAGTCGCAATCGCAATACCAAACAGGCCTAAAGGAAATTCCAATAAGCGGTCTGAGTAATACAGCCAGCTGATCGAACCGGTTTGCAAAAAACTGGCGATGAACGTATCAAACAACAGGTTAATCTGACTGACCGATACACCAAATAAAGCGGGGATCATCAAAGTACGGATTTTCACTACACCCGGATCGCGCCAGCCCCATTTTGGCTTAACCATGACGCCAGCTTTAATAAGGAAGGGAATTTGGAATAAGAACTGGACCAAACCACCTAAGAAAACACCAATGGAAAGCCCTATTTCTGGCATTTCCATTTGCGGCGAGATAAACCACGCCGCCAAAATAATCATCACATTGAGGAAAACAGGGGTAAAGGAGGAGACAGCAAATTTACCTAATGTATTGAGGATAGCGCCCGATAGAGCGACGAAGGTAATGAACCATAAATAGGGAAAGGTGATTTTGAGCATCACGCTAGCAAGCTCAAACTTTGCTGCAGCCGGGCCACCATGCATCCAGTCAAGGAAC
Source organism: Vibrio sp. 1CM7H (assembly GCF_023161645.1). Classification (NCBI taxonomy): domain Bacteria; kingdom Pseudomonadati; phylum Pseudomonadota; class Gammaproteobacteria; order Vibrionales; family Vibrionaceae; genus Vibrio; species Vibrio sp. 1CM7H. The sequence continues at coordinate 34,763 of NZ_JALNTV010000006.1, forward strand.
CAACCAAAACCAAACACTGCAGTGACCACGCCGGAGCCTAGGACACCTAAAATAGTAACAATAGAGACTATCACCCCTAACGTACCCGCCGCTCTAGCAATCAGTTCCCGAGTTTTATCCATGTCGCCTTGAGCATGGCTTTCCGTTAAAACAGGTACAAACGCTTGGGAAAAAGCCCCTTCAGCAAACAAACGTCGTAAAAAATTAGGAATTTTATTGGCGAAGAAAAAGACGTCTGCGCTTGCTCCTGCCCCCATTAAATTTGCCACTACAACATCACGAACTAGGCCAAGAACGCGGGAAATAAATGTCATAGCACTGACGATCATGCCAGACTTGAGTAGTCGTTTACTCACTGTAACCTCGGAATATCACCATAAGACAGCTAACCCTATACTGTTTCTCTGACAGGTGCTGTAAATAGACGTCAAAAATCTATCCGCGGGTTGTAAGGAATAAGTGTGCCTTTCGCGGATAATTATTAGCATTGGTATAAAAATGCTGTTAGAATCCCCGCCATCTTAACCGCGATAACCTCTCTTACCAAAATTTGTTTTGGCTTAGATCGGTTTTTGCACAAATCATTTGACATTTAAGCGCAAATGAGGGATATTCCTCGCCCTTAAATTGTCACAGAACTAAGTTTTTGGGAGTTAGACCCTTGGCAAATAGTAAATCTGCTAAGAAGCGCGCTATCCAAGCTGAGAAACGTCGTCAGCACAATGCTAGCCGTCGCTCAATGATGCGTACTTACATGAAGAAAACTGTTGCTGCTATCGAAGCAGGCGACAAAGAAGCTGCAACTGCTGCATTCGCTGTAGTTACACCTATCCTAGACCGCATGGCAACTAAAGGCCTTATTCACAAGAATAAAGCAGCTCGCCATAAGTCTCGTTTCGCTGCACAAATCAAAGCTCTTTAATAGAGTCCTGGTTTTACAGTGAAGAAAAAACCGACCTTGTGTCGGTTTTTTTATATCTACAAAATTTTCTTAATAAAAAAGCTGGCAATGCCAGCTTTTCTTTTTTCTGCACGCCTATTCAAAGGCATCAGCTTATTTACCTTATAAAGCTCAAACTGGAAAGCACCAATAAAACACTTGAGAACAAAGCAAATTGGTCGATGCGCAGCAACTCTACCATCAAAAGTTTAACGCCACTCTCAAATATTCCAACGAGTTAGATTCACAGCCTAAAATGAACGATATATTAGGTATATGTAATTAACGCTAAGCGCTTTCAGCGCAATAAAGACTATGCAGTGTTTTTATTAACGCTTTCACTTCATCACTCTTCAATGTGTAGTACACGGTTTGTGCTTCTTTCCTTGTCGTGACTAGCTCATCACGGCGAAGCCAAGCAAGATGCTGAGATAATGCCGACTGGCTTAGCTCTAACTTTGCACACAGCTCTCCCACGGACAGCTCTTGGTTATGCAGCATACAAAGGATTTGTAGGCGTCTCTCGTTTGCCATCGCTTTGAGCAACACGACGGCTTTTGCGGAGTTCTGCTCCATTTCTTGTAGATTCATGTGTTGGACCTCTAGCTACAACTTACTTATTCCAACCCTGGCCAGCTTGTTGTGTTGCACTGATTTATATATCTAAGAAAATCAAGATACACTTCCAGAGTCTTCATTATTAGAACCTCTAATTTAGTTGTTAGTGATACACCAATATTATCCACCAAAGTGAAGAATTGATGCGCCATCAATAATTAATAGTTTTGCTCACTAAAACAAGTATCTTGAGTTACTTAGGTATTATTTAGAATTATATTTTTATTGATAGTAATCTATTTATTTGCGCAACGATACGGGTTTACTCAAACATTTGACTGAAATCAGCATCACAAACATTTTTTACCGCTGGGTGTTGGATCATTCGTTCCGCAAAAATCACGTAGTACTCTTCTTTTAACCCATCGACATGACCAATTAGCTGTAGATTTCGGTCGTCCTCAATCTCCGACATGTATACGGTCGGCGCTAAGAAAATTACATCATCGTGATACCGTGCGAAAGCCTTCATCAACGCAACATCATCAAATTCTCCCAACACATTAGGCTGAAGACCTTGACGATCAAACCACTGAATAACCTTACGCCCCATTGCTGTTCGGCTTGCAGGAATCAAAAGCTTTTTCTGTTCCAGAATCTCAGGGAAACGCACATTTTCAATTTCAGAAGAGGCGAAAAAGCTCATGCTGCTCTCACCTAGCTTTTTGCTATAAAGGCCAGGGCTTTGAGTTGAGTCAACGGGACAATCCGAGAGGATCATATCCAGCTTGTGCTGAGACAGTCGTTCAAGTAGCAATTCGTGGGTTGACTCATAACAGCGTAAATGAATACTGTTATCTTCCGGGACAGTCGTCATTAGTACTTTACTGACCAAGCGTTTAGATAACGCATCGGCTACGCCAACTTCAAACAGAATGTTCGAGTGCTGACTGTAATTGACGATATCTAACATCTCATAACTCAAACCAAACATTCGGTCGGCGTACTTAAAAACAAGTTGCCCTAACTCAGTTGGCTCAACTGTACGACCATTTCGTTTGGTTAACTTTCCTTTCATGCGTTCTTCAAGCGCTTTAATCTGCCCTGTCACGGTTTGCGGTGTCAGGAAAAGCGCATCGGCCGCTTTAGTTACAGAGCCCTGTTTGCACACCATCCAGAAATAATATAGATGGTTGTAGTTTAGATGTGACATGATCAAGTCCCGAAAAGAAAGTGATGCTTTTTATACCAAATGTGACAGAGACAAACAATAAACTCGACAAAACCATACAATACATTACAAAAACATAAGTTTTACCGAATATATAAAATTAACACTGTCATAAAAGTTGAACTGAGGCGCATTTTCTTTCTAAAGAAAACGCAAAAACCACACAAAACAAAAGTCAAATTTATTCATTAAATTCAAAGAGTTAAAAACCATCAATTTTCCCTACTCACACCACTATCAAAAAGAACAATAAAAATTACTCACAGCAAGAAATCTGTAATATTACTGAAATATTTGTTCTCTAACATCGCCCGCAGTTTCAACTACAGACCGAAAAATGAACTGAAAGGTCAACGGAGAAAATTATGATGAACCAAGCTACTTCAACAGTGGCGCCAATTTCGAGCACTGCTCGTTGGTTACGCTGGGCTAACTTGGCATTCATGTTGTATCTGCTTCTTCTAGCAGTATCTATGGTTGGTAGTGGCTTCAAATGGGCAACTGGCGATCAAGCTAAGGTGCTATTTGAGTTTGCCGCTCACCCTGTTGCAGGTCTAATGATCGGCTTGGTGGCAACAGCCTTAATTCAGTCCTCAAGTACTGTAACGTCTATTATTGTAGGTTTAGTTGCAGGTGGCTTACCAGTAGAAACCGCGATTCCGATGGTGATGGGTGCCAATATTGGTACCACAGTGACTAATACGCTTGTTTCTCTTGGTCACGTACGTTGTAAAGAAGAGTTCAAACGTGCATTTGCAAGCGCAACTATTCACGACTTCTTCAACTTACTTGCTGTTGCTATTTTCCTTCCGTTGGAAATGATGTTCGGCATTTTAGAGAAAGTTTCTCATTGGCTTGTTTCTCCACTACTTGCTACTGGCGATATGAGCATTAAAGGCTTCAACTTCATTAAGCCAATAACAAAACCAGTTGTGGGTGCAATTAAAGAGCCACTTTCAACATTCGGTGATACTGTTGGTGGCATCATGCTTATCGTTTTGGGTATTGCGACAATCTTCGTTGCAATTACGGTAATGGGTAAGCTAATGAAGAGCTTAATGGTTGGCCGCGCACGTGAAATTTTGAAAAACGCGATTGGTCGTGGCCCTATTCACGGTATTGTATCGGGTTCAATCGTGACTGTGTTGGTACAATCTTCATCAACAACAACTAGCTTGATGGTTCCACTTGTGGGTACAGGCGTTCTTAAAGTTCGTGATATTTACCCATTCACGCTAGGTGCAAACATTGGTACTTGTATTACGGCGCTACTAGCAGCAACAGCCGTATCGGGTGAGTTCGCGGTATTCGCGCTTCAAATCGCTCTGGTACACCTAGTATTTAATATCATGGCAACACTGTTTATCTTTGGTATTCCGTTCCTACGTGAAATTCCAGTGAAAGGCGCTGAGATGATTTCTGAAATGGCTATCAAGAACAAAGCTGTTGTCGGTGGCTACCTAATGTCTGTATTCGTTATTTTACCAGGCGCGATCTTAGCCCTAACGACATAACAATAACTTACATACCATCGCTTATTGTTTAGGCTCCACATTGTGGGGCCTTTTTTGCGTTAATGACGCTGTTCAAATTCGTTGTCTGGTGATAATTTGAGCCATACCAGCATACTTATGCTGGGCTACCTCATTTGGAGTCGACAACATGACGCAGCTTAATGGCACTATTTCTGATCAGCTACTCGCAATAGACGAAAACCTAACTCAACTGGTTGCTGATATTGATATCCTTAGTAGCGTGAATCCTCTCAATTATGCTCAGGAAAGAGAGCGCTTTATTAAGAACAAATACTCTCAAGAGCCTAACTTCCAATACTCAACCACCAATCTAGATACTCACAGCGCAAAGCGACGTCTGTATGAACTGCCTTTAGAAAATATTCAAGACACCCAATTACAAAAGCTGTACGCGGATGTGATTCAGTCTTACGCAGATAAATTGGATCAAGTGAATACTATCGGTACACAAGAGTTTCTTTATAACTCCTTGCGCTATTACGGAGAGCCGAGCGCCAAAGATATTGCCAACGCCCATTTCATTTTACACCTTCCCACGGAAGAAGAGAGCAAACCTCAGCATGATAGCCGTGCGATAGCACACTTCATGCAAAACTTTGCTCAACGTAATGGATATGAATGTGAAATACAGGTGTTGGATGGGATGTTAGCAAACGCACTCGTTTCGGGGTCTCGAGTCAAAATTAACCACGCAGCATACATCACGACCGATGAGTTAGAGGCTCTCGCACATCATGAAATGGGTGTACACCTTCTTACTACGCTTAATGGTCGTCAACAACCGCTAAAGGTCCTGAGCTTAGGGTGCCCAGCCAATACCAACACCCAAGAAGGGCTGGCTATATTGTGTGAATATCTGTCAGGACATTTCAGTATCAAACGCCTAAGAACCTTAGCCTTACGAGTCCTGGCGGTAGAGTCGATGATCAAGGATCGCGATTTCCGCCATACGTTCATGCTATTAAAAGAACAGTATAAAACGTCTGACCTTCAAGCATTTACGACGACTGCTCGTGTGTATCGAGGAGGCGGTTTGACGAAGGATTACTTGTACCTCAGGGGGTTCCGAGAGGTGCTCAATGCCTACGATAAACTGGGCGATGACTTTTCATTGTTGCTATGTGGAAAAACAGAACTGAAGTATTTTGAGCTTATCCGCTCATTAGTGAGGAAGCAAATATTCACCCAACCCAAGTTTATTAGCCCAGCACTGTCTGCACCGCTGCAAACCAACCCTATTCACCGCTATATTGTCAGTGCACTCAAGTAATACCTTCAAAGTACAAAAAGCAAAAAAGCTCCATTTGGAGCTTTTTTCATATCTTGAAGAATAATACTGGTTACACTGAGAATGGGTAACGAATAGGGTCGTGATGCTCGTATCCTTCAACCCAAAAGTCATCCAGTGTGACCCATGTTTCCAGATCTTCTAGAGATTTAATCTCTGGATTGATGTGGAACGTCGGCGCTTTTAATGGTTCACGTTTCAACTGAACATCACGCATCAGTTCAAGCTGATCTTCATAAATGTGCGCATTCACAATCTTATGAAATGCCTGACCAGGTTTCTTGCCCGTGATTTGCGCCATGATCGCCAAGAACACGTAAACTTGAACCATATTGAAGTTTAAGCCAAGCGGTACATCACACGAACGCTGAGTACTGTTCAGGTATAGCGTATCATCCAGCAATGAAAAATGGTGGCTATACATGCAAGGACGCAAGCACCCCATGTGGAATTCACCCGGGTTGTAGAAGTTCAAGATTTCACCGCGATCATCAACACCACGCGTTAAGTCATCCACTATCTTGCGTAATTGGTCAACATGCCCGCCATCAGGCTTCGCCCATGCGCGCCCTTGGACACCGTAGACACGGCCCATGTCGTCTTCGCCCTTACGATATGGATTATTTAACCAAGCATCATTTAGGTTGGCATTGGCATCCCAGGTTTTCGTGCCCAGCTTACGAAAATCTTCCGCATTATCGTAACCACGAATGTACCCTAGTAGCTCTGCAACGGCCGCTTTCCAAAAACTTTTACGTGTGGTTACCAACGGAAATTGATTGTTCGCAACATCGTAGGTTAAATCCGCGTTGATTACGGTCAGGCAGCGCTTGCCTGTACGCTCATTTTCAACCCAAACACCTTGGTCAACGATGCGTTGACACAAATCTAAATACTGTTTCACACCAATACCTTACTTCGTCTTTTGTGGTAACTCGTCTTTGTAATGACCACGTTTGTATGCCCAAACCATCATTAGGGCACCGATAACCACCATTGGCAGGGATAAAATCTGTCCCATGGAAATAAAGCCACCGAATAACCCCAAATGAGCGTCTGGTTCGCGCACGTATTCTACTAGGAAACGGAAGGTTCCGTAACCCGCAAGAAAGAGTCCTGAAACAGAACCTAGAGGACGAGGTTTCTTGATGAACCAATTCAAGATGAAGAAAAGTACGATACCTTCAAGCGCCATTTCATAAAGCTGCGATGGATGACGTGGCAGTGGACCACCATTTGGGAAAACGATCGCCCAAGGCACATCCGTTACTCGGCCCCACAATTCGCTGTTCATGAAGTTACCTAAACGCCCCATACCCAAACCAAATGGCACAAGCGGCGCGATAAAGTCGGCAACGCCGAAGAACGTTCGCCCGTTTTTGTGTGCATACCAGAACATCGCGGTAATCACACCCAGTAAGCCACCGTGGAAAGACATACCACCGGTCCACACTTTAAACAGATACAAAGGGTCAGCCAGGAAAAGCTCAAAATTGTAGAAAAGCACGTAGCCAACACGGCCACCAATCACCACGCCAAGGAAGCCTGCGAACAACAAATCAGAAACCTGTTCTCGTGTCCAACCACTTCCCGGCTTATCCGCACGTCGGTTCGCCAACCATAGGGCGAACATAAAGCCCACAAGGTACATCAAACCGTACCAACGAACCGAAACAGGACCAATAGAGATTAAAACCGGATCAATATTGGGAAATTCAATATATCCCTGAGACATAAATCATTCTCTTCTTATCACAAACAAAATAAATATACCCAAGTAACCTCTAGATGCTTGGTTCAGCGAGAATGACTTGGGTACAAACTTAGAGCAGCATGGTCGCTGCTACAAACATTAAGAACACCGCGAATATCTTTTTTAATACCGCAGTTGGAAGGTTAGTTGCCAGCTTCGCACCCACTTTTGTTGTGAGCATCGAGGCCATGGCAATCGCTAATAAAGCGGGAAGATAAACATAGCCAATACTGTATGAAGGTAAGCCTTCCACTTTATAGCCATGTAAGATAAAACCGATCATACCAGAAATAGCAATCACGCAACCACAAACGGAAGATGAACCTACCGCTTTACGCATTTCTATCCCGTGTTTATTTAAAAATGGGACCGACAGTGAACCGCCACCAATACCAGCAAGGCTTGATACGACGCCAATCCCCGTGCCATACGCAACGGTCACCGGGCTGCTCGGCATAGGTTTACTGCTCGTAACTTTAATGGAACGGAACATCTGTACTGACAGGCAAAGAACAATGACACCAAATACTTTCGGCAAGTAGTGCGTAGGGATCCACTCAGCAATATTGGCACCGACAAAACCACCAATAACCACACCTGGCATCAACCATTTTACGACGAACATATCGACATTGCCGAGCTTAAGGTGATTCATCGCCGATGAGCCTGACGTAACAATAATACTCGCTAACGAAGTGGCTAGGGCCATGTGCATACTCATTTCTGGAGAGATTCCAGCAAGAGGAAGCAAATACAACAAGGCAGGAACAACTATCAAACCACCACCGATACCGAGTAACCCCGCCATCACACCCACAAAAGCGCCTAGCGCCAACAATAACAAAAATAAAGAGACGGTCACGATTTCCTACTTTTTACCTGCACGGATAAAGCCCGCAAAACCCTGTTGGATGAAGAAGTCATGCATCATTTGATGAATGTCCTCCCCGTAGGACTTTGTCATTGCTTGCTCCGCTAATTTTTCTAATTCTTCTTGTTGGCTATGACGAATCAAATATTTCACCTTAGCCACATTAGAGGTGTTCATACTCAAACTGGTATACCCTAACCCAAGTAAGAGAAGAGCGCCAAATGGATCACCCGCTAGCTCACCACAAATACACACGGGCACCTGATATTTATCACACACCTCATGGATTTGCTTAAGCGCTAGTAGTACCGCAGGATGCATAGATTCATAGACATCCGCTACGCGCGAATTGTTCCTATCTACCGCTAATAAATACTGAGTTAAATCGTTTGTCCCGACAGAAACAAAATCAACACGGTGAGCAATCGTTGGCAATAAATACACCATTGATGGCACTTCGATCATGACCCCAACTTGTGGGAACTGAATTCTATCATCAAGCAACACGGCTTCGCTGTGAGCTTGATTAATCAAGCTAATGGCATCGTCTAGCTCTTTTACCCCTGACACCATTGGCAACAAAATACTTAAATTACCGCTTTCTGCACTCGCCCTTAACATTGCACGCAGCTGGATCAAGAAAATATCTGGGTGATCTAATGTAAAACGAATGCCACGCCAGCCTAGAAACGGATTATCTTCTTCGATCGGCAAATATGGCAAAGGTTTGTCACCACCAATATCCAAAGTGCGCATCACCACTCGTTGATTCGGATAACTGTTGAGTATCGCTTGGTATTGATGATACTGCTCATCTTCTGACGGAAAGTGATGCTGAAGTAAAAATGCAATCTCAGTTCGGTACAACCCAACTCCATCAACACCTGTATTGATGGCAATATTACTGTCTGCACTGAGCCCCGCATTGAGCATAATTTCGATGTGGTGATTGTCTTGCGTAACCGCTGGGAGTGCGAGGTCCTTGTTTACCATTGCAAACAATTCTGACTCTTCACTCACTAAGCTGCGATACTCTCGCAATAATTGACGGTTTGGCTCTAGGAAGATCTCGCCCGTATAACCATCCACTATCCCGAGTTTGCCATTGACCACATCCGGGTTAATGTTGGCGCCCATGACAGCGGGAACTCCAAGTGCGCGAGACAAAATAGCCGCATGAGAGTTCGCGCCACCTTCTAGTGACACGACGGCTAACAAAAATTCTTTAGGTACAGACGCGAGCAAGGTGGCAGTGAGTTCATTCGCCACCAAAATAATGGGACGATCAATTGCAGAATTTTCTTGCTCACTGTTGTGCAGAAAATAGAGCAGCCTTTGCCCTAACTCTCGGATGTCTTGCGCTCTCTCGCGCATGTAGACATCCGACATTCTGGCAAATCGATTCGAGTATGATTCTACCACTTGGCGTAACGCCCAATCGGCCCTGTCTCCTTTTTCAATCTGCTTCTTCAAATCACCACGAAGCATCGGGTCATTGAGTAAGTGCGTAAACAGATCGAAGATCGCCAGCGCATCTTTGTTGATTTCACTGTCCAGCTTTTTCCGCATACGGCGAAAGTCATTTAACGCTCGCTCTATCGCCACCAGCAATGTCTCGTGCTCACGTTCTTTATCTAACGTGGACGAAGGGAAAACATCCGATAAACTCGGCTGGGTATTGTCGAACCAAAACTCTCCAATCGCGACACCAGTAGATGCAGGCAAACCTTTTAATACCGTGGGTTTAGATGCCAACTGCCAATGCCCAAGATTCTGCGCATGCGCAATAAGCACTGCTAGCTGAGCGGACAACGTGACAAGAAAAGACTCTTCCATTTCACTGAACAAGCGAGGTGTTTTTTGCTGGATCACCAACACACCTAAAACTTGTTTGCGATGAATGATTGGAGTGGCTAAAAAGGAGTGGTAAATCTGTTCACCGAGTTGAGGGAAGAATTTAAACTCGGGATGTTTTGAGGCTTCGGCAAGGTTGAGTGGCTCTGCGCTTCGTTTAACCAACCCAACCAAGCCTTCATTGAAGTTGATATGAATACTATCACCTTCAAAAATAAGGCCTTGAGTTGCCATTAACTCAAGGCGCTGCATTTCTTCATTAGCAAGATAGATAGTACAGCACTCAGTGCGAAGGGCAGCACAAGTCTCTTTCACCAATATATCGAGTGCCAGATGCACATCATCGACCCTGGAGACTTTCTCAACTATTTCCCTTAGCTGACTGAGCATGATTATCCTCTACGTTGCTTTTTTCTTTTCCCTTTCGCTTTTCTCTCTCGAAAAGGCATGGCTAAGGATGCAAACTCTTTCATCGCTCGTCGATAAACATCTCGCTTGAAAGAAACAACTTGCCTAACTGGATACCAGTAACTCACCCAGCGCCAACCATCAAATTCAGGGGATTTTCCGCGTTGCATATTAATACGAGATTCATCGCATTCTAATCTCAGCAGAAACCATTTCTGTTTTTGGCCGATACAAACAGGCTTGGAGTCCCAACGCACCAATCGTTTTGGTAGCTTATATCTTAACCAATGACGACTTGTTGCAATGATCTTAACGTCTTTTTTCGTTAAACCGACTTCTTCATATAACTCCCTGAACATGGCTTGTTCAGGAGTTTCACCTTCGTCAATTCCACCTTGTGGAAATTGCCATGAGTGTTGCCCGTATCGTTTAGCCCAGAAGACCTGACCATGGTTATTACATATCACAATACCAACATTAAGTCGGTAACCATCGCCATCTATCACTGGCTAACCTCTATGAATAAATTTTTTATTACCGTGATTTTTCCACATATCCCCATTACTAGCAAACTTACTGATGTGATATGAGCAAGATTTATTACCTTTTCACCATATTTGGATATCTTTTAATCAAGCCATACCTTATCAACACAAGAGTGAGACATTGCCCACATTTATTCACCTTTTCTGTGAATAACTTTGTGAAGAATTCAATTCAAATGAGTAATTCTGTTCAACCCCATCACAAGCAAAACAAATAAAGAAACAAAAAAACGAACATAAAACATTGATAAAAAAGTCTTTATTTTAAAAAATAGCGATAAATCGATCTTCAGTTTCTTGATGATCTTTTCACCAAACTCAGATCGGTCAAAGATCCACCAATAGGCTATTTATCCACACTCACCTGCTATTCGTTTAGATGATTACAACAAAATCAACCCCAAAAATGCATTTTAACCCCTGTTTATTCATACAGACCCCGTCAGGATCTTATCAATACCTCCTCCACCTGTGGATAAGTTATGAATTGATCGTTCTTACACCGCCTCGGTGAAATCTTAAACAGTAGATTTGGCCGGAGTTTGATAAACTATATTTTTTGTAATACCACCTTGTGACTATGAAACCAGAACCACAAACAGAAGCAGAGCTATTGGAACGAGCGCATGATATGGCAGGACTCAGTTTTGCTGAGTTGGCCGCCGAGGCGAATATGATTGTTCCTGAAAACTTAAAACGTGATAAAGGTTGGGTGGGTCAATTACTCGAATGGCACTTGGGCGCTCCAGCTGGCAGTAAACCTCAACAAGATTTCGCTAAGCTAGGGATCGAGCTGAAAAGTATTCCGATCAGTCACTCTGGCAAACCGTTGGAAACAACCTTTGTTTCTGTGGCCCCCCTCACTGGTGTTCATGGTCTTACATGGGAAACAAGTCATGTTCGAAACAAGCTATCTCGTGTGCTTTGGGTACCAGTGGAAGGGGAACGAGAAATTCCACTTGCAGAAAGACGTGTTGGTAGCCCACTGATTTGGTCACCAGACGACGACGAAGAGCGTATTTTACGAAACGACTGGGAAGAGCTAATGGAGATGATCGTCTTGGGGAAATTCGATCAAATTTCCGCCAGACACGGAGAAGCGCTGCATCTTCGCCCTAAAGCCGCGAATGCAAAAGCACTCACCGAAGCATACAGCTCAAATGGCAAGCCGATAAAAACTCTGCCCCGAGGTTTTTACCTCAGAACACAGTTTACTGAACAGATCTTACTCAAGCACTACATCAACACGCAATCTGAGTAATGTTGTTTCCGCCATTTAGTGCGTCACGAGCGATAACTCGATATCACAGTACGAGGCTGCCTCTTCAGTGCCACATTCGTCATACGCATTGTGCAGCCTTAAGTACGCTTTATCTACCCCTAACCTCAGCAGCTCTTCTTTCACCAAATCTAGCGAACCGAAATGTATCGGATCTTCACCGTCTTTAATTGGCTCAAGTTGATGCTTGTACTCCACTGCTAGCAAATAGTCAGAGACATCAGAACACCCAATCACAAATACTTTGGGAGTTTTATAAGTATCTTTATGGGGACCGTGTAACCACATGTCCAATTGATGCTTCTGCATAACGTACCTCCTTCACACGATCATTTAAGTGTAGTTAGGCTATGTATAGCTTTCGAGTTTGGTCTTCCTTTATACGTAAATCATTTGCGATAGCGGTTAAAAATCCCCTATATTGGAATCACTTATTTAGTCGGTAACTCTTCAAGGACGTGATATGCAATACACAAAACTACCGCACTCATCACTTGAGATCAGTAAAATCTGCCTCGGAACCATGACGTTTGGCGAGCAAAATACAGAAAAGGACGCCTTTGAACAGCTCGACTTTGCCCTTGATCATGGGGTGAATTTCATTGATACCGCAGAGATGTACCCTGTACCTCCCAAAGCGGAAACCCAAGGACTCACCGAGCAATACATAGGGAATTGGTTAGCAAAGAGCGGCAAACGTGAAAAAGTTGTGCTGGCAACAAAAGTGGCTGGCCCTCGCGGTGTCCCTCACATCCGAGACAACATGAGCCTTAATCGTCGCCACATCCATACAGCAATTGATGACAGCCTTAACCGCCTGCAAACGGATTATGTCGATTTATACCAATTACATTGGCCTCAACGCCAAACTAACTGCTTTGGTCAACTCAACTACCCTTACCCAGACAAACAAGAAGAAGTCACATTAATTGAAACCTTGGAAGCGCTGACTGAGCTAGTGAATGCAGGCAAAGTACGCTACATCGGTGTATCAAACGAAACGCCATGGGGTGTGATGTCATTACTGCGTTTAGCCGAAAAGCATGATTTGCCACGCATTGTCTCGATTCAAAACCCATATAACTTATTGAACCGCAGCTTCGAAGTGGGCTTGTCTGAAATCAGCCACTATGAAGGTGTCCAGCTACTGGCCTACTCTCCACTGGCATTTGGCTGCCTAAGCGGCAAATACTTGAATGGTGAGAGACCAGAGGGTGCTCGATGCACTAAGTGGGAGCGTTTTGCGCGCTACTTTACTCCTCAGGGGATAAAAGCGACCGAAGCTTACGTCAATTTAGCCCAAGAGCATGGTTTGGATCCTGCACAAATGGCACTCGCATTTGTCAATCAGCGCCCATTTGTTGCATCTAATATTATCGGCGCGACCAACCTCGACCAATTAAAAGCCAACATCGACAGTATCGATCTAAAACTAAGCGATGAGCTCCTTACTGAGATTCAAGCAATTGGTACAACCTACTCGAATCCATGCCCTTAACAGTAAAGCTCCCCTCAAACGAAAACAGCTGACCTTCAAGGTCAACTGTTCATCAAATGAAGTATGACTTCATATCGCACGTTAAGCGTGTTGAATGACTCGATAGCAACTCAGTCAGTCCAACACGCTAACGATTACGTCATTATTCGCGACGTTAAAACTCGACGAAGGTGACGAACTCGACGTTCAACTTTTACTGCATCCGGAACATTGGCGCGTGTGGAACGACCATCGCTATCTAAACCAATATCCCTCAATAGATGAACATTCGTCCATGGAACATCATGAGCAGTGCGGCGTATGGTTCGCTGCCATTGCTTTTCTTCGCGTTTAAGGTCTGCTTTCAATAGCAAAGTTGCCAGTTGTAGGTAAATAGAGTGACGCATAATATTTTCTCCGATTATCGATGTATTCGACTGGGAAAAATAGTGCGTAAAATGAACAGAGGTGCTCTGTTGATACTAAGCCGCTACTTTTCCGCAGCCTAGTAATAAATAAGATAGGTTACGGATTAATTTTTATCTTGTGAGCCAGTGGTATTGGTATCATCCGACTTAAGAGTCATCGGAGCGATAGGCATACGATCAGCGCAAGCAGTGGTATTAACAACGTAATGTTTCATCTTGCACCTCCTAGCTAAAAATTAATCCGTTTATGAAAGGTATAACTCATTGAGTTACGGTTAAATTGTAAGCTTTGATGAATATATATCAAACATTTTTTGTCTTTTTGATTAAAAACAAATCAATACACCGCAATTCAGTTTCATATACTTTTCTATATAACATATTCACCTAGGGAATATATGAAATTACGGATTTTATAAATCAAACTGAATACAAAACAAAAAGAGCGGCTTTGTAGCCGCTCCTTCACTGATATTCATTCACCAATTTAACTTCAGAAAGAACAAATTTACATGGCTTGATCAGAAATCAAATTATGTTTGTTCAGTAGTCGATACATCGTCGCGCGTGAAACACCAAGCTCCTTCGCCGCATTCGAAACTTGACCAGAATGAGATTCCAAAACAACCAGTAACGCGTCACGCTCACTCTTCTCACGAATCGATTTCAAACTACGCTTTGAGTCATTACGCTGAGGCAAATCTAGGTGATGCTCTTCAATCATTACGCTGTCAGACATCAGAACCGCTCGTTTCACTTGGTTCATCAATTCACGTACGTTACCTGGCCAGAAATAACGTGTCAGAGCCTTGAGTGCATCCTCAGAAAAGCTTTTTGCTTGCGAGTTATACTCTTTAGAAAACTCTTGTAAGTAGTAGCGCGCTAACAAAGAAATATCGCTCGCGCGCTCTTTTAAGCTCGGGACATTAATGCGTAATACGTTAATGTAGTGGTAAAGCTCTTCATTAAAATCTCCGTCAATCAAGGCTTTTTCTACATCTGACGAGTTAGCCGCAAGGATGCGCACATTGACCGCTTTTACACCATCTTTGGTATCAATGGTGCCTTCTTGCAAGAATCTCAGCAGATTCATTTGCTGCTCTTTTGAAATGGTAAGAATGTCATTAAACAACACGGTGCCGCCATCTGCTTGTTCGAGCATACATGCTTCCATATCTTCATCGGCGTTAATACCAAATACTTCCGCCTGGAAACGTTGCTCATTGAGCGCGCGACAGTTAATTGCCATAAACGGTTTATGAGAGCGTGAAGAGACTTTGTGGATAGCGCGAGCAACCGCTTCTTTACCTGTACCACTTTCCCCAGAAATCAGAATACTGACGTCCGTCGGACCGATTCGCTTTACTTGATCGCGTAAACGCTTCATCGGGATAGATTCACCGATCAGCCCCATGTCTAAGCTGCTACCAAAACTAGGCCAAACTTTTTTCTCCAACTTGAGCATACCAAGCTGGTGACCAATCGTGCTTAAAAGCTGGGCATCCGGGATTGGCGCAGTGAAAAAGTCGATACAAAAGTTAACAATGAACTGGCATATGGTGTCAGTGCCAAGCTGAGATTCACGAATAAACGCTAACCAACGCACGTGTTTGTGAGAACTGACTAAGTTCGCCAAACCGTTCAAGCTGAATTCGTCATGGCTGAGATCGACAATACCGATACATGGACCAATATCCTCTAACAACGTATTAGCTTTGCGTAAGTCACCCACTTGGTGACACTTCCAGCCCACTTGCTCAAGTACTGATAACCAAGGCTCATAAGTACCGCCAACTACCACAAGCGATCCCGGGATGGAATCCATCTTAAACTGCCCAGCCATTCTCTAACCCTTTTTCATTGTTAATAGAAATTTTGCGCCACAAACCTATCTTTGCGAGCGGGTAACATTATCGAGACTCCGCGCCCCCACGTCTGTCTCAGTATTAAGACTATGCAATAGATTGAGATTTGGCGAATGTTTATTTGCATATCCTATTAAAAAGCAAATGCAACAACTTGAACTTATTTAACTAAAAGGTATAAAAAAACCACCCGAAGGTGGTTTTTTTGATCATCCTGCCAAATTACGCTTGTGGGCGCATTGCTGGGAATAGGATCACGTCACGGATAGTGTGCGTGTTAGTCAGTAGCATAACCAGACGGTCGATACCGATACCTTGGCCTGCCGTTGGTGGTAGGCCGTGCTCTAGTGCAGTGATGTAATCTGCATCGTAGAACATGGCTTCGTCGTCACCAGACTCTTTAGCTTCAACCTGTGCTTTAAAGCGCGCGTCTTGATCTTCTGCATCGTTAAGCTCTGAGAAGCCATTCGCCACTTCACGGCCGCCGATGAAGAATTCAAAGCGGTCTGTAAAGAACGGGTTGTCATCGCTACGGCGAGCCAGTGGAGAGATGTCCGCTGGGTAGCCAGTGATGAACGTTGGCTGCATTAGCTTAGGTTCTGCTGTTTCACCGAAGATTTCTTCTAGAAGCTGACCGCATGTCCAGAAGTCTTCTACTTCAACATGTACTGATTTCGCGATAGAAACCATCAGTTCACGGTTTTGTAGATCTTCTTCGGTTAGCGCTTGGATTTGCGCGTGATCTGGGTTGTACTGCTTGATTGCTTCAAACATGCTCATACGAGTGTAAGTGCCACCAAATTCAACCGTTTCATCACCGTAAGGCATTGATGTTGAACCTAGAACTTCTTGCGCTACCGAGCTTAGTAGTTCTTCAGTAAAGTCCATCAGATCTTTGTAATCCGCGTACGCCATGTAGAATTCCATCATAGTGAATTCTGGGTTATGACGTGGAGAAAGACCTTCGTTACGGAAGTTACGGTTAATTTCGAATACGCGATCGAAGCCACCAACCACTAGACGCTTCAGGTATAGCTCAGGTGCAATACGTAGGTACATTGGCATGTCTAGCGCGTTGTGATGCGTGATGAATGGGCGTGCACTTGCACCACCAGGGATCACGTGCATCATCGGCGTTTCTACTTCCATGAACTGTTTTGAGATCATGAAGTTACGAATTGCAGACATCACTTTAGAACGTACAATAAATGCTTTACGTGAATCTTCGTTCACAATCAGATCAACGTAACGCTGACGGTAACGCATTTCTTGGTCAGTAAGACCGTGGAACTTCTCAGGAAGTGGACGAAGTGCTTTAGTTAGCAACTCGTATTCTTCCATGTTCACGTACAGGTCACCCTTACCAGATTTGTGCAGCGCACCTTTAACACCGATGATGTCACCGATATCAAGACCTTGGTATTTCTCTTTTAGCTCTTTTTGTACGTCTTTAGCAGCGTAAGCTTGGATACGGCCAGATGTTTCTTGAATTACTAGGAATGGACCACGCTTAGCCATAATACGGCCAGCAATTGCAACCACGTGGTTAAGCTCTTCTAGCTCTTCCTTCGTCTTTTCACCGAACTCTTTTTGAAGGTCGCCCGCTAGTGCGTCACGACGGAAGTCGTTTGGGTGGCCGTTTGCTTTGCAGCTCTTTCGGATTTCATCCAGTTTAGCGCGGCGTTCAGCAATCAGCTTATTTTCTTCTAGTACAGTTTCGTTTTGAACAGCATCAGTCATTTTCGATGTATCCTGTTTTTGTCGGTGAAAAGCTTTATAGGCCTGATTTCAGGCTAGCTTCAATAAATTTGTCCAGATCGCCATCAAGAACCGCTTGAGTATTACGGTTTTCAATGCCCGTACGGAGGTCCTTAATACGTGAGTCATCCAATACGTAAGAACGGATCTGGCTACCCCAGCCAATGTCAGACTTAGCGTCTTCATTAGCTTGTTTTTCCGCGTTTTGCTTTTGCAATTCAAGCTCAAATAGCTTCGCTCGAAGCTGTTTCATTGCCTGATCTTTGTTCTTATGTTGAGAACGGTCATTCTGACACTGAACCACGGTGTTCGTTGGTACGTGCGTAATACGTACCGCAGATTCTGTGGTGTTGACGTGCTGACCACCTGCGCCTGACGCACGGTAAACGTCGATGCGTAGGTCAGAAGGATTAATGTCGATATCGATGTTTTCATCAATCTCTGGATAGATGAACGCAGACGCAAATGACGTATGGCGACGGCCGCCTGAATCGAACGGAGATTTACGAACAAGACGATGAACGCCCGTTTCAGTGCGCAACCAACCGTAGGCATACTCACCAGAGATGCGAACTGTTGCCGACTTAAGACCCGCGACTTCACCTTCAGAGACTTCAATCACTTCAGCTTTGAAGCCCTTCGCCTCTGCCCAGCGTAGGTACATACGCAGCAGCATGTTGGTCCAGTCTTGTGCTTCCGTACCACCAGAGCCAGCTTGCAAATCGATGTAGCAATCTGAACTATCATGGTCGCCCGAGAACATACGACGGAATTCAAGCTTTTCTAGCTTCTCTTCCAACTCAGCAAGTTCTGGTTCGATTTCGTCAAATGTTTCTTGATCTTCTTCTTCTACAGCCAACTCAAGAAGACCTTCTACGTCTTCTACACCTTGCTCTAGTTGATCAATAGTTTCAACAACCGCTTCTAGCGATGCACGCTCTTTACCCAGTGCTTGTGCACGTTCAGGTTCGTTCCATACATCAGGTTGTTCAAGCTCTGCGTTGACTTCTTCTAGACGCTCTTTCTTCGCGTCATAGTCAAAGATACCCCCTCAGGACATTTGTGCGCTGAGACACGTCCTGCAGACGGTTTTTAATTGGATTGATTTCAAACATGTTTACTCAACATTTTAGAATAGAATTTAACCGAGAAATTCTACTGAAAAATGTGACCGAGATACAGGAAAATTTCGGATGAGAAATCAGATTGCGGTTAGAGCGAGCACGGTCATAAAATTTTACACCCTCTTAGGGGCAACCGTACTCTATAAGAAAGGTTAATCTAAATATTACTTAGCTTCGATATGATCGATCATCAATTGCAGTGATTGATTACCACGAAATTCATTCACATCCAATTTGTAAGCTAAACGTACCGTTTTAACTGATGCATCCGGCCAGCGACGCAAATCGACATTAAATGCAATGCCGTCGATCATCACATTGGTAGGGTGACCTTTGTAAAGCGGTTCTAACATCAATTTAAGATGCTTCTCACCCACCAGCTTTTGATGCAACACTTTAAACTCACCATCAAAGATTGGTTCAGGGAAGGCTTGTCCAAAAGGGCCACCAGACCGCAGCTGTTCAGCGACATGCATAGAGAATTCTTCAGGCTTAAGTTCACCATCAGACATGATCACGCCTTTTAGCGCCGCTTCATCGAGTTCCTTTTTTACCACTTCATCAAATAAACGGCTGAAACGTTCGAAATCCTGCTCTTTAATTGTTAAGCCTGCCGCCATCGCGTGACCACCAAATTTGATGATCAAACCTGGGTTTTGCGTGTCGATGAAATCCAACGCATCACGCATGTGTAACCCCGGAATAGAACGACACGAGCCCTTAATTGTCCCTTCTCCGCCATCAGCAAATGCGATGACTGGACGGTGAAACTTCTCTTTGATGCGCGAGGCCAAAATACCAATCACACCTTGGTGCCAATCACGTTGGAACAAGGCTAATCCGTAAGGAAGCTCACTGCCTTCACCAAACTGAAGACGCTCGCAGAAAGCCATCGCTTCTTGCTTCATGCCTTCTTCAATCTCTTTACGAGTTTGGTTCAAACCATCCAGTTCACTTGCCATACGACGAGCGGCGTGAATGTTGTTACACATCAACAGTTCAACACCAAATGACATGTCATCAAGGCGACCAGCAGCATTGATACGAGGACCTAAAGCAAAACCAAAATCGGACGCCACCAAACGACGCGCATCACGCTTCGCGACCTCAATCAATGCTTGAATGCCAGGGCGCGCTTTGCCCGCACGAATACGTTGCAAGCCTTGGTGTACAAGAATGCGGTTGTTTTCATCCAATGGAACGACGTCGGCGACGGTACCCAGTGCAACAAGGTCAATCAGTTCCATCAACTTAGGCTCTTGCATGCCCTGCTCAGCAAACCAATTGTGTTTTCGCATATGAACGCATAGTGCCATCATGAGATAAAATGCGACCCCGACACCAGCGAGCGCTTTAGACGGAAAATGACAGCTCTCAAGGTTTGGGTTCACCATTGCATCCACATCAGGCAACACTTGTCCCGGTAAGTGGTGATCGGTAACGAGCACGGTAATGCCGTTTTCTTTTGCGTAACGCACGCCTTCGATTGATGACACACCGTTATCTACCGTCATGATCATCTCAGCGCCAAGCTCTAATGCCTGGTCAACGACTTCTGGGCTTAACCCATAACCGTCTTCAAAACGATTCGGTACTAGGTAGTCCACATTGTGACTACCAAGCATACGCAGCGCGAGCACCGACAATGCAGAGCTCGTCGCACCATCAGCGTCAAAATCACCGACAACGATGATGCGTTTTTGTTCTTTTATTGCCTGAAACAAAAGCTCGACAGCTTGCTCAATCCCCCCGAGTTTTTGGTAAGAATGCAAACCACGAGCTGACGTTTCTAGTTGCGCAGGATCCGTAATCCCACGGTTGATGTAGATACGTTTGAGAATCGGAGGAATGGAATCAGGAAGAAGGGAAAGATCAGGTTCAGGACGTCGTTGAATTTCTATCATGCTTGAAAAGAGCCGGCGACTTTGCCGGCTCTGCTCCTAAAGGATTATTGTTGCTTTAAACGTTTCAATAGCTCTGCAGGCGGTAGGTAACCGCCAACCATTTCGCCATTCGGTAAGAAGATCGCTGGCGTACCAGAAATTCCCAATTGGCGACCTAGATTGTAATGTGATTGGATGGTTTCTTTACACTGTTTTAAGTCTTTCGCAGGGTTATCAAACGTACGATTCACTTTCGCGTTGTGCATTGCCGACTTTGGATCTTCAGCACACCAAATCGTCGCCATTTGCTCTGCCACTGGGCCAGTAGCACCTTGGCGAGGGTAAGCCATGTAACGCACTGTAATGCCTAGATCGTTATAGCCTTGCATTTGGCTGTGCAGACGCACACAGTAACCACAAGTGATATCAGTAAATACCGTCACTGCATATTTTTCATCGTCGGCTTTGTATTCAATCATGCTATCGGAGAACTGCGCGATTTTCTCCGCATTAAGCGGCGCTTGGCGCTCTGCAATGACATCTTTGTAACTACCATCGTCATTGATGGCATAAAGCGTACCGGCGATAAAATGGCTACCATCATTTGAAGCAAACAAGATCCCGCCATTAGTTTGGATTTCCAATAAACCAGCAACTTCTGATGGCTGAATATCAACGATAGATAAACCAAGCTTTGAGAACTTAGTTTTTAATGCCGCTTCATCAAAACTGCTTTGCGCAGCTGGTGCCACTTGCTGTGCAGGAGTGTCCGTTTTAGCCTGACTTTCTTCTGCACCACACGCGGTAACAAAAAATGGTAAAGTCAGCAGAGTTAGTCGGCGTAATACGCTCATGAAATTCACCTTAATATAAAATCGTTTTTCCAAGAAGACATGGATGAATCTAACCATTGTTATGCTCTTGGGTGGTGTTGACTGTGGATCTGCTTCAATCGTTCAGTCGCCACGTGAGTATAAATTTGCGTGGTCGATAAGTCACTATGTCCTAATAGCATCTGTACGACCCTGAGATCTGCGCCATAGTTCAATAAATGCGTGGCAAAGGCATGACGCAGTACGTGCGGCGACAGCTGTTCAGTGTCAATCCCTGCTATCAAAGCATAGTACTTAATACGGTGCCAAAACGTCTGACGAGTCATTTGCCTTGCGCGTTTGCTAGGAAAAACAATATCAGATGATGTATCACCAAGTAACGCAGGACGCCCTTGTTGAATAAACGTCTCGATCCAATCTACCGCGTTCTCCCCCATTGGCACTAAGCGCTCTTTACCGCCTTTACCTGTGACACGCACAACACCTTGACGCAAACTAATGTTTTCCATAGTTAAACTGACCAATTCCGTCACACGCAAACCAGTCGCATACAGCAGTTCCAGCATCGCTTTATCCCGCAATTCCACAGGATCATTCGGGTCTGGCGCTTCGAGCAAGGCGTCCACTTGCTCTTCACTAATATCTTTGGGCAAGCGTTGTGGCAGTTTAGGACTGACCAAGAGCGCACTCGGATCATCAGCACGTACTTTCTCACGATGCAGATATTGGAATAAACGGCGAATTGCCGACAACATACGCGCACGGGACGTCTGCTTGTAATCCAAGTCTACAAGGTAGCTTTGGTATTCTTGCAAGCCAGACAAACTAATGAAATCAAGACGGTAGCGATGTTTCTCCATCCACGTGAGCAGCTTCATCAAATCATTTCGATAGGAGGCCAGCGTGTTCTCTGATAGCCCACGCTCCATCCACATCGCATCTAAGAATTGTTCAACAAGCGAAAAATCTTGTTGATTGACAGGCTGTTGTGCCGTCATGAACGCTTCCTTATCTGTTTATATTTACAGTACTTAGATTAAGGCACCTACCGATCCAATACCATAAAAAAATCATCCCGCTTAGGATATTCGCTGCAATCTTCCTCAATTTATGGTTAGAATCTTCCACAACAGCAACACAAATAACGATGAATATAATGAAAATCGGACTCTTTTACGGCTCAACGACCTGCTACACCGAAATGGCAGCAGAGAAAATTCGTACCATTATTGGTGAAGACCTTGTCGACATTCACAATGTGAAAGAGACACCGTTATCACTAATGGCGGACTACGACTTATTACTCCTTGGCATCTCAACTTGGGACTTTGGTGAAATTCAAGAAGATTGGAATGCGATTTGGCAAGACATCGCAACAACACCATTAAAAGGTAAAGTTGTCGCGCTGTTTGGTCTGGGTGACCAAGAAGGCTACGGTGAGTGGTATTTGGACGCGATGGGCTTACTTCACGATGAATTACAAGCGACCGGCGCAACCTTTATCGGTTACTGGCCAAATGAAGGCTACGAATTTGAAGCATCGAAAGCACTGATTGAAGATGGCAGCAAGTTTGTTGGACTAGCGTTAGATGAAGACTCGCAGTACGAACTGAGTGATGAGCGCATCGAAAAATGGTGTGAACAAGTTCTTGTGGAGTTCCACGACACACTTTAATAGTATGAACGCTTCAAAGATAAAAAATAAAAAGCCCGATGAAGTAATTCATCGGGCTTTTTAATATCTTGATAGTGCGAAGTTATTACGCTGTTTCTTGTGCTAGCTCTGGACGAGGTTTCGCGATGAAGAACATGCACACGATAGCCGCAAATGTTGGAAGCACCCAACCCATGCCCACTTCGAATAGTGGCAACATGTTAAACGCAGAAACATCAACACCCGATACTTTTGCCGCATCAACCAACGCAAACAACAGAGATACAAGCAGTACCGCGCGGTAAGCAAAACGTGGATTTGGCAGTTTGCTGCGTACAAATGTTAGTGCAACCAACGCAATCGCCACAGGGTACAGCGCAAACAATACTGGCACTGACAGAGAAATCAGTTGTGCAAGGCCGACATTCGCAACCAACGCACAAACAGAACCGTTAATCAGTACCCATTGCTTGTATGACAGTGGCGTTTTCGAGCTGAAGAAGTCTGAACACGCAGAAATCAAGCCAATAGCCGTTGTCAAACACGCTAGTAATACAATGACAGACAGAACGATTTGACCGTATGGACCAAACAGCGCTTGAACGTATTGGCTAAGTACCAGACCACCGTTATCTGCACCAGCAGCAACAGTTGCACTCGTCGCGCCCAAGTAGAATAGTGAGATGTAAACAAACGCAAGACCGGCAGCGGCAATACAACCTGCATAGATCAGATATTTAGTCGTTGCAGAACGCTCAGTAATGCCTTTACCTCGCAGTGCATCAACCATCAGCATGCCAAACATCAATGACGCGAACGTATCCATTGTGTTGTAGCCTTCTAGGAAGCCTTTGGTCAGTGGTTGCGTTAAGTACTCACCGTGCGCGCCCAGCATGTCACCTTGAGGATCAATAAATACCGCCACTGCAAGAATGATCAAACCCACGAACAATGCCGGCGTCAGTACTTTACCGATAAGATCAATCAAACGGCCTTGGAACCATGAGAACATCATCGCCGCAATAAAGAAGATCACTGAAAATGCAGTGAGATGCGTTTGTGACGCTTCAAGGAAGAAAGGTTTCACCGCCATCTCGTAAGCCACTAAGCCAGTACGAGGCGCAGCAAATGCAGGACCGATGATGATGAAGATCAACGCAGCCATAATAACCGCTGCTTTTTTCGGAAGGTCTTGCGTTAAGTGATCCCAAGAACCACCAGCTACAGCAATAGCAACGATAGTAATAAGAGGTAGACCTACCGCTGTTAGCAAGAAACCAAACATCGCTGGCATTAAGTTTTCACCGGCTAGCTGACCCGCTAGAGGTGGAAAGATGATATTGCCCGCACCTAAAAAGAACGCAAATAGCATAAAGCCTACTGCGATAATATCTGTTAGTTTTAACGTCTGCTTCACAGATAACCCTTGTCTTTTAATTAATGAATGTTGTGTATGCTTAGACCACTTTTGGTATACCTAAAGTCAATAAGTACACGTGGTTCAATCTATAAAATTTTCGCCGCATAATGACGAAAGACTCATCATTTGGCAACCTTTAAGAAAAAAACACCATATTAATTTAGTTTTCAAACTTAAAAGCAGTGGATATAACCAGATCTAAATAACAGACCAGTTCTTTATCTCGATCAATTAACAATACAATTTAATAACCAACAAAACAACAATCTATACAATTAAGAAACAATAGAGAAATTCACTTAATTATTGAGCAAACATAAAACAATCATGAAGAGCAAAAAACTGAAAACTAAAGGCTTCAATTTTAAGAAATTTTATATTGAGGGCGGCGAGAGTGGTATGCCCGTCAGCACTGATGGGGTAATGCTTGGTGCTTGGATTCAAAGCCCGAACAACGCTCAAATTCTCGATATTGGCACTGGCACCGGGTTGCTTGCCCTGATGTGTGCCCAACGCTTTACAGAAGCTCAAATAACCGCGGTCGATATTGAATTAACAGCCATTGAAGCTGCGCAAAAAAATGTAGTTCAGTCGCCTTGGTCAGATCGTGTAAGTGTGCATCACATCGACATACTGCACTTTACGCCGACGCATCCATTCCAACGCATCGTTTGTAATCCGCCCTACTTCAACAGCGGCGAGCAATCGAAACACAGTCAACGTGCAACCGCGAGGCACACTGATACGCTACGCCACAACGCATTGCTACAACATTGCTATCAGTTGCTTGATGAACAAGGGAAAGCTAATTTTGTGTTACCAATCACCGAAGGCGAACGGTTTATTGAACTAGCATTAAACCAAGGCTGGTATCTATCGCGAGTCTGTCGTGTACAGCCATCAGGAAAGAAACCAGTACATCGACTGTTATTTGAACTGGCGAAGCAGCCTTGCGATACTCAAGAATCACATTTAATAATTCATTCGCATGACGGTTACAGTGACGATTTCGTCCAATTAACCCGCGAGTTTTATCTTAAGATGTGAAATAACATGTGATCCTTATCACCAATCACTTTATAATGTGCGACCTTTTTGTATTCTATGCTGTTGTGGCGAACCATTAACCAAGCTTTGCTTGTGGAGAACTCATTGTGATCAGAACCTTTGCTGAACTTGATCTAGACCAAAACCTACTTGAAGCCATTGAAGAGATGGGTTACGAACGCCCAACAAAAATTCAGGCAGAAGCGATTCCACAAGCGTTGGATGGTCGTGACATTTTAGCGTCAGCGCCAACAGGTACTGGTAAAACGGCAGCCTTCGTCCTGCCTGCATTGCAATACTTGCAAGACTTCCCTCGTCGCAAGCCTGGACCTGCGCGTATTTTGATCCTAACGCCGACGCGCGAATTGGCGATGCAAATCGCTGATCAAGCACGAGCTTTGGCAAAAAACACTAAACTGAACATTTTCACCATCACAGGTGGTGTTCAATACCAAGAGCACGCCGATATCCTTGCGACAACACAAGACATTGTGGTTGCAACGCCTGGCCGTTTAAAAGAATACATTGATGCAGAGCGTTTTGATTGCCGTGCGATTGAATGGTTAATTCTGGATGAAGCAGACCGTATGCTAGACATGGGTTTTGCTCCTACTGTCGATCGTCTATCTAACGAGTGCCGCTGGCGTAAACAAACCCTTCTGTTCTCAGCAACTTTAGAAGGTAAAGGCGTTGAGGGCTTTACCGCTGATCTGTTGAATGATCCAGCAGAGATCGATGCAAAATCGCCACTGCGTGAGCGTAAGAAGATTGCTCAATGGTACCACCGTGCTGATGATGCAGAACACAAGCTTGAATTACTAAAACACATTATTACTCAGCAAGCAGAACGCACCATTGTCTTCTTGAAGACACGTGAGCGTTTGGCAGAGCTACGAGCGCAGCTTGAGAGCGCACAGATTCCATGTTCTTGGATTCAAGGTGAAATGCCTCAAGATCGTCGTAACAATGCGATTTCTCGCTTCCGCGATGGTACTGTGAACGTGCTGCTCGCGACGGACGTTGCTGCGCGTGGTATCGACCTTCCGGATGTGTCACACGTTATTAACTACGACATGCCACGTACGGCTGATGTCTACCTTCACCGTATTGGCCGTACGGCTCGTGCGGGTAAGAAAGGTAACGCTATCTCAATCGTAGAAGCACACGACCAACCAATGATGGATCGCGTTGCACGTTACGTGAAAGAAGACATCAAAGAGCGTTTCGTGAAAGAGATGCGTCCGAAACACAAAAAACCTGTGTTTAAGAAGAAAAAGAAAAAAGAAGACAAGAAGAAGCCAGCGAAAAAGAAAACCGCTAAGAAGAAGTAATCTTATTGGGGCGAAATAGCCCAAGCTAAAACATAACAAAGGGTTGGCAGTGCCAACCCTTTTTCGTTTGTACTGATAGAGATTAACGTAGACTACGTCTCAATAAGTTTTAGTTTTGCTCTTCGCGTTTAAATACTAACTCTGTTGGTGTCGATTCATCTTCAACAAAGTAGTAACCCGCTGTATCAAACTTAGTCAGATCTGCCACGCTCTCAATACGGTTTTCGATGATGTAACGCGCCATCATGCCGCGCGCTTTCTTCGCGTAGAAGCTGATGACCTTGTATTGACCATTCTTACAATCTTTGAATACTGGCGTGATCACTTGCGCATCTAAGTGCTTTGGCTTCACCGCTTTAAAGTATTCATTTGATGCAAGGTTGATAAGCACATTATCACCTTGAGCAGAAATCGCTTCGTTAAGCTTATCCGTAATCACATTGCCCCAAAACTGGTACAAGTTCGTGCCCTTGTCGTTTGCAAGCTTGGTACCCATTTCAAGACGGTATGGCTGAATCAAATCGAGTGGTTTTAGTAAACCATAGAGGCCAGACAACATGCGCAAATGATCTTGGGCATACTCGAAGTCCGCTTCAGATAAGGTTTCGGCGTCTAGTCCTGTGTAAACATCACCTTTAAACGCTAGGATCGCTTGTCGTGAGTTTTCTGTGGTAAACGTTTCACTCCACTCTTGAAATCGCCCAACATTCAAATCGGCAATCTTGTCGCTCACTTTCATTAAAGAGGCAACATCAGCAGGAGTCAGTTTGCGGCAAACATCGATAAGCTCTTTTGAGTATTCGAGCAACTCAGGTTGAGTAAATTTTTCTGTCGCTAACGGAGACTCGTAATCAAGAGTCTTCGCTGGAGAAACTACGATAAGCATGACTTTCCCTTCTCTAATTCTGTTTTTTAATAGGGTACAAAAAAAGCCATGCATTGTCTGCATGGCTTTTTACATCGTACTAATAGCTTTCAACTATGAGTGATAGCTCACTTAGTCTTTTTTATCGTTGTACCAAATGCCTTCTTCAAGCTGAGATTTCAGCTCAGGGAAGTCATTCGCATCAAACGTTGGTACTTTACCTTCACCAAGTTGGCGGTTGTAATCTTTTGCTAGCTTAATCACGATGCCAGATAACAAGATGATTGCCACCAAGTTGACTATCGCCATCAGCCCCATCGAAACATCAGCAAGTGACCATACGACTGGGAGCGAAGCAAGTGCACCAAACATCACCATACCAAGAACAACAACGCGGAAAATGCTTAGGCCCGCCTTATGGTTGTGCTCTAGGAAGATTAGGTTCGTTTCAGCGTACGAGTAGTTCGCGATGATTGATGTAAATGCAAAGAAGAAGATTGCCACGGCAACAAAGATGCCACCCCAATCACCAACTTGCGAGCTCAATGCACGCTGAGTTAGCTCGATACCCGTCACTTCTGTTGCTTGACCGACATACTCACCTGACATCAGGATGATAGCCACTGTCGCTGAACAGATAACGATCGTATCCATAAATACACCTAGCATCTGAACATAACCTTGAGATGCAGGGTGTGGTGGGTAAGGCGTTGCTGAAGCCGCCGCGTTTGGCGCAGAACCCATACCCGCTTCGTTCGAGAATAGACCGCGTTTAATACCGTTAATCATTGCCTGTGCAATCGCGTAGCCAAGACCACCAGCCGCCGCTTCTTGCAGACCAAATGCACTCTTAAAGATAAGCATTAATACATCAGGTAGCTTCTCTAGATTAGAGAACATGATGAACAGTGCTAGAGCCAAGTAAAGCAGCGCCATGATCGGAACGATCATCTCTGCGACTTTTGCGATACGCTTGATACCACCGAAAATTACAATCGCAGACAGTACTACAACCGCGATACCAACGTACAGGTCACTCCAACCAAATGCGGTGCTCATTGCATTTGCAATTGAGTTAGCTTGTACGGCGTTGAATACCAAACCAAAAGCGATGATTAGGAAAACTGAGAACAATACGCCCATCCAACGCATGCCCAGGCCTTTTTCCATGTAGTAGGCAGGACCACCACGGTAGTTGCCATCATCATCTTTGGTTTTGTATAGCTGCGCCAGAGTACTCTCTGCAAACGACGTTGCCATACCAAGCATTGCGATCAGCCACATCCAGAAGATCGCGCCAGGACCACCTGCAGTCAATGCAACTGCAACGCCCGCCATGTTACCTGTACCAACACGTGCAGCAAGACTAGTACAAAGCGCTTGGAAAGAAGAAATACCAGCTTTGTCTGCTTTACGACTGTTCTTAAGAACAGAGAACATGTGGCCGAAATGGCGGAACTGAATGAACCCTAATCGAACGGTGAAGTAAATACCAACACCAACAAGAAGATAAACCAGAATCGAACCCCAAAGGAGATCGTTCATCAAATTGATTAAGTCTGTCATGTGTACCTCAAAGTGAGTTGCGCCGGTCTATGCGTCCAAGCCATCCACCAAATTGCCTGCTAAGTGTCAAAGTGTGCTTAGCTTTTTAAGTAATGTTTATGGGCAATCTAGAATCGTAAACGTCGCTTCATGCATCCATTTTACGTACCAGCGTATTTTTTGACGGGCGGATAATGCAACCTAGGAGCGCAAAAATCAATATGCAACCATGATAATAACATTGTTATTTTTCACTATAAAGTCACCAAAAAATAACATAAATGGAAGACTTAACACCCATAAACCGCAACATTTCAATTACCAAATTCCAACATAAATAATTATCACCCACCAAACAGAACGGAGACCCATATAATTAAGACCAAGCTAGTATTCACAAGGTGTTACATAAATTTGCTCTAGTGCCTTACCATCTAATTGAACACTATTTCATCAAACTGGTTTTATGCAACTTTGACCTTTGCACTGTCTCCCCACTCGCCAAATCGAATTAACATTGAAAATCTCTCTATTTAATCGTTTTCTTGAGATCGTTTGTGCATTTTTTAGCCACCACATTGCCATGAAAAGTGTGATTTTGAGAATATTTTTGCACGAAAATGTCATGCTACCGACACAAATGCGAAATATATCATGGTTATTCTCACGGCTATTGTGGTACTTAAAAAACTCCACAAGGACTGGTTACAACAGTTTAGCTTAAGAAAGGTAAAGGTGGCTTATGGAAGGCTTTCAACTAGATGACATTTTTAATCTGGATACTACCTCAACAACCAAATCTCGTGCCAAACCAGTAAAGCGAAAGTGGCGTGAAATAGAAGAGATGAACGACAGGCGCAATTTGCTTAAAGAGCTACGCGAACTTGATGCCTGTACCGACTACAACTTGGAAGACATTAAACTCTAATTCAAACAAAAGGCACCTTAAGGGTGCCTTTTGTTTTTGTTTACAGTAACCGTAAACGACGAGTTTAAGCGCCAGGATTTGAGTATGAGTACCGTTATTACTCAATAGGAATTTTCCTGTCTTTTGGTTGAGAAGCGCAAAAGATAAATTTGCGTCCAATTCTCAATAAATAAGAAATGCAGCTAACAAACCCGAGTGATACTTTCGCTCACTCAGGTTTCATCGCACACACTTAAACATACTCAGCATCACTTTGACGCACACGTTCAGCTAACTGTTTATAACGATCGGCGATGGTGTCACCAAAAACTGGGTCATCTTCACTGACGCTCCATAAGCTTTCAACATGCTGCCAATCCTCGGTAGTGAACAGCTCCTCAATGAGAGGCAGGATTTTTCGTTCCTCTAACTCCAAGTGACGTCTTTGTGATTCAATGAAATCCTCTAGGTGGGCCACAAACATGTCTTGAGGCACAACAGCATCCTGCAGGATCATCTCTATCAAGGAAGCAAACTCTTTGGTTTTACTTGCTAGCTCTTGGTGTTCTTTCTCTAAGTTTTCCATGGTCTGTTGCTTACCATAGTGCTCAAGAAAGTGGTGATAGAGAATATCTTCTTTCGGATGGTGAACTTTTTCTGAATGATTAGAGAGGTAATCAACTATCTCGCTTACTAATGCGTAGTTGATCGCACGTTCTTCTTTTATCTCATTAAGTTTATGGCGCAGTATCGCCAACAGACGAACCATATAACCGTGTTCGCGTCGAATTCTTTCGATCATCATAGCGTCTCTCCTTAACACCTACTTTTAATAAGTGTACATGAGAAATTTGCCATCAGCCTCGAGCGTGCTCAAAAAAACAGCGATAATGGCAGCATTATCGCTGTCTCTTCTTTTATACAGTTAATGGCAAATGCCAGTTGATTGGTGCTTTTCCTTGCGAGGCAAGTAACTGGTTTGCTTGAGAGAAATGCTTACAACCAAAAAAACCTCGGTGTGCTGAGAGTGGTGATGGATGTGGTGCGGCTAACACATAATGTTTATTGCGATCAATAAAGCGCCCTTTCTTCTGAGCGTGAGAGCCCCACAACAAAAACACCACGCCTTCCTGATGCTGGTTTATCGCTTCAATCACTCGGTCAGTGAACGTTTCCCATCCCGTTTTTGAATGTGAATGCGCTTTACCTTGCTCAACCGTCAATACTGTATTGAGCAACAATACACCTTGCTCTGCCCAGCTTTGTAAGAATCCATGCTGAGGGATTTGGAACCCTTCAATATCTTGAGCCAACTCTTTATACATATTAACGAGTGACGGTGGCGTTTTGATTCCAGGAAGAACGGAAAAGCACAAACCATGCGCCTGATTTGGACCATGGTATGGGTCCTGCCCCAGAATCACTACTTTAACATCGTTAAACTCGGTAAAACGAAACGCATTAAAGACATCTTTCGCTGGCGGGAAAATCGCTTTGCCTGCGGCGCGTTCTGCTTCTACAAAATTCAAAGTGTCTACAAAGTAGCTCTGTTTTTTCTCTTCGCCGATCACATCGTGCCAAGTGGGTGACTGATTCATGGAAAGTTCCTGTCCTAAATTTTGCTTCTATTCTAACGAGCGAAACCCAAACAAACAAAAACTTACCACGAACTTGAGAACAGTAATAAAAGACTAATGCTTCTGTGGCGTTCGAAAATGCCCCTGTCCGGTAATGTGACGATTAGGCATCGGCAAACGAAGCACGCGGCGGCTATATGCGTAAGAAGCAAAAGAGAGTGGTCGAGACATAGTGGCATCCTTCTTTCTTAATTCAAATTGACTTAAGTGGCTAAGAAAGAAAGGTGCCAACTCTGTGATCACATCATTGGTTATCTATCGCCGCTAGATGAAACTGACGCAGTGCGTTGATTTCTTGCTGCCAGATGTCCGGATCAATTGTTTCTAAAATCAGAGGGATACCATCAAATCGAGGGTCTTTCGCGATGTACTCAAAGCAATCCCACCCGATCTCTCCTTTGCCTAATGAGTGGTGGCGATCCACTTTGCTGGCAAACTCAACTTTTGAATCATTTAGATGCATTGCTCTTAAATAGTGCATCCCAACAATACGGTCGAATTCAGCAAAGGTATGCTCACAATCCTCTTTAGTACGCAGATCGTAACCGGCGGTAAACGTGTGGCAAGTATCGAGACATACACCAACACGTTCTTTGTTTTCCACTTGATCGATGATTTCAGCAAGATGCTCAAACTTCCAACCTAAGTTTGTACCCTGACCAGCCGTATTCTCGATTACCGCGATCACATTCGGCACCGCTTTGTGCGCAAGATTGATCGACTCTGCGATCGTCGCTAAGCACTCCTGTTCCGAGACTTTCTTTAAGTGGCTCCCAGGGTGAAAGTTCAGCAACGTTAAACCCAATTGATTACAACGCTCCATCTCATCGATGAATGCAGCGCGTGACTTATCCAACTTATCCGCTTCTGGTGCACCTAAGTTAATTAGATAAGAGTCATGGGGAAGAATATGTTCTGCGCCGAAACCCAGCATTTTACAGTTCGCTTTAAACGCACTGATGGTTTTTGCTTCTAAAGGCTTCGCCACCCACTGGCGTTGGTTTTTTGTAAATAGTGCGAACGCATTCGCTCCAATTTCGCGAGCTCTCAACGGCGCTTGATCGACCCCACCAGCAGCAGAGACATGTGCACCAATGAGTTTATTCCCAAGCTTGTTTTTCATGTTTGTCATTTAATCACTTTAGACTTTCAGTATTGCTACCTAAATACAGATAGTTGCGTTAATCAGTTTAAACTTTAAGCTCAACTTGTAGTAAATTTACAACAAAATGAGTTATTAAATATTTTTTATATTATCAAATAAATTGTAATTAGTTTGTTTTCAAAGGTTTTATTGATTTAACTCAACAAAATCACCTTAATAAAAATAATGTTTTTGGTTGTTTTTTGACTTAAATCAATATTAAAATAGTGGATATTAGCTATATAATACTCAGCTCAACGAAAATTCGAAAATTAACACCAATAATCACCACGTAAGTGGTCTAGGAGATAGTGATGATCCAAGGTATCCAAATTACAAAAGCGGCAAACGACGACCTACTAAACTCTATCTGGCTATTAGATAGCGAAAAAAATGAAGCTCGTTGTGTTGCTGCAACTGCTGGCTACGAAGCAGACCAAGTTATCGCAATCAGCGATCTAGGTGAATACGAAAGCCGTGAAGTAGCAATCGAAACAGCTCCTCGCATCGAAGGCGGTCAACACCTAAACGTGAACGTGCTTAAACGCGAAACACTAGAAGATGCAGTTGCACACCCAGAGAAATACCCACAACTAACTATCCGTGTTTCTGGTTACGCAGTACGTTTCAACTCGCTAACTCCAGAGCAACAACGTGATGTCATCGCTCGTACTTTTACTGAGACGCTATAATCTCAATAAAATCGACTTACTCACATTTAAAAAGCTTGGTCTCAATGGCCAAGCTTTTTTTGTTTTCCTAGTATCTAACCGTTCTGTTCCTTTACGGAGCATTTCTCTGTGACGGATCCTTCTTAAACACTTCAGCCAATGAGGTTGGGTCAAGCCTTTCTCTTTGCAACGACGCTCCTTCTGCCCACCAAATCAATTGATGCATAGTGCGATTCATATAGCTGTCCCACTGCGTCTGCTCAGACTCATCCGCAGCCACGCCCTGTTCATCAAACACCTCTTGCGCTTTCGGAATGTGGATCATTGCCGACACAGGCAAGCACCCCAGCTCAGATAAGAAAGTACGCATCGACACTGCAGCACGAGCACCACCCCATTGCCCAGCAGAGTAAGTCACGATAGCACTTGGCTTATAGGAAAACAGCGAACTGCCAAAATGGTTGAGCATGTTTGCCAAAGCTGGGCTCATCGAATGGTTATATTCCGGGCTGACCATCACGTACCCATCGGCACTTTTAATTTTGTCTGCCAGTTCTCTCAAGTGGGCTGGCACTTTAGCGCGGTGATAAGCAAACTCGGGCTTAAACACATCGCCAAAGTCGTAGTTCAATGGGTCAATGATTTCGACAGTATGTTGCGAATGCTGACTCACGATGAGTTTTTCACACGCTCTACTGACTCGCATTCCTAAACGGGCTGGTCGTGGTGGCGTGCTGTCTCTCACTGAGCCAAGGAAAATCAAAAAATGCATGCTTTTCTTTCCATCTCATTTAGTTAAGTTCGTTTCTCAATCATAAAGAGAGTCAAAACTTACCGACAATAAAAAAGGCGAATGATTGCTCATTCACCTTTCGTCGTTCATCATTTTAATAATTACTGTACGCGGCGCAGTACTTGTTTCAATGCTTCAAAGTCTGCGTCGAGATCTTCCGATAGCAACTCCATCGCCGCGTGCTTCGCTAGTGGCGCAGGAAGGTCGATGTCTGATTCTAGAATATCATCCACCACTTCTTTGAACTTCGCTGGGTGAGCAGTACATAGGAACAGACCGGTTTCACCTTCTTGCAGTTGCTCTTCAAGAACGCGGTAAGCAATCGCACCGTGCGGTTCACATAGGTAGCCCAATGAGTACAAGTCTTTCACAGATTGTGCGCTTTGCTCATCTGAAACCGCGCCTTTACCTAGTGTCTCTAGGCCCCACTCTTTCACTCGGCAGAGCTCTTCAATACGCGGCCAGTTGTTCGGTTGACTTACATCCATTGCGTTCGATGTCGTTGCAACCGTTGGTTTTGGCTCCCACTTACCTGTTTCTAGGTAGCGTGGCACGGTGTCATTGGCGTTGGTTGCAGCAATGAAGCGTTTGATCGGCAGACCCAGCGCTTTTGCCAGTAGACCTGCCGTCAGGTTACCGAAATTACCACTTGGTACAGACACTACTAGGTTTTCACGCTCTTCCTTACTCATTTGCGCGGCTGCTTCAAAGTAGTAACAGATTTGCGCCATCAAACGGCTGATATTGATTGAGTTTGCAGAGTTCAGGCCGATCTCTTCACGCAGTGCGGAATCATCGAAAGCTTGCTTAACCAGAGCCTGGCACGCATCGAAGTCGCCATCGATCGCGACAGTGTGAATGTTCTTGCCTAGCGTACAGAATAGCTTCTCTTGCAGTGGGCTGATCTTGCCTTTCGGGTAAAGAATCACAACGTTGATGTCTTCCATACCATAGAAAGCGTGCGCAACGGCTGCGCCAGTATCGCCAGAAGTCGCAGTCAGAATGGTGATCTTGCCACCGTCCGATACCGCCGCCAGAGATTGCGCCATAAAGCGACCGCCAAAATCTTTAAATGCCAGCGTTGGACCATGGAAAAGCTCTAACGCGTAAACACCATCTTTGACTTGATTGATTGGCGCCGGGAATTGGAACGCTGCGTCCACAAGCGCGTTGACTTGCTCTTCCGCCAGCTCATCACCGATAAACGCTGATAAAATCTTAGTGCTACGAGAAACAAAGTCTTCGGCCAGTAGCGCATCAACGTCTTCAAACTTTGGTAATTCCGATGGGAAAAATAGACCTTGGTTACGGCCTAACCCTTGGCGAACGGCTTGGCCAAAGGAAACTTGTTCATCATTTTCTTTTATATTGTAAAGCTTCATAGCTCACTTCCTGTTACTTTCGAACCCTGCTTATCTAGACGACAAACGTGGACGAATCCTTCTTCGTTTTGTACGTAGTTCTGTTCTAACCAGCGAGCAACTCGCTCAGCGACATCTTTCTCTTTGCAAATACTGAACAGTGTTGGACCACTGCCAGAAATACCGGTTGCTAACGCACCTGCTGATGCAGCGTATTGACGTGCATTCGCAAAGCCCGGAAGCAGTTTCTCACGATACGGTTCTGCGATCACGTCTTTGATCATTTTTGCAGCTAGCTCTGGCTGACCAGAATGACACGCATGAATAAAGCCCGCAAGGTGTCGACCATGAGCGATGATATCTTGTCGGCGGTATTGAGATGGTAGGATCTCACGCGCTTCTGCTGTTGATACTTTGATACCCGGATAAGCCATCACCCAGTACCAATCGTCAAAGCAAGGCACTTCCTGACTGATGATACCCAACTCTTCAAGCATCAACTGGACACCACCAAGGTAACACGGCGCGACGTTATCGTAGTGAATACCACCAGAGATTTTGCCTTCCATTTCCCCCATCAGTGCTAGCAGCTCAGTCTCATTCAGCGGTTGACCATGGAATCGGTTTAAGGCATCCAGCGCCGCCACGATAGAACATGCACTTGAGCCTAAACCTGAGCCTATTGGCATGTTCTTTTCTAGCGTCATTTCAAGTGGTTTTAGCTCAACACCTTTTTTGTCTAGTTCGCGAGCAAACACCAACCAACAATCGTAAACGATGTTTTCTTTTGGCTCTGTAGGCAACTTAGAGACAAAATTACCCGCAGTTTTCAGACTGAACGGCTCAGTCCCTGCCTTAACTTGCACTCTGTCACCTAGCAAGGTCCCATCCACTGGGGACACCGCCGCCCCCAATACATCAAAACCAACACTTACATTACCAATTGATGCTGGGGCATAAACCACTACATCCATATCACTTGAACTCATTCTTGTTATACCCCTAGTTTCCAACCTAAAGTACGCATCACGTCAGAGAATACACCCGCAGCCGTTACCTCAGTACCTGCGCCATAGCCACGCAACACAAGTGGGATTGGCTGGTAGTAACGGCTGTAAAATGCCAGTGCGTTTTCACCGTCTTTGATTTTATACATCGGATCGTTTTCATCCACCGCAGCGATGCTTACTGTGCACTTGCCCTCGTTAATCTCACCAACGTAACGCAGTACTTTGCCTTCTTTTGCTGCTTTAGCTGATAACTCTTTGAAGTAGGCGTCCGCTTCTGGGAGACGCGCCATAAACTCATCAACACTGCCTGAATCATCAAAACCTGGCGGTAGCGCTTGGTCAACAACAACATCTTCAAGCTCTAGTGACATGCCCGCTTCACGAGCTAGGATCAACAACTTACGCGCGACATCCATACCAGACAGATCATCACGAGGATCTGGTTCAGTAAAGCCATTTTCTTTTGCGATATTCGTCGCTTCACTTAAGCTCATTCCTTCATCTAACTTACCGAAAATATAAGAAAGAGAACCGGAAAGAATACCGCTGAAGCGCTCCAGTTCATCACCTGCAGAAATCAGGTTTTGCAAGTTTTCAATAACCGGTAGGCCTGCACCTACGGTTGTTTCATACATCAATTTACGACGGGAGCTACGAGCCACATCGCGAAGCTGATGGTAGTACGCCATGCTTGCTGTGTTTGCTTTTTTGTTTGGTGTTACAACATGAAAACCTGCCGCTAGGAAGTCGGCGTATTGTTTAGCAATGTCTTCACTGGAAGTACAATCAACCAATACAGGGTTGATAATATGATTGCGTTGTACCAAAGAAATCAGACGCGCTAGGCTGAATTCTTCTGTGGCTGCTGACATACGATCACGCCAGTGCTCGAGCGGTAAGCCTTCGCTATCAAGCAACAGACCTTTGCTGTTTGCTAAGCCACAAACTCGAATCACAATGCCTTTCTCAGCCAGTTTGACTTGTTGGCGCTCGATCTGATCCACCAGCTCGCCACCCACACCACCAACACCAACAACGAACACATCGAGGAAGTGTTTCGAGTTGAATAGGTTTTCGTGACACGCTTTGATCGCTTCAGAAATTTTGTCTTCTGGAATAACGGCAGAAATCGCACGTTCTGATGAGCCTTGTGCTATCGCCACGATATTCACGTTCACTTCAGCAAGAGAAGAGAAGAAGCGAGAAGCCACACCACGCGATGTGCGCATACCGTCACCAACAAGCGTAATGATTGAAACATTATCAATAAACTCGACCGGTTCTAGTAAGCCATCTTTCAGTTCTAGCTCGAACGCATCTGCCAGCACTTGCTGCGCTTTCGCTTTATCTTCAGCCTCAATACAGAAGCTGATGCTGTATTCAGAAGAAGACTGAGTGATCAGAACAATAGATACACCAGCAGACGACATCGCACCGAATACACGACTCGCCATGCCTACCATGCCTTTCATACCAGGGCCTGATACGTTAACCATGGTTAGGTCGTTAAGTGTTGTAATACCTTTGATCGCAAGATTATCTTCACCAGTATCTTGGCCGATAAGAGTACCTGCACCTTGAGGGTTAAAGCTATTTTTGATCAGACATGGAATGTGGAATTGAGCAATAGGGGCGATGGTTTTCGGGTGCAGAACGGAAGCACCAAAATAAGAAAGCTCCATCGCTTCTTGGTAGCTTAGTGATTTAAGTAGGCGAGCATCTTCGACTAAACGTGGGTCACAGTTGTATACACCATCAACGTCGGTCCAGATTTCACAACAGTCTGCACGTAAGCAAGCTGCAAGAACCGCTGCCGAGTAGTCAGAGCCATTACGACCAAGCGTGACAAGCTCTCCTTTTTCGTTGCCAGCTGTAAAGCCCGGCATAATGTTCACATGACCCTGAGGAAGGGGTTTTTGACGGAAGTTTTGCGTTGAAATATCCACATCAACCATAGCTTCAAGATGATCACCTTGGGCATACAGATACTCGACAGGATCGATCAAGCTCGCTTGTTGTCCCTTCGCCTCCAAGACAGCTTTCATCAACTGAATGGAAACACGCTCACCTTTACTGATAATGCGTGCATTTACGTTGTTTGGGCACATACCTAATAGATTGATGCCGTGAACAAATTGACGTAATTGAGATAGCGAGGTTTTCACTTGGTTATCGAAAGCTGAACCATCAATATTGGGTAGTACTGCTTGGATTTGAGTGAATAGCGTTTTAAACGATTCATCCAACTCTTTGATTTGCAGCTCTGCTTCACCATTGCGCAACGCGCCTTCAATGACCGCAACCAACTTATTTGTTGTTTTACCTGGGGCTGAAAGAACAACCGCCACTTCTTCTTGTTGAGCGTTATTGGCAATGATGTCTGCCGCTCTTAAAAAGCGATCTGCATCAGCTAGTGATGAACCGCCAAACTTCAATACTCGCATCCCTTCCTCCGGTATATCTTCTCAAACTTGTCTAAATTCTGGATAAAAAAGCATAAAAAAAGGCCTGTATCTTGTTGGATACAGGCCTTTTTTGTGAATTTCTTTCGCTCAGCAGCCTGCCCCAACATGTGTCGTGTCGGTAATAATAATGGTCGTGGTCATTACTACTAGGCTGTTAGATGGCATAAATAAATATTCAACGTTAATTGTGTTTGCTTAACTCTACGTTTACCGAGTTTCCGATTCATAGTCAACAAAAAATTGTTTGTTTTTCAGTCTTACAGCGAATTCTGCTAAGCAATCTTATTGATATTTAACGCTAATTGGATGTTATTGCTCGTTAGGAAATCTGTCGCTTATTTTTGTAGGGGGCTCATCCCATCGTCATCAGTCTCACTTTTTACTCCATAACTAGTCTGATCTTCGTCATAAAGCGTAAGATCAAATTATGAAAGGGAGTTGTTGACACTTAACAACAACTTAACTGTGACCTATGTTCACAGGATCGAATTATTTAGAAAATAGGTGAGCTAGCTTTCATATTCTATGCTTTAATAGTGAGAAGCTTTGGGCACATACTAATAAAAAAGTTGACACAAGGAGTGGTGAGCATGAAAAGAGGGCTTTTTCTGTTGCTGTTTTTTGTGCCTGGCGTTTGTCTAGCGAACGAGCTTCCGCCTCTTCCAGGCAAAACATCCCCTTCTCCTCATAAACTATTTATTTCCAGCGACAGCTATCAATCTGACAGTTTCGATGTTTGGAATATCGACACGGGTTATGCGTACGAACTCTTTGACTCCGTAGACGTTTACGTCGGTGCACGAGTCAACAACTCTCCAACCCAAAACCAAAGCGGTTTTTTGAGTGGGATCAGCTATCACTTCAATGATCGTGTCACACTAAAAAGTACGGTTCGCTCTTACAAGAATGAGACTGCGGAAGGTATTCGACAAGAAGACAGCAGCCTCGCAGCTGAAGTCTCAAGTCGCGTAAAAATCACCGATAAACTGGATTTTCACGCGACTCTTGATTACCAAGATTGGCAACAAGGTATTGAGGTAGGTTTAGGCTTTCGTTTTTAGAAATCTAATTTTTGCTTTGAAATCAACACACCATTCCAATCAGCGTACACATAATGCTTC
The DNA here is from genome assembly GCF_023161645.1 of Vibrio sp. 1CM7H. Taxonomy (NCBI): domain Bacteria; kingdom Pseudomonadati; phylum Pseudomonadota; class Gammaproteobacteria; order Vibrionales; family Vibrionaceae; genus Vibrio; species Vibrio sp. 1CM7H. The sequence goes on from NZ_JALNTV010000006.1 coordinate 75,364, forward strand.
GGCTGCACGATTTGGTTTTGCATCGTTAAGGTCACATTGACCTCTCCCATACCTCGCTTCTCTGTCTTAAACGGATTGGTACCAAGTGCTTGCACACCAATGTCCATCTGAGATATTTGTGCTACGTCGCGTATTGCACCATAGACAATAATGCCTTCCCACCCATTTTCTATTCCGAGTATTGCTAATTGATCGCCAAGCAATGCTTTCTGACACGAACCATGTCCGTCAACAATCAATACTTTCCCCGTCCCATCTTCGCCCAGTACTTCACGTACTTTTGAGTTGTCGTGATAGCAACGCACTGTGACAATTTCTCCGTAAAAAGCGGTGCGTTGACCAAAGTTCTGCAGTGGCAAAGTAAGCAGGGTAACTTGGTCTTCAAATTGGTCACAAATATCGGGTGTAATGTCTCTCATATTTCCTCCGTGAATTTTCTCACCCAAGCAGTGCTTCGGTGAGTAGTATCCTTTCCTATACGAGTCGAGGCTTAAGGGAGCCTAACTTATGCAACACTTTCGGCTGTGAGCACGCAATAAGGTAAAGTTGATCATCAATGACGTAGTAAATCGCGTTTTGTTGAAAGTCATTCGCCAATGCGACCGCCGCCTCTGGTGATAACTCGACGGCAAAGCTTTCCTCATACCATGTAAAAGAGCTGTCACTTACTGTGATAGGCGCGTAATTAACGTTCTGTAGTAGTGTTTCTAATGCTTGATTGCTTATGCAGTTCTCTTCTTTGGACCGCAAATTACTGTATGGGTTCCAAGCGGTTATCACAGCGTAGTTTGAAACGCACCACTCGGCCTCGAATCTGAAAAAAGATTCTGAATAAGCATTCCATAACGATGCGTCTATGTTCGTATTACTTTTTTCTATCATAAGTCTTAAACGATTAATAACAGTTACATTTCATCAATTGATATAAATCAACAAACTGAATGGAATTAACATTTGAGCATTGTTAGCATGCTGTTAACAATATAAAATCCGCTCCATATCTTAGGGTGTTTACGTTTCAGGCCCCACAGAAAGCAGGAAATGAAAGGTAAACAAGCCCTTTAGAATAAACGTCGCCATTGGATACTGGTGAGTTGGCAAAATTCCATGGAGGGCGGATAACTGAAAGAAGTGTTTTTTTGATCAACTTGATTTATTATCAAAATCACATTACCTGTATGTTATATTTTTGCCTAGAATTTATTCTATTAGCACAATTTTGTCACAAATTTAGGTACCGCCAATGCAAACCCCGCAGATTCTTATCGTTGAAGATGAGCAAGTAACTCGTAACACTCTTAAGAGTATTTTTGAAGCAGAGGGATACGCTGTTTTTGAAGCCAGTGACGGTGAAGAGATGCACCAAGTGTTGTCTGACAACTCAGTCAACTTGGTTATTATGGACATTAATCTTCCAGGCAAGAATGGCCTTCTGTTAGCGCGTGAACTACGCGAACAAGCGAACATTGCTTTAATGTTCCTGACAGGCCGTGACAATGAAGTGGACAAGATCCTAGGTCTTGAGATTGGTGCAGATGACTACATCACTAAACCATTCAACCCACGTGAACTGACTATTCGTGCTCGCAACCTACTTAGCCGCTCAATGAGCTCTAATGCGGTGCAAGAAGAGAAACGCTCAGTAGAAAAGTATGAATTCAATGGTTGGGTACTGGACATCAACAGCCGCTCTCTAGTAAGCCCTGCTGGTGATAGCTACAAGCTCCCTCGCTCTGAGTTCCGAGCTCTACTGCACTTCTGTGAGAACCCAGGTAAGATTCAAACTCGTGCCGATCTTCTTAAGAAGATGACTGGCCGTGAACTTAAGCCGCATGACCGTACTGTAGACGTAACGATTCGTCGTATTCGTAAACACTTTGAGTCTGTTTCAGGTACTCCTGAAATCATCGCGACTATCCACGGCGAAGGTTACCGCTTCTGTGGCGATCTAGAAGACTAATTGAATCGCTAATACGCAAAGGGCTTGCTCATTGAGCAAGCCCTTTTATTTTGGGTTTAGCAATTAGCGGACAATCACTGAATCTAATAAACCTTGTTAATCTTCACGTACTTTTCCACTAACCAGCGCTGTTTACCTGCGTCGTCTAAAAGTACCGCGATATCAACCGATTTTTCTGTGTCCGCGTCTACCTGAGACGTGAAGGCTACTTCCCATTGGCTCTCACTATGAGTTCGAGTTTCTAAAGAGTCTTCATCCACCCACCACTCTTTTTCTCCTTGCTTGATGATAAGCGCTTCGGCAGTCAGGTTGGCTGGGAGTAACTGGTCTCCTTCAAGGTAAAGTGATCCTTGAATGCTTTGCTCTTGTACTTCCCCAACAGTCGGCATCAGGTTCACCCATAAGTTACTTTTGAGCTCGACATTCACCTGGTTAATCGTAATCTGACTGTTTTGTTGCCAGTTCACACTTGGAACGGAACTGCAACCTGCCATCAATGCTATAACCAACGCCAACGGTGCGATTTTTTTCATGTTATTTCCTTTGTTCCAACCAACTTTTGAGGACTTGAATATCGTTTTGGTATTCATTTTTGATCTCTTCAACCCAGTCTGAAATGTTTTCCCACCATGCTGGCATATCGGGAGATTGCGCTTTCTGCGCCACACTTTGGATACGTTTGAGGCCAATCGAACCTGCAGCGCCTTTAATTTTATGCGCTTCAGAAACAATCCCATCTTGATCTTTTGCCGTCATGTTTGAGTCTAAGACATCAATATAGTCTGGCATCATGTCTTCAAACATTTTTATGCTGTCGTAGACCGGCTTGGCACCAACAATGTCGACGTAAGACTCTAACATATCCATATCGAGCAAGTGTGTCTCAATCACAGGAGAAGGGGTCGGCTCTTCCACTGTTTCTGGAACGCTCTCAGGTTGCTCTTGCTGCTCTACCTGATGCGCGAAGAATTTATCAATTACAGACTGAATGGCGTTCACAGCAAGCGGTTTACTGATGGCATCATCCATGCCGTTATCTAAGTATTCACGACGATCTTTCATCACATTAGCTGTTAGGGCGACCAATGGAGGCAGATTGTTATAATGCTCGCGATAATAATTTGCGACATCAAACCCCGTCATATCAGGCAGCTGAATATCCAACAACGCCAAGTCATATTTTTCTGGCACAAAGTTCACGAGCGCTTCTTGTCCCGTCATCGCCACGGTAACGGAGTGCCCTAAGCTCTCAAGCAACGATTTGGCAACAGTGACGTTAAGCTCAATGTCTTCGACCATAAAGATGTTGAGATGCATATTGTCGCGTTTTGCATCAATGACAGGTTCTTCGAGTTCCACAATAGGAACGTGAATCGATACGGTAAAAGTACTACCAAAACCCTCTTCACTAGCGACAGTAATGTCACCATCCATCATATTGATCAGCTGTTTTGACACCGCCAAGCCTATACCAGTCCCGACAGCATGTAGGTTGTCTTTACCTGATTTCACTTGGTAATACATGGCGAAGATTTTATCAAGCTCATCTTCCGGTATACCAATACCTGTGTCTTCCACTTCCATAATAATGGTGGCAAAATCGTCTTCGACATCCGCACTCACCGTCATCACAACGCCACCTTCTTTGGTAAACTTCATTGCGTTGCTGACCAAGTTCCAAATTACCTGACGCAAACGGGTCGCATCCACTTCAATTGCTTTTGGTAAATCACTCAAACGTTCTAAGTCAAAACGCAGCCCTTTTTGCTCCGCCATCAAAGCAGAGATGCTTTCAATCTCAGCGACGAAGTCTTCGAAGTTAAGTGGCGCAGGTAATAGTTCTAACTTGCGGCGATCAAACTTATCCATATCGATAATATCGTTGAAGATGTTACCTAGCGTAATCGCACTCACATTGATGGTCTGCATGTGTTTGCGCTGCTCTTCTGTCAATGGACTATCGAGAAGCATACGACTTAAGCCCACAATGCCATTTAGTGGCGTTCGCAGTTCATGACTGATGGTTGAGATGAAAGTAGTTTTATCACGGCTTGCTTTCTCTAACGACTCTTCATGACGTTTACGTTCAGTGATATCACGGCCAAAACCTACCAATCCAAGGTGACGACCATCTTTGCTGTAAAACGGCACTTTACGCAGTTCAAAGTAGTGCTTGCGTCCATCAGGGTACTCTAGCCACTGCTCGTAAGTGATGGCTTGATTATCGGCGAAGACCTTTTGGTCAGTATCAACGATGTGCTCAGCGATTTCTTTGCTATACACATCCCAAGGGCTTAATCCGACTAACTGGTGCTCTTTCTTGCCCGTTAGCTCTTCCATTGCCCGGTTACAACCGGAGAACACACCATCGGCATTGCGGTAGTAAATTAAGTCTGGCGAGGCATCAATAAATGAACGCAGTAGTGCAGTGCGTTCCGCCAGCTCTAACTGAGTACGCTCTCGTTGGAACACCTCGTTTTCGAGATCTTGCATCGCCTCTTCTCGAGCTTCTTCTGCTTTAATGCGCTCTTCAATTTCTTGGTTGAGCTTTTCGATGTTTTGTTGCAGTTGATAATTCAGTTCTTGGTCTCGCGAGCGCATGTCTTTCAGTTTGGACACCAACTTGGTTAAACGCTGGCGAGACTCTTCTAGCTGATCAACAACAACAGAAAGAAAATAAACCGCCCAAGGTGTAATCAAGAGACCAAAAAACACCGAACGGACAATGTCGATATCGTCGACTCGCCCCTTGAGAGCTAAAGTAATCCCCACCTGCACCACAACGGCTAATGCCACCAGCGCAAGGGCCAGCAAAATCGAGAAACGAACAATCCCCAGTTTGACTAGCAAGTCGACATAATACTGGGCGAGATTTTTCATGGGTTTCATTAACTACTCCATGGTGCTGGCTAGATGTTGCCCTTCAATGATAAAAAACGAGCAGACATATTCGGCCTAACGCAATTTAGGTCTGTGTGATTAGTGAAAAATACGTAGTGCGAACTGCGCTTGCTAAACAAGATAAAAAGATAAGTTAACCAACGAACGCACAGGCTTCGGTAAGTTTAACGTGTTTAATACGGCGATTTAAACAATCAGCTATCAACTTAGAGCAAGCGGTCACAAAGCGTTAGCAAGAACTTGGGTGAATACAGGTGCGATTACGTCCATCCGCTTTGGCTTGGTATAGCGCACTGTCAGCCATGGCAATACCCATTTCCGGTTCATCACCATGTTGAGGAATATAAGAGACAAGACCGATACTGACCGTGAGACGTTCCGATGCTTCTGAGCTGTCGTGCTCCATATCGAGTTGTCGAATTTGTTCATGAATACGCTGTGCTACATTGCTCGCGCCTTCCGTTGTGGTATTCGGCAGGATAAAACCAAACTCCTCACCACCATAACGCGCAACACAATCCGAAGAGCGATTGATGACTTTTGTGAATACGGTAGCAACACTGACCAATGCTTCATCACCTTGCTGATGGCCGTAACAGTCGTTGTAATCTTTGAAAAAGTCGATGTCACACAACATGATAGTGAGCGGCAGCTTTTCGCGGGCATGGTGGTACCATAGTACCTGCAGTTGTTCATCGAAGCGGCGTCGGTTCGATACCTGAGTTAAGCTGTCCATAAAGCTCAACTTTTCTAACTCTAAATTGGCTCTCTCCAACTTTTGTTCGGCAAGGTAACGTTCAGAAATATCACGCGCCATGATCAGCACACCATTCGTTCCTGAAGCTTTATCTTTAAAAGGCGATTTCACCACATCAAACCACGTACTTTTGCCATCACTGCTAACGACTTTATCTATATATCGGACAGGCTCTGACTGACGCAATGCATCTAAATCACTAGCAGCTAAGCGAGCGTACATCTCTTCAGGAATGACATCTTGAAGGCGCTTACCAATCAAATCAGACACGTCTGAAATACCTAATGCATTAACGAACGGTTTATTACACGCTTGATAGACCATATTCTCATTGAAGATACCGATAGAGTCAGGGCTAGCGTCAAGAATAGTCTGTAAGATGGTATCCCTTTGCGCCAACGCAACTTCTGTATCTTTACGGCGCTCCATTTCATCTCTCAGGTTCTGCTGCATTTTGTGCCACTCGGTCACATCATGACTAATGGATAATGTACCGATCAGCTCACCACTCGGTGACACAAGGGAATTTTGATTCACTTCCAATAAGCAACTGCGACCTTGTGGATCCGTCGTCCACTTGCGCTCACTCTTTCTGCTAGCCTCACCCATGGAAACCTTTGATGCGCAGGCTTCTTCCCTTCGCCCTTCCCAAAATTGATCAAATGCTCGGTTCGTCGTTAATAAATTCCCTTGGCGATCTTGGGTACAAATTAACTCAGAGAGTGAGTCTAGTGCCGAACGAGCAATCGTTAATTGCGCAAGCTCTTGTTGCTGCTCTTGATGAGTGGCTTGATATGGCTGCGCGTAGATGATCCAAACACGGTGATTGCGCAGCAAACTCTTTCTTCCTGACAACTCCACCTTGATAGATTCGCTTTCAGATAAGCGCCAATCAAATACCTGCTGGCTAAAATGACGACTAGAGACACTGTCGAGAAACGACTCAAGCTCACGAATATCGAATAAAGCGGGATACAAATATCCCGTACCTAAAGAGCGAATACCTAATAACTGCATCGCAGCTTGGTTAGATAACAAGATCTGAGCATGGCCACTATCCAGCACTATGACTGGATAGGGTGAATCCGTTACGAGTTGCTTAAGTGATGTTTGAAAGTGCAAATAGATCAGTGCTAACGCGCACACGCTAGCAATTAATAACAAGACGACATAGCCATAACCGCCTTGACCATCCCAAAGCCAATTGAGTAACTGATCCATCGTTTAAACCTTTAAAGAAAACTGGTTAAAATATATCAGTTATTTATTGAGCGATCTGCTATTAATTCCGGTTTAGTATAGATAAAAGCGTTTCCCGTTAGGCTTCCTTGAGCACCATGTTCACTGAGGGCTCGACCAATTTCAGTCATCGCCAGCCAGCGATTTTCACACCACAGTGGCGATAATAAGGTAGGTCTACGAGCTGCTGATGAAACGCGATGGTAAATCACGTCCGGTGGCGTCATACGAATCATCTCACTGGCAATTGCGACATATTCTTCTAGCTCTGGCGCCTCTAACCGTCCTGCACGCCACGCTTTCGCCATGGTGCTGCCTTCCACAATATGCAAGCCATGTAACTTAATGCCATCCGTGCCCACGGCTAACACTTTTTGCAGCGTCTCAATATTATCGTCGCGGCTTTCTTTCGGTAATCCAACAATTAAATGAGTACAAACCTTGATTCCGAGTGTTCGCGCGCGCTTAGTGATTTCGGCATAACATTCGAAATCATGACCGCGATTGATGCGCTTAAGGGTGTCGTTATTAGCGGTTTGAAGTCCTAACTCTAGCCAAATTTCATAACCTTGCTGTACATAGTCAGACAGCAAATCTAATACGGCATTAGGCACGCAATCTGGACGAGTCCCGACACACAATCCCACAATATCAGCCGCTTTTAGTGCTTCTTCATACATATTTTTCAGCACTTGCACTTCCGCATAAGTACTGGTGTAAGCCTGAAAATAAGCGAGATACTTTTTCGCTCGATGAATTTCGCCCGCACGATCTTTCAACTGATCGTGAATACTCTTTATCTGTACTTCTTCATCCGCAAACGAAGCCACATTACAAAAAGTACATCCTCCCCGACCAATCGTGCCATCTCGGTTAGGGCAACTAAATCCACCGTGCAACGTTAGTTTATGGACTTTTTCACCGTATCGACGCTGAAGATCTTGGCCGATTGTATTGACCAACTCATGTAACTGCATAAATTCTCACCAACAATGAACCGTAATCAATCTCACTACGATCTGTGTAAATAAATTACATCCCTGCAAGAAAAAACACACAATACTAGTCAATTCAAACAAACATCATACGGCTCAAAATCAATAAACCTGCATAAATACAGATAAAAAACGTTCATGTTGCGTAAATGTTAAACTAAAAATGCATAATTAAACGAAAAAATTGGGTCACAACGTCGACTTTTTCATTGCATTCTGAAGTGACAAAATTGTAGGATACTTACACAACCCCGTTATTTTTGTGACTTTTATTACAAAGTACACTGCGGGATTTGTCGGTGTTATCCCACTCCTACCTATATAAATCACTAAATAGCGGCAATAAATAAAGGGATACCACCAAGGATTGTTTTTCTCGCAAAACTTTTCCTGCGAGATACGGAAAGGAATCAAGATCGGTCAACCTAGATCGGTGGCGATAATAAATATAAAGGACAAGACGTAATCAATGGTCTAGGTGGCATTTGCCTGCCTGGTGCTTTTGCGTCGACATTGAACTGGAAGGATGTATCTATGGTAGATAGAGAGCAAAATCCACAGGGTCTATATACTCCTGAATTGGAGCATGACGCGTGTGGTATCGGTTTTGTTGCTCACCTTAAAAACCGTAAATCTCATGAAGTAGTGACTCAAGCATTGGATATGCTAGCTCGCATGGAGCACCGTGGTGGTCAAGGTTGTGATCCATGCAGCGGTGATGGTGCGGGTATCTTGCTACAAAAACCTCATGAATTCCTATTAGAAGAGGCCGTTAAGCTCGGCATTAAACTACCTTCATTTGAAAAGTATGGTGTGGGTGTCGTACTTTTCCCGAAAGACGAATACAAACGCGAGCAATGCCGTGACATTCTAGAACGCAACGCTCAGCGTCTAGACCTTGAAGTTATTGGCTACCGCGTTTTGCCAACCGATAACTCGATGATCGGTGCCGACCCGCTAAGCACAGAACCTCAGTTTGAGCATGTGTTTATCTCTGGTGGTCCAGGTATCACACCTGAAGAGCTAGAGCGCAAACTGTACGTACTTCGTAACTACACTGTACGTGTTTGCCTAGAGAGCGTTTCGAACATTGGTGATGACTTCTACATTAACTCAATGTCTTACAAGACATTGGTGTACAAAGGTCAGTTAACGACCGAGCAAGTCCCTCAGTACTTCCTTGATCTGCAAAACCCGACCATGGTGACCGCACTGGCACTGGTACACTCTCGCTTCTCTACCAACACCTTCCCGAAATGGCGTCTTGCACAACCTTTCCGTTACATTGCCCACAACGGTGAAATCAATACAGTTCGAGGTAACTTGAACTGGATGAAAGCCCGTGAGGCGATCATTGAATCCGATCTATTTACCCAAGCTGAAATCGACATGCTGCTTCCTATTTGTCAGGAAGGCAGTTCGGATTCATCTAACTTTGATATGGCACTTGAGCTCCTAGTTCTTTCTGGTCGTAGCCTGCCGCACGCATTGATGATGATGATCCCGGAAGCATGGCAAGAAAACAAAAACATGGATCCTAAGCGTCGCGCGTTCTATCAGTACCACGCGAACATCATGGAACCATGGGATGGTCCGGCTTCAGTATGTTTTACTGATGGTGTTCAAGTTGGTGCGACACTCGACCGTAACGGTCTGCGCCCTTCTCGCTACACAGTGACCAAAGATAACTTCCTAGTAATGGCATCAGAATCTGGTGTTGTGGATATTGAGCCAGAGAACGTTGAGTTCCGCGGTCGTCTACAACCAGGTCGCATATTCGTTGCAGACTTAGAGCAAGGTCGCATCATCTCTGATGAAGAAGTGAAAGACACCATCGCAACAGCGCAGCCTTACGAAAAGTGGGTAGAAGAAAACCTACTAAGCTTGAAGAAGCTGCCAGATGCGAGCAACCAATTCAGCCAACCTAAGCCAGAACATCTTCTACACCGCCAACAAGCGTTTGGCGTAAGTACTGAAGAAGTGAACGAAATCATCGTTCCAATGGCAAATGAAGGTAAAGAGCCATTATCAGCCATGGGTGCAGACTGGCCTCTTGCGGTTCTATCTCATCAGTCTCAACATCTTTCAAACTACTTCAAGCAACTGTTCGCACAGGTAACTAACCCACCGATCGATCCGATCCGTGAGCGTATGGTTATGTCGCTGAACACTTACTTGGGTAAAGACCAAAACCTTCTGACTGAAACACCACTTCACTGTCAGAAAGTCGAATTGGAATCGCCTGTTCTGGCGAACTCTGAGCTTGAGAAACTGCGTGCTATTGACAACGAGCATCTTCAGGCGAAGACACTGGATATCGTATTCCAAGCCAGTGAAGACCAAGGCAAGCTTGAGCGCGCACTAAAACGTATCTGCCAATACGCAGAAGATGCGGTTATTGATGGTTACTCAATCATCCTGCTAACTGACCGTGCAGTGAACTCAAACCACGCGGCGATCCCAGCAATGCTGGCAGTTGGCGCAGTACATCACCACTTGATCCGCAAAGGTCTACGTGCGAAGTGTGACATCGTGGTTGAAACTGGTGACGCGCGTGAAACGCACCACTTTGCAACGCTAATTGGTTACGGTGCCAACGCCGTTAACCCATACCTAGTGATTGAAACCATCATTGAGCTTCAGCGTACGAAGAAGCTGGACCCAGAAGCGAACCCTCGCGATCTGTTCAACAACTACCGTAAAGCGATCAATGGCGGTCTTCTGAAGATCTTCTCGAAGATGGGTATCTCAACCCTGCAGTCGTACCACGGTGCGCAAATCTTCGAAGCCTTAGGTATTCATAAGTCAGTGGTAGACAAGTACTTCACAGGTACAGTTTCTCGTATCCAAGGTCTCACCCTTGACGATATCGCTAAAGAAGTGCTCGTTCGTCACCGCATCGGTTACCCACAACGCGAAATCCCAATTCAAATGCTGGATGTGGGTGGTGTTTACCAATGGAAACAGCGTGGTGAGAAGCACCTATTCAACCCAGAAACCATCTCGCTACTGCAAGAGTCTACGCGCAACAAGAACTACGATCAGTTCAAGCAGTACGCGACAGCAGTCGATAAACAAGGTGACAACGCGGTAACTCTGCGTAGCCAGCTAGAATTCATTAAGAACCCAGCTGGTTCTATCTCTATCGACGAAGTCGAGCCAATTGAAAGCATCGTGAAACGCTTCGCGACAGGTGCAATGTCATTCGGTTCTATTTCTTACGAAGCACACTCCACATTGGCTGTTGCGATGAACCGCCTTGGCGCAAAATCGAACTCTGGTGAAGGTGGTGAAGACCCAATGCGTTTCGAGCGCAAAGAGAACGGCGATTGGGAACGCTCTGCAATCAAACAGGTAGCTTCGGGTCGTTTCGGCGTAACCTCTTACTACCTAACCAACGCTGATGAGCTACAAATCAAGATGGCTCAAGGTGCGAAACCAGGTGAAGGTGGTCAGCTACCAGGCGATAAAGTAGATGACTGGATCGGTGCTACACGTCACTCAACTCCGGGCGTCGGTCTTATCTCGCCACCACCACACCACGATATCTACTCAATCGAAGATTTGGCTCAGCTTATCTACGATTTGAAGAACGCGAACCGCGCGGGTCGTGTAAACGTGAAGCTGGTATCGGAAGCTGGCGTAGGTACGATCGCTTCCGGTGTAGCGAAAGCGAAAGCAGACGTTGTACTAATCGCAGGTTTCGACGGTGGTACTGGTGCATCCCCAATGTCTTCAATCCGTCATACTGGTCTTCCTTGGGAACTTGGTTTGGCAGAAACGCACCAAACGCTACTGAAGAACGGTCTACGTAACCGTATCGTGGTTCAAGCGGATGGTCAGATGAAGACACCTCGCGACCTTGCAGTGGCAACACTACTTGGTGCAGAAGAATGGGGCGTGGCAACCGCAGCCTTGGTGGTTGAAGGTTGTATCATGATGCGTAAGTGTCATAAGAACACCTGTCCTGTCGGTATCGCAACTCAGAACAAGACGCTTCGCGAGCGCTTTGATGGCCGCGTAGAAGACGTCGTAACCTTCTTCCAATACATGGCACAAGGTCTACGTGAAATCATGGCTGAACTTGGTTTCCGCACTATCGATGAGATGGTTGGCCAAGGACAGAAACTGAAGATTCGCCAAGACGTTTCTCACTGGAAATACAAGAACCTAGATCTGTCTCCTGTTCTCCACGTTGAGCAACCACGTGAAGCTGATGGTGTATTCAACCAAGCTCAGCAGAACCACAACCTAGAAGAAGTGCTAGACCGCAAGCTGATTCAAGCGGCGATTCCTGCACTCGAGAAAGGCGAAGCGGTGAATGCCGAGTTCCCTATCGTTAACACGGACCGCTCTGCAGGTACCATGTTGTCGAACGAAATCTCGAAAGTGTACAAAGATGCCGGTCTACCTCAGCCAATGAACGTGAAGTTCAAAGGTTCTGCGGGTCAGTCATTCGGTGCATTCCTCGCTAAGGGCGTGAAGTTTGAAGTGGAAGGCGACGCGAACGACTACTGGGGTAAAGGCTTATCTGGCGGTACCTTAGTACTTTACCCAGATGCGAAATCAAGCATTGTCGCGGAAGACAACATCGTGGTTGGTAACGTGTGTTTCTACGGTGCAACTTCGGGTGAGTCTTTCATTCGCGGTATGGCTGGTGAACGTTTCTGTGTTCGTAACTCAGGCGCGAAAGTAGTAGTAGAAGGCGTCGGTGACCACGGTTGTGAATACATGACGGGCGGTGCAGCCATCATCCTTGGTTCAACAGGTCGTAACTTTGCTGCAGGTATGAGTGGCGGCGTGGCTTACGTATGGGATAAATCAGGCGACTTTGAGTCAAAACTGAACCCAGAATTAGTAGACCTAGATCCAATCGAGCAAGAAGACAGAGATCTATTACTCGACATGCTAACTAAGCATGTTCAATTCACAGGAAGTGAAGTCGCTCAGTCTTTCCTAGACAACTTTGAAGCTAGCCTAGCCTCTATGGTTAAGGTAATGCCGCGTGACTACAAAGCGGTTCTTCAAAAACGCAAAGCTGAAGCACAGTCTCAAGGAAACGAAACTCAAGCGGAGGCCGTATAATGGGTAAGCCTACTGGATTTTTAGAGCACGGTCGTGAACTACCACAGAAGATCGACCCAGCTGAACGCATCAAGAACAACAAAGAGTTCGTTCTGAACGAGGAATTTGGTGACAAGATCAATACTCAAGCGTCTCGTTGTATGGATTGTGGTGTGCCGTTTTGTCATAACGGCTGCCCTATCGGTAACATCATCCCAGAGTTTAACGATGCAGTTTATCGTGATAGCTGGGAAGAAGCATGGAACATTCTAAGCTCAACCAATAACTTCCCTGAGTTTACTGGTCGTGTTTGCCCTGCTCCATGTGAAAGTGCTTGTGTACTTGGCATCAACCAAGACCCAATCACTATCTGTAATATCGAGAAAACCATCGTAGAAACGGCGTATCGTGAAGGGTACGCCAAGCCAAAAACGCCACGTTCTCGCACTGGTAAAACGGTGGCGATCATTGGATCTGGACCTGCTGGTCTTGCGGCTGCTGAGCAGCTAAACAGCGCAGGCCATACCGTGACAGTATTCGAGCGAGACGAGAAGGTTGGTGGTCTGCTGCGTTTCGGTATTCCAGATTTTAAACTGAGCATGGAAGTCATTGATCGTAAGATCAATCTAATGGCAGAAGCTGGCGTTGAGTTTAAAGTAAACCAACACGTCGGTGTTGATGTAAATGCTCAGCAACTGCGTCAAGAGTTCGATGTGGTTCTACTGACGGGTGGCTCAACGGTTCCACGTGATTTGCCAGTTCCGGGTCGTGAGCTCAAAGGCGTTCACTTCGCAATGGAATTCCTAGGTCAAAACAACCGACGTGCAAATAACATGGACCTGAAAACGGAAGAGATTCACGCAAAAGGTAAACATGTGGTTGTCATTGGTGGTGGTGATACCGGTTCAGACTGTGTAGGTACGTCAAACCGTCACGGCGCAGCAAGCGTAACTCAAGTGGAAATCATGCCGATTCCACCAGAGAAGCGCCCAGCCAATATGCCTTGGCCTCAATACCCAATGATCCTACGTACTTCGACCTCTCATGAAGAAGGTGTCGATCGTCACTGGAACATCCTGACCAAAGAGTTCATCGGAAATGACAAAGGTGAAGTCACAGGCCTTCGTCTTGCTGATATCGTTTGGCAAGATGCAAAACCAGGCGAGCGCCCAAGTTTCAAAGAAGTAGAAGGCAGCGAGCGAGTGATCCCATGTGATATGGCATTCCTAGCAATGGGCTTCTTACACCCAGAACCTACAGGCGTGCTTGCTCAACTGGATATCGCGCTAGATGATCGCGGTAACGTAGCAACTCAAGGTTTTGCTACTAACCAAGAAGGCGTATTTGCTGCTGGTGATATGCGAACAGGCCAATCTTTGGTGGTTCGTTGTATCAACGAAGGTCGCGAATGTGCTCGTGCTATCGATGACTACCTAATGGATGGCACAAACCTAGAAGCAAAAGCAGATTCACTGATGCTTTCTGCTTAACGGAAGTATTCACGCTTCCCTCTTTCAATGCCATAAATAGCCATCAGCGATATCGATGGCTATTAGCAAAGAAAGAAAACAATTCCTTCCAATCTTTCTATTTTGACCAGCATTTTATGCTGGTCTTTTTTATTTCCCACAGAATCAAATGTTACTTTTTTGTAACAATCAATTTTCTATCTATTTGAAATCATTAAACTATTTTAGCTTATTAAATGGTAAATCGCATATTCACGTGATTATCCACTAATAACTTGACCTTTTTTACAATAAGCTATAGCTTGTGAAGTTGATGAAAATAAAACACTCAAAAAATGTTAAATATTTCACAGCTTTTATTGAATAAATATACATAAAACCATAAAAGATGATGCATATTCAGTCATCACTATCAACGTAAGCAGTGTTGATATATCTGTCGGGATGACGGATAAGCAAAGGGAGAATTGCAATGGCTCTTTATGATCCAAGTCTTGAGAAAGACAACTGTGGATTTGGCTTGATCGCGCATATGGAAGGCGAACAAAGCCACAAGCTGGTTCGTACAGCAATTTCTGCACTTGACCGAATGACCCACCGTGGTGGTATTGCCGCCGATGGTAAAACCGGTGATGGTTGTGGTCTTCTATTACAAAAGCCCGATTCCTATTTACGTCTTATTGCCGAAGAAAATGGTTTCAACCTTGGCAAGCAATACGCCGTAGGGATGATTTTCTTCAACCAAGATCCGGTCAAAGCTCAACTCGCTAAAGACATCGTCAACAGAGAACTTGCGCAAGAGACGCTAACAGTGGCCGGTTGGCGTGAAGTACCAACTAATTCAGAAGTACTCGGTCCAATTGCGGCTAACTCGCTTCCAAATATTCAGCAAGTCTTTATCTCTGCACCGGCTGGTTGGCGAGAGCGTGACATTGAACGTCGTCTCTACATCGCACGCCGTCGCATCGAGAAACAAATCACCGAAGATCCGGATTTCTACATCTGTAGCTTGTCGACTCAAGTTTTAGTGTACAAAGGCCTGTGCATGCCTGCGGATTTGCCTCGCTTTTATCTTGATCTTGCCGATCTACGGATGGAATCCGCTATCTGTCTGTTCCACCAGCGTTTTTCCACCAACACTCAACCGCGTTGGCCACTGGCTCAACCGTTCCGCTACCTTGCTCATAATGGTGAGATCAATACCATTGAAGGTAATCGACAATGGGCACGAGCTCGTGCTTACAAGTTCTCGTCACCACTGCTGCCCGATCTTCAAACTGCAGCACCATTTGTGAACGAGACAGGTTCAGACTCCTCCAGCTTAGATAATATGCTGGATCTCTTCTTAGCTGGCGGCATGGATATCTTCCGCGCCATGCGTATGCTTGTGCCGCCTGCATGGCAAAACCACCCAGATATGGATCCGGATCTACGGGCGTTTTACGATTTCAACTCCAAGCACATGGAACCATGGGATGGCCCAGCAGGTATCGTACTGTCCGATGGTCGTTATGCTGCTTGTAACCTAGACCGAAACGGTCTGCGTCCTGCGCGTTATGTAATTACCAAAGACAAGTTGATCACTCTGGCATCTGAGGTAGGGATTTGGAATTACGCCCCAGATGAAGTTGCCGAAAAAGGGCGTGTAGGTCCGGGGGAATTGCTTGTCATCGACACTCGTAAAGGTAAGCTTTGGCAGTCTAGCGAGATCGATAATGATCTGAAATCTCGTCACCCTTATCGCGAATGGATGGAAAACAACGTTCGCAAACTCACACCATTTTCTCAGCTACCTGAGGAGCAAGTAGGTGAGCGTAGCTTTGATGAAGACTTACTTAAGACTTATCAAAAGCAGTTTGCCATGAGCAATGAAGAAGTCGATCAAGTGCTGCGTGTCCTCGGTGATATGGGGCAAGAAGCCGTCGGTTCCATGGGGGACGATACTCCAATGGCAGTGCTCTCCTCAAAAGAGCGCTTGGTAACTGACTACTTCCGCCAGAAGTTCGCTCAGGTCACCAATCCACCGATCGATCCACTGCGTGAAAAACACGTGATGTCACTGGCGACCAGTATCGGTAAGGAAATGAATGTCTTCTGTGAAACCGATGGCCACGCGCATCGCGTAACATTTGATTCGCCTGTACTGCTTTATTCAGACATGCAGCAACTGCTCGAGCTTGGTGACGATCACTACCGTAATACCATTCTAGATATCAACTACGACCCACAAGAGAAAGATCTTAAACAAGCCATTAATGATCTCTGTGAGCAAGCAGAGCAAGTCGTACGTGAAGGCACGGTTTTAGTGGTACTTTCAGATCGCGCTTTGGTCAAAGGCAAGTTACCAATTCCAGCGGCAATGGCAGTCGGCGCCGTTCAAACTCGTTTGATTGATGCGAACTTACGTTGCGATGCCAACATTGTAGTCGAAACCGCAACTGCACGTGACCCACACCAATTTGCTGTCTTGCTTGGCTTTGGTGCGACTGCAGTTTACCCATACCTTGCTTATGAAGCGTTAGGTAAACTGATTGATGATAAGGCACTAGAGAAAGACTATCGCGATGTGATGCAGAACTACCAATACGGCATCAACAAGGGCCTGTATAAAATCATGTCAAAGATGGGGATCTCAACCATCGCCTCTTACCGCTGCTCACAACTGTTTGAAGCAGTTGGCTTGAGCCAAGATGTGGTCGACCAGTGTTTTAAAGGCGTCACAACTCGTATTGAAGGCGCGAATTTTGACGACTTCCAGCAAGATCTTACAAACTTATCTCGCAAAGCATGGGCGAAACGCAAATCGATTGATCATGGCGGCTTGTTAAAGTATGTCCATGGAGGTGAGTATCATGCTTACAACCCGGATGTTGTCGGCACGCTGCAACAGGCCGTTAAATCTGGCGAAAGTAACGACTATCAGAGCTTTGCTAAGCAGGTAAACCAACGCCCTGTTGCCATGCTGCGTGACTTAATGTCGCTGAAAAAATCAGACTCACCGCTGCCACTTGAGCAAATAGAACCGAAAACCGAACTGTTCAAACGCTTCGACTCTGCGGCCATGTCCATTGGCGCACTTAGCCCTGAAGCGCATGAAGCCCTCGCGACTGCGATGAACCGTCTTGGTGGCTATTCAAACTCCGGTGAAGGTGGTGAAGATCCTCGCCGTTTCGGCACTGAACGTAACTCGCGCATCAAGCAAATTGCTTCTGGCCGATTTGGTGTAACGCCTCATTACCTGACTAATGCGGATGTACTGCAAATCAAGGTGGCACAAGGTGCGAAACCGGGTGAAGGTGGACAGCTACCAGGACACAAAGTCACCGCTGAAATCGCAAAACTGCGTTATTCGGTACAAGGCGTGACTCTGATCTCCCCTCCTCCGCACCACGATATCTATTCGATTGAAGATTTGGCCCAGTTGATCTTCGACCTTAAACAAGTCAACCCAAATGCGCTGGTTTCGGTGAAACTCGTCTCCGAGCCAGGTGTCGGCACCATCGCAACGGGCGTAGCAAAGGCTTACGCTGATCTTATTACCATCTCGGGTTACGACGGTGGTACTGCAGCAAGCCCATTAACTTCGGTAAAATACGCAGGTAGTCCATGGGAATTAGGTCTAGCAGAGACGCAACAAGCACTGGTTGCTAATGGTCTGCGTCATAAGATCCGCCTACAGGTAGACGGTGGTCTAAAGACTGGTCTAGACGTGGTTAAGGCCGCAATTTTAGGTGCAGAAAGCTTCGGATTTGGTACCGCGCCAATGGTTGCTATGGGTTGTAAGTTCCTGCGAATTTGTCACCTCAATAACTGTGCAACAGGGGTTGCGACTCAAGACGAAACGCTGCGTAAAGAGTACTTCAAAGGCTTACCTGAAATGGTGATGAACTACTTCACCGGACTGGCAGAAGAAGTGCGCGAGCTGCTTTCTGAGCTAGGAGTTGAAAAACTGACGGACTTGATTGGTCGTACCGATTTACTTGAAGCAGTAGAAGGCTTTACCGCGAAGCAAACCAAATTGGATCTATCCAACATTCTAGAAGCTCCCGTCTCGCCTGAAGGTCATCCGCTGTTTTGGACAGAGCCAAACAAACCGTTTGATAAAGCTGAGCTCAATCAAAAGATCATTGATGATGCCATGCATGCGGTAGAAAACAGCCAATCGGCAAGTTTCTTCTACAATGTCATCAACACTGATCGTTCTGTGGGTGCTCGCTTATCTGGCGAAATAGCGAAGCGCTATGGCAACCAAGGATTGGCGGCTTCCCCTATCAAAATCTATCTTGACGGCACTGCCGGCCAGTCGTTTGGCGTTTGGAATGCGGGAGGCGTAGAGCTTTACCTCACAGGTGATGCGAATGACTACGTAGGGAAAGGGATGGCAGGCGGCAAGATCGCCATTAAACCTCACTTAGGTACAGCGTTCAAGTGTCATGAAGCCACCATTATTGGTAACACGTGTTTGTACGGCGCAACGGGCGGTAAACTGTTCGCGGCAGGTAAAGCGGGTGAGCGTTTTGGGGTACGTAACTCAGGTACGATTGCCGTCATTGAAGGTGCGGGAGATAACGCTTGTGAGTACATGACAGGCGGTATTGTTGCCATTCTAGGTGCAACAGGCGTGAACTTTGGTGCAGGTATGACCGGAGGCTTTGCCTATGTTCTGGATGAAAACCAAAGCTTTGAAGGTCGAGTCAATACTGAATCTGTCGAAGCCATTTCATTGTCCGATCTATACATCCACCAAGAGCATTTGCGCGGCCTGATTGCGGAACACCTTGAAGAAACAGGGTCGAGCCACGCAGAAAATATTTTGGCGAACTTTGATGAATGGATTCCAAAGTTCTATTTGGTGAAACCACAAGCGGCAGATCTTCGCACGCTACTTGGTCACCAGAGCCGCAGTGCCGCTGAGCTGCGCGTTCAAGCCCAGTAATCATGGAGGATGTTTGAATCATGAGTCAGAACGTTTATCAATTTATCGATGTTCAACGCGTAGATCCTGCGAAGAAGCCTATCAAAGTTCGTAAGATCGAGTTCGTTGAAATCTATGAACCGTTTACCAAACAACAAGCGACTGCGCAGGCGGATCGCTGCTTAGATTGCGGTAACCCATACTGTGAATGGAAGTGCCCAGTACACAACTACATCCCTCAATGGCTAAAACTGGCAAATGAGGGACGTATTCTTGAAGCGGTTGAACTATCGCATCAAACCAATAGCCTACCGGAGGTATGTGGGCGCGTTTGTCCTCAAGACCGTCTATGTGAAGGTTCATGCACGCTTAATGATGACTTTGGTGCCGTCACCATCGGTAATATAGAAAAGTACATTACCGACAAAGCCTTTGAAATGGGCTGGAAGCCAGATATGTCCAAGGTGGAGTGGACCGATAAAAAGGTCGCAATCATTGGAGCTGGCCCAGCAGGCTTGGCAGCCGCTGATATCCTAGTGCGCAATGGCGTTAAGCCAGTCGTGTTTGACCGCTACCCAGAAATCGGCGGACTACTGACTTTCGGTATCCCTTCGTTCAAGCTTGAAAAAGGGGTAATGGAAAATCGTCGCCGTGTGTTCACTGAAATGGGCGTCGAGTTCCGCATGAACGTGGAAGTCGGTAAAGATGTACAAATGCAAGATCTAATCGATGAGTACGATGCCATTTTCTTAGGCGTTGGCACCTATAAATACATGCGTGCAGGACTAGAAAATGAGGATGCGCCGGGTGTATATGACGCGCTGCCATTTTTAATTTCGAATACCTACAAAGTCATGGAGCTTGAGAACAACCAACCTTTTATCGACATGGCAGGAAAGAAAGTGGTCGTGCTTGGTGGTGGCGATACCGCAATGGACTGTGTACGAACCTCTATTCGCCAAGGAGCCTCCAATGTGATTTGTGCTTATCGTCGTGACGAAGCCAACATGCCTGGCTCTCGTCGCGAGGTAAAAAACGCGAAGGAAGAAGGCGTGAAGTTCATGTTTAACCTGCAACCACTCGGTGTGGAGGTCGACGCCTCAGGTAACGTATCGGGCGTTAAAGTGGTAAAAACCGCTTTAGGTGAGCCCGATGATGCAGGTCGTCGCAGACCAGAACCAGTGGAAGGCAGTGAACATGTATTGCCTGCGGATGCCGTGATCATGGCATTTGGTTTCCAGCCACACAAAATGGACTGGTTGGAACCGTATGGTGTCGATTTAGACCAATGGGGACGTATCAAGGCACCTGTTGAGCAAGCGTTCATGTACCAAACCAGCAATGCGAAAATCTTCGCTGGCGGTGATGCGGTCCGTGGCTCAGACCTCGTCGTAACCGCCATTGATGAAGGGCGAAAAGCGGCAGAAGGCATTCTTGATTACCTAGAAGTCTAATCACAGCTAACATCACATAAAGGATCCTATTATTGGATCCTTTTTCTTTTGTATCCATATAATTAGAAGCAAAATTATAAGAGTAAATACAATGAAAAAAGCCGCTCTCCTTTCCATCGCTTTACTCAGCCTTACAGCCTGCAGCCAAGGAGTCACCAGTATGCCAGATCGTTCTCAATCACCTTGTGGTGACAAACCAAATTGCGTTTCAACTCAGGACTCAAGAGACAAGTTTCAATTAGCACCTTTTTTGCTCACTGAGTCCGCAACGTTAGATGCCATTGAGCAAGCCGCGCTTCAACTTCCTGGCGCCAAAACCGCGGTAAAAGAGGGTGATTACCTTCGGATAGAATGCACATCTAAAATCATGCGCTTCGTGGATGACCTCGAATTAAAAGTAGCAGGAGACAAACTGATTGTTCGCTCAGAGTCACGTGTGGGCTATTCTGACTTTGGCGTAAACAGAAAGCGCGCCGAACAATTACGAGAAAAGCTCACTCAAGCTAAGCTCATCAAATAGAAAACTGCTCACGGGGAGTGCTATACTCTCGGCCAACTAAAATATTTACCGAAAGAGAGTGTTATGAAAGTTGGTATCATCGGTGCGATGGAACAAGAAGTGACCATCCTGAAAGAAGCAATCACAAACTGCAAAACCGTAAATAAAGCAGGTTGTACGTTTTTCTCTGGTCAAATTAATGATGTAGAAGTAGTCGTACTACAATCAGGTATCGGTAAAGTTGCAGCTGCAGTAGGCACTACCATTCTTCTTGATGAATACCAGCCAGATGTTGTGATTAACACAGGCTCTGCTGGTGGCTTCGATTCAAGCCTAAATCTAGGTGATGTTGTTATCTCAACAGAAGTTCGTCATCACGATGCAGACGTGACCGCTTTTGGTTATGAAATTGGCCAAATGGCTGGCCAGCCTGCTGCATTCAAAGCGGATGAAAAGCTAATGGATTTAGCAGAAAAGGCACTAGCGCAAATGGAAAACACTCATGCAGTTCGCGGCCTGATCTGTACTGGTGATGCATTTGTTTGCACCGCTGAACGCCAAGAGTTTATTCGTAAACACTTCCCATCCGTTATCGCGGTAGAAATGGAAGCATCTGCTATCGCTCAAACTTGTCACCAATTCAACACGCCGTTTGTTGTTGTGCGCGCAATCTCTGATGTCGCTGATAAAGAGTCACCAATGAGCTTTGATGAGTTCCTACCGCTAGCAGCAAAAAGCTCTTCTGAAATGGTATTCAAAATGCTGGAACTCATTAAGTAAACGACTCATTCATGGAAGAAGTTTTTCAGTCATTTTATGCCAACGGTGCGCTCCTTATTATGTGGGGCGCACTGCTCTTTCACCTTATTTTACCAATCCCCCGTTCATCGCATCCCATCACTTTATGGCGAAAGTTAGCTGAGAACCTCGCCAACAAAGTAAACAATAATCATAGTTACTCACAGAGCCTGACCTCCGGCAGTCTTGCATTGGGCTTGATGCTATTGCCTTGCTTGATCTTGCTGATTGCCGTGGAGCCATTCGTTTGGCAAGTGCCTTTATACGAACTAGTGCTATTGATCATTGCTTTGGACTGGCGCAACAGCGAAGCCTTAACGAAACAACTCGTCACAAGTATGTCGAGAGAAGACAAAGCTCAGTGCCGACAATTACTAAGACCATACCTTAATCGCGATACTGACAGCCTCTCGATCATCGGCATAGGTAAAGCAAGCTCAGAAGCTGTGATTATGGGATACAGCCGCAACGTAATCGGTGTGTTATTTTGGTACGCACTAGCAGGTGGTATTGGTGCGTTAATGTATCGACTAGCCACAGAGTTAGCTCGAGTTTGGTCCCCTAGCCGACGCCAATATTTGCCCTTTGGTAAACCTGCCGTTCAGCTGGTTGCCGCTCTGGATATTATTCCACTTCGTCTCTTTGCCATACTTTTAGCTGTAGGAAAGAACGTAAGCAATGTGCTTTCTGGTGTACAGCAACAAGCGAAGTCTTGGCCACTACCCGGGCCCGCCTGGGTGTTGTGTACCATCGGACACAAACTACAACTCTCTTTATGCGGCCCTGCTATCTATCAAGGTATACGTGCGGAACGCGCAAAAATCGGTGGACGAATCGCCCCATCGGCTATTCACCTTTCACAAATACATACGCTGCTCGCTTGGCGAGTCTTCGTTTGGATAGCTATCCAAAGTCTGCTTTTAGGAATGATTTATCAAGGATTATGATGAATAAACTATGCTTCGCATTAACGCTGTTTGTTTCGACAGCGACCTTCGCCCAAACACCAGCGCAACGCATTGTAAGTTTAGCTCCGCATGCCACTGAAATTGCCTTTGCGGCAGGGCTAGGAGACAAGCTTGTTGCTGTCAGCGAAATGAGTGATTATCCAGAGCAGGCAAAGCAGCTGGAAAGAGTCTCTAATTACCAAGGAATTAAATTAGAGCGCATTATTGCTCTTCAACCGGATTTAGTCATTGCTTGGCCGGCAGGAAACCCGGCAAAAGAGCTGGAGAAAATTAAACAGTTCGGCATTCCTATCTATTATTCCACTACAGGCTCACTGGAAGATATCGCCAATAATATCGAGCAGCTAAGCCAATACAGCGAAACCCCGCAAATAGGACAAAAGGCCGCTGAAGATTTTAGAACGCAACTGAATACACTAAAAGAGAAGTACAACACGCACGAGAAAGTTCGTTACTTTTATCAGTTGAGTGAAAAGCCTATCATCACTGTCGCCGGGAAGAACTGGCCAAGTGAAGTCTTTACTTTTTGCGGTGGTGAAAACATTTTCGCAGCATCCAGCGCGCCTTATCCTCAGGTCAGCATCGAGCAGGTCATCACTCGCCAACCAGAGGTTATTTTTACTTCTCGTCACGCAATGAGTAATGATGGTATGTGGGCAGAGTGGAGCAATGAGCTTCCCGCACTTAGAAATAAACACATCTGGTCTCTAAACTCAGATTGGATTAACCGCCCAACCCCACGCACACTAAATGCGATCACAGAAGTGTGTGAGCACTTTAAAAGCGTTCGTCAAAAACGCTAACGATTTCGTGGCAAATACCATACAATTTCCGCCCATTTTTTCTCACACTATATAAAGGTACTAAGTAACATGGACTCCATGCTGCTTTATATGATCGATTTGTTCGGTACCGCTGTTTTCGCTATCTCTGGCGTGTTACTGGCGGGCCGTTTAAAAATGGATCCATTCGGCGTTATCGTTCTCGGCAGTGTGACTGCTATTGGTGGCGGAACAATCCGAGACATGGCGCTAGGTGCCACTCCTGTATTTTGGATAACAGATACTACGTACTTATGGGTGATATTTGTTACGTGTCTACTAACCATGCTCGTTGTACGCAGACCAAAACGGCTGTCATGGTGGGTATTACCCGTCTGTGATGCGATCGGCCTTGCAGTATTTGTAGGAATAGGTGTAGAGAAAGCCCTCGCTTACAACGCGTCTGGGATGGTCGCCGTGATCATGGGAGTCATTACTGGTTGTGGTGGTGGTATTATACGTGATGTGCTGGCTCGCGAAGTTCCTATGGTATTAAGAAGCGAAGTCTACGCTACGGCATGTATTATTGGCGGCATCTTCCATACGATGGCGGTAAACATGGGTTATGACCACTCAACGGCTTTACTCGCTGGTGTAATCTCAACGCTCATTATACGTCTCGGTGCTATTCGTTGGCATCTATCCCTGCCAACTTTCGCAATTAATCGTTAAACACAAATTACATGATTCGGTCATGGAGTCGACTGAGTGTCGGCTCCTCTCATTTATACTCATTTGATTCGCCAATTCTTGTACAATTCGCTAAATTATTTCAACCATTCCTAACTTTCATTAATTATTATGTTGCTTGAAGGTATTGAGACGTTACTTGTCCTCAGTAAAGAAAAAACCATGAGCCGTACGGGCAGCCAACTCTATATTAGTCAATCTGCGGTGAGTAAGCGCATTTCGAATCTAGAGAAGAAGTTAGGAAAAAAATTGATTGAGCCAAGTGGTCGGCACATAAAGCTGACCTCCGATGGCCTTGCGCTCATCAACACGATCGAGCCAACGTTCAATGAGTTAAGAGGTCAGATCTATGATCAGCAAGAAATAGAAGATACTTCTTTGATCAAGATAGACTGCTCTGAAACCTTAGTCGCTGGATACCTTAGTGTGATCATGGCAGAACGCTTTGCCCATGACCAGTACATACGAATATCGACCAATCATACACCACGCATTATTGAGAACGTCAAATCAGGTAAAGCGACACTGGGATTCTGTGCCGGTTATTTACCGTCTCATCATGGATTAATGAGCCTTCACCTCGCTGATGAACCTTTTTCAATCGTCAGTAGATACCCACTTTCGCAACTACCCAAAGCCATTTTGACCAATGACTTAACCAATCCTGCCAATACTTACCAACAAGCTATTTTGTCAAAATACGGAATTGAGCCTTTGATGGAAATGGATTCATACACTGCGGCAGCACAACTGGCTTTGGGCGGAATGGCTCCCGCTTTAATTCCTAAATCTATCCTGAAGACACTTAATATCACACCCAAATTCTGCTATGACTTTGAAGAACTAGGACAGTTAATTCGACCAATACATATCTGCATGCGCCACAGCACATATCGCAGCGAACGAGTTAAAGCACTGACAGAATCCATTGCTGATGTTGTTGCCAAAGAAGTTTCGTTGCCATTAGCATCGACATCACAACAACTAGACAATTGAAGTAGAGTATAATGTAAAAGTGTATTTCATAGTCATTTTACAAAAACATAGTACTCACTTAAAAACCATCGAGAACTAAGTTCCTCAGAATAATGGTATCCATGACTTTCAGCATAAGACAGCAGCCACTCATTAAACATATAAGAAAACAAAAAGCTAGAAACTAATAAAACAAAACATAATTTAAAAAGTTTTTTAAGTTTTTCTTTATTTGGCTTTCTCTTAGTAGAAACAGTATAAATAGAAACATAAGAAAGCAAAGCAAATAAAAAACCGGATGAAAACAACTGAATATTCTGACCACCTAAGGATAAACTTTCCTTATCGGATGAAATTGCTCCAAAAAAATCCAACAAGTCAGATACCGGAAGATAAATCATAAAATATGTACATATAGGAAATAGAATTGAACCTATAATAAATGTGCTATAATCTATTTCTTCATTTTTCATAATGAAAAACCACTATTTTTAAAGCTTTGCATCGCTCGGTATTGGTTTATTTTATCTTTCATCTCCCATTTTTCCACCTCTTCCTTTTGAGACCAAAATAGCATAATTTCCTTTTGGAACCTCTTTGTGAGGTTAAATTCTCCATCTATTTTACTAGTTGTAAATCTGGCAACAACACCGACAAAAACAACCACAAACAGAGCCTCTGAACCACCAGCAGCGACAACACCTACAGAAACCATCGTTTTTAATGTTATACTAGCAACTAAAGCAGCCAAACCCACTTTAATAATGTCACTTGCTATAACTCCGAATAATTTAGCCAATACTCTTTTATTTGACTCTTTAAATAAATACTCAGCTATTATATAAGATGTGACAAAAATAACAGTAATAACTGCACCTTGCTTAACCGTCTGTAATACCTTTTCTTTTCCTATAGCAAAACTTACGGCCATCGGTGGCGAAATCTTACCAGACAAAGCCATAACTTTTCTTTGTAAACTAGGTGTTCCTTTAATTACAATATGATTAAAACCACCATACTTCTCAACTGCAATAGGAGCTGCGCTACCTAACAAGGCTACAGCAACTCTACCTAAATACGCCAAATCATCTACAGTTGCATAGTAGTTTGCAATAAATTCTAACTTACCCTTTAAACTATTCCATCGAAGCTGTTCATGCTTAGGGATAAATTTAATAACATATTTATCAAATTCATTGATAGAAATGCATAGCATTCTAACTTTATTAAATGAAAATTGTTTATTACTTTTTCATTTTAAGTACGATATCACGCTATAATGAAATCATAGATATATCAGTATTTCTTTACATATGATTCATGAATAAGCGTAGTTGAACGTAGAGAACGAGTTATAACACTGACAAAATCCATTGCTGATGTTGTTGCCAAAGAAGTTTCGTTGCCATGAGCATCGACATCACAATAACTAGAGGACGAATCCATTTTTGCCCTTTACTTACCACGACCTTCGCCCCTAACTGAGCACCAAGAAAACCGCCAACAGCCATGGTTAAACCGAGCTTCCACACTGGTAACCCAGCTAAGATAAAAAAGAGTAGTGCCGCAATGTTTGACGTGAAATTGAGGATTTTGGTTCTAGCAGTGGCTTCGACCAAAGAAAAGTGACCTAGTGCAACAAAACAAACAGTAAAAATAGATCCAGTCCCAGGGCCAAAAAAGCCATCATAGAAACCGATCCCGCCACCAATGCATAGCGCAAACATCGCTTCAGATAACTTTGGTTCTCCATCGATTTTTCGCGTACTTGGCGCGAGTAAAAAATAGAGGGAAATGGCTATCAAAAGAACAGGGATCAAACTGGTGAGTACGCTAGCATCAATAAACTGCACAGCCTCGGCACCGATCGCTGCACCGATAAAAGTGCAGAGTATCGCGAAACGCATTTCCTTTAGGCTGACAATACCGTTACGCACGAAATACCAGCTAGCAGAGAAACTGCCAAACGAACTTTGTAACTTGTTGGTTGCTAGAGCTTGAGTCGGACTCAACCCCGCTGCCAAAAGCGCAGGGAGCGTAATGAGCCCTCCCCCACCAGCCATCGCATCAATAAAGCCTGCGGCAGTCGCAACAAAAAATAGAGCCAACAAAATCTCAACCGTAATTTCCACTACACATCCTTTTTATTTAAAGAGGCATCAAAGAGGAAAAACGGTAGCACTTATTCACAAAACCACCAATGGAAAGTCAAGACACCAATCTATTCCTAATTTTCATCTTTGTGAAATTTTCATTTTAGTTTCACAAAAAAAAGATACATGCCTCAAGGATACGAATGAAATAGTATTTTCATTGTGTCAGCCGTGTAGGCAAGGTCATAATAAAATTATGGTTTCAAGGAGAAAACGATGTACCCTGCAATACAACAAGACTCAAGTAGCAATACCAAAGAAGTACATATAGTATCAGTAAGCGTATTTGATGACTTAATTAACAAAAACATCAAAAGTAAAGGTGTTACTGAAAAATGGAAAGTTATCAAAAATAAACTAGAAAATACTGCAAACTATTACACAACAGCCGATGATCTTATATTTTTAACAAAACTAGCGAATAATCTAAGCGGAGCAACAAACCCTGTCCATATAAATTACTATTCTGGCCAACCACATTTTGTCTTTACGGGGACACCGGCCCTGAGAATAAAGTTAAGTGCTTTGGGTTCTCATGCACCGACTCCAACAATTACTAACTTTGCTGTAGGTCCAAAAAGTGCTATCCAGTCTATTAAAAGTGGAACAATTATTACAATCGTACTAGTAAGCTCTTTTAGAGCAATGGAACACTTCTTTTCGGAAAAGAATAAATCAACATTACTGAGTTTGTTTGGCACAATAACTAGTGACATCCTAAAGTTAGGAATTTCATCCGCAATTGCTGCAATTGCTGTAAAAGGAATTTCTGGAGCTACTACTATTTTCGCTCTAACTTCTGGCCCATTATTTTTAGCTATAGGTATAAGCTTGGTTATTGGGAGCATATTAAATCATATAGATAAAAAGCATAATATAACAAAAAAATTCAAATTAACATTAGAGAAAAAACTAGATGAATCAATAAAAAATGAAATAAATCAAGAAGAAGCAAGAATAAAAAATTTAATTGGTTCTACATATATAAAAAATGGAATGTTTTTATGAAAAAAGAAGACAACCTAGATCTAACATCAACATTTTTAACATCACTGTTATTCCTTTCTCTAGGATTGTTATGCATTTATTTTTTTTACAACGATACCATAAATAACATAAAAGACATATATAACGAAGAACTTATTATAGAAATTTCTCAGGGATCATTTTATGGGTTATTTGGAAGCTGGGTATTTATATCTATATTTATTCTTTTAATTACTGTGTTTTTAAAAAAAAGAAAATTATCATATAAGAAAGAAGGCATGTTCATTAAAGTTATAATCTCTTTTTCAATTATAACAATTATAGCACCAAGTGCATTTGTGTTTCTCACTAAAAAACACTTAACAAATCAGGGTTACTCTGTTTCAATTGATAAAGAAGACTCCTGGCTACAAGATAAGGTTTATATTTTCAAAAAATAAACTTCAATTTATGTTACATAAAAGAAATTAAAATTTGAGAAAAAATTCAATTAGCATAGCGAACATCTCAATAAGTGTATGTTTATACTTGGCATTGACTATTGGTCTGACTATTAGCTTAAGCATTTGGAATGACTGGTTTTCTTTTACTCAACACATTGATCTAGATACGTACCTTCTTACATTGGGAGCTATTACGGTTGTTGTTGTATGCATTCCAAACATCCTGACAATAAGCAAAGGATTAAGTATTGCTGCAAAAATAAACTTAATCACTATCTCTTTTATCATTCTTACCTGCAGTATCAACTTTGTTGTAGCAAGTGGTAGTACTATTTCTTCATCTTTAGGAACATTGCTTGCCATAGTTAGCTTGATGCTCTTCAAAAGCGAAGCATACCAATCGTTCCTAGCACATTTTAATACTCTTCATTTTAGAAAAACCTCGATATAAAAAAGCCCGCTCAAATGAGCGGGCAATGAGGTTGTCATGTAAGCCCTGACTAACGAGCTTACTGATTTTTATCTGTTACGCGTCTAGACTCGCTTTCACTTTAGCGTGTAACTCTTGAACCGAAGTTACTGACGCTTTTGCGTCTGCAGTATGAGACATACATGTAGCGAACGCTGCGTTCAGTGTCGTTGTGTAGTTCACTTTCTCTGCCAGTGCGCCGCGACGTAGAACTTTCGAATCTTCAATCGCTTGACGACCAGCTGCCGTGTTTACGATGTAGGTGTATTCGTTGTTCTTGATGCGGTCAAGAATGTGTGGACGACCTTCGTGTACTTTGTTTACCAAGCGTGGGTTGATACCCGCTTCGCCCAGAATCACAGCAGTACCGTGTGTCGCATCCAACTGGTAACCCAGTTTCACTAGCTTAGAAGCCAGGTCAACAACACGCTCTTTATCGCCTTCACGTACTGACAGTAGCGCACGACCACCTTCAGGGTAAACCGCACCACAACCTAGCTCTGCTTTCGCGTAAGCTTCTGCGAATGTTGCGCCAACGCCCATTACTTCACCTGTTGAGCGCATTTCTGGGCCCAATAGCGGATCAACGCCAGGGAACTTGTTGAACGGCAGAACCACTTCTTTCACTGAGTAGTAAGGAGGGATAATCTCTTTAGTAAAGCCTTGTGACTCTAGAGATTGACCCGCCATTACACGTGCAGCGATTTTCGCTAGAGGTGCACCTGTCGCTTTCGATACGAATGGTACCGTACGAGCAGCACGAGGGTTCACTTCGATTAGGTAAACGTCGTTGTCTTTCACAGCAAACTGCGTGTTCATCAAACCGCGTACACCGAGTTCGAACGCCAGCTTCTCAACTTGCTCACGCATCTTGTCTTGAATTTCCTGACTTAGCGTGTATGCAGGCAGTGAACATGCAGAGTCACCAGAGTGAACACCGGCTTGTTCGATGTGTTCCATGATACCGCCGATAACGACGCGTTCACCGTCACAGATAGCATCAATATCAACTTCGGTTGCATCATCCAAGAAACGGTCTAGTAGAACTGGAGACTCGTTCGATACGCTTACTGCTTCATTGAAGTAGCGACGCAGGTCTTGCTCATCGTAAACAATTTCCATCGCACGACCACCGAGTACATAAGACGGGCGAACAACTAATGGGAAGCCAATTTCTTTCGACTTCTCAACCGCTTGCTCCATCGTTGTTACTGTCGCGTTTTCTGGCTGAAGTAGACCTAAACGGTCAACAGCGGCTTGGAAGCGTTCACGGTCTTCCGCACGGTCTATAGCATCTGGGCTCGTACCAATGATTGGAACACCAGCCGCTTCTAGAGCACGAGCCAGTTTAAGTGGCGTTTGACCACCGTACTGAACAATCACACCTTTTGGTTTTTCAACGCGAGCGATAGAGAGTACATCTTCCAGAGTTACTGGTTCGAAGTACAGACGATCAGACGTATCATAGTCAGTAGATACCGTTTCTGGGTTACAGTTAACCATAATGGTTTCGTAACCGTCTTCACGCAGCGCAAGTGATGCGTGTACACAACAGTAGTCGAATTCAATGCCTTGGCCGATACGGTTTGGACCACCACCAAGAACCATGATCTTGTCTTTGTCTGTTGGGTTGGCTTCACACTCTTCATCGTAAGATGAGTACATGTAAGCCGTGTCAGAAGAAAACTCTGCGGCACACGTATCCACACGTTTGTAAACCGGGTGAATATCAAACTGCTCACGAGCACGGCGAATTTCACTTTCAGCGACACCAAGCAGTTTAGACAAGCGCGCATCAGAGAAGCCTTTACGTTTCATCTGGCGAAGCACTTCTTTGGTTAAACCTGCGTAGCCGCCCGCCTTGACTTGCTCTTCGAGTTTTACGATTTCTTCGATTTGAACCAGGAACCAACGGTCAATTTGAGTCAAGTTGAACACGCCGTCAACTGACATGCCAGCTCGGAATGCATCGGCGATGTACCAGATACGCTCAGCGCCTGCTTCTTTAAGTTCGTGACGAATCTTAGTCAGTGCATCTGGTGCTTCTAAATCGACCATCTCGTCAAAACCAGTTGCGCCAACTTCTAGGCCACGAAGTGCTTTGTGAAGAGATTCTTGTTGGTTACGACCAATTGCCATTACCTCACCAACCGATTTCATCTGAGTAGTCAGACGGTCGTTTGCGCCAGCAAATTTCTCGAAGTTAAAGCGAGGGATCTTAGTTACGACGTAGTCGATAGTTGGCTCGAATGATGCTGGTGTTGCACCGCCCGTGATGTCGTTTTGTAGTTCGTCCAGAGTAAAGCCAACAGCAAGCTTCGCGGCAATCTTAGCGATTGGGAAACCTGTTGCTTTTGACGCTAACGCAGAAGAGCGAGATACACGTGGGTTCATCTCGATGATAACCATACGGCCATCTTTCGGGTTGATACCAAACTGTACGTTTGAACCACCTGTTTCAACACCAATTTCACGTAGAACGGCTAGCGATGCATTACGCATTAGCTGGTATTCTTTGTCAGTCAGTGTCTGTGCTGGTGCTACTGTGATTGAGTCACCCGTGTGGATACCCATTGGATCAAAGTTTTCGATTGAACATACGATGATACAGTTGTCCGCTTTGTCACGAACGACTTCCATTTCGTACTCTTTCCAACCGATTAGTGACTCATCGATAAGAAGTTCGTTGGTCGGAGATAAGTCCAGACCGCGACGACAGATTTCTTCGAACTCTTCTTTGTTGTACGCGATACCACCACCAGTGCCACCCATGGTGAACGATGGACGGATGATACAAGGGAAGCCAACCATATCTAAAACTTTGTAAGCTTCTTCCATGCTCTTCGCTGTATCTGCGCGAGGACACTCAAGGCCGATAGACTTCATCGCTTTATCAAAACGAGAACGGTCTTCCGCTTTGTCGATTGCATCTGCAGTTGCGCCGATCATCTCTACGCCGAATTCTTCTAGTACGCCGTGTTTCTCTAAGTCTAACGCACAGTTAAGTGCAGTCTGGCCACCCATGGTTGGCAAAACTGCATCTGGACGCTCTTTTTCAATGATCTTGCGTACCACTTCCCATTGGATTGGCTCGATGTAAGTCGCATCAGCCATCTCTGGGTCTGTCATGATCGTTGCTGGGTTCGAGTTAACCAGAATAACTCGGTAGCCTTCTTCACGAAGTGCTTTACAGGCTTGTGCGCCAGAGTAGTCAAACTCACATGCCTGACCGATAACAATCGGACCAGCACCAAGAATTAGAATACTTTGAATGTCAGTACGTTTTGGCATTATCTACTACTCCGAATTAAGCGCTGTGTTTTTTGATTAGTTCGATAAAGTGGTCAAATAGCGGTGCCGCGTCATGTGGACCTGGGCTCGCTTCTGGGTGACCTTGGAAGCTAAATGCTGGCTTGTCTGTGCGGTGAATACCTTGCAAAGAGCCATCAAATAACGATACGTGAGTAGCACGTAAGTTTTCCGGTAACGTTGCTTCATCTGCCGCAAAGCCGTGGTTTTGCGAAGTGATCATAACAACGTTACGGTCTAAATCTTTTACTGGGTGGTTTGCACCATGGTGACCAAACTTCATTTTCACGGTTTGTGCACCTGACGCTAACGCAAGGATTTGGTGACCTAAACAGATACCGAAGATAGGTAAGCCTTTTTCTAGGAACACTTTTGTCGCTTCAATCGCGTAAGTACATGGTTCTGGATCACCAGGGCCATTTGATAGGAAAACACCGTCCGGGTTCATCGCAAGCACTTCTTCCGCTGACGTTTCAGCAGGAACAACCGTTAAGCGGCAACCGCGGTCAACCAACATTCGCAGGATGTTGCGTTTTGCGCCGAAGTCGTAAGCAACGACGTGGTATGGCAGCTCGCTGTCATCTTTCGCCTCTGGAAGTCCACCTTCAAGCGTCCACGAACCTTGTTTCCATTGATACGCTTCTTTCGTTGTAACTTCTTTCGCAAGGTCCATTCCTTTTAAGCCTGGGAATTCTTTTGCTTTCGCTAGAGCCAAAGCTTCATCTAGGTTATTACCCGCAACAATACAACCGTTTTGAGCACCTTTTTCACGCAAGATACGAGTGAGCTTTCGCGTATCAATATCAGCGATGCCAACGATATTTTGAGACTTAAGGTAATCAGAGAGGGATTGTTCATTACGGAAGTTAGAAGCGATAAGAGGAAGGTCGCGAATCACAAGGCCTTGTGCATGAATGGAAGAGGATTCTTCATCTTCGGAAGTGGTTCCGGTATTGCCAATGTGAGGATAAGTAAGGGTGACGATTTGCTGAGAATAGGAAGGATCAGTGAGGATTTCTTGATACCCCGTCATCGAGGTATTAAAAACGACTTCACCAACGGAAATACCATCTGCCCCTATGGACACTCCGTGGAACACTGTCCCATCTTCTAGGACTAACAGTGCTAATTTACCCAAGACAACCTCCAGAATAAAAATGCAAAAAAAATAAATCAAACTGCAAACATGCCTTCCTTTACCTATAAAATCTACATAAATAGGTATTTCAGACAAATTGGCGGTATTCTAAAGTTGGACTGGAAACCTGTCAACCTACAATCAAAAATAAATTATCAATTTCTAGCGAGTAAGGTCATTTCGAATCAGTAAGGCTCAAAAAGACAACTTTTGAATGCTATTACATAGGGAGGGATAGAGGTTTAATGAATTTTACAAATTTGAACTTTTTAGGGATCACAAAAAATTATGAGTTTTTAACGCAAACGTTCACCAAGACAAAAACAGGAACACTTTTAACGGTTACACACAAAAACAAAGCCAAAACAGACAAAAACATAACAAAAGTAAGTGCTAAAATCTTCTCTATCAGAATCATTTTATTTACAAATAATTCTATAGATATAAAAAAGCCGGCTAGCGCCGGCGAATAATTATGTATTTAGAGTTCATTCAATCCCAAAACATCTGTCATGGTATAAAAGCCCGCAGGTTTAGCACTCAACCAAACGGCAGCCTTTACGGCCCCATTAGCAAACGTCATGCGATCAGTCGCTTTGTGCGTTATTTCCACTCGTTCCCCGATATCAGCAAACATAGCTGTATGCTCACCGACGATATCGCCAGCGCGAATCGTAGCAAAGCCGATCTCATCTTTTGTTCTTTCACCAGTAATGCCTTCTCGGGCATAGACAGCTACATCATTCAGCTTATTACCCATCGCACCAGCAATAGCTTCTCCCATTCCGATAGCGGTACCAGAGGGGGCATCAACTTTATGGCGATGGTGTGCTTCAACAATCTCGATATCACAGTAATCCCCCATCACTTTGGCCGCTTTCTCAAGAAGCTTAAAGACAAGGTTTACGCCTACAGAATAATTTGGCGCCATCACAACAGGCACTTGCTTGGCTGCTTCATCGATAAGATCACGCTCTGCATCGCTGAAGCCAGTCGTCCCAATCACAATGCTCTTACCGTATTTCTTACACAACTCGAGATTCGCTAATGTGCTTACTGGAGCGGTGAAATCGATGATTACATCAAAATTATCGACGTCTTTAGCAAGATCATCTGTTAAGAGCACATCGAATTTACCTTCACCACAAAGTTCACCGATATCGACGCCGACGAGTGAAGACTCAGGTCGTTCTGATCCCGCGCTCACTGTCGCTTCAGGATTAAGGTGTGAAGCTTTAACCAAATTGCGGCCCATTCGGCCAGCTGCTCCTGCGATTGCAATACGAACCATTGCGCTTTCTCTCCTTCTCTGGATAACGAGGTTTGCTCTCGTTCTCTCGTTTCGCTTAATCTGTTTAAACTAACAACATACCGTGGTTACCACAAGCAAGTTCATCGAGCTTAAGCAAACTCTTTTACAACACGCTCCAAGATAGGTACGTTCGCTTCAGGAAAGGTGTAGTCGCCCAATTCGCTGATCTCAACCCAGCATCCTTCTTGACCTTCTCGACCGTAAGGCTCATTACTGAATTGAGATACTGTAATAAAATCAAACTTGAGTGATTTGTCTGGATAGTCGTATTCCAAGTGTTCAAAAGGGGCTTGCTCAATAACTTCAATTCCCACTTCTTCTTCGAGTTCTCTTGTAATAGCAAGCTCAATACTTTCTCCCGGCTCGACTTTGCCACCCGGAAACTCCCAAAACCCGCCTTTGTGCTTATCATCAGGACGCTTTGTAATAAAGATCTTTGATTTGTCTTGGTTAAAAATAATTGCCGCGACTATGTGAATTCTTTTCATGGGGATTCCTAACTCTCAAGACCGTTGTACTTTGCTATTGTGACAACGAGCTTCTACATCTCAAAAACTTTCTGACCTATCAAACTTATGGAATTTGATAGCCAAAGAATTTATTTAAAAAAAGAGTCGCCTAAGCGACTCTTTGATAAATAATCCGACTAACAGATTAGTCGATTTTGCCGTGGCACTGTTTGTACTTCTTGCCACTGCCACAAGGGCAAGGTTCATTACGACCTACTTTACGTTCATCACGTACCATTGGTTGATTTGAACCTTCTTCAGATTCTTCGCCTTCAGAAAGCGGATTTTGTGCTGCAGCGTGTTGCGCTTGCGCACGACGAGCGGCTTCTTCAGCTTGCGCACGACGCTGTTCTTCCATACGTTCAACTTCTTCTTGTTGCTGAACGCGAACACGAGATAGAACAGTAATAACGTCTGTTTTCAGCGCTTCTAGTAGACCCTCAAACAGTTCAAACGACTCACGTTTGTATTCTTGTTTTGGGTTCTTCTGTGCGTAACCGCGTAAATGGATACCTTGACGCAAGTGATCCATCGCAGCCAAATGCTCTTTCCAAAGCGTATCCAGAGTCTGAAGCATGACCGATTTTTCGAAGTTGCGAAGCACTTGTGCGCCCACTACTTCCTCTTTCTCTTTGTACACTTCAACGGCTAGGTTGATGATCTTTTCACGTAATGCTTCTTCGTAAAGCTTGTCGTCTTCTTCAAGCCATTGCTTCACTGGCGCATCAAGATCGAAGTCCGCTTTCAAGCGCTCTTGTAGACCTTCAACATCCCACATATCTTCTAGTGACTGTGGTGGAATGTACTCATCAATAACCGCTGTTAGCACATCTTCACGGTTTTGCTCGATCATGCCGCTGATGTCTTCAACGTTCATTAACTCGTCACGCAGTTCGTAGACAACCTTACGTTGATCGTTCGCTACATCATCGTATTCAAGCAGCTGCTTACGGATATCAAAGTTCCGACCTTCCACTTTGCGCTGTGCTTTTTCAATTGAGCGAGAAAGCATTTTCGATTCAATAGCTTCACCTTCTTCCATACCACTTTGAATAAGGCTCGCCATACGATCAGAAGTGAAAATACGTAGCAAAGAGTCTTCCATAGATAGGTAGAAGCGCGATGAACCCGCATCACCTTGACGACCAGAACGACCACGTAGCTGGTTATCAATACGGCGAGATTCGTGGCGCTCAGTACCGATGATATGTAGACCACCAGCTTCTAGCACTTGGTCATGCACCACTTTCCACTCTGCTTTAATCGCATCGATTTGCTCTTGAGTTGGGTTCTCTAAAGCTTCAACTTTTGATTGCCAGCTACCGCCAAGCACAATGTCCGTACCACGACCGGCCATGTTGGTCGCGATAGTTACCGCACCAGGCATACCCGCTTCAGCAACAATTTCCGCTTCTTTCTCATGGAATTTCGCGTTCAATACGTTGTGTTTGATCTTAGCCTTCTTCAATGCGTTAGAAAGAAGTTCTGACTTTTCAATCGACACAGTACCAACAAGCGTTGGCTGCCCTTTGGCAACACGCTCTTTAATATCTTCAATGATTGCCGCAAACTTCTCTGCTTCAGTACGGTAAACCACATCTGGCATATCGTTACGAATCATCGGCTTGTTGGTTGGGATAACCACCGTTTCCAAACCATAGATAGACTGGAATTCGAACGCTTCAGTATCCGCTGTACCTGTCATACCTGACAGTTTTTCGTATAAACGGAAGTAGTTCTGGAAGGTAATAGAAGCCAAAGTTTGGTTTTCGTTTTGGATCTTAACGCCTTCTTTCGCTTCTACTGCTTGGTGAAGACCTTCAGACCAACGACGACCTGGCATTGTACGACCAGTGTGTTCATCAACGATGACCACTTCGCCTTCATCAGTAACGATGTAATCAACGTTACGCTCGAATAACACATGAGCACGCAAAGCAGCATTCACGTGATGCAACATGCTGATGTTAGCCGGAGAGTAAAGTGTATCACCTTCCTCCATCAGACCGTTTTTCACCAACAGCTCTTCAACGTATTCTTGACCCGTTTCTGTTAGGTATACTTGCTTTGATTTTTCATCAACAGTGTAGTGACCATCACCACGGTATTCTTCAGAGTCTTCTTTATCTTGCTTTTTCAGATGCGGGATCAAAAGGTTGATTCGAGTGTATAGCTCAGAGCTATCTTCAGCAGGACCAGAAATGATCAAAGGAGTACGAGCTTCATCAATTAGGATTGAGTCCACCTCATCGACAACTGCAAAGAAGCGCTCACGCTGTACACGATCTTCGCTACGGAAAGCCATATTGTCACGAAGGTAGTCAAAACCAAATTCATTGTTGGTTCCGTATAGAATATCAGCCTGGTACGCTTCTTTTTTCTCTTGAGGAGGCATGTTTGGCACGTTTACGCCAACGGTCATACCTAAAAATTCAAATAGAGGGCGGTTCGTCTCAGCATCACGTTTAGCAAGATAATCGTTCACTGTTACGATGTGAACGCCTTTACCAGCAAGAGCATTTAAGTAAGCAGGAAGCGTTGCAGTCAGCGTTTTACCTTCACCTGTACGCATCTCCGCAATTTGACCCGCATTTAGAACCATACCACCGATAAGCTGAACGTCGAAGTGACGCATGCCGTAGACACGCTTAGATGCTTCACGAACCGTAGCAAAAGCTTCAGGAAGTAGTTTATCAAGAGTTTCACCTTTCTCTAGGCGCTCACGGAACTCAACCGTCTTTGCTTTTAACTCTTCATCACTTAGAGCTTCGAATGTTGGCTCGTAGTTATTAATTTCTTTTACAATTTTTCTAAGGCGGCGCAGTGTTCGGTCGTTGCGACTGCCAATCACTTTTGTCAGTAGCTTAGTTATCATTTTTCGTGAATCTCTCTTTAATCAGACCGTTCCCGATCTACTCATAATGCCTTCAGTCTCTGCCAGTTTGGAACTAAGAATACTGAGATAAATCATTTATCAAAGATATTGAGTTCAAACATCCATATTTCAAGGCTAAGTTTCGAAACAATGTGGCTTAGTGTAAGGATTTTTCATCGATACAACCATAAATAGACGTATTTGTTTGAAGCACTCTGAAGTTTTTACTTAAAGTGGTGACTGATTAGACGATATTGCATACCACAATATGTGTAATCTATTCAGAGCAGACTTTGCTTTTTACCTTGCTACATTGTAAAACTGAAGCGAAAGACGTTAATGTAAACTATACCTTGATAGAAAGCTGCTCTAGAATAGCTGATATCTCAACAAAATTAGATTTTACCTATGCGTGATCACCGTCCAACCTCGACTGAAGATGTTATTGCTGAATCACAGTTCAAGCAGATTCAAGAACATGCTGGAGAAATCTTACAGCTTAACCAAGCTTTGCAAGAGATCTTACCCACTGGGACGGCCGATCATTGCCGGGTGGCGAATGTTCGTAACGGCCACCTATTGATCGATGTTTCTAGTGCCGCGATCAAAATGAAGATCGATTACGATCGCCTCATGATCCTAAATAAACTTCGTACTCAAGGCTTTGCCAAACTGATGAGCGTTGAAGTGAGGATCAATCCATCATTATACAGAAATCGTTTCGAACAAGACGACAGACCTAAACGTCCACCATTAACAGAATCTGCAGCAAAGTCATTGATGACGATTGCCGACATGGCACCGCCTAAAATTCAAGAGCGTTTAAAGCGATTGGCCGATATGGCAGAAAAGAAAGACCGTAAGTGATCGTTATTTCAATATGCTGAAAGCTCGAATGCTATTAATAAGCCCAAGATTAAAGCCAAATAGCAAAAAACCAGGCATAAGCCTGGTTTTTTATTAATTTTAATGCCGAGTATTTACGCAAGCACCATATTTGGTTCAGCGAATGCTACTGGTGAGCCGACTTCTTCTTCGAATGTAGTCCACTCCCACGCTTCCTGATCAGCAAGAACTGCTCGCAGAAGTTGGTTGTTCAAACCGTGACCCGATTTAAAGGCGCGAAATTCACCTATGATTGGGTGACCACACATGTAAAGATCACCAATCGCATCCAACACTTTGTGAGTCACAAACTCATTTTCAAAGCGTAGACCTTCTTCGTTAAGAATACGGTAATCATCCAATACGATAGCATTGTCGAAACTACCACCCAATACTAGGTTTTGAGATTGTAGATATTCGATATCACGCATAAAGCCAAACGTACGTGCACGAGAAATTTCACGAACGAAGCCTTTTGAAGAGAAATCAAACAGCAAGCGCTGTTCGTCTGACTCAATAGCAGGGTGATTAAATTCAATTTCGAAGTCCATGCGGAAGCCGTTAAATGGTACAAACTCTGCCCATTTATCGCCATCTTCAAAACGAACTGGCTTTTTAATACGGATGAAACGTTTTGGCGCATTTTGCGTTTCGATACCTGCTTGTTGTAGCAAGTATACAAATGGGCTAGCACTACCATCCATAATTGGAATTTCAGGTGCGTCTA
Source organism: Vibrio sp. 1CM7H (assembly GCF_023161645.1). Classification (NCBI taxonomy): domain Bacteria; kingdom Pseudomonadati; phylum Pseudomonadota; class Gammaproteobacteria; order Vibrionales; family Vibrionaceae; genus Vibrio; species Vibrio sp. 1CM7H. The sequence continues at coordinate 115,676 of NZ_JALNTV010000006.1, forward strand.
CTTCGACAACAATGTTGTCGATGCCCATACCAGCAAGTGCTGCATTCAAGTGCTCTACAGTTGAAATACGCACACCTTCGTCGTTTACCAAAGCAGTACATAGCATGGTGTCACGAACAGAAGCTGGATCAGCTGGAAAATCTACAGGTGGGTTTACATCTGTACGACGGTAAATGATACCTGTATTTGCAGCAGCCGGGCGCAGAGTAAGCGTGACTTTACGACCAGAGTGGAGGCCCACACCAGTTGTTTTCACTATTTCTTTCAGAGTACGTTGTCTGATCATCTGCTTGCCTCTCAAAAATTTGCTACAAAACACGGCCGTCTGTAACGTCGACCGTGAATGCTACCATAATTTTGAGCCATGTCAAATTTATGGATTAAAGATTAATCAGCCTGACGACGCAAAAATGCCGGGATATCTAAATAACCACTTTCCTTCTCTTGCTTCGGAGCCGCAGAGCTTTGGCTCGACGATGCTGGAGAAGAAGAAACTGTATTTGTAGGCTGAGGAGTTACCTGTGGCTTCTCTTGCACTTGATTATTTTGCAAGGTTTGTGCCGGTTTCTCTTCAGCTTGCGTTGCCGCCGCTTGCTGTTGTGGTTGAGCCTGCGGCGTCGGAGCCACTTTCGCTTTACCACCCGCAACTAGCGTGATATCTGGTTTTTTCTCATTGCCAATACCTGTCGCTACAACTGTTACGCGGATTTCGTCCGTCATATCTGGGTCTAGAGAAGTACCGATAACAACAGTTGCATTGTCAGAAGCAAATGCTTTCACTGTATTACCAACCGTCTCAAACTCGTCAAGACGCATATCCAGACCTGCAGTAATATTGACAAGAACACCACGAGCGCCCGCTAGATCGATGTCTTCCAGAAGTGGGCTAGAAATTGCCATTTCAGCCGCTTCTTCAGCACGATCTTCGCCTTTAGCAATACCGCTGCCCATCATCGCGTGACCCATTTCAGACATTACTGTTCTTACGTCCGCAAAGTCGACGTTGATCATGCCAGGGCGAGTAATTAGCTCTGCAATGCCTTGAACTGCGTTCTTAAGAACGTCGTTCGCACTTGCAAAAGCTTCTAGTAGCGTGACACCACGGCCAAGTACTTTAAGCAGCTTTTCGTTTGGAATCGTAATCAAAGAGTCAACGTGCTTAGACAGCTCATCGATACCTTGCTCAGCGAACGCCAAACGCTTTTTGCCTTCAAAGCTGAACGGTTTTGTCACTACCGCGACAGTTAGAATGCCAAGCTCTTTAGCTACTTCAGCAATAACAGGTGCTGCACCAGTACCTGTACCGCCACCCATACCAGCTGCGATAAACACCATATCGGCGCCAGTTAGGGAATCTTTAATTCTATCTCTGTCTTCGAGAGCTGCGTCACGGCCAACCTGTGGATTAGCACCTGCACCCAGACCTTTGGTGATATCGCCACCGATCTGAATAACATTGCCAACGCTTGTCTTACGAAGTGCTTGCGCATCAGTGTTGACGCTGATGAATTCCACACCTTCGATGGATTCACGCACCATGTGTTCAACGGCGTTACCACCGCCGCCACCAACCCCAACGACCTTGATTACTGCATCGTCAGACATTTCCATCATCGGTTCAAACATGTGTTGTCTCCGTTTATCCTGCAACTCAGGTTAAAACTCTTTTTGTATCCAGTTACGCAATTTATCGAAAAAGCCAGTAACAGATGAGCGTTTAGGTTCATTATAATCGCTATCGTCGCTAGACTGCATGTCTCTTGCGTAATGAAGTAATCCAACTGCCGTAGAATGGTACGGCTCTTTTACATAGTCAGTTAATCCGCTGACTTCGAGCGGTTTGCCGACCCTTACTTGATTGCGGAATACGCGTTCCGCACATTCTATCACTCCGTCCATTTGCGCAGCACCGCCGGTGAGTACAACTCCCGCAGCTAGATGGTGCTTTATACCCTCTTCGCGCAATTTCGCTTGTACAGAGTCAATAGTTTGGTTAACCAGTCCCATAAGCTCAGAGTAGCGTGGCTCAATCACTTCTGACAACGTTTGACGTTGCAGACTACGTGATGGTCGCCCACCTACGCTTGGTACATTAACCGTGTCATCCTTACTGACCAGTTCACTCAAAGCACAGCCATATTTGACTTTTATTTCTTCAGCATCGCTCACTGGCGTACCAAAAGCAAAAGCAATATCGCTGGTTACAGCATTTCCTGCGTACGAAAATACTTCTGTGTGACGTAACGCACCGCCAGTCCAGATGGCCACATCCATCGTGCCGGCGCCAATATCCACCACACAAACTCCAAGCTCTCTTTCATCCTCGGTGATTACTGCATTACTTGCAGCAAGCCCAGAAAATACGAGTTGCTCTACTTTAAGGCCGCATCGTTCTACCGCCTTAATAATATTGCGTGCCATGTCATTATGGCATGAGATAAGGTGGACACTTACTTCCATTCTTACCCCAGATAAACCAAGCGGATTTTTGATTCCCTCTTGGTAATCAATGGTGAACTCTTGCGGAATCACATGAAGGATTCGCTGTTCATCACCGATTTTAATCGATTTTGCGGTATGGATAGCGCGATCCATGTCTTCTTGAGACACTTCTTCATCTGAAATCGTGCCCATACCTTTTTCAATTCGGCTTGCGATATGCTTACCAGACAACGAAATGAAGACTCGGCTGATCTGGCACTCGGCCATCAATTCAGCTTGATCAATTGCACGTTGTACTGATTTTACAACCGACTCCAAGTCATTCACGCCACCTTTATCCATGCCACGTGAAGGGCTACTACCTGCGCCAATAATATTAATTTGACCGTCTGGTAGAACCTCACCCACTAGAGCCGATACGGTTGCAGTGCCTATATCAAGACCAACAATAATGTTGTCATCAGCGGCCTTAGTCATCTGTACTCTCTTCTAACTCTTGTTCAGGAAACCAACCAACTGCGGCTCCTGTATCGTACCTAAGATCGATATAACTGATTCTTTGCGTGTCACTGCCAAGCTTGTTATAGAGCTTAAAAAATCGCTCTATACGCTCAAGAAGAGACTCTTTACCGAGCTCTAATCGAATACCGTTATCAAGGATGATTTGCCAAGCTCGTCGCTCGTTTAATACCAGAGACGATATCGCTAAACCCAATTGCTGAAACTTAGGACTCAAATCACGGTAAGTCTGTAAGACTTCTGGTCCGCTGTCTTTGGGTCCGTACAGTTTCACTTTTTCTTCTTGTAACAGAGCCACATCGCCATCAAAAACAAACCCGTTTTTATCTAACAGTTCGTTGCCATTCCAAATGGCTTCAGGTTGATGCTCTGTCAAAAAAACTTTTACTGTATCCGGCCACTGCTTTCGGATTGCGGCATGCGCCACCCATGGCAGAGCTTCGACACTTTGCTGTAATACATCAATATCCTGAGACATAAATGTACCGATGTGATCTATTCGACTAAATGCAGCCTGCACATCGTCAGCTTGGACATACTCCAGTTTTCCCTGAAGTACTATTTTGGAGAGAGGTAACCTTTGGTCATCCCACATCCAACTGATCGCCGAGTACAAAACAGAACTAATTAAGGTCACAACCACAACGAAAAATAACGCACCCAAGATTTTCTCTTGGCGACCACGGTTATTATCCGTGTTTGGTCGCTCGTCATTCAGTGCAATATTCAACAACGTCTTCGTTTCCTGACTTTTGTCGTGTACTTTTTACCCACATAATTACGCAGAGGTAAAAGTCTTGACTTTAACCTTGGGATTATACTGAGCTCTTGTAAACTATCAAACACTGATAGCAATAAATCACAATGATATTGACGCAAAATCGAGATCTGAGTCTTTATCTGTCCTTCGCACCAACAATCTGTGTTAACCAAGCATCTTGTTTATATTTAATTCAAGACCTGCCAGTTGTTTCGCCACTTTACCAACATCACCCGCACCTTGCGTTAAGATTAGGTCGCCGTCTTGTATAACGTTAGCTAAAACTGAAGGTAATTGCTCGATTTCTGGAACAAAAATCGGATCTACCTTACCTCGACTGCGAATTGTGCGACACAATGAACGTCCATCAGCTCCTGCAATTGGCTTTTCACCTGCGGCATAAACATCCAACATGATTAATACATCAACTTGCTCTAGCACATTCGCAAAGTCATCGTACAGATCACGAGTACGGCTATAACGGTGTGGTTGGAAAATCATAACGAGACGTTTATCTTGCCAACCGCTTCTCGCAGCATTAATGGTCACATCAACTTCTGTTGGGTGGTGTCCGTAATCATCCACTAACATGGCATGACCATTACCGGTATCAAACTCGCCAAGATGATCAAAACGTCGTCCCGTGCCTTGCGTACCGGCCATTGCTTTTAGAATTGCATCGTCTTCAATGTCATCTTCAGTAGCCACTGCAATCGCAGCCGACGCATTAAGTGCATTGTGACGACCTGGAATGTTCAGAGTGATATCTAGGTTGGCACGCCCTTTACGTACTACCGTAAATTTGCCTTGCTGACCTTCTTGACGATAGTTTTCAATGCGTACGTCAGCATCTGCGGAGAAACCGTAAGTAATCACTTGACGACTAATACGTGGGATTAACTCTCGAACCACAGGATCATCAATACAAACAATAGCTTGGCCGTAGAACGGTAGATTGTGTAGAAAATCAATGAAGGTTTGCTTTAACGTTTCAAAGTCACCACCATAAGTATCCATATGATCGGCTTCAATATTAGTGACGATACTTACCATTGGTTGCAGGTGCAGGAATGACGCGTCGCTCTCATCCGCCTCAGCAATTAGAATACGACTCGAGCCTAAACGAGCATTTGTACCTGCGCTTTTCACCAAGCCGCCGTTTACAAACGTTGGATCAAGGCCGGCTTCAGAATAAATTTGAGTGACAAGAGCGGTCGTCGTGGTTTTGCCGTGTGTACCTGCGACAGCAATACCGTGACGGAATCGCATCAATTCAGCCAACATCTCTGCGCGGCGTACGATTGGGATACGTAACTCACGTGCCGCCATCACTTCTGGGTTTTCTTCGTTGATCGCCGTTGACACAACAACCACACTGGCTTTTTCTACATTGCTCGCTTGATGGCCGATAAATACGGTTGCACCTTTTGATACCAAACGCTCTGTCACTGGGTTCTCTGATAGGTCAGAACCTGTGATTTGGTAGCCTTCGTTCAACAGCACTTCTGCAATGCCGCTCATGCCCGCACCACCAATACCGATGAAGTGGATGGATTTCACGCGGCGCATCTCTGGCACCATGGCGCGAATCTGAGCTAAGTCTTGTGTATGTTGGATTGTCATCAATTCTATTCTCAATAATTCGTTAACGCTTTTCGGTCAAAGCGACAATGGCTTGTGCGACAACTCGGTCGGCATTCAACTTAGCAGCGCCACGCGCTTGCTCAGCCATCGTAAGTAAAGCTTGGCGATCCAATCGTTGGATCTGCTGAGTCAAAGACTCAACGGTTAAATCTGGTTGTTCAATCATTTTCGCTGCGCCGCATTCTACTAGATGATCGGCATTCAGTGCTTGTTGGCGATCTTTATGCATAAAAGGAACAAAGATAGCCCCTACGCCTGCCGCTGATACTTCAGAAACGGTTAACGCCCCTGAACGACAAACTAAAAGGTCAGCCCATGCATAAGCCTCTGCTACGTCGTCAATGAACTCTGTGACTTCTGCATTTACCACACCATTAGCTTGGTATGCGGCGTTCACTTCTTCGGCGGAACCTTTGCCCGCTTGATGACGAATACGGTAATCACCGCCCAACTTTGCCATCACTTCTGGCAGAGTTTGGTTAAGAATGCGTGCACCTTGGCTACCGCCCATCACCAGAATACGAATTGGGCCTTGGCGATCTTGCATTCGCTCTGCAGGTGCTTCTAATCTTGTTAGGTCTTCACGCACAGGGTTACCGACTACCTCAGCAGCAGGGAACGCGCCAGGAAAGGCCTGAAAGACTTTCTTAGCAATTTTTGATAGCCATTGGTTTGTCAAACCCGCAACCGCGTTTTGTTCGTGCAGAACAACAGGAATACCGCTCAACCAAGCCGCAATACCACCGGGACCACTCACATAACCCCCCATACCTAACACGGCATCGGGCTTCCAATGCTTCATGTGCGCGCGAGCTTGCATGATGGCATTAATAATTTGAAATGGAGCTGCAAGCAGACGCTTTACGCCTTGACCTCGTAACCCTTTCACTTTGATAAAATCGATTTCAATGCCATGTTTTGGCACCAAATCCGCTTCCATTCGATCCGCCGTGCCTAACCAACGGATCTCCCAGCCTTGCTCTTGCAGCTGTTTTGCTACAGCTAACCCTGGGAATACGTGACCGCCAGTACCACCAGCCATCACCATCAAACGTTTATTTTGTTTCATTAGTTTGTTGTTCTGATTGTTGTTGCTCGCGTTTCAAGCGGCATTCGTAATCGATACGCAGCAATATGGACACTGCGACGGACATAATAATCAGACTGGAACCACCATAACTGATTAGCGGAAGTGTTAAACCTTTGGTTGGTACGATACCAGCTGCAGCACCAACGTTCACCAAGGTCTGGAACGCAAACCAAATACCGATACCGAAAGCCAGATAACCGCCGAACATTTCGCCTTCTTCAAACGCACGCTTGCCTATGTAAACCGCTTTTAACACTAAGCTAAAAATCAACATTAAGACCAACACAACGCCAACAAAACCGAGCTCTTCAGCAAGTACGGCAAACACAAAGTCGGTATGCGCTTCCGGTAGATATTCCAGTTTTTGAATTGAATTACCGAGACCTTGACCGAACCATTCACCACGACCAAACGCCATCAAAGACTGAGTCAACTGATAGCCACTGCCAAATGGGTCTTCCCACGGGTCAAGGAAGGAGGTTACTCGTCGCATACGGTATGGCTCGACTAAAATCAAACCTACCACAGCGCCGATACCTGCCACCATCAACGCGAGAAACTGCGTCAGTTTTGCGCCTGCGATAAACAGCATGCCAAACAGTGTTACTAGCATCACGACGACCGTACCCAAGTCTGGCTGACCTAGCAGTAATACTGCGAAGAAAGCAAACACCATGATTGGCTTCATAAAGCCACCAAAGAAGGTTTGTCGTACTTCGTCTTGCTTTCGAACTAAGTAACCAGACATGAAGATAAACAGCGATAGCTTCGCGACTTCGGCAGGCTGCAAGTTGAACAGACCCAGCGGGATCCAACGAGACGCACCATTAACCGACTTACCCGCCAAGAGCACGATGATCAACAGTGCGAAAGAAGCCCAAAGTAAGTAATGGCTCTTCTTAAACCACTCTTGCAAAGGCACTTGCAAAATAACAGCGGAGGTCCCTAACGCCAGCACGAGAAACGTCGCATGACGAAACATAAAGTGGAACGGCTGTTCGGTTAATCGAGAGCTGATTGGAAATGATGCAGAGGTTACCATCACCAACCCCGTCAACATCAAACCCAGTGCAATCCACACTAACTGACGATCAAACATCGCCTCTGGGGCTGGATGCTTGAGCCAATTGCCAATACTGCGTTTAACGTTACCTAAACCCACGAAGTGTGTAACCTTTAATTATGCATATTTCTGAGCAAGAGCAGCGAAAGCATCACCTCTTGCCATAAAGTTGTCGAATTGATCAAAGCTAGCACATGCAGGAGACAGCATCACCATATCACCTGGTTTTAACTGCGAAGATACTTGTTGAATCACATCTTCCATGGTGTCGAAACGTATTGCAGATTCATGTAGTGGCATAAATTCATCGCCATCAACGCCAAAGCAACACAGCTGCAAGTTAAGCGTTGCGAAGATCGGTTTTAATGGCGAGAAGTCAGCACCTTTGCCAACACCACCAACGAGCAAGTAGAGCTTGCCTGTCGATTCCAAACCAGATAGCGCAGCCATAGTGCTGGCTATATTAGTTGCTTTAGAGTCATTCACCCATTTTACGCCTTGATTATCCGCAACCACCTGGCATCGGTGTGTCAGTCCCGTGTAATTTTTAAGTGCATTCAATGCGTTGTGATAATCAACGCCCGCAGCCTTTAAGAGCGCTAAAACGACCAATGCATTGGATAAGTTGTGTTTACCAACCAACTTAAGCTCATCACTTGCGACGACTCGTTGACCGTGATCGAGCAGCCAAGTACGGTTGCCATCCACCTCGAGACCAAAGTCCTGATTGTCGCTGCCAAATGTCACCAATGGCATCTCTGCATCTGGGAAGGTTTCTTGATCATCACGGTTCACTACCGCGAGATCAGCATGATCAAAAATACGCAACTTGGCTTGTCGATAGTCAGACATGCCTTGATAACGGTCCATATGATCTTCAGAAAGATTCAGAAACGCAGCGGCTTTGAGCTTTAAGCTTGACGTTGTTTCCAACTGGAAGCTTGAGAGTTCAAGCACATATAGGTCTGCGTCATGTTCTAGTAAATCCAAGGCAGGAACGCCGATATTGCCACCAACGCCAACATCCAAACCCGCGGCCTTGGCCATCACGCCTGTGAGATCGGTGACAGTGCTCTTACCGTTTGAGCCCGTAATCGCAATCACAGGCTTCTGCACCGCCCAGGCGAATAACTCAATATCACCAACTACTGTCGTGCCTTTTGCTAATACGGCTTGGATCTCTGGTGTCGCTAGCGCAATACCAGGGTTGGTCACGATAAGCTCAGCGTCAGAAAGCCAGTCTGTATTCCAACCACCACTATGCAGTTGAACACCTTCCGGCAAGCGCTCTGCTCCCGGAGGGTTTACGCGAGTATCAATGACTTTGACCACAAGCTGTGGCTGATTTTTTCTTAGGTGTTTAACGACAGAGAGCCCGGTAATACCGAGCCCTACGACGACAACACTATGTATGTTTTGCCAACGTTCCATATTTGATCACACTGTAAATCTTGTTCTTGGAAAGTGCGATTAACGCACTTTCAATGTCGCAAGACCAATCAGAACAAGAACCATAGAAATAATCCAGAAGCGCACGATTACGCGAGGTTCTGGCCAACCTTTCAATTCGTAGTGGTGGTGAATCGGTGCCATACGGAAGATCCGCTGACCACGCAGTTTGTATGAACCCACCTGTAGAATTACCGACAGCGTTTCCATCACAAACACACCGCCCATGATCACCAACACCAACTCTTGACGAACGAGAACAGCAATAGTGCCTAATGCGCCGCCAAGCGCTAGTGAGCCGACATCACCCATGAACACTTGTGCTGGATACGTGTTAAACCACAAGAAACCAAGGCCCGCACCCACGATTGCTGTACATACGACAACCAACTCAGAAGCATGTGGTAGGTATGGAATATGAAGGTATTCAGAGAAGTTAACGTTACCCGTCGCCCATGCAATAACCGCGAAGCCTGCAGCAACAAGAACCGTTGGCATGATTGCCAAACCGTCTAGACCATCGGTCAGGTTAACCGCGTTACTCGTACCGACAATCACAAAGTAAGTCAGGATAATGTACATCAAACCAAGTTGCGGCATGATGTCTTTAAAGAATGGCACCACGAGCTGAGTGGCTGCAGTGTCTTTACCGTAAGCGTACAATGCAAAAGCCACGACAAACGCGATCAACGATTGCCAAAAGTACTTCCAACGCGCGATCAAACCATCGGTATTTTTGCGCACCACTTTACGATAATCATCAACAAATCCGACTGCACCGTAGCCAAGCAAGACCGTCAATACCGCCCATACATATGGGTTGGATAAGTCAGTCCAAAGCAAGATTGTGATTGAGATGGCCGCTAAGATCATGATACCGCCCATCGTTGGAGTACCACGCTTACTAAAGTGAGATTCAGGACCTTCGTTACGTACTACCTGACCAATTTGCAGCATTTGCAAACGCTTGATCATGATTGGTCCCATCCATAACGACAGACCCAGAGCGGTTAATACGCTTAGAATTGCTCGAAAAGACAAGTATTCAAACAATCGGAAAAAAGACAGGTATGGCTGTAGCAGCTCGGCAAGCCAAATAATCATTAATAATACTCCTTCAAAGCAGCAGCGACTTCAAACATACGTGCACCGTTCGCTCCTTTCACCAAAATCGTATGGTTTTCAGGAACGGCTTGGTCTAGATGCTGCTTGATGTATTCAATCATCTCTTGGTGCGTCTCAAAATGAATGCCTTGGCAAAGCTCACTGATCACCTTAGCGTCTGCACCATATGTGAGAACATGTTCAAATTTTTGTGGGGCAGCATGTTCCCCGACTTGACGATGAAGTGCAAGACTTTCCTCGCCCAATTCCGCCATATTACCTAAAATCAGCCAGCGCTGACCTGGGAAAGCAGCCAATAAGTCAACCGCCGCTTTCATGGCTGGCACGCTTGCGTTGTAGCTGTCATCAATCAATTTGATTTTTTCGCTCAGCGCTTCAACCTCGACGCGACCTTTCACTTTGTTTAAATGTTTAAGGCCAGCGCGAACCTCTTCTAATGTGGCGCCCATTTGTAACGCAATAATAGAAGCTGCGATTGCATTCGCCACGTTGTGTTGACCTATAATACCCAGAGACAGTTCAATTTCTTGTGAGCTTGCTGCGATATGTAGGTTAAAGCTGGCCTCTCCCGCGGCATTCATCACGATATTTGATGCATAGTAATCAGCCGCAGAATTACTTTGTGAGAAGGTGATAACTTCCTTATCCGCCAGCACGCTTTCCCACTTTGTTTCGCCATTGCTGTCTAAATTGACAATCGCAATACTACCTGCAGCAAGACCTTGGTAAATTTCACCTTTGGCTTGTTTCACGCCATCAATAGAACCAAAGCCTTCAAGGTGCGCGGCGGCTACATTATTCACTAACGCGATATCTGGTTTTACTAACTGCGTTGTGTAAGCAATTTCACCGATATGATTAGCACCAAGCTCAATCACGGCATAGTCGTCATCCTGCTGTGAGCGCAATAACGTCAACGGAACACCAATATCATTATTGAAGTTACCTGCAGTAAACAGCACTTTGCCTTTCAATTGCAGAATGCTCGCGACCATTTCTTTGACGGTCGTTTTACCGCAACTTCCTGTGATGGCTACGGTAGGTGTTTGGCAAGTTTGATGCACCCAAGAGGCTAACTCACCCAGTGCCATTTTGGTGTCCGACACCACGACTTGTGGCACATTCACATCTAGATGTTTTTGTACGAGTAAAGCACCTGCGCCTGCATCCACCGCTTGTTGGCAAAAGTTATGCGCATCAAAGCGCTCACCCACCAGCGCAACAAATAAAGCACCGTTGTCAATCGCTCGTGTATCAGTAGAAACCGCGTCGATAAGTAGATCATCGCCGAATAGCTCACCGCGAGTGATGTTGGCAATTTGAGATAACGTTACTTTGATCATAAGAACAATCCTAAAAGCTGCATAGCAGACTCACGGTCGGAGTAATGAATCGTTTCGCCATTCCGAATTTGATAATCTTCGTGGCCCTTACCCGCTAACAAGATGATGTCTTTTGGCGAAGCATTCTCAACCGCATAAGACAGTGCTTTGAAACGATCATGCTGCACAATCGCTTCGGCAGGTTTTGACAGCCCGGATAACATGTCTTTTACAATCTGAACCGGATCTTCACTGCGTGGGTTATCGTCAGTCAACACCACTCTGTCGCCTAGACGCTCTGCAATTTCCGCCATCATTGGGCGCTTACCTGCATCGCGATCGCCTCCGCAACCAAAAATAGCCCAAAGCTGCCCCTCACAGTGAACTCGTAAAGCTTGCAGCGCTTTTTCTAGAGCATCAGGAGTATGGGCATAATCGACCACGACTTTGGCATGGTCCTCTGTTTGGAATAACTCCATTCGGCCGAGTACAGGTTGTAACTGACCTGCGGTTTCGAGTAACGCTTGTTTATCCTTACCCAAGCTTAATAAGGTCGCAAAAGCGAGCATTATGTTGGTTGCGTTAAACTCACCAATCAGTGGCGCGTGCAATTGACCTGAGCCAAATTTACCATCAAATTGGATAGTAATCCCCGACTCCGCGTAACGGACATCTGTCGCCCAAATTGCGCTTTCAAATTCAGTGTTCGGTTTGAGTGACACCGCAATCGCATTGCTTAACTGCGACGCCCATGCATGACCGACTTCATCATCGACATTGATAATGGCACGTTCACATTGATGTTGTGTAAACAACCCCAGCTTTGCATTGGCGTACTCTTCCATCGTGCCATGATAATCTAGGTGATCACGACTTAGATTAGTAAACACACCCGCCGCAAACGACAATGCCTTGACACGGCCTTGCGTTAAGCCATGAGAAGAAACTTCTAGCGCGGTGTATGCGGCTTGTTGATTTGCGAGAGAAGAGAGCGTTTTCTGAATTTCTACAGCATTCCCTGTTGTATTCGTGGCTTGCTGTAAATTGTCGAGAAAACCATTTCCCGTCGTGCCCATCACTGCCGCTTTGTGGCCAAGTAGCTCTAGCCATTGTGCAATTAGCTGGGTAATAGTGGTTTTGCCGTTGGTACCGGTGACACCAACCAAATCCATTTCTGGGTAAGCATAGAGCTTTCCAGCGATTGCAGATAAACGTTGATCCAACGTATCGAGGTAAATAACGGGAACGTCATCGATGATTTCCACCGTGCCATGTGCTTTTAGATCACAGGCTTGCGCTAGAACCGCATTGGCGCCTTGCTCAATGGCAGAAGCAATGAAGTTACGTCCATCCACAACATGGCCAATCACCGCAACAAACGTGGTTCCAGGCTGAACTCTTCGGCTGTCGAGCTCCAATTCAGAAACAAGAACGGACGATAAGCTAGGGCAATCCACCCAAGGGGAAAGCAGCACGTCCATACTGATGGCTTTAGTCATATTTGTTCTCCGAGCTTTGGCTCAGGTTTTCTTAATTTTGTTTGCTCAGTAAGCCACTCGGCTTACTGCTGGAATTTGTTTTCGTCTGGTGCAACATTGAGTATTTGTAGCGCGCCTTTCATGATTTCAGAGAAGACAGGAGACGCTACCGAACCACCATAGTAATCATCACCTTGAGGCTCGTTTACGATCACAACCAATGCAATTCGCGGATCGCTAACCGGAGCAAGCCCTGCCGTATAAGTGATGTACTCATCGCTGTATCCACCTGCAGACGCTTTACGTGAGGTACCTGTTTTGGCTCCCACTCGATAACCAGGAACTGCCGCTCGACGAGCTGAGCCTCCTTTTTGGGTTACGGTTTCCAGCATGTCCAAGACCTGGCGTGCGTACTTTGCACTCACTACTTGGCGAGACATGTCATGATCATTGCTTTCGATAATATGGATTGGCTCGTATTTGCCGAGATTTCCAAGCGTCGCATAGGCATGCGCTAACTGGATTGGCGTTATCGATAGACCATAACCAAACGCAATCGTGGCACGTTCAATAGGAGACCATCGTGTTCGTGTCGGGAAGATACCAGTCACTTCCCCAACGAGGTTCAGACCAGAAAGCTCACCAAAGCCCACAGAGCTGTACAGACCGAGCAGCGCCTCTACTGGCATTTGCATTGCCAGCTTCGTCACACCGATGTTACTCGATTTTTTGAGGATCGTGGTCAAGCTCGCTTTACCCACGCGGGATACATCTCTTACTCGGCTACCACCTAAACGAAGTACACCATTACCGGTATCTACGATGGTATCTTTATCGGCTACCCCATTTTCTAAGGCGGCTAAAATAACGAAAGGCTTAATGGTGGAGCCTGGCTCCATCGAGTCCGTGATCACTCGGTTACGCATTTTATAGCTTTGCCAGTCGCTACGATTGTTAGGGTTGTAGGAAGGCGCATTCACCATGGCCAATACGGCGCCGGTTTTCACGTCCAACATAACAACGGAGCCTGACGTGGCGCGATGGTCCGCAACGGCTTGTTTAATCGCACGATAAGCAATCGCCTGTAGGCGCTGGTCGATTGTCAACTGGAGTGACTTACCTTCTTGCTTGTCTTGCCACGCAATGTTTTCTACGACGCGACCATAACGGTCTTTACGAATGGTTTTCTTACCTGCGGCGCCAGTAAGCCACTCATCGTAGCTACGCTCAACACCCTCTAGACCATGCCCATCAATCCCCGTCACCCCAACTAAGTGAGCACTAACCTCACCGGCAGGATAGTAACGACGAGATTCTGACTTAAGACCCACACCAGGCAGCTTTAGCTCACGAATATAGTTCGCCATGGCTGGACTCACTTGGCGCTGCAAGTAAATAAAGCGGCGCTTTTCATTGTGCTTGATCTTGTCTATCAACCCTTGTCGGTCAACACCAAGAACATCCGCTAATGCATACCAACTCTTGGTCTGGCTTAAGGCATTTTCTTTAAATATCGTCGCGGGATCCGCCCAAACGGCCTCAACAGGCACACTGACAGCGAGCGGCTCACCATTTCGGTCCGAAATAATACCGCGTGCAGAAGGAATGGATTTCACACGAACCGAGCGTAGGTCACCTTGTTTAATCAGGTTATCCGGTTCAATGATTTGAATATAGGCTACGCGCGCCACCAAAAGTGCAAATGCACAAAAGACAAAAAACAGTAATAGATGGAAGCGCCAACGAATCAGAAAGGATTCTTCAACCGCCACTTTCACTGCTTTTTTCTCGGTTTTCGTATCCCCCGAAGCGTTTTTTTCTTTCGCGACAGGTTTACGCTTGTTGCTTGGTTTCGTGTTGGTTTTCTTTCTAATCATTTGAGCGTGACAACCACTTCTTTATCGCCATCAGGTCGTTTCATTTCAAGTTCTTTTTTGGCAAGGTCTTGAACACGACTGTGTTCCGCGAGGGCCGTTTCTTCCAACATCAGGTTGCGCCATTCGCTATCTAAACGCTCTCGTTCAACCAAAGTGTGATCTTTTTCGGTGATCGCTTGACGCGCATGGTGGGTAGCAAATACCACTCCCATTGCCGATGCCACGATCAATAGCAACAACACTAATGGCCAGCGACCAACGGTGATAAGATCCGTTGCAATCAACTTAGCAAGGTTAGGAGTGGGTTTCGTCATAATAATTAAAGCTTTTCTGCAATTCTTAGCACAGAGCTGCGCGAACGAGGGTTCATTTCAATTTCTTGTTTGCTTGGCTTAATCGCTTTGCTCACCGCTTTCATATTCGCACTACCAAGAGCACGAATTTGCTCTTCAGTCATTGGAATGCCATGTGGCACTTCAGGTCCTTTGCTCTCTTTACGGATAAAACGTTTGACCATACGGTCTTCCAGAGAGTGGAAACTGATGACAGATAAACGACCTTCAGGAGCCAGAATGCTTGCCGCGCCTTTTAGTGCCGTATCAATTTCTTCTAACTCACTGTTGATGTAAATACGAAATGCCTGGAACGCACGAGTCGCAGGGTGTTTTTTCTCTTTAAAGCTTTTGGGTGCAGCATCTGAGATCAGCTTCGCGAGCTGGCCAGTACGTACCAGTGGTTCATTTTCTTCGTCTTCACGGTAGGCAACAATCGCTTTGGCAATGCGGCGCGCGTGTTTGTCTTCACCAAACTCACGAATCACCCAAGTAATATCATCTAAGTCAGCTTCCATTAGCCATTGAGATACGGGAATACCTGATGTTGGGTCCATACGCATATCTAGCGGGCCGTCTTTCATAAAGCTAAAGCCACGCTCTGCGTCGTCTAACTGCGGAGAAGAAACACCTAAATCCAGTAGAACGCCATCAACTTTGCCAACCAAGTCATACTCTTCAGCATACTCAGCAATACCAGAAAATGGACCATGAATGATGGTGAAGCGAGGATCATTGATTTTGCCTGCTTCAGCTATCGCTTGAGGGTCACGATCGATACTGTACAGTCGACCGTTTTCGCCGAGTTTAGATAGAATGGTCCGGCTGTGACCGCCACGGCCAAATGTTCCATCGATATAGATACCGTCTGGTTTGATAGCTAAGCCATCAATGGATTCATTTAATAACACGGAAATATGTTGGAAGGTTTCGGTCATAGCTTTCTCGTTGAATGATCTTGAAGCGATTTTAAGATACGTTGCTCTCTCATGCTGAATATTTATAGCAAAAGATCAACCTACCATAGTGTACTGATTTCCCACATCATCGCCACCTCAAGTCTAAAGTCAGACGTGATTTAACGCCAAGTTTATTGGTAATGACAGGGTTTGCGTCAATAAAATGCAAAAAACCCATCACTACAAAAAGTAGTGATGGGTCTCGAATAGTTGGAGTCGACACATAAGCCGGGTTCTGTTCCGCTTGCGCGGCGGTAGCCATTCGTCTAGGCCAGCAATCGCTCACTGGCTCAAGCAACCTACCCGCCTCCTTACGCGAGCAACGCAATGTGGAGGCCTATTTGGTCTTGCTCCGGGTGGAGTTTACCCTGCAACGAACTATTGCTAGTCGTCCGGTGCGCTCTTACCGCACCCTTTCACCCTTACCTGTGCCCTAGGGCCATCGGCGGTCTTCTCTCTGCTGCACTTGTCGTAGGCTTGCGCCTCCCAGGCGTTACCTGGCACCCTGCTCTATGGAGCCCGGACTTTCCTCCCCTTTACCAGTCTCCCGAAGGACGTCAACGTCAGTCTCCCAAAGGACTTCAACGTCAGTCTCCCGAAGGACATCAGTAAAGCAGCGACTACCCAGTCAACTCCGAGGGCGGATTGTATAGAGTTATCTACTCAGAGTCTAGTGAGATCACAGATATGATGAAATGAATGCATTGAGTGGTGTTTTTTTAACCTAACCATCAAACATTGAGCCTAAAAAAGGCCGATATTTTCACATCGACCCGCTTTACCATGTGTCTCGTTAGCCGTGCTTAGTCTAAGTTTTCTAAGCCCCACTTATACAACGCATTCTTCTTCAAGTTATGAATTTCTGCCACCAAAGCCGCTGCTTTTTTCAAAGGCAGCTCTTTGGTTAAAATCCCTAATGTACGCAAGGCATCATCTGGCAATGAATCGTCCGCGGTTTCGCGGTGACCATGTACCAATAATACCATTTCGCCACGCTGTTGGTTATCGTCACTTTTCACCCACTCAATTAACTCACCTAATGGCATACCTTGAATGGTTTCAAAAGTTTTCGTTAGTTCTCTCGCCAACACGACTTCTCTATCTGGGCCAAGAACGTCTAACATGTCTTGTAGAGAGTCCAAAATACGGTGCGGTGACTCGTAAAAAATACACGTACGCTCTACCGAAGCAATCTCTAGGAATTTATCCTTACGGCCTTTGCTTTTCGGTGGTAAAAAGCCTTCGAAGCTAAAGCGATCGGATGGCAAGCCTGATGCACTTAACGCCGTAATGACCGCGCAAGCACCAGGAAGCGGCACAACTCTAACGCCCGCTTGACGACATTTTGTCACCAAATGGTATCCTGGGTCGCTGATAAGTGGCGTACCAGCGTCAGAAACTAACGCGATAGACTGACCGGAAAGCAGCTTTTCTACCAAAACCTGTGCTTTTTGCTGCTCATTATGATCATGCAGAGCAAAAGTTTTGGTTTGAATATTGAAGTGAGACAGTAATTTACCCGTATGACGAGTATCCTCAGCAGCAATGATGTCCACCGTCGACAGAATTTCGATAGCACGTTGGGTGATATCCGCTAAATTTCCGATTGGAGTCGGTACGATATAGAGAGTTGGCCCCTCATTCGGCAACTTATTTTTATCTGTCATTTGTTTACCATCACTTCAACGATTAATATAGAGACAATTTTGTACAAAATTATAGAGAACTCACGGCAATGATTAACCATAAGAGACTCAGTGTACCACGCATACTTACTCCTGTTGCACTAGCAATTACGCTCGCCGCCTGTTCTTCAGGTCCAAGACAGCCTGATGGCGTTGATGTAACACTTGAGCCTACTCAGTCTGTTCAGAACTATATGATCCAAGCTGATAGCACGGAAGGCAGTTTACAAAATGACTGGTTGATCATGGCAACCAAAGCCGCTATTCAAGCGAACCAGTTTGATCAAGCAGAACTGTTGATCAAACGTCTGGCTCGACAACAGTTGACCGAAGTTCAGCAAGCGGAGTGGCAACTGGCGCGTGCGACCATACAGCAAAAGCAAGGTAATTACTCGCAGTTGCTGCAATTGTTAAACTTTAAACCTTGGTGGAAATTGCCAAACGAGCAATGGAAAGACTATTACTTGATGCGTGCCGACGCTTATCAAGGCCTCAACCAAGCGTTTGAAGCAAACCGCCAGCTGGTTGCATTTGGTAAATACGCCTCGTCAGCAGAGCAGAGGGAAATCTCTAGCCGTATTTGGATGAACTTTGGCAGCTACTCAGAATATGAACTCACCTCATTAGAAACAGAGCCGAATGAGGATGTTCTAGACGGCTGGCTTCAGCTGGCTGTTTATGCAAAAACGCTATCGGGCAACCTGTCCCAACTTAAAAATACGCTAGAGCGCTGGTTAAGCGAAAACCCTTCGCACCCAGCTGCTATCTATACACCAGAAGAGATTCAAAACATTCTCTCTCTTGATATCGTGAAGCCAAACAATACTGCTTTATTGCTGCCGCTGACGGGTAAGTTCTCGCCACAAGCGCAATTAATTCGTGATGGTTTTGTGTTTGCGATGATGAATGATCGTAATCGAGATCCTAGTGCAACACTTACGGTGATTGACACCAATGCGTATAACGCTGACCAAATTAAACAACGCTTGATCAATGAAAACATCGATTTTGTTGTTGGCCCTCTAGAAAAAGAGAACGTGGAGTTGTTGCACACAACCATGGATGGCTCAGCAAATGGCCCTACCATTCCAGCCCTTGCGCTAAATATCCCCGAGGATGTGCAACCAGATAGCAATATTTGCTACTTGGCATTATCACCGGAACAAGAAGCCGCACAAGCTGCAAAACACTTGTTCAGCGAAGGCTACAGCTTCCCTCTTATTCTTGCACCAAAAGGCAGCTTTGGAGAGCGTGTAACTGAGGCTTTCAACAAAGAATGGCGAAAGTACAGCTCTAACAAAGTCGCAGCAAGTTACTTTGGTGACAAGCGCCAACTTCAAAAAGACATCAATGAAGTATTTGGCCTGCAAGAGAGCAAGCAGCGTATCGCCCAGATGCAATCATTAATGCGAATTAAGCTTGAAACACAGCCACGTAGCCGTCGTGATGTTGATGCGGTTTATATCGTAGCTAGAAGCACTGAGCTGACTTTGATCAAGCCGTTTATCGAAGTAGCGATTAACCCTGATGCGAAAGCACCACAAATCTTCTCTAGTTCGCGTAGCAACAGTGGCGGCGCGACATACGAAGATCTAACAGGCATCATCTACAGCGACATTCCATTGCTGATTGACCCAGATCCTAGCGTGACCGCTGAAATGAACGAGCTTTGGTCAGAGCAATCTAACATGGAAAAACGTTTGAAAGCACTCGGTATGGATGCATATAAATTGATCGGTGAACTTCCACAAATGAAGGTCGTTCCTGGTTACTCAGTCGGTGGCCAAACCGGTATTTTAAGTATCGACAACAACTGTGTTGTACAGCGTGAATTGAGCTGGGCTGAGCGTGGGGCTCTTTAGTAAGCGCCAAATCGGAAATCAATATGAAGCTCTGGCGAAGCACTATTTGCAACGCCAGGGCTTGCGCTTTATTGAACAAAATTTCCTGACCAAGGTCGGTGAGATTGATTTAATCTTCCAACAAGGAGAAACTATTGTGTTTGTTGAAGTCAAATATCGTAAGAACGATCACTTTGGCTCAGCAGCAGAAATGGTAACGCACGCAAAAATGCGCAAGCTAATCAAAACTGCACAAGTTTGGCTTAGCCAACAAAAGCGCTTAAAACACAATATCGATTATCGGTTTGATGTCATCGCTATTCATAACAATGGGCGAGATATCAACTGGATAGAAAACGCAATCTCTGAAGGATAAGCGATGCTAGACAGCATTAAAGACAGCTTTACAGAAAGTATTCAAATTCAAATCGCAGCAGCAGAGGCGCTGCCCGATGCCATTACTCACGCGGCCCAAGCGATGGTCTCAAGCTTGCTCAATGGCAACAAAATTTTATGTTGTGGTAATGGCGGCAGTGCTTCAAACGCTCAACAATTTGTTTCTTGTCTTTTAAACCGTTTTGAAACTGAGCGCCCTAGCCTGCCTGCAATGGCCTTAACAGCCGATAATACAACCCTGACCGCTGTCGCAAACGACTACCACTACCAGGAAATTTTCTCAAAACAGGTACGAGCGTTTGGCCAGCCAGGCGACATTCTGCTTGCCATGTCGACTAGCGGTAACAGCAAAAATATTATCAAAGCGATGGAAGCGGCCGTAACTCGAGACATGACGATTATCGCGCTAACAGGCAAAGATGGCGGTGAGATGGCAGGACTGCTTGGTGAGAACGACGTCGAAATTCGCATTCCATCACACCGCACTGCACGTATTCACGAAGTACATATGGTGACACTCCATTGTCTTTGTGACCTTATTGACCAGGTGCTTTTCCCTGCTCATGAAGAGTAACCAAGACTGAGGGTCAGAATTATGATACGTAGCCTCGTTATCTTATTAACAGCATTGAGTTTAAGTGGTTGCGCTGGCTTGTTTATCGCTGGCGCTGCAACCACAGCAAATATTGTCACGGACACACGCAGTACAAAACAAATTTGGCAGGACAACAACATCGAATTCGAAGTTGCGGCGATCGGTAATAAGGCGCCGTTTAAAGGTGAGGTTCGTGTGGTTGCCAGCTCCTATAACGGTACGGTTGTTCTTATGGGTCAGGCTCCAACGCAAGACCTTATCCATGCTTTAGAGCGAAGAGCTCGAGAAGTTAGTGGTGTGAAAGTCATACACAATCAAATCAAACAAAAAGAGCCACTCACTGTCACTCAAATTAGCAACGACAGTTGGATCACAACCAAAGTAAAATCAGCCTTGCTGACCGACTCTGAACTCAATGGCGTTAAGGTTAAAGTGATCACCGAAGACGGCGACGTTTTTCTCTTTGGTTATGTCACACCAGAGCAAGGCGAGCGAGCGACAGAAATCGCGCGTAATATCTCTGGCGTAAAACAAGTCATTAAAGGGTTCCAATATGGCGAAATGGAACCTGTTGAAGTGGACTTACCGAGTGACGGTGTACAAACAATAGAAAGTGAGACAAACGCGGAAAATGAAGCCAACGTCGAAGCATTTACGATTGAGTAATTGCGAAACATCATTTGAAAACACGTCAAGACACTAAAAAGAAAAAAAGCAGCGTTACGCTGCTTTTTTATTACTTAATCACTCTTAAGCTTGGTTTGCCTTTTGGTCGAGGAGCATCATCCTCTTCGGCATCCGAATCAGAGGCTAACTCAGAAGGCTCATCGCTAACCGTTGTAAACGATGGGGATGATTCTTCCTCGGTCATCGCTTCTTCTTCGATGTGAGTGTACGCTTCTTCTGGTTCAAACATAGTACCAGCACCATTCTCACGCGCATAAATAGCTTGGACAGCATACACAGGCACAATTACTGAGTGCGGACGACCGCTAAAGCGAGCATGGAAGGTAATCGCATCATTACCTAACTCAAGATTACCCACCGCACGTGGTGCAATATTCAAAATAATTTGACCATCTTGAATAAACTCAACCGGTACACGTACGCCCGGCATCGTTGCATCCACCACCAAGTGAGGAGTCAAGTCATTGTCTACTAGCCAATCGTAAAATGCACGAAGCATATACGGGCGGCGAGCAGTCATTTTTGCAATATCCATAACGTGTTTAAAATCGCTTAGCGAACTAGGCGCATTTCACGTTCAGCTTCAGTTAAAGAAGCAAGGAACGAATCACGTTCAAATACGCGGTTCATGTACACCTTGATTTCTTTTGAACCAGGGCCAACCAGATCGATACCAAGTTGAGGCAAACGCCACAATAATGGAGCTAGGTAACAGTCGATCAAGCTGAATTCTTCGCTCATGAAGTACTCATATTCAGCAAAAATTGGCGCTAACGTCAGAAGATCATTACGCAGCTTTGTGCGTGCTTTTTCTGATTCTTCCGCATTACCTTTCATCACTTTTTCAGCGAGTGAATACCAGTTGCGTTCGATACGGTACATCATCAAGCGGCTGTTGCCGCGAGCAACAGGGTAAACCGGCATTAGAGGTGGATGAGGGAAACGCTCGTCCAAGTACTCCATGATGATTTTTGAATCGTAAAGAGCTAGCTCACGGTCAACAAGAGTTGGCACTGATTTATATGGGTTTAGCTCAACAAGCTCAGCAGGAAGGTTTGCTTCGTCAACAAGCTCAACTTCAACACTTACGCCTTTTTCAGCTAGTACAATGCGAACCTGATGGCTATACAAATCTGATGCACTTGAGAAAAGAGTCATCATAGAACGTTTATTGGCAGCTACAGCCATGGAGCCCTCCAGTACACTTACAAATAAAAACAATGGAGGCTAAGCCTCCATTGTACATCAATTAAAATTGGGAATTAGCACGGTATTTTAGCACAATTAATGCACATCGCGCCAATACTCTTTCTTGAGCATCACGACAACGATAGTTAGAAGCACTAAGAAGCCCATTACCCACCAACCTAAAGCATGACGCTCAAGCTGCACTGGGTCACCTGAATAAACCAAGAAGTTCACTAGGTCGCCAACCGCTTTGTCGTATTCGCCTTCGCTCAGCTCCCCCGTACCGTCTGTTTCAGTACCAACAACAACTTGTACTTCTTCGCCATCTACGATTTTCGTATCGTAAATCGGCGTCGGGATGCCTTGTAGCTCTTCGAGCACATGTGGCATACCAACACTCGGGAAGACAATGTTGTTCACGCCGAATGGACGAGATGGATCAACATAGAAAGAGCGTAAGTAAGTGTATAACCAATCAGCACCACGAACTCGTGCAACCAACGTAAGATCTGGTGGTGGAGCACCAAACCAGTTTGCCGCTTGCTTCGGTGGCATTGCGTTGACCATTAGATCACCGATTTTCGCTTCAGGGTTGAAAATCAGGTTTTCTTTCATTAAGTCTGTTGGAATTTCCAAGTCTGTTGCTACACGCTCATAACGCTGATACTGCGTTGAGTGACAAGCAAAACAGTAGTTCATAAACAACTTCGCACCGTTTTGTAGCGAAGCTTTATCCGTTAGGTCAACATTCGCTTTATCAAGCGGAACGTTAGCCCCCGCTGCCATCGCTAGTGATGGCAACATAGCAAATAGAATTACAATCCACTTCTTCATTTGAATGTCACCCTCTCTGGTAATGGTTTGGTTGCTTCATTTTTGCTGTAGAAGAACAGCAACACAAAGAACATGAAGTAACACAAGCTAAAGATCTGAGATAGTAGTGTGTACGTTGGTGTTGCAGGTAACGCACCTAAAATACCCAGAGCGATAAAGGCGATAGTGAACTGTACAATATTCAACAGATGAAGTTTGCTACGGTAACGGTATGAACGAACTTTACAACGATCCAACCAAGGTAGAACAAACAGCACTGCAATTGACGCACCCATTAGGATAACACCTAATAGTTTGTCTGGAACCGCACGTAAGATTGCGTAAAACGGCGTGAAGTACCATACCGGAGCAATGTGCTCTGGTGTCTTCAGTGGGTTGGCAGCTTCAAAGTTAGGCGGTTCAAGGAAGTATCCTCCCATTTCTGGGTTAAAGAACAGCACGTAACAGAAGAAGAACAAGAAACCAGCCACACCAACTAAGTCCTTAACCGTACCGTATGGGTGGAAAGGAATAGAGTCGATAATGTCGTATTTCTTCGTGTAGTAATCGTGGAACTTGAACTGTGTCTTGTAATCATCGCCCATTGAACCTTTTGGTAGCTTAGTTTCGATACCATCAGGGTTGTTTGAGCCGACTTCGTGCAGCGCCAATACGTGCAGAACCACAAGAAGAAGCAGAACGATAGGCAGTGCAATAACGTGTAGTGCGAAGAAACGGTTTAACGTTGCACCAGAGATGATGTAGTCACCACGGATCCAAAGCGTTAGATCATCACCGATAACAGGAATCGCACCAAACAAAGAAATGATTACCTGCGCACCCCAGTATGACATCTGACCCCATGGCAGTAAGTAACCCATGAATGCTTCAGCCATTAGAACGAGGAAGATCAACATACCGAAGATCCACAGTAGTTCACGAGGTTTTTGGTATGAACCGTAGATCAGGCCACGGAACATGTGCAAGTACACAACAACGAAAAACGCAGATGCGCCAGTTGAGTGCATGTAACGTAGAAGCCAACCGTACTCTACATCACGCATGATGTACTCGATAGAAGCAAACGCACCGTCACCAGAAGGAACGTAGTTCATCGTTAGCCAAATACCCGTTAGGATTTGGTTAACCAGAACCAGCATCGCCAGAGAACCGAAAAGGTACCAAAAGTTGAAGTTCTTAGGCATTGGGTATTCAGACAAATGCTTTTTATAAGCATTCATTGCAGGAATACGCTTTTCAACCCAGTCTAACATTGCTTGCATTATGCATCCCCCTCATCAACACCCACAATGAGCTTGGTGTCGCTCAAATACATGTGCTTAGGAACGACAAGGTTCAATGGAGCAGGTACCCCTTGGAACACTCGACCAGCCATATCGAACTTAGAACCATGACAAGGACAGAAGAAGCCAGATCTTACGCCCTGGACCTGCTCTGAGAAAGAGTCTGGTAGATAGGTTGGTGAACAACCTAGGTGAGTACAGAAACCAACAGCGACAAAAAACTCTTCCTTAATCGAACGAAACTCATTCTGAGCGTACTCAGGCTGCTGTTCCATTTCAGATTGCGGATCACGAAGCTTATCGCCGATCGTTTTTAAGTTATCTAGAACGCTTTGAGTGCGGCGAACAATCCATACAGGTTTCCCCTGCCACTCGACACGAACCAGCTGACCTGGTTCAATTTTACTTATATCCACTTCCACCGGAGCACCTGCCGCTTTGGCTTTAGCACTCGGATTCCATGATTTGATAAAAGGCACGGCGACGGCGACTGCCCCTAACCCACCAACAACTGCCGTTGTAGCGGTTAGAAAACGCCTGCGACCGTTATTTAAAGGCGCGTTGCTCATCCAAACATTCTCCCATTTGCTCCCTTTGGATCGTTATTATTCCGCTTATAAGAGCATGGCTAACAAATAATGAATTTAGTTCTATTTATTGGAGGGAAATGATAAAGAAAACCCTACTTTTTGACAAGATAAAGCTACCTTTTTGTAACATTTGTGAGGCAAATCGCTCGCGTCGTCACAAAAGCGGCAGAATTATAAAAAATTGATGTGATTTGTAACAAGAAAGCACAACATGGAAGTTCTGCTGAAAGCTATTCAAACCTTTTATCTTGGTAGTTTTCAGTTAATTACACAGCAAAATATTTCTTAGTGCGCATTCAACTTACGTTGTTTGTATTTTCACTTTTGTAGCACGCCGCATACGCAAAAAAGACGAGTAGGCATTTTAAAACATGTTGCAGGGATATTAAGAGGTAAAGGCACCCACAGCAGATAAATAAGCTTATAACGTATGGTAAGGAAGAAGCCTTACTCTGAGCCTAGTTATAAGTGAATACAAATGGATATTGATAGGCAGGTATTATTTCTTTAAAAACAAAAAAGCCCGGCATAGAGCCGAGCTTTTGGTACACAGTTTCCAGAGTAACTCTGAAAAGCAGAATTTCCAATAAGAGGAAATTAACGCTTAGAGAACTGTGGACGACGACGTGCTTTACGTAGACCAACTTTCTTACGTTCAACGCAACGAGCGTCACGAGTAACGTAGCCAGCTGCGCG
Organism: Vibrio sp. 1CM7H; assembly: GCF_023161645.1. Lineage (NCBI taxonomy): Bacteria > Pseudomonadati > Pseudomonadota > Gammaproteobacteria > Vibrionales > Vibrionaceae > Vibrio > Vibrio sp. 1CM7H. The sequence continues at coordinate 141,531 of NZ_JALNTV010000006.1, forward strand.
TAGAGCAGGACGTAGAGACTCATCGTATTCCATAAGCGCGCGAGTGATACCGTGACGGATAGCACCAGCTTGACCAGAAATACCGCCGCCTTTAACTGTTACGTAAAGGTCTAGCTTTTCAGTTAGTTCAACAAGTTCTAGAGGTTGTTGTACAACCATGCGAGCTGTTGGACGACCGAAGTATTCGTCAAGGTTACGCTTGTTTACTACAATGTTGCCGCTGCCTGGTTTAATAAAAACACGTGCAGCTGAGCTTTTGCGACGGCCAGTGCCGTAGTATTGATTCTCTGCCATTTTCGAAATCCCCAATTAGATGTCTAGTACTTGTGGTTGTTGAGCAACATGGTTGTGCTCAGCGCCTGCGTAAACTTTAAGCTTACGGTACATAGCACGGCCTAGAGGACCACGTGGAAGCATGCCTTTAACTGCAAGCTCAAGAACCATCTCAGGTTTACGATCGATCAACTTTTCAAAAGTGATAGATTTTAGACCACCTGGGAACTCAGAGTGACGGTAGTACACTTTGTTCTTAGCTTTGTTACCAGTTACAGCAACTTTCTCAGCGTTGATAACGATGATGTAGTCACCAGCGTCAACGTGAGGAGTGTATTCAGCTTTATGTTTGCCACGTAGGCGAGATGCAATTTCACTTGCTAGACGACCAAGAGTTTTACCTTCAGCGTCTACAACGTACCAGTCGCGTTTTACAGTTTCTGGTTTAGCAACGAAAGTTTTCATGCTAATAATAACCCGTTAATTAAAATTTAAACTTTAAGGAACACCGTTCTGGTGCTCCCACACTGTCTAAGAGCCCAGTCATCACCCCTTCGAGTCGTTGGTACTCTCGACCTTCAATTTCGAAATAACTTCGATAATCCGGTCTGCAGTAACGGTGGGTCGCAGGATTATAGAGAAGAGCGAAGAAAAAATCACCTTTTTTTGCGCCAAATCACTAATTTTTTCTTCACTTTTTAAGAACCCACTAGATTTAGGCCAAATGCTCACGCGCGAGGTACTCATGACTTTGCATCTCAGTGAGCCGAGACAAACAGCGCTTAAATTCAAACTCGAGCTGCCCCTCAGTATATAAGTCTTCCATTGGCACTTCAGCAGAAATAATCAACTTCACATTGCGCTCGTAAAACTCATCGACCAGTGCGATAAAACGCCTCGCAGCGTCATCTATTTTTCGGTTCATCTGTTGAACGTCCGCCAATAATACCGTGTGATAAATTCGGGACAGCTCAATGTAGTCATTTTGACTGCGAGCGGTTTGGCATAACTGAGCAAAAGACGCATGCAGAACCCCATCACTCGCTTCAATTACCTCAAGCTGACGGTGATTAACTTCGATTTGATGAGCGACGATCTGACGTTCGCCCGTCAGCTGCTGATAATACTTGTTGAGGTTAATGTTGGCCTGTTCATCAAGTGGATAATGGTATATTTCGGCCTGTTCAAGCGTTCTTAAGCGATAATCAACGCCACTATCAACATTCAACACGTCACAGCGTGCCAAAATCATATCAATTGCAGGCAAAAAGCGCGCTCTTTGTAAGCCATTACGATATAAGTTCTGCGGTTCGATGTTTGAAGTCGCGACTAGGATCATCTGCCGCTTGAACATCTCTTGGAGTAACGTTGCAAGGATCATCGCATCCGTAATGTCAGAGACAAAAAATTCATCAAAGCAAACCACATCCGCTTCTTCTTTGAATTTATCCGCTACTTTTGCTAGCGGATTTTCGACATCACCTAACAGCTTCAACTCATCATGTACTCGATACATGAAGCGGTGAAAGTGTACGCGCATTTTTCTTTGGGTTGGTAAAGCATCAAAAAACGCATCCATGAGGTACGTTTTACCGCGTCCGACTCCTCCCCAAAAGTAAAGACCTTTTGGGGGCTCAGGCATGTCGATTTTTTTTCCCATGAGCTTTTGCCATTTGGAAAGCTGGGGCACAGGAGCTGACTGAAATTCAACGATAGCATGGTAAAGCTTATCTAATGCAACGACCGCTTGATACTGAGCTTCATCACGCTGAAACCCGTGTTCTGCTATGTCTTTTTGATATTGTTGTAGTGGTGTCATCGTATTAAGTCGTATAGAGGTACTGGGAAAAGGGTTACCTCGGGGTCAACTTTGAGAATAGAGAGAAGTAGTTATCAGTCCCCGAAGACATACTGCTATTTTTCTTTATCGGCTGTTCAAGCCATAGTAACATGGACTAGCACCGCGTGTAACTAAGTAGTAAAAGACTTGTTAAAACAACTATAAGGAGCAGTTATGCCTTGGATTTATGCCATTGTGGGTTTGCTGGTCGGTACAATCGTAGGCGTAGTCATTAGTAGACTAACCACCCCTGAATACAAGAAACAAAAGTCTGTGCAGAAAGAACTTGAAGCGGCCAAGTTTGAACTAGAGCAACAACGTCAAGAGCTCGTCGATCATTTTGCACAAACCGCAGAAATGTTGGATACACTAGGTAAAGATTACACCAAGCTGTACCAACATATGGCTAAGACCTCTTCTGAGCTTTTGCCAAACTTGCCAGAGCAAGACAACCCGTTTGATAAGAAAACGGCAATGTCTTCTGAAGCTATTGCAGAAGATCAACCAGAGTTTAACGAACAGCCAAAAGACTACGCCAATGGCGCAACGGGTCTTTTAAAGGATCAAGAGAAAGAAATCATTAATGCTCCCGAAGCGGTAACCGCAAAAGCATCATAACCTTCTCTTACCTCTACCAACTAGGGCCGATACATTTGTATCGGCCCTTTTTTGAACTTTTTCTTCTTACCTTTGCTCTAACTTGGATGTGAACTGCCTCCCCCTTTGATTATCCGAACTAGGCCCTATATTAGTTATTAACAAAGTGAACTAACCGTTCGGATATTTCTTTTTGGCAGACATGTTTCAAGAGGAGTTATTGGATGAAAAAACCACTGCTTGCGCTCACCGTTCTATCTCTGAGTTTGGGCTCTATTATTGCGCCAGTTCAAGCCACCGCCGCATTACCTTTAAATGTGGATGGCCAACAGTTACCTAGCTTGGCGCCCATGCTTGAGAAGGTAACCCCTGCTGTTGTGAGTATTGCTGTAGAAGGCAAACAAGTACAAACCAGCCGTATTCCCGAACAATTTCAATTCTTCTTTGGACCGGACTTTCCGATGGAGCAAAGGCGCGAGCGCCCGTTCAGAGGTTTAGGTTCTGGTGTCATTATTGATGCGAAAAAAGGGCATATAGTCACTAACTACCACGTAATCAAGGGCGCGGATGAGATTCGAGTTCGCCTCTATGATGGTCGCGAGTATGACGCTACGCTCGTTGGCGGCGATGAGATGGCCGATGTTGCGTTGCTTAAATTAGAAAAAGCGAAAAACTTAACGCAAATTAAAGTCGCAGATTCCGACAAACTTCGCGTAGGTGACTTTACGGTTGCGATTGGTAACCCATTCGGACTCGGTCAAACCGTGACGTCGGGCATCGTCTCAGCGTTAGGCCGTAGTGGCTTAAACGTTGAAAACTTCGAAAACTTCATCCAAACCGATGCCGCAATTAACAGCGGTAACTCTGGTGGTGCATTGGTCAACCTTAATGGTGAGCTGATCGGTATTAATACTGCGATTTTAGGCCCTAACGGCGGTAACGTGGGGATTGGCTTTGCGATTCCGTCCAACATGATGAAAAACCTCACCGAGCAAATTCTAGAATTTGGTGAAGTCAAACGCGGCATGTTGGGTGTACAGGGCGGTGAAGTAACCTCTGAGCTGGCTGATGCATTAGGTTACGAGTCAAGTAAAGGGGCCTTTATTGGTCAAGTCGTACCAGACAGCGCAGCCGATAAAGCTGGATTGAAAGCCGGTGATGTAATTGTATCGGTAAACGGCAAAGCGATTAATACTTTCTCAGAGCTCCGCGCAAAAGTGGCAACGCTGGGCGCAGGAAAAGAAATCACGTTAGGTGTGGTTCGAGATGGTAAGAATAAAACCTTTGATGTAACGCTTGGCGAATCTACAAATATGAAAGCCAAAGCCGAAACATTACACGAAGGGCTCAAGGGTGCGGAATTAAGCAATACGACACCAAGTGATGCAATTCAAGGCGTTAAAGTATCGAGCGTTGCAGATAACTCTCCGGCCGCTCAATATCAATTACAACAAGGAGACATCATTATCGGTGTGAACCGCCAGCGCGTGAAAAACCTTGCTGAGCTTCGTGCAATCGTGGATAAACACAAAGGCGTATTGGCTCTGAATATTCAGCGTGGCGAACGTACTATTTATCTTGTTATTCGTTAGTCACTTTCAAAGTGATAGGAAATAAGGTTTTCGATGCATAGCACCGAGTAATAAGCCTCGAATACTTTTCCTTATCGCTCAATAGCTAATGAAAAGGGCAGCACGATTCCGTGCTGCCCTTTTGTTATTTTTCAATGTAATGCTATTCTTCATCTTCTATGCCATTTTGGCGCTCATGCATGGAGAGGATATGCTCAGCTTTTTATTACGTTCTGTCTTTTTAGGCTTGGCTACTGCCGCAGTGGTATTACTGGCGGTGCCATCTTTGCGCCACAACGTAATTCCTGCCGCGCTAGATCCGCAACCTGTTAATATCGCGTCCGTTGAGTTGACATTTAATCAGGCGGTGCGAAGAGCAGCACCTGCCGTAGTAAACATCTACAGCCGTAAATATGTTGAAAATGATCGCAGTAAACTCTCGACTCAAGGTCTGGGTTCAGGTGTTATTGTCAGTGAGAAAGGCTACATCATTACCAACTACCATGTGGTTGCTCAAGCAGACCAAATTGTTGTCGCATTACAAGACGGTAGAGCCGCGGCAGCTCAGCTAGTTGGCACGGATAAACGCACAGACATTGCCGTACTTCGTGTCGAAGGTTCGAATTTACCTGTTATTCCTCTTAACTCTAATTACAAACCACAAGTTGGTGATGTGGTCCTAGCCATCGGTAACCCATACAACCTTGGGCAAACCACAACGTTCGGTATTATTTCAGCAACAGGACGCTCATCTATTAGCGACGGTCGCCAAGCATTTATTCAAACCGATGCCGCCATCAATGAGGGGAACTCTGGTGGCGCCCTAGTGAATACTCAAGGTGAGCTCGTCGGCATCAATACCGCCTCTTTCCAGCAAGCGACCGATTTAGAAACTTACGGTATTTCCTTTGCGATCCCTGCGCCACTAGCCAGCAAGATCATGCAGAAAATCATCGCTGATGGTCGCGTGATTCGTGGCTATATTGGTATCGACGGCCAAGATATTAATGCGGTCACTGCTCGCCTACTTGGAAATGAACACATAGGTGGTATTGTCGTGCTTGGTATTGATCCAAATGGCCCAGCCAATGCGGCAGGCTTCCAAAAGCAGGACATCATTATCAGTATTGATGGCAATAAAGTGCAAGGGCGTCAGAGCGTTATGGATATCGTCACCGATTTACGTCCTGGCACCACCGTGGACGTCGGCATCATTCGCAAAGGAAAAGAGATGAGCTTGAAAGTCACCATTGCCGAAGACAAGCAAGAAGCATAAAAAATCCCAGCCATTGGCTGGGATTTTTTATTTGTGCGTTACTCGCTATCGCTCGGTGTTTCCGTCGTATCGGAATCGTCCAGCTCAACCTCAATGCGAGTGACTCGCTGCAAACCTCTTGGTAATAACCCACCTCGGCGACCACGTTCGCCACGGAAGTTATCAAGGTCAGACGGTTTAAGACCCAACTTTCGCTTACCCGCGTACAGCGTTAACGATGCACCTTTTGGTAAAGACATTAAGTGAGATAGTACTTCTTCTCGCTCTTTTGCTTTAGCAGCAGGAATATTGATGATCTTATTCCCTTTACCTTTCGCCAGTTGTGGCAGATCTTTGATTGGGAACAGCAGCATGCGACCTTGGTTAGTGATTGCTAAGATTTCATCAGAATCTAAATCTTCAATCGCTTTTGGCGTCATGACCTCAGAGTTAGCCGGCAAAGTGACCAGCGCTTTACCACTGCGGTTTTTAGACAGCAAGTCAGCACCTTTACATACAAAGCCGTAACCTGCATCAGAGCCCACCAGCCACAGCTGATCTTCTTCACTCATGATCACTTGGCGAATACTGCTACCAGCCGTAATATTCAAACGACCGGTAATCGGCTCACCTTGACTACGAGCAGAAGGCAGCGAGTGCGATTCCAGAGAGTAACTTCGACCGTCACTGCCTAGGAATACCGCAGGCTGATTACTCTTACCTCGCGCATGCGCTAAGTATTTATCACCCGACTTATAGTTCAAGCCTTCTGCATCCACTTCATGGCCTTTCGCGTGACGAATCCAACCTTTTTCAGAAAGCACAACCGTGATTGGTTCACTTGGAACAAGATCACGTTCAGTGAGCGCTTTTGCCTCTGCACGCTCAACCAATGGAGATCGACGGTCATCACCGTATTTCTCTGCGTCTGCTTTAATTTCTTTTTTCAGTAGTGTGTTTAGACGGCGCTCAGAACCGAGTAGCTGTTCTAGCTTCTCGCGCTCTTTCTCTAGCTCGTCTTGCTCACCACGAATCTTCATCTCTTCTAGCTTGGCTAGATGACGAAGTTTGGTATCTAGAATCGCATCCGCTTGGATATCGGTAATACCGAAGCGTGCCATCAATACCGCTTTAGGATCATCTTCGGTACGGATGATCTCAATCACTTCATCTAGGTTTAGGTAAGCAACCAACAAACCTTCCAAGATGTGTAAGCGAGCCATGACTTTGTCTAGGCGGTGTTGTAGACGACGACGTACGGTCGTGCGACGGAACTCAATCCACTCTGACAGAATTTGCACCAGACCTTTAACTTGAGGACGATTATCCAAACCAATCATGTTCAAGTTAACGCGGTAGCTGCGCTCAAGATCCGTTGATGCGAACAAGTGGTTCATCAACAAATCACAATCGACGCGGTTTGACTTAGGTACCACAACGATACGCGTTGGGTTCTCGTGATCCGACTCGTCACGAAGATCGTCAACCATTGGTAGCTTCTTCGCACGCATCTGGTTGGCGATTTGCTCAAGCAGTTTTGCACCCGATACTTGGTGTGGCAGAGAGGTGATAACGATATCAGAACCTTCTTTGTGCCATACCGCGCGCATCTTGATGCTGCCGCGACCGTTGCGGTAAATCTTCTCAATATCCGCTTGCGGCGAGATGATTTCTGCTTCTGTTGGGTAATCCGGACCTTTAACATATTGCATCACGTCCGGCAGTTCTGCTTTCGGGTTGTCGATCAAATGAATAGTCGCATCTGCGATTTCACGAACGTTATGCGGTGGGATGTCTGTTGCCATACCAACCGCAATACCGGTTACACCGTTAAGCAGGATATGAGGCAGGCGTGCTGGCAACATTTGTGGCTCTTTCATTGTGCCATCAAAGTTAGGTTGCCATTCAACCGTACCCTGGCCCAGTTCGCCTAGCAATACTTCAGCAAACTTAGACAGTTTTGCTTCGGTATAACGCATTGCCGCGAATGATTTCGGGTCATCTGGCGCACCCCAGTTACCTTGACCATCCACTAATGGATAGCGGTAAGAGAATGGCTGAGCCATCAATACCATCGCTTCGTAACACGCTGAATCACCGTGCGGATGGTATTTACCTAACACGTCACCAACCGTACGTGCAGATTTTTTGTATTTTGCTGATGCAGAGAGACCAAGCTCCGACATCGCATAAATGATGCGTCGTTGAACCGGCTTTAAGCCATCACCAATGTATGGCAAGGCGCGGTCCATGATTACGTACATCGAGTAGTTCAGATAAGCGTCTTCAGTGAACTTGCGCATTGGCAACTGTTCGACGCCATCGTAGGTAATTTCTGTAGACATCCGTTACACCTCTGCCAAGTCGCCGTTGTTTTGTAGCCAAGAACGACGGTCATCTGCACGCTTTTTACCTAGCAGCATGTCCATCATTTCCATGGTCGCCGTAGAGTCGTCAATGGTTAACTGCACTAAGCGACGCGTGTTCGGATCCATGGTGGTTTCACGCAACTGAAGTGGGTTCATCTCACCCAGACCTTTGAATCGTTGCACGTTGATTTTGGCTTTCTTCTTCGACAAGCGCTCTAAGATGCCATCTTTTTCATCGTCATCGAGGGCGTAGAACACTTCTTTCCCGCAATCGATTCGATACAGAGGTGGCATCGCCACATAGATATGACCCGCTTCCACTAGTGCGCGGAAGTGACGAGTAAATAGAGCACAAAGCAGCGTTGCGATGTGAAGACCATCCGAGTCCGCATCGGCAAGGATACAGATCTTACCGTAGCGCAACCCCTCAAGGTTATCGCTGTCAGGATCAATCCCCAAAGCCACTGAGATATCGTGTACTTCTTGAGACGCAAGAACTTGATCGGCAGAGACTTCCCACGTGTTCAAGATCTTACCACGCAGTGGCATCACGGCTTGGAATTCACGGTCACGTGCCTGTTTTGCCGAGCCACCCGCAGAGTCCCCCTCCACAAAGAAGATTTCAGTGCGACTTAAGTCCTGTGCTGAACAGTCGGTCAACTTGCCTGGCAGTGCCGGGCCGGACGCCACTTTCTTACGTACGACTTTTTTCGCTGCACGCATACGACGGTGCGCGTTAGCGATACAGACTTCTGCCAATTGCTCTGCTAGCTGAGGCTTTTCGTTCAACCAAAGACTGAACGCATCTTTGACTACGCCAGAGACAAATGCCGCGGTTTGACGAGAAGACAGACGTTCTTTGGTCTGGCCTGCAAATTGCGGATCTTGAATTTTAACCGACAACACGTAAGAACAGCGGTCGAAAACGTCATCACCCGTTAGCTTCACGCCACGAGGTAATAGATTACGGAACTCACAGAATTCGCGCATCGCTTCTAACAAGCCTTGGCGTAGACCATTAACGTGCGTACCACCTTGAGCGGTTGGGATCAGGTTAACGTAGCTTTCGGTGATCATCTCACCACCTTCTGGCTGCCAAATTACCGCCCAGTTTGCCGCTTCGGTATCCGCCAAGAACTCACCAGTAAATGGTTCTTCAGGAATAACTGGGTAGCCTTTTACTCCTTCCGCAAGATAGTCTTTAAGACCGTCTTCGTAGTACCACTTATAGTCTTTACCATTAACTTTGTCGGTTAATGTAATCTCTAGGCCCGGGCACAAAACCGCTTTTGCGCGCAGGTTGTTGACTAGGCGCGTAACAGAGAAGTTAGCCGAATCGAAGTACTTCGCATCAGGCCAGAAATGCACGCTGGTACCGCGATTGCGACGACCACATGTGCCGGTTACGGTCAGGTCAGAGACTTTATCACCGTGCTCAAATGCAATTTCATACACTTGGCCATCACGACGAACGGTTACTTCAACGCGTTTTGACAACGCGTTTACTACCGAAATACCTACCCCGTGCAAACCACCAGAGAATTGGTAGTTTTTGTTAGAGAACTTACCACCTGCGTGCAGCTTGCATAGGATTAACTCTACGCCTGACACTTTCTCTTCTGGGTGGATATCAACAGGCATGCCTCGACCATCATCAATCACTTCTAGTGATTGGTCGGCATGTAGGATGACTTGTACTTTTGAGGCATGTCCGGCTAGCGCTTCATCGACACTGTTGTCGATAACTTCTTGGCCCAAATGGTTTGGGCGCGCTGTATCCGTATACATCCCTGGTCGGCGACGTACTGGCTCTAAGCCATTCAGTACTTCAATGGCACCAGCATTATATTGTTCAGTCATAATACGGAATTATTCTCAAGTTTACTTGTTGCCTGAATATCACCAATGGGTGAACCCATACTCAGGAAACGAAAAAGCCACCCTGTTCACATCACTAAGTGCTTGTAAACATGATGCATAACAAAGTAGCCAGGGTCCTCGACCCTTAAGATCTTTTGGCAAAACATAGTCGGAAAGCATACCGCCCATGTCAAGAAACGGTTGGATATATCAATAAAAACTATGAGCCTTTTCCAATCGCTTTCGAATTACAGTTCTAGAAATTCGATAATCTGTGCAGGATAACGCTCAAAGCCTACAAAACTGTGATCACCGCCTTGTTCTACTGTTTGCTTAGCGTCTGCAAACTTATCTACCGCTTGTCGATAGTCTAAAACCTCATCTTCTGTCTGCTGTAACAACCAGAAAGAATGTGGCGACGCGATGCTTTGTACATCAAGAGCTTTTAACTCGTCAATATGACAAGCTTCAAGTGTATAGGTTTCGTGCGTATAAGGGTTAGTTTGCTCACCCAAATAATCTACTAACAACTCATAGGGCTTAACCGCGGGGTTGACCACAACCGCTTTAAATCCAAACTTGTCATTTAGCCACATTGACATAAAGCCGCCTAATGAGCTGCCCACCAGACCAATGTTATAGTCGTATTTATATTGCTCGATGATATCCAACAACAATTTCGCCGCTTGTTGAGGATAACAAGGTAATTGGGGAACAATCACTTTGATATCAGGACGATGCTGCTCGCAGTATGCTCTCATCACATTGGCTTTCATTGAGAGTGGAGAACTGTTAAAGCCATGGATATACAGAAGAAGTGAAGGTTTACTCATAGATATCTCGCACAAAAAAGCGAGCCCGAACATAGAGCTCGGGCGCGTTAGTATCCGTTAGAAGAGAAGTCTGGTTGGAACTGGCCATCAGGAAGTCGGCCCACTTGAGTCGTAATATCACCACAAGCGTGCAGCTGCAGTTCACGCCAACCAGGCGAAGTCGTATCGAGGGCAAAATCATCCGAGTTAGGCTTAAACTGAACACACGTCGAGGGTGTTGCCATCACTCGAATGCCATTATGAAGCACATTCATGTCTTGATGAACATGACCACAGAGAATGCCTTTCACGTTATCAAAACGATCGACAACCTGCCAGAACGCTTCGGCATCTTTTAAGGTATGTTGATCAAGCCACGCGCTTCCCACCAATAATGGATGGTGATGCAACAACACAAGTGTGTGCCTTTCTGGGTGTTCTGCTAACTTTTCTTCGAGTAACGCTAACTGCTGGTCACTCAAGCGTCCGTGAGGAACGCCAACAACTTGCGAGTCTAAAAGAACCAACTGCCAATGCGCGCCAAGCAATACATGCTCTGCCGCTTTGATTTGTTGCGAAGGTAATACACTGCCCATATTGGGCTTGTAGTCATGATTACCAGGCAGCCAAAAGCAGTCTTTCTCTAGCGGTTCAATGCCTTCGGCAAAGCGCTGGTAAGATTCTGCACTATGGTCTTGGGAAATGTCCCCTGTCGCCAAGATGTAATCAAACGTCACGTTGCGGCGTAAAACATCAGCAACAACAGCGTTAAAGCTATCGGCCGTTTTTACGCTCAGCAAACTTCCCTCATCGGCAGCAAACAGATGAGTATCCGTAATTTGTAAAAGTTTGATGCTGTCACTAGATGATTGCAAAATGAAAACCTGATTCGTCCACTATATCGTTATTTGTTATTTTCCTTTAGTGACGTGACGATCAATTGAAGGCAAGTGGTGTTCTACTGATACCACTTCGTAAACAAAACGTCAGCCATTCACCGAGGAATGTGTTTAGTTGATGCTTTTCATCTTTCTGCATCAGTTGGTCGTTGGGATAATCATACTTAGCTTTTATGCGAGAGAACTCTCCGCTTGAGCATACTTCGGCTACTCTCGCATCGTGATAAAGCCTGACAGACATCGTCGGTAAAGGAAACACTGGCGTTTCATCACTCTGACATATCTCAACAACTGTGGTGTATTTTGTGATTTCATTCACGGTCAGTTGGTAAACCATGTTCGCCGCTTGGTAGCAACGTACATCCCCAACTTCGGCAGAAGCAGGCAATAAGGCGTTCAATTTAGCGTAGTTGGTCTCATAGGTTCTCATTAGACCCGCTAAATCAACATGATACCTCTTTTTTTCAGCCACTTGTGCCATTACTTACTCTCCACCATTTGGGGTTGCCCCCACTGTGACTTCAACTCTTGATGGTTTAATTGCAACCATTGCAACGCAATAATCGACGCACCATTTTCAAATTTTCCGTCTTTCACCCATTGATATGCTTGCTCACGACTCAAAACATGTACGCGAATATCTTCATTCTCATAGTCTAAACCATGAATGCCGTGCGCTTTAGATGCGTCCACTTCACCAACAAATACGTCCAACTTTTCCGAGCAACCGCCAGCAGAAGGATAATAAGAAGTGACTGGCGCAACACGCCCCACTTGTATCCCCGCCTCTTCGACAGCTTCTCGGCGAATGACGGCTTCAGCTGATTCATCACGGTCAATCATACCCGCGACAACCTCTAGCTGCCATGGGTGTTGATGCTCTAAGGCTCCTACTCGAATCTGTTCAATGATAACCACTTGATCCGTATTTGGATCATAAGGAAGCATCGCTGCAGCATGACCACGCTCGAACATTTCTCGTTCGACAACCTCGCTCCAACCTCCAGCAAATAGCTTATGCTGAAAGCGATATTTCACCATTTTGAAAAAGCCTTCAAATAAGGTTTCTTTCGAGATGACTTTTACATCTTGCGAAGTAAAATCCTTTTGTTGTTTGTCACACTGTTGCATTCGACACCTCTCTGAGTGAATCTTGTAGTTTACTCATTGTTATTCGCTTGCTCAAAGGACTTGGCTCAACTTTTTGTACAATAGTTACAAATTAATTTAAGTCTTTGGTGAAAATTTATTGCACAACTGGATAATTACGTGTAAAAAAGTGCAAACTTTAGAGTAAATATCGTGCAAATTGAGTTAAACTACTGAGAATTAACCAATCTATTGACCGCGGGAATAGAAAATGAAAAAATTGCTTCCACTATTTATCAGTGCAGCGCTAGGTAGCATGAGTACGTCTGCGTTCGCAGACTCTTTGGCTGAAATCTACGACTTAGCAAAACAAAATGATCCACAATTGCTCAGTGTAGCAGCACAACGTGACCAAGCTTTCGAAGCAATCACCTCAAGCCGTAGTGCTCTATTACCACAAATTAACCTAACAGCAGGTTACAACTTAACTCGTGGTGATACTGAATACGACTCAAATCTAGTCAATGACGTATCAAACGATGCCAACGCTCTAACCGCTGGTGTTAGCTTTTCACAAGCACTTTACAACCGCGCATCTTGGATCTCGCTAGATACCGCTGAGAAAAGTGCTCGTCAAGCAGACGCAACTTACGCTGCGACTCAACAAGCACTAATTCTTCGTGTTTCACAAGCGTATTTTGAAGTTCTACGCGCACAAGACAACCTTGTCTTCGTCCGTGCAGAAAAAGCCGCAGTGGGTCGTCAACTAGAGCAAACAAAACAGCGTTTTGAAGTAGGTTTATCTGCGATCACTGACGTACACGACGCGCAAGCTCAGTACGACCAAGTACTGGCGGATGAAGTGTTAGCAGAAAACGCACTGACTAACAGCTACGAGTCATTACGTGAAATCACTGGTCAAGAGCACAAAGATCTCAACATCTTGGACACTCGCCGCTTCACTGCTAGCCCATCGACCGTGCCTGCTGAATCACTAATTGACGAAGCAAAAACCAAAAACCTGACCTTGCTATCTTCACGTATTCTTCAAGATATCGCACGTGACAATATTTCACTAGCAAGTTCTGGTCATCTACCAACGCTGTCTCTAGACGGTGGTTACAACTACGGGGATACGTCTCATAGCTCTCGTGACAACACCACAGACAACTTCAATATCGGTGTGAACCTTGCGGTGCCGCTATACACGGGTGGTAACGTCACCTCTCAAACCAAACAGGCTGAATACGCGTACGTGGCTGCAAGTGAAGATCTTGAAGCACAATACCGTAGCGTAGTAAAAGATGTTCGCGCACAAAACAACAACATTAACGCCTCTATCGGCGCACTACGTGCTTATGAGCAAGCCGTTATTTCTGCGCGCTCTGCACTAGAAGCAACAGAAGCAGGTTTTGATGTGGGTACTCGTACTATCGTTGACGTGCTAGACGCAACTCGTCGTCTATACGATGCGAATAAAAACCTATCGAACGCTCGTTACGACTACATCTTAAGTGTTCTTCAGCTACGCCAAGCCGTTGGTACGCTAAGCGAACAAGACATCTTAGACGTTGATGCAGGTTTGAAAGCAGCAAAATAATTGCTGACTGAATACTTCAGTTCTCAATAAATAAAAACGCCAGTTGATTTATCAGCTGGCGTTTTTTATTGCTTGCCGTTAAGAGACGAAAAGTGTCTCAGAACATCAAGTATCAAAAAGGCCGCACTTGGCGACCTTTTACAAACAAATAGCGTTTCAATGCCAACAAATCGTAGGCTTAGCCCTTACCGCCTTTGATTGCATTGATGATTTCACTGGTTGAGCAACCATCCTCAAAGTTCAATACACGAACTTCGCCACCTGCAGCAATGACTTCTTTACCACCAGCAATCTCTTCTGGTTTGTAGTCACCACCTTTTACTAGCAAGCTTGGCAAAACTTCCGAGATCAAACGTTGCGGCGTATCTTCACTAAATGGTACTACCCAATCCACAGCGCCCAAACCTGCCAATACCGCCATGCGGCGATCGGTTGGATTCACAGGACGACCAGGCCCTTTAAGACGCTTCACTGATTCATCGGTATTCACCGCAACAATCAGACGATCACCAAGTTCTGCAGCGTGATTGAGGTAAGAAACATGCCCAGCGTGAAGAATATCAAAGCAGCCGTTTGTCATAACGACTTTCTCGCCACGTGCACGTGCTTTTTTCACTGCTTCAATCAGCGCTTTTTCTGAAATCACACCGTAATCCGTGTCTTGGCTGCCATGTACCGCTTCTGCTAGTTCAATTTCAGACAAGGTCGAGGTACCAAGCTTACCAACAACAACGCCTGCCGCCGCATTCGCTAGTGCACACGCTTCTTCGAAGGATTTACCCGCCGCCACTGAAGCTGCAAGTACAGAAATCACCGTATCACCAGCACCAGTCACGTCGTACACTTCTTTCGCTTGAGTCGGAAGGTGGAATGGCTCTTGACCACGGCGGATCAACGTCATGCCGTTTTCACTACGCGTAACCAGTAGCGCTTCAAAATCAAACTCTTCAACAAGCTGAAGTGCTTTTTCAACCAGCTCTTGGTCTGATTTTACTTTGCCAACGACATCTTCGAACTCTTTCATGTTTGGCGTAAGAAGTGTTGCGCCACGGTAGCGTTCAAAATCCGCACCTTTAGGGTCAATGAAAACTGGAATGTTTGCTGCGCGCGCTTTTTGGATGTATGCCTGAACATGCTCTAACGAGCCTTTTGCGTAGTCAGACATAATCACGGCTTTAACGTTTGGCAGAGCGGCATCCATACGCGATAGCACAGGTGCAGAATCCGTGTTTTCAAACTTATCTTCGAAGTCGAGACGAATAAGCTGTTGTCCACGGCTCATTACGCGAAGCTTCGTAATCGTTGGGTAATCCGGCAGTGCAACGAAATCGCATTTCACATTGAGTGAGCTCAGCGTCTCCGTCAGCACTTTTGCAGGCTCATCTTCCCCTGTTAGACCAACAATGTGAGCATGGCCACCTAGTGATGCGATATTCATCGCAACGTTCGCAGCACCACCAGGACGCTCTTCATTGTTTTCTACTTTTACAACAGGAACCGGCGCTTCAGGAGAAATACGTCCGGTTGGGCCATACCAGTAACGATCTAGCATGACATCACCGATGATGAGCACACCAGCGCTGTTGTAATCAGGTAGAATTGGTTTCATTATTGGTCTCCAAAAATTAAATCGAAGTGAGTTTATCACAGCCCTTATCGAGGCTAAATATATGGTCTTAACTGAACCACTGATTCCAAGCCTGTTTTACCCACTCCCTTTCGGCAACAAACTTATCTTCCACCACATCAGCATCTAAATTGAGTAGATTTCGTCGGTGTATTTCGTTTCGCATTGTCGTGTAGGCACGTATCAACTGCATTGCCTGGTCTTCGTTCATGACATTTTGTGCAATGAGTGTTTCAAAGATGCGCACATTATCACACCAACGCGTTAATTTCGGCTTATCGCGACTATAGTTGAGCACTAAGTACTGAGCGAGAAATTCGATATCGGTAATCCCACCCACGTCTTGCTTGAGCATAAAACGGCCGGGCTTTTTCCCCCCAAGATGACCGCGCATTTTCTCTCTCATTTCGACAACGGCTTTTTTCAGTTCCGTCCGATCGCGCGCTTTGCACAACACATCATGTCGCGTATTGTGAAATGCAATGGCAAGGGGTTCATCGCCGTAAATCAAGCGCGCGCGCACAAGTGCTTGATGCTCCCATGTCCAGGCTTCTTGATGCTGATAATCGTCAAACGCATCGGTTGGGCTAACCAACAAACCTGACGCGCCAGATGGGCGCAATCGGGTATCGACTTCGTACAAAATGCCGGAAGCGGTGCGAGTCGAGAAAATATGGATGATGCGCTGCGCTAGGCGAAGGTAGAACTGACGGCCGTCGATTTCCTTTTTGCCATCTGTATAGACATTGACTGGGCAGTCATGCATGAAGACGATATCCAAGTCGGAGTTATAGCCGAGTTCCCAGCCACCGACTTTGCCATAACCAATGACGGCAAAACCCTTGCCTTCACGATCTTTCACATGCGTTGGCTCGCCGTATTTTTCGGACACTTGCAACCAAGCCTGACTGACCACCGCATCAACGATAGCTTCCGCCAAATAGGTTAAGTGATCACTCACTTTCATCACCGGCAATGCACCAGCAATATCCGCCGCCGCAATACGTAAAATGCAGATTTGCTTAAACTGACGCAACGCTTCCATTTGCTGCTCCATATCATCTTCTGGAATACGGGCCAGATAATCACGCAGCTCTGTACGGTAACTGTCTAATGGGATTGGATTGTACAACTGTGCAGGATCGATCAACTCATCGAGTAAGATCGGATACCGAGATAGCTGCTCTGAAATCATTGGGCTTGCGGTACACAAACGCACGAGCTGTACTAGAGCCGCAGGGTGCTCATCCAATAACTCCAGATAAGTTGTACGTGTGCAGATATTGTGTAGTAAATGCAGCACTCGCGGTAAACCAAACTGTGCATCAGGGTGGGCAAACAGCGCATCAAACACCTTCGGCATCAAACGGTTTAGCACTTCGCGTCCACGCGGTCCTAACGTTTTTTTAGCCAGATCGGTTTTAAAGTTGATGATGGTTTTCGCGCATGAAGCAAAGTCTTCAACCTGAATATCCTGCTGCAAGATATGTTCAAGCACATCTTGTTTGTTCGCCATATCCCATAGCTCATGAAAATGACGAGCAACCGTAGTACCCTCGTCTTCTTCATCATCACCAATTAACGACTCAAATACTTGATGGACATTCGCCATGTGCTGCTGAGTTTGCTCAATCAGTTGGTCCCAAGAGGTCATTTGCATCGCGGTAGCGAGCTTTAAGCGTTCGGTTTTGCAATCAGGCAGCGTCTGGGTTTGCTTGTCCGCCATCGCTTGCAACAAGTTTTCTAATTGACGCAAATACTTGTATGCGGCTTCTAGACTGCTGACTTCTTGCGAAGTGAGTAACGCCAGCTCTTCAATGCCTTGCAGCGTTTCCAACAACCCTCGATTACGAAGAGAAGGCTCGCGCCCCCCTCGAATTAATTGAAAAACTTGGGCGATAAATTCAATTTCTCGGATGCCACCTGCACCTAACTTAATGTTGTTGTTCAAACCTCGGCGGCGAACCTCACTACTGATCATCGATTTCATCCGACGCAAAGACTGAATCGCACTGAAATCAATATAGCGACGAAAAACAAAAGGACGCAGCATTTGGCGTAGCTCTTGGTATTGCGGGTACATTTCGCACCCCATCACTCGAGCTTTGATCATCGCGTAACGCTCCCAGTCACGTCCCTGTTCTTGATAGTAATCCTCTAGTGCCGCATAGCTCATGACTAATGGACCACTCTCACCAAACGGACGCAGTCGCATGTCGACACGGTAACAAAAACCATCGAAGGTTTGTTGGTCGAGCGCTTTGATGATGCGTTGACCAAGGCGAGTAAAGAACTGGGCATTGGCAATACTGCGGCGCGCGCCTTGTGTCTCACCGTTTTCTGGATACGTGAAAATCAGATCGATAT
The DNA here is from genome assembly GCF_023161645.1 of Vibrio sp. 1CM7H. NCBI lineage: Bacteria > Pseudomonadati > Pseudomonadota > Gammaproteobacteria > Vibrionales > Vibrionaceae > Vibrio > Vibrio sp. 1CM7H. Next base: position 159,690 of record NZ_JALNTV010000006.1, read on the forward strand.
CGGAAGAAAAGTTTAACTCGCCGCCACCCAGTTTCCCCATGCCGATAATCAACATCGGCTGTACTTCACCTTCCTCACTCGTCGGCGTTCCCCACTCCTGACAACACGCTTGATATTGCCATTGATAGGTTTCAAAAATCATCGCTTCAGCCAATTCGGATAAGTGGCTTAAAGACGTTTCTAGCGACCATGCATGCATGAAATCCTTCCACGCAATGTACACCATTTCTCGGTTGCGAAACTGACGCAACACGCGATGACCAGACATCTCATCCGGGCATTGTCCCAGCAGTGCCGCAAGACGTGAACGGTAAGATTCTTGACGGCTTGGTTGCGCTAACATGTTTGGCAACTCACGCGCTAGGACTTCATCGCGATGAATGGCTTCGGTAATAAACTGGCTTAAGCCCGCCACATAGCGAAATTGCTGCGCAATCTCATCTGGCCAAAGGGGAAAATAACCTGCCTCTTGAGCATTTTGTACGGCAGATTCAGCGATAGAAATCAGTGGCGAAGGCAGCTGCATTTTTCTTCCTTGTTTGAAAAGCACGGTAACTCATTCTTTATACCAGACTTAAAGCAAATAAAAACGCCCACAAAAGGTTTGTGGGCGTTTTATCAAAAGTTCTGGATGGAATATTAAACTTGGAAAGATTTGATCTTCTTGTCTAACTCGCCAGCATTATTTTGCATCATTTCAGAAGTTTCTAGCAGCTCTGTCACAACCACAACCGAGGCTTCCACCAGCTCACGTACATTGGTGAGGTTTTGACTCATCTCTTCTGCAACACTACTTTGCTGACCAGACGCCGTCGCGATTTGGAAGTTCATGTCATTGATTTGCGTCACTTGCCCAACAATACCATCGAGCTCAGATCCAGCATTAGAAACCAGCTCGTTTCCGTCGGCCGCTTCCACTACGCTTTTCTCCATGAGTTCTACAGCAGATTCTGCACTGGTTTGCAGCTGAGCAATCATCTCTTGAATTTCTACCGTCGCTTGTTGTGTACGTTGTGCAAGGTTACGAACTTCATCTGCAACCACCGCAAAACCACGACCCGCCTCGCCAGCTCGCGCCGCTTCAATCGCCGCATTCAGTGCAAGCAGGTTAGTTTGTTCAGAGATACCTTGAATCGTACCCACAACACTACCAATGGATTCAACACGTTCTTCGACCTGGTTAACCGCCTGCGCCGATGAAGCGATGTCCGACGAGAGTTCACTCATTTTCGCCATCGTACTTTGCAAGAACTGTTGACCAGAAATCGCTTGTGCGGAAGCTTGCTCTGTAAGAGAAGACGCCGTCTGGGCATGTTCTGCGACGGTTTGCACCGTCGATGACATTTCACTCATCGCCGTCGCAAGTTGATCAATTTCGTTAAACTCTTCTTGCGCAGACTCCTTCGTTTCCGACATGCTCAGCGTCATCACTTCCGTGAGTGTGGATAACTCATCAGAAGCGTTGATTTGCATTTGAATCACATCGTGCAGTTGGCGACGTGTCTTTTCTAATTCACGTGCCACGTCTCCGTATTCATCTTTACAATCCATACCAAATGGCACGGAGAGGTTCTTGCTCGCCATCAGTTTGATCGCGTCGCTCAGATACTGTGTTTGACGCAGCATCACTCTAGCCGCCGCTAATAAGAGCACGACAAAAACCACAATCAATAAGGCAGTTTGCCAAGCAACTTGCGTTAAATATGCTTCGTAATGCTGTTGGGCAACTTGCGCATTTTGTGTCGCCGCTAAAAGTGAATCGTAAAAGGTGTTCGCGTCCCACAGTTGTTTTGCCACTATCAGGACAGTACTGAAGACCATCAACATGACCATTTTAGGAACCAGTCGAATGTCGGATATGACCCTTTCCCATGGCTTAAATGCCAGCTTTTCCATTGTCAGTTCTCCACCGAGTCTTATATAGTCTTTATCTATAATCTTTATATTACTTATAGTTATGTTCGCGTTTAGCGTGGTTACGCGATTTATTTCGAGCTTCGTATGAAAAACAATGATATCAAAGACAGCACACGACCGATGGGCCTGTTGTCACTAATATTGTCTTTTATGGCACTATTTGTGATCTCTGGCTTGTTGTTTTTCCCGATCGATCACGAAACCCGTCAAGTTCTTATCGGTCTGGATTTCATAATCTGTAGTATTTTTCTATTACAGCTCACCATTGATTTGATCCGGTCCACAGATCGGTGGCTATTTCTTAAACGTCATTGGATAGATTTCGTGGCGAGCATCCCATTAATAGAGCCACTGCGCTTTGCTCGTATCTTTCATATTCTTCGAGTGGTATTAGTACTGCGCTCGTCGAAGTTCATTTTGCATCAGCTCAAAGAAAACCGCCGCGAAACCACGGTCGCCTCAATATTACTGTTGATGGTGATCCTCATTACGCTCGGTTCTAGTGCAATGCTGTTTATCGAAGCGAAAAACCCAGAAGCGAATATTCGCACTGGCGCCGATGCTTTGTGGTGGGTATTCGTAACGATCTCAACCGTTGGTTACGGCGATCATTATCCGGTGACATCAATAGGAAAGTTTTTAGCCGTCATCATCATTGTTTGTGGTGTGGGGATCTTTGGTATGATTTCGGGTCTTATCACCTCTATCCTTACTGCCCCGACAAAACAACAGACGCACAGCTCAATCAATAAAGAACGTATGCTAGAGCAGCTCCTAAGCCAACAAGCGCAAATACTAGAACGACTCGACTTCATAGAAAACGAGCTGCAACAAAGCAAAACAAAGACAAAAAAATAGGACCATGCGGTCCTATTTTTTGTACAGGTACTCAAGGTGATCATTCACGCCAATAAGGCTGAACTTCTACACTGATCGCTCGGGTTTGATCCATTGCATGCAAAATAGAACGCTCTTGACGGTGCAACCAGCGTTCTAACTGCTCTTTTTCTGCGTCTTCCAACATATCAACCAACGGAAGTAAGTGGTTCAGCATTAGCAGATCATCAATACCATGCACCAGATCCGCCCATGGCAAACGGAAGCTGTTACGCTCATCCGAGTTATACAAACTCGCGAAACCAATGCCGGTATAGAGATTACGCAATAAGCGATAACGCTGATCAACGTACTCTTGCGCCGTCAGGTCGCGCTCTGCAGGGAAAGCTTCCATTAGTTCTGCCCAAGTGCGATCGAGCTGAGTGACTGAAAACGGCATGATATTACTTGCCATTTTTTCACGCGCTTTTTCATCAAGAAACGGCTGCCAGCCACGCGCTAAGATCCAGCGACTAAGATCCAGCAATAACCCGGTGTAACGCGCGGAATTGAGCAGCCCTAGCACTTCTTCACGGCTTGGCAGCTCTTGTAGCTGCTGAGTCAACTCAGATACTAAGAACTTACGCGCATCCAACTTACGCAGCACGTTGCCTTTGTCATCCAAAAGTTCTTCAAGATGCGCGTGCTCATCCAACCAACTCAGCTCTTCTTCCAACCATTTGAGCTCTTGGCGCAGGATAGCGCTAGCACGACGAGGGACAACACCACCAAAAATGGTCAATGTTTGACGAATAAAACGAATGGCATTGCTGATTTCACGTAGCGCTTCCACATTGTCACGCTCAGCATAAATTTGCTCGTGATAATGCCAGTGAGATAGGGCGTGTTCTAAAGAGTTGATCAAGCAGTATTCAACGGTATCCGTCGGGCTACTGTCCACAAGCGCCAACGATTTTACTTCATCACCTGCATAGCCACTTGCAAGTCGATAGCCTTTCGCCGCCTTACTCAAGTTACCCAAACGCATGCCACCTTGCTCGCAAAAGCTACGTGCTAGTGTAAATAGGGCATCGGTTTGGCCCGATTTAAGTTCCAGTTCAACTTCGCAAATCGGTTCTTGTTTCTCTTCCCCATCTTCACCTTTGGCTACGACCATACCTTGGTCAAACGCCACTTCTATTTGGCTACCATCTGGCATGCCAATCAGCCACTGTTCACGTGTGAAGTTGGTCGAGAATAACGGCATAAGCTCAGATTGCAGCGTTGCTGCGTCTTTACCTGGCGGCCATATGTCTACAGGATGAAGCGACAGGTTAGGCTCGTCGCTAGTGTGCTCAGCATTGTATTCTGGTCTTTGATGTAAGCCTGCGACGACGCGTCCTGCTGTCTTTACGGTTTGGACGAATACATCATCAAAACGGCGAATTCTTAAACCAATGTCGTGCTTTCTCAGCCATTTATCGGCGGTATCAAAGTAGGTGTTACCCAAGTCACGACAACTATGCTGAAGTACTTTTGTCTCAGAAATTTTTTCTTTTAAAGTTTCTGAGAATTCAGGAGAAACAAAAAACTTCAGTTCTATTTCGGTTTCCATAGCTATACCTTTCAAAGCAGATAGAAACAGGATATTGCGTAATTTCTCGCACGGCAAGAGAGAAATATCGCCGGAATGATGATCTAAAACAGTTTTAATGAGCGATTTAATGCGTTACCATGCGCGCCTTTATAGCCATCGTTCAACATTTCGCCAAGCACTCAGAAATGGTGTATGTTTTTTTAAGGTTATAGTTATTAGGTTGAATGACCATGCCAGTAAATACAATTATGGGGTTATTTGCAAAGTCCCCAATTAAGCCTTTGCAACGCCACGTTGTGTGTGTCAACGAATGTTGTTCACACTTGGTGAAATTCTTTGAAGTATCTTCAAAGGGTGACTGGGAAAAAGCATCTGAAATCCGTGCACAAATTTCTCACCTAGAGAAAGAAGCGGACGTGCTGAAACGTGAAATCCGTCTAAAACTGCCTCGCGGTTTGTTCATGCCAGTAGACCGTACTGACATGCTTGAGCTTCTGACTCAGCAGGACAAACTTGCAAACCTGGCAAAAGACATTGCTGGCCGTGTATATGGTCGTCAACTTGTCATTCCTGAGGCTCTCCAACCAAACTTCCTCGCTTACGTTCAACGTTGTCTTGATGCGGCCGATCAGGCGCAAAAGGTAATCAATGAACTTGATGAATTGCTAGAAACCGGCTTCAAAGGTCGTGAAGTGACGCTCGTCGCTGAAATGATTCATCAATTAGATGTCATCGAAGATGATACCGATGCTATGCAGATTGAACTTCGTCAACAGTTGATGGCGATTGAGTCTGACATGAACCCTATCGATGTCATGTTCTTGTACAAGATTCTTGAATGGGTAGGTGGTATTGCCGACCAAGCGCAGCGCGTAGGTGCTCGTTTGGAAGTCATGCTATCTCGATCTTAAAACATAAAGTTAACGACATAACGAAGAGCATAATGAACACGTGTCATAGGGACGATGACTATTTTCATCGTCTTATGGTTTGGCGCGCGTAAAATTTTGTTCCGCTTGTTATAAAACAACTAGGTATTACGATGGATATCCTTGCGAACTACGGCACTGTCCTGATTATTGTTGCAGCGATTTTTGGTTTCATGATGGCGATTGGTATTGGCGCGAACGACGTTGCTAATGCGATGGGTACATCAGTAGGTTCAAAAGCGCTAACCGTAAAACAAGCTATCATCATTGCGATGATCTTCGAATTTGCAGGTGCTTACCTTGCAGGCGGTGAAGTAACCGACACTATCCGTAAAGGTGTAATCGAAACTTCTTTATTTGCTAGTCAACCTGACGTTCTTGTCTACGGTATGATGTCTGCTCTTTTGGCTGCGGGTACATGGTTACTTCTTGCCTCTTACATGGGCTGGCCAGTATCTACGACTCACTCAATCATCGGTGCAATCATTGGTTTTGCATGCGTATCAGTAGGTACTGAAGCGGTTGACTGGGGCAGTGTTCAAGGCATTGTTGGTAGCTGGATTATTACACCAGTGATTTCAGGTTTCTTTGCTTACGTTATCTTTGTCAGCGCACAACGTCTGATTTTTGATACTGAGAACCCGTTATTCAACGCCAAACGTTTTGTTCCTGTTTACATGTTCATCACAACAATGGTGATTGCACTTGTAACTATCAAAAAAGGTCTAAAACACGTTGGTCTTCACCTAACCAATGGCGAAGCTTGGATGTGGGCAGCAGCAGTTTCAGCACTCGTGATGGTTGGCGGCTACGTATACATCCAGAAAAAATTCGCTAATCGCGAAGAAGACCGCAGCTTTTCTGGCGTGGAAGGTATCTTCAGCGTTCTGATGGTTATCACCGCTTGTGCAATGGCATTTGCACACGGTTCAAACGACGTTGCAAACGCCATTGGTCCACTGTCAGCTGTAGTATCGACTGTTGAACACATGGGCGAAATCAGCACGAAAAGCACCATCGCTTGGTGGATTCTACCTCTTGGTGGTATTGGTATCGTGGTCGGTCTTGCGACACTGGGTCACAAAGTAATGGCAACCGTTGGTACAGGTATCACTGAGCTAACTCCTAGCCGTGGTTTTGCAGCTCAGCTAGCAACCGCTTGTACTGTTGTTCTAGCTTCTGGTACTGGTCTGCCAATCTCAACCACTCAAACATTGGTTGGTGCGGTTCTCGGTGTTGGCTTTGCTCGTGGTATCGCGGCACTAAACCTGGGCGTGGTTCGTAACATCGTGGCATCATGGATCGTTACACTACCAGCAGGTGCACTATTGGCCGTTGTATTCTTCTACGGACTTCAAGCGATGTTCGCTTAAGACACTCGTCAATAGAATGTAAGCGCTTTGTCATTATTGACTCAAACGCACAGAAAGGGAGGCTTTGCCTCCCTTCTTTGTTGCACCGAAGTTTGAAACTGCATACTATTCGTCTATTTCCGGCTCCAATCATTCGGTGCCAACGCTGTCTCCAAGAAAAATCGTTAAGGGATTTACTGTGAAAAAACTAATCATCACGGTTTTGTTTACTTTGCTAGCAGCGCCAGCGGCCCTAGCAGCAGACCGTTATATTTCTGATGACCTCTTCACTTTTATGCACTCAGGTCCAAATAACACCTACCGTATTATTGGTAGTGTTAATGCCGGTTCTAAAGTACAACTGATTAAAACCAACCGAGATACTGGCTATACGCAAGTTCGTGATGACCGCGGTCGTACTGGTTGGGTACAAAGCAAGTTTGTGACAAACCAAGAAAGCATGGCGATTCGCCTTCCTCGCATTGAGAAAGAGCTAGCAGAAGTGAAAGAGCAGCTTGCTAACGCTCGTAAAACTTCTGATGCAGAGAAAGCCGGCCTTGTTACCTCTCTAGAAACGCGTAACCAACAAATTTCCGATCTTGAGAATAAATACTCTGAGATCAGCGACCAGCTTACTTCTGTTGAGACAGAAAACCGCGAGCTGCGCGCTAAACTGGATACACAAAAAGACGACATGCTGCTTAAGTACTTCACTTATGGCGGCGGTGTTGCAGGTTTAGGTTTGCTATTTGGTTTGATTCTTCCGCATGTCATGCCTCGTAGAAAACGTTCACCTGCGGGTTGGGCATAAATCCTTCGCCCTTTTATCTATAAAAAAGAATGCAAAAGCCAGTCGATATTCGACTGGCTTTTTTGTTTGCTTAGTTTTACGGAAATCTGCACTACTCACCCATTGAACTAGACGCTCGACGACGATCCGTTGCGCCATAAAGCTTGCCATCTTTTAGCTCAATTGCATTCAAACCACTTACCACTGGAATAACGTGTACTGGGTAGCCAAGCTCCATAAACTCCGGCACCAACATTTCTGCGAAGGTTTTCTTCTCCACTAGCAAGCCTGTTGGGTCATACGGCTTAGTGCGGTCTATCTTGGTGCCGTACTGGATATTTGGTAGGTCAATGGCGTCTTGCGCTGATAACTTCCAATCCAGTACCCCAACCACGGTTTTGAGTACATACCCCGGAATTTGCGAACTTCCTGGTGAACCGACAACCAAACGCAAGTTATCATCACTGTCCATCACCATTAATGGCGTAATGGCTGAGCGTGGACGCTTGCCCGCTTCAATTGAGTTTTGCGTAGGTTTGCCGTTAACCGTTGGCTGAGGTGAGAAGTTTGCCATTTGTGCATTCAAGATAACGCCATCAACCATGACACCAGATCCCATTCCCGTGCCAACGGTGCTGGTCATAGCAATCGCATTACCTTCCCTATCAACGATAGAAATGTGCCCTGTATCTTTGCTCTCGAAGCCTTGATATTGCGCATACTGAGTTTGCGTTATCTGTCCGGCTTTTGGATTCTCTTTCGAGGTGCCATTATCAGGGATTAAATCACGTCTCTGGTCCAAATAGGTTTTAGATAACAATTGTTCAACTGGTGCTTCCACATAATCCGGATCTCCTGCATACGCAATACGATCAGCTTTTGCTAAGCGCATCGCCTCGGTCATTAAACGCCAAGGCTCTACATCAGTTAATGCCATCTGAGATATATCGTACGGCTCCAGCAATTTCAGACTTTGAGCAACCATCACACCGCCAGAGGCCGGGTAACCAAACGAAACGATTTTGTTGCCTCGATAATCGCTTTCAATAATATCGCGAGATTTCACCTGATAGTTTTTAAAGTCCTCTAACAACAATTTCTCATGCTGATCGTTAATACGACTATTCACCGTATCAACAATATGTTGACCAAGTGCACCACCATACAAATAGCGATCGCCTTGCTGAGCTATTTTCTCTAGCGTCTCAGCCATTTTAGGGTTCTTCATTAACGTCCCTGTTGGCTTCACTTCATCATCTTGCCAATACAAGGCTTTAATTTCTGGGTCGCGAGCCAAACGCGTTTGCTCTCGCACGACGATATCATAGGTATAGCTATTCATCGCGTACCCATCACGCGCGAGCTTAATCGCAGGTTGAACCAACTCAGACCATGGTAATTTGCCGTATTGCTCATGAGTGGAATAAAGCAGACGCAAGGTGCCCGGCACTGCAACGGAGCGAGGCCCCAAAATTTCATCGCGGCTTAGTGCTTTCCCATTTTCAATAAACATCTCAGGGTGAGCGCTAGACGGCGCTTCATCTCGCCCATCAAGGGCTAAAAACTTCTGCTTGTCATGTTGATAAAACAGCGCGAAAGTACCGCCTCCAATTCCCGTCATATCCGGTTCAACCACAGACATCACCATCTGCATCGCGACCATGGCATCAACGGCGTTCCCACCCTCTTTCAATATTGAGTAACCGGTACTGCTCACGTAAGGATTCGTCGCACTGACCATGAAATCTTGCCCGTTATTATCTGGTGTTATAGGGAAAGGGGTCGGCTTTGCTGCGTAACTTAACGACGCAACAACACTTAAAGAAAAAATCAGAATACGCATGTGTCTCTGTGTAGACTCCTGTTATTTCATGGGGTCTAACGTGGACCAGGTCGTGATGACGAAGTTCGTCAATGTGGCGTTTTTTTACACAACGCTGACTGGAGTCATTCTACTAATACATGACTGATATTGATGTAATTTAAACAACTGAGAAAAGCTATATTTAGCTTGTGTGAGTCCCTAAAAATCATCACTCAAATAGATGAAAAAAGACCTTATGAGAAACAAAAAAAGCCAGCGACATGACCTCGCTGGCTTGATGATTTACTATAAAAAACGGCTACCCTTTCCACTCATACAACGCTGGGATACGAATTTGCTCACCTTGGAACTCGACAATCACCGCTTGCGGTTGTATTTCTCTTAATGTGACCTGCCCATCAACAACGTCTCCTTGATGATATTCAACATTGTTAATTTTCACCCAGCGGCGATTTTCATCACTGGCGTACATGTGAGTTTGCAAATTGAGCGCAGGTAAACGCCCTTGCCATTGGTGAGCGTTGCGCTCTAAATCGTTCACGCGCACCGTTTGTGGTGAAGGCGCATCATCTCGGGATAACGCATTTTCGACCTTTCGCGCCAAATCAGGAGATAATGAGGACAAGTCAAGATCATCCAGAGACAAACCTAGGTCCTCTTCAACTACTGAAGTGCCTTGAGTTGATACAGATGTTTCTATCTCGTCTTTGTTTGCTGTATTACTCACGTATTCATCAGATGTTGCAAACGTACCAAAATCACGAGACAGCTCTGCACTTGGCCACTCTCTTGGCAATTGCGCCAACTGAGTAGTTTCAGGGTAGTCCAATGCTTTGAACGGTTGTTCCGCTTCCATCTTAGCCTTAAGGGCGGAAGTACTAGCTTCAGCATGAGGCGTAAGGAGATCTAAATACCAAGCAACTCCGATTGCAGCAACGGTGATTGGCAGCAAGAACAGACCTATATGTTTCACAGCTGACATTATGCGTCCTCCTTCTCGATTCGTGCCAATTGAGGCGCATCTGGCTGCACGTTTTGTTGAAGACGATCTAGCGTCCGCTTACCTGCAATGCCGTCGACCCCAATACCTTGCCAACGTTGGAATAACTCAACGCGCTCTTTCATCGCACCATCAAAAATAGACGTTTCAAGCAGTGGCTCACTTACCGCTTCTGCTAATAGTCGGTCTAATACTTCGATCGCAGGGCCTTCCATGTCTAAACGTAATGTCTCTTTCAACGGCGCTTGCCACAGTTCAATGATATTGCCTTGCCACATCGGCTTTAGCCACGAAATAGGCAGACGCAGACGCTGCTTGCCATTGAGTACTTCGACTTTGTCATTACCGACGGCGTACAAAATGACATACCCAACATCACCTTGATAATTCAACTCCAAAATTACAGGGCGATTTTGTTGCATCAGCAGCGGCCAGGTCGCCATTTTACGCTCACAACGCATGGTCGATTGGGGTTCTGATAAACAAAGATTGTCGCGAACCGATGCTTGATAACCCCACAAACGATACAAATCATTCACGGCGAGATTCGACTGTTTTTGTGCTAACAATAAGTCACGCTGATCATCTGTCAATTGTTGGTTGACGACTATTGGCGTTGGCTCCTCTCTTGGTGCACTCACTTGCGCTAACACTGACGTTGCTTGAGCTGGCATATAATTCACGACCGCCCACCCCGTACCTAATGCAGCAATAAGACCCACCGTGACTGAGCCCCAAGCAGGCCAACGGAAAGTACGGCGCTCTTTTTTATCTTGCTGATAAATATCTGCCTGAAACTGCATCACCTCTTCACAGGCCTGCTGAACGGTTTGCTTATCCACAACCACATTACCTTGGTGATAACTGATGTTGAGAGATTTATCACAGATAAGATTAATCAAGCGCGGGATGCCGTGACTGTATTTGGCAATGAGTTTACAAGAAGCACGATTAAACAGTTGCTGGTCACCACCTGCCGTATGTAATCGAAACGCGATGTAATCTTCTGTCTCTTTTTCATCCAACGGCAACAAGTGATAACGCCCAGTAATGCGCTGAGCGAGCTGGCGTAGTTGCGTCGTTTGTAATAACCGCTGTAATTCAGGCTGTCCGACCAACAACACTTTGAGCAGTTTTCTGGTATCGGTTTCCAAGTTGGTCAACAAACGTAGCTGCTCTAAAACGTCGGCAGCAAGGTGTTGAGCCTCATCAATGACCAGCAATGTCTGCCAGCCTGAACGATAATTACGCAGCAAGTATTTGTGAATCACTTGGTTTAGCTGTTTGAGGTTTGCATCTGGCGGGTAAGTAATTTTGAATTCATCGCAAATAGCTTCGAGCAAGTCTCGACTCGAAAACGTGGGATTTAGGATCAGACCCGCTTTGGTGTTATCACCTAAATTCGCCAGCATCGCTTTTGCGACGGTCGTTTTGCCTGTACCCACTTCGCCAGTAAGCATAGCAAAACCACCGCCATCGCCTAACCCGGCTTGGAGATGTGTGATTGCCTCTTTGTGACGTTGGCTTAAATACAAATAACGCGAGTTTGGAACAATCGAAAATGGTTGTTCTACAAACCCAAAAAAGTCCTTATACATTAGGCTCTCCAGCTAAAAAACCACCAGGGAATAGTCAGATATAATATAAACATAGCTGCATCTACTCTCGGGAGTAAAGAAAAGTACCATTGCTTGCTACAATGTCCAACGGCATATCAATAAATTAAGAGGTAATTCGTGCAAGTTTATTTAGTAGGTGGCGCAGTTCGAGATAAATTGCTCGGAATTGATAGTTATGACAACGACTGGGTGGTCGTAGGTGCGACTCCCGAGACGATGCTGTCCCAAGGGTACACCGCCATTGGTAAAGACTTTCCTGTATTTTTGCACCCAAAAAGCAAAGAAGAACATGCACTTGCGCGAACAGAAAGAAAATCAGGCTCTGGTTACACTGGCTTTGAGTGTTTCTTTGATCAAAGTGTCACCTTAGAAGAAGATTTAATTCGTCGTGATTTAACCATTAATGCAATGGCAATGGATGATGCAGGTAAACTCCATGATCCTTACGGCGGCCAGCAAGATCTCAACGATAAACTGCTACGCCATGTCTCAGACGCCTTTGTCGAAGATCCTCTACGCGTTTTACGTGTCGCTCGCTTTGCTGCCAAGCTGGCTGATCTAGACTTTACGGTTGCCGACGAAACCATGCAGTTAATGCGCCACATGGCAGAGTCTGGGGAGCTGAGCACACTGACTCCCGAGCGTGTTTGGCAAGAATGGCATAAATCCCTCTCCACCCCTCGCCCTGATATCTTCTTATCGATTCTAAGAGATTGTGGTGCATTGGCCGTTGTTTTACCTGAAATTGATGCACTATTTGGCGTACCTCAACCAGAAAAATGGCATCCAGAAATCGATACGGGCATCCATACTTTGATGGTGGCAGAGCAAGCTGCAAGACTGAGTGACTCACTCCCCGTCAGATTTGCCGCTCAAGTGCATGACTTGGGCAAAGGGGTGACGCCAGAGAGCGAATGGCCAAGCCACAGAATGCATTGTCATACAGGATTAAAACTGATCAAAAAGCTGTGCGAGCGTGTCCGTGTACCGAATGAGTTTCGTGATTTAGCCTTGATGGTGTGCGAACAGCACTCCAATATCCATCGCGCGGCCGAGTTAAAGCCGCAAACCATCATAAAGATACTCAACAAATTCGATGTGTGGCGCAAAGCTGAGCGCTTAGAAGATATTTTAATATGCTGTCAGGCTGACCATGCAGGTCGAAAAGGGTTAGAAGAGAAGCCTTATCCTCAAGCTGAGATTTTTACCCACGCTTATCAAGCCGCAGCCGCCGTAGATGTTCAGAGCATCATTAAGGATGGATTTAAAGGCCCGGCAATACGTGATGAACAAGAAAATAGACGGATTGAAGCGGTAAGAGTCGCTTTGAATAAATGATCTGAGCTCAGATTAATTAACCGAATTGTATTCATGCCAGGTCATTCCAGCGAGACTAGGAATCTAATATCAGCACGCAGGGAAGTTTTAGAAATGGCCAACGCTACAAGAAACTCTGAGAGAAGGTTCTGAACCTCGCTCCTTCGTCGCTGTTCAGAATGACGTTGTGGTTTAGGTATGCAGCTTGCGGTTAAGCAAGCTGCCAATCCGTCGCGTTATCAGGCGCTAAGCAAGAACGCAAACAAGCCGAAACCTAGAATCAGACGGTAAATCACAAACGGTGTCATGCCCATGCGTGAAATCATCTTTAAGAAAAAGTGGATACAAATATATGCACTGATAAACGATGTGATGATACCAGTCAGCAAGAAGCCAATATGGACAGGTTCACCACTGGTCACTAGCTTCATGCCTAAGTAGCTACCAGCTAATGTAATGATCGGGATCGACATTAAAAATGAAAAGCGCGCAGCCGCTTCTCGAGTAAAGCCTAGGTAAAGTGCAGCCGTAATGGTCGCCCCTGAACGCGACGTTCCAGGAATCATCGCTAAGGCTTGGGCAATACCGATAAACACAGCTTTCTTCCAACCCGTTTGGTATTCATCTGCAACCAACTTAGCGTTTTTGTCTACCCACCAAAGCAACAAGCCAAATACGATCGTTGTGGTCGCGATGACATAAGCGCTACGTAGATACACTTCAATGATGTCTTTCATCAACAAGCCGAACACACAAGCTGGAATCGTCGCAATCACGATCATCCAAGCAAGTTTTGCTTCTTTACTCCTATCTCCTTTAAAGATCGAAGCAAATAATGCCTGGAACAGAGTGATCACTTCATGACGAAAATAGATCACGACAGCCATTAATGTACCGACGTGAACAGCAACATCAAAGGCTAGACCTTGGTCTTCCCATCCCAAAATGGCGGAGGGCAGGATCAAATGGGCAGAGCTCGAAATAGGCAAAAACTCTGTCAGACCCTGAATCAGAGCCAGAATAAAGGCTTCAAAATAACTCATGTAAACAACTCAAATTAAAAATGAAAAAGAAACAGGTTTGAGTGAATCGACTGGCTGCATTGCATGCCAAATATCTGCGACTGTGCGTCCATCGCCTGGGATCACTAATTGAGGTTCGAGATCATACAGAGGCTTTGTGACAAAAGGATATTTGTAGATATCACTGCGAGGTAGCTCAGGTTTTTTCTTGGAGACACATTCACCGAACAACACTATATCGAGATCCAGTGTTCGATCCTGATACTTTTGCGCATTTTCTTCGCGTCCCCACTTAAATTCAATCTCACGTAGCTGATGACTCAACTCTTCTAACGACAACTCGGTACGCATTGCAACGACAAAGTTGTAGAAGTTCTGGCTGCTAAAGCCAATAGGTTCACATTCATATACCGGCGATACGAGGAGGTTTTCTCCAAGCTGTAGCAGCTCCTGATACGCAGCGAGCGCATGTTGCTCTCTTTCTACATTCGTACCAACACCGATATAGGTGGTGATCATGCTTGACCTCGCTCAATCACGACACCAACAGCGCGTGCTTGTGGCACGGCACCAGGTTTTGCTAAACGGATTTTCACCCAAGGCACAGAGAAACGCTGCATGATAAGCTCTGCCACTTCTTCGGCTACACGTTCAACCAACAGAAAACGACCATTTTCAATATGGCTCAGTACCGCCTCACTCACTTGCGAGTAATCCAACGCATCTTGCACATCATCACTTTTACCCGCAGGCTTGTTGTCGTGCGCCATTTCGATATCCAGAACCAACTTTTGTTTAATTTGTTGTTCCCAGTCGTACACGCCAATCGTGGTGATTACTTCTAATTGTTCAATAAAAACTTTATCCAGAGCCATCTTATGTCCTTCTATTACAGAGGTCGGATACCCGTGAGGGGTAATTTGATCGTAGTATTCTATACCTAAGTAACATTTACTTGGGTCATCACAATGTTACTTAGGTATAAACTGCGAAAGCATCTTTATATACAAGAAATCACATAATGCAAGCTCTATCACAGTGAGGATTTCTGCATTATGTGAATTCGAGGTATGATAGCAACTACGCGGGAACCGAGCATTAAATTCCAATCCATCAAGGACTTCTATGGACGCACTGGCACTGATAATGACAATGGCCGCCTATTTACTGGGTTCGGTTTCCAGTGCGGTTTTGATCTGTCGACTCTTAAAACTGCCAGATCCACGCAGTGTAGGCTCCAACAACCCTGGAGCAACGAACGTATTGCGTATTGGCGGACGAGGAGCCGCTGTTTCAGTCTTGTTGTGCGATATGCTCAAAGGCACCATCCCCGTGTGGGGCGGATACTTTCTTGGTATCGACCCTATCATTCTTGGCGTCATCGCCATTGCTGCCTGTCTTGGGCACATGTACCCCATCTTTTTCCACTTTAAAGGCGGAAAAGGTGTCGCAACCGCGCTTGGCGCTATCGCTCCGATTGGTTTGGACTTAACAGGATTAGTGATGTTAACTTGGCTGTCAGTAGCCGCGCTATTCCGCTATTCATCCTTAGCGGCTCTCGTCACGGTTTTGGTCACTCCGTTTTATACTTGGATGTTTAAACCGCAATACACGTTACCTGTTGCTATGCTGTGTTGCTTAATCGTATTTAAGCATCATCAAAATATTCGTCGGCTTTTGTCTGGCGACGAGCCAAAAATCGGCGAGAAGAAACTGACACAAAAAAACTCGGCTTAATGCCGAGTTTTTCGTTTAAAGAGGGATGCATTGGTTATGCATGAACTCGATTCAGGAAGTTCAACAACATTTGGTTGACGAATTCCGGCTGTTCTAAACAACTGATGTGTCCCGCTTGCGGAATTTCTACCAACTCACTGCCCGTGATACAGTCTTTCATTAAATACGATTCGAAAACCGGGCGAGGCTTATCTTCACAGCCCACCGCAATTAACGTCGGCAGAGCGAATTTTTCCGAATCTTCAATAACATCACGGCGACCAAACACCATGCGACCAATGCGAGCCACTTCAACCGCACGCTCACCACTCAGGCTTTCTAAACTGCGTTTGAATGCAGCGACCAACTCAGGATTCACCTGCTCAGCGTTATTAGCAAAAAACAATGGCACGACAGCTTCAATAATTGGCGCAGGCACCGCTTGGACTTGGCTAATGGTATCAAGCATTGCAAAGTACTTTTTATACGTAACTTCTGGCTCCCAGCCAATGAAGGTATCCATCAATACCAGTGATTTCACACGTTGCGGTGCTTGAGCCGTCAGTTCCGCTCCCCACATGCCGCCAACAGATAAGCCCACCACAGAAAACTCTTCAATATCCAAATGATCCATCAACGCCAACATATGTTGTGCATAATCAACTAATGACTCTGTCGATGCAGGGGCCGCTTCTGACTCACCATGTGCCCACAAATCTGGCACAATACAACGATATGACTGGCTTAAAACTTCAATTTGTGGCGCCCACATTTGGCTATCCCACAAATAACTGTGACCAAACAGTAATGCTGGACCATCACCTTTATCAAGGTAAGCAAGTTGCTGACCTTCAATTTCAAACTTATTCATTGTTATATCCATTTCTTATTCTTCCGCACCATCCTATCACTGAAACGATACCGAACTGCTCGCATCAGTCAGAGTGTAAACGAAGCTTTTCATTGAATAGCTAAAAATAAAGGCCTCTGATGAGCAGAGACCTTTATCGTAGTGAATCTATTTCAAACCTACCGCATAAGTTTGATTAAGCGACTGGCGTCAGTTGGTCAATCGGCCAACGTGGGCGAGCCTCTACCGACATATCAGCCACTTCGCCATTCTTCAAACGCTGCATGCCAGCGTAAGCGATCATCGCACCATTATCCGTACAGAACTCAGTTCGTGGGTAGTAAACCTCGCCGCCAACTTTCTTCGCTAGCTTCTCTAACTCTGCACGTAAACGACGGTTAGCACTCACACCACCAGCAATAACAATACGTTTCATGCCTGTTTGCTCAAGCGCGCGTTTACATTTAATCGCCAATGTTGCACACACGGCTTCTTCAAATGCCAGTGCGATGTCTGCGCGAGTTTGCTCGTCATCGCCATTCGCAGCAATCGTATTTGCTGTAAAGGTTTTCAGGCCAGAGAAACTCATATCCAAGCCAGGGCGATCAGTCATTGGGCGCGGGAACTTAAAGCGACCCGGCGTGCCTTTTTCTGCCAGTTTAGACAACAGCGGGCCGCCTGGGTAATCCAACCCCATTAGCTTCGCTGTTTTATCAAACGCTTCGCCCGCCGCATCATCAATCGACTCACCCAAAATTTTGTACTCACCGATGCCTCTCACTTCAACCATCATCGAGTGACCACCCGACACCAACACTGCCACAAACGGGAATGGCGGTGGGTTATCTTCCAACATTGGAGCCAACAGGTGACCTTCCATATGATGAACAGGTACCGCAGGCACTCCCCAAGCATAAGCAATACTGCGACCAATAGTAGCGCCCACTAATAGTGCACCAACGAGCCCCGGCCCCGCTGTGTACGCGACACCATCAATGTCTTTCGAAGTTAAGTTCGCTTCTTTTAGTGCCTCTTTAATAAGAGGAATGGTTTTCTTTACATGGTCACGTGAAGCCAACTCAGGCACCACACCACCGTAATCTGCGTGCAGTTTTACTTGGCTGTAAAGCTTGTGTGACAGCAGACCTTTTTCATCATCATAAATCGCGATGCCAGTCTCGTCACAAGAGGTTTCAATACCGATAATGCGCATGGTTTTCTCAGTATGCTTTCTGTATAGAGGAAATTTGGGCGTCATATTACCTCGCCTTGGTGCTGCAAACAAATTTTGTACAGACAATAATCGACAAAAGGCTTTACAAAGTAGTTGTGATCGGATTAAAATTCCGCACCATTTTTGATCAAGCTGGTAAGAGACCAAACAATTGTGATTTGGTCTGTTGAATGCCAGCGTTAACGAATAACCCCTGAGGTGAAAGGCATATGCCAGTAGTTAAAGTACGTGAAAACGAACCGTTCGACGTTGCTCTACGTCGTTTCAAGCGCTCTTGCGAAAAAGCAGGTATCCTTTCTGAAGTGCGTCGTCGTGAGCACTACGAAAAACCAACTACAGTTCGCAAACGCGCTAAAGCAGCAGCTCAAAAGCGTCACGCTAAGAAGCTAGCTCGCGAAAACGCTCGTCGCGTTCGCCTGTACTAATAACTGAGCTCCAAAAGGAATTTAGTTATGGCTCTGATTGATCAACTCAAAGAAGAGCAAAAATTAGCGATGAAAGCCAAGGACAAATTGCGCCTTGGTACTATTCGTTTAGCCCTATCAGCAATCAAGCAACGTGAAGTTGACGAGCAGAACACTCTGAACGATGACGACATTCTTGCGGTATTGACCAAAATGGTTAAACAACGTCGCGACTCTGTAGCGCAGTATGAAGCAGCGGGTCGTCAAGATCTTGCTGATGCGGAACAAGCAGAAATTACCGTTCTTGAGGACTTTATGCCTCAACCACTGACAGACGAAGAAGTAGCGGCTCTTATCGAGAACGCGATTGCTGAATCTGGCGCAGCTGGCATGCAAGACATGGGCAAAGTAATGGGCGTTCTGAAACCGCAAATTCAAGGGCGCGCAGATATGGGTAAAGTAAGCGGTTTAGTTCGCGCTAAACTGGCTTAAGATACCCCACCCAATTGCAGCAAGCCGTGCTATCCTTTGGAACGCACGGCTTGTTTGTATCTGGATGAATGGAATGAAATAAGTGAGCAACACGCTTATTCTTTTAAAGCATTCACTCCACTCATCATCTTCTTTTTTTGTTAGGTTTTATGGCTGGACACATCCCTCGCAGTTTTATCGATGACCTTCTAGCTCGACTTGATATTGTCGATATCATCGACGCACGTGTGAAACTTAAGAAAAAAGGCAAAAACTACGGCGCATGCTGCCCGTTCCACAACGAAAAGACGCCGTCATTCAGCGTCAGTCAAGAAAAGCAGTTCTACCATTGTTTTGGTTGTGGTGCGCACGGAAATGCCATCGACTTTTTGATGGAATTCGACCGGCTAGAATTCGTCGAAGCCATTGAAGAACTCGCTTCATACTTGGGCTTAGATGTTCCTCGCGAACAACGTAGCGGCGGTAATGGTTCGTTCCAGTCAGGCCCACAAGCAAGCAGCAGTGAAAAACGTAATCTATACGACTTAATGGGCAGCATTGCTCAATTTTATCGTAACCAACTCAAGCAGCCAGCAAGTAAAGTGGCGATTGAGTATCTAAAAGATCGCGGCCTGTCTGGTGAAATCGTCCAGAAATTTGGCATCGGCTATGTGGCTGATGAATGGGATTTAGTTCGTAAGAACTTTGGCCAGAATAAAGAAAACCAAGACATGCTCGTCACAGGCGGCATGTTGATTGAAAACGATAAAGGCAACCGCTACGACCGATTCCGTGGTCGAGTGATGTTTCCTATTCGAGACAGACGCGGCCGAGTGATAGGCTTTGGGGGTCGAGTATTAGGTGATGGGACACCGAAATATCTCAACTCACCCGAAACCCCGATATTTCATAAAGGTAAAGAGTTGTATGGCCTTTATGAAGTACTACAAGCGTACCGTGAGCCACCACAAATTTTAGTGGTTGAAGGCTATATGGATGTTGTCGCGCTTGCTCAATATGGCGTAGATTATTCCGTTGCCTCATTGGGTACCTCTACAACGGGCGATCACTTGCAAGTGTTATTCAGGCAAACAAGCACTGTCGTATGTTGTTACGACGGTGACCGCGCAGGCCGTGAAGCAGCGTGGCGTGCCATGGAAAATGCATTGCCTTACCTAACTGATGGTCGCCAGTTAAAATTCATGTTTTTGCCGGATGGAGAAGATCCCGACTCTTATATCCGACAAAACGGAAAACAAGCATTTGAACAACAAGTGTCTAATGCGATGCCCTTGTCTGAATTCATGTTCAGCTCATTGACTCAGCAAGTCGATATGAGCTCGAAAGAAGGCATGGCAAAGCTGAGTACCCTTGCTGTTCCTCTCATCGACAAAGTCCCTGGCGGCACTTTAAGACTATACTTGAGAGAACTGCTTGGCCGCCGTTTGGGTTTGGTTGATGAACGCCAACTACAGCAGCTAATTTCAAAACAAGGTAAAGAGGATAAAAGGCCTCAACCTCATAAAGAAATCAAGCGAACGCCGATGCGAGAAGTGATCGCGTTACTGATTCAAAACCCACAATACGTAAGTATGGTGCCAGATCTAACTAGCGTTAGAGATTTACCCATTCCTGGTCTAAGTTTATTTGTTGATGTACTTGATAAATGCCAAGCGCATCCCCATATCAACACAGGCCAATTATTAGAGCATTGGCGAAACAGCCAAAATGAGACCCTTCTGTCTCGTCTCGCGAGTTGGGACATTCCACTCGATGAGGACAACCAAGAAGAAATATTTTTAGACTCACTGGATAAAATTATTGCCCAGTGCGTAGAAAAACAAATTGAAAACCTGCAGGCCAAAGCAAGAAGTGTCGGTTTATCAGCCGAAGAGAAAAGGGAGCTGCTAGCACTTATGCTAGATTTAAAAGCGTAACCCTGTTTAATTAGTCAGCAACGATTTAATTTGTTATAGTAAGTGGTTTGCATTTCGCATACTGATTCCTTCACCAGATTACGAAGTTGGATACCGTCTATGGATCACAATCCGCAGTCACAGCTAAAGTCACTTGTTATTAAAGGCAAGGAACAAGGCTATCTGACCTACGCCGAAGTAAATGACCACCTACCTGCTGAAATCGTAGATTCAGAACAGGTAGAAGACATCATTCAGATGATCAACGACATGGGCATTAAGGTAGTAGAAACTGCTCCTGATGCTGATGATTTAGCACTGAACGATGACACAAATATTACCGATGAAGATGCAGCCGAAGCTGCAGCCGCTGCACTGTCTAGCGTAGAGAGTGAGATTGGTCGTACCACAGACCCAGTACGTATGTACATGCGTGAAATGGGTACTGTCGAACTTCTAACTCGCGAAGGCGAAATCGACATCGCAAAACGTATTGAAGAAGGTATTAACCAAGTTCAATCGTCTGTTGCTGAATACCCAGGTACGATTCCGTACATTCTTGAGCAATTTGACAAAGTTCAAGCTGAAGAACTGCGTCTTACTGACCTTATTTCAGGTTTTGTAGACCCAGATGCTGACGACACCGCTGCACCAACGGCAACACACATCGGTTCTGAACTGACTGAATCTCAGTTAGAAGAAGAAGACGATGAAGACGTTGATGACGACGAAGATAGCGATGACGATTCAGATGATTCTGAAGAAGATGTAGGTATCGATCCAGAATTAGCGCTAGAGAAATTCAACCAACTACGCAGCACCTATCAAAATCTTCAATTAGCAATCAACGAGTACGGCTATAACAGCCCGAAAGCAACCGTTGCTAATGAAATGATGCTAGACGTATTCCGCGAGTTTCGTCTAACGCCTAAACAGTTTGATCACCTAGTGAATGAACTGCGTACTGCTATGGATCGCGTTCGTACTCAAGAACGCCTGATCATGAAGTCTGTGGTTGAATACGGCAAAATGCCGAAGAAATCATTCATCGCGCTGTTCACTGGTAATGAATCAAGTGAAGCTTGGTTAGATGAAGTTCTTGCTTCAGACAAGCCATACGCTGAAAAGATCAAACGTAACGAAGAAGAAATCCGTCGTTCAATCGCTAAGCTAAAAATGATTGAAGAAGAGACTTCTCTAAACGTACAGAACATTAAAGACATCAGCCGTCGTATGTCTATCGGTGAAGCAAAAGCTCGCCGTGCGAAAAAAGAGATGGTTGAAGCGAACTTGCGTCTTGTAATTTCTATCGCGAAGAAATACACCAACCGTGGCCTACAGTTCTTGGATCTTATCCAGGAAGGTAACATCGGTCTGATGAAAGCGGTAGATAAGTTCGAATACCGTCGTGGTTACAAGTTCTCGACTTACGCAACGTGGTGGATCCGTCAGGCAATCACTCGTTCAATCGCGGACCAAGCACGTACGATTCGTATCCCGGTACACATGATCGAAACGATCAACAAGCTAAACCGTATCTCTCGTCAAATGCTGCAAGAGATGGGTCGTGAGCCACTACCGGAAGAACTGGCTGAGCGCATGCAGATGCCAGAAGACAAGATTCGCAAAGTTCTGAAAATCGCTAAAGAGCCTATCTCAATGGAGACACCAATCGGTGACGACGAAGATTCGCATCTAGGTGATTTTATCGAAGATACAACGCTAGAACTTCCGCTAGATTCTGCAACAGCAACTAGCCTTAAAGTGGCAACGAAAGACGTGCTTGCAGGTCTAACGCCACGTGAAGCGAAAGTACTTCGTATGCGCTTTGGTATTGACATGAACACTGACCATACTCTAGAAGAAGTTGGTAAGCAGTTCGACGTTACTCGTGAGCGTATCCGTCAGATCGAAGCAAAAGCACTACGTAAGCTTCGTCACCCAAGCCGCTCAGAGACTCTGCGCAGCTTCCTAGACGAATAAACGCAGCGCATATAAGCTTTAGAAATCAAAAAAAGGTGACTTTAAGTCACCTTTTTTATTATCGACTGTGCTAAGTGGATAAAAACTAAGCGCAATTGCCCTAGTTGGTATCTAGACACCTTGCAACGCTTCCCCTATAATCGTTGTCCTATTAAGGCCCCTTAGCTCAGTGGTTAGAGCAGTCGACTCATAATCGATTGGTCATGTGTTCAAGTCACATAGGGGCCACCATTATTCCTTAAGGCTTATGGAGAAATCCGTAA
>NZ_JALNTV010000007.1:0-178101 GCF_023161645.1 Vibrio sp. 1CM7H
GCGGAATTGGTAGACGCACCAGATTTAGGTTCTGGCGCCGCAAGGTGTGAGAGTTCAAGTCTCTCCTTCCGCACCATCTTAAATTAATCTACACTATCAGAATACGCGGAAGTGGCGGAATTGGTAGACGCACCAGATTTAGGTTCTGGCGCCGTAAGGTGTGAGAGTTCAAGTCTCTCCTTCCGCACCATTCTTTCTCTCGATAAGAGAGCTTAAGTAGTCTTTGGCTATTTACACTGTAGGGCTATCGCCAAGCGGTAAGGCAGCGGCTTTTGATGCCGCCATTCCCTGGTTCGAATCCAGGTAGCCCTGCCATATACAACGATATTGAGATTTTACCAATTATCTTGATATCTATAGATTAAGTTGCGGAAGTGGCGGAATTGGTAGACGCACCAGATTTAGGTTCTGGCGCCGCAAGGTGTGAGAGTTCAAGTCTCTCCTTCCGCACCATTATCGGAAAACCCAGCATGACTTTGCTGGGTTTTTTCTTTTTTTGGTTCTGGACTCGGGAAATCATTAGATTTGCCGAATTAAAAAAGCGAGCTCATGGCTCGCTTTTTTTCTATCTGTGATTTGAGTAGCTTACTACATACCTAACGCGTATTTCAGTACTTGAGCCTTAATTGGCCCTGAGTTTTCAGCAAGCTTCAATGCAGCATTACGTACGAACTTCAATGGCCCAAGATCGTTGCTAAAACCTTTATAGAAAAAGTCCATGCCCGTCTGCATGAGTAAGTTGTCAGGTCGACGTGCGCGTTCGTATTTCGCGAGTAAGGTATCTTCCAGCTTTTCTTGGTGTTCTGTTACCGAAAGGAGAACGTCTACATCTTTGAAGCCTAAGTTTACCCCTTGCCCTGCAAGCGGGTTAATCGTATGGGCAGAGTCACCCACTAACACGCAATTTTTGCTTGAGTAGCTTTGCGCATGACGACGAGTGAGTGGGAATGAGCCAAACTGTAAAACTTCAATATCGCCCAATTCAGCAGGGAAATGACGTAAGATTTCTTCCCTTAGTTGAGGTTTACCCATCGCACACAGTTGTTTAATGCGTTTTGGCGAGTCATACCAAACCAACGAACCTTGGCCTACTTCTTGACCGTCTTCATTAGTCAAAGAGCACAAAGGTAAAAATGAACGCGGGCCTGAAGGAGTAAATTGTTGCCAAGTGATATCTTGCTGTGGCAATTCTGTTTTCACGTTAATCAACATGCAGTGTTGTCGGTAATCCCACGCAGTCACACCAATTCCAGCCAATTGACGAACTTTAGAGTTTGCACCATCAGCACCAATTACCCAGTTAGCTTCAAACTGCACCCCACTTTCTAGTGTCACAAGGTTTACATCTGCAAACTCAATGTCTTTTAATCGCTCGGGACACATCACGGTTAGATTGTCATACTGAGAGAAGACTTGCCAAAGACCTAATTGGATTAGGCGGTTTTCAACGATATAACCTAGCTGCTCCAATGACAGTTCATCAGAGTGAAAACGAGTACGGCACTCCGGGTGCTCCCAAGTTTCTAAACGCCGATAAGGGCAAACTCGCATACTTTTAATTTCTGACCATGCGCCGAGTGAATCAAGTAACTCCACCGACTGGTGCGAAATCGCAGATACGCGAATATCCATCGCCTGAGCGGCATCAAAAGCTTTGGGTTTTGCACCTTCAACCAAGACAACGCTTCTGCCCTGCTTGGCAAATCCAACAGCGACGGCTGCCCCAACCATACCGCCACCGATCACGGCGATGTCATACTTGTTCATTTTTTACTCTTCATCGTGCTGATTAATTGGCGTTTTTTATTGTACTTTCCATGGCTATTTTTACAAAATTGTTTAACAAAAAACCTTGTTCTGCATAGGGCGAAAAACTAGATTTCATCAGGCTTTGCAGAGAATTAGCCAGATCACTAGTCAGGTGCTTTTTAAAGCAGTACAATACGCCGCTTACCGCCGTGATGGCGGCTATAATTTGAGCAATAGCTCTCCAATTTAAGTACAACTGAACGAGCGAAAGTGAGATGAGTAAGAAACTGCTAATTAAAACCTGGGGCTGCCAGATGAACGAATACGATTCATCAAAAATGGCCGACCTGCTTAATGCTGCAAACGGCTACGAGCTGACGGAAGAGCCAGAGGAAGCAGACGTACTTCTACTTAACACCTGTTCGATCCGTGAAAAAGCGCAAGAGAAAGTTTTCCACCAGCTTGGTCGCTGGAAAACACTAAAAGATAAAAAACCTGGCGTAGTTATCGGTGTAGGTGGTTGTGTAGCAACGCAAGAAGGTGACCATATTCGTGAACGTGCACCATACGTCGACGTTATTTTTGGCCCACAAACTCTGCACCGCCTACCTGAGATGATCAAACAATCTCAGTCGGATGACGCACCAGTTATGGACATTTCGTTCCCAGAGATCGAAAAGTTCGACCGCCTACCAGAGCCTCGTGCGGAAGGCGCGACAGCATTCGTTTCGATTATGGAAGGCTGCTCGAAGTACTGTACTTACTGTGTCGTACCGTACACTCGTGGTGAAGAAGTAAGCCGTCCAATGGATGATGTGCTGTTCGAAATCGCACAGCTTGCTGAACAAGGCGTACGTGAAGTAAACCTACTGGGTCAAAACGTAAACGCGTACCGCGGTCCAACACACGACGGTGAAATCTGTTCATTTGCAGAACTGCTTCGTTTGGTTGCGTCTATCGATGGTATCGACCGTATTCGTTTCACAACGAGCCACCCGCTAGAATTCACTGACGACATCATCGCGGTTTACGAAGATACGCCAGAGCTTGTGAGCTTCCTGCACTTACCTGTGCAAAGTGGTAGTGACCGTATCCTAACTATGATGAAACGCCCTCACACCGCTATCGAGTACAAGTCGATCATCCGTAAACTGCGTAAAGCTCGTCCTGATATTCAAATCAGTTCAGACTTTATTGTTGGTTTCCCTGGTGAGACAGACAAAGACTTCCAAGACACAATGAAGCTAATCAAAGATGTAGACTTTGACATGAGCTTCAGCTTCATCTTCTCTCCACGTCCAGGTACGCCAGCAGCGGATTACCCTTGTGATGTATCAGAACAAGTGAAGAAAGAGCGCCTTTACGAACTACAGCAAACTATCAATGCTCAAGCGATGCGTTACTCTCGCTTAATGCTTGGCACAGAACAACGTGTTCTAGTTGAAGGTCCTTCGAAGAAAAACCTAATGGAACTGCGCGCTCGTACAGAAAACAACCGTGTAGTAAACTTTGAAGGTAGTGCAGACCTAATTGGTCAGTTCGTTGATGTGAAGATCGTAGACGTATTTGCGAACTCACTGCGTGGTGAGCTAGTACGTACTGAAAAAGACATGGATCTTCGTAGTGTGATTTCCCCAACGCAGATGATGGCGAAAACACGTCGCGAAGATGAGCTGGGTGTAGCTACTTTTACGCCATAAGCTCGTATAAATAGCCATGGAGAGCCTGGTCGTTATCAGGCTCTCACTAAGTGGCAAAAAATGAGAGGCAACATTGAGTAATAAAATCGTAACTCTAGAAATTAACCTAGAACCTTCCGACAACCGCCGACTTGCTAGCCTGTGCGGTCCATTCGATGACAACATCAAGCATTTAGAACGCCGTCTAGGCGTTGAAATTAACCACCGTAGTGACCATTTTACAATTGTCGGTAAACCTCATACCGCATCAGCTGCGCTGGATATCCTGAAAACTCTGTATGTTGATACCGCGCCTGTACGAGGTGAGATCCCAGACATTGAGCCTGAACAGATCCATTTAGCGATTAAAGAGTCTGGTGTTCTTGAGCAGAATACTGAGTCTAATATCGAGCATGGTAAAGAAGTCTTCGTCAAAACCAAGAAAGGTGTGATCAAACCACGTACGCCAAACCAAGCGCAGTACTTAGTTAATATGGTCACGCATGATATTTCTTTTGGTATTGGCCCAGCTGGTACAGGTAAAACTTATCTTGCTGTTGCTGCAGCAGTTGACGCACTAGAGCGCCAAGAGATCCGTCGTATTCTATTGACGCGCCCTGCGGTTGAAGCCGGTGAGAAACTGGGCTTCCTACCTGGTGACTTAAGCCAGAAAGTCGACCCATACCTACGTCCGCTATACGATGCACTATTTGAAATGTTGGGCTTTGAGCGCGTAGAGAAGCTGATTGAACGTAACGTGATTGAGGTAGCCCCTCTTGCTTACATGCGTGGTCGTACTCTAAACGACGCTTTCATCATTCTTGATGAGAGTCAGAACACCACGGTTGAGCAGATGAAGATGTTCCTAACGCGTATTGGTTTTAACTCTCGCGCAGTTATCACTGGTGACGTCACGCAAATCGACTTACCTCGTGGTGCAAAATCGGGTCTTCGTCATGCTATTGAAGTACTAAGCGAAGTCGACGACATCAGCTTTAACTTCTTTTTAGCAGACGACGTTGTACGTCACCCAGTGGTTGCTCGTATCGTTAACGCGTATGAGAAGTGGGAAGCACAAGACCAGAAAGAGCGTAAAGAGTTCGAGAAGCGTCGTCGTGAAGAACGCGATGCGAAGTTATTAGAAGCAGCGAAAGCCGAACTGAATGCACAAGTTGCTTCCACTAAGGAATAATCATGGCGATTGAACTTGATCTGCAACTGGCAGTCGAAAATGAAGAAGGGCTGCCTTCGCAGCAAGATTTCCAATTGTGGCTAGATAAGACGATTCCTCTCTTCCAGCCACAAGCCGAAGTCACCATTCGCATTGTGGATGAACAAGAAAGTCACACGCTTAACCATGAGTATCGTGGTAAAGATAAACCGACCAATGTGTTGTCTTTTCCATTTGAAGCCCCTCCAGGTATGGAAATAGATTTACTTGGCGACTTAATTATTTGCCGCCAAGTCGTTGAAAAAGAGGCAATTGAACAGAACAAGCCTCTGTTAGCACATTGGGCGCATATGGTTGTACATGGCAGCTTGCATCTGCTAGGTTATGATCATATTGAGGATGACGAAGCCGAAGAGATGGAGTCCCTCGAAACCGAAATCATGCAAGGTATGGGCTATGAAGACCCTTACATTGCTGAAAAAGAGTAGCCATTGGCTATTCAGCAGGGAAAGGCGAACCACCAAAATGATTCTCGTGTTCGCCTCTCTATGTGTGCTATCACACTTCTGATAGCGTTACTTAATTGAGAAACAATGAACGAAGATAATTCTCCCTCTTCTAACGAAGATAAGAAAGAAAAGGCAGAAGGTCCGAGTAGAAAGTCCTTCTTTGAACGTCTAGGTCAATTATTTCAGGGCGAACCAAAAGATCGCCAAGAGCTTGTGGATGTTATCCGTGACTCTGAAGTCAATGACCTGATTGACCATGACACCCGCGATATGCTTGAAGGTGTTATGGAAATCTCCGAAATGCGCGTGCGTGACATTATGATCCCGCGTTCGCAAATGGTTACGGTTGAGCGTACTCACGACCTTGATACCTTGGTTGCCTTGATTACCGATGCTCAACACTCTCGCTACCCTGTGATCAGCGAAGATAAAGACCATGTGGAAGGCATTCTTCTTGCGAAGGACTTACTTAAATACTTAGGCTCAGGCAGTAATCCATTTGATATCGAAGAAGTTATTCGACCAGCCGTTGTGGTACCGGAAAGTAAACGCGTTGATCGACTGCTGAAAGAGTTCCGTGAAGAACGTTATCATATGGCCATTGTTGTCGATGAATTCGGTGGTGTTTCTGGTCTTGTGACCATTGAAGATATCCTTGAAGAAATCGTCGGGGATATCGAAGATGAATTCGATGAAAGCGAAGAGACAGACATTCGTAAGCTTAGCAAGCATACGTTTGCTGTCAGAGCGCTGACAACCATCGAAGAGTTTAATGAGACATTTGGAACTAACTTCAGCGATGAGGAAGTAGATACCGTTGGTGGCATGGTCATGACTGCCTTTGGTCACTTACCTTCTCGTGGTGAACTGGTTGAAATTGAAGGTTACAACTTCAAAGTCACCGCTGCCGATAACCGTCGTGTCATTCAACTCCAAGTGACGATCCCAGACGAAGAAACCCTGGTTGAAGCCACTCAAGAGTAACGCGATACCCATTGGGAATCTCAGAAAATTATAATGATGAATGAACTCTTTCATCGCCTCAAGCGGCCCTTAGTGGCCGCTTTTGTTGGCGCCTCTACTACGCTCGCTTTTGCACCTTACCAGTTGTGGCCTGTTGCCATTCTTAGCCCAGCTATTCTACTGATTCTTCTTGCTAACCAAACTCCGAAACGTGCACTGTGGATTGGCTATGCTTGGGGGTTGGGTCAATTTGCAACTGGCGTTAGCTGGGTGTACGTCAGTATCTCCGGCTTTGGTGGCATGCCACTGATTGCCAATTTATTTTTAATGGGCTTGCTTGTCGCCTACTTGGCTGTTTATTCAGGCTTATTTGCTTGGCTTAACAACAAGCTATTTCCTCAATTCACACTCACAAAAGCGCTTCTCGCTGCGCCCGCTTTATGGCTAATCAGTGATTGGTTGCGTGGTTGGGTGATGACCGGCTTCCCGTGGCTATGGCTAGGCTACAGCCAGATTGATGCTCCACTAGCAAGCTTTGCGCCTATCGGTGGCGTGGAACTGCTCACTCTGTTTATCCTTATTAGTGCGGGGGCATTAGCCTATGCTTGGGTTCATAAACAGTGGCTGATGGTGGTTATTCCCGCGGTATTACTCAGCACAGGCTTTGGGATTCGAAACTACGATTGGGTAACACCTCGGCCAGAAGACACGACTAAGCTCGCGCTGATTCAAGGTAACGTTGACCAAAACCTTAAGTGGCTGCCAAGCCAACGTTGGCCAACCATCATGAAATACACCGATCTCACTCGTGAAAACTGGGACGCTGATATTATCGTCTGGCCAGAAGCTGCAATTCCTGCTTTTGAAATTGAAGTGCCTTCATTTTTGAGCAATATCGACAGCGCAGCAAAAATGAATAACAGCGCAATCATCACTGGTGTCGTCAACCAAGCTGAAGATCGACAGTTCTACAACAGTATCCTGTCCCTTGGCATCACGCCATACGGTGACTACAGTTTCGACTTGAGCGAACGCTACCATAAGCATCACCTATTACCGTTTGGTGAGTTTGTACCATTTGAAGATATTTTGCGCCCATTAGCGCCATTCTTTAACTTACCGATGTCGTCGTTTAGCCGTGGGGCTTTTGTGCAGCCCAACATCGTTGCGAATGGCATGCACATGGCACCAGCGCTTTGCTATGAGATCATCTTTAATGAGCAAGTGCGTCAAAATGTGACTGACGAAACAGACTTCATTCTAACGCTATCGAACGACGCATGGTTTGGTCACTCTATCGGCCCTCTTCAGCATATGGAGATCGCCCGTATGCGTGCCTTAGAATTAGGTAAACCGCTCATCCGCTCGACTAACAACGGATTAACAGCGGTAACCGATCACAAGGGTAAAATCGTTGAGCAAGTACCGCAGTTTGAAACTGCAGTACTGCGCGCAGAGCTCACCCCAACCGATGGGAAAACGCCATATCGAATCGTTGGTACTTGGCCATTGTATATTTGGGTTGGGTTAAGTTTAGCGCTGGCTTTCGGTTTAAGAAGAAAACAGAGCTGATAACAGCTTGAAAGTAGAAAAGACAAAAAAGAGGCGACCAAGCCTCTTTTTTATTCATTACATTATACAGTCGTTACGCGCCATTTATGGCTTTAATGACTGGCGAGTAAAGCCTTTGTGACCACATTTAATACACGGAATGATTACAGTTGGGTGGTTATACGTTGTCTTGTGACCACACTCATCACAGACCAAGGTACCTAAGCCTATCACCTCTCCTGCTTCATATAGCCCTTGATGCTCTAAGTCATCGAACAACTCAACCCACTCAACTTTAGTTCGGTCTGTAATCTCTAACAGCCCTTGCCATATCGAATCCGCAATCGTTAAGTAAAACGGACCACTTTTACTGTCCTCGTAACTCTCTGAAAACTCTTTTAAGTCTGCTTTAAGGTACGCTTTGATTAAAGCCAATTCATCTTTGGTCAAGTCATTAGCAGCATCCACCACTTTGCCCGACGTCTCAATCGCTTTGTTAACTTCTTCCGGACTGTGCTTCAAGGTTTCAATCACATCCTCGAGCATTTCCTCATAACCTGTTTTACGTTTAGGCATAACTGACCTCCATCTTTCTCCTACCTGCGTCACTTAAGGGCGCATGGGTACAGATTGGCTATTGTTGTGATCCCTAGCTTTAGGTATTCTATGACGATCTATTTAAGTCTGTTCTAACCGAACTCACAAATTCCAAGATAACGGATACCATCGATGCAAGAACAATACAACCCACAAGATATTGAACAAAAAGTTCAAAAGCACTGGGATGACAACAAAACCTTTGTTGTAAGTGAAGACCCAAATAAAGAAAAATTCTACTGTCTATCCATGTTCCCATACCCAAGTGGTCGACTGCACATGGGTCACGTGCGCAACTACACTATCGGTGATGTAGTATCTCGTTTCCAACGCCTACAAGGCAAAAACGTGATGCAACCAATCGGTTGGGACGCATTCGGTCTACCTGCAGAAAACGCAGCAGTAAAAAACAAAACTGCACCAGCACCTTGGACTTACGAAAACATCGAATACATGAAGAACCAACTTAAGCTTCTAGGCTTTGGTTACGATTGGAACCGTGAATTCGCAACATGTACACCGGAGTACTACCGCTGGGAGCAAGAGTTCTTCACTAAACTTTACGAGAAAGGTTTAGTTTACAAAAAGACTTCTTCTGTTAACTGGTGTCCTAACGACCAAACTGTTCTTGCAAACGAGCAGGTTGAAGACGGTTGTTGCTGGCGTTGTGATACGCCTGTAGAGCAAAAAGAAATCCCTCAATGGTTCATCAAAATCACTGAGTACGCTCAAGAGCTACTAGACGACCTAGACAAGCTTGAAGGTTGGCCTGAAATGGTGAAAACCATGCAGCGCAACTGGATTGGCCGCTCTGAAGGCGTTGAGCTGAAGTTTGAAGTTAAGGGTCAACAAGACCTAGAAGTTTACACAACACGTCCAGATACGCTAATGGGTGTGACTTACGTGGGCATCGCTGCTGGTCACCCTCTTGCAGCTCTTGCTGCAGAGAACAATCCAGAGCTTGCAGCGTTTATCGACGAATGTAAGAACAACAAGGTTGCAGAAGCTGAGCTAGCGACAATGGAGAAGAAAGGTATGGCTACTGGCCTTACTGCTATTCATCCATTGAACGGCCGTGAAGTACCAGTATACGTAGCAAACTTCGTATTGATGGACTACGGTACAGGCGCGGTAATGGCAGTACCTGCACACGACCAACGTGACTACGAGTTCGCAACGAAGTACGGTCTAGACATCGTGCCAGTTATCAAGCCTGCTGATGGCAGCGAGCTAGACATCTCTGAAGCAGCATACACAGAGAAAGGCGTACTGTTCGATTCAGGTGAATTCGACGGCCTAGAATTCCAAGCGGCGTTCGATGCAATTGCAGCGAAGCTAGAAGCAGAAGGCAAAGGCATTAAGACTGTAAACTTCCGTCTACGCGACTGGGGTGTATCTCGTCAACGTTACTGGGGCGCACCAATCCCAATGGTAACGACTGAAGACGGTGAAGTTCACCCAGTACCTGCTGACCAACTACCAGTGATTCTTCCAGAAGACGTGGTAATGGACGGCGTAACCAGCCCAATCAAAGCAGATAAAGAATGGGCGAAGACCACATTCAACGGCGAACCTGCTCTACGTGAGACAGATACGTTCGATACGTTCATGGAATCTTCTTGGTACTACGCGCGTTACTGTTCACCGCAAGCAGACGACATCCTAGATCCAGAAAAAGCAAACTACTGGCTACCAGTAGACCAGTACATCGGCGGTATCGAGCACGCTTGTATGCACCT
This sequence comes from Vibrio sp. 1CM7H, assembly GCF_023161645.1. Classification (NCBI taxonomy): domain Bacteria; kingdom Pseudomonadati; phylum Pseudomonadota; class Gammaproteobacteria; order Vibrionales; family Vibrionaceae; genus Vibrio; species Vibrio sp. 1CM7H. The sequence goes on from NZ_JALNTV010000007.1 coordinate 9,959, forward strand.
ACTGTACTCACGCTTCTTCCACAAGTTGCTACGTGACGCGGGCTACGTAACGTCTGACGAACCGTTCAAGCAACTACTGTGTCAAGGCATGGTACTAGCTGATGCGTTCTACTTCGAGAACGAGAAAGGCGGCAAAGAGTGGGTAGCTCCAACAGACGTAGCCGTTGAACGTGATGGTAAAGGCCGCATTACTTCTGCTAAAGACACTGAAGGTCGCGATGTAACGCACTCAGGCATGATCAAGATGTCTAAGTCTAAGAACAACGGTATCGACCCTCAAGAAATGGTAGATAAGTACGGCGCTGACACAGTACGTCTATTCATGATGTTCGCGTCTCCAGCAGACATGACGCTTGAATGGCAAGAGTCTGGCGTAGAAGGTGCGAACCGCTTCCTGAAACGTGTTTGGAAACTAGTGAAAGAGCACACAGCGAAAGGCGCAGCAGAAGCAGTAGATACAGCCGCGCTTTCTGGTGATCAAAAAGCACTTCGCCGTGACGTTCACAAAACCATCGCGAAAGTGACGGACGATATCGCTCGTCGTCAAACATTCAACACCGCGATCGCAGCGATCATGGAGCTGATGAACAAACTAGCGAAAGCGCCTCAAGAATCTGCGCAAGATCGTGCAATCCTTGACGAAGCGCTGAAAGCTATTGTTGTCATGCTTTACCCTATCACTCCGCATATCTCATACGAGCTATGGGCAGCACTAGGTGAAACAGACATTGATAACGCGGCATGGCCGACGTTTGACGAAAAAGCGCTAGTTGAAGACGAAAAAACTATCGTTGTTCAAGTTAACGGTAAGCTACGTGCGAAGCTAACAGTTCCAGCAGATATCTCTAAAGACGATATCGAACAGCTTGGTCTAAACGACGAAAACGTGGTTAAGTTCACTGATGGCCTGACTATTCGTAAAGTCATTTACGTTCCAGGTAAACTGCTGAACATCGTTGCAAACTAATCACAGCTTGCAATTTGTCTCTGTTTAGCGAACTTATTTGTTAACCAAGAGTCATTAAACAGGGTAGTTCGCTACCCTGTTTATTTACCTCAAACCATTCACATGAGTGGTTTAAGGTAAATAACCCCTTCAATTTAGGATGAATACAATCAATGCGCTTTTTCTCTTTGATTAAACTACCAGTGGTATTGGTATTAGCGGGGCTTCTTTCTGCCTGTGGTTTTCACCTTCGCGGCGAGTATTCCGTACCGGAAGAGCTGCACACTATGTCTTTCTCCAGCTACGATGAATACAGTGAATTAACTCGCTATGTTCGCTCTCAACTCGAACTGAACAAAGTTGAACTTGTTCAACCATCATCGACTGTACCCAACCTTCATTTGACGGAAGCGACTATCGATGAGCGTACACTGTCTCTGTATCAAAATAGCCGTGCAGCAGAAAAAGAGCTGACATACGTAGTAAAATACCGTGTGACGATTCCTGGCTATGGCTCTAAAAACTTTACGACAACAGTAAACCGCAACTACCTAGACAACCCGTTGACGGCACTTGCAAAATCTGTTGAACGTGACGTAATTGAAGACGAGATGCGCTTGCAAGCTGCAAAACAGATGATGCGCCAGTTGGGCCGTATTCGTGCCGAATATGAAGCAGGACAAATCTCTGAGCCATCGAACACAAACTCTTAATCACTATGCGAATTTATGCCGATAAATTAACGGATCATTTAACTAAACACGTTAAACAAGTTTACCTAATCTTTGGTAATGAGCCGTTACTGATTCAAGAGAGCCGCCAAGCAATCCAAAAGGCAGCGTTTCAACAAGGTTTTGAGGAAAAACACCGTTTTGCGGTAGACACAAGCATCGACTGGAATCAAGTTTACGATTGCTTCCAAGCGATGAGCCTGTTCTCAAACCGTCAATTGATCGAGCTTGAAATTCCAGAAAGTGGCGTGACAACCACCGTCAGCAAAGAGCTGCAAACACTGTGTGATATGCTGCATGATGACATCATGCTCGTCATTGTTGGTAGCAAACTGACCAAAGCCCAAGAAAATGCGAAATGGTTCAAAGCATTAAGCTCAAAAGGCGACTGGGTAAGCTGTTTGTCGCCAGATCTACAACGCTTACCTATGTTCATTCAGGCACGTTGCCGCGCGTTGGGCCTAAAACCCGATCAACAATCACTGCAAATGTTGGCTCAATGGCATGAAGGTAACCTGTTTGCATTGTCACAAAGCTTAGAGAAATTGGCCCTACTCTACCCGGATGGTGAGCTGACCATCATACGTTTAGAGGAAGCCCTAAGTCGCCATAATCACTTTACTACGTTTAACTGGATCGACGCCTTACTGGCAGGTAAAGCAAACCGTGCACAACGTATTCTTCGCCAACTTGAGGCGGAAGGGGTCGAGACCGTGATCTTGATTCGAAGTGTACAAAAAGAGTTGAGCCAACTTTTAAATATGCATCAAGACTTAACTCAAATGGGAATGAACCAGGTATTTGAGAAATATCGAGTTTGGCAAAACAAGCGTCCACTCTATAACGCAGCACTGACCCGCTTATCGGCGAGTCGTATTTGTGCATTGCTCTCCTTGTTGGCTCAAGCAGAGATAAAAGCCAAAACTCAATATGACGAGTCTGTATGGCCAACTATTCATCAGTTGAGCTTAGAAACCTGCTCTCCTGATATTAAGCTGGCAATTTAAAAATCAAAGCGTGATATAGTGCGCGACCTGTTTTGCAAGCAAGAATGTAAAACACTGTAGAGATAAGAGACAAACCGAGGAAAACCGAGTGCTTCGCGAAGAACTGAAAGACTTTTTAGCTGATAAAGCCGACGACATGAAAGCGGAAGACATTATCGTCCTAAACGTGGAAGATAAATCAAGCGTGACAGATTACATGATCATCTGTACTGGCACATCCAAACGCCACGTTTCATCCATCGCTGACCACGTTGCAACAGAAGTGAAAAAAGCCGGTCTTGAGCCACTAGGAATGGAAGGTGAAAACGAAGGTGAATGGGTAGTCCTAGATATGGGCGACGCCATGCTTCACGTGATGCAAGAAGAGCACCGCGAACTCTACCAGCTAGAAAAACTCTGGGGTTAATCTTTTGAAAATTCAACTAATTGCTGTTGGCACAAAAATGCCAAAATGGGTTGAGGAAGGCTTTCAAGAATATCGTCGCCGTTTCCCACATGATATGCCATTGGAGTTGATTGAAATCTCTGCTGGCAAACGTGGAAAAAATGCCGATATCGCTCGCATCCTGCAAAAAGAAGGGGAAGCGATGCTCGCTGCGGTACCAAAAGGCAACCGTATCGTCACGTTAGATATCCCAGGTAAAAAATGGGACACTCCTCAACTTGCTGAGCAGTTAGAAGCTTGGAAATTAGATGGCCGTGATGTATCAATCTTAATCGGCGGTCCTGAAGGACTCGCTCCTGCATGCAAAGCTGCAGCAGACCAAAGCTGGTCATTGTCTGCCTTAACGCTACCCCACCCTTTAGTGCGTATCGTAATGGCAGAAAGCTTATACCGAGCGTGGAGCATCACCGCGAACCATCCTTACCACCGCGAATAATCGTTGTTTAACTTTAGAGCCAAGCGTTAATGATTCGTAAGCGCCGCAGTCAAATCCGAGATTATCAAGCCGAAGCGCGTCTGTTTGCCAGCCGCGCTATTGTCGCTTTTATCGGCATTGTTCTCTTGATGGGAGCTCTGGTCGCCAACATGTACAACATTCAGGTGAACCAGTTTCAAGATTATCAAACCCGCTCGAACGATAACCGTATCAAAGTGGTTCCTATCGCGCCCAACCGAGGTCTGATTTATGACCGAAATGGTGTTTTACTGGCAGAGAACCGTCCCGTCTTTAACTTAGAACTGACTCCAGAAAAAATTAAAGACATTGATGCAACCATCCAAGAACTACAAACCATTCTGGAAATTACCCCAGATCAGATTGAACGTTTCCACCAAGAGCGTAAACGGACTCGTCGATTTAAGTCAGTCCCACTGCTGACCCAACTGAACGAAAAACAAGTAGCGGTATTCTCCGTCAATCAGTACCGCTTTCCTGGTGTAGAAATAAGTGCGACCTTAAAGCGCTATTACCCTTTCAGCGAAGTCTTAACCCACGTGATTGGTTACGTTTCTCGAATCAATGATCGCGACATGCAGCGCCTGATCCGAGAAGAAAAAGACGCAAACTATCAAGCCACTCGCGACATTGGTAAGCTGGGTATCGAAAAATACTACGAAGACCTCTTACACGGTACGGCCGGATATCAAGAAGTCGAGGTAAACAGCCGCGGCCGAGTAATTCGTACGTTAAAGTACGTTCCACCTGTACCCGGAAAAGACATCGTTTTAAACCTTGATATCAACTTGCAGCTGTACGTACACCAATTATTGGATGGCCGCAGAGGCAGTGCTGTAGTGATCGATCCTAGAGACAACGGCGTACTGGCTATGGTTTCAAGCCCTAGCTACGATCCTAACTCGTTCGTGCACGGAATCTCAGGTAAAGACTATCGCGCCCTTTTGAACGATAAAAACCGTCCTTTGGTCAACCGTACCACACTTGGCATTTACCCACCTGCGTCTACCATCAAACCATTTATGGCGGTAGCCGCGCTACAAGAAGGTGTCGTCACACCGAACACTACGCGAAATGATCCTGGTTATTGGCGCATACCAAACTCCAACACACGCCCGTTCCGTGACTGGTTGCGTTGGGGGCACGGACGCGTCGATATCATTAAGTCGATCGAAGAGTCTGTTGATACTTTCTACTATCAAATCGCTTATGACATGGGTATTGACCGTATTTCGAATTGGATGATGATGTTCGGTTTTGGTGATTACACTGGCATTGATATCTACGAAGAAAGTAAGGCGAATATGCCGACTCGTGACTGGAAAATGTCTCGCCATAAAACCCCATGGTATAAAGGTGATACGATCCCTGTGGGTATCGGCCAAGGATATTGGACAGCAACACCAATGCAAATCGCCAAAGCGACCTCCGTATTAGTAAATGAGGGAGAAGTGATCGCACCTCACTTGCTCAAAGCGACGATAGAGAACGGCAACGACTTCGAAGAACAACAAACAACAGAATACGTGACTTACCCGCCAATCAAGAATGTACCGAAAAAGTACTGGGATATGGCGAAAGAAGGCATGCGTCGTGTAAACCATGGCACGCGCGGAACAGCTCGCCGCTCATTCTACAAAATGAGTTATCAAACAGCGGGTAAATCAGGTACTGCGCAAGTCTTCGGTCTGGGTGAAAATGAAGAGTACAACGCAGATGAGATCGCCGAGCACTTACGTGACCATGCGTTATTTACTGGCTTTGCACCATTTGATGATCCTAAAGTGGTCGTCACTGTAGTGCTAGAAAACGCCGGCGGTGGCTCTAGCAACGGAGCCCCAGTAGTGAGAAAGATCTTTGATCGAGTCGTACTTGGCCCAGAAGAAATTGAGCCTGAAAACAATGCGAAGAAAGAGGTAAAACAGTAATGAAGATGGATCCCTCTACAGGTAAAAATCGCGCCCTGTTTGAACGCTTCCATATCGACTTACCACTCCTACTTGGCATATTGGCCCTGATGGGGTTTGGCCTCGTGATCATGTACAGCGCTAGTGGCCAAAGTTTACTGATGATGGATCGCCAAGCTATGCGGATGGTGCTTTCACTCGTTGTGATGATCGTTCTTGCGCAGCTTTCTCCACGAACCTACGAGAGCCTTGCACCTTTGATGTTCGTCGGCGGCGTCATACTGCTTTTTGGCGTACTGTTTTTCGGTGAAGCATCTAAAGGCGCACAGCGTTGGCTTAACCTCGGTTTTGTGCGCTTTCAACCTTCCGAGTTATTGAAGCTCGCGGTGCCATTAATGGTGGCACGCTATGTTGGTCGACAGCCCCTTCCGCCAACGCTAAAAACACTCATCGTTGCACTGATTATGGTCTGCTTGCCAACCATCCTCATTGCAAAACAGCCTGACTTAGGGACCTCTATTCTAATCGCCGCTTCCGGTATTTTTGTTATCTTCCTCGCGGGCATTAGTTGGAAAATCATCGCTGGTGCTGCAATTGCACTGGGTGGTTTCATTCCGATTTTGTGGTTTTTCTTGATGCGTGAGTATCAAAAAGTACGAGTTCGTACTCTGTTTAATCCAGAGTCAGATCCGCTTGGTGCGGGCTACCACATTATTCAGAGTAAAATTGCGATTGGCTCCGGTGGTATTTCCGGTAAAGGCTGGTTGCAAGGTACTCAGTCACAACTGGAATTTCTTCCTGAACGACACACTGACTTTATCTTTGCAGTAATTGCTGAAGAATGGGGTATGATTGGCTTCCTTTGCCTTTTAGCCATCTATCTATTTATTATTGGACGAGGTTTATACCTCGCCAGCCAAGCGCAAACCGCATTTGGACGAATGATGGCAGGCAGTATTGTACTCAGCTTCTTCGTGTATATTTTTGTAAATATTGGCATGGTAAGTGGCATCCTACCTGTAGTAGGTGTACCGTTGCCACTCATTAGTTATGGCGGCACATCAATGGTAACCTTGATGGCTGGCTTTGGTATTCTGATGTCAATTCATACGCACCGAAAAGCATTCTCTAAGGCGACCTAGACATGCAAAAACGCGCTTTATATTCCTTGGTTTTCTCAGCTCTTATTTTGGCAGGCTGTTCATCCACCAGCCAAAAAACGCAAGACGGCCGTTACGAACTCGAATCCGATGTTGCACCTGATACACCGCTTTCAGTCGAACACATCGAGGATGCGCACCCTAAATATGAACCTTACAGCTTAGGTGGCAACAAGGATTACCACTTGCGCGGAAAAGACTACAAGATAGTTCGCGATGCCAAAGGCTTTAAGGAAAAAGGCCGAGCGTCTTGGTATGGGAAGAAGTTCCAAGGTCATTTGACTTCTAATGGCGAAATCTATGACATGTACTCAATGACGGCTGCGCATAAAACGCTACCGTTACCAAGTTACGTAAAAGTCACCAACACTGACAACGGCAAAACTACCGTAGTACGAGTTAATGACCGAGGTCCGTTTCACGATGGCCGTATTATCGATTTAAGCTATGCCGCAGCACATAAGTTAGATGTGATAAAAACAGGTACAGCGAACGTGGAAATTGAAGTAATCAGTATCAATCAGCCCACGGATAAAAAATCATTAGAAGCGCACCCTAAGTACGTTATTCAGGTGGCATCATCAAAAAATGAAGAACGCGCACGAACTTTAGGGACAGAGCTTGGTCAAAAACTGGATACAGAAACTTTCCTAGAAAATGCGAAAGAGTCTTATCGCTTGTTGTTAGGGCCATTTACTGACTACTCCCTGACGCAAGCCACTCTAGATAAAGTAAAGTTGCTCGGCTATTCGTCTGCATTTATTAAAAAACACAACACTGCCAAATGACCTAGTGTCATGAATTTCTCCTCGATCCCCTCTTACATAGCTGGGGATTCTGATAAGATGTCCGCAGTTAACCCAAAAATTTGAATTACCATGAATAAAAATAAGTTTGTGAAATCTATTCTCGTTTCTTCGGTTGCCCTTTCTGCAACTTTCGCTCAATCTGCTCTTGCATCACCTATCGTTGTTCCAGATGCCCCTCAAATCGCGGCGAAGGGCTACGTACTGATGGATTACCATTCAGGTAAAGTACTGGCAGAGAAAGAGATGAACACAAAATTGTCTCCAGCTAGTCTGACTAAGATGATGACCAGCTACGTAATCGGCCAAGAACTAGCGCGTGGTAATATCTCAGAAGATGACGATGTCACCATCAGTAAAAATGCATGGGCGAAAAACTTCCCTGAATCATCAAAAATGTTCATTGAAGTAGGCACAACTGTAAAAGTACGTGACCTAAACCGCGGTATCATTGTCCAGTCTGGTAACGATGCCTGTGTAGCGATGGCTGAACACATTGCAGGCTCAGAAGATGCGTTTGTTGACCTAATGAACGCTTGGGCCAACACACTAGGTATGACGAACTCGCACTTTGCCAACGTTCATGGTCTAGATAACGCCGAGCTGTACTCGACACCATACGACATGGCATTGCTAGGTAAAGCCCTGATCCGTGACGTACCAAATGAGTACCGCGTGTACTCAGAGAAGAAATTCACTTACAACGGCATCACCCAATACAACCGTAACGGTCTACTTTGGGATAAGAGCATGAACGTTGACGGCATCAAAACGGGTCACACAAGCAATGCGGGTTACAGCCTAGTAAGTTCAGCAACTGAAGGCCAAATGCGTTTGGTTGCGGTCGTTATGGGCACGAAAGATGCCAATGCTCGTAAGTCAGAAAGCAAAAAGCTACTAAGCTACGGCTTCCGTTTCTTCGAAACAGTAGCACCGCACAAAGCAGGTGAAACGTTCGTTGAAGAAAAAGTGTGGATGGGTAACAAAGACACTGTAGCGTTAGGCCTTGACCAAGATACTTACGTAACACTACCACGTGGTGAAGCGAAAAACCTAAAAGCCAGCTTCGTCCTTGAAAAAGAGCTAGAAGCCCCAATTAATAAAGGTGATGTAGTTGGTAAGCTATACTATCAGATCGATGGTGAAGATATTGCCGAATACCCACTAATGGCACTAGAAACCGTAGAGCAAGGTAGTCTATTTAGCCGCATGTGGGATTACATCGTATTGTTATTCAAGAGCTTCTTTTAAGAAGGACGTTAGAGTAGCAAACTTATTCGCAAAGCCGCCTGAAAGGGCGGCTTTTTAAGTTTGAGATCCTCGTCTTGAGTTCCCCCTAATTTGACTGTACTATTTCGCACCGCAACGAATATCTACTGGAGTTATCGATATGCTAACCATCAACTCTGATGCAAAATTAAAAGACCTGCTTGAGTTCCCTTGTTCATTTACTTACAAGGTAATGGGTCATGCAAAGCCTGAACTTCCAGAGCTTGTTCTTGAAGTTATTCAGCGCCATGCTCCAGGTGACTACAGCCCGACCGTTAAACCAAGTGCTAAGGGCAACTACCACTCGGTATCAATCAACATCACTGCAACGTCTATCGAGCAAGTTGAGACGCTATACAAAGAGTTAGGTGAAATTGACATCGTGCGCATGGTTCTATAATTTTTTGATAGATTAAATTTTTTTTGAAAGCAGCTTCGGCTGCTTTCTTTTTATTTATCAACCAGATAACAAAACTTTACATCGCTTTCAGTTAAAAATCTGTTACTCAGCGGTAGAGCATCAGGGTTATCCGGTTTATAATCCAAAAACTTTATATATTAGCAACAGGAATTCCCATGCAACACCAACTTGTTGTAAAACGACTTGGCCGCCAAGACTATGAGCCTGTATGGAAGGCGATGCATGAGTTCACCGACCAACGCACAGAAGAAACCCCTGATGAAGTCTGGTTGGTAGAACATAACCCAGTATTTACGCAAGGTCAGGCAGGTAAAGCTGAGCACCTTATTAACACTGGTGACATTCCTGTTGTACAAAGTGATCGCGGAGGCCAGGTTACGTATCATGGCCCTGGTCAGTTGGTCGCCTATTTCTTGATCAACTTACGCCGCAAAAAATTAGGTGTACGAGATCTCGTTACCACTATCGAGAACCTCGTGATCAACACGCTAAAAGCATACAATATCGATTCGGCCGCGCGACCTGACGCACCAGGCGTTTACGTTGACGGTAAAAAAATATGCTCTCTCGGTTTACGCATTCGTAAAGGATGCTCGTTTCATGGCTTAGCCTTGAACGTAAATATGGATTTAACACCGTTTCTGCGTATTAACCCTTGTGGTTATGAAGGTATGGAAATGGTTCAGGTCAGCCAATTTGGCGGCCCAGACAATGTAGAAGCCGTAGAAAAACAATTAATAGAAGAACTCGTTACTTTGCTCGACTATGAGCAAGTAGAATTCAGCACAGAAGCACCTTCTCAAGGTAATAAAGCATGAGCAAACCAATCCAGATGGAAAAAGGCGTTAAATATCGTGACGCCGATAAAATGGCATTGATTCCCGTAAAGAACATGCCTACAGAGCAGAAAGAAGTGCTACGTAAGCCTGATTGGATGAAGATCAAGCTACCAGCCGACAGCCAACGAATTCAAGACATCAAGGCGGCGATGCGCAAGAATAAACTTCACTCCGTATGTGAAGAAGCATCTTGCCCTAACCTAGCGGAATGTTTTAACCACGGTACAGCTACCTTCATGATCCTAGGTGCCATTTGTACTCGTCGTTGTCCTTTCTGTGACGTTGCTCATGGCCGCCCATTACCACCGGAAGCAGAAGAGCCTCAAAAACTGGCGAAAACCATCGCCGATATGAAGCTGAAATACGTAGTAATCACTTCTGTAGACCGTGACGATCTGCGTGATGGTGGTGCACAACACTTTGCCGATTGTAACCGCGAGATCCGTGCGTTGAACCCTCATATTAAGATTGAAACTCTGGTTCCTGACTTCCGTGGTCGTATGGACGTAGCGCTTGATCTAATGAAAGATAACCCGCCAGATGTCTTCAACCACAACCTAGAAACAGCGCCACGTCTTTACCGTAAAGCTCGCCCAGGTGCAAACTACAAGTGGTCGCTGGAGCTTCTTAAGAAGTTCAAAGAGCAGCATCCAGATGTACCGACCAAATCTGGTTTGATGATGGGTCTTGGTGAAACCAAAGAAGAAATCATCGAAGTACTGAAAGATCTACGCGCACACGGCGTAACGATGCTGACTCTAGGTCAGTACTTAGCGCCAAGCCGTCACCACTTGCCAGTAGAGCGTTACGTTCCGCCATCAGAGTTTGACGAGCTAAAAGAAGTTGCACTAGAGCTTGGCTTCACGCACGCAGCGTGTGGTCCATTTGTTCGCTCTTCTTACCATGCTGATATGCAGGCTCAAGGCATCGAGATTAAGTAAGCTCTCGTTTGTTTTCAAAAGAAAGGTTGGCTCAGTGCCAACCTTTTTTGTATCTGTCAAATGATGATAAAAAGCCATTCTACCTCCGTCATTCTGAACAGCGAGGAACGAGCGTGATTGAGAATCAGTTTCCAACGTACTGATGATTTTTTGGGAAACGCTGAGTAAAAGAGTATGCCTCAACAAGATTCCTGCTCTCGCCTAGGCTCGTCGGAATGACGCGGTTTGGATATATTGAAAGGGACAGTGTTGGTAGCCATCTCCTTATCACACACTCTTCGCTATATCTCATTCCAAACGCCAGACAAACAAAAAGGCCCTCAATTGAGGACCTTTAGTATATCAATGTTCAAAATAGATGAGTCGAGTTCTAGGAGAACACACGGAGTTTGCGCGAGCAAGTGAGTATGTTCGACACCGAAATTGACTCATTCTATGAAGAATAGTTAGGCGTAAACCGGTAGACGCTTACAAATTTCGAGCACTTTCTGTTTAGTCGCTTCGATAACTTCTTCGTTGCCGATGTTATCTAGAACGTCACACATCCAGTTTGCTAGCTCTTTTGCGTCTTCTTCAGTGAAGCCACGACGAGTGATCGCTGGCGTACCTACACGAATACCAGACGTTACGAATGGGCTGCGTGGGTCATTTGGTACCGAGTTTTTGTTCACTGTGATGTTTGCTGCACCTAGTGCCGCGTCTGCATCTTTACCAGTGATGTCTTTGTCGATCAGGTCCACAAGGAACAAGTGGTTTTCTGTGCCGTTAGATACGATTTTGTAGCCACGCTCTTGGAATTGACCAACCATTGCTTTTGCGTTTTTCACTACGCGAGCTTGGTAAGCTTTGAACTCTGGCTCCATCGCTTCTTTGAACGCTACTGCTTTACCAGCGATAACGTGCATTAGAGGGCCACCTTGACCACCAGGGAACACTGCTGAGTTCAATTTCTTGTACATATCTTCGCCAGCATTTGACAAGATAAGACCACCGCGAGGACCTGCTAGTGTTTTGTGCGTCGTTGTTGTTACCACGTGAGCGTGTGGAACAGGTGTTGGGTATTCGCCTGCTGCGATAAGACCCGCTACGTGCGCCATATCAACGAAAAGGTAAGCATCTACTTTGTCAGCGATTTCACGCATGCGCTTCCAATCAACGATTTGCGAGTAAGCAGAGAAACCACCGATGATCATCTTAGGCTTGTGCTCAAGCGCTAGCTGTTCCATCTCGTCGTAGTTGATTTGACCCGCTTCATCGATACCGTAAGGGATAACGTTGTAGTGCTTACCAGAGAAGTTTACTGGAGAACCGTGAGTCAGGTGACCACCGTGTGCTAGGCTCATGCCTAGAACTGTATCGCCTGGGTTAAGAAGCGCCATGTAAACCGCGCTGTTTGCTTGAGAACCTGAGTGAGGCTGTACGTTCGCGTATTCACAACCGAACAGTTTACATGCACGGTCGATAGCAAGTTGTTCCGCTTTATCTACGTACTCACAACCGCCGTAGTAACGCTTGCCTGGGTAGCCTTCAGCGTATTTGTTCGTTAGCTGAGAACCTTGCGCCTCCATTACACGTGGGCTTGTGTAGTTTTCAGAAGCGATAAGTTCAATGTGTTCTTCCTGGCGAAGAGTTTCTTCCTGGATAGCTGCGAACAGTTCCGCATCGTAATCTGCGATGTTCATATCACGCTTAAGCATCTGTATCTCCTGACTCAGATTAGTACTGAAAGTTGCAAAAAAACTGTTGAATGACCCTACGCAAACGTTTTCGTCACCCTAATGGCGCGCATTCTACATAATTTGATCTGGGTCATAAAGAGAAATTTATAATTTTTCTCATGCAGTTTTTTCATGATGGCAAGCAATCTGTATCACGCCCGCATTGCAATTGCATAACGACGATCTATTGCCTGTCAATTTTGTGCTTTACACCCTGTAAAACAGCAATTACATAGGTTTACCGTAAATTTTACCCTCTAGCTACCGAAAAGATCATCTTTTTACTACTATGCACGCCTTATTTATCACTAATGACTGCAACATTGATGGAAAAACACTCATTAAAAGAAGACTGGATAGCGATTCTCACGGGTACCTTTTTGGTAGCTCAAGGCGTTTTCTTTCTCCAATCCGCAAACCTCCTAACAGGGGGGACGACAGGATTGGCTCTGCTCATTAGCCAATTTACACCTTTTACGTTTGGTGTGCTGTACTTTTTAGCAAACAGTCCCTTTTACTTGCTAGCATGGAAACGCTTCGGCCGTCATTTCGCCATTAATAGTGCCATTTCTGGCGCTTTGGTTTCTATCTTTGCCGATCATCTTTATTTGCTAATCTCGCTCGAATCGGTAAATGAAGTTTATTGTGCCGTCGCAGGTGGGCTTTTAATGGGACTCGGTATGCTGATCTTGTTCCGACATCGCTCCAGCTTAGGTGGCTTTAACGTGCTGTGTTTATTTATTCAGGATAAATTTGGCATTTCAGTTGGCAAAAGCCAAATGGCAATCGATGCGTGCATTCTGTTTGCGTCATTCTTCTTTGTTACTCCAGAAGTAATTGGTCTTTCGATTTTGGGCGCGTTTGCACTGAATGTCGTGTTAGCGATGAACCACAAGCCTCATCGCTATTCCGTGACCTACGGTTCATAAACTTTTGATGGTAATTGGAGCGCAATTTATAAGATTTCGCGCTCCAATCGCTATATAATATTTCGCCATTTCCAAATAACGCGGTGCGGTATGCGCGATTTTTTGCAACAAGCCAAACAAACTCACAGTTGTATTGCGATTGGCGAGTTGGTCTATAATCCGAAGACACAAACTCTTCATCAAGACACTGTCGCGATTGATCTCGAACCTCGTACCATTGAGTTATTAGAGCTGCTGCTAACAAGCGTGGGACATCCGCTCTCTGCCGATACCATTATCGAAACCATTTGGCAGAGCAAATTCATCTCTAAGAATGTACTCACTAACCGCATTAGCACCTTACGTGCGCTGCTACAACAGCATCTCCCCGAGTACGATGCGACTAAGCTCTTGGTCACTTATCCTCGCAAAGGTTACTTTCTAAACCCAGCGAATATCCGTTTAGTGCCACCAGCGAAAAACCATCGACGCGTTATCACAGCTCAAGTTACGAACCGTAAGAACATAAAGTTGATTTTTGCTTATAGCTTATGTGCCGTACTTACGGTTTGTAGCGTGACGCTCGCAAGCTTGTTATGGCAACGCCAAGAGATTTCAACGCAACAAACACGTCATCAGTTACTTATCCCCAAAGTCGAACTGCTGCTCAACCGTGTCGATGCGATTGGCTCCCAAGCAAGAAAGTATCGCATACTGGTCAAAGCCATCTTGCTGCAACAACAGGTCGAATATCCATACACCGACATCGCCAACCAAGACGCTCCCAGTTACTTTCTTGATCCTATCGGTCATACGCCGTATTTCCCTGGCGCGCGAAACATGCAGACCAGTGATTACGAACTCAACATAGAGTTAAAAGACGGCGCAGAGCAAGGCACCTTGAAAGCTCAGATGAACCTTATTTATCCTGCGACAGGGAAACTGGCGTTTCGCAACGAATACACACTGCGATTATCCGACCTACAATCGGATATATTCCAAATTCACTCAGATGTCGCGCAGTACTTCAACTTGCCTGCACCTTCAGCCAGTACATGGCAACTGTCAGACGTTCACCAAAAAATGCTGTTTGAGAATGTCTTTTCTAACCAACCTCTCCAACAAGCTGATGAGTTTGCAGCTATCACAACCGCAAGGCATCTCGCTTTGTACGAGCAAGAACCTCAAAAGCTGGAGGCGTATTTGACGCAAGTGCAGTCGTCGTTCGATGTTTTGCCAGATGAGCTAAGCCTCTGGTTGGGCGTATTACATTTCAAACTAGGTAACCTAGACCGAGCAAAAGTTCTGCTGACCACTCCAGATGGCGACTCTCGTATTCAAAACGCGCTGATTTATACGTTTGTGTCTCACATCGCTTATAAACAAAACAAACTTGAACAGTTCCGTCTCAACTACATGGAATCACTGGTGGCACTGCTGCGCGTTTTACCCTCCGAGACATTATTTGAACGTCTTTCTCAATCAGAATCGAAAGAAACTTGCCTTCAACCATGGAAAACGTTGCATGTTAGTTTGACCGATCAAGAAATTATCAGCCGATGGAAAGCGCTCATCAATGAGTATTGCACCAACGTAGCTAACGAAATAAGCCCAAATAAAACAAAGACCTAAATATAAAATTAAGCTTTCGTTAAGCGCTATTAGCTTTTGTTTTTTGCCCTTTTTATCTCACTGAACTTAGCATGCTCGCATTCAAGCAACGGCCCAACATGAAGCGGCCTTATCAATCAGGAATGTAAACCATGCTAAACAAAATGACGCTTATCGCATCAGCAACTCTGGCTCTTTACGGCTGTGGCGGAGGTTCGTCTTCTGGCAGTGCTAATCCAAACAAAGTGCCTCAAGAAAGTTTCGACATCGCGATTCAAAACTCCATTTTCGCTCCCGAGACAAACACACAACTTAGCTACTCGTTTAGCTTGGATGGCCAATCTGAAGGTGACATGAAGCTGAGCTTCCAAGCGATGGATAACGAGCAAATATTGGCAGCATTGGCACAAATCCCAAACAGCGAGGCAATCATCCAGCTGGTTAATGACTTGGTGAACTACGGCGCCAAACAGTTCTACTATTCTGACGAACAGTACAACGACGATGAAGAGGGCAATACGCTTTATTTTGCAGGCTCTGATGGCGCACTTCATGAAGTCACCGACGCTTATTCCATTAACCAGCAGTTTGTTGCCATGCTGATGCACAGCAGCCCTATTTTCCGTCTCAACGGTGACGACGTAAAAGAGAAAAGCCCGAACATTGATATCGGTGAAGAGACCATATCTCTGCAAACCACTCTAACAGGCTACGCAGTTCACAACCTACTAGACAGTTTTGAAGATCATGAGTGGGTGCAAAACCTGCCAATGACAGCATCTTGCCAAGTGGTTTGGCAGCAGCAAATCCGAGAGACTGGCGTACGTAAAACGTTCTCAATTTCAAGCAAGAAAATTGAAGCGGCGTACCTGACGGAAGAGAATACTTACAACCTAAACTGCGATGATATGGACTCAATGGAGTTCGCCACTTCGGCAGAACGTTGGTTTAACCCGAGCTTAGGTCTGATTGAGCAAATCGAACTGCTAAAAGTACAACAAGTACAAGTCAATGAAGAGAAAGTGCTGCTAACAGCAATTGAAACAAAATAAGCCTGTACTCCACAAGTATCTCGCATCTCAATAAAAAAGGCTTTGGGGAGCGCACCAAAGCCTTTATCTCGAACATCAATCTTAGGGGGTGACACCCGAGTTTATTCTTCTATCAATAAAATACGAGTTTCGTAAGGTCGTAATACTTGATGGTTTGACGCGACTGCACTCGCTGAGTTTTGATAGTTAGATAGCAAGTTTTTCGCTTTACTCATATCAAAACGTTCTGGCAGAACGCATTCCACCTCTTCAGCGTAGTAGTTGTTGATACACAGCAGCGTTTGTTTGTCGTTCTGGCGAGCGTAAGCAAAAATGCGCTGATGCTCTGGCAATAAATCTTCATAACGGCCATCGGTGATCACCGGAACCTGTTTACGTAGCTCAATCAAACGTTTGTAGAAATAGAACACCGAGTTTAAATCAGCAACCGCAGCTTCTGCGTTGATTTCAGAGTAGTTCTGCGCCACTTCAAGCCACGGTGTGCCTTCGGTAAAACCGGCGTGCTTTTGGCTGTTCCATTGCATTGGCGTACGTGAGTTATCACGCGACTTCTGCGCCAAAATCGCCATCATCTCCTCGTGTGATACGCCATCACGGTTGACCATGATGTCGTACATGTTGGTGCTTTCTACGTCGCGGTACTGGCTGATCTCAGTGTAACCTGGGTTGGTCATACCAATCTCTTCACCTTGGTAAACATAAGGTGTGCCTTGCATCATGTGTACAGACGCCGCCAGCATCTTGGCAGATTCAACGCGGTATTGTTTATCATCGCCTAAGCGGCTTACCACACGAGGTTGATCGTGGTTACACCAGAACAGCGCGCCCCACCCTTTGCCATTTAAGCCCGTTTGCCAATGGTTGAAGATCTGCTTTAACTGAATGAAATCAAATGGCGCTTTGGTCCATTTTTCACCATTCGGATAATCGACTTTCAGATGATGAAAGTTGAACACCATGGATAACTCTTTGCCGTCTAGCGAAGAATATTGCTGGCAGTGATCTAGCGTGGTCGAAGACATTTCTCCCACCGTCACGCTGCCGTACTTTTGAAACACGGCTTCGCTGATTTCTTGCAGATATTCATGCACGCGAGGACCATCAGTATAGAAACGACGGCCATCGCCAATATCATCGCTTGGGAAGTCTTGCTGTTTAGAAATCAGATTGATGACATCAAGACGGAAACCATCCACGCCTTTGTCTGCCCAGAAGCTGATGACTTCTTTGACTTCTTCACGCACCACTGGGTTTTCCCAGTTCAAATCCGCCTGCTCTTTAGCAAAAAGGTGCAAGTAGTACTGCCCTGTCGCTTCATCCAATTCCCAAGCATTGCCTCCAAACTTCGATTGCCAGTTGTTGGGCTCTGCGCAATCAACCGGATCTTTCCAGATGTAGTAATCACGGTAAGGGCTGTTTTTGTCCCCTAACGCCGATTGGAACCACTTGTGTTCTGTCGAAGTATGGTTGACCACGATGTCCATGATGATTCGAATGCCCAACTGATGAGCCTCTGCCAACAGGGTATCGAAATCTTGCATCGTGCCGAACTCGGGGTTGATCGAGTAGTAATCGGAGATGTCATAACCGTTGTCGATCATTGGCGATTGGTAAACCGGCGTCAGCCAAATCGCATCCACACCAAGGTGCTTAAGATAATCCAGTTTAGAAATGATCCCTTTAATATCGCCCGTGCCTTTACTGCCGCTGTCACAAAAGCTTTTTGGGTAAATTTGATAGATGGTTGCGGTTTTCCACCAGCTCTCATCATGCTTGGTCATAGCCATTTCTAACACTCACTTACCAGTAATCGGAAACTTAAAATTTGAAAAGAAAAATAGGGGGAGGCAGCCAAGTCACTGCCTCAAATTGAATTACGCGTTTGCCGCCTCAAGCTCATCTTTCGCTTGTGCACGCTTATAAAGAAGTAACGTTAATGCAGCGGGTACCACCATCGCGACCAACATCGCCAGAGCAAAGATGCCCCAGAACTGCGGCTGGATAGATAAGATGCCCGGCAAGCCGCCCACACCGATACCGTTCGCCATGACGCCCGCACTACCACAGATAGCAGCAGCACATGCACTACCGATCATCGCACTCAACATTGGGAACTTGTATTTCAAGTTGATGCCGTACATCGCCGGCTCTGTTACGCCAAGGTAGGCAGAAATCGCTGCTGGCACTGAGATTTCACGCTCATCCTGCTTTTTACTGATGATAATGATGCCAACCACTGCCGATGCTTGAGCAATGTTCGATAGTGCAATCAAAGGCCAAATTGGCGTACCGCCCAATTCTTGCATCAACTGCAAGTCAACGGCGTTGGTTGTGTGGTGGATACCTGTGATCACAAGTGGCGCGTATAAGAAGCCGAAGATGGTTGAACCAATCATCGCAAAGTCACCCGTCATGGCTGCTTTTGCTGCGAATGCTACGCCGTCACCCAACATACGACCGAATGGGCCAATGATAGAGTGCGCAAGAATCACAGACACAATGATAGAAACAAACGGTACTACTACTAGGTAAAGGTAAGACGGAATGATGCGTTTTAAGCGTGTTTCAATAAACGCCAGAGCCATACCAGCAAGCATTGCTGGAATCACTTGCGCCTGATAGCCCACTTTCTCGATGGCGAATAAGCCAAAGTCCCACACTTCAGGTACTTGCTTACCAATTAGGTAAGCGTTCATTAACTGCGGCGAAACCAATGTCACACCAAGCGTGATACCCAGAATCGGAGTACCGCCGAGCTTTTTCACTGTCGACCAACACACGCCAACCGGTAGGAAGAAGAAGATCGCCTCACCAATCAGCCATAAGAAAGAGTGTACCGTTGCCCAAAACTGGCTGATTTCCGTTAGCGTTTGACCATCAAACATCTTGATGTCGCCAATCACATTACGGAAACCAAGGATCAGACCACCAGTGATGATCGCTGGTAGCAGTGGTACAAAGATTTCTGCAAGGTGGGAAATACCACGCTCAACGATATTCATGTTTTGACGAGCAGCGTTCTTCGCTTCGTCTTTGCTGGCTTCACTTTTACCCGTCAGTCCGATCAGTACCTTGTAAACTTCATCCACTTCAGTACCGATAACCACTTGGAACTGGCCTGCATTGGTAAAACAGCCCTTCACCATCGGTAATGCTTCTAACTGTTTCGTATCTGCTTTGTCCGTATCATTTAGAACAAAACGCAAGCGAGTTAAACAGTGACTTACACTGGCAATATTGTCCGGCCCCCCGACCAGCTCAATAAGACGCTCCACGTCTTTACGCGCAATCTTACTCATAACTTTGTCCACCCTGTATTGGATACATTCGATTCATCATTTTGTTTTTATAAATGGGAACATTCCCATTTCTTAATTTTAATATTGCCATTCGAAGACAAAAAACAAAATGGGAACAGTCCCATTAATTGAGAATGATCACAGTATAATTTTAGAGCAGATCGTTTTAGTGTGGATTAACAAACGATAGGCTGTTGAGTAAAGTGAACCACTTCTTCATCGCCATTTAATTGATTAATCAGCATTTTAGCGGACTTTTCACCCGCAAGGGTATAACCAGGATCGACACTAAATACTTTAGGGAAAAGGAAAGAAAGCAACTCGTTACCACCCACGCCTGTCACGACCACGTCTTCACGACCTAACTCTTGAAGACGCTTGATTACGCCCAATGCAATGGTATCGCTGGCACACACAATGGCTTGCGTGTCTGCTTTCAGAACGTGGTCCACCAACTGATAAGCACTTTCATGGCTAAGCTTACCGGTTTGGAAGCAAGGCGTAAGTTGCTTGCGTTTACACCACGATTTATAAGCATTTAGACGAGCTAAGCCAGTGGTTTTGTCTTCAGGATCAACACCAATATAAGCAATGCGAGATAAAGATTGCTGCTCAAGGTGAGACAAAGCCATGTCTATCACGCCTTGGTTATCATAATTGATGGAAGAGACGTTATCGGTATCCATCGCAATCACCACAATGCGATTGCCCCACTCGGCTAAGGCTTGCTCATCGCATCCAGTAAACCCAAATACAATCACGCCATCCACATTGCGACGCTTAAGCACACTCAAGTGCTCATTGGTTTTGTCTCGGTCAAACTGACTCTCCATGATCACCGCATCATAACCAGCGGAATACAATGCATTGAGCATTGTACCAACGGCGCGATTTTCTGATGGTGAGTCTAGACGGGAGATGATAACACCAATAACTTTTTGGCTACCGCCACGCATTGATTGCGCAGATTTGGACGGTACATAACCAGATTCACGAATGATTTGCTCTACTTTCTCTCGCGTTTGAGGTTTCACTTTTGGATCGTTGGTAAGCACACGGCTTACTGTTGATTTGCCAACGCCTGCCAATTTCGCGATATCAAGAATGGTGAGTTTTTTGCTCATAAGTGATCAAACTAGAATGGATGAATGCTTAGGTGACTGAACTTTAACAGTAATAAGAGAAAAGGGAAGCAAACGCTTCCCTTAAATATGCGAATTGTGCAGATTATTTCTTTAGATATGCAGGCACGTCAGCAACACTATCAAGCACAACCGTTGCTAATGCTTCACCTTGCTCGGTGATTGGCTTACCTGTGCGAACCAGAATCTTAGTGCCAACACCTGCGGCTTCTGCTGCCATCATGTCTTCGGCTTTATCACCAATCATCACAGATTTTTCCATGTCGATTTTCAAGAAGTCGCGAGCAGAGATAAACATACCAGGTTTAGGCTTGCGGCAATCACAATCTTGCTTGTAATCCCCAATGCCATGTTCAGGGTGATGTGGACAGTAGTAGATACCATCAAACTCAACACCATGATCAACAAAGTTCCAGTCCATCCATTGAGTCAGAGACAAGAAACGGTCTTCACTGAATTTACCACGTGCGATGCCCGATTGATTCGTCACTAGCACTAAGAGGTAACCTTGATCTTTCAGCGCTTTCGTCGCTTCAAATACACCATCAATGTACTCAAAATCATGTTCGTCATGAACGTAGCCGTGGTCAACGTTTATCACGCCATCACGATCGATAAAAACAGCAGGTTTTGCCAAAACATATTTCTCTATTAACTCGGTTTAATCAGATTATTACATACCTTATAAACTTCAACACTATCTAATTCGTTCTAGGCCTCGACAAAACAGTTGATTTGTTGGGCAAGAATCGGTAATTCTGAGGGGGCTCTCCACTTATCTTCTCCTCGTAACTTACTCCTCATTCTCTTCAAAACAGAACATCCATACATTTAGACGTCTAGACGTAAAAATATCTATTGACTTCATTCTGGTTAACCCATAGCATCAACTGAGAAGTGAGATAAAGCTCAACATTAAGTTCTGTCAAAGGCCGTTTTTGACAGCGAAGTTCCCCGTATCTTTGGGCAGGTTGAAACATGATAGAAATAAAAAACGTCAATAAAGTGTTCTACCAAGGCAGTAAGGAAATCCTTGCCCTGAAAGACATTAACCTACACATCGCCAAGGGCACCATCTTCGGTGTTATCGGTTCATCTGGTGCTGGTAAAAGTACGCTGATCCGCTGCGTAAACATGTTAGAAGCACCAACATCTGGCTCCATCATCGTTGATGGCATTGATTTAACAAAACTCAGCAAAAAGCAGTTGGTCGAAACGCGCCGTAACATCGGCATGATCTTCCAGCATTTTAATCTGCTTTCGTCTCGTACTGTGTTTGATAACGTGGCGCTACCACTGGAACTGGCAGGCAAAGACAAATCTCAAATCACAACAAAAGTCACTGAGTTACTAAAACTTGTTGGCTTAGCCG
This sequence comes from Vibrio sp. 1CM7H, assembly GCF_023161645.1. Lineage (NCBI taxonomy): Bacteria > Pseudomonadati > Pseudomonadota > Gammaproteobacteria > Vibrionales > Vibrionaceae > Vibrio > Vibrio sp. 1CM7H. The sequence goes on from NZ_JALNTV010000007.1 coordinate 31,987, forward strand.
ACAAACACGAAAGCTATCCGTCCAACCTAAGTGGCGGTCAAAAACAACGTGTGGCTATTGCTCGCGCATTGGCATCCGATCCAAGCGTACTACTGTGTGACGAAGCCACTAGCGCACTGGATCCTGCAACGACTCAATCCATCCTTGAGCTATTGAAAGAGATCAACCGCAAACTCAACATCACGATTCTACTGATTACCCACGAAATGGAAGTGGTAAAAAGCATCTGTCACGAAGTGGCGATCATCGGTGGTGGTGAGTTGGTGGAGAAAGGCACCGTTGGCGATATTTTCGCGCACCCTAAAACGGAGCTGGCGCACCAATTCATTCGCTCAACGCTGGATCTATCCATTCCTGAAGATTACCAAGCACGTCTGCAAACAGAGCGTGTTGAAGGCAGCTACCCATTAGTTCGCTTAGAGTTTACTGGCGCAACCGTCGATGCTCCGCTAATGTCGCAAATCTCTCGTAAATACAATATTGATGTGAGTATTTTAAGCTCCGATCTCGATTACGCTGGCGGCGTGAAATTCGGCATGATGGTCGCAGAGCTATTTGGTAACGAAGAAGATGACAACGCAGCATTGGAATACCTGCGTAAGCACAACGTAAAAGTAGAGGTACTTGGTTATGTCCTTTAATACAATTTCTGAATGGCTGAGTTTAAACAGCAAACTACTTTTAGGTGCAACGTGGGAAACGCTTTACATGGTTGCGGTTGCCGGATTAGTCGGCTTTGCCGTGGGTATTCCATTAGGCGTAATTCTCCATATTACTAAGAAAGGCGGCCTACTTGAAAACACCAAACTAAATAGCAGCTTAGGCGCTGTCGTTAACATTGGTCGTTCTGTGCCATTCCTCGTCCTGATGGTTGCGATTATTCCAGTGACAAAAATGCTAGTTGGAACCTTTATCGGTACAACCGCAGCAATCGTCCCACTGACTATTGGTGCCATTCCGTTTGTTGCACGTCTTATTGAAGGTGCTTTGTTAGAGGTACCAACAGGCTTGGTGGAAGCGGCGCAATCAATGGGGGCGACACCAACACAGATCATCACAAAAGTTCTACTACCTGAAGCAATGCCGACTATTGTTAACTCAGTAACGATCACCTTAGTCACTCTCGTTAGCTACTCGGCCATGGCGGGAACGGTAGGCGGCGGCGGCCTCGGCGACGTAGCCATCCGTTACGGTTTCCACCGCTACGATGTAACTATCATGGCCGTGACTGTCGTGATGTTGATTGTTCTAGTACAGATTATTCAGTCTATCGGTGACGCAGTGGTGCGCCGTGTAGACCACAGATAAGCATTGAAAATACAAATTATAAGGAGATAAAGATGAAATTTAGCCTTAAAGGTCTTTTGACTGTAGCAACAGCCGCTTCTGCTCTTGTTCTAGCGGGTTGTGGTGACAAAGAAGTAGACGTAAATAAAGTAAAAGTTGGCGTTATTGCTGGTGCTGAAGCACAAGTTGCCGAAGTGGCAGCTAAAGTAGCAAAAGAAAAGTACGACCTAGACGTTGAGTTAGTAACATTTACCGATTACGTAACGCCAAATGCCGCTCTGGATGATGGTTCAGTAGACGCGAATGCGTTCCAACATAAACCATACCTAGACCAGCAAGTGAAAGACCGCGGCTACAAACTGGCTATCGCGGGTAACTCATTCGTTTACCCTATTGCTGGTTACTCTAAGCAAGTGAAGTCAATCGATGAAATCCAAGATGGCGCACGCATCGCAGTTCCAAACGATCCAACAAACCTAGGTCGCTCACTACTGCTTCTTGAGCAACAAGGGTTGATTACGCTACGTGATGGCGTTGGTCTACTCGCTACAGTACGTGACATAGTAGGCAACCCTAAAAATATCGAAATCATTGAGTTAGAAGCGCCACAACTTCCACGTTCATTGGATGACGTAACGCTATCTATCATCAACACCACTTACGCAAGTTCTATCGACCTATCGCCAGAGCGTGACGGTGTGTTTGTTGAAGATAAAGACTCACCATACGTAAACCTAATCGTCGCTCGCGAAGAAAATGTTAATGCGCAAAACGTACAAAACTTCGTAAAAGCTTACCAAACGGAAGAAGTTTACGAAGCGGCAAAAGAGCTGTTCAAAGGCGGTGTTGTGAAAGGTTGGTAATCCCACTTTTCAAAACATGACTGAAAACAACGTTCTAAACACAAAAGGGCTGATGTGAAAACATCAGCCCTTTCTATTTGTCTATCTACCCATTTAAGTAACTTCGCTACTTAAGGTGGTCCCAAGAGATATTCGACACGATTCGGCAGTCATCACACTTAAAGTGAAATATGTCATGTAGTGGCTCATCGAGTAGCCACTCTCCACCGCATTTTGGGCACTTGCGCGCTTTCTCACTCTCCAGCGACTGACCACCGACACGATACTGGTAATAGTACGTAGGAATCTTCGTGATGTATTCGATACGACCTCGCAAATCCCAACCGCGGCGGAACAACACGCTGTCTACATCGCAAATCTCGTGCAGCGCCGCATGCTCTGCACGGCACCCGCCAGCCATTTGGATTTCATCGCACGCTTGCCATTCTGTCTGCCATTTGATGACGGCTTTATGGTCACCATTTAGCGTCGGCTCATTGCGATACAAAGGAATCGGCAACAACGTTTCCCCACTGCGCAATGGCGAACACGTATGAACATAAGTCGTGTACAACACTTGCCAGCTAGGTGTCTCTTCTTCGGCCGCTTGTTCTGAATTTAAATCACGGCCAAGCATACGCATTTTCGGTGCAAGCAAGGACGCGTCTGACAAACGGTTCATGCACACTTTGACAAAATCTGAGTGATAACGTGGATGCAAACTGTCTTGCTCTGGGCAAACGACACGAACATAAAACTCGCCATCTCCCATCACTATCGGGAATTCACGGCCTAGTACTTGGCCGTTGTAACGCAACGCATCCATCAAGCCATTAATGGCTTTGTCTACCGCGCTGACGGTGGTGTTATCAAAACACTCAAACTGCAACTCAACAACGTACATATTTAGACAGCGGCCTCTAACTTGCTCAAGAACTCAGCCAATGAATCCGCCAGCACATCGCGTTTAGACGTACCTAAACGCTCTAAAATCACATTACCAGTGAGGTTACAAATCGAGATCACATCCATTTCCTCATCTGTCGCCGCGATAAATACCGTTGGTTTAAGTTTCAGGCGACGTTGCGTCACCAAATGACCAAGAATATTTTCTTGTAGGCGCACAAAATCATCATCGCTCCACACTTGCAGCAGCGTCAACGAATTACCTTGCCAAGTTGCCTCCATATCGGCGCTGTATTGAGAACCATAAAAGGCTTTTACATCATCTTGCAGTGACAACTCAATCGCATTTTCCACATTAGTGAAATCGGCCATTTCATCACGTGCGACCGCTTTCCAAAGCACCTTTCCATCACGCTTCTCTTCGACACAAGGAGAAACAAGATCTGCAAGCTCTTCACTGCTTGGCAACTCATTATATTTAGCTTGCCAAGCTTGTTGGTAGCGCAGGCTGAACTCTTGTAGCGCCTGAGTAACGTTTTGGGTCATGAAGGTCTCCTCATTCCTTATTTATCAGATAGCCGTGTTTGCCGGATGGCAATTGACCAGCGGATTCAGTAAAATTCTCGCCATTCTAATCGAAAACGACCACAAAGTATGAGCAAATATTCTGACGCTAAAGAGCTTGCTGGCCTCACACTAGGTAAAAAGACCGAGTATGCGAACCAATACGACCCAAGCTTGCTGCAACCAGTTCCTCGTAGCCTAAACCGAGATGACCTTCAGTTAGGCGACAGCCTTCCTTTTATGGGCCACGACATTTGGACGCTGTACGAGCTATCTTGGTTAAATAGTAAAGGCTTACCACAAGTGGCCGTTGGCGAAGTATACATTCCAGCCACCAGTGCAAACTTGATTGAGTCGAAGTCTTTCAAACTGTACTTAAACAGCTACAACCAAACCCGTTTTTCAAGCTGGGAAGAAGTTGAAGAGCGTTTAACGCAAGACCTATCTGAATGTGCAGGTGAAAAGGTGTTGGTCGAGGTGAACCCGGTTACTCACTACACCAATCAGCCTATTGTGACAATGGAAGGCGAATGCATTGATGACCAAGACATTGACATCACCAGTTACGATTTTGATGCCGATTTGCTTGAAGGCGCAGCAGGTGAAGAGCAAGTGGAAGAAATCCTACATAGCCATCTATTGAAGTCAAACTGTTTAATCACTAACCAGCCTGACTGGGGCAGTGTAGAAATTCGCTACCAAGGTGCGAAAATAGATCGCGAGAAACTGCTGCGTTACTTGGTATCTTTCCGCGAGCACAACGAATTTCACGAACAATGTGTTGAGCGTATTTTTACGGATCTAATGAAATACTGCCAACCAAGCAAACTGACCGTATTCGCCCGCTACACGCGCCGTGGTGGCTTGGACATCAACCCGTACCGCTCAACGGAACAAGACAAGCCAGATCACAACCACCGCATGGCTCGTCAGTAATCACGTTAGTGACAGAAATAAGTTCGGTAATCTAAAGGGTTACCGGACGTTTTTATTGTCCAAGCATGTTACTATATCAAATGGCTTCAACCTGCATTTAAGAGGCTTGTTGAGGTCTTTTACCGTTATCCGCCATATCTAAAAACAGTTCGAGGGAACGAAAGGATGTTTTGGGACAGTTCGCGTCTATTCAAGTTGATTGGCTTTCTTTGCTTGCTGTTTGTACAGCCGCTTCATGCGACTATTTTATCGTCCGCGTTACTCAACGAAGCACAACAATTGGCGGAAATAGAGCCATCACAAGCAAAACAAGCGGCAACCAACTACTTGTCACAACGTGAGCTAACGGAACGCAAAGAGAGTGACAGCCCTTCTGCTATGTCTCGTGACGAGACCGATCGTAGCGTTCGCACACCAAGCAGCACCATCGAAGCACACAAGATTATCGCTCAGGCAGACTACGCCATGGGTAACGTTCGTTCGGCTATCGAACACCTAAACAAAGCCGAGCGCTTAGCGCAAGAATATCAATTGCCGTACATGGACTTAGATCTCCAGCTGATGCGCAACCAAATGATTTGGATGTACGACAAAAACTATTCAAAAGCGGAAGATACGCTTAACCAAATTGAGCAACAACTTGATGAAGCTGATGCGGTATTGCAACGTACCGACAGCGTTCGCTATCGATTAGTGATGCAAAGAGCGCTCCTCGCTTCACATAGTGGCGATCTGATTAAAGCGGAAAGTTTGTATTCTCAAGCCAAAACTATGCTTGAAGACAGCCGATCTGACTTAGCCTTGATCGACTATTACACAGCCGTCGGCGAGTTTTATCTGAATAGCAAAAAATACAATTTGGCTTTGTCGGAACTACTTTACGGTTATTGGCAATCTATTGAGAGTGACAGTGGCGCAAGGTTAGCAAAAGTTAATCGCCTGTTGGCGAGGCTATTCCAAGAGCGCCGAGTTTACGACAAAGCGATCGAATACTTATCTCAAGCCGCAGACTTCTATGACTCCTACCCTAGCTCTCCCATCCTAGCGGATGTCCTTGAGCAAATGGGCGACATTTATTTTTACCAAGGCAAGTTTAACCTTGCCTTAGTGCACTACTTCAACGTGCTGGACCATGAAAGCACCAGTAAGAACATTAATCGGATCATTAAGATTCGCTTAAGCTTAGCGGCTACCTATCTGCAACTCTACAACTACGCGCTAGCTGAACAATACCTAGACCGTTCTAAAGAGCTTTTAGAATACACTGACATTCCTAAGCTTGAAGCAAAGGCAGCGTTGCTTCAGTCAGGCCTGGCTTATCATCAAAACGACAGTAAAAACGTCATTACCAATGCAAAGCTGGCGTTAGCACTTGCTGAAAAGTCACCTGAAAATAACAACTTCATTAAGCAGCAGTCTTACCGCTTACTCGGGCTTGGTTACGAGCAGGCAGGCGAATACCAACTTTCTCTGCAGGCTTATAAGAAATACACCAACCTTGTGCGTTTAGAGCAAAAACAGCTCAACCAAATCAGTGAGGATGCATTCCGCCAACAAAAAGAGTTTGCTGAACAAACCATCCACTATATCGGCCAATCGGAACGCCTTGAGCAAGTGGAAAGGGAACACCGCAAATTCCAGAAAATCTCATTCGCATTGTTTATTACTGTGTTGGTGATGTTTTTGTTCATTATGCGCCGCGGCGTGATCATGCAGCGCCAAGCAAGTGAAATCGAAAAACTGCGTAATGATCTCTTCACTCACTCTCGTTCCCGTTTACGTAACTTGCGTATGCTGAACGTGAAGCTGTCTCGCTCATTGAAAAAGTCGAGCGAAACTTTCGAGCAATGGCAAATGGGCGAATTGATCCACGAGCCACTTAACGATCGCCTGCGCTTTGTCATGATCGACTTGCCATTCCTACGAAGCATGTACGTCCACAACGGTTATAAAGCAGGTCTAGAGCTGGAGCGCGCATTTGGCGACTTTCTAGCGGAAAAGATAGAAAAGCCATCGCGTCTTTACCATTTCTCAGATGCAAACCTACTCTATATCGAGCCGAACGCTGACCGTGATGCTTCTGCCGAAGTCATGTTCGAGAAATTCCAGACTTGGGTGGATGAGTTCGCTCAACAACACAACGTCAACCGTATTATTCGCATGGGTATCAGCGATTATCCGTTCTTACCCCGAGCCTACACTGCAATTAACGACGAGGAATTACTCGATCTGTTGCTGCTTGCGACTCACATTGCGCGAGAAGTCAGCTTGAAGGATAAGCAAAGCCACTGGGTTTTCTTGAAAGCCATCGATAACGCACCCGCCGCGAGCTTTGCAACGGGTAACATAAGAACCGCCTGTCAGCATGCCATTAGCCAAGGCCTGATTAAGATCCATTCGTCCTACAAGAATGAGGACGACATCAAGAAAATATTAAAAAATGGATAATTAAACGCCTGTTAGACATAATAACTAATGACGCTATAACGTTTTTTGTTATTATCGGATAATTGTCAGTAGTACATGGACTTAACCGTAGTCACTTCATGGGAATCTTGGAATCCGATATTCAGTCGCAGCTTCATCAGCTGAGTTGTCAACTTGACCAACTCAGACTGACACATCGTGATACTTCACTCAAATTCAAACGTGAACAACAAGTTCTTAAACGCGTTGTGGCATCATTGTCTTCAGCTTGCCAGGGTTCGAATACCCAGGTATCCAATTACCTGTTTGAAATCCAACAAGAGCTGCAACATCAAAAAGATATCAGTACTCTTATCCCACGTTTAGCGGTATTAGAGAGAATGCTCAAACAGCAGTCGAAGACGATGGACAAACAGAACGGCTACTTAGACGAACAAATCAAACACAGTGGTGAAACACTCCAACGTGTCACAGGTTTACCTGCGCAGTTAAAACGTGAACTACGGAACTTAATGAGTTTCTCAGAAGCTCATGCCAGCAATAAAGCCGATCAAGCCACTAAGCTACTGAGCATTTACGAACGCGCTCTGAAAATCATCACTTCCAACTCGCGTTTGCATCTCAGTGAGTTTGAGAATAATCCTGATAAGTCTCAACTTGAGTGCTTAGCCAGCGATCTACAACATACCATCACCGAGCTGGATTTTGAGGGAGAAACGGGAGATCGATTGCTCGATATTCGGGCTAAGCTGCTTCTTGGCGTGAGTGCAGAATCTCTCATTGAGCTTACGCTCTCAACGCTGAAATTGGTTGTCGAAGCAACAAAATTCGAGCGCGAAGCGTCTAGCCAATTCCTTGATCAGCTGAACACTTCTCTCGCAAGTAACCTAAAAACCGTTCATCAGAACGTCGACCAACATCATACCTACTTTGAGCACCGCCAAGAGCTCAACACAGAAATGAACAGTCTGGTTGAATTGAGTCAACTATCGCTCGACCAAGCTCAAGATCTAGCGGATGTAAAAAAAGAAATCGCCCCGTTACTTGCGAAAATGGCGTCGCTGACAGAGCGACTTAAAATGACGGAAGAACGAGAACAAGCGCTGCAAGAGCGTTTGAATTACAGTAAGAACCAGCTCGAAGCCGTGTTTGAAACCACCCAAGATCATCGTCGACGCTTAGATGACCAAGCTCAGCGCATGTTGCTAGACCCTCTGACTAAAGTCTATAACCGCACCGCATTTAATGATCGACTAGAGCTAGAGTATCGGCGTTGGATTCGCTCTCAACAGAATCTGCGTGTAGTGTTGTTTGACGTTGATAACTTCAAAGCGGTGAATGACAGCTATGGCTATACGGCTGGTGATAAAGCGTTGAAGATCATCGCTCGCACCATTAATAAACGCGTATCAGAAACTGAAACGGTAGCTCGCTTTGGTGGCGAAGAGTTTATTTTACTCGTTCCAGAACAATCTGAAGAATACACACTGGATCTCATTAAACATATCCAGCGTGATATTAGCCAATTACCATTTAAGTTCCGTGAGCAAAATATCATGATCACCCTAGCGGCTGTGTCGACCTCTTTTAAAGAGTCCGATACGCCAGAGTATGTACTCGATCGACTCGGCAAGATGCTTGCGGACGCTAAAAAACGTGGAACAAATCAGCTTAACTGGAGCTAGATTTCGTACAAAAAGCGAACAAACAAACCAGAATTGGCGCAATTTACGCTTTATAACCACCCATTTTCAACGAGTTATCACATTTCTTCCCTTTCAGTCTGCTAAGCTGTAAAAACCCAAGTCACTTCAAGATGATGCATTTACAGAACGCGAATGTACTATCTTGAGGTTGCTTGGGAGTCAATAACCATAAAACCAAATCGGCCAACTGCCTTTCATCAAACCATACGTATAACCCAAAAAGGTGTGTTGGTACTTTCCCTCAAAATAATGCAACACAAGGAGGCGTTATGATTACCCATATAAGCCCCGCTGGTAGCATGGACTTGCTATCTCAATTAGAAGTAGAGCGCTTAAAGAACACGGCCTCGAGTGAACTTTATCAACTGTACCGCAACTGCACGTTAGCGGTGTTGAACTCCGGCAGTCATACCGATAACTCGAAAGAGCTGCTCGATAAACACCAGTCGTTTGATGTCAACGTAGTGCGCCGCGAGCGTGGTATTAAGCTTGAGCTGACTAACCCACCTGAGCACGCCTTTGTCGATGGCGAGATAATTAAAGGTATCCAAGAGCATCTGTTCTCCGTGTTACGCGATATCGTTTATGTCAATATGCATTTAGCAGACGCACAACGACTCAACCTGACGAACCCAATTCACATCACTAACCTCGTGTTCGGTATTCTGCGTAATGCCAGAGCACTCACACCAGGTATCGAGCCAAACCTCGTCGTATGTTGGGGCGGTCACTCTATCAATGGCGTGGAATATCAATACACACGTGAAGTCGGTAACGAGCTTGGCTTGCGTGAACTTAATATCTGCACGGGTTGTGGCCCTGGTGCGATGGAAGGGCCAATGAAAGGTGCCGCTATCGGACATGCGAAGCAGCGTTATACTCAGCAACGTTATCTTGGTTTAACCGAACCTTCGATTATTGCAGCCGAGCCACCAAACCCAATCGTGAATGAGCTGGTTATCATGCCAGACATCGAAAAGCGTTTGGAAGCCTTTGTACGTATGGCGCATGGCATTGTGATTTTCCCTGGTGGTCCGGGTACTGCAGAAGAGTTGCTGTATATTCTTGGCATTATGATGCATCCAGACAACGCCGATCAGCCAATGCCTATCGTGTTAACTGGACCAAAAGAGAGTGAAGAGTACTTCCGCTCTATCGACGAGTTTGTTCGCGATACACTTGGCGAAGAAGGTCAAAAGCATTACGAGATCGTCATTGACGATCCGGCAGAAGTGGCACGTATCATGAAGCGCTCCATGGACTCTGTACGCCTTCACCGAAAAGAAAAAGGCGATGCTTATAGCTTTAACTGGTCATTAAAAATCGAGCCTAACTTCCAGTTACCATTCGATCCAACTCATGAGTCGATGGAGCAATTGGACTTAAGCTTAGATCAAGAACCTCAAGTCTTAGCGGCCAACCTGCGTCAAGCCTTCTCAGGTATCGTGGCTGGTAACGTCAAAGCCGAAGGCATTCGAGAAATCGAACGTCGAGGCCCTTTCACCATTCACGGTGATCCTGTGCTAATGAAAAAGCTCGATAAGTTACTACAAGACTTTGTCGAACAACACCGAATGAAATTACCTGGCGGTTCAGACTACGAACCGTGTTATCGCATCGCTCACCCAGAAATTGATGGTCGATAGTCAGGCTAGCATTCGTTACACTAGGGGCATTACGCCCCTTTTTATTGCTAAGTCATTATGTCTATTCATCTTGTTATTATTGATGCCCTAAACCTGATCCGCCGTGTGCACTCTGCACAACCGGATCCAACCGACATAGCAAGAACCATCACCACGACACAAAGAACCCTCACTCGCATTCTGTCAGAAGCCAACCCGACACACATCATCGCGGTTTTCGATCACCATGAACAAGACAGAGGGTGGCGAGCTGAGATTCTCCCAGACTATAAGCAAAATCGAAAACCAATGCCGGAACCACTGATGCAAGGTCTAGATGCGATTCAGCAAGCATGGTGGGAACAAGGTATTGATTCATTGCTTTCTGAAGGCGATGAAGCGGACGACTTGGTTGCGACTCTCGCGACTAAAGTGGCCAGTCATGGTGAAAAAGTCACCATCGTTTCTACGGATAAAGGCTACTGTCAGCTGCTTTCTCCTACCCTACAGATCCGTGATTACTTCCAACATCGTTGGTTAGATGAACCGTTTATCGAAAAAGAGTTCGGCGTAAAACCGAGCCAACTGGCCGATTATTGGGGGTTAACGGGGATCAGCTCTAGTCAAGTGCCAGGGGTTCCGGGCATTGGACCGAAAGCGGCGAAAGAGATTCTTACTCAGTTTGAGAATATTGAAGCAGCCTACGCCAGTGAAGACCTTGCACCGAAATACCGTAAAAAATTAGACGAGCACATTGAGTCTGCACGCTTATGTAAACGCGTCGCGGCTTTAAAGTGCGACATTGAACTCGGCTTTAACTTACAGGACATTCGCTTTACAGGACCAAATAAGGCGGAATAGTGTCTGATGATGGTTTCAAACCATAGAGCTATCAGACAATAAAAAAGCGCCATTTGAAGGCGCTTTTTCTATTCTCGGGACTATCCCCAAATGACTCGGAGATAGAATTAGTACGGCGAAATGTTCGATAGACACTGGATATGAATCGTGATCTCTTCACGATCATGATACAAATGCTTAGCTTGTAGTCTGAACTTTACCTTATTATCAATCAGGAACTGCTTCAGGTTTTCAAGGTCTTGCAGCACCTCGTCATAGCGGCCTTTCATTGGCAGCTTAAGGTTAAAGATTGCCTCTTTCGCCCAACCTTTTAACAGCCACTGGCCCATAAGGTGAGCAACACGAGCTGGCTTTTCTACCATGTCACAAACAATCCATGTTACGTTCTTACGGTCTGGTTCGAATTTAAAACCATCCACCATATGATGCTTGATCTGGCCGGTTTCCATCAAGCTGTCTGCCATCATGCCGTTATCGACACAGTGAACGAACATCGAGCGCTTCACCAATTGGTACGTCCAACCGCCTGGACATGCGCCTAAATCGACCCCCCACATTCCTGGAGCCAAACGCTCATCCCACTCTTCACGTGGAATAAAGACGTGAAATGCTTCTTCCAGTTTAAGCGTTGAACGACTTGGGGCGTCTGCTGGGAACTTAAGGCGAGGAATACCCATGAAGAACTGAGAGTTATTGTCTGTGTAAGAATAACCGACATAACAGTGGCCAGGCTCCACAAAACAAATGTGCAGTACTGGCTTCTTCGCGTTGTCTTTGTTCAACATTAAACCTTTACCGCGCAACGCTTGACGCATTGGGACAGTAAATTTACGGCAGAATTTCAGTAGCTCTTTCGCTTCATTCGTATCCGGAGTTTCAATTCTCAAATCCCCACAGCGAGGAAACGCTTCAATGTCTGCTAGCTCATTCAAAATTGGGCTAATGCGGTCATCACTTGGCAGCGATTGAAACTCAGCCGCTACCGCAAACATTTGGCGAGCGAAGATTAACGACTTAAAGTCCAAACCTCTCGCAAGTTTGTCCGCATCTCCATCTTGGTAACACTCGAAGACAACATAACCTGAGTTTCTCTTCACACGAGGGAAGCCATACACTTCCAACTGTGTCGCTTTGTCCTGAATTTCACCAGCACACTCTTTCTCAAAGCCAGAACGGCAATAGAGCATTAGTTGTTTCACTTGGAGACCTCTTTGATATTGAACGCAGCAAAAAAGAACAGACACCAACCAATCATGAACAGCAATCCTCCCATTGGAGTAATCGGCCCAAACCACTTAATGCCTGTCAGCGCCAGTGCGTAAAGACTGCCGCTAAAACAAAAGATGCCGATGATAAAGCAAATCGCTGCAATGAAAAAATATTTTTGTGCTTTTTGTCCCAAATTCAATAGCAATAAAACCGCACAAAACACAATCGCCAGCGTGTGAATAAACTGGTACAACACTCCGGTCTCAAATACGCCAAGTAAATACGGAGCCAGCTGAGCTTTTAGCCCATGTGCAGCAAAGGCTCCAAGAGCGACAGAAACCAGCCCAGACAAACCAGAAAATGAGAGTAACCACTTACTTTTCACGGTACACCTCTTTGATAAACGCCCCTAACTGCTCTACCGCGAGCTCGATGTTACCCGCCTCGGTATGGCCTGAGCTCTTGCGCGGTTTAAAGCTGTGGTCACCATCGGGTAAAAAACTCACCTTAACTTGCGATGAAAGGACAAAGTCATCGAATTCCTCACGCTTACCAAAGGTGTCTCGCTCCCCTTGTAGAATCAGCGTAGGTTTCTCGATATTCGCTAAGTGATCGCCTTTGAACTTTTCTGGCTTTCCCGGTGGGTGAAATGGAAACCCTAAACAGGCAATGCCCGCCACCAGCTCATTTTCAGCCAGTAAACTCGACATGCGGCCACCCATTGACTTACCACCAATGACAATAGGTTGAGAGGTAAAGTGAGCAATCACTTCTTCATAGGCTTCCAGCAGTTTTGGCGCACGCTCTGGTGGACGCTTTTTCCCATCTTCCGCTCGCTTAATCATATACGGGAAGTTAAATCGCACCACGCGAATTCCTTGCTCAACTAATCCTTTGGCAACGGCGGTCATGAAATCATGTTCCATCCCCGCTCCTGCGCCATGGGCAAAGATAAATAGAGGACCGCTCTCAGGTCCCTCAACTATCCATTGGCTCATCTAATACTTCCTCTTGCTCTTTTCTCGCGGTCGCTAACATCCAGTCTCTAAACGTTGCGATTCGGCCCATATCTGCCTGCTGTTCATGACACACCACGTAGAATGCATTCTTGGAGATCAACACCTCGTCGAATGGCGCGATGAGTCGTCCAGCTTCCATTTCTGGCTTGGCGAGTACGTTGTTACCAAGCGCGACCCCCTGACCATGCGCAGCAGCCTGTAGCACCATCGTCGAGTGACTGAAAATAGGACCGTGGTTTACATTGATACCTTCGATGTTGTAATGACGCGCAAACTGCTTCCAGTCTTTACGCGAAGTATCATGTAACAAAGTGTGTAATTTGAGGTCACTTAGAGATTCTAATGGTTTGTTGCCTAAAAGTAACGAAGGTGAACAAAGTGGGATCAGAAACTCTTGGTACAATTTATCCGCTCGCAAACCCGGCCAATTCCCACGGCCATAGTAGATAGCGACATCTACATCATCAGTCAGTGAACCTTCATCCATATCCACAGCTTTAATACGTACATCGATATCTGGCTCTTGAGCATTAAAGTCGGCCAAACGAGGCACCAACCATTGGATAGCAAAACTCGGCGGTAGACTGATCGTCAATGCCCCTTTTTCACTACGTTCCAATACCTTATCTGTCGCCTCGGCAATCGAGGTGAAAATATCTTTGATGTCGAGAAAGTAACTTTGTCCTTCTTCTGTCAACAATAGCGAACGATTACGGCGACGAAAGAGCTTCAACGATAAGAACTCTTCGAGTGCTTTAATCTGGTGACTGACCGCGGCTTGAGTAACAAACAACTCTTCTGCCGCTCGCGTAAAACTGAGATGACGAGCAGCCGCTTCGAAGACTCGAAGCGAATTTAATGGAGGCAATCTGCGAGACATATGGGACCTCAAATAGGATTAGTTTTTTTAATCTGAAACATTATAAAATGTCCGTTGTCGAACAGCCAGATAAATTCTATATTTCACCCCGCAACACGAGCCTGAACGGCTTGATTTCTTTGGAAATCAATTGGCTTCGTTGTTGCGATGTTGTGTTTGCAAACTCGTATTTCGAGTTAGGTAGATTTCTACCATAATGTTTTGTCCACACTCCCTGTGACAAAACATATACTTCCTGTATTTATTTTTGACCTGTCTGTCAAATTTGTTACACCGCCTAAATTAGGCGGTGTTTTTTTATCTATCGAAAATCTCATCCGTATATCTGGCAGCAACATCACTTTATTACTCTTCTTTCGGATTAATTATCGTTATATCAATACAAAGTGTATAGCTTTGCGATAAGCCTCAATATTATGCTAAGTAATGGTTAGCTGTAACGCGATCAAAAACAAAAAAGGCGCAAATTGATGTCTCAATTTGCGCCTTTTAACGTCTTTTTATCAGTCAACTATGGGCGGTAAACTTTTACGTTATTGAAGCCTTGCTCTTGCAAGTAAAGCGCTTGCAGACGGCTCATCACACCGCGGTCACAGTACAGTAAATATGTCTTAGATTGGTCTAGATCACCAAACTGTGTACCCAACTTGTAGAATGGGATATGTTTCACATCCACACCTTCGATTTCAAGCGGGTTATCGTCTTCCTCTTCAGGACTACGAATATCTAGCACAACCGCGTGCTCTTCTACCGCTTCAACCTGCTCGACTTCTGGTGCTGCTTGCTCAGACTCTTTCGCGATATCACGAATGTCCATCATGCGTGCATCACGAACTACTTGCTCAAGAATGCTAAAGTCAAATTTCTCTTCTTCCGCTTCTAGCTTCGCTTTAATCGCTTTTACTGTCGGCTTCTTAGAAATAACACCACAATACTCTGGCATAGTCTTCGCAAAGTCTTCCGTGCCGATTTCGCGTGCTAGGTTAATGATGTCTTCTTTATCCCAGTTGATAAGTGGGCGCAGAATCAACGTGTCCGTTACGTTATCGATATGGCGGAGGTTAGTTAGCGTTTGGCTCGATACCTGACCGAGCGCTTCGCCAGTCACCAATGCTTCGATCTTCATCTTCTGAGCGATCATGCCTGCTGCACGCATGAACATACGCTTCAAGATAACCCCCATTTGGCCGTCATCGACTTTCTCTAGGATTTCCGCAACCACAGGTTCGAAATCAACTGAGATGAAACGTACTTTTGCTGAAGAGCCGTATTTGTTCCATAGGTAGTGAGAAACCTGCTTAACGCCGATTTCGTGCGCTGGACCACCTAGGTTAAAGAAACAGTAGTGTACTTTTGAGCCACGTTTGATGTGCAGATAGCTAGAAACACCAGAGTCAAAACCACCAGAGATCAAGCTCAACACGTCTTCTTGCGTGCCCAGTGGGAAGCCGCCTAGACCTTTATGACGAGCCAGCACTTGGTTTAGCTTATCGTTCGAGACTTCCACCTTGATCGTCACGTCTGGGTTTTGCAGCTTAACTCTTGCGCTCTCAATCGCTTGGTTTAAACCACCGCCGACATAACGCTCTAGTTCGATAGAGGTAAAGTCGTGCTTACCGCGACGCTTCGCACGTACAACAAAGGTTTTATTTTCGAGTGCAGAGCGATTTAGCTCCAGTACTTGTTCGAAGATATCGTGCAAATCTTTAAATTCGGTCTGCTTCACTTCCAGTACGTGGTGAATGCCTGGTGTATGAGTCAAAACCTCAAGAACTTCAGCGTGGAATTCGTTACTCTCAGAGGTCACTTCAATGTGATCACGACGGTTGAATACCGCGACAGATTCCGTGCGGCTCTTAATGATGTTACGAATGTTGCACTCTAAAATCTTTGTGAAGCGCTTACGCACAGATTCACTTTTTACAAAAATTTCTGGATGGGGCTTTACAATAAATTTCATAGTCTAATTCGCAGGTTAGTTTCGCAATCAACAAAGAGTGACACTCAACTTCAATGCTTCATACGCAGTAAAACCGCGTTTCAGTCACAAAAAGTAGTCTGAGCTCACTTTTAAGGCGCAAGATTATACACCCAAGCGGATTGGAAAAACAAAAAAAGCGAGCAATCTGCTCGCTTTCTTATCTCTCTACTGACTTAAAACTAAAGTCTAGTTATTGAATTACAGGCACTTCTTCACTGTATAGTGGTTCGCCTTGCATGATGCTGATTTCAACCCGTCGGTTAAGCGCGCGATTTTCATCAGAATCATTCGGCAACAATGGTTCAGTATCGGCCATGCCTCGCACTCTCAAACGTTGATGAGAGAAGCCTCTCACCTTCTCCATCTCTTGTGCAACCGATACGGCGCGCTGAGAAGAGAGATCCCAGTTAGAACGATAAAGCTCTGAGTCCAACGGTCGGTTGTCCGTATGACCAGATACTCGCACAATGCCTGGCACGTCTTTTACTAACTCTGCAATTTGTCGAACTAAAGGGCGGAATTTAGGCTGCAAGAAGGCCGAACCTTCAGGGAATGCACCTTTTTCACGCATGCGTATAACAATCTGTTGGCCAAGATTTTCAACTTCAATCGCACCTTGTTCAATCTCTCTCTCTAAGGCTTTCTTGATGCTTTCCATCAAGGTTTCCATCTCTTGCGACATCTCTTCAGATTGCTGCTGTTGCATGTCCGCTTCTGCAGATTGATTGTTTTGCGTTGACGTTTCTGGCGACTGGCCCCCCGTTAACTTGCCTTCATCACGCTTTGTGCCACCAGCTCGGTCAGACTCCCCTTCATGAAATTCGAGCGTCTGCTGAGTGATGTCCATGGTTTGCTGCATGATGACATCAATCGGCGTTGGTTCTGGTCGGCCCGGTCGAAACTCTTGAGCAATGATGCTTGTACCTTTGGGAATGTCTTTCACTTCAAGTTGATTTTGTACACCGAAGGCAAATTTCATTGATCCCGCAATCTGTTTGAACTTCAGCACGTCCATCTCAGAAAACGAGAGCAGAAGAACAAAGAAACACATCAGTAGCGACATTAAGTCCGCGAATGTCCCCATCCATAACGGGAGACCGGGTGGCGGACAATCGCATTTGTTATCTTCATCATCCATCACTACTCTCCAAGTTACTCGTCAATCTCAAGGGCACGTTTACCTTCGTTGAGGTAGTTCTTCAAGTAACTATCAATAACTCGCGGGTTTTGACCATCTTGAATCGCTAATACACCATCCATGATCAAACGGCGGTTTAGCGTTTCTTGGTCACGGCGCAGAGAAAGCTTATCCGCAATAGGGAAAAACACCATGTTGGACAGGATCGCGCCATACAATGTGGTTAAGAGCGCAACCGCCATTGCTGGTCCAATCGCTTTTGGATCATCCATATTTGAAAGCATCGCGACTAAGCCAACCAAGGTACCAATCATCCCCATTGCAGGGGCAACGTCACCAAAGGCGCGAAATACGCCAGTGCCTTGAGTATGTCGTTCATCCGTAAGCGCGATGTCTTTTTTTAAGGCCGCTCTTACCACGTCGGCATCATGGCCATCAACAAGCAAATCAATGCCTTTTTGCATAAAAGTGTTATTAATTTCCATCTCTTCAAGAGCAAGAAAACCACCTTTACGTGCCGCATCGGCCATTTCCACAATTTTTGCGATCAAGTCTTCCGGTTCATCCGCTTTAAACATGAAGGCTTTGCCTGCGATCTTTGTTGCACCAAAGAACTGTCCCATTGTGAACTTCATCAGTACTACAAATATTGAGCCACCAACGACAATAAGGATCGACGTGACATCGACAAACATGCCGATGCTGCCACCAAGCACCATCGCCATAATGACGAATGCAAAACCACCAATCAAACCTAATAGGGTTGCTAAATCCACAAAGCACTCCTCACGCTATACTCAAATACTGCCATTGGGCGGATTATTACCTGTATCGACAACTCGCGCAGAATTTTTAGAAAAATCTTAGCTAATGGATCACAAATTAGACTTAACAACCTTAACCAAAATATGGGGTTTCAGCGCTTAGGCTCGTTTAACGCTAATTTTGTGACAATTATATAAGGTTAAATTTGACCAAGTTACTAGGCTAAGGTAACTTTCGTGCATCTTCTCCAAGGCTTGATTAAGGCAGAAAAAAGATGGCGGTCAAGAAACCAGAAAACATGACCTTCGAAGCAACCATTGAAGAGCTTGATAGCTTGGTTGATCAATTAGAAAATGGCGATCTTGCCCTAGATGATGCTCTACGTAAGTTTGAACGAGGCATTGCCTTAGCTCGTGCTGGCCAAACTAAACTTAGCGACGCCGAACAGCGCGTAAGTATTCTTCTTAGCGAAGATGATGAAGCACCACTGAGTGACTTCAAACCAGATTCAGAATAACCATCAGTAGTGAGCAATGTGATGCAACAGACATTGACGTCTTTTCAACAAAGAAACAATCAGCAATTGAACTTGTGGCTCGATCAGCTTCCATATCAAGAGCAGCCATTGATTCAAGCAATGAAATACGGCCTTTTGCTAGGTGGAAAACGCGTTCGCCCTTTTCTTGTTTACATCACAGGTCAAATGCTCGGCTGTAAACCAGAAGACTTAGACACTCCTGCCGCTGCTATCGAATGTATACATGCCTACTCACTCATTCATGATGATCTGCCAGCCATGGACGATGATGAACTGCGTCGAGGTCAACCAACTTGTCATATTAAGTTTGATGAAGCAACCGCAATACTGACAGGTGATGCACTACAAACTCTCGCCTTCACCATTATTGCCGATGGTCAATTAAACCCGGCAGCCGAGACTCAACGCATCAACATGATCAAAGCGTTGGCGCATTCTTCTGGCGCCAACGGCATGTGTGTTGGGCAAGCCTTAGATTTAGGCGCAGAAAATCGCCAAGTTTCTCTTGAAGAAATGGAAGAGATACACCGTAAAAAAACCGGAGCTCTGATTGATTGTGCGGTAAAATTAGGTGCATTAGCTGCTGGTGAGAAAGGTATCGAGGTTCTACCTCACTTGGAGCGCTACTCAAAAGCAATTGGTTTGGCGTTTCAGGTTCAAGACGATATTCTTGATATCATCAGTGACACAGAAACACTGGGTAAGCCTCAAGGTTCTGACCAAGGTCTGAATAAGAGCACTTATCCTTCCCTGCTGGGTTTAGAGGGAGCCATTGAGAAAGCTCACACTCTGTTACAGGAAGCACTTCAAGCATTGGAAGCTATCCCATACAATACTCAGTTACTCGAAGAGTTCGCCCGATATGTCATCGAGCGCAAAAATTAACACTATAAGCGCGCATTTATATGACTCTTGATATTTCAAAGTACCCAACACTGGCGTTAGCAAATACACCGGAAGAATTACGTCTCCTTCCGAAAGAAACATTACCAAATCTGTGTGATGAACTGCGAACGTATCTGCTAAATTCAGTGAGCCAATCTAGCGGACACTTAGCGTCTGGCTTAGGCACCGTGGAGCTAACTGTCGCTCTGCATTATGTTTACAACACCCCTATCGACAAATTGATTTGGGATGTTGGTCATCAGGCTTACCCGCATAAAATCCTCACCGGACGTCGCGATAAAATGCCAACAATTCGCCAAAAGGGTGGTCTACACCCTTTCCCTTGGCGTGAAGAAAGTGAATATGACACCTTATCTGTCGGTCACTCTTCGACATCGATTAGTGCAGGTCTTGGCATGGCCATCAGCGCACAAAAAGAGGGCAAAGGTCGTAAAATTGTCAGTGTGATTGGCGATGGCGCAATTACAGCAGGCATGGCATTCGAAGCCATGAACCACGCTGGCGACGTTCATCCTGATATGTTGGTTATTCTGAACGACAACGAAATGTCGATTTCAGAAAACGTCGGCGCCCTGAATAACCACCTTGCTAAGGTACTTTCTGGCAGCTTGTACACTTCTATCCGTGAAGGCGGTAAGAAAGTGCTGTCTGGTGTTCCACCTATTAAAGAGTTGGTTCGCCGTACGGAAGAGCACCTAAAAGGCATGGTAGTGCCTGGCACTCTGTTTGAAGAGTTCGGCTTTAATTACATTGGCCCTATTGATGGACACGACGTCAATGAACTCGTCAAAACGCTAAAAAACATGCGTGAGCTCAAAGGCCCTCAATTCCTGCACATCATGACCAAGAAAGGCAAAGGTTATGAGCCTGCCGAGAAAGATCCTATCGGCTACCACGCAGTACCGAAGTTCGCACCGGCAAACAATAGCTTACCGAAGAGCAGTGGCGGTAAGCCAACTTACTCAAAAATCTTTGGTGACTTTTTATGTGACATGGCGGCCCAAGATCCTAAGCTAATGGCAATTACGCCAGCAATGCGCGAAGGCTCTGGTATGGTACGTTTCTCAAAAGAGTACCCAGACCAATACTTTGACGTGGCGATTGCTGAGCAACACGCTGTGACACTTGCAACAGGTATGGCAATTGCTGGCGATCATCCAATCGTAGCTATCTATTCGACTTTCTTGCAACGTGGTTATGACCAACTGATCCACGATATCGCGATCATGGATTTACCAGTAATGTTCGCTATCGACCGTGCAGGTCTCGTTGGTGCAGACGGCCAAACTCACCAAGGCGCATTCGATCTAAGCTTTATGCGCTGTATTCCGAACATGGTGATCATGGCGCCAAGTGACGAAAACGAATGTCGACAAATGCTTTACACTGGCCATAAACATACTGGCCCTAGTGCGGTTCGATACCCTCGCGGTAGCGGGATGGGCGTAGAAATCGAAACTGAGTTTACGGCTTTAGAAATCGGTAAAGGACGCATGGTTCGCCAAGGTGAAAAAGTTGCTATTCTGAACTTTGGTACTTTCTTGGGTAACGCGCTAGAAGCGGCAGAATACCTTAACGCCACTGTTGCTGATATGCGCTTTGTGAAGCCGCTCGATGAAGCATTAATTCGTCAATTAGCCGCAGATCATGACGTGCTCGTGACGTTAGAAGAAAATGTTATCGCGGGTGGTGCTGGTGCTGGTGTTGTTGAGTTCATGATGAAAGATAAAATCATTAAACCTGTGTTGAACCTAGGTTTACCAGATGAGTTTATTCATCAAGGAACACAAGATGAACTGCATGAAGAGCTTGGTCTCGATGCAAAAGGGATTGAAAAATCCATCTTGGATTATTTAGCAAAATAGCATGTAAAAAGGGATGCTCATGGCATCCCTTTTTTATGTCCAACGTTTAATTCATCCAGCCTGCGTATTTTGCGACTAGAAACAGGGCAACACCGGCCATAATTCCCGCCACGATATCATCAACCATAATACCCAGCCCACCGTGAACTCGCTTATCTAGCCACCCAATTGGCCACGGTTTTACCATGTCGAAAAAACGGAACAGGATGAAGCCAGTGAGCAACCACTTCCACTCGGTCAACGGAATATTTAGCGCAGGGACGATGCTCATCGTAATCCAAAAACCCGCAAATTCATCCCATACGATTGAACCATGATCATGTACTTTCATGTCTGCAGACGTCACTTGGCAGATTTGAATGCCGATCACACACGAAATCAGAACAACAATGACATACGCCGTAAATGGCAATTGCGCCAACAACAAAAAGAAGGGCACGGCCGCCAGTGTCCCCATTGTTCCTGGGATAAACGGGGATAATCCACTGCCAAAGCCCGTCGCCAATAGATGCCACGGGTTCTTTAATGAAATCAGAGAAAGAGGGTTGGTCATATCCTTAAACCTATACTGCTAGTTTGGTTTCAATCGTCATGCCTGCGAGTTGCTCAATAGTAACAGGCTCTGGCTAGAGCTTAGCTCAGATCATTTAAAGTGGTCGAAGCCACTTAAGTCCCAATCAAGTGGTTGATTGTTATCATGCAGCTCGAAGGTTCCATTTGGTCGGATTTGACCAATACATGTGACCTTACAGCCAGTATGAGATAAAGCGCTTTGTAACGAGCCTCGATTTTGCTCCGGCACGGTAAAACACAACTCGTACTCTTCGCCACTTGCTAAAGCATACTGCTGCGCGCTGATCTTATCATCTAAAAACTGGACTAATTCTGAAGAGATCGGTAACTGAGAGACATCAATACTCACCCCAACCTGAGAGCGCTGTAAAATGTGCTTAATATCAGAGATTAAACCATCTGAAATATCTATCGCCGACGAGGCTAAGCCAACAAGAGCTTGTCCAGCAAGCACACGCGGAGAACTAAGGTAATGAGCTCGCTCTAGTACTTCCGCGCCAGCTCTGCTACGTAGAGAGCCATCTAGAATCACATCCAAGCCAGCTTTTGCATCGCCAAGGTTCCCCGTTACATACACCCAGTCCCCTGGCTTTGCTCCGGAACGTGTGAGAGCTTTACCTTCAGGAACAAAACCTTGCACCGTCAGAGTCAGACACAATGGGCCTTTTGTGGTGTCACCGCCAATTAACTGAATACCATAGTAATCAGCCAATTCGAAAAATGCATCACAGAAAGGTGCAAGCCATTCTTCATCTGGCTCGGGCATTGTTAATGCAAAGCTCACCCATGCAGGCGTTGCTCCCATCGCTGCCAAATCACTGATGTTAGAAGCCAATGCTTTGTGTGCTACCCATGCTGGGTTCGCTCCGGCTAAGAAATGCGTTCCCGCCACCAATGTATCCGTGCTAATCGCAATCTGAACATTAGCTGGCGCTTTGACCAAAGCACAATCATCACCAGCGGCTAGATGGACATCTTTACGTTGGCTCTGACGCCCGACGAAGTATTTGTCTATCAGATTAAATTCACCAGACATAATTCACTTACTTTTTGATGTAAAAGCTTTTGATACAAAAAAGGTCAGCATGTGCTGACCTTTTCATTGAAGAAATCGTTATTTCTTACGAATGTGAGGTGCTGCTTTATCAAGTACACCGTTCACAAACTTGTGGCTATCTTCTGCTGCGAAGACTTTTGCAAGTTCAATCGCTTCATTGATAACAACTTTGTAAGGAACATCTTCGCGACGAGTCATCTCGTACATAGCAAGGCGAAGAAGAGCAAGTTCCATCATATCTAAATCCTGCATAGGACGAGAGATGTATGGACGAATTTTGCTATCTAGCTCAGCGTGGCTAAGTACAACACCGCTTAGTAGTTCACGGAAGTAAGCTACGTCTGTTTCTGGAGCAGCAAGCGCTGGCTCAGATGCATGAAGTTCTTCTTCATCGTATTTGTCGCCAGACAAAAACTGTTCTTCAATCTTGGCAACATTCTCTTTAGTAATTTGCCATGAGTAGATCGCCTGTAGAGCGAATTGACGTGCGTTACGACGTGCGGCTGGTTTCACACTGGCCCCCATTAGGAATCAATTTCAGATAGTACATTAATCATTTCAAGTGCGCTTAGTGCAGCCTCTGCACCTTTATTACCAGCCTTGGTTCCTGCGCGTTCAATCGCTTGATCGATCGTATCAACAGTCAAAACACCAAATGCTACTGGAATGCTGAATTCCATAGACACTTGTGCTAGACCTTTGTTCATTTCACTACAAACATAGTCAAAGTGAGGCGTTCCACCGCGAATAACAGACCCTAGAGAAACAATAGCGTCGAATTTGCCAGTTTTAGCAACACGCTGAGCTACTAGAGGTAGTTCTACGGCACCTGGACAACGCACAACCGTGATGTTGTCTTCGCTTACTTGTCCGTGACGCTTTAGTGTATCGATCGCACCAGAAAGTAGGCTTTCGTTAATAAAACTGTTGAAACGAGAAATAACGATAGCAATTTTTGCATTTGGCGCTGGGAAGCCACCCTCGATCACTTTCATAAGCTTTCCTTTAACTCTATTTATAAGTGAAATATGTTCATCAAGTGAGAATCGCCGGATTCTAGCACAAATTTGTGAGCAATATCTAATGGAAATTGGAGGCAAATCACCGGTTCCTAGCCATTGACGAGTTGAGTGCGTAAAAGACTAGGAACTTATTGTTCGGTTGTTACTCGCAGACGTACTCAACCACGTTCAGACCAAAACCACCTAATGCGTGGTACTTTTTGTTGGTCGATGACAGAAGGCGCATATCATGTACACCGAGATCCGCAAGAATCTGTGAGCCCACACCAACACGGCGAGACGTGCCCTGTTTCTTAGCAAGCGTTGGTGCTTCACCTTTGTCTTGCGCTTCAAACATCTTCACACGATGAATAAGTAGATCGGTCGAATCTTCATGGCCAAGAACAACCAGCACACCACCTTCTTCACCAATGCGTTTCATTGCCTTATCTAGTGTCCAGCTGCGCTCTGCATTACGATCGCTACGTAGTAAGTCGGTAAAAACGTCTTGAAGATGTACGCGAACCAATGGCGCTTTTTCTTTCAAATCGCCCTTGCACATTGCGTAGTGCACTTGGTTATCAATGGTGTCCTTGTACGTGACTAACGTGAACTCGCCAAACTCTGTCGGTAACTTGCACTCTGCCACACGTTCAATCGTTGTCTCAGTGTTATTGCGGTACTCAATTAGGTCGGCAATAGTGCCCAATTTAATACCGTGCTTCTCTGCGAAGATCTCTAGATCAGGGCGACGAGCCATGGTGCCGTCGTCATTTAAGATCTCAACAATCACCGATGCAGGCTCTAAACCAGCAAGGCGAGCCAAATCACAGCCAGCTTCAGTGTGACCAGCGCGAGTCAGTACGCCGCCATCTTGGGCCGCGAGCGGGAAGATATGACCAGGCTGCACCAAATCCGCAGCTTTGGCGTTTGGCGCGACTGCCGCTTGAACCGTACGTGCGCGATCCGCGGCTGAAATACCCGTCGTTACCCCTTCTGCCGCCTCAATCGAAACAGTAAAGTTGGTTGTGTATTGCGCATTATTGTCTTGCACCATTGGTGGCAGACCTAGGCTTTCGCAACGATCTTTGGTCATGGTTAAACAAATCAGGCCACGGCCATAGGTTGCCATAAAGTTGATGGCTTCCGGCGTAATATGCTCGGCAGCCATGATCAAGTCACCTTCATTCTCGCGGTCTTCATCATCCATTAGGATGACCATTTTGCCAGCGCGAATATCATCAATAATTTCTTGTGGCGTACTGATTGGCATAGTCTGTTTTCCCGTTATTCTAAATTTGTTATTGCGGCAGCAATGAAAAAATCATGTTGCAGTGAATGCTGGTGAGGTCAATAGTTTGAGCTTTGCACCAAGCAAGTCAATGAATCTCGCGGTGTTCTGTGAGTCTGCTCTTTATCGCATGCCTCACGCAGCCACTCCCAAGACTTATGCAAAACCGTTTTGCTGTAAAAAGTCCATCGTGATACGAGACTCGGCCTTATCTTCTTGCTGCCCTTGCAGTAAACGCTCCATATAACGCGCAAGTACATCAACTTCTAAGTTGACTTTGCGCCCCACTTGAAACTGGTCAATCGTAGTTTCTTCACTCGTATGAGGAACGATCGTCAGCTTAAAAGCATTTTTACGTAAGTCGTTGACAGTTAGGCTAATACCATCAACGGTAATCGAGCCTTTCTCTGCGACGTACTTGCTAATTTCCGCAGGCATTGCAACCCAAAACTCTATCGCGCGGCCAACTAAATTGCGTTCGACAATTTCACCAACCCCATCGACATGACCTGAAACGATATGTCCACCCAATCGCGTTGTTGGTAACATGGCTTTTTCTAGATTCACCTTATCGCCCACTTGGTATTCAGCAAACCCAGTTTTCTTCAAGGTTTCTAATGACAGATCAGCACTGTAATAGTGGCTTCCGAAGTCAACTACCGTTAAGCAAACACCATTGGTCGCAATGCTATCGCCTAACTTAACGTCTGACATATCAAGCGTCCCCGTTTCAACCGTGACGGTGATGTCTTCGCCCTTCGGCGTAATCGCAGCTAACTTGCCAACTGCTTCTACTATTCCTGTAAACATACTATTTCTTATCTAAGTTCATTACGTTTTATGGTGGCGGTGATGCGAATGTCTACCCCAACCATACGAACGTCTGTAATGTTTAAATCTATGACGTCAGCCATAGCGCTTAATCCTAAAGCACCGATAAGCCCCCGACCATCGCTGCCCATGAGTTTTGGCGCAAGGTAAACAATGAGCTCATCTACAAGATTAGCCTTTATCATCGCACTGGCTAGCGTGGCTCCAGCTTCAACCCATAAGTGATTGATGTGGTGCTCATCCGAGATACGTTTTAATGTTGTTGATAAGTCAATTTGGTCAGCGCTGTCCAATAGAGGGATACTGTCTCCATCTGGGCTAACAATAACTCGCTCTCCATCGGTGTGGAACAGCTTGAGCGCATCCGTTAAATGGTTCTGACGGTCTAAGATTACACGTACTGGTTGACGAAGTTCTTCTCGTAAATACTGCGCTTGAACACTGGTAGGTAAGTCATCCCAACGCACATTGAGTGACGCATTATCATCAATCACCGTTTTGCTGGTAGAGAGAATACCACCACTCATCGCTCGATAACGCTGCACATCTTGGCGGGCCGCTGGGGAGGTGATCCATTGGCTCTGCCCATTGCTGAGTGCGCTTTGCCCATCCAAACTGGCTGCCATTTTTAATTGAACAAACGGCATGCCTGTACGCATGTACTTTATAAAACCAGGGTTAAGGGCAAGGGCATCTTGCTCTAACAAGCCGATTTGTACTTCAATTCCGGCATCACGCAACATCTGGATACCCCGCCCCGCAACTTTAGGGTTTGGGTCTACCATGGCGCAAACTACACGTGCCACTTTGGCTTTGATTAGCCCTTCAGCACATGGCGGTGTACGGCCGTAATGAGAGCAAGGTTCTAGTGTCACATAAGCGGTTGCACCAACTGCTTTTTCACCCGCCATGCGCATCGCATGCACTTCGGCATGCGGCTCACCAGCGCGATGGTGATAGCCCTCACCAACAATTTCTTCATCACGAACGATGACGCACCCCACATTTGGATTTGGGGCGGTGGTATAAATGCCACGTCTCGCTAACTTAATAGCTCGTGACATCATGGCGAAATCTAAATCAGAAAACGCTCTTTCAGGAGTGTGTTGAGTCATTAGCTACTCAGTCTTCTAGGCGGGCAATCTCTTCGCCAAACTCGCGAATGTCTTCAAAGCTGCGGTAAACTGAGGCGAAACGGATATAAGCGACCTTGTCGAGCTCTTTGAGTTGGTCCATGACTAAATTACCAATCATTTCACTCGGAACCTCTCGTTCACCCGTCGCACGCAGTTGTGATTTGATCATGCTGATCGCTAACTCTATAGAATCGGCACTCACTGGACGTTTCTCTAATGCGCGCTGAATACCGCCAACCATTTTATCTTCATCAAATGGTTCACGGTTGCCATTCGATTTGATCACTTTAGGCATCACTAACTCTGCGCTTTCAAACGTAGTAAAACGCTCGCTACACGCCAAGCACTGACGGCGACGTCGAACTTGATGGCCATCAGCCACTAAGCGGGAATCAATAACTTTGGTATCGTTCTCGGAACAAAAAGGACAATGCATATCACCTCCATATCTATACCCAAATAACCTCATGAGCAATCACGGCTAACCACGCGTTCATGGTTATACGGACTCTATTAAAGCTATTTGGGTATAACGCTTTCAAACCGAAATAAAAGCTCATGTAGTGTAGCGGAATTGGTATGTTAGACAAAACAAAAAGGGGCCCAAAGGCCCCTTTTTCACTCAAGATCTCGTTGAATGTGTTAACTGCGTGCTAAGTAGTTCGCTTTACCAACCCACTTGTAGCTAGTTAGCTCTTCTAAGCCCATCGGACCGCGTGCATGTAGCTTTTGCGTGGATACTGCGACTTCTGCACCAAGGCCAAATTGCGCACCGTCTGTAAAGCGCGTTGAAGCATTCACATAAACCGCCGCCGAACCGACAGAATTGATGAACAGCTCTGAGTTTTCCAAACTATTGGTCATGATCGCATCTGAGTGGCTCGCGTTATGGACACGCATATGATCAATGGCATCTTTCACATCAGACACAACTTTTACACCAAGAGTGTAGCTCAACCATTCCGTATCAAAGTCACCTTCAACAGCATCGCGAATTTGTGTTGCTTGAGCCATCAGTGCTTTTGCCTTAGGCTCTGTCACGAAGGTCACTTTATCGTTCATGCGCTCTACGATCATTGGTAAGAATTGCGCTGCAATGTTTTCATGCACGAGCAGCGTATCTAATGAGTTACACGCAGATGGACGTTGAACTTTAGAGTTCTCAACCACATTCAGGGATTTCTCTAGATCAGCGGATTCATCGACAAAGATATGGCTGATACCAAAGCCGCCAATAATCACCGGAATCGTGCTGTTTTCTTTACACATTTTGTGTAGGCCAGCACCACCGCGTGGAATGATCATGTCGACGTAATCGTCCAGTTTAAGCAGTTGAGAGACTAGCTCACGATCTGGCTTTTCAATGTACTGAACCGAAGCGGCAGGAAGGTTCGCCTTTGCTAGCGCAGACTGAATAACCTTTACCAATTCCATATTCGAGAAAAATGTCTCTTTGCCGCCACGCAAAATGCTTGCGTTGCCGGTTTTCAAGCACAGCGCCGCAATATCAATAGTTACGTTAGGACGCGCTTCATAAATTACGCCTACGACACCCAGTGGTACGCGGCGACGGGACAGTGACATCCCATTTTCCAGTACCTTACTGTCGATTTCGCTGCCCACAGGATCGTTCAAGCTAATGACGTTGCGAACATCATTCGCAATTGCAGTCAATCGTTCTTCATTCAGCAAAAGGCGATCGAGCAGCGCATCGGTTAAACCCGCTTCACGGCCAAGTTCGATGTCTTTAGCGTTTGCCGCCAAAATAGCAGCGGAGTTTGCTTCTAGCTCATCAGCGATGATCGCTAAAGCTTGGTTCTTTTGCGCAGTTGACGCTGTCGCTAATTCGAAAGCTGCATCTTTAGCAGCTTTACCCATATTCGTTAAATCCACTTTGCTTCCCTCTAATTCTATTCCTGAATGACGACCAAATCATCGCGATGAATCACCTCAGAGCCATAATCATGCCCCAAAATAGAGATGATATCTTTACTGTGCTTACCAGTAATTTTAGTTAGATCATCACTTGAGTAGGCGCTGATGCCACGAGCCACCAACTTACCGTGAGAATTTGTTACACGCGCCACTTCGCCTCGTGCAAAGTCACCACTTACTTTGATTACCCCTTTAGCAAGTAGGCTACTGCCCTTACCGACCACAGCATTTACCGCACCGTCATCAATAATGATGTCGCCCGATGCCGCAGGTCCCGCCAGAATCCAGCGTTTACGGTTTTCTAAAGCTTCAGCGCAAGGTAGGAAGCGTGTGCCTTGTGGCTCTGCACTCAAAGAGTCAAAGATAACATTCGGTGCACTACCGGCAGCAATAATAACCTCGATACCAGCGCGGCGAGCGATGTCTGCGGCTTGCAGCTTCGTTGCCATACCGCCAGTACCCAATGTTGTACCACTTCCTCCTGCGATTTTACGCAGCGTATCGTCGATGGTTTTTACTTCCTTGATCAACTCTGCGTTTGGGTCTTTACGAGGGTCAGCAGTAAACAGACCTTTTTGGTCAGTTAAAAGCAAGAGCTTATCTGCGCCACACAAAATGCCCACCAAAGCGGAAAGGTTGTCGTTATCGCCCACTTTAATCTCACTGGTCGCAACGGCATCATTTTCGTTTACGATAGGAATAATATCGTTCGCAACGAGCGCATTGATGGTGTCACGTGCGTTTAAGAATCGCTCGCGATCTTCTAAATCAGCACGAGTTAGTAGCATTTGACCAATCTTAATGCCGTAAATACCAAACAAAGACTCCCATGTTTGAATCAAGCGACTTTGACCCACCGCCGCAAGTAATTGTTTACTCGCCATCTCGTTGGGCAATGCGGGGTAACCAAGGTGCTCACGACCTGCTGCAATAGCACCAGACGAAACCATTACCACTGAATGGCCTTGTTTTTTAAGCTCAGCACACTGGCGCGCTAACTCAACCATGTGAGCACGGTCGAGTGCCAGAGTGCCGCCTGTCAGCACACTTGTACCCAGTTTCACAACGACAGTTTGTGGTTGTGAAACAACTGCATTTTGTTGATTCGTTGTCATGATGTCTTCTGAAGTGAAAAACAAATAAAGAGAGGATGTTTTAACAATCAAAGAGGGAATTAACAAGAGAAAAGGTGCGTTTTCGCACCTTTTTGTTTGGTATTAAATGAAAACA
Source organism: Vibrio sp. 1CM7H (assembly GCF_023161645.1). Taxonomy (NCBI): domain Bacteria; kingdom Pseudomonadati; phylum Pseudomonadota; class Gammaproteobacteria; order Vibrionales; family Vibrionaceae; genus Vibrio; species Vibrio sp. 1CM7H. Next base: position 62,496 of record NZ_JALNTV010000007.1, read on the forward strand.
ACCAAATTAAGCGAAATCGAAAGACTCCGTGTGATATTCGACTTCTAATTTGAAGTGTTCTTCTAAAGTATCAACCAGCTTTTGATGGAATGTGCTCTGCGTCAGATACACTTCCTCTACCGCTTTTTTAGGCAGGGCTTCAGATACCCATTGCCCTTCTTTGTTGTACTTGCCGATATGATATTTGGCAGTAAAGCCTCCTTCGATGGATTCTAAATCCATCCACCAGCCCCAAAATTCACGCTTCTCAGGCGATTTTTTGTCGTCTACACAAACAGATAGACAATCAAAATAATAGCGCCCTTCTTGCGATTGTGGTTCGCGCAGGTAAGGCCCTATCGCCTTCAACTTTGACATCAAGCGAAAGTGAGTCGGGCCCTGAGTCGTCTCTGACATATGAATCTCCGTTTTCATAGTTAAAAGTAAACACCCAAGAATGATTATTATTTTTAATTATCATGAGCTTATTTTTTTGCTCAGATATATCACTTTTAACTAATTTAGGAGAATTGTCACCCTAATAATTCATCTTCTAGCCACTTTATGGCTAAATCGAGGGATTGCTCATATCCTTTTGTAATCGTTTTGGAACTGATTTTTTTCGCTCTGCCATACTGGCTAAACAGCGCGACGAGTTGGTTATCACTGTGTGGAGACACCGGATCGCCTTCAAGGCTCAAAGCTAAAATAGGTACTTTAGTTTTTCTACTGCTCAAGAAGCCCTGAACTTTCAATGACCAGGCCATCATCTGGCCCGCCATGCTATTAATATCAACCGCGCTTTTCCCTAAGCGAGAAGCCAAAAGATCTAAGTACATCTTCGGCATTTTTTGCAGCTTCTCAGGGGAAGTAAAAATATCATGTACGGGTGCGCCGAGGGCTACACAAGCTTTGATCTTCTCTTGCTCAACAAAAGAGAGTCGGATCATGGCATTACCACCAAAACGAAATCCAACTAACCCCACTTTGTGATGATCCACCCAAGGCAATGAATACAGCTCATTTAGTACCGCTTGGTGCAGACAGCTTGAGTTCTCAGTCAAAGGCCAGTGAGAACTGTGCCCCACCGAAGGCATGTCGACCGTCAACATTGCGATATCTCGTGGTGCAAGATGATTGCGGAACAAACGCCACATGTCGGTTTGTAACGTATCGAGACCAGCACTCACCATCACCACAGGCAGTTGTTTGTCGGTTCTTGGCAAATGAAGATTCGCGATGATTTTGCGATTTTGGTAAGGCACTTCAATTTGCTTGATAGTGTACTTGGTCTTCTCTGCGCCGTCAGAGTACGCTTTGTTTGCCAGCACTTGAGCCTGCAAGGCCAAATTATCATTCTTCAGATGTGGGTAGCCTGCGATACTAAAACACAAAGAAGCAGTGAAGAGTTCATCGGCGGCCTCCTCACCTTGCATTTCATTTGAACGCTTCTGATGCTCCATGCCGAGCTTAATCCACTCAAATGTCCAGTTGCCGTTGTGGTACCCCATTACGGTGTCTAACCAATCATCATTGGTTCGAGAGTGGGAAGAAGAAGCGATTTTAGAAAGCACACCTTCCATCTCTATCGGAGACAACCCTTGCCAAGCCCATTGCAAGCGGCGCAAATGACGATACCAAGCACGATCACCCTGCGCCTCTCGCTCATCAAGTATTTTTTGACTGGTCGGCATGTACTGGGTAAGCGCAGAGGTTTCTTTTGCTTGCTTATGTTTCACGAACAAAGTTTCGGAAAGATTTTTACTGACGTCTTCAGACATAGGAAGAACCTTAGGCTATTAGCATGAGTTGTTATGATAATAAAAAAAATGCCCCTATACAGGGGCATTTCTCAATATTCTTTAATAGCGTTTATTTTTGCTTGCGGTTTACAGGCTCAGCGTACTGGATTGACATATCCCAAGGTTGTTCAATCCAAGTGTCTTGCGCGATATCTACCACATAATCATCTAGCAACGCTTTGCCTGAAGGTTTTGCACACACAGCGATCATCTTCGCTTTTGGATACATCTCACGTAGTTTGCGCGCCGTATCACCACTGTCTACTAGGTCTTCAACGATTAGGTAACCTTCACCATCGCCTTCAGGTGCTTTTAGTACCGTCATATCGCGCTGATGATCATGGTCGTAGCTTGAAATACAGATTGTATCAACGTAACGAATACCCAGTTCACGAGCCAAGATAGCGCCAGGAACCAAACCACCGCGGCTTACCGCCCAAATCCCTTTCCATTGCTCAGCTGGCATTTGTTTTTCAGCCAGTTCACGGCAGTAAGTCTGCATTGCATCCCAAGTGATAATGAATTTTTTACTCATTGTAATAACCTAATAATTTGAAAATATGCATCCTCAAAATCTAGTGAACTCACTCAAAAGCGGAATGCTCACTGACCTCTCCAAAAACGTATGGAGATGAGGATTTCAAGCTGCGCAAACGATTATTCTACCGAAACACACCGCTAATACCAACGGTGATATCAAAATTCTCTGCCTATTCCGCAGAAAAACCGTCTTAAGTGAACAACGTGAAAAAAGAAAAAGCCAGCGTGAATAAATCCACACTGGCTTTTTGCTCGAGAAATTAACCGACGAGGTATTTGACGATGAAGATGGCAGACATCACCCACACACTCATCGACACTTCACGGCCCTTGCCGCTGAATAATTTGATCGCCGCGTACGCGATAAAGCCTAACGTAATACCCTCTGCAATCGAGAACGTTAACGGCATCACCAAACAAGTCACAACAACTGGTGATGCTTCCGTTAGGTCACGCCAATCAATGCTTACCAGCCCAGACAACATCAAAATCGCGACATAGAACAGAGCGCCCGATGTTGCGTAAGCTGGGATCATTCCTGCTAGTGGTGAAAACAACAGAGCAAGTAGGAAGAGCACACCAACAACCACTGCTGTTAGACCAGTACGACCACCAGCCGCCACACCAGAAACACTCTCAATGTAAGATGTGGTGTTTGAGGTACCGAGTAATGCACCTACTGACGTTGCCGTTGAGTCTGCAAGTAACGCTTTGTTTAGACGCGGGATGTTGCCATTCTCATCCGTGAGGCCTGCTTTTTGAGAAACACCAACTAGCGTACCTGCGGTATCAAACAAATCGACAAATAGGAAAGCGAACACAACGGAAATCATGCCAACTTCAAACAAGCCAGAGAAATCCAGTTGCATGAAAGTGGGTGCAATGCTTGGTGGTGTTGACATAATGCCGCTCCACTGCACATCACCAAATAGAAGGCCAAGCGCTGTAACACCAAGAATGGCGATCATCACCGCACCTTTCACACCACGGTGAACAAGCGCGATAGTAAGGAAGAAACCAATCGCAGCCAATACAGATGGCAATGATGTGATATCTCCCATAGAAACTAATGTCGCAGGGTTATCAACGACGATGCCTGCATTTTTTAATGCGATAAATGCTAAGAAAAGACCGATACCGGCTGAAATACCAGTTCGAAGAGAATGCGGGATCGAGTTAATAATCCACTCACGGATCTTAAATATACTCAAAAGAATAAACAGCAGGCCCGAAACAAACACCGCCGCTAACGCAACTTGCCACGTATAGCCCATTCCCAACACAACAGAGTAAGTGAAAAATGCGTTCAGCCCCATTCCTGGTGCTTGTGCAATTGGGTAGTTGGCAACAAATCCCATGATGAAACAGCCGATAGCGGCCGCAAGACAAGTTGCAACAAAAATGGCACCACGGTCCATACCGGTATCCGACAGGATCGCTGGGTTTACAAAAATAATGTAAGCCATGGTTAGGAAGGTGGTAACACCTGCAATGATCTCAGTGCGCACATTTGTGCCATTGTCACTGAGCTTAAAAAGCCTCTCGAGCATGATCGAATCCTGTAAAGGTAAAAAGTAAACGGTTGCGTAATCGATTGGCGGGAATTATAAAGTTATCAAATAGCAAATTCTAGATAGAATCTTCACTCTAATGCGATTTTTTTCTTTGGATATGAAACCCATTCGCTAATTCTTAAAAGCAAAACAGGAAATATATTCTTATAAAACAACAATTAATAATTATCGTTCAGAACCCAACAACAGAATAAAAACTGAACAATGTACTAAACTTTCAAATAGAAACTGGGCGTTTTAAGCGTCATATCTAGGTGGATTTGACGGGGAAGTCGATAAAACTAAAGAACGGAGAATAGAATCTAGCCTTGATGGCAGAAAATGTGTCAGAAATAGAAAGTGGAGATAAAAAAACGCCACCCAATTTGGGTGGCGGCGAATCATGTCAGCACTATCACTGAAAAAAAATTCCAATTTATAGGGGTGAACAAACTGTTCGAGTCACATGCGTTGACTTCACTTAGTAGCCAAAGCTTGTTGGGTATACAAAGTTGCCGGTGTAAACAGACTTGCTATTCCAGAACATTGTACTTGGTAAACCTTTCATAACTATCACCTTTTAAATCAATTAAACATTAGTTGATTTCTCGGTTCCTTGGAGGCGATAAAACGGACTCATCCTTTGAGCATTTCATTCTTCTCTCAGAAGCTGGTTACAAATATACCACTAAGAAATTTAATTACAAGCATTTTAGTGATTAAAATCACAAAAAATGTATAAATTGACCTTCATCAAAGTTTAAATGTAATTAAATTACAGTTTTGTGAATTAAAAAATAAAGCCACTTTCAGAATGTATGATAAAGAACACATAGTGCCTGTTATTGTGTTCACAAACTGTGACAGTTCTGAGAGAAATCCTTGTGCACGCGACTACTCGTACTCCTTATCTGGTGGTATGCTAAACGGCAATTTGAAGGCCAAATCGTCTAGCATTTAATGCTATCTCGACAATATTTTTACGGTATATATTTGGCAAAGCACATCAAAAGGAGTCCTCCGTGTCTGAGTTCCATTCTGAGATCAGTACCTTATCACCTGCTCCACTTTGGCAGTTTTTCGATAAGATTTGTTCTATCCCTCACCCATCTAAGCATGAAGAAGCATTAGCACAGTACATTATCAACTGGGCAACAGAGCAAGGCTTTGACGTTCGCCGTGATCCAACCGGTAACGTGTTCATCAAAAAGCCCGCGACACCTGGAATGGAAAATAAGAAGGCTGTTGTACTTCAAGCACACATCGACATGGTGCCGCAGAAAAACGAAGACACCGAACACGACTTCACCAAAGATCCAATCCAACCTTACATCGATGGCGAATGGGTAACGGCGAAAGGCACGACGCTTGGTGCAGATAACGGGATTGGTATGGCTTCTTGCCTTGCTGTATTGGCATCTAAAGACATTAAGCACGGCCCAATCGAAGTTCTGCTTACGATTGATGAAGAAGCAGGCATGACTGGCGCATTTGGTCTTGAGGCTGGTTGGTTAGAAGGTGAGATCCTTCTCAACACAGACTCTGAACAAGAAGGCGAAGTCTACATGGGTTGCGCTGGTGGTGTTGATGGCACCATGACTTTCGGCATTTCTCGAGAAGCAACACCTGCCGGTTTCGTAACACGCCAACTAACGCTGAAAGGCCTAAAAGGTGGTCACTCAGGTTGTGACATTCACACAGGTCGTGGTAATGCCAATAAATTACTTGGCCGCTTCCTAGCGGGTCATGCTCAAGAGCTTGATTTACGTTTGGTAGAATTCCGTGGTGGTAGCTTACGTAATGCAATCCCTCGCGAAGCGTTTGTCACTGTCGCTCTTCCTGCTGAAAACCAAGACAAGCTTGCTGAGCTGTTCAACCACTACACTGAGCTGCTTAAAACTGAACTGGGTAAAATCGAAACAGGTATCGTAACCTTTAATGAAGTGATCACGACTGACGCGCAAGTATTTTCAATCGCCGATCAGCAACGATTCATTGCGGCACTTAACGCTTGTCCAAACGGAGTAATGCGTATGAGTGACGAGGTGGAAGGTGTTGTTGAAACTTCTCTAAACGTTGGTGTGATCAGCACAGAAGAAAATAAAGTCACCGTGCTTTGCTTGATTCGTTCTCTCATTGACTCTGGCCGCAGCCAAGTTGAGAGTATGCTACGTTCAATTGCTGAATTAGCAGGCGCACAAATTCAGTTCTCAGGTGCTTACCCTGGCTGGAAGCCAGATGCAGATTCCGAGATCATGGCAATTTTCCGTGATATGTATGAAGGCATTTACGGTCATAAGCCGAACATAATGGTCATCCATGCTGGTCTTGAGTGTGGCCTGTTTAAAGAACCATACCCACACATGGATATGGTGTCTTTCGGTCCAACAATTAAATTCCCTCACTCACCAGATGAGAAAGTGAAGATTGATACCGTTCAGCTGTACTGGGACCAAATGGTAGCGCTTCTAGAGGCAATTCCAGAGAAAGCGTAATTCAACCACGAAAAACGACAAAGGGTGCTTTACGGCCCCCTTTTTTGTTTGGCTGGACCAAATTACACGCGATTTTGCGTATAAGCAGCTAGCTCATCCATTGAGGTTTGTGCAACGACTTCGCCATCAATGTAGTAAGTGACAAACTCACCATCGCGCACACCCATGAGTATCGCCTTCTCGCCGTTATTGTAAGTAATATCCATTTGAACAGTATTCTCATCGATTTGCTGCATTCGACCCTGCTCAATAACACGGTTATTCGCTAACGGTGCAATTGGCGCCGTCGTTAACGATTTATCTAACTGGTGATTGACATCGATGTAAGTATCCATCTTTGTATCGAAGATATGTGGCTTACCATTTAAAGGGTTCTTACCCGTCCAAAACTCTAGAGAGTTAAACACGATGTAGTCCGCTGCGATTGCGACACCATAAACAGGTGCTAAAAGCATGTTTAGACCACCTCGAGCGTAACGGTTATCTACAGCTTTCAAGTTAAACCCCATGACATAACCTGTCACGGCATTACTGCCAACGCAACCTGAAAGTGAAACTGCTACAGCAGTCAATGCACCAATTTTAGCAATTGCCTTTTTCATCAAAACCTCTAGTTAGAAATGTTAGACCTCAAATTCGGCGCGGATATTATCGGATAAAAAGTAGGGTTAAAAGTCCGTTTTTTTGTCCCTCATTATCAGTATTATTTTTAATACAGTCACATTTTTTAAGCCTATGATTGCTCTTCCTTCTGTACCTCTCGTTATGTATTAAACTGATATAAAAGATCATATTGAAAACAAAAACGTCACACATGCTGAGATTTCGCGCATGACGATTAAAGTAATTTGTCGTGTCCTTAATGAGAATGATTAGTGCGATTTTGCAGCAATTGTTACATTGCTGATAACGCATTTGACAGAGATGGTTTATGGCCAGAAGTAAAAAAAGCAAAGTGTTTGAGCTCTTAGGGCATCAAATACAACCAGGACAACGATTAGAGATCGAATTTGAAGCAGCGAAACTATACACACATTCGCCTTTATCTATTCCTGTGGAAATCATCCATGGGAAACAAGAAGGGCCTGTGTTAATGGTCAATGCTGCTATCCATGGTGATGAGCTTAATGGCGTAGAAGTCGTTCGTCAGATCATTAACCAACTGGATCCACAAAAACTGAAAGGCACTGTCATTGCAGTACCTATCGTTAACGTTTTTGGTTTCATCCATAAATCACGGTACTTGCCCGATCGACGAGATCTCAACCGTTGTTTTCCTGGCAGTGAAAAAGGCGCGCTTGCATCTCGAATGGCACACGGCTTCTTTAACAACATAGCCAAACGTTGTGACTACATTTTGGATCTGCACACTGGGGCCATTCACCGCACGAACTTGCCACAGATTCGCGCAAACTTAAGCAACCCAGAAACTCTGCGTATTGCTCAGGCGTTTGCGACGCCAGTGATTGTTGATTCAGCATTGCGTGATGGCTCTTTACGCAGTGAAGCAGAAAAATGTGATATCCCCGTGCTCACCTACGAGGCTGGCGAAGCATTGCGTTTTGATCCACTGTCAATCAGCGCTGGTGTACTCGGGGTTCGGCGTGTAATGCAAGCCATTGGCATGCTGCGCGCTAGCCGAAAAAAGCTGCCTGAGCCTATCATAGCGAAGTCCACCAGCTGGGTTCGTGCGTCAGGTAACGGTATTTTGCGTACTGTCGTTAATCTGGGAGACAAAGTGGAACAGGGTGAAACTCTCGCCTATATCAGCTCTCCTCTTGGACATGATGAAGTAGAGCTCAAAGCGCCAAAGCGTGGCTTGGTGATCGGTCAACAAACTTTGCCACTGGTTAATGAAGGCGATGCGATCTTCCACCTTGCTTACTTCAACCAAGGTGATGATTCGGTAGAACAAGCCGTTGAAAGTTACATTGAAGGACTAACCGAGTTCGATGTCGAGCCACTGACTACCGGACAGATCCCGTTAGAAACTCAGTAACTCCTACCAAGGACGCACTTGATTAGCTAACAGTGCTCGCACCATCTTGTTTAAAGCCAATAAGCTCAGCGTCCATGATGCTGGGCTTTTTGTTTTCTGTAAGCTACAGATACTCATCGTAGTTTCCACGAATGGATAAAAAACTTTACAAGCCATCGCAAAAACACATTTGATAATTAATCTCATTATCATTTATTAATAGTAATAATGTTCTTATAATCCGAGCTTCATAAAAACACTATAAATCATCAATATGAAACGATTAAAAAGTCATCCATTCAAAGTAAATCTCATTTCACTGACTTTGCTCTTCCCTCTTTATTCATATGCCGAGACAACGCCAAATGAAGAGCTTGAAGTCATCGGTGTGCGTTATGCCAAACCCATCACCGTTGCTGAGCCTGCGCAAACCACCATTGATTGGTCAGAGATTGAAGAGCAACAGTACTCTAATTTTGCCTCAATGATCGATGCCGTTCCGGGCGCATCATTAGATGGTGGCGGTCGTTCTGGTGGCGAACGTATTAACATTCGTGGTTTTGATGATCCAAGCGATATCGCCGTGTTTGTCGATGGCGCTCCAATTGGCTTTCAACAATACCGCTACGGTACTTTCTTTTTTGATCCGTTCTTGATTGGTGAAGCCGAAATTATCAAGGGCGCGCACGACTATCGAGCACTCAACGGGAAGTTTGGTGGCTCCATTCGCATTAAAACCAAGAGTGTCGATGACCTACTGTACGGTGACAGAAACTTTGGTGCTCGCATCTCAAGTGCATATAACACCAACGGCGATGAGAATGCCTACACGCTAACACTCTATGGTAAAAACGATGCTGGTTTTTATTTTCTAGCGAATGGCTCTGTAAAAGATTCTGATGACATTAAAGTCGGTGGTGGTGAAACGCTGGATTACTCAGGTTATGAGCAAGAAAACATGCTCGTAAAAGTCGGTTATGAAAACAACGATCACGAGTTTGAAATTAGCCACACTCGCTACAAAGATGAAGGTCGTAAACCTTGGGCTAACCGCCGCGGAAAAATGCCTAACATCACTGAGTACAACATCAAGAAATACGGATCATTAGAAAAAGCCAAATACGCATACACCGTCGATAATAAATACACAGATAACACCACGACCATCTCTTACCACTACATGCCGACTAACCCGTATATTGATTTCAATATCAAAATGGCACGTTCTGAAAACGATCGTCACTGGGTTCGCCCTGACGTGGCATTCGAGAAAATGTTCGTTTCTGTTGGCAGTTACGGTCACGAGTCTTGGTTGAGTTACGAGCGTGACTATGCTGATGTGTTTAACCAAGCACAGTTCGGAGACCACACTCTAGTCACAGGGCTTCAATATCAAAAAACCGATAGAGACTCATTAGTATTCAACGCATCATACGACAGTAATGAAGCCAAAAACTACGGTTGGTATACCCCTTACTACGAACCATCTGGCACTCAGTCAATTTATGCGGCTTACATTGCTGATCACTATCAAGCAACAGACCGTCTAACCATCACACCTTCTCTGCGTTACGAATACATCAAGAGTGAAGGAAAAGGGAACGCCGCGCCGGATTATAATGATCCAGCCGCCGGACATGACTACGGTGAAACGACGCATAAAGGCTTTAGCCCACGTTTGGATATCGACTTTGATGCGACCAATAATACGCGTTTAAACGCCTCCTACGCCTACGCTTTAAAAGCACCAACCGTTGATAACATCTACTCAGTGCAATATGCGCGAGCTACCGCTACGGCTACTGCTTTGAATCTGGACGTGTCTCGTATCCATGCTTATCAAGCAAGCGTTATCAACTTAACGGAAGGGCTGGTGAACTCTCGCGATAACCTCGCAACAGAGTTAACTTTGTTCTATAACGATGTTAGCGACACAGTTGATATACGAACGGGCGAAAACCTCGACAAAAATACTACTGAGTTACAAAGCTGGAATACAAACCTAGATGGCTTTAAAAACTACGGCTTTGAGCTAATTTCACAATACCGGATTGAAGATTTCTACAGTAATTTCTCAGCAAGTTACATTCGCGGCAAAAACAAAGGTAGTCTATCTGACTCCACAGGTTCAGATGATGATCACCCTGATGTGCCACCATTAAACATTAATCTGGGTTTAGGTTACGAATGGATTCCTGGTTTACGTACGGGCTGGGAAGTCCGTTGGTATGATGCGCAAACCAAAACCAAGGCAAGCGGTAACAATTTAAAAGTGAAATCGCCAAGTGAGCAATACACGCTACAAAACGCTTACGTGGTTTGGGAAATACAACAAGTCGAAGGCTTGAGTGTTGGCGCGGTTGTGAAAAACTTAACCGATCGTTACTACGAAGCATACCTATCTAATGGCGTGCCTTCGCCTGGTCGTGAAGTCAAACTGCACCTCACTTATCAATACTAACCATACCTAAAAGATTCAGGGCAGATATTAACTGCCCTGCTGTTTCTTAACTAACAACCATAATTGCACACTGTTTTATTTATCAGTACTATCACTTCTTTTTGCTTGCATACACACTATGAACAACTTAAAAACACTGTTTCTTCTTGCTTGCTTCGTTCCAGCAAGTCAAAGCCTGGCACAGACTTCCGAGAGCATTGCTGACTACTTACAAGAGCAGAGTCAGCACCAAGTTATTGAGGATCATTACGCAAAACCAACAACAAATAATCTGAATCTAGACGCCAAAGCAAACGCGTTAACTTGGCACGAAGATGGCAAGCCGGATCACTGTCGTTACGCCAAGCAGCCCAAGGACGTCGCAACACATTTCGACTACGGTGAAGCAAACGATCTATCTGACGGATTGCAACACTTTGATTTACCAGAGAGGCACTCGGCAAAGGGTAAGTCAACACATCGCACTTATGCTAATAACCCTCACCTTCTTCCTGGCAATAAACAATTTGCAGCCCCTGAAGACGGTACGTTTAGTCTGTCAGTATCCTCGGATTGTTTTTAAGTCGATACAATAAAAAATGCCCTGAGACAAAGCTCAGGGCATTTTCACCTTTTGTTTGATGGGTGACGTCACCATCTCACCGACTTGAATCTATTCTTCGTCAGCGTCTACTTCAGCGTCACGTGCTTTGCGGGCTTCTTCTTTACGAACTTTTGCCGCTAGTTGTTCTGCTTCACGCTCTTGACGTTGCGCTGCTTTACGCTCGTTACGAACCACTTGGTTTTGGATAAAACCAGCCAGTTCTTGTTCAGCCCAAGCTTGTGCTTTCTCTTCGCTGTCAAAGCCAGTTTCACGCTTTGATACTACAGTCTTACGAGATGTCACTTGGCGAGTGATTTCTGCGCTCCAGCCGTTACGTTTTTCAGTGACGCGGATAGCAAATTTTGGATTCTTAGACATTTCTTTCATTTCCTAAGGGATTTAGGGATCAATCAGGGATTCGGTCAACTTGATAACTCCATCTAAGCTGAGCTGTTTAACACCATCCCTTGGTAAGCGCGGTATTAGAGCATAAAAGTAATCTAAACGCTGCAAGTTTTTTATGCGAGATAATAGATGACAAAGAAGAGGCAGAACAAATCAACGTTTCGCCTAGTCACGAGAAAGAGCGACGAAGAAAAAAGAGTAATAAAAAAAAGAAAGCGCTGGTCTCTCAACCAACGCTTTACTTAAGCTAGATTAACCTGAGGTTAATTAACCGATATTCTTACGTGCATTTTGGAACATACGCATCCAAGCGCCATTTTCACCCCAACCTTCCGGAGCCCAAGAGTTTGCAACTGTGCGGAATACGCGCTCTGGGTGAGGCATCATGATAGTTACGCGACCGTCTGCTGTTGTTAAACCGGTAATCGCGTTTGGCGAACCGTTCGGGTTGTTCGGGTATTGTTGTGTTGGGTTACCGAGGTTATCCACGTAACGAACCGCAACCGTACCTGATGCCTCGATCGCTGCTAGGTGCTCTGCATCACGTACTTCTACACGCCCTTCTCCGTGGGAAACCGCGATTGGCATGCGCGAACCAGCCATTCCGTCGAAGAATACAGAATCAGATTTCTGAACTTCAACTAGGCTAAAGCGCGCTTCAAAACGCTCAGATTCGTTACGAACAAAACGTGGCCACAAGTCTGCACCCGGGATCAGCTCTTTCAGGTTAGAAAGCATCTGACAACCGTTACATACACCTAAAGAGAACGTCTCTTCACGGTTGAAGAAGGCTTGGAACTGTTCACGAGCTTGTGCGTTAAACAGGATAGACTTAGCCCAGCCTTCACCCGCACCTAGTACGTCGCCGTAAGAGAAGCCACCACAAGCTACTAGGCCATGGTATTCATCCAGAACGGCTTGACCCGTTAGGATATCACTCATATGAATGTCGGTTGCTTCAAAACCTGCGCGGTCAAACGCTGCTGCCATTTCAACGTGGGAGTTAACACCCTGCTCACGTAGAATCGCCATCTTAGGCTTCGCACCTTTTGCAATGTAAGGCGCTGCAACGTCTTCATTTACGTCGAAGCTTAGCTTAACGTTTAGACCCGGGTCAGAGTTGTCTTTCTTAGCTTCGTGCTCTTGGTCAGCACACGCTGGGTTATCACGTAGCGCCTGCATCTTATGCGTTGTTTCAGCCCAGATAACACGTAGTTCGGTACGTGAACGTTCAAGAACAACTGCATCACCAGAAGTGATAATAAAGTCATCTGAAGCGTTAACTGAACCAATCACATGTGAACATGCCTCTAAGCCGTTTGCCGCCAGAGTAGATAGAACTGAATCCAGATCATCATTATTAACTTGAACAACCGCACCTAGCTCTTCGTTAAATAGAACGGCTAGCGCATCATCACCCAGCTCTGCGATGTTCGCTTTTACGCCACAATGACCCGCGAACGCCATCTCAGCCAGTGTAACAAACAGACCGCCGTCGCCTTTATCGTGGTAAGCCACTAGCTTGTCATCACGTACTAACGCTTGCATTGCATCAAAGAAGCCTTTTAGCTGCTCTGCGTTATCTACGTCAGCAGGTTTATCACCAAGCTGTTTGTATACTTGTGCCAATGCTGTCGCACCTAAGCGGTTTTTGCCGTTACCCAAGTCAACAAGAACTAGAGAAGTATCGCCTTTGTCAGTGCGTAGTTGTGGAGTCACGGTCTTACGTACGTCTTCCACACGACCAAATGCCGTGATAACTAGCGACAGTGGAGAAGTGACTTCTTTACTCTCGCCGTTCTCTTCCCACTTGGTTTTCATCGACATGGAGTCTTTACCAACTGGGATCGTCAAACCTAATGCAGGACAGAGCTCTTCACCCACCGCTTTGACTGCTTCATAAAGACCGGCATCTTCACCTGGGTGACCCGCTGGCGACATCCAGTTCGCAGACAGTTTAATGTGTTTAATATCACCGATGTCTGTTGCCGCAATGTTCGTTAGTGACTCACCAACCGCTAGGCGAGCCGATGCACCAAAGTCTAGTAATGCCACTGGCGTGCGCTCACCCATCGACATTGCTTCGCCGTGGTAAGTGTCATAGCTTGCCGCTGTTACTGCACAGTTTGCTACTGGTACCTGCCAAGGGCCAACCATTTGATCACGAGCAACCAGACCCGTTACTGTTCGGTCACCGATAGTAATTAGGAATGTTTTTTCTGCAACCGCTGGAAGACGAAGTACGCGATCCACCGCTTCATTAAGCTCAATACCATCACGAACAATGGCAGGGCTTTCCACCTTTAGTGTGGTTGCGTCGCGGTGCATCTTCGGTGGCTTACCAAGCAGGATATCCATTGGCATATCGATTGGCGTATTGTCGAAGTGAGAATCTTCTAGCGTTAGATGACGCTCTTCAGTTGCCACACCCACCACTGCATATGGTGCGCGTTCACGCTTACAGATTGCATCGAATGCTTCCATGTTTTCTGGCGCTACCGCAAGAACGTAACGTTCCTGTGATTCATTACACCAAATTTCTAGCGGACTCATGCCCGGCTCATCGTTTGGTACATCGCGTAATTGGAACTTACCGCCACGCTCACCGTCGTCGACAAGTTCAGGCAATGCGTTAGAGATACCGCCCGCACCCACATCGTGGATAAATGCGATTGGGTTGTCGTCGCCTAGCTGCCAACAACGGTCGATCACTTCCTGACAGCGACGCTCCATCTCTGGGTTTTCACGCTGTACTGAAGCAAAGTCCAGATCTTCTGCTGACTGACCAGACGCCATTGAGGACGCCGCGCCACCACCAAGACCGATGTTCATTGCCGGACCACCAAGTACGATTAAACTCGCACCCACTGGAATTTCTTTCTTCTGCACGTGTTCGTCACGAATGTTACCCATACCACCAGCAATCATGATTGGTTTGTGGTAACCACGGATTTCTTCACCCGCGTGAGAGGTCACTTTTTCTTCGTAAGTACGGAAGTAACCCAATAGATTTGGACGACCAAATTCGTTGTTGAATGCCGCGCCGCCTAGAGGACCTTCAAGCATGATGTCTAGCGCGTTAACAATACGACCTGGCTTGCCAAAGTCGGTTTCCCACGGCTGTTCAAAACCAGGAATACGTAAGTTAGAGGTTGTAAAACCAACCAGACCCGCTTTTGGCTTACCGCCGATACCCGTCGCACCTTCGTCACGGATCTCACCGCCTGAACCAGTCGATGCGCCCGGCCATGGAGAGATTGCCGTTGGGTGGTTGTGCGTCTCTACCTTCATCAAGATGTGTGCATCTTCATGGTGGTAAGTGTATTGACGAGATTTAGGGTCTGGGAAGAAACGACCCGCTTTAGAGCCCGTCATAACGGCCGCGTTGTCTTTGTATGCAGACAGCACATAGTCAGGTGTCGTTTCGAACGTGTTTTTGATCATTTTGAACAGAGACTTAGGTTGATCTACCCCGTCGATAGTCCAATCTGCGTTAAAAATTTTGTGGCGACAGTGCTCTGAGTTCGCCTGAGCAAACATCATCAATTCAATGTCGTTTGGGTTGCGCCCAAGCTTAGTAAAGTTCTCTACCAAGTAATCAATTTCATCTTCTGCGAGTGCCAAGCCAAGGGAAACGTTTGCTTCTTCAAGCGCAAGACGACCGCCCGCTAAGATATCAACATGCGCCACTGGCTTAGGCTCTGCGACTGTAAACAGCGCTGACGCAGCTTCAAATTCTGTAAATACCGTTTCCATCATGCGGTCATGAATTAACGCTTTGACAGCGCCAACTTGAGCCTCTGATAGAACAACTGAAGATTCGACATAATAAGCCGTACCGCGCTCTAGACGTTTCACTTTATCCAAGCCACAGTTAACAGCGATATCGGTAGATTTAGAAGACCAAGGCGAGATAGTGCCTGGACGAGGCGTAACAAGAAGTAGAAGACCTTCTGGCTCATGCTCTTCGATGGTTGGGCCGTAAGTTAGTAACTTTTCAAGTTTTTCTAACTCTTGGTCATCAAGGTCAGACTTTAGATCGGCAAAGTGCATAAACTCGGCATAAATGCCAGTTACAGGCAGATCTTGTTCACGACAAAGTTCCAGTAGTTTATTAACACGAAACTCAGAAAGAGCTGGGGAGCCACGCAAAATTCTCATGTGCTTAGGTCTCTTATGCAATTGATTAAGGTGATATTGGAATAAATTCAGACACTTAAAATAAGCCCTGTCGAACCTATGCCGATTCCACCTCGTCATTGCGAGCGCATTATATAGCAATTGTTTTTGTGATGTAACACCAAAAGCAACCGTTTGCGTCATTTTTTTTGTCAAATTTGAATTACGACTAAAATGTCGATAAAACACACAATGTCACGCTATAAGTGTGTGATTCACTTTGCCCCATGAGCTCGCTTTGATATAAAGGCAAATAGAAATTTCCTAAGATGTACCTATTAATGCAAATAAGCCAGCTCAACCGACTCAAGCGCAGCGCCCTAATTTTTGTTTCTGTGCTACTACTCTCTGCCTGCCAGATTGAGTCGGAACCCAAAAGTGAATTCGAAAAAATTCAGGAACGTGGCGTGCTTCGTGTTGGCACGCTAAACAATCAGCTTTCCTATTATATTGGTCCCGATGGTCCCGCTGGGTTGGATTACGAATTGGCGCGTCAGTTTGCGGAGCAGCTCGGCGTCAAGCTCGAGATTAAACCTGCCTTTCGCCAAGCTGAGCTTTTTCCTGCTCTTAAGAAAGGAGATATTGATCTCATCGCTACGGGCTTAAATCAAACGTCACAAGCGGTAAAACGCTTTAGACCGGGCCCTGCTTATTATTATGTAAGCCAACAAGTTGTGTATAAAAAGGGGCAACTTCGACCACGTGATATCGAACAGCTGATTGAATACCAAGCATCGAAAGACAGCGAATCTGACGAAGATACAAATGCAGGCGCGCAAACATTAAAGATCGTCGAACAATCGCAATATGTTCCGACCCTAACCGCATTAAAGAAGAAATACCCAGAGCTGCAGTTTGAAATTGTTGGCGATGCTGACACGAGAGACTTACTTAAATATGTATCCACTGGTGAGTTGCGTTTTACTGTGACTGACTCTGTGGAACTTTCCCTAGCTCAGCGCCTTTACCCCGATCTTGCGCTCGCGTTTGAACTTACAGAAGATCAACCAGTATCGTGGTTTACTCGACGCTCTGAAGACGAAAGTTTGTATGCGATGCTGATAGAATTTTTCGGTAACATCAAACAATCAGGAGAACTGTCCACTCTCGAAGAAAAGTACATTGGTCATATTGAAGCATTTGACTACGTTGATACTCGCGCATTCATTCGAGCTCTGGATGACAAATTGCCTAAATGGGCACCTTTATTCCAAAAATACAGCGAAGAGTTCGACTGGCGATTAATTGCAGCATTGGCTTATCAAGAGTCACACTGGAAACCAACAGCAAAATCGCCAACGGGTGTTAGGGGAATGATGATGCTGACTCTGCCAACGGCGAAAAGCGTCGGGGTGACTAACCGTTTGGACCCTGAGCAATCTGTTCGTGGTGGTGTCGAGTACTTACGTCGAATTGTAAGTCGCGTGCCTGATAGCATTAACGAGCATGAAAAAATATGGTTTGCGTTAGCTTCATACAATATTGGTTACGGCCACATGATGGACGCACGCCGACTCACCAAAGCACAAGGTGGCGATCCGAACGCTTGGGCGGATGTAAAAGACAGGCTGCCTTTACTGCGTCAGAAGCGCTATTACAGTCAAACTCGCTATGGATACGCCAGAGGCGATGAAGCGCGTAATTACGTAGAAAATATTCGACGTTACTACCAATCCATCATTGGTCATGTCAGCCAACAGCCAGCGATTGATGAGAATAGCGATGACTTACAAGTGATTCCGCCGCTCAACCCCGACATTTTGATATCAGGAGCAGTAGAGGTTGTCGTCGAGCAAGTCTCAGGTGCTTCTGATGTCACGGTTGAAGAAGACACCGAACAAGAAAGCCTTGAAGAATAGACCCCCTGTAAACTAAAAAATGACGAGCCCATGAGCTCGTCATTTTTATTGAGTCCTAGCGAAAACTTATCTAGAATCCAAGACTCTGAGTGACACCAACCACACTCAACCATTCCTTTGGTTGGTCGCCTTTTTTTCACCGTTAGTTAAACTGATTGCTTTGTAACAGATTGCTTTGTAACCACATGGTTTAGCTCACTGATGAAGCGGCGCTTTCGGCTACGCTCTGCCGAAATAACGTCACTCCTATTATTAAGCACCGTATTGAAATTGTTTGCTGGCTCTGTGCAATGCAGAAGTCAAATGAAGAACGTTAAACCATCAAATGTTTAGTGCGATTATCGAGCCTATTGTAAAGCATCGATGAACCGCTATTTACTGGTATAAGTCTTGTCTGCAGGAGGTTTTGAATATGAGAAGACGTAGAGTGCAGTCAAAGCGTTTAAATAACACAGTAGCTGCTATCCGACGTAAACGTAAACTGACATGTATGAAAAAGAAAGTAAGTTCACGTAATCGTGTTTTTGTACACTTAGTCAATCACTAGTACGTTCAGGCAAACATCTACCCGGTTGTAGATGTTTGCTAACTCTCACTATTTCCATAATTTTGTCCACTCTCTCCATTTTCTAATGCTTTTTGTGCTTGTTTCTTCGCTTTAATTTCCTTACGGCGACGCTTAAAAAACGCTTGTAGCTGAGTGCGGCACTCATCTTCTAGTAGCCCCTTTTCAACCAAGGCGTAATGGTAAGCAGCTTGGCTTTCAAACAAATTAAGCACTGTTCCTGCTGCTCCAGCTTTTAAATCTGGCGCTCCAAAAACAACCCGCTTAACGCGGCTATGCAATAAGGCTCCGGCACACATTGGGCATGGCTCAAGTGTTACATATAACGTCGTATCCAGAAGGCGGTAATTTTCTAGCTTTTGGCCTGCTTTACGCAGTGTTTGGATTTCAGCATGTGCGGTAGCGTCATTAGTACCAATAGAGCGATTCCACCCCTCAGCGATAATTTCACCATCTTTGACAAGCACTGCACCGACAGGTACTTCCCCCTCAGCTTCTGCTTGCTCAGCAAGCACCATCGCTCTGCGCATAAACAATTCATCTTGAGGGGTAAACGGATGGTTAGACAAAGGAGGCTCCAAAGAAACAAAAAACGATTGAAGTCAGGAATTTTATCACCAACTTCGGTTTCACTACAGCAACACATCACGGGACAAAGTTTGCAACTCCAAAAAAAACCTAGTTACAAGACCTATCGATGTTCGTTTTACGAGAACAAAAAAGCGCAGATCGAAGACCTGCGCTTTTCGGCTGCCAATTATCGGCTTTCACACCCTAAACGTTTTTACATTGTGTAAGTGTAAGGAGCTTGAATGCCTAGCGGGATACCAACCATCCAATAAGCAACTAGGAAGATAGACCAACCGATCAGCATTGCGATCGAGAATGGCATCATTAGTGACGCAAGCGTACCGATACCAGCCGACTTCACATAACGCTGACAGTAAACCACTACAAGAGGGAAAAATACCATTAGAGGTGAAATGATGTTCGATACTGAGTCACCCACACGGTAAGCCGCTTGAGAGAGCTCAGGCGAGATACCAACCGCCATTAACATTGGCACTAAGATTGGACCAATTAAAGCCCATTTTGCCGATGCAGAACCAATAAGTAGGTTTACAGACGCAGTTAGAAGGATCATACCAATGATGGTCACTTCACCAGGTAAGTTCATCGCTTTCAGACCTTCTGCACCATATAGCGCCAGCATCGTCCCAATGTTCGATTGAGCAAACGCAGACAAGAATTGGGCACAGAAGAATGACATGACAATGTATGCGCCCATGGTCGACATAGTATCAGCCATCGCTTTGATAATGTCGTTGCTGGTCTTGAACGTTCCAGACACTTTACCGTAAACGTAACCAGGAATGATAAACAGAATAAAGATCAACGGCACGATAGACTTCATTATCGGTGCTGAGAAGGCCGTAATTTCACCTTCAGGCGAGCGAAGTGCTGATGTTTCTGGAATTAACGCTACAACAAGTAAAGCAATACCCGCCATCATTGCCCAACCTGCATAACGGAATGCTTTTGATTCCAGTTCAGTAAATGAACCTAGGTTTGGCGCAGTTTCCGCATCGTCATCAATTGGCATTTTTGACAAACGAGGCTCGATGATTTTTTCTGTCACGTACCAACCAATCGCTACAATAATGATGGAAGATAGGCCAGTAAAGAAGATGTTCGCTAATGGGTTAACCACGTATTCAGGATCAAGAACCTGCGCCGCGGTTTGCGTAAAGCCTGCTAGTAGTGGATCTATACCTGAAGGAATAAAGTTTGCAGAGAAGCCACCAGATACACCTGCAAATGCTGCCGCAATACCCGCTAGAGGGTGACGACCTGCCGCATGGAAGATAATACCGCCCAGAGGAATAACCAGAACATAGCCTGCATCTGCCGCAGTATGCGACACAATAGCAACCAAAATCAGCATTGGAGTAAGAAGCTTAGCTGGCGTGAAGTTCAGCATCTTCTTAAGACCCGTCGTAATAAAGCCCGAAGAGTCTGCAACGCCCACACCTAGCATCGCGACAAGTACGATACCCAGTGGCGCAAAGCCAGTAAACGTCGTCACCATGTTAGCAAGGAAACTTGCTAGCGCTTCGCCCGTAAGTAAATTAGTGATGGTAAGAGCTTCGCCCGTTCGAGGGTTTGGAAGATCGAATGATACATTCGATAAAAGTGCTGACGCCGCCCAAGTAATGATCAATGCCCAGAAGAACAAAATCGCAGGATCAGGAATTTTGTTACCTGTCCTCTCAATAAAGTTTAAAAAGCGCTCCATCCCGCTCGGCTTCGATGATGGTGCCTTATTTACAGCTTGGTTACTCATGGTAACTCCATAGTGAATGATGTTGGTGCCAAGGCCTATTTGAGTAATTATGACGGCCTACTATCCAACGAGTATTCTAGTAAACACTAATAGAGAAAGCACAAGGTTCTATATTTTTTTTCATAATTGGAGACATATTTTGCAAAAACACCACTTCAATTAAACATAATAAAAACAGTAGCACATCAACTCGATTAACAGTTCAAAAACCATTTATTAACCGCGACAAATCCGGTATCAAACAGGAATTACACCCGCATTTGTCTCAGCGCATGCATGCAATTGAACTTAGTTTTCGAATTCACTGTACTGTGAAATCATAGTTTTCAGCTGAACGGATTGCGTCTGCCCCATTCTATCTTCCCAACTTGTTGTGATGATGATCGTCTTTAGTGAACCTGATACAGTAGCAGGTGGCACATCCCACTCCACCGTGTACGCTCCAGTGGCGGAAGATCCTGTCACGATAGAGGCAAAACTGGCAGTAGAAATCGTAGAAAGCGCATCCGAAGCACCACGCGTCCGGAACCATTCGAGCTGGTTTTCTGCTAGACGCAATGCTTCAATACTTTTTATGGCATATTCGGATTCGCGTTCTAGATACACGTTTAGCTTCGTTAAACCTAGAGCCCCAACACCGATAAGCAGAAAAGAAATTAGAACTTCAAGAAGGTTAAAACCTTTTTGTTTAGAGATCATTCCAAGAGCCCTTCTTCCATCTAGGAATTGCATGCGCATTCCTTGAATTGTCTATCACATCTTTATTGTATCTAAAGTCCAAAGAATCGAAGAAAACCGCTGCCTGATCTTCACTATCAAAATATTGACCACCAGATACCGTAAAAGAACCATGCTGATAATAAGAAGCTATTGTCCTGTATGAGTCTTCTACAACACTTGACACATGATTTAGGTGAGCATTGGCTTCGAACCCAACCCAATCCGCTGTTGCCGGAGCATAATCATGATTGAAATGAAACAAGACCCCTTTAAACTTATTTGATGTAGCGCCGGAGCTCGGTGGTCCCATCACGGAGAAAAGACCATCATGAATGAGCACTGTTACGCCATTGGTCGATGATGTAGCATTCACCAAATCATTGTATTCCGATTGCTTGATTTCACAGCCCCCTTCAACCCATAAATGATGCTTCCCTGACTGAATTTCTGCTGTTAAAGCAGCACCACAATTAGGTATGCCACCAGCCCCTGAGCCCGTCATAACATGAAATACACCATTATCTCGGACATCATTATGCTCTTCAGCCTTTACTCCAAAGAAGGATTCAAATGGCTTTAAATCTGTATCTTGAGTAAAATCATCACCAGCACCAACCCCGCCAACACTAGATGAGAGATGACGGTTTGCCGTCGTGTTTGCACAATCTTTATTTGTAGGGTTGTTAAAATCGGCATAGGGAGACTCTCCATGAATTACGCCTTTATTATCAACTGAAGAGGAGTAAAAGCGCTTTTTATACCTTAACGCAATACACTCCCACCCATCACTGCTCAATTCCCCTGGATCTGGAGTAGAAAACGTTGCACTAGAATGAAAATAAATGTCGGCACTAGACTGCATTGCACCATAGCTCAAGTTACCTCCCAAAATAATCTCCTTACTAATGCTTGTAAATCCAACATTAGAAGTAACCAAATACCCATTGGAAGTACTCGTAAAATTCGGAACCGTCCAAAGCCCTGAGCCACAATCTGTTATTACTGCAGGTACAATATTACTAACTCTAAATTGCGCCCATGCACATTCAACACCTCCTTCAGCTAACCAATGTGCTTGTCGAGATTTTATTTCGTTTTGCGCAACTTTTATTTGAAAAAATACACCTTTGGATGATGCTAATGATGCAATTAAAGCAAGTAATAAAAGTATAGAAGTCACAAGCAAAGTGGTATAACCGGAATAGTTATATTTAGATGTCATTGCCAATTCCTTTGTTTGATAGAAAACTCCGCGACTTCACTAAAGACTCCATCAATCGTTTGCAAACCTAACTTAACGTTCGTGACCGAACTTACATTTCCTCCATTAGTCACTGTTTCTGAACTAACGGTGAATTGGGTAACTTGGAAAATATCATCATCAAATAGAGAACGACAAAAATCTATACCATCAAAAGATAATATTTGTGTTTGAGACACAACGCCTTTTTCACATATAAAAAACCGAGTATCTCTCTTCTCATACTTAATATTTCGATAGTCTTCATTGGCAGCTGAGTCTTCTTTAAAATACACAAAACCAACAGAAGAGGCGCCGCTCAGTATTATGGTTCCTGTAGCTCCGGATAATTTGAGTGAACTACCGTTCCCACCATCATAACCTGCTCTTTGAATATCTTCTTTCATAACAGATAAAGTGATATTAAGACCTTGCAATAAATTTAGCTCTAAGCTTTTTTCTTTTGCTGTTTTTTGTAAAGTCAAGAATATAGAGCCCACTACACTAAGAACAATTAACCCAATTAAAGAACTAATCATTAATTCAATTAAAGAGCTACCTATTTGATAGCGTTTGTTAGCACTGATGGTAATCATATAACTTCGCTCCAGAATTACTACAAATCTTAATCCTCCCAGGAGGGTTTGAGAGCTTTGCTTGTAGTTTTATGTTTTGAGCATTGGTTGGGAAAAACTCTATATTTCCTCCTTGGGGCCGTCCACGGACCTCATCGAAGCTTATTTTTTGATTATCGTAACTGTGCTTCAAAGATAATTCAGAGTATGCGGAGCCGGAAAGGTTTAAGATTACTCCCCCTGAGCCGCTAGATGAGTCAGTTAACTGTAGAGACCATGCACCTTGACTGACAACAACGTTTTTAGCCATTGAGAAATGTATATATAACTTTTGATTTCTCATTACCGCCTCTGACTTACTTTGGCTTAGAAAACCAGCTAATTCAGTTGCCAATCGCTGCATTTGCACAGTTTGTGAAACACGGCTAAAGCTTGGAGCTGCAAACGCCAATATAATACTCAGTACAGCAACAGTAATAAGAAGCTCCAACAACGTAAACCCGCGAGGCATTTCCCAAATTCCTATGTAAACGGCAAAAGGGCCGTAATTCATCTTGCACAGATGCTATCACCTGCCAAAAATAGGCGGAAAAGTGAAAAGGAAACTACTCGTGATGATTCGAATTTCTCGCTGTAACAGCTACAAAAAAAGATTGGGAGGGATGACATTGATCGAATTACTGATAGCCGTAGTGATTGTCGGGATCATTGCGGCTGTCGCCTACCCTTCTTACACCAATCATGTAATCAAGTCTCATAGGACGGTTGCCTTGAGCGATCTTAGTCGAATTCAGCTAGAGCTAGAGACATCTTATGATGGTGGGTACGACTGGAGTCATATTATCTCTGGAGGCACATGCACTCTATGTGATTCAGACACAGATAGATTTTCTTTCAATATTGCGAGCTCAGCAAGTACGGCCTATACCATTACAGCAACAGCAAAATCGGCTCTGGGACAAGACGACGACGAGTGCTTGACTGGCGCTAAAACGATTACTTTAACGTCAACAAATGTCGAAGAACCAAGTGATTGCTGGAATTAGAAAGAACACCGAGATGCAAAAAGGCCTGCATTTTAGCAGGCCTTTGTATTTGTGCTTTTCACTAACGTCTAGCTGGTTAAATCATCAAAGAACTTTTTCACACCGTTGAAAAAGCCTTCTGATTTAGGCTTGTGCTTTGTCGCCGCTTCACCACCACAAGACTCTTCAAACTCTTTGAGCAGTTCTTTTTGGCGTGAGCTTAGGTTTACTGGTGTTTCAACAACCAACTTAACAATCAAGTCACCGATACCGCCACCGCGAACGCCTTTCACACCTTTACCACGCATGCGGAACATACGACCTGTTTGCGTTTCTGAAGGTACTTTTAGGCTTACGCGACCATCTAGAGTTGGTACTTCAACTTCACCACCTAGAGCCGCCATCGCAAAGCTTACAGGCACTTCACAGTATAGGTTGTTACCATCACGTTCGAAGATATGGTGCTCTTTCACGTGCACTTGTACATACAAGTCACCCGCTGGAGCTCCCATCTCTCCTGCTTCACCTTCGCCAGATAGACGAATACGGTCGCCAGTATCAACACCTGCAGGGATCTTAACGTTAAGTGTTTTGGTTTTCTGTTTACGACCTTGACCATGACACTCATTACAAGGGTCTTTAATGATCTTGCCTTTACCGTGACAGGTAGGACAGGTTTGTTGCACTGCGAAGAAGCCTTGGCGCATTTGTACTTGACCATGACCATGACAGGTACCACATGTTTCAGCAGATGAGCCTTTCTTCGCGCCACTACCATCGCAGGTATCACAGTGTACGAGTGTTGGTACTTCGATCTCTTTCGTTACACCACGAACCGCCTCTTCTAGCGTCAGTTCCATGTTGTAACGTAAGTCCGCACCACGTTGAGCACGGTGACCACCACCGCCACGACGACCACCACCAAAAATGTCGCCGAATACATCGCCAAAGATGTCGCCGAAATCAGCGCCGCCGCCGCCAAAGCCACCGCCACCGAAACCACCGCCGCCTTGTTCAAAAGCAGCATGACCGTACTGGTCGTACGCCGCTTTCTTCTGAGGGTCGGTCAGAACTTCGTACGCTTCTTTTACTTCTTTAAACTTGTCCGCCGCAGACTCATCACCCTGGTTTCGGTCTGGGTGGAATTTCATCGCTAGACGCTTATACGCCTTTTTGATATCGCGCTCTGAGGCATCACGGCTTACGCCTAATACTTCGTAAAAATCACGTTTTGACATGTTCTTCGTCACCAGTTAATTACTACAAACGGCATCGATTCACCGCTTGGTGTTTGTATCGTTCTAGGTAAGTGCACTTATCCGCAACATACTTAACTAGAAAGACAGCGTTTACAAACAGACGGGCGTAAGAGTTGCCCCAAACGCCCGCACACGAAGTCTTATCGACCCCAGATGGCTTTGCAGCCATCTGGTTAAGAAATATTATTTCTTGTCGTCTTTAACTTCTTCGAACTCAGCATCTACAACGTCGTCTTCTTTAGACTGTGCATCGGCGTCAGCACCTTGTGCTTGCTGCGCTTGAGCTTGTTGTTGAGCGATTTCCATCAGTTTTTGAGAAGCTGTCATTAGTGCTTGAACTTTAGCATCGATAGCTTCTTTGTCTTCGCCTTTGCGCGCTGTTTCTAGCTCAGAAATTGCTGCTTCAATCTTCTCTTTCTCTTCTGCAGGTAGTGCTTCACCAGCTTCTTCTACTTGCTTACGAGTACCGTGAATCATTTGGTCAGCTTGGTTACGTGCAGTCGCTAGCTCTTCGAACTTTTTGTCCGCTTCTTTGTTAGCTTCTGCTTCTTGAACCATTTTCTCGATGTCTTCATCGCTTAGACCGCCAGAAGCTTGGATAGTGATCTTCTGCTCTTTACCAGTCTGCTTGTCTTTCGCTGACACGTGTAGGATACCGTCCGCATCAAGGTCAAAAGTAACCTCGATTTGTGGCATACCACGTGGTGCAGGCTGGATGCCTTCTAGGTTGAATTGACCTAGAGACTTGTTGTACATCGCTTGCTTACGCTCACCTTGTAGAACGTGGATAGTAACCGCGCTCTGGTTGTCTTCCGCTGTAGAGAAAACTTGGTTCGCTTTAGTTGGGATAGTTGTGTTCTTCTCAACTAACTTAGTCATTACGCCACCCATTGTCTCGATACCTAGAGACAGTGGAGTTACGTCTAGTAGTAGTACGTCTTTAACGTCACCAGCAAGTACACCACCTTGAACTGCAGCACCCATTGCTACTGCTTCGTCAGGGTTTACGTCACGGCGCGCTTCTTTACCAAAGAACTCAGCAACTTTCGCTTGAACCATTGGCATACGAGTCTGACCACCAACTAGGATTACGTCAGTGATGTCGTTTACTGATAGATCAGCGTCAGCTAGAGCTACTTTTAGTGGCTCAAGAGAGCGTTGTACTAGGTCTTCAACTAGAGATTCTAGTTTTGCACGAGTCACTTTAATGTTCATGTGCTTAGGACCAGTTGCATCTGCAGTAACGTAAGGTAGGTTTACGTCAGTTTGAGAAGTAGAAGAAAGCTCGATTTTCGCTTTTTCTGCTGCTTCTTTAACACGCTGCATTGCTAGTGGATCGTTCTTAAGATCGATACCTTGCTCTTTCTTAAACTCGTCTACTAAGTAGTTGATTAGGCGGTTATCAAAGTCTTCACCACCAAGGTGAGTATCACCGTTAGTCGCTAGAACTTCGAATGTTTTCTCGCCTTCAACTTCATCGATTTCGATGATAGAGATATCGAATGTACCACCACCAAGGTCGTATACCGCGATAGTGCGATCGCCGCCTTTCTTATCAAGACCGTAAGCTAGCGCTGCTGCTGTTGGTTCGTTGATGATACGTTTAACTTCTAGACCTGCGATACGACCAGCATCTTTTGTAGCTTGACGCTGAGCATCGTTAAAGTAAGCAGGTACTGTGATAACTGCGCCAGTTACTTCCTCACCAAGGAAATCTTCAGCAGTTTTCTTCATTTTCTTAAGAACTTCAGCAGAAACCTGAGGAGCCGCCATTTTTTGGCCTTTTGCTTCTACCCAAGCGTCACCGTTGTCAGCCTTAACAATTTTGTAAGGCATGATTTGGATGTCACGCTGAACTTCTTCGTCTTCAAAACGACGACCGATTAGACGCTTAATTGCAAATAGCGTGTTTTCTGGGTTAGTTACTGCTTGACGTTTCGCTGGTTGACCTACTAGCGTCTCACCGTCAGTGTAAGCAATAACCGATGCAGTAGTACGTTCGCCCTCTGCGTTTTCAATTACACGTGGTTTGTCGCCGTCTAATACAGCAACACATGAGTTAGTAGTACCTAAGTCAATACCAATGATTTTACCCATCTGGCTATCTCCGAATAAATTCTATTTTCGTTTGGTTATAACCCCAATGTGGGGGGAGGAGAATCGGGTTTCAACCCTTGCTCACAAACAAAAATAATCAATGTTTGCTTCTCTATGCCACATAGATAAGGGCGGCAAAATGCTTTTCAAGGGCAGAATTAAAAAAAAGCGTCTTTTTTCGAAATTTATGTGTTTCTTTCTGATTAGTTGGGAACTCGTCACACTGCTGTAGCGCAACAAAACACCATTTCTCAGGTAAATGTATTTATGCCCGACTCTTCCTAAACAAAAAAAACGAGCTCATAAGAGCTCGTTTCAATATTAGGGTTAAAATAAATGATTCAAGACATTATGCGTTCGCTTGAGCAGGCTCAGCGTCAACGCCTTCTTCTTTACCAATCTCACCTTCTGTTTTTGCCACAATGGTGTTTACCGCCGTATCACCGACAACGTTAGATGACGTACAGAACATATCATTAATACGGTCAACCGCAGCAATAATTGCCAAGCCTTCAGGTGGTAAGCCTAGTTGGTGAAGCAAAACGCCTACCATTACCACGCCGCCTCCAGGAACGCCAC
Organism: Vibrio sp. 1CM7H; assembly: GCF_023161645.1. NCBI lineage: Bacteria > Pseudomonadati > Pseudomonadota > Gammaproteobacteria > Vibrionales > Vibrionaceae > Vibrio > Vibrio sp. 1CM7H. The sequence continues at coordinate 90,734 of NZ_JALNTV010000007.1, forward strand.
CAGCACCAATAGATAATAGAAGAATAGTTAAACCAAGCGTGAAGATGTCTGCGGTGTTAATTGGCTGGCCAAAAGCGTTCGCAACAAACATCGTTGCTAGAGCAATATAGATAGACACACCAGACATGTTCATCGTTGCGCCCAGTGGTACACCGAAGCCAGCAACCGATTTAGAGACCTGAAGCTTTTCTGTCAGTGTACGCATCGTTACCGGGATAGTCGCGTTTGAGCTCGCGGTAGATAGAGAGAACAGAATCTGCTCACGAGTTGCACGTAGGAAAGTCTTTGGAGAGGTCCCTGTCGCAAGACTTACTGCCATTGGATAGAAGAAGAAGATCCAGAACACCAACATCGCAACCACCAAGGCCACATAACCAGCCACGGACATCAATGTATTGGCGTTTAGTGTTGCACCCAATTGAATCATTAGCGCGAACACACCATATGGCGCAAGACTCATCACTAACCCAACCAGTTTCATCATGATTTCATTTGCCATTTTGAACGTGCGGATGGCAGGACCACCACGAGAATCCAAAGCTTGAATTGCAAGACCTGTCAGAATTGCCATGAAGATGATTTGCAGCATGTCGCCGTTAGCAAACGCTTGTACTGGGTTGCTAGGAACAATGTTAACAACTAGAGAGAAAATGTCCGGCGTTTCTGTCGTCGTCAGCTGTACGGCCTCAGATACCGTTCCTGCCAGATTAGCACCCGCTCCTGGCTGGAAAATCAAACCAACAGTCAAAGCCGCCGTAATCGCAATGATGGTGTTAAGAATGTAGAGGGTAAAAGTTTTTCCACCAAGACGACCAAATGCACTGATGTCTTTCAAGTCAACAATGCCGCATACGATTGAAACGTAAACTAAAGGAACAACAAGCAATTTGATCAGCGAGACAAACATGCCGCCAACGCCTTCTGCTGCTCCAAGTAGGTATGTATCAAAAATCGCAATACCGCTAAATAAGTACTGAATTGCTGTTCCCAGCACAAGGCCGGCAAACAAGCCTATAAAAATCTTACTAGAAAGCGATTTATCCATTATAAATCTCCGATATGTTGTATTTGCTATTTACATCTTTGTAGTTATATATGCTTACTTTTAAAGCATTAGTCGCAAATCATACACACGAAGGTTACAAAATAAAGTGATAATTTACATTTTTGTTAACGGAATTATTGTAGAAAAAATGACTATCTTTACATTCCTATGCAGGACAAACATTCACACAACGAATGATTACAATTACTTATAGCCCTCTTCGTTCATAAACACGCAGTGAGATGAGAAGAAATCTCCTATAGGAAAATAATTAACCAATAAGAAAAAATATGAAGGGGATCAAACTTCCATTTTATCGATATACAATGAAGCTCATTACAACAACTTACGTTTAAAACAAAAAAGCGCCCATCAAAAAATGATGGGCGCTTTATACTTGAAAACAGGCAGTTAAGGTTATTTAGCAACCATTACCATTGCCGGACGAATCACACGGCCGTTTAGTTCGTAACCTTTTTGCATAACAAACATAACTGTGTTTGATTCATGATCTGGGCTTTCCTGAATCGACATCGCTTGATGGAACTCTGGGTTGAATGCTTCACCTTCAGGGTTGATTGCTTTCAAGCCAAATTTCGCCACAACGTCGACAAACGTTTTGTGTGTTAACTCAACACCTTCTAGGAACGGCTTAACCGTTTCATTCTCTGTATCTGCCGCTTGAATTGCACGCTCTAGGTTATCAATAACAGGAAGCAACTCTTCGGCAAACTTGTTCAACGCAAACTTACGTGCTTTATCGATCTCTTGCTCGGTACGACGACGCATGTTTTCTACTTCAGCTTTAGAACGCAACACCGCATCTTGCTGCTCTTTTACTTTTGCCTCGCTAGACAATAGTGCCGCTTCTAGTTGAGCAATCTTAGCGTCTGTCTCATCACCAATTTCTTCAAGCTCAGCTTCTACTTCTTGTGCTTCAGCTTCTACTTTTTCAGCCTCTTCGATGATTTGATCAAGCTCTTCTTCTGTAACTTTGTTTTCTTCGTTGCTCATGATATCTCCAGAATTCAACATAATGCCCTTAAAGCCATGCGCGTTTTTGCGGGCTTTAACCACATAAAAATTCGCATATTTAGGTGACTTGCCATTATTATGGGGATGAAGATTCCTGATTCAAGCCTCTTTAATGCGGAAATGCTATGAAAAATCCATGTAACGTGATCGCGATTATCGGAAAACCAAGAGATCAACAAGCAATTCAAACTCATAAAGAGTTGTACCAATGGCTGACCTCTGAAGGCTATAAAGTATTTATTGACGATCGCCTTGCCGCAATACTGGATGATATCCCGCAGAGTCAATTTGCCAGTTTAGTTGAACTAGGAAAAAATGCCGATCTAGCCATTGTGGTTGGTGGGGATGGCAACATGCTAGGCGCGGCAAGAATTTTATCCCGATTTGATGTTCCAGTCATAGGGGTGAACCGTGGAAACCTAGGCTTCTTAACTGACTTAAACCCAGACGAGTTCCAAGCGTCTCTGCAAGCGGTACTCGACGGTGAGTATATTGAAGAAGAGCGCTTTCTCTTAGAAGCGGAAGTACACCGTCACGGGCAAATTAAAAGCCACAACGCTGCGCTAAATGAAGCTGTACTTCACCCAGGGCAAATTGCCCATATGATTGAATTTGAAGTGTACATTGATGAAAGCTTCGCCTTCTCTTTACGAGCCGATGGTTTGATTGTCTCTACACCAACGGGCTCGACCGCATATTCGCTTTCTGGCGGTGGTCCAATTCTTTCGCCTAGCTTGAATGCCATTTCACTCGTGCCAATGTTTCCTCATACCTTGTCGAGTCGACCTTTGGTGGTTGATGGAAAGCGTCGAATTAAATTGGTGGTGTCACCAGAGAACCGAGGAACACAAGAAGTTAGCTGTGATGGACAAGTGTCTCTCCCTGTTTCTCCAGGAGACGAAATCCACATCTATCAAAGTCCAAATGTGCTCAAACTCATCCATCCCAAAGACTACAGCTACTATCACGTTTTACGTAACAAGCTTGGTTGGTCTAGTAAATTGTTCTAACACTTGTTACTCAGGGAAATGACTTCAATAAAAAAGCCAGTAGCTTAGTTGCCACTGGCTTTTGGCTTTCTTAGACAAGAAATAGACACAAAGTAGTGAGGCGACACGATATTTGCCATCATTAAAGAGAAGTTTATAAATTTTGATCCTGTGGGCAAAGTTTACACAAAAGATAGAAAAGCAAATTCAATGATCTATGTCCGGTGATATTCTCACCATGAATAGAGTATTAACTCTATTTCATAAAATCAATAAAGGACATATTATGAAGAAAACTATCATTCTGTCTGTTCTCAGTACATTAGCACTTATTGGCTGCCAATCAGAGGAAACGCAAGTCAACAGTGTATCCAACGCAAAAGCGGAAGATATCACTAAGACGAAGCGTGCCCTCGCTCAACAATTGAGTGAGAACTATGCTGCCATTGAACCCATGTTGAGAAGAGATATTACTCCACAACAGACTAGCGTCTCTGTATCAGCATTTGTTCAACAAAACCCCAACTCCGAGTTTAGCCGTCAGCTTGTACAAGCTGACACTCAAATTCGTAGCTGGAAAGGTATTTCTGAATACTCAGATCAGTTGCTGGAAGTTCGTTTAGCGAATGAGAGCATGATAACAGCATGGCAAAGTGGCGAGGTCGAGCCATTATTTGCATTTGAACCAAGTGGTGATGATGAGAATTGGCAATATATCGAAGCATTTGATGTGTATGGCAACATCCATCAACTCGATGTTTACCAACTCCCTGAGGTACCTGTACTCGTTGTTGATAACAACAGCTCTGCAGAGCTAAAAGCAGGCTTGCAAGCTATGCAAGCTGAGATGAAAAAACTCGGTCAGCCAGCTTTAGTTCAACCATATATTGCTGATGAAAAACGCCAAAATGCACCGCTATTGTCAAGTAGCACAGTGGGCGAAGCGGCTCCAATTCAAACAACGCAGTTGAAAAAGATCCGTCTAGCCGATGACAAAGAACCTTGGATCTCTGGCAAGGCAGAAATCTACGCTATCGTAACGGGCGTCAATCCAAGTCGTGATGAACCTACTCTCGATTTAGTAGAGCTTCCATACTTAGACTACGATAACCAAGATTACTACCCAAATCAGATCATTATTCACTGGTCTCGTTACCGTTGGGGCGCTGCGGACATCGTGCTCATGGAACAAGATGATGGTACAGACTATAAACAGTTGGCAAAACTCCTTGTTCAAGTTGCTGGGGAAGTGCTGAAAGCGATTCCAGATCCAGAAGTTCAGGCTTACGCGATTATTCCGCAAATCACGAATAAGATCATCGACACGATCCCTGACGGCGTCCTAACGAATGATGATGACTTCGTCGACGTTTACTACACACTAATGCAAGACACATCATACGTGGATCATCCAGGTGCTGGTGTGAATGCAGTAGTCACATTAGAGCCGCTCACGATTAACCCAACTCGTCCGTAACCTGTTCAATTTTAATGAGTCGTTGTAATCACTTCGGCTCATTTTTCCCACTTCATCACAAAAAAGCACCCCACACAGAAATTTTTTCTCACCTGTCTTTACTGTATAAAGAAACAGTATATACTGTTCTCTTATACAGTATTGTTCAGTTATACAGGTAAATAAAAATGCTGGCTCATCTAAGTGTTAATAATTTTGCGATTGTTAAGTCTTTACAACTCGAGCTGTCTAAGGGCATGACCACCATCACAGGTGAAACAGGCGCGGGTAAATCCATTGCTATCGATGCACTTGGGCTCTGCTTAGGCGGACGAGCCGAAGCTGGCATGGTTCGACAAGGTGAAGAAAAAACCGAAGTTAGTGCCGCTTTTTTACTGGACAACAACCTACATGCAACGCGTTGGCTAGAAGATAACGATCTGCTTGATGGCAGTGAATGTATTTTGCGTCGCATCATCACAAAAGAAGGTCGCTCAAGAGCCTTCATAAATGGCAGTCCTGTCCCACTATCACAACTCAAATCTCTAGGGCAACTGCTGATCAATATCCATGGGCAACACGCTCATCATCAATTGATGAAAAGCGAACACCAAATGGCTATGCTCGACCAATATGCAGGTCATCTAAACCTACTAAAAAGCACACGAAGTGCTTACCAACATTGGCGTCAGGCGGACAATAACCTCAAGCAACTAAAAGAAAATAGCCAGCAAAACCAGGCGCAAAAACAGTTGCTTGAATACCAAATCAAAGAACTAAATGAGTTATCGCTAGGTGAAGAAGAATTTGCAGAGCTCGAGCAAGAGCACAAACGACTATCCAATAGTGGTGAACTCGCCAATACCTGTCAGCAAGCCATCGAACTTATTTACGAAGGTGAAGAAGTCAATGCGCTTGGTATTTTGCAATCGGCCAATCACTCCCTAATTCAACTAGCTGAGTTAGATGAAAAGCTATCTGAGCTACCCAACATGTTGTCAGAAGCGATGATTCAACTGGAAGAAACTAAGAATGAATTACGCAGTTATCTAGATGGCATCGATGTGGATCCTGCTCGTATGGCTTATGTAGAAGAACGTTTTTCTAAAGTGATGTCTGTTGCTCGCAAGCACCACGTGATGCCAGAAGAACTATACCAACATCATCAAGATCTTCTGGCCCAAGTAGAAGCGTTAGATTGCTCTGATGAACGTTTAGAGGAACTCGCGCAAGAAGTGGAACAAAAGTACCAAAGCTTCCTAAACCAAGCAGAAAAACTACACAAATCACGCAGCCGTTACGCTAAAGAGCTAAATAAGCTGATCACGCAAAGCATGCACGAATTGAGCATGGAAAAAGCGGTATTCAATATCGAAGTCAGCAATGAAAACACGCACCCATCACCACTTGGCATGGACAGTGTGTGCTTCTTAGTATCGACCAACCCAGGACAGCCATTGCAACCTATAGCAAAAGTTGCGTCAGGCGGTGAGCTATCACGCATCTCATTAGCTATCCAAGTGATTACCGCTCAGAAAGTGGATACACCAAGCTTGATCTTCGATGAGGTGGATGTCGGTATTAGTGGTCCAACAGCAGCTGTAGTCGGCAAAATGCTACGCAAGCTTGGCGAGTCTACTCAGGTATTGTGTGTCACTCACCTCCCTCAAGTTGCAGGTTGTGGCCATCAACAAATGTTCGTGGCTAAACAAACAAAAGCTGGCCAAACCGAAACACAAATGCACGCATTAGATGAACAACAACGTGTGGCAGAATTAGCTCGCCTACTTGGAGGTAGCCAAATTACAGATTCTACCCTTGCAAACGCCAAAGAGCTCCTCATCGCCGCTTAGCCATGCTCTTTCAAAGATAGAGTCACGAACACTACTCCGTGACTCTACCTCCCCCATCACCATATCAAAGTGCTTGGGTTCTGATTCCCTTTCGAAATAATGGTCAGTACCACCCCATAGCTCAATAACTTGGCTATTTGTCATTAGTTACCGCTTAAACTGGATAGAAAATCGCTCATCGACATAAACATACATGTGAGAGAATCAATAAATGCAACTCAACTCAAAATTCGTTGTCAGATTTCCTATCATACGACGCATAGCTTTTTACATCTGCGTCGAGCTTGTTTATTATCAGCGCAGTATTTTAAAGGTTACTAAGAAATTATTATGCAATTAAAGAAGTGGTTAGTTGCCGTACCATTAGCAATGACATTGCTGACAGGATGTTCGGTATTGGAAAAACTGGTTTATCGCATTGATATCAACCAAGGCAACTATGTAGAACAAAGTGCGGTAGATAAATTAAAGTTTGGGATGACTAAAGCACAGGTTCGCTTCGTACTAGGGTCGCCAATGCTTATTGAAAACGGCTACCCAAACACTTGGTACTACATTTATCACCATACTCCTGGTCACGGTGATCCAGTGCAAAAAGACCTGATCGTTAACTTTAACGATCAAGGCACACTCGCAGATATCAGTGGTGACTTCCCCAAAAGTGACGCTTTTTACGAACAGATTCAGTAAACGACTTTTGCAAAAAACCTCTCACATGAGAGGTTTTTTATTATCTAGATATCGCGCAATCACACTTTGAATCAATGACGCCATCCATTGGGATTGATATCAAGTCTACTTATTCTTACGTACAGAGCTAGGCTTACCACCGGTGACTGGGTCTGCATTCCCCTCGGCTTTAGCCTGCTCCGCCCGCTTACGACGAATCTCTTTCGGGTCTGCGAGTAACGGACGATATATCTCTATTCGATCTCGATCTCGAACGGTCGCATCTAACTTCACATTACGACTAAACACACCCACTTTATTCTTAGATAAATCAATTTCAGGGTATAACTCTAACACGCCAGATTGTCGAATGATCTCTTCTACCGTTGCGTGATTATTCACCACTAAATTAAATACACGCTGTTCATGAGGAAGAGCATAGACAACCTCTACGTGAATCATATCTGACTCAATACTCATAACACTCGTAGACCTGTTTTGCGCGTTTAGTGAATGCATTTACCATGTTACTGGTAAGCTCGTTAAAAACCTTACCGAAGGCCATCTCAATCATTTTACTTGAGAATTCAAACTCAAGCTTTAGCTCAACCTTGCAAGCTTGCTCATCTAGCGCGGTAAAAATCCAACCACCACGCAATGTCTTAAACGGACCATCCACCAAGTTCATCATAATTGCTTGGCCTGGGATCAGCTCATTTGAAGTAGTAAACGTTTTGCTGATACCAGCCTTCGCCACATCGACAGAAGCCACCATACCATTACCCGAAGACTCAATGATTCTAGAGCCCGAGCAACCAGGCAGAAACTCAGGGTATTTAGCAACATCGTTAACCAGATTGAACATCTGTTCAGCACTAAAAGACACAAGCGCAGAACGGCTGACTTGCTTCATACATACTCCTATCGATACATGTACAGATTTAAAGCTCCTGCCAATTTTACTTTTATTCCACGATTGCGCAAATAAAAGGATTTCCTATCCGATATCCAACCCGTATAATGTCGCTATTATGGCAAAGAAAAAAACGAAACAAAAAGCGGGTAGCAATACTATCGCGCTGAATAAAAAAGCTCGCCACGAGTATTTCATCGATGATGAAATCGAAGCTGGCTTGGAGCTCCAAGGTTGGGAAGTGAAAGCCCTTCGCCAAGGTAAAGCCAATATTTCTGAAAGTTACGTATTTATGCGTGACGGTGAAGCCTTTGTGAGTGGCATGACAATCACTCCTTTAAATCAGGCATCGACACACGTTGTGGCGAACCCCACACGTGTGCGTAAACTACTAATGAGTCGTCGTGAACTAGACAACCTATTCGGACGTGTGAACCGTGAAGGTATGACATTAACGGCCCTCTCTCTGTACTGGTCTCGCTCTTGGGTGAAACTAAAAATTGGCGTAGCAAAAGGTAAAAAGCTGCACGATAAACGTACGGATTTAAAAGAAAAAGACTGGGCAAGAGAGAAAGCACGCGTAATGAAGAGTACACTGCGTTAATCTTGACCACTTAAACGCATAGTACTGGACAGCCAATGCTTTTCTGTTACTATGCGAATATTACCTGGGGCTGATTTAGGATTCGACGGGAATTCAGAAGTCTGAGGTGCATGCCGAGGTGCGGTAGGCCTCGTTAACAAACCGCAAAAAAATAGTCGCAAACGACGAAAACTACGCACTAGCAGCTTAATAACCTGCTCAGAGCTCTCTCGCCCTAGCTTCCGCACGTAAGACGGGGAATAACGAGGGATCAAACCCAAACGCGCTAGCCCGGATTCTCCCGCCTGAGAGATGAACGGCGAATTTTAATTCAGGCTAGTCATTCATTAGCGTGTCGGTTCGCAGGTGGGTGGCGAAATTAAAGATCGACTAAGCATGTAGTACCAATGATGAACGGTTTTCGGACGCGGGTTCAACTCCCGCCAGCTCCACCAAACGTTTGGAAAAGGCCACCTTCGGGTGGCCTTTTTTGTATCTGCTATCCGTACTTATGTTGCAACAGTACACGATCTACTTTTACGATGTTACTTTCTATTAGTGCACGGCTTCTTTTATAGCCTATAGAAAAATAAGCAGACGATCTCTAATAATCAACACTTCCAACTTTATAAATATTTTATTCATTAGTAATTTTATGCAGATAATTAAATCTCTTAAAAATAAAAATGCGAAGCCATTTAGCTTCGCATTTTTATTTGGGTTAAACATGGTTAACAATATTAGAAACGATATTCCACACCTAGCGATGCTTGGTTAAAATCAGTTTTTGTGTTTGCACCATTCGCTACGTTCTCTGCATTCAGTTCTACGTCGTACCACATATATTCTGCGTTAACTAAGAAGTTATCAGTAACTTTAAAACCAACACCGGCACCAGCGAATACACCTTCGTCATCTTTGTTGCCTTGGAAGCCCGCAACGTTGTAATCCGTCGAGTACCACATTTGACCGCCTTTTGCGTAAAGATCGACACGATCAGCAATAGGGGCTGTAACTTTTAGTGCTGCGGTGTAACCGTCCGTTTCGGCATTTGCTAGGTTATTACCATAGCTACCAAAGTCAATGTAACCGCCCTCTAACGCTAAGTAAGGGTTAAAACGGTAACCAACCAAGCCTTGAATAGCATCGCTGTCATCATCAAAGTCATCTTGTCCATCAACTTTTAAGTAACCATAGTTGGCGCCGACATAAACACCATGATCTTTGGAGTCCGCTGCGTGAGATAAAGTACTAAACGTTGCTAAAGAAAAAAGGCCAATCAAAGTAACAACATTGCTTTTCATTTCGTTCTCCTAATATAAGTGCCATTGAAAGTTCGAATTATACAAAGCAAATGCAATGCCAATTTTAATTTAATGAAAAACATTTTCTACTTTATAAAAAATTGACATTATTTTGAAATTAAAACAACAAAACTAAAAGTTATACCGTTTTATTTACCTTGAGAAAACAATATTAGATTTGTGTAAATACTAATGATGTAAAACATTCTATTTTATTTGTAGTTTTTTCAAAAGATAGGAGAAATCAATAAACAAACCCCAATCATCAATTATTTACACACCCATTATATTTAGGATTCTTAATTTTTGGTCTGGATTCTTTATGAACGAGTAAGGAAGGTAATCACACATCGGCTTTTTCTCTCTTTGCTTCAATAGGTAAATCTCCTACTCTGTGAAGAGGCTATCTCCATGGGACTGAAGTATGTTAAAAGGCAGTGAGTACCCTTCTATCCGAGCATTGAGGACGTTTGTCGCGGTTGCAAATTACCTCAGCTTCTCTAAAGCGGCGGATGCCCTATGCATTACACAAAGCGCAGTAAGCAAACAAGTCGCCGCGCTTGAACAACTAGTGGGTTTACCTTTAATACAAAGAGGCTCGAATGGTATTGAGTTAACTGAGGAAGGAAAACGCTACCTACCGCAAGTCACAGAAGCACTAGAACTTATTCAGAATGCAACCGCTAACTTAATCCAATCAGATTCAAAGCAAGAATTGCTCACCGTGGATGTTACTCCTTCTTTCGCTAGCCTTTGGTTGGTGCCTCATATTGATGACTTCCACCAGCGACATCCCAATATCCGTGTAAGAATCTGTACCGGAGATGGGAACGTCAAAGGTTCAAGCGGTGAAAGCGACTTGCATATTCGTTGTCTTCCATTGTCCACTCATTATGAATACAGCCACTTACTATGCGAAGAAATACTACTATTGGTCGGTTGTACTAACACTCCTGCACTCAAGAATGTGCACGCTGTTAGCGACTATCCGCTGATACCTCAAATCACTCGCCCTCAGTTGTGGGAGCAATTTAAGGCTGCGCATGCAGTAGAATCAACCGTTACCTATCACTCTGTAGGCTTTGAACATTTTTACCTAGCTTACGAAGCCGTCAAAATGGGAAAAGGACTCGCCTTACTTCCTGATTTTATGGCGCAGAATTCTATTTTAAGAGGGGATATCAAACGTATTCTTAACCTATCTTTACAGAGTGGTTATGGTTATTACGTGATGATCCCAAATTATCGCCTATCGGCTAAGAAAGTGGCGGCGTTTTACGAATGGTTGAAGAGCAAACTAAGCTAATATTGTTTTCTTGAAATGCTTTTGGTAACCCAAAACAACTCAAAGACTTCAGTATCTGTCTGCTCCAAATTGTGGCATTCTCATTAACACTGTTTCAAAAGGATAAATGGATTGAAAGATATGGACAGCAATTCGCCCAAACTCTCATTACGTACCATTGAGCCAACGGATTACCCTGAGCTTGCAGAACTAATGGACTTAGTGTTTCCTGATGTTGGCGGCTCATGGCCACGGCTGACGATTATGGATCTCATTCATCAGTTTCCTGATGGCCAAATCTGTATTGAGGATAACGGCAAAATAGTCGGTGCAGCATTAACCATTAAAGTGGACTACAACCGCTTTTCTCTTCCTCACCTGTATACCGACATCATTACCGAAAACAACGTCATACAGAATCAAGTAACCGGTGATGCAATGTATGGTCTCGATGTATTTGTCCACCCAGACTATCGAGGGCTACGTTTAGGTCGCCGTTTATATGATGCACGTAAAGAGCTTTGCCGTAGTAAGAACTTCAAAGCCATTTTAGCCGGTGGTCGCATTCCTAATTACCACCAATACGCAGATGAACTGAGCGTTGCAGAGTACATCGACAAAGTAAAGCGCCGTGAGCTTCATGACCCTATTTTGTCTTTTCAGCTTGCTAACGACTTCGATGTAAAACGAATCATGCGCGGCTACTTGCCAGAGGATAGCGCTTCTAAAGGTTACGCGACACTGCTGGAGTGGGATAACTTTTTCTACGAAGAGGATATTCAATCCGTACACGATGTAGAAAAGACTCTGATTCGAATTGGTGTTGTACAGTGGCAAATGCGCGCGATGAATGACCTGGAGGATTTGCTCGATCAAGCTGAGTTCTTCATTTCTTCTCTTGCGAATTACAAGGCCGATTTCGCCCTATTCCCTGAGTTCTTTAACGCACCGCTGATGGGCTTGCAAAACGACAAAAATTCCGTTGAAGCAATCCGCTTTTTGGCTAGCTTTACGGAAGAGATCAAAAACCGTTTCTCGCAGATGGCGGTCACCTACAACATCAACATTATTGCAGGCAGTATGCCCGTTATCGAAGATGGCAAACTGTATAATGTGGCCTACTTGCTGCAACGAGATGGTGAAATTAACGCTCAATATAAAATCCACATCACGCCTCATGAACAAAGAGACTGGGTGATCGACGGTGGTGACAATGTTCAAGTGTTCGAAACCGATGCGGGCAAAGTCGGCATACTTATTTGTTATGACAGCGAATTCCCTGAATTGGGAAGAATGTTAGCAGAACAAGGCGCACAAATTGTATTCGTTCCTTTCTGGACGGACACAAAAAATGGCTATCAACGAGTACGAATTTGTTCCCAATCTCGTGCCATTGAAAACGAATGCTATGTTGCAATTGGTGGCAGTGTTGGTAACTTACCTCGTGTTGATAACGTGGACATCCAGTACGCGCAATCTGCCGTATTCTCACCGTCGGATATCTACTTCCCGCACGATGCAACCTTGACAGAAGCAAGCGCCAACACCGAAATGATGATCTTCGCCGATGTTGATTTGACTAAGTTGAAGCAACTTAATACCGAGGGTTCAGTAACCAACTTACGTCACCGACGCCTTGATTTGTATGGCGCATTTACTAAAGCTAAAGAGTCATAATGGTGTGCCTTATTCGCCGCCACACGGGAGCGTGGCGGCGAATAAAACAAGCAGCAGATTGATTCCGCACAATAATCAGAGGCATGTCAGTTTTTCTCAGCGGTAAGAAACAAGAATTGACCCAGTAGGACATTCGGAGTATCACTCCAACTTCGTTCCGCTTTTATTAGGGGAAAGCTTTTGGAACACATTAACGAACTTCTCATGTCAATGAAGCCTTTGCTCGAGCAATACGGCTACTTGGCGCTGATTGTCAGTATATTTCTAGAAGGGATAGGTGTGCCGATGCCTGGTCAATCGCTGATGATCGCGGCATCTTTGCTCTCTTCAGAACAAGTCATGAACCTAAGTATGGTTATGATGGTATCGTGGCTAAGCTGCTTTTTTGGGAATACCTGTGGTTACCTAATCGGTTATTACTTTGAAGGCTGGTTGGATAAAAAAGGCTATATCTCTGGCCCGAAGATGCAAACACTTCAACTGACTATCCAGAAATACGGCCCTACGTGCTTGGTCGTCAGTCGCTTTATTGAAGGAATGAAGCAATTTATGCCTCTTGCATGCGGTATCGCGAAAATGCCACGTAGAGAGTTTTTGCTCGGTAACGCCCTCGCGGCGACGGTTTGGGTATTGGTATTCAGCTTGTTAACTCACTTTGCATTTGAACATTTAAGCGTGTTGAGCAACCTGTACACCGAATACAAATATCTGGTATGGGCATTTGCTGCTGTCTTATTTACGTGGATGGTTTTAGGTATTGTTAAACGCAAAAAAGCCAAATCAATGCAATAACGACAGCCTCTTCATTGGCGCATAACTAAAGCTCGTGGTATCAGTGAGATACGTAATACGAGCTTTTATCTTTTTCTTTACGCGCAAAATTTAAACAGCCATTTAGACGTCTAGACGTTGACAATGCGTAAATGTGATATTAGTCTGCTCTTCTCTCTTATTATTAACATTGTCGTTTACATGTCCGGTTCCCAACAAACAACTAAAACAGTTGCACCTTCTGCGGTCGCACTGATCCCATTGATTGTATTCCTTGCGCTGTTTATTGGCGTAGGCACTTACTTATCTTTGCAAGGCGTTGAATTTGCCTTCTACCAGCTGCCTGCACCCATCGCGGTATTACCAGCCATCATCATTGCGTTTCTTTTAAGTAAAGAGAAACTTAACCGCTCAATCGAACACTTCATGCGTGGTGTTGGCCACCCAGACATCATCGCAATGTGTATGATCTATCTGCTTGCTGGTGCCTTTGCTGCTGTAGCAAAAGCCTCTGGCGGTGTTGATGCAACGGTGAACCTTGGTTTATCCGCAATTCCAACCAGTATGATTTTACCGGGCATTTTTCTGATTTCTGCTTTTATCGCAACAGCAATGGGCACTTCGATGGGTACCATCGCAGCCGTTGCACCCGTAGCGTTAGGCATTGCTGAATCAGCCGGGATGAGCTTACCGTTAACCGCAGGCGTTGTGCTGAGCGGCGCTATGTTTGGTGACAACCTTTCTATCATCTCTGACACCACGATCGCGGCGACACGCTCTCAAGGTTGTGAGATGAAAGACAAGTTTAAAGAGAACATTCGTATTGCTTTGCCTGCGGCGTTGATCGCGATTACAGTGTTCGCTTTCAACAGTACAGCGACTCAAGTGCCTGCAACTGGCGATATTGAGTGGCTAAAAGTCTTGCCGTACATCACTATTTTGATCCTAGCGGTATCTGGTGTGAATGTGTTTGTGGTTCTGTCGATTGGTATCCTTTTGGCTGGCGGCGTGAGCTTGGCATCGATTGACAATTACGGACTGACTAATCTAGCCCAAGACGTTTATAAAGGCTTTGGTAACATGCAAGAGATCTTCTTGTTGTCCATGCTAATTGGTGGTTTGAGTGAACTGATGCGTCGTCAAGGCGGCCTTGCTTTCCTAACCAATTTCGTTAGCAGCCTTATCCACGCGTTTGGCTCTAGCCACTCTAAGCATGCCAACAGCCGCGCGAGTGAGCTAGGTATCGCAGGCTTGGTGTCGATGGTCAATGGCTGTACGGCAAACAACACCGTAGCCATCATTGTATCGGGCAGCGTTGCTCGCCAACTGGCGGAAGAGAATAATGTCTCTCCTCGCCGCTCAGCAAGCTTGTTAGACATTTTCTCATGCGTGGTGCAAGGCGTGTTGCCTTACGGTGCTCAAGTACTACTGCTAGGTTCCGTATTCAACCTATCGCCAATTGAAGTAGTTGCTAATTCTTACTACTGCTTTGCATTAGCGATAGCGGCTGTTGTCGCGGTATTTATCAAACATCCCGCGCGTCAACCTGTAGTGCAAACTGAGAACTAACGACAAATACCGAAAAGGCTCCGATGGAGCCTTTTTACTTTCTTCTTTATTTTCCTTACCGCGAACAGATTTACTTCAAAACTGAACGCAAACTTTGCGCACTGTGTAAAGGAATCGCGAAGCGATGCGCCACATAGCGTAGAGCCTCCACCTGATCCGCGTTACTGATTGCTAATTCGCCTGCCACATCGAAGTGGTTATTCTCAAACCCAACTCTCACATCTAATCCAAGTAACATCGCACTCGCTAAACAATCTTGCTCTCGCGCGCCAAAAGCACAAATGGCACATCGAATTTCTTCCTCGACAAAACGCGCCAAATTCAAGCCTCGTAAATCCCATGTCGAAGACTGTTGAGCTTGGTGATAACGCCCTAACACCACTAATGCATGCTGATGCACTTTAGGTAACACGCCTGCATCACGCAGTTGGAAATAACGTTCAATGTCGGTTGCATCGTAGAGAATAATTTGGCTCACGATGTTGTTTTTAGCCACCCAATGGAAAAAGGCATGCCCTTCTTTCTCACTTGCGCGATCGGGGATTAACTCCCTCAATGCGAAAGAAGCCGCTTCTGGTTTCACAGCTTTAACTAACGCCCTCTGTTGTGACGGAGAATATAAACCCACCGCCTCTGTGGTGAGCTGAACCATCATGGTTTCTCCCACCGCTTCTTTCACGGCATGGTAAATTGCCATGTTGTCGTCGATGTCTAGTGAATGACGTCCGTTAGCGTCCCTAGCATGCAAATGGATCATGGCAGCCCCTGCTGTTTGACAAGCGATAGCCTCTGCAACCAGTTCGTCTGTTGTCATAGGTAAGTTGGCGTGATCATGCTTGGTTTTTCTTGCGCCGTTTGGAGCCACGATTATAGCGATAGGTTCTCGCAAATACTGGTTTGCTACTTCCATGTCTCCGCCACCTCTTTTAACGTCAGTGAGAGTTTGCCAACTAGCTCATCAATATGGTGAGGCTGAACAATGAAAGGCGGTGCGAGCAAAATATGGTGCCCATTAACGCCATCAATCGTTCCGCCCATTGGGTAGCACATTAAGCCATTTTCCATTGCTCGATGTTTGATGCGTTTGTCTGCCAATGTGGTTTTACTCAGAGGCGCCTTGCTTTCTTTATCCGCCACCAGCTCAATGCCAACAAACAAGCCTTTACCACGAATGTCGCCAATGTATGGTAAATGGGCCAATGCAGAAGTAAGCTCATTACGCAGCAAAGCACTTTGCTGATTCACCGCCGTTAACAAATCATCTTGGAAGATGGTTTCAATGGTTGCCACTGCAGCAGCGCACGCCACAGGGTGCGCCATAAAAGTATGACCGTGTTGGAAAAAACCGCTTCCATCAGCAATAGCTTGATAGACTCGATCATTCGCAACCACCGCGCCAATAGGTTGATAACCCGCACCAAGCCCTTTAGCCATACAAACCAGATCGGGCTCTGCCTCTTCTTGCTCAAACGCAAAAAAACTGCCACTTCGCCCAACGCCACACATGACTTCATCCAAGATCAATAACACATCGTATTGGTCGCATATTTCGCGAATACGTTTAAAGTAACCTTGAGTCGCAGGTACAGCTCCAGCGGTGGCTCCCACAATAGGCTCGGCGACAAAAGCCATTACATTCTCAGCCCCCAACTCAAGAATTTTTGCCTCAAGCTCATTCGCCGTTCGCAATGAGTAATCCAATTCCGACTCATGAGTCTGCTGATACCGATAAGCATAGCAAGGGGCAATGTGATGGCTCGGATGCAAGATAGGCTTGAACGGTTCACGTCGCCATTCATTACCACCGACCGCCAGAGCTCCCAACGTATTGCCGTGATAACTTTGCTGACGCGCGATGAATTGCTTCTTCTCTGGCTTACCTGATTCCACAAAATACTGCCGCGCCATTTTTAGTGCCGACTCCACCGCTTCTGATCCGCCACTGACTAAATACACATGGTTGAACTGCTCAGGCATGTACTGACAAATCAATTCCGCTAGTCGCTCACTGCTGTCACTAGTAAAAAATCCAGTATGAGCAAACGGCACTCTCTCGAGCTGTTCCAACATGGCTTTTTTAACGGCTTGATGACTGTGGCCAAGGTTTGATACCGCAGCACCACCACAAGCATCGAGATACTGCTTTCCATGCTTATCGAATAGATAAACACCCTCACCTTTATCGATGATTGGCAGCGTGGCATGGCAATGACGGTGAAATACGTAAGACATTTGAGTCCCTTCCAATGTATAAGATTTGCACATATCATCAGGAACAAACCCAAACGCGACAAGGGAATAAATTTCACCCACCATGAGCTTTTGGAATACCACAACCAAAAAACAATAAAGCCTTTGATATTTAAACAATAAAACAAATAAAGACCAGCTTTTTTAAAGGCTGGCCTATGGGTAACCAAAAGCTAAAAAAAGAATCGTTTTACGCGTTTAGTGCCTGTTCTAAATCGGCTAGGATATCGTCAATATGCTCAATACCCACAGATAAACGAATCATCTCTGGTGACACACCAGCTTGTTTTTGTTCTGCTTCGCTCAACTGACGATGAGTCGTCGATGCTGGATGACAAGCCAATGATTTTGCATCGCCAATGTTCACCAAACGCTTAAAGATTTTCAGAGCGTCATAAAAGCGCACTCCGGCTTCATAACCGTCTTTTAAACCAAACGACAAAATCGCAGAAGGCTTACCTTTCATGTATTTTTCGGCGAGATGGAAGTGATCAGAACTTGGCAATCCGGCATAACTCACCCAACTGACTTTGTCATTCTGTTCCAAGAATTCAGCCACTTTGAGTGTGTTCTCGGTATGGCGCTCCATACGCAGCGGTAACGTTTCTAGCCCTTGCATAAGCATAAATGCATTCATCGGTGATAATGCCGATCCGGTATTACGCAATGGTACGGTACGCGCGCGCCCGATAAATGCCGCCTCACCAAACGCTTCGGTATACACCACGCCGTGGTAAGAAGGTTCTGGTTGGTTGAAAACGGGAAAGCGGTCTTTGTGCTGCGCCCAAGGGAATTTACCGGAATCCACAATCACGCCACCTAATGTGGTGCCGTGTCCACCAACGTACTTAGTGAGGGAGTGAACGACGATATCCGCACCGAATTCGATGGGTTTGCACAGTACTGGTGTCGCGACGGTGTTATCCACAATCACAGGTACGCCTTGTGCGTGAGCAAGCTCTGCTACGCGTTCTAAATCAATGATATTACCGGCTGGATTACCAATGCTCTCGCAGTACACCGCTTTGGTATTTTCATCAATTAACTCAGCCAAACTTTCTGGTTTGTCATCTTTGGCAAACTTCACCTGAATCCCCTGATTTGGCAACATGTGCGCAAACAAGGTGTAAGTACCGCCATAAAGTTGCGGCGTAGAGACGATGTTATCGCCCGCTTGTGCTAACGTCAGAATCGCATAGTTAATCGCTGCACTCCCCGCACTCACGACCAACCCGGCAATGCCGCCTTCTAACGCCGCCATGCGCTTTTCCAGAACGTCGTTAGTCGGATTCATGATGCGAGTGTAGATATTCCCCGGTACTTCCAAGTTAAACAGATCAGCGCCGTGCTGCGCGTTATCAAACTCGTACGCGACCGTTTGATAAATCGGTGTCGCGACAGATTTAGTGGTAGGGTCAGTTTCGTAACCAAAATGGATGGATAGCGTTTCGTCTTTCATGTTCTTCCTTGAGCGTCATCGAGATAAATCGTGGACTTATCATGCCGACTTTTTAACCACAGAACCTCGTTATGGGTCACATTGCCCAAGTCCTGAAACGTTTATGAAATGGGAAAAGGTAACATTTTTGATATTCATCGATAGGTATAACTTGCGCTTGATTGAAAGTCTTTAATCTTGTTGATAATCCTCCTTCAATATGAACTAAAGTGAATGTGACCTATTGAGTTCTCAAACTCATTGAGATGGGGGCAATAGGCAAAAACCTTACTCTGTATGGAGATGACCGATGAACAAAAACTGGATCCCTATTGCCCTCTCTGGGCTTGCTTTAACGGGGTGTTTTTCTGAAGAAGCGAAAGAAGTAGAAGCCGTCGCCGAGCCGCTAAAAGTAACCGCCGCAGACAAAATTTATTATGGTGGCGACATCCTAACCATGGCAGGCGATAAGCCAGAGTACGCCGAAGCTGTCGCCACATTAGGCGAGAAAATCATTTATGTCGGCAGCAAAGATGGAGCGATGGAACACAAGTTCGGTAAAACACAGTTGATCGACTTAAAAGGCAAAACTATGTTGCCTGGCTTTGTTGATCCGCACAGTCATGTGTATGGTGTTGGTCTGCAAGCCATGGTCGCAAACGTGCTGCCATCTCCTGATGGCGAAGCCAATACCGTTGCGAAAATCATAGAAACTCTGAAAAATGCCGAGAACAATAATACGCAACGCCTATTCATTGAGAAAACCGGATGGATTTTAGGTTTTGGTTACGACGACGCCCAACTGGATTACTACCCTACCAAAGCGGATCTCGATAAAGTCAGCACAGATAAGCCTGTATTAATCATCCATACTTCGGGGCATTTGAGTGTCGCAAACAGTAAAGCGTTAGAGCTAGCAGGCATCACATCAGAATCGGAAGATCCAAAAGGTGGCATTATCCGCCGAATGGAAAACAGCCAAGAACCAAATGGGGTCCTAGAAGAAAACGCGCACTTTGCAATGCTGTTCAACCTCAATAAGTTGATTGATTCTGAACTTCAAGATCGCATGTTAGAAGCCTCGCAAGGTATGTACGCGAAATATGGCTATACTACGGCTCAAGAAGGACGAGCAACATCAGAAGGTTATGAAGCGATGAAACGCGCGTCTAAAAACGACAAACTGATGATCGACTTGGTTGCGTACGCCGATATGGTATCGAGCAGTGATTTTATGGACTCGGAATACAACACGCCAGAGTACACAAACCATTTCCGCATCGGTGGCGTAAAGCTGAACTTTGATGGCTCTCCACAAGGTAAAACGGCATGGCTAAGTCAGCCTTACTTCCACCCGCCACATGGACAAGATAAAGACTACGCAGGCTACCCAACCTTTGAAGATCAACAAGCTTACGATTACGTAGAAACGGCCTTTAAAAATGAGTGGCAAGTGCTGACGCATGCCAATGGTGACGCTGCGATCGAGCAATTTATCAACGCAGTGACCAAAGCAAATGAAAAGCTAGGAAAGCAAGACCGCCGACCTGTACTCATTCACGGCCAAACCATGCGCCAAGACCAAGTAGATCGCTTAGCTGCGCAAGGCATCTTCCCTTCTCTATTTCCAATGCATACTTTTTATTGGGGTGACTGGCATGTGGACTCGGTACTCGGCCATCCTCGTGCCGATTTCATTTCACCAACTCAAGCGGTGAGAAAGGCGGGGTTAAAATTCAGTACACACCATGACGCACCTGTGGCGCTGCCAAGTTCATTCCGAGTATTGGATGCGACCGTCAATCGCACCACCAGAACTGATAAAATACTGGGTGCAGATCAGCGTGTTGACACTTATACCGCACTGCAAGCCATGACGATTTGGCCAGCTTACCAACACTTTGAGGAGTCGTATAAAGGTTCTATCGAAGTGGGTAAGAATGCGGATTTAATCATCCTCGATAACAACCCGATGAAGATTGAACCTAAGGCGCTAAAAGATCTCAACGTGGAAGAAACCATCAGCAGAGGTGAATCGGTTTATCAACGACAGTAATCCAAAATAAAACACCGCCGTCATCGAGGCGGTGTTTTCTATCTGACTCACCAGGCACTTTATCTATTTGCTCGCCACTTGCTGTAATAACCAAGTACGAAACTTGTTTGTGGACTGGCTTCGTGTGTTCATGATCAAGTAGTACCCTGCATTGGCTGGAACCGGCTGAAAGGGAGAAACTAAACGCTCTGTCGTCAATTCATCCTCAATCAGTGCCATTCGTGCCATCGCAATCCCAACTCCTGCTTCCGCCGCAGACATCGCCATATCCGTTCTATTGAAAAAGTGTCCAACATCGGTTTTAAAGTCTAATCCCATTGCTGACGCCCAATATAGCCACTCATAGTCACGCGTCGCTTTTTCCCATGGCATCGCATCGTGTAGTAGCGTCGCCTCTTGCCATTGCTTCACTGGCATTGAGTTTTTTTGTTCACCAAACAACGTCTTTAGCCAGCCATGATCCTCAAGGTATTTTGGACTCATCACCGGCAGCAGATGCTCATCCAAAATCAGCTCCGCGTTAGCATTTCTATAAGGATGAAGACCATAGTCAATTGCGACGTCATAGTCTTTTATCTCACTATTTACCAACGCACCTTCCGCAAAGATTTGTACTTGGATATCCGGATTATCGTGATGGAAGCTTTCGAGCTTTGGGACTAACCATTTGAAAGCAAAAGAAGGCGTCAACTTCAAACGAATTTCATTGGTTTGCTTTTCTACTTTGAGCTCATCAAGCAATTTGCTCAGTTCCGAAAAGTGAAACTGCGTCGCTTGGTGTAACTGAGTGCCTTTTACGGTTAAACGAATACCGCGGGAATGGCGTTCAAATAAAGTAAAACCTAATAACGCTTCCAAATGAATAATTTGTTGGCTCACGGCTCCCGTAGTGAGGTGCAAAAACTTAGCCGCGCCAGTAAAGCTGCTGTGTTCCGCGACTTGGCTAAACAGACACAAGCCACTTATTAAATTACTTCTCATCCTTGAGCCTATAGTTTTTCTAAACGCTGTATGTAATTTATATCGATTGTTAACAAAAGGTAAAGAAAAGAAACTAACCACTCAGATAAATGTGTGGAGTACATCAATGGAAGTCATCGTATTAGGCAGCGGCGTCATCGGCTTAACCTCTGCTTGGTATTTATCTCAAGCAGGCTATCAAGTTACGGTTATTGACCGTCAACCAAGCAGTGCAATGGAAACAAGTTTCGCCAATGCTGGGCAGATCTCGTACGGCTATTCTTCGCCTTGGGCTGCGCCTGGTGTTCCTGTTAAAGCCATAAAGTGGTTAATGGAAGAGCATGCTCCACTCAAAATCAAGCCAACCCTCAATGCCGATATGATCAGTTGGGCAAGTAAGATGGTGGCCAATTGCACCCTGTCTCGCTATCAAGTCAACAAAGCTCGCATGCTTTCTATTGCTAACCACAGCCGCATGTGTCTGGAACAATTACGTCAAGAACATGCCATTGAATATCAAGGTCGCCAGTTCGGCACCTTGCAAGTATTTCGAACGCCTCAACAGCTGCAAGCCATTGAAAAGGATATGCAGCTTCTAGAGCAAAGCGGGACTCGGTTTGAGTTGATGGACGTAGAACGCTGCATTGAACAAGAACCTGGACTGGATCTTGTGAAAGATAAGCTGGTTGGTGGCTTGCACCTGCCAGATGACGAAACAGGCGATTGCTATCAGTTTTGCCAACAACTCACAGAGCTCGCTAAGGCCCATGGCGTCAGGTTCGAGTTCGATACCGAAGTAAGCAATTGGGTTACAGTAGGTAAAAAGATCATGGGTGTCCAAACGAACCGAGGACAGTTTAAAGCGGACCAATATGTAGTTGCCTCTGGCAGCTATTCTACAGCGCTACTCAAGCAAATCGACATTGAGATTCCTGTCTATCCAGTAAAAGGCTATTCGCTCACCATCCCAATGGAAGATGAGCACTTCTCTCCTCGCTCTACTGTGATGGATGAAACCTATAAAGTCGCCATGACTCGGTTTGATGACAGAATTCGCGTAGCGGGCACCGCAGAATTAGCAGGGTTTGATGCCTCCCTTCCGCAAAAACGAAAAAATACCATCGAAATGGTCATCCGTGATCTTTTCCCTCGCTGCGGCGACTTTAACCAAGCCGAGTTTTGGAGTGGCTTTAGACCAATGACGCCTGATGGCACACCGATTATTGGCGCAACTAAATACGATAACCTTTTTACTAACACCGGACACGGCACTCTGGGTTGGACGATGGCTTGTGGTTCTGGCCAATTGCTAGCGAGCATTATGGCTGGCGAAAAAGCGAAAGTGATGGATGACACAGAGCTTAACCTTTGCCGTTATGCATAAGGACATATCTGCATAAAAAACAAACAGGCCTTTACTCTACAAAATGCATAACATTTGGCATTTTTAACTCATCAAATATGCAGCACATTTTAATGACAATATGCTGCATATTTAATCATCAGACAAATCTTCTACCCCAAAGGAGCAAATAAGCAACAAGAACTAAATTTTAACAATCACTCTCCATTCTGTGTTCACCATCACGCTACAAAGGATTTATAGCCAAAAAAGTTAACAATTGCATTACATAAAGGGTAATGTATTGTGTGAAAAACAACCACAAACACAACTAACAGGGAAAATACTCATGCAGTCATTAGTTGATTTTCTGAATGGAATTATTTGGAGCCCGGTACTGATCTATTTGTGCCTTGGTGCAGGTTTGTTCTATTCAATCATGACGCGTTTTGTACAAATTCGTCACTTCTTTGAGATGTGGCGCTTATTACTTTCAGGGAAGAGTTCAACAAAAGGGATATCGTCATTTCAGGCACTTGCCGTTTCACTATCTGGCCGTGTAGGTACAGGTAACATTGCTGGTGTTGCTGCCGCTATCGGTTTCGGTGGCCCAGGCGCCGTATTCTGGATGTGGGTCGTTGCCTTCTTTGGTGCGGCAACCGCATACGCAGAGTCGACACTTGCGCAAATCTATAAAGAAGAAGACGAAGGTGAATTCCGTGGTGGTCCTGCTTACTACATTGAAAAAGCAATGGGACAAAAATGGTACGCTTGGATCTTCGCTATCGCAACCATCTTTGCATGTGGTGTTCTACTTCCTGGCGTTCAATCGAACAGCATCGGTAACGCAGTAGAAGCAGCATTTGGCTCAGGTGACATGATTGAAACCGCTATTGGTACCTTCAGTTTTGCTAAAATTTTCACTGGTACGGTTGTCTGTGTCATTCTGGCCTTCATCATCTTCGGTGGCGTAAAACGTATTGCGAACTTTACCCAAATCGTTGTGCCATTTATGGCGCTGGCTTACATCATCACTGCATTTGTCATCATCCTTCTAAACATTGGTGAGGTTCCACGCATTTTCGGCATGATCATTGGTGACGCGTTCACACCAATGGCAGGTGTTGGTGCGGCAATCGGTTGGGGTGTAAAACGTGGCGTTTACTCCAACGAAGCAGGTCAAGGTACTGGTCCTCACGCTGCAGCTGCAGCGAGTGTTGATCACCCAGCTCAGCAAGGTCTTGTTCAATCTTTCTCTATTTACATCGATACACTACTTGTGTGTTCAGCAACCGCGTTTATGATTCTTATCACTGGCGCGTACAACGTAAATGGTGCAGTTGAAGGTACGTTCCTAATTCAAAACCTACCGGCTGATATTGGTGCGAATGGTCCTGTATTTACGCAAATGGCGATCGAAAGTGCGCTACCTGGTGTGGGTAAGCCATTCATCGCAATCGCACTCTTCTTCTTTGCGTTTACGACCATTCTGGCTTACTACTACATTGCAGAAACGAACATTGCTTACATTCGTCGTACATTCAAAGTAAATGGGCTGATGTTTATTCTGAAAGTCATCATTATTTCATCCGTGTTCTACGGAACCGTGAAAACCGCCAACTTAGCCTGGGCGATGGGTGATGTAGGTGTAGGTCTAATGGCATGGCTTAACATCGTCGGTATTTTGATCATCTTCTTTATGTCGAAACCAGCTCTCAAAGCATTGAACGATTACGAAGAACAACAAAAACGTGGTGTGACCGACTTTACATTCAACCCTGTAGCGCTAGGCATTAAAGGCGCAGATTACTGGGAAGATAAGTACAAGCGTAAAACGGGTAAGGCACCAACGGCAGACAACAGTACTACAGAAACTGTTGAACAACCATCAACATAGCCTTAACGCATAAACAAGAAAAAGCAGTGGTCCGTTTAAGGGCATAAAAAAGGGGGATTAACCATTGGTTAATCCCCTTTTCTGCATTATGTGTAAAGGATTAAGCAGCGACAGCTTCAACTTTACGAGCGATTTTTGCTTTACCTACAGGTAGAACTTCACGACCAAATTCGTTGTTTAGTACTTGTGCCATTGCGAAGTAAATCGCGCTTGCACCACAGAAGATACCTTCGAAACCAGCGATAGCACCGATCACTTCACTACCAGTAAAGTCACGAGCTGCGAGTAGGAAGAACAAGATAGTTAGAGAACCAAATACCACTTGCTTCGCTGTTGGGTAGCATAGAGAACCAATGAACATGAAACCAGTGAAGATACCCCATAACGCTAGGTACCACCCCATAAAGCTTGCTGGGCTTGCAGGAAGACCCATGTGAGGCATTACGATCAAGCCTACTAGTGTTAGCCAAAATAGACCGTAAGAAGTAAACGCAGTTGTGCCGAACGTGTCGCCGCGTTTAAAGCACATGATGCCAACGATTACTTGGCTAAGGCCACCGTAAAAGATGCCCATCGCTAGAATCATAGAGTCAATTGGGAAAAATCCTGCGTTATGAATATTGAGCAGAATAGTGGTCATACCGAAACCCATTAGACCTAGCGGTGCTGGGTTAGCCAGTTTTGTCGACATGTACAAATACCTTTTTTCAAAAATGTTGATAAAAAATGCGCGCGAATTTTAATGGGCCCCAGAACAAAAGAGAAAAACTGTTATTGAAAACTTAGATTCCATAAATAAGCAACCGCTCAAATAAAAAAAGACCCCGCTAAAAAGCAGAGTCTTTATAGATGGTTAGACTACTTTTCAATCAACTACAGGCAAGAGATCTCGTCCCAGAACCAGTTACTTTGCGTTGGGCTTTCCCACACTCCAGGGCCGTTTTTTGCGACAAAGCATTTGTTTTGGTACGTCACTTTATCGCCGTTAGCGACTTGCGTTACACCCGGCTCCCACTGAATAAAATTGCCTGTCACTGGTGGTTCTGGCTCGGTTACTGGCGGCTCAGGTTCTGTGACGGGCGGCTCTGGCTCAGTCACCGGTGGTTCAGGTTCTGTGACGGGCGGCTCAGTAGGTGTGCCTGAAACCAGCTTCCACGGGTCTCCTTTCGTTGGCTCATTCCCTTGTGACCACCATTTCGCTTCATAAACAGCACCTTGGTAAGAGACTTGATCACCAGTGTTGTACACTTTGCTTGCATCCCAAGCTGCCACGCCACCTACAGGCGGATCGACCGGGTCTACAGGATCTAACTTGTCAACCACACGAACTTCAGGCCAACCCGCATGAGATTGGTAGAAGTTAGTTACGCACTTCTCGTAATCACCCGCAACTAGCGCAGAGTAAGCCGTTTGGAAACCAACCAACTCACATTCAAACGAATGGCCTCCAGGGCGATCTGAGTAGTATTTCCAGTTACCATCCCAGTTGGTGTAAAGCACGTCTGTCGCACCATTTAGGTTCAGACTGCCGTAAGGCGTCTGCTGCCAACAAGTGTTTGTTTCATCAGCTTCAATTGGAATTTGATAATGGGCGGCAAGACCTTCCCAATAACGAATACGGTTAACAGGTTGACCTTTATCCTTGTTTTGCTCACCACACTCAATACCACCATTGATCACGTTGATGGTGGTACCAAAGCCGTAACCAATGCCAGCATCAAGCTCACGCTGTGAAGGCACCCAAGTACGGTCAATCACATGCAGCATTGCAGGTTTCGGTGCTTGTGGCGTTAGGAAGAACCAGATAGCCGATGCCAAGTTCAGCCATGAATCCGCAACCAAGCCTGGATTTTTTAGCAATACAGATGCATCACCATCAAACATCACTTCAGAGAACGCGCCATAGTTAAAATGGTAAGAAAGCTGTTTAGCACCACGTCCAAAGTAACCTTGTCCTGGTTCACATGGCCAACGCTTATTTTGCCAGTCATTTTGACCACAACCAGTCGTGTAACCTTCTTGA
The DNA here is from genome assembly GCF_023161645.1 of Vibrio sp. 1CM7H. Taxonomy (NCBI): domain Bacteria; kingdom Pseudomonadati; phylum Pseudomonadota; class Gammaproteobacteria; order Vibrionales; family Vibrionaceae; genus Vibrio; species Vibrio sp. 1CM7H. Next base: position 117,849 of record NZ_JALNTV010000007.1, read on the forward strand.
CCTTCTGACCAGCCCATTTCACGCACATGAACCAAAGCTTGCTGCCACTCTTCCAATCCAAGAGGGTTATCCGATACGTTATCAATCGAAATATGACCACCAGTTTCCTGCGCAAAGTGAGCAAAGGCTGTCACGATCGATTTTTTACAAATCGCATCCGAATCTCGACCATCCGTGTACTCACCACAGAATGCTGGGAACTTACCAATTGCACGTAGGAAACGCGTGTAAGTGTATTCAGGTGCCGCCATTTGAGTCAGGAAGTCCCACTCACTTTCAGGGAACACACGCTCTACACGCTTCACGTTTTCTGGATTGGTTGCCGCTCCAGGAACAATCGCTTCCACCACTGAGTTCGGGCGCGTCTCTAGTGCTTGTGACCAAATGGCATACATAGGATCAGAGGTTTTGCTTTGCTCTACGGCTTGAACGTCACCACGAGCAATGACATAACCATTCGGATTTTGCGGATCGGGCTGGATATTCATACTCGCATTCGCTTGTGCTGCTAGGACACAACTCAATGCAAGAGGAAGATGTTTGAGTGCAAACATGTCTAGTCTCCGGATTTCAACAATACAATATACAAGGAATAACTAGACATATAGTGGATCATATATACAAAACGCCGAGCTAAGTGCGTTGATTCTGCGAGACAAAATGAATAAATAAGTCCTCGCACACATTTTGTCACAAGAAAAATGTTACCTTGACTCAAAAGAAAAGCGGAGGCCCAATGAGCCTCCGCTTTATGATATTTCTATCTTTATTGTTCTGCCGAAACAACGTCTAGCTTCGCGGTTGATTTTTGTTTAGACAACACAAAATAAACCACACACTGAGCAACAATAGCGGCAAGCACAATCACTGGCGAGGCGTTGATTCCAGCTAAAAGGAAACACCCTAATGCAATCATTCCATTGAGTAATGCGTAAGGTAACTGAGTTCGGAAGTGCTCATACTGCTCACACCCTGCCCCTGTCGACGACAGAATCGTGGTTTCAGAGATTGGAGAACAGTGATCGCCAAACAGGCCACCAGATAACACCGCACCAATACAAACTAACAATGGAGCATCAATCGCGACGGCCGTTGGGATCACTAGTGGCATCATGATGGCAAATGTCCCCCAAGATGATCCCGTAGCGAACGAAATAATACCAGCAAGCAAAAAGGCGACTGCTGGCAATAGCCAATACGGGAAACCGGCTTGAGCTTGTTCAGCAATATATGCAGCTGCACCTAATTCTTTCCCAACCGAGCTAAGTGCCCAAGCCAATACCAAAATCACGGCTACAGACATCATGTTCGACATCCCTTTTAGGTAAACCTGAATGCCATCAGAGAGTTTTCTTACGCCATAAAACGCCATCAGCGCAATCAAAGTAAAGGCTGCGAAGAAATATGCCGAAGAAAGTGCAGCCCTGAACGTTGAGCCTGCTACTTTTTGAAATGGAAAACCGTGTGGTACGAGGATGGTACATAAAACCACCAGCATAACGAGCAAAGGTGCCCATACAAAACTAGATTTTGCATTTTTATGCGTAAACACATTCATGGACTCCTGCACTTTCCCAAAGTCGGAACCCTGCTCTGCTAGTTGTTCAGCCTTCGCCATCGGTCCGAAATCTAATTTGAAGAAAGAGACAATCGGCACAATCGCGATCGCAAGAAAGGCGTAAAACTGATACGGGATCGCGCCAATGAAAGCATCCCAGTCACTCATACTGACATTCAGGGCAGTAAACTCTTTTTGAATCAACCCCATGATGTAAACGCCCCATCCGATAAAAGGAATCAAGATTGCGACGGGAGAGGAAGTAGAATCGATAATAAAAGCTAATTTTTGGCGTGATACTTTTAACTTATCAAATAAAGGGCGAAAAACAGGACCAACAATCAACGGTGTACCAAGGTCAGAGAAGAAAATAACCACACCACCAAACCATGCGGACAGTTGAGCTTGGCATTTACTCGCCACCCATTGAGTAACCTTTTTAGCAAAAGCAACACCACCACCAGACTTTTCCATCAGCGCAACGAAACCACCAATGAACACTAATAACAAAATCACACCAGCGTTGTAGCTATCGGTAAGTTGCGGCAGTAGATAGCTTTTCATCAACGCACTAAACGAGTCTAGTGGTCCTTTTTCGACAAATGTCCCTTCAAGCATAGCGACGCCACTGACCACACCAGCGAATAAACCAACGACGACATTTCTCGTCGTCAGAGCGAGGAAAAGAGTAATAAGGATGGGAATGAGAGAGGTAACTTCAGCCTGTTCCATAGCAATACCATTTATAATATTTAAACAATTAAAATGAATATATATTTAATTTTACCGCATGTATATATATCCTGTAAAAAAGTTGAGTCCCCTATTCACAAATTTGAAGCACAAAAAAACCAGCCCGGAGGCTGGTTCTTATAAACTCAACAGTCTAGAGGAAAATTATTCCCACTCGATAGTCGCTGGTGGCTTACCTGAAATATCGTAAACAACACGTGAGATGCCATCAACTTCGTTGATAATACGGTTAGATACCTTACCTAGGAAGTCGTATGGTAGATGCGCCCAGTGTGCCGTCATAAAGTCGATGGTTTCTACTGCACGCAGTGATACAACCCAGTCGTATTTACGGCCATCACCCATTACACCTACAGAGCGAACAGGTAGGAATACCGTGAACGCTTGAGATACTTTGTCATAAAGGTCTGCAGCGTGAAGCTCTTCAATGAAGATAGCATCAGCGCGACGTAGCAAGTCACAGTATTCTTTCTTGATTTCACCAAGAACACGAACACCTAGACCAGGACCTGGGAATGGATGGCGGTAAAGCATGTTGTATGGTAGACCTAGCTCTAGACCAATCTTACGAACTTCATCTTTGAACAGCTCACGTAGTGGCTCAACAAGACCCATTTCCATTTCATCTGGTAGACCGCCCACATTGTGGTGTGATTTTATCACGTGCGCTTTACCAGTCTTAGATGCCGCAGACTCAATTACGTCTGGGTAGATGGTACCTTGCGCTAGCCATTTTGCATTTTTCAGCTTTTTCGACTCTTCATCGAATACATCTACGAATACGTGGCCGATTGTCTTACGCTTCTCTTCTGGGTCAGACTTGCCTTTCAGAGCTTCAAGGAAACGATCTTCTGCATCAACTTTGATGATGTTTAGGCCGAACTTATCGCCAAACATATCCATCACTTGTTGGCCTTCGTTTAAACGAAGTAGACCGTTATCGACAAATACACACGTTAGCTTGTCGCCAATTGCGCGGTGCACCAGCATCGCAACAACAGATGAATCCACACCACCAGATAAGCCTAGGATAACTTCGTCGTCACCCACTTGCTCTTTAATGCGAGCAACCGCGTCTTCGATGATAGATTCCGATGTCCATAGACGCTCACAGCCACATACGCCAAGAACAAAGTTCTCAAGCATTTGTAGGCCACCTTTTGTGTGTGTCACTTCTGGGTGGAACTGAACGCCGTAGTATTTCTTCTCTTCGTTCGCCATCGCAGCATAAGGACAAGTGTCTGTCTCACCAATTTTTACGAAATCGGCTGGAATTTCTACTACTTTGTCGCCGTGGCTCATCCAAACGTCTTGAGTTGCTTCAAGATCTTTAAATAAGGCACATTCACCAGAAACTTTAACCTGAGCGTAGCCAAACTCACGTTCGTTAGAGCCTGCTACTTTGCCACCTAGTTGTTCCGCCATAGTTTGCATGCCGTAACATACGCCAAGTAGAGGAACACCAGAATCAAACACATATTGAGGCGCGCGTGGAGAGTTCTCTTCCGTTACGCTTTCTGGACCACCAGATAGGATAATGCCATCTGGGTTGAATTCGCGAATATCCGCTTCTTCTACATCCCAGCTCCATAGTTCACAGTAAACGCCGATTTCACGTACGCGGCGTGCTACTAATTGAGTGTACTGAGAACCGAAGTCCAAGATCAGAATACGTTGGTCATGGATATTTTTAGTCATTTTGAGCAGTCTTTTTAAGGCTAAGTGATTAAAACCGAGGCGAGTGTACTCGCCTCTTCTTAATGCTTCAAGGAAAAAGCAAACGTTTCCGTTAGGTAATTAGTTCCCTAGACGGTAGTTCGGTGCTTCCTTAGTAATTTGAACATCGTGTACATGAGACTCTTGCATACCAGCACCAGAGATACGTACAAATTCAGCTTTCGTACGCATATCTTCGATAGTTGCAGAGCCAGTTAGACCCATGCTTGAACGTAGACCACCCATTTGTTGGTGTACGATCTCTTTTAGACGGCCTTTGTATGCGATACGACCTTCGATACCTTCTGGTACTAGCTTGTCCGCTGCGTTGTCAGACTGGAAGTAACGGTCAGAAGAACCTTGAGACATTGCACCAAGAGAACCCATGCCACGGTAAGACTTGTAAGAACGGCCGTTGTATAGAATCACTTCACCCGGCGCTTCTTCAGTACCTGCAAACATAGAACCAACCATCACACATGATGCGCCCGCTACGATTGCTTTACAGATATCACCAGAGAAACGGATACCACCGTCAGCGATAACTGGAATACCATAATCATTAGCAACTTCTGCCGCATCTGCGATTGCAGTGATTTGTGGAACCCCCACACCCGTTACAATACGAGTTGTACAGATAGAACCAGGGCCGATACCAACTTTCACTGCGCTTACGCCAGCTTCGATTAGTGCTTTAGCACCAGCACCTGTTGCTACGTTACCACCGATGATGTCTAGATCTGGGTAAGCTGCACGTGTTTCACGAATGCGGCTTAGAACACCTTCAGAATGACCGTGTGAAGAGTCGATAAGTAGAACGTCAACGCCAGCTTCAACTAGTGCAGCAACTCGCTCTTCGTTACCAGCACCAGCACCAACTGCTGCGCCAACACGTAGGCGACCACGCTCATCTTTACATGCGTTTGGTTTACGTTCTGCTTTGTGGAAGTCTTTCGCAGTAATCATACCGGTTAGTTGGAACTCATCATTCACAACCAATACTTTCTCTACGCGAGCTTCGTGCATTTTCTCTTGCACTTCTTCTCGTGTTGCACCTTCTTTAACTGCTGCCAACTTCTCTTTTGGCGTCATTACTGAAGATACTTTCTTAGAAAGGTCCGTCACAAAACGAACGTCACGACCAGTGATAATACCAACAAGCTCATTGCTCTCAGTGACAACAGGGAAACCTGCAAAACCATGTTTTTCAGTGAGTGCAACAACATCAGCGATGGTCGCGTCAGGGTTTACTGTAACCGCGTCAGTTACCATACCAGCTTCGAACTTCTTAACTTTACGAACTTCGGCTGCCTGCTGCTCAATAGACATGTTCTTGTGGATAAAGCCAATGCCACCCTCTTGCGCTAGCGCAATTGCTAGACGAGCTTCAGTAACAGTGTCCATAGACGCTGAAATCATTGGGATGTTTAGGGTGATGTTCTTAGTTAGCTGAGTGCGAAGATCAGCTGTGTTTGGGAGAACGGTGGAGTGTGCTGGCACAAGTAGTACGTCATCGAATGTCAGCGCTTCTTTGGCAATTCTTAGCATTTGCAATATCTCACAATTAGAGGAGTAAAAAGAACAATCCAATCTCATCGTTTCGCATAATGAGGGTAACCTGTGTTAGCAACAAGCTACATTTGGATTAGATATTGCGGAGGGATTATACGGTTAACGCAATCGCTTGACCACAAATTTTTTAATTTTTTTCTTGCAATTACCCCCTTGCTATGTATTATATTGCCGCTAATTTCCATACTCACGTCTAAGAGATTAGCTGTGCTCTCCAAGACCAATCAAAACATCTTTACTGTTTCTCGTCTCAACGCAGAAGTTCGTTTACTCCTTGAAAACGAAATGGGGATCGTTTGGCTCGTCGGAGAGATATCCAACTTTTCAGCTCCTGTCTCTGGTCACTGGTACCTCACTCTTAAAGACTCTCGCGCTCAAGTTAAATGTGCCATGTTTCGTGGTAACAATCGCCGCGTTACTTTCAAACCCGCTAACGGTAATCAAGTCCTAGTAAAAGCTCGTCTGTCTCTTTATGAGCCTCGCGGTGACTACCAATTGATCATCGAAAGCATGCAACCGGAAGGTGATGGCCGTCTTCAACAAGAGTTTGAAGAGCTGAAAATGAAGCTTGCAGCAGAAGGGTTGTTCGCGCAAATCAATAAGCAATCTTTGCCTGAACACCCAAAACGTGTTGGCGTCATCACATCGAAAACTGGTGCCGCGCTTTACGATATCTTAGACGTATTGAAACGTCGTGATCCTTCCCTACCCGTTGTGATTTATCCGACAGTGGTACAAGGTGAAGATGCAGCCATTCAAATCGCACAAGCCATTGGTCGCGCTAACAGCCGTGATGAATGTGATGTGCTAATTGTGGGCCGAGGTGGTGGTTCATTGGAAGACTTATGGTGCTTTAACAACGAGATATTAGCTCGCACGATTGCAGCAAGCCAAATTCCTATTATTAGCGCCGTTGGACATGAAGTCGACGTGACAATAGCTGATTTTGTCGCCGACGTACGCGCGCCTACTCCATCAGCAGCCGCTGAGCTAGTAAGCCGTGATAACAGCCACAAAGATCAAGCTTTAGTTACCCGCCAGCATAAGTTAGCGAGCGCGATGCGTTACTACCTAGCACAACAAAAGCAGCAATCTGCGCAATTAGTGCACCGTCTAGAGAGACAGCACCCAAGCTATCGCTTGCAACGTCAGACGCAACAGTTAGATGAGTTGGACATGCGCTTACAGCGAGCGATGAGTCGTTTTATTGCCTTGCGTCAACAGCGAATCGAGCGTCAACATTATCGGCTGCAATTAAATTCTCCTGTAACACGCCTTGCCGAGCAGAAGTCGAAGCTAGAACGTGTTGAGCAAAAGCTCATGGATGCAATGGATCGCAAGTTACTGACTATGCGCCATCAACTCGCGATTGCTGCAGAGAAGTTAGACACCGTCAGCCCGCTAGCGACATTGAAACGAGGTTACTCAATTACTCAAACTGAGCAAGGTAAAGTGATTACTCAATCTTCAGATGTAAAATCGGGAGATGTATTGATTACTCGATTAGCCGAAGGCGACGTTCGTTCTACCGTTAACTGAATACAAACTCTGGTTAAGTGACTTTCTGGAACTCAAATCGGACACGTGATTTTGATTTGAGTTCATTACACACATTACAAAAGTAACTCGCAGCACCGCATGCTTGCAGCTTCTCCAGCTCCGCCTCACAATCAGGGCAAAAACCTACTTTTTTAAAATCCGATTCACACTGTGCACAATGGTATTGTCCTGTCCATTCCAGTTCGACATTGCAAGTCGGGCAAATGTTCTGCTGCATATCCCGTTCCTCTCTCTAAACTAAGCAATTTCGAGTAACGCATGCTACTCAAAATAACGAACAAGTATGTTGATCTTCATCACCGCCCCAACAAGTTTCACGAGGCGCTAACCATACTTGATAAGTAGGATCTTATACTGATCGTCTGATATTTACTCCTTGATCAGCGATCACCCCTTAAAAGAATATTTATATAACCACACACCGAAAGCATAAGTTACATATTCTGCATTCCAATTTAAGGCAGAATAAAAAACCTAATTTGAATTTAATTAAACGAAAAATTAGAACTTAATAAAAAGATCTTATTCAGAAAGCTGTGTTTACATTGGTGTGCATTTCGATAGTTTGAGCGTCGAGCTCAACGAGTTTAACTTGGATAAAAGCAAACTCATTTAAATGGCTCGCATGCGTTCCACCACAAGGGATTACCGCTAATTGACCTTCCCCTAAATCGCACTTCCAATAGCGAGAATCAGTTAATCTATCGCCGTGGCATTCCATGGTGATCATCGCATCTCTTTGAAGCCATTCAACCAGTTGGCCATTCACTTTTTCTGCAATCGCCTGGAGGTCATTCAGCATATCTGCACTGTTTAATCCTCTTTTACGGAGTGTTTTGCCTAAACGGTACGTATCGAGGCACTTGTCTGGAGTAACATAACTCGTAACTTGTGCATAGCTATTAAAGTCATAATAACCATGTGGGTCTTTGCGGTCTGCGTCTTTTCGCCAATAGTCTTCCGCTAGCACTTTATTCAACGCCAAATACGCTAAGTGTCCTGCAGTGTGGCCTCGGCTCAAAGCATTTTGATAGTCTTTATCTACCGCTAATGTCACCAAGTCATTAATTGCAAGTGATTCCGTACGTGATAAAACATGCACGACGACAAACACCCAACCTTCAGCATCACGCTTTACAGGGATATCACTACCCACATACAGAGCACCACTTTTCTGCTCTACTGCGCCCACTTGGCAATCTATCACTTCATGCTCAGCCCCATTCACCTTCAACGTTCCTTTGTCTGCAGGGTGATCCGGCCATATGTGACTAACGGGATGGAACGGCGTGAAATCTGTAATAACGTAAGTCACTTCTTCCGTAGATTGAACGAGCTGTATTTGTGCTTCTAATTGCCATGTTTGATGACAAAAACGAGTCTTTGTTGCTGTGATAGTCATTTTTACGATTACTTTTGATAAAAAAATACCCAAGTAGAAACTTGGGTATTCGAATTTCATTATTTATTGCGGTTTTTCACCATCGACATCATACGCTTACGTTTACGCTCTTGTGATAGCGTAAGCTTATTCGTACGGTTCTCGTATGGGTTATCACTGTTGTGGAAGTTAATGCGAATCGGTGTTCCCATAATTTCCAGAGACTTACGGAAGTAGTTCATCAGATAACGTTTATACGAATCTGGCAATTCACGAACCATGTTACCGTGGATAACAACGATCGGTGGATTGTAACCACCTGCGTGTGCGTATTTGAGTTTGATACGACGACCACGAACCATTGGCGGCTGGTGATCATCCACTGCCATCTTCATGATACGCGTCAGTACTGACGTACCCACGCGCGTTGTCGCCGAGTTATATGCTTCTTGGATAGATTCAAACAAGTGACCAACGCCAGTACCGTGCAGCGCAGAGATAAAGTGGATACGCGCGAAATCGACGAATCCTAGACGGCGGTCCAGTTCTTTCTTCACGCTTTCTTTCACGTCACTGTCTAGACCATCCCACTTGTTAACGGCGATGACAATTGAGCGGCCAGCATTCAGTGCAAAACCAAGCAAGCTTAGGTCTTGGTCTGAAATATTTTCACGTGCATCAATCACCAGTAGAACGACGTTTGCATCTTCTACCGCTTTCAGCGTCTTAACAACAGAGAACTTTTCAACCGTTTCATTGATACGACCACGACGACGAACACCTGCGGTATCAATTAGTACGTATTCGCGTCCATCACGCTCCATCGGGATGTAGATAGAATCACGCGTCGTACCAGGCATATCGTATACAACCACACGTTCTTCACCCAGAATACGGTTAGTCAGTGTCGATTTACCTACGTTAGGACGACCGATGATCGCCAACTTAATCGGCTGCTCTTGAAGGCGCTTGAATTCAGCTTCTGCGTCTTCTTCAGTGTAATCTTCAACAAGAGGCTCTTCGTCTTCGAATCCAGTCAGGTCTTCAATCTCACCGTCTTCAGACTCACTTGTTAGTAGATCATCAAAGAATGGAGATAAAGCACGCTCAAGCAGAGCGGTCACACCACGGCCATGAGCGGCCGCAATCTGGTACATATCATCCACGCCGAGCTGCCAAAAATCAGCACACGCCGCATCGGCATCAATACCATCTATTTTGTTTACCACCAGCATCGCTGGCTTTTCAATTTTACGCAGATGCGCAGCAATTGCTGCATCTGAAGGTGTCAGACCAGCACGACCGTCAACAAGGAACAATACAACATCAGCCTCATCAATCGCGGCTAATGACTGTTCTGCCATCTTTGTTTCCACGCCTTCTTCTGTGCCATCAATACCGCCGGTATCAATCACAATGAATTCGTGCTCTTCACCAAGTCTCGCCTGGCCATACTTACGGTCTCGCGTTAGGCCTGGAAAGTCCGCAACCAACGCGTCACGAGTGCGAGTCAATCGGTTAAATAGTGTAGATTTACCTACGTTCGGACGCCCTACTAGAGCTACAACAGGTACCATAACAACCTCTACAATAATCTTTCTTCTGTAGTTATAGGTAACGACTTGCTCGATGCCAAATCAAACCAGCTTTTTACCTATAACCACGTCAGGGTTAATAAATTCAAACAACAAAACGGCTCCTAGCTGTCACCAGCCAGGAGCCGAATGTGAATTATATCACGATATTATTCGTTAATGGTTAGTTTCTTTACATCGCCGTTGCGAGTTGTAATCACATAACCATCCGACAATAACGTCGGGCCAACGGCCAAGCCGCTATCATCGATAAACTGCTGCGCAACAAATTCGCCCGTTGAACGATCCATCCAGTGAAGGTAACCAAGCGTGTCACCGACAACGAGGTAATTGCCGACAATAACTGGCGCTGTAAGTTGTCGGTGCTCAAGCAAGCTGTTTTCCCACAACTCAGTCCCACTTCGTGAATCAACGGCAACAACATGATCTTTTTCCGTTATCACAAAGATGCGGCTACCATCTGTAGAAATGTCTGTTGCAGATGAGTAATTACGCTTCCAAATCGGGTTCGCTGAACGCAAATCAATGGCGATAAGTTGACCATTGTATCCAATGGTGAAAAGAGTACCGCCTAACACAATTGGCGATGAATCAACATCAACCAAACGATCAATTTCTGTCGCGCCTTTTGGCGTACCAACAGGCTGTTGCCAAATCAGCTGACCACGCTCAACGATAGCAGCTGCGAGTCGGCCATTTGCCGTTCCCCAAAATACACCGCCGCCAATTGCAGTCGGAGTACTGTCACCACGTAAAGTTAGGTTCGGCACTTCTGTACTCAATGCCCAGCGTTGCTCACCAGTACTCTCATTAAGGGCAATCAACATGCCTCGGCTAGTATTGATGATAATAAGGCCTGAGTCTGCAACTGGCTTCGCCAGTACCTCACCACCAACTTTTACACGCCAAACAATTTCACCTGTTTCTTGGTCAAGAGAGATGACTTCACCATTCTCAGAGCCAATGTAAAGGTTTCCGTATGCTGCTGTGATACCACCAGAGAGACGAGCAATGACATCTTCTTCTAGGTCCGTTTTCCAACGTTGTTTACCGTTTTCAGGATCCAGCGCTTTTACTAAGCCATCGCGACTTGCCACGAACAATGTATCATTCGCAAATACAGGGGATAGCTTTGAAAAGTAATGACCAACACCATCGCCAACCGATGTACTCCACTCACTACTGGTTGTAAACTCACTGTCTACCTGAGGTAGTGGCGCCATTACAATAGTATCTTTCTCACCAGCACAACCGGCAAGCACTCCCATTGTAAACACCCCTAACAAGGCTTTCTTAAAGACTCTTTTCATCCAATGCGGTCCTTATTTCGCCAGATCGTCCAATTTCATTTGTAGCGTCGGGCTTGCGTCTGCCGCTTGCTGAGCTTCAGTATACGCAGCGTATGCGGCATCTTTGTCACCTTGGCGAATCGCAATATCGCCACGAAGTTCAGCAATACGCCCTGTCCATGCTGCATCAGTGACGTTACTTAGCTCAGCCGTTGCAGCGTCAAAGTTACCCATTTCCGTTTCAATGCGCGCAATGCGGTAACTAATCAATGGTAACAGCGCAGCATCTTGAGTGTTGCTTTGCGCCCACTTCAATTGCTCTAATGCAGCAGAAAGATCTTGAGCTTCAACTTGTGCTTTAGCAAGTTGTAGCGCAGCCAATACTGAATATTCTTTTACTTCATTTGACTCAATGAAAGCTTTCACGTCAGCTTGAGCATCAGTACCTTTATCTTGCAAAGCATTCATTGCTGTCGTGTAGCTTTGAGAAGCTGCTTCACTCGCCTGAATCACAGAATCCTGGTAGTAACGCCAGCCAAATAGACCACCTAAGCCAACAACCGCACCGATGATGACGGCTTTGCCGTTTTCCTTCCACCAGTCTTTAATGGCTTCAACTTGTTGTTCTTCAGTATCGTAAAGTTCCACTTCCTGTCCTCTTAAAACATGTAAATGGCAGCTTAGCTGCCATTGTTCCTATTTCGTTTAAAGGCTCCACATTTGGGAGCCTTAGCTTACGAACTAGGATGTAATTTTGTTAGATTACTAAAAGACTTAAATCAGTGCTGCGATCTTTTCTGCAACTTCTGCTTGGTTGTAAGTCTCTTGCTCACCACCGGCCAAGTCTTTCAGTACTACGGTATTATCCGCAACTTCGTTTTCACCCAGAACTAATGCTATAACAGCACCTACTTTGTCTGCGCGTTTAAACTGTTTCTTGAAGTTACCGCCACCGAAGTGATTCATCACACGAACGCCAGGGATAGACTCACGAAGCTGCTCTGCTAGCTTCATTCCTGCCATCATGGTGCCTTCGCCTGCTGTTACTACGTAAACATCCACACTGCGACGAACGTCTGTTAGTTCTAGTGTTTCTAGCATCAGAACAAGACGCTCTAGGCCCATTGCAAAGCCAACTGCTGGTGTTGGTTTACCACCTAATTGCTCTACAAGACCATCGTAACGTCCACCGCCACAAACGGTGCCTTGAGCACCTAGGCTTTCAGTGATCCATTCAAATACCGTGCGGTTGTAGTAATCCAGACCACGAACTAGACGTTCGTTAACTGTGTATTCGATACCTGCGGCGTCTAAAAGTTCACATAGACCTGCGAAGTGTGCTTTAGATTCTTCACCTAAGTAATCTGAAAGGCGAGGTGCATCACCTAAAATAGCTTGAACGTCAGGGTTCTTCGTATCCAGAACACGCAGTGGGTTCGTGTGCATGCGACGCTTACAATCTTCGTCTAGCACATCAATATGTTGCTCAAGGAACGCAACCAGTGCAGTACGGTAGTCTGCGCGGTCTTCTTGAGAACCGATAGAGTTCAGCTCAAGACGAACATGTTCATTGATACCCAGTTCACGCCATAAGCGTGCCGTCATCATGATAAGTTCTGCATCAACATCAGGACCGTTAAGGCCAAACACTTCGACACCACACTGGTGGAATTGACGGTAACGACCTTTCTGCGGACGCTCATGACGGAACATAGGCCCCATGTACCACAGACGCTGTTCGTCACGGTTGATCAGGCTGTTTTGAATACATGAACGTACACAACCCGCAGTACCTTCAGGGCGAAGTGTTAGGCTGTCTCCGTTACGATCATCAAAGGTGTACATTTCTTTTGAAACGACGTCTGTCTCTTCACCAACAGCGCGGCTGAATAGGTTTGTTTCTTCAACGATTGGCATGCGCACTTCGTTATAACCGTATGCGCTAATTACATTTTTCACTGTGTTTTCTAGTTTTTGCCACAGTGGCGACTGAGTTGGGAGGCAATCGTTCATGCCTCGAATTGCTTGAATTGTTTTTGCCACAATACTTACCGTAATTCTCGTTGAGATTAATCTTGTACTTTAACTTCGATGCGGTTTTCGCCATTCATCATGGCGGCTTTCGCACGGATCTTAGCTTCTAGCTGATTCACAAGGTCATCGTTATCAAAGCGTTCTTTCTGGCGTTTACCATCTTCGTAGAATGCGCTCTTCTTGTTACTGCCTGCTAGACCTAAGTGAGAAACTTCTGCTTCACCAGGGCCGTTTACCACACAACCGATGATAGACACATCCATTGGCGTGATGATGTCTTCTAAACGTTGCTCCAGTGCATTCACCGTACCAATCACATCAAATTCTTGGCGCGAGCAACTTGGGCAAGCAATAAAGTTGATGCCTCGAGAGCGAATGCGCAGAGATTTAAGAATGTCGAAACCGACTTTGATTTCTTCAACTGGATCGGCAGCCAAAGAGATACGCAGCGTATCGCCGATCCCTTCAGATAACAGCATACCTAAGCCAACAGATGACTTAACAGCACCAGCACGAGCACCGCCCGCTTCTGTAATACCCAAGTGAAGAGGCTGATCGATTTTCTTCGCTAGCAGACGGTATGAATCCACCGCTAGGAAGACGTCTGAAGCTTTCACGCTAACTTTAAATTGGTCAAAGTTAAGACGATCGAGATGATCAACGTGACGCATCGCCGATTCAACTAAAGCTTCTGGCGTTGGTTCACCGTATTTCATCTGTAAATCTTTTTCCAAAGATCCACCGTTGACACCAATACGGATTGGGATGTTTTTATCGCGAGCACAGTCAACAACAGCGCGAATGCGCTCTTCATTGCCAATGTTACCTGGGTTGATACGTAAACAGTCAACACCGTACTCCGCCACTTTCAGCGCGATACGATAGTCGAAATGAATATCAGCCACTAACGGTACAGAAACTTGCTGTTTAATCAGTTTGAAAGCTTCTGCTGCGTCCATGGTAGGTACAGAAACTCGAACGATATCTGCACCGACTTTTTCTAGTGCTCGGATTTGAGCGACTGTCGCTTCTACGTCAGTCGTGCGAGTGTTAGTCATTGACTGTACGGCAATTGGCGCACCATCACCAATTGGTACATCACCCACATAAATACGCGTCGATTTACGACGAATAATTGGAGATTCGTGTTGCATAATTTTTTATAACGGTAGAGTGAATCTAGCTACTTTGCCTGAAGTATACCCAGAAAGGTCGACAGGTTCACTTGCAAATGTCATTGTAACCCCTTCCGGTGCGCCTAATATCACTTTAAACGGCGCTTTTCCGGTAAGTTCTACATCTTGTCCTGGTTTATGAGTACCACTTACCAGCGTTTTACCATTGGTGTCTTTTACTTGAATCCAACAGTCCGCTTTAAACTTCATAGTAAGAAGTGTCATGCCTTCAGGTACGACTGGCGCAGGCTGTTCCTCTTCCGCAGTTTCAATCACGGCAACAGGTTCTTCAGAATCTACGCTTGTTGTATTTTCAGTTTCAGCAAGCAGAGGGTCGCTACCCTGCTCGACTGGTACTTCACTCGTTTCAACAACATCATTACTTGTTGAAACAACGTCTTCAGGAGTACTTGCGATTAACTCCTCAGCCGTCATTAAATCGATATCAGCTAACTCTTTCGCTGTGGGCTTCGGCGCTTCAACACTTGAATCCGTAACTTCCTTCGTTAGGCTATTCTCTTGCTGGTTTTGCCACCACCAAGCTGCAGAAATACCAATAATGACCAACCCGATAACCCAAGTCAGGAGCATGATACGACTATTGTGCTTCTCATCTTTTGTTTTGCGAGAGAAGCTCTGCATTTCAATTTCTTGCTCTTGTGGCTGTACATCTGCTGTCTGCTCTAACGCAGTCAAAACCATCTTCTCATCAAGGCCTACGAACTTCGCGTAAGAACGCAAGTAACCACGCGTAAATGTCGCAACTTGTTGAGACTCAAATCGGTTATTTTCAATATCTTCAATAACAGAAACGCGAAGCCTCAGGCGATCAGCAACTTGCTTTTGACTCATCCCAAGAGATTCGCGTTTGTTTTTCAGTAATGTGCCAGCTTCAATAGAAAGTGGCACTTCATTCGTATTTTCGTGTTCTGTCATAATGGTGGTATTTAATCTGTTTTAGTGGCTAACGTGGTTATGTATTTTCGTTATTGTTCTTAAGCCTCTTTAAAAGATAGCTAGCCTAAACGCGTTAACCAAAATAATAATTTTAAGAAACTCTCAGCGATTTGAGTGTGAATACCCGTTTTGCAAAAATCAGCAAAGCGTATGTGAGAAAATGCTGAGAATTATCGGTGTCATCGTTAATGTCACATATCATGATAAGCGAATGTGTAACGAAGACAAAAACTCTTTACACTCAAACTAACAGATAGCTCAAGCTTTTGTCCAAACTTTGACAAAGTAATTCGAAATTATACCCAAATAACCTCGAGTTGGAGAGTTGTCGTCATAAATCTTGGCAGAAATGCTCTTATCGATAAACAAAATAGCCAGAGCAAATGGCTCTGGCTATTTTTGAATTCCGGTCGTTTATACCGCTTTTACTTCAATGGTATCAGCACCGCGCGACGCTTTTAACATTGCAGTACGTTTAGTTCGGTCAATCACATCACCGACTAACTGACCACACGCTGCATCAATGTCATCGCCACGAGTCTTACGAACCGTTACTGTATGCTCATATTGCATCAATGTTTTTTGGAAGCGATCAATACGTGAGTTACTTGGTTTCTTGTAAGGTGAACCTGGATACGGGTTAAACGGAATCAAGTTAATCTTACATGGTGTGTCTTTCATCAGCTCAGCCAGTTCACGAGCATGGTCCATGTCATCATTCACATGATCAAGAAGTACGTACTCAACCGTTACCTTACCGCGGTTTGCATTCGATGAAGCGATGTAACGACGAACTGATGCTAGGAAATCTTGAATATCCCAACGATCGTTAATTGGCATGATTTCACTACGCAACTTATCGTTTGGCGCATGAAGGGAAATTGCCAACGCGACATCGATTTTGCCTGTCATCTGATCAAGGCCAGAAACCACACCTGATGTAGATACAGTCACACGACGTTTTGACAAACCAAAGCCAAGATCGTCCAGCATTAGTTCTAATGCCGGGATCAAGTTCTTCATGTTTAGAAGCGGTTCACCCATACCCATCATCACGACGTTAGTAATTGGGCGGCGACCTGTTTCTTTCTCAAGACCAATTTCACGTGCAGCGCGCCACACCTGACCGATGATCTCTGAAACTTTCAAGTTACGGTTAAAGCCCTGCTGTGCTGTTGAGCAGAACTTACATTCCAACGCACAACCTACTTGAGAAGACACACAAAGCGTTGCACGATCATCTTCTGGAATGTAAACCGTCTCTACATCCTGATCACCAACGTTCATCGCCCACTTGATCGTACCATCAGAAGAGTGCTGAGCTTCTGCGACTGTTGGTGCCTTGATTTCGCACTTGTGAAAAAGCTTTTCGCGCAGCTTCTTGTTAATATTTGTCATTTTTTCGAAGTCATCTACACCGAAATGGTAGATCCACTTCATAACCTGATCGGCACGAAACGCTTTCTCGCCGAGTTCTTCTGCGAAAAACTGACGCATGCCTTTGCGATCAAAGTCGAGTAGATTGATTTTTTCAGTGGTCATGTTGCCTCTCAATGACTGAAACAAGAATAAGGGCGCGAATTGTACAGCCTTTATGCAGCTACAACAAGGGGTGTAAAACCCTGAGTTTGCTAAGGCATTAAAATCAAAATGATTAAATTTTAAGCACCTCTTGCGCTATAAGTGGCTATTACACTATCAAAAGTAAAAGCGTAGAAATCGTAAAGGGAAAAGACTAAAAATAACTCACGTTACTGGGCTTTAAAGCCCATTATATAGTCAGACTAGTTCGCGTATAAGAGATCACTTATGCAGTCAACATTGCCACTCAACTTAGGTATATGAAATGAAAAAGCCTCGGAAAGTTCCGAGGCTTTTCTGTATCAGACCATCACTAACAAGTGAAGTATCACCCCTAATTAGCGAGAGAAAACCTCTGACTCAGGGAAGAAAAACTCAATTTCACGCGCTGCAGATTCAGGGCTATCGGAACCATGAACTGAATTGTGACGCATGCTAAGTGCGTAATCGGCACGAAGCGTACCGCATGCCGCTTCCTCTGGGTTAGTTTTACCCATCAGTTCACGGTAACGTGCAATCGCATTTTCACCTTCCAGTACCTGAACCATAATAGGACCAGATGTCATGAACTCTTTTAGTGGAGGGAAAAACTCTTTGCCTTCATGCTCTGCATAAAAACCGCTTGCCTGATCTTCAGTCAGGTGAACCATTTTAGCAGCGACAATACGTAGGCCAGCCTTTTCAATACGGTTATAGATTTCACCAATTAGGTTTCGCTCTACCGCATCCGGCTTAATGATTGAAAATGTTCTTTCTAGAGCCATAAAATTTCCTTTCTGTACTTGTAATAATAGTTGTGTTTTTAAAGTGACTTACTGGGTAAGAGCAGCACTCAAACAAGGAGTGCTGCAATCAATCTTATTTACCAGCTTGCTCATTGAGGAAACGAGCAAGTGTACGAACGCCCATACCCGTAGCTCCCGCAGCCCATTTATCAGACGCGGCTTTACGGTATGTACCCGCACAGTCGAAGTGCAACCAGCCTTTTTTGTAGTCTTCTACGAAGTAAGACAAGAATGCTGCTGCTGTGCTTGCACCCGGAGAGTAGTCGCCAGAACTGATATTCGATAGGTCAGCAAAGTTTGACGGCAGCATTCCACGGTGGAAGTCAGCAAGTGGTAGCGGCCATAAACCTTCTTTTTCTTGGTTTGCCGCAGTGAGCGCTTGATGCGATAACTCGTCATCGAAACTCATTAGTGCGTGGTAATCATTACCCAAAGCATTCTTCGCCGCACCTGTTAGTGTTGCACAATCAATGATTAACTCAGGTTTTTGTTCACTGGCGTAGATAAGGCCATCAGCAAGCACTAAACGACCTTCTGCATCGGTGTTCATGATTTCAACGGTTTTACCGTTTTTGTAGGTGATGATATCGCCAAGCTTGAGTGCGCGACCAGAAACCATGTTCTCTGCACAACAAAGGATCAGTTTTACACGCTTGTTCAAACCACGAAGAATCGCCAGTGCAAGACCACCGGTGATGGTGCCTGAGCCACCCATGTCTGCTTTCATTGCGCTCATGAAGTTAGAAGGCTTCAAGCTGTAACCACCCGAATCAAAGGTGATACCTTTACCGACAAGACACGCGAATATTGGTGCGTTCTCGTCACCTGTCGGGTTGTAGTCTAGCTGGAGCATCGCAGAAGTACGCTCCGAACCACGGCCTACGGCGTAAATGCCTTCCCAACCTTCTGCCAACAAGTCTTTGTCTTTGACGATACGAGCTGTCACTGTGCCTTTAGGCGCAACAGATTTGATGAATTCAGCGGCCATTGTCGCTAGCTGACGAGGGGCAACTTCTTCTGCGGTTTTATTGATGATATCGCGGGTAAAATCAGTCGCGGTAATACGCGCTTGAAGCTCTGCTTGATCTTCTTCAGACAATGCAGACCACTCAACTGAGCCATGTTTTTTTGGGTTACGGTAACCTTGGTGGAAAGCCCAAACGCTCTCTAAATCCCAGTTATCACCGGAAAGAAAAATAGAACGAATTCCTTGGCCATCTAGCTGACGAGCTGCACGTTGAATTGCGCCAAGATCGTGACCTTCACCTAAATGAATAGTTGCGCCGTTTTCAGCGAATGAAAGCAGTGCTTTTTCACCCCAATGTGGTGCTGCCGACTCTTGACTTAAAAATACAGACATCTGTGTAGACATGGTTTCTCCTTGTCTTATAGCAGCGTTGCCTACGCTGCTTCTTTTTAATAACTCATGGATGTTAGCATTATGTAGGGCCAAAATGTCAATTGGATAAAAAAACGGACCTAAAGGTCCGCTTTTTTTAGTAAGAATTGTTAACTAGGCTGTGTTTTACAGACTTAGTCTGCTTCATCCATCCAGCACATGATAACAGCTTCCAGAATCTTTTCGTTACAATGGTTTGGGTCATCTTCAAACTCATCTAACTCCATGATCCATTGATGAAGATCGGTAAAACGCACCGTTTGCGGATCAACATCTGGAAACTTGTCACAAAGCTCAATCGCGATATCGCGAGAATCTGTCCATTTCATTGCTCATCTTCCTTTTGCTTCTTCCCTATATTGGGAAGATAGTTTTAGTGATCTTCTGAAGCGTGGTTTAGCGTGTACTTAGGAATTTCTACCACTAAGTCTTCATCAGCAATTTTCGCCTGACACCCTAGACGTGATTCAGGCTCTAGACCCCACGCTTTATCCAGCATGTCGTCTTCCAGCTCTTCACTTTCTTCTAGCGAATCAAAACCTTCACGGATGATCACGTGGCAAGTGGTACACGCACATGATTTTTCACACGCATGTTCAATACCGATACCATTTTTTAGCGCTACGTCCAGAACGGTTTCACCAGTGTTTGCTTCCAACACTGCGCCTTCTGGGCACAAATCGTCGTGTGGTAATACAATAATCTTAGGCATAACTACTTATCTCTTATATATCGTCTACTGATTGACCTGACAGCGCAGCTCGAATCGATTTATCCATACGGCGCGATGCGAAATCTTGGCTCGCTTTATCGGTATCTTTAATGCCTTGCTCAATCGCATCTGCATCATCACCATTACGCAGCTCAATCAAGGCTTCGATGGCTTTTATCAGGTCTTGTTTCTCTTGTTCTGATAGTAGTTCGTCACCATCAGCTTGCATGGCTGCAATCAAGCCTTCTATCACACGGTCGGCCTCAACACGCTGTTCAGCCAGCGCACGAGCTTGCATGTCTTCTTTAGCGTGAGTCATTGAATCACGCAGCATATCCGCCACTTCATTATCGCTTAACCCGTAAGAAGGTTTTACTTGAATCTCTGACTGAACACCGGTGCTCTTTTCCATTGCCGTAACAGAAAGAAGGCCGTCAGCGTCAACTTGGTAAGTCACACGAATATGTGCCGCACCCGCCGCCATCGGTGGAATGCCTTTCAATGAGAAACGAGCCAGTGAACGACAATCATCAACCATTTCACGCTCACCTTGTACCACATGAACACTCATGGCCGTTTGGCCATCTTTGAATGTGGTAAATTCTTGCGCACGCGCAACAGGAATCGTGGTATTGCGAGGGATGATCTTCTCAACCAGACCACCCATGGTTTCAATACCAAGCGACAGTGGGATCACGTCAAGAAGTAACATTTCTGAATCAGGCTTGTTACCCGCTAGAATGTCGGCTTGGATACCCGCGCCAATTGCGACAACTTCATCAGGATTAATGCTTGTTAGCGGTGTGCGGCCAAAAAACTCGCCTACCATTTCACGAACCAGCAATGTGCGTGTTGAACCACCAACCATGACAACTTCGAGTACTTCGTCTGCGTTAACATCAGCATCTTTTAATGCACGACGACAAGACATTAGTGTTTTCTTCACTAATGGGCGAATCAGATCTTCGAACTGCTCACGAGTAACGGTGCCCTTCCAGCCAAACACGTCTACATCAACGCTGTCTTGCTCAGAGAAAGCAATCTTAGTCGCAGTAGCAATGTTCAGTAGCGTACGGTTTTTTTCAGCAGAAAGTGGGGCTTCGAGACCCGCTTGCTCCATTAGGTAATCCGCTAACAGATGGTCAAAGTCATCACCGCCTAACGCAGAGTCACCACCTGTTGCTAATACTTCAAATACGCCTTTCGACAAACGTAGAATAGAGATATCAAATGTACCGCCACCTAGATCGTAAACCGCAATCACACCTTCTTGGCCTGAGTCTAGGCCATAAGCAATTGCCGCGGCGGTTGGTTCGTTAAGCAGACGGAGAACATGAAGACCTGCTAATTTCGCGGCGTCTTTCGTACCTGCACGCTGAGCATCATCAAAGTAAGCAGGAACAGTGATCACAACACCCGCTAACTCACCACCTAACGTTTCTTCTGCTCGCTTACCTAGCGCTTTTAGAATGTCCGCAGATACTTCAATCGGGTTTTTGTCACCTTGAGGCGTTTGCAGGATTGGAAGACCATTTTCACTCTCTCTAAAACGATAAGGAAGTGAAGAGTAACGGGACTGAATGTCCTTTAATGAACGACCGATCAAACGTTTTACAGAGATAATCGTGTTCTCTGGTTCAAACTCTGCTTTAG
Source organism: Vibrio sp. 1CM7H (assembly GCF_023161645.1). Lineage (NCBI taxonomy): Bacteria > Pseudomonadati > Pseudomonadota > Gammaproteobacteria > Vibrionales > Vibrionaceae > Vibrio > Vibrio sp. 1CM7H. The sequence goes on from NZ_JALNTV010000007.1 coordinate 139,569, forward strand.
CTTTGGCTTCGTGGCCGACCGTTAACGTTTCCTCAGCGTAATTAACGACTGAAGGTAAAATAGTACGGCCCTGCTCGTCCGCAAGTGGAGTTGCATCGCCGCTACGTACAGAAGCAACCAAAGAGTTGGTAGTACCTAAGTCGATACCCGCTGCTAACTTATGCTCATGAGGTGCCGAGCTTTGGCCCGGTTCTGCGATTTGAAGTAGTGCCATGATAGGTCCTTGTCACGCTAACTAGTCGAGGAGTTTGTCTTCGACTAGTTCAATTTCGTTCTTTAGTTTGGCAATGAATTTTAGCTTACGAACTCGGTCTGCGGCTTCAGCCCAAAAACCATCATCAAGCTCTTGCTCGACGCTTGCCAGATGCTGTTTGTACATTTTGCTGACCTTAGAATCGAAGTCAAAAAGCGCCGATTCAGGATCGGTGCTGTCAGCAATTTCTTCCAGTTCTTCGCGCAGCTCCATTTGCTCCATTAAGAACATTGGATCTTGCATTGTCTGCTGTTCACCTCGGATCTCAACTCCCTGCTCTGCGAGGATGTACTCGGCACGGGAGATAGGATTTTTCAGAACTTGATAGGCATCGTTGATTTGCGCTGCCTTTTGCACCGCCATCAAACGGTCACGTTCAGATCCCGTTGCAAAGTTATCCGGGTGGAAGCGTTTTTGTAGTTCTCGGAACTGAGAAGAAAGAAGGCTACCATCCAGCTTAAACTGACTTGGTAGCCCAAATAATTCAAAGTGATTCATTAAGTTCGGGTCCTAGTAAAGCCTTCCGGACTCGCTTGTCCAGAAGGACAATCAATTAGACGTTGAAGCTTTCACCACAACCACATTCACTTTTCGCGTTAGGGTTGTTGAATTCAAAACCTTCATTCAACCCTTCTTTCACGTAATCCAATTCGGTACCGTCTAGGTACACTAAGCTTTTTTTGTCGATGATGATTTTCACTCCAGAGAGTTCAAAAACTTCATCTTCTTCGTTAAGCTCATCAACAAACTCAAGTACATATGCCATGCCTGAACAACCAGTCGTCTTCACTCCAAGACGTAAACCGATACCTTTGCCTCGGTTATCTAGGAATGCTCTTACGCGACTTGCCGCTGATTCTGTCATTGTGATGGCCATACTGCACCTTAGTCTGTCTAAATTTCGATTGGAATGGGAGCGTCAAAGCTCCCATTATATTACGGAATAATTATTCTTGGTGTTTTTTCTTGTAGTCTGCAACCGCTGCTTTGATTGCATCTTCAGCAAGAATTGAACAGTGAACTTTCACTGGTGGAAGCTCTAGCTCTTCAGCAATTTCAGAGTTTTTAATTGCTGCTGCTTCATCAACTGACTTGCCTTTTACCCACTCAGTTACTAGTGAGCTTGATGCGATTGCACTACCACAACCGTATGTTTTGAACTTCGCATCTTCGATGATACCTTCCGGTGTCACTTTGATTTGAAGCTTCATTACGTCACCACAAGCTGGAGCGCCAACCATGCCGCTACCTACTGATGGGTCTTCTTTATCGAATGAACCAACGTTACGTGGGTTCTCGTAGTGATCAATTACTTTTTCGCTGTATGCCATGATAAATTACCTCGAATCCTCTATTTCAATCCCTGAGATTAATGGTGAGCCCATTCAACAGTGCTCAAATCAATCCCTTCTTTGTACATATCCCATAGAGGAGACATGTCGCGTAGCTTAGTCACTGCAACGCGGATTTGTTCAATTGCGTAATCAATTTCTTCTTCAGTCGTGAAACGACCAAACGAGAAACGAACCGAGCTGTGAGCCAATTCATCATCCATGCCTAGGGCACGAAGAACGTAAGAAGGCTCAAGGCTTGCAGACGTACAAGCACTACCAGAAGATACCGCTAGATCTTTAAGCGACATTAGTAGTGACTCACCTTCTACGAATGCGAAGCTGATGTTTAGGTTGTGTGGTACACGTTGCTCAAGGTCACCGTTTACCGTCACTGCTTCTAAGTCTTTCACGCCATCAAAAAGACGGTTACGAAGCGCTAAAGCGTGATCGTAATCTTTTTGCATGTCTTCTTTTGCAATGCGGAATGCTTCACCCATACCAACGATTTGGTGAGTAGGAAGTGTACCAGAGCGGAAACCACGCTCATGGCCGCCACCGTGCATTTGCGCTTCAAGACGAATACGAGGCTTACGACGAACGTAAAGTGCACCGATGCCTTTAGGGCCATAAACTTTGTGAGCAGAAAGCGAAATTAGGTCAACTTTCATCTCTTGAACGTCGATTGGTAATTTACCTGCAGATTGCGCTGCATCCACGTGGAAAACAATTTTACGCTCACGACACAATTCGCCGATCGCAGTAATATCTTGAACCACACCAATCTCGTTGTTTACGTGCATAATAGACACAAGCACTGTGTCATCACGCATTGCCGCTTTAAGCTTCTCTAGATCGATCAAGCCATTTGATTCTGGCTCAAGGTAAGTCACTTCAAAGCCTTCACGCTCAAGTTGACGACATGGGTCAAGAACGGCTTTGTGCTCTGTTTTACAAGTGATTACGTGCTTGCCTTTCTTCGAGTAAAAGTGCGCTGCACCTTTAATAGCAAGGTTGTCTGATTCTGTCGCACCAGATGTAAATACGATTTCGCGAGGATCTGCATTTAGAAGGTCAGCAATTTGCTCACGAGCAGTATCGACCGCTTCTTCTGCCTGCCAGCCGTAACGGTGCGAACGCGACGCTGGGTTGCCAAATGTGCCATCCATTGTCATGTACTGAACCATTTTTTCAGCAACACGTGGATCAACTGGACATGTAGCGGAATAATCAAGATAAATCGGCAGTTTCATTCTCTACTCCAATGTAAAAAGCTGACCGCTAAGAGCGGACGTTTACACCGATGGGCGCGGCGGTTGTATTTTTGTTTGATAGCCCATGGGTTACCGCCAGATCAATGTCCTGACGATCAGAAATTTCGAGGACTTCATTGTCTGTCATCAACTCACCAAGAGTGATGTTATTCAAGAAGTCACTAATGCGAGAGCTTAAGTCGCGCCATAGCGTGTGAGTAAGGCAACGTGTTCCACCTTGGCAATCTCCTTTGCCCTGGCATTTGGTTGCATCGACTGACTCATCAACGGCTGCAATCACGGTACCAATAGCAATACTGTGTGCGTCGGCACCAAGTCGGTAACCACCACCAGGACCACGAACGCTGGCAACGAGACCTGCTTTACGCAATTTTGAAAATAGCTGCTCTAAGTAAGAGAGCGAGATCCCCTGACGCTCTGAGATGTCAGCAAGAGGCACAGGGTTTTGTTGCGAATGCAGTGCCACATCCAGCATGGCTGTCACCGCATATCTTCCTTTAGATGTAAGTTTCATACCACACCGTATCCACATGGTTTGTAATGGTTAAGATTTTTCCATACCTGAGTAATTTGGTCAAGTATTTATTTGACCATTTTACTCAGGTATTCATCCTTACACCTAAAGTGGTTATTCTTTACTCAGAGCTTCTTTTCTATCGAGGTCAAAATGCCGCGTAGAATATTGAGCTCCTGGGTTTCTGGCCGAGCACGAGAGAACAAGCGACGCAATTTATTCATCACCTGCCCTGGTTGCTCTTTATTGATAAACTGGGTCTCAACCATCACCTTTTCAAGATGCTCGAAGAACATTTCGAGCTCTCTATGACGTGGGTACTCTTCCGGCTCATTTGGGGCAAACTGGCTTTGCTCTAAGTTCAAATGCGCAACTCGTACTTCGTAACTCAGAGTTTGTACGGCCATCGCTAGGTTAAGCGAGCTATATTCAGGGTTAGCAGGAATGCAAACATGGTAGTGACACCTTTGCAGCTCTTCGTTTGTTAGACCAGTTCTTTCACGACCAAACACGAGCGCGACAGGGTGTTTTCTACCCTCAACCGCAAATTTCTCACCACATTCACGTGGCTCAAGCATTGGCCATTCTAATGTACGAGAGCGAGCACTGGAGCCCACCACAAGGCTGCAATCTTCAACCGCTTCCTCTAATGTGCCGACAATCTTTGCATTTTGAGCAATATCACCAGCACCCGCAGCCAAAGCAAGAGTTTGTTCATCCACTTCACATTGTGGATCGACTAATACTAGTTGGCTTAAACCCATCACTTTCATAGCTCGAGCTGCTGAGCCAATATTGCCTGAATGAGAGGTACCTACGAGTACAATTTTTACTTGATCCAACATCTGTGTTTGCTACCTAAATTAAAACCGCAGAATGTTACCATAGTTTTTTAACACACCCTAGGGCGAAGCAGGCCTCTCTTCTCATTCTTGGTCATTGTTCTCGTTCGCCTCAAGCTAAATACAATAAAACCACTGACTTTAGAACAAAAAATAACCACTTCCCTTTTTACTGATCTCTGGTATACTCGCCGCCGCTTTCATTTGTTCTTTAACATCCGTTGGGAAATTCGTATGCATCCAATGCTAAACATTGCTATTCGCGCTGCGCGAAAGGCAGGCAATCATATTGCTAAATCATTAGAAAACACTGATAAAGTAGAATCTACTCTTAAAGGCACTAATGACTTTGTCACTAATGTAGATAAAGAAGCAGAATACATCATCATCGATACTATCAAGCAGTCTTACCCTGAGCACTGTATCGTTGCTGAAGAACAAGGTCTTATCGAAGGTAAAGATAAAGACGTACAATGGATCATCGACCCACTGGATGGCACCACTAACTTTGTAAAAGGTTACCCAACTTTCGCGGTTTCTATCGCAGTTCGTATTAAGGGCAAAACTGAAGTTGCTTGTGTTTACGATCCAATGCAAAACGAGCTATTCACTGCACAACGTGGTGCAGGCGCTCAACTAAACAGTGCGCGTATCCGTGTTGCTCAACTAAAAGACCTTCAAGGTACTGTTCTAGCTACTGGTTTCCCATTCAAACAGAAACAACACGCTGAGTCTTACATCAAGATCGTTGGTGCGCTATTCACTGAATGTGCTGATTTCCGTCGTAGCGGCTCTGCTGCTCTTGACCTATGTTACGTGGCTGCTGGCCGTGTTGATGGTTACTTCGAGCTAGGTCTAAAACCTTGGGATATGGCAGCAGGTGAGCTTATTGCTCGTGAAGCTGGCGCTATCCTAACTGACTTTGCTGGCGGCACTGAGTACATGAAGTCTGGTAACATTGTTGCTTCAAGCGCTCGTGGCGTAAAATCTATCCTTAAGCACATCCGCGAAAATGGTAACAGCGCGATCCTTAAGTAAGATTTGAAAGTCATATTTAGCCCGTCACGCTGATGACTTTAAAAAGCCCCGCTCAATGAGCGGGGCTTTTTTTGTATCTACTGAACCGTATCCACTTAGCTGCAATGTAAGGCTCTTCATACCGTGAGGTTCTGCAAGCATACGGCTCGATTCAGATACAAAAAAACCGCTGATTGCTCAGCGGTTTTTTGTTTTCGATTCTCAACCTGCCTTATGGCATTTCGTCGAACTCTGCGCCTTCTTTTTCTACTTGAGGTGGCATCAAGTGCTCTTTCTGGATGCCCAGTTTTAGCGCTAGTGCTGATGCTACGTAGATAGAAGAGTAAGTACCTACAGTGATACCAAGTAGAAGTGCGGTTGCGAAGCCGTGAATCATCGCACCACCCTGCATGAACAGTGCAATTACCACGAACAATGTTGTACCCGAGGTAATCAACGTACGGCTCAACGTTTGGGTGATTGAAGCGTCCATGATATCGGCTGGCTCACCTTTACGCATCTTGCGGAAGTTTTCACGGATACGGTCAAACACAACGATGGTATCGTTGAGCGAGTAACCGACTACCGTTAATAGTGCCGCAACGATGGTTAGGTCAACTTCTATTTGTAGGAATGAGAAAACACCTAACGTGATAATGATATCGTGAGCCAATGCCATAACCGCACCAGCCGCTAGACGCCATTCAAATCGCATCGAGACATAAAGCAGGATACAGATCAGCGACACGAGGATCGCTAGGCCGCCAGCTTCTGTTAGCTCATCACCAACGTTAGGACCTACGAATTCAATACGACGCATTTCTACGCTTTCGCCAGTACCATCTTTGATAGCACCAATGATTTGGTTGCCCAGCGTTTCACCAGAAACGTCATCACGTGGACGAAGACGAACCATTACTTCACGAGCACTACCGAAGTTTTGTACTGTCGCATCACCAAAACCTTTCGCATCTAAAGCGGTTCGGATTTTTTCAAGGTTCGCAGGTTTTTCAAAGCCAACTTCAATTAGCGTACCGCCAGTGAAGTCTAGGCCCCAATTTAGCCACTTAGTTGACAAAGTGAAGATAGAAGCAGCAATCATAAAGATTGAAAAAACGAATGCTACTTTCGACCAACGCATAAAGCCGATCGTCTTCTCTGCTTTTAGAATTTGAAACATATTAATTCCCAGCCTTAGATCGACAATTTATCAACGCGTTTGCCACCGTAAATCAGGTTCACGATACAACGTGTACCAATAATGGCGGTGAACATTGAAGTTAAGATACCGATAGATAGAGTAACCGCGAAACCTTTCACTGCACCAGTACCGACTGCAAATAGGATAATTGCAGTAATCAGTGTCGTGATGTTCGCATCGGCAATCGTACTGAATGCATTCGCGTAACCTTGGTGAATAGCTTGTTGTGGACTACGCCCATCACGAAGCTCTTCACGGATACGCTCGAAGATCAGTACGTTCGCATCAACCGCCATACCGACCGTTAACACGATACCGGCAATCCCCGGAAGCGTCATGGTAGCGCCTGGAATCATCGACATCACACCAATGATCAACACTAAGTTAGCCATTAGAGCGATGTTGGCAATCAAGCCAAAGCCACGGTAGTAAAGCAGCGTAAACAGCATTACGGCAACCATACCCCAGATACACGCTTGGATACCCATATCGATGTTTTGCTGGCCCATTGATGGACCAATAGTACGCTCTTCAACGATAGAGATAGGTGCGATCAGTGCACCAGCACGTAATAGAAGTGCAAGGTTGTGCGCTTCAGCTGCGGAGTCTATACCCGTGATACGGAAGTTACGTCCAAGAGCCGATTGAATCGTCGCTTGATTGATGACTTCTTCATGCTTATCCAGGATGACTTTGCCTTCAGGCGTACGACGACCACTGTCTTTGTACTCAGCAAACACGGTAGCCATTAGCTTACCGATGTTCTTCTTAGAGAACGCTGACATCTTGTTACCACCTTCGCTGTCTAGCGAGATGTTAACTTGTGGACGACCGTATTCATCGACACTTGAGCTTGCATCCGTAATGCTTTGACCACCAAGAATAACACGCTTCTTAAGCACAACCGGACGACCGTCTCGGTCCATTTTGATTTCACTGCCTGCTGGCGCACGACCATTTGCCGCCGCTGATAGGTCAGCTTTATCGTCAACTTCACGGAATTCTAGCGTCGCAGTCGCACCTAGAATCTCTTTTGCACGAGCAGTATCTTGAACACCAGGAAGCTCAACAACAATTCGGCTTGCACCTTGACGTTGAACAAGAGGCTCTGCAACACCTAGCTCGTTTACACGGTTACGTAAAATCGTAATATTTTGCTCAACAGCGTAGTTACGGATCTCTTGTAAACGTTGCTCGGTAAAGGTCGCAGTAAGAGCGTAACGGCCATTTGAATCAGATTCGACAAAGAGCATGTCCGGGTGATTCTTTTCTAGCATTGCTTTCGCTTCTGCTAATTGCTCTTCGTTACGTAGCAGAACCTCTACCGCTTCTTTGCCAGAAGGGCGGATAGCACGATAACGAATTTTTGCCTCACGAAGTTCGCTACGGAAAGCTTCTTCTTGCTGACCAACGAGCTTTTCCATCGCAGCGTCCATGTCTACTTCCATTAAGAAGTGGACACCACCACGAAGGTCAAGACCCAGCTTTAATGGTGACGCGCCAATCGCTTCTAGCCAATCGGGTGTAGAAGGAGCAAGGTTAAGTGCAACAATTGTGTCTTTGCCAAGCGCTTCGCTGATGACATCACGAGCACTGATTTGCGTGTCAGTGTCGTTAAAACGAACAAGAATTGATCCATTTTCGAGAGCAATGGATTTATGAGAGAGTTGCTCTTTATCAAGAGCAGTAGTGACAGCATCCAGCGTTGACATATCTACAGAGGCGCCACGCGCCCCTGTAACTTGAATAGCCGGATCTTCACCGTAGATATTTGGAAGTGCGTATAACGCAGCGGTGATGATGGCAAAAAATACCATCAAGTACTTCCATAATGGATAACGGTTTAGCACAGCGAGGATCCTTTAGCTGTTTTATAGAGACTTAAGCGTACCTTTTGGCAACACTGCAGTGATGAAGTCTTTCTTGATTACCACTTCATTGTTCGCGTTAAGCTCGATTGAAATGTAGTCATTGTCTTCAGCAATCTTAGTGATTTTACCCACTAGGCCACCGCTAGTTAGAACTTCGTCGCCTTTGCCCATAGAAGCCATTAGGTTCTTGTGCTCTTTTACACGTTTCGCTTGTGGGCGGTAAATCATGAAGTAAAAGATCACTGCGAACATGCCAAGCATGATTAGCATTTCAAAACCACCGCCTGCTGGCGCGCCTTCTGCTGCTGCGTGAGCCTGAGAAATAAACATTAAAACATCCTCATTATATTTTATTGATAATCCAACAAGTTGGGCTTTCGCATTTTAGATTCAAGTCTGAGAGTAACTAATAGCGATCACTCTCTCAAAAATAACGTGCGTTAGCCTACTTTATTAGCAAAAGCCTCTGGCGACATGCCAAAGGCTTTAATTCTTTTTAGTCCGTCAATGACTGTTCTTTTGCTAGTGGTGGCACTTCACGGCCACGACGCTCATAGAACTCAGTAACAAACTCATCGAAACGATCTTCATCAATCGCTTTACGAATACTTTCCATCAGACGCTGGTAGTAGCGTAGGTTGTGGATCGTATTCAGACGAGCACCTAGAATTTCATTACAACGCTCTAAGTGATGAAGGTACGATTTACTATAGTTTTGACAAGTGTAACAGTCACAGTGCGGATCCAGCGGGGTTGTATCCGTTTTATGTTTCGCATTACGGATCTTGATCACACCACCAGTCACAAACAGGTGACCATTACGCGCGTTACGCGTTGGCATTACACAGTCAAACATGTCGATACCGCGGCGAACACCTTCAACCAAGTCTTCTGGTTTACCCACGCCCATTAGGTAGCGAGGTTTGTCTTCTGGAAGCTGCGGACAAGTGTGCTCAAGAATACGGTGCATATCTTCTTTAGGCTCGCCTACTGCCAGGCCACCAACCGCGTAACCGTCAAAACCGATTTCCGTTAGACCTTTTACCGACACATCACGTAGATCTTCGTAAACACCACCTTGAACAATACCAAACAGGTTGTTCGGGTTTTCTAGCTTCTCGAAGTGATCACGTGAGCGCTGTGCCCAACGTAGCGACATTTCCATCGATTTCTTCGCTTCATCGTGTGTCGCTGGGTATGGCGTACACTCGTCAAAAATCATGACGATGTCAGAACCTAGGTCTTTTTGAATTTCCATCGACTTTTCTGCGTCCATGAAAATCTTGTCACCATTAACTGGGTTACGGAAGTGCACACCCTCTTCGGTAATAGTACGCATCTTGCCAAGGCTGAATACTTGGAAGCCGCCTGAATCAGTAAGAATAGGACCGTGCCAGTTCATAAAATCATGCAAGTCGCCGTGCATTTTCATGACTTCTTGACCTGGACGCAGCCAAAGGTGGAACGTGTTACCTAGTAGGATTTCTGCGCCCGTACCTTTCACTTCTTCTGGCGTCATGCCTTTAACCGTACCGTAAGTACCAACTGGCATAAACGCTGGGGTTTGAACAGTGCCACGTTCGAAAGTCAGTTGACCACGACGCGCATTGCCGTTTTTCTTCTTAAGATCGAATTTTAATTTCACGATGCCTCCGGGTGTCAGAGAAACAGTCTGACTGAGTGTTTAGGGCTCTACCCTACTTTAAGGAGCGGTCGCTTTTCCTTGCGAGAGATAAAGCAGAGGTTCTGCTCTATTTCCTAGCTTACTGCTAGCACTCGTAAATCTTATTTTTTACTAAATCGTTTTCTTCTTGATGAACATTGAATCACCATATGAGAAAAAGCGATATTTGTTTTCTACCGCATGCTTGTAAGCATTCATGGTGTTCTCATAACCTGCAAATGCACTCACCAACATGATCAGTGTGGATTCTGGCAGGTGGAAATTGGTAATCAAGCAATCCACAAGCTGATATTCGTAGCCAGGGAAAATAAAGATTTCTGTATCACCAAAGAATGGGACCAACTCAGTCCCTTTTTTCAATGCGTCTTGCGCTGCGCTTTCAAGTGAGCGTACCGATGTAGTACCAACAGCAATAATTCGTCCACCTCGCGCTTTCGTCGCTTTAATTGCTTCGACGACTTCTTGCGGTACTTCTACGTACTCAGCGTGCATATGGTGATCGTTGATGTTTTCTACTTTTACTGGCTGGAATGTACCTGCCCCAACGTGCAAAGTGACGTAAGCAAACTCTGCGCCTTTCGCTTTGATTTTCTCTAGTAGAACATCATCAAAATGAAGACCCGCTGTCGGCGCCGCTACTGCGCCTGGCTTCTGGTTATATACGGTTTGGTAACGCTCTTTATCTGCATCTTCATCTGGGCGGTCAATGTAAGGAGGAAGTGGCATGTGGCCGATTTCTTCCAAAATTTCTAATACCGTCTTATCAGCGTTAAATTTCAGTTCAAATAGAGCGTCATGACGCGCCACCATTTCTGCTGAGTATTCATCATTCTCGCCAACAATGATGGTTGTACCTGGTTTTGGAGATTTAGAGCAGCGAACGTGCGCGAGGATGCTTTTCTCGTCAAGCATGCGCTCCACCAGCACCTCTAGCTTACCACCCGACTCTTTACGACCAAAAAGACGAGCAGGTATAACACGAGTATTATTAAACACCACGAGATCACCGGGTTGAACTTGGCCCAATACATCAGTAAATGTGCCATCAATTAGCTCTCCGGTATTGCCGTCCATTTGTAATAGTCGGCTAGCGGTACGCTCTGGCTGAGGGTAACGAGCGATAAGTTCATCTGGAAGGTCGAAATGGAAATCTGATACTTGCATGTTACTTGTCTTATATATTGGTCAAATCACGTCTAGGACGACGATAAAATTGCGACGAGTTTTTCGCAGCAGACTAGTATATGTTTACATGCTGCAATAGCAAGCAAATCCCCAGAATATCACTGTAAAAGCCATGATGAAGAGTGTAATAAAACGTGAAAAACCGCGATCACTTGGCATTGTTTTTCAGTTTAAGCCGACAGAAATGGAACATTAAAAAGCAAAGCAGCGCATAACGCTGCTTACTCGTTTGGTATTCAAATCGCCCTATCAAACCTCACGCCTTCGCCACCACGCCAAGGGTACGAATAGACCCAATAGCCACAGACCCAGACTGCCACCATCATCATCTGACCCTTTGAAATCACAGTTATTGGTTGCAATACCGTCGTGACACTCTTTATCTCCGCCGACTTCGTTATTAGCCTCTTTAATAAAGTTCGGTGCAATGATGTAGCTACTTGGTGGCGCATCGGCAGTAATGTAAGACTGTACCCAGTCGTAATATTGGCTCACCTTGGTGTAGAAACTTGGAATCGTCAAAGAGCCACAAGTCGGAAGAATGAGAGGTCCACCGCTAACAATACCAATCTGTTTTCCCGTAGCCACATCGACCAGCGGCCCCCCACTGTCACCTTTACATGCAGAGTTACCATATTGGGTGTGGCTATCCGGCTCTAATACTCGGTTTTTCGTTGGTAGCGTACAAATTTTGGTTTGGTTTTCTCTTGAGTCGATGATCCCCGGAAAACTGCTGCCAATTTCTAAACGCTCATAACATTTGTCGATGGGTAAAAATGTACTAATGGTGGTTTTGAGCGTATTGGAAGGTTCAGAAGCATCCGGCTGAGTGGTCCCCCACCCAAACACTTGCACATTTTCGACACGTTGATTGGTCAGGTAATTATCGTTCCAATCCGCTGCCAAACGCGCTTCGATACTCTCCATGTCGGCTTTGTTTGCTAAGTCAGCAAAGCTCGCATTTGCCACTGGGCGCGTGAGATACAGCAACGCGATGTCTGAGTCTAAACCGGTTTGTATAGGTTTCACGTTACCATTACTGTCGGTCTCAGCTTTTGAAATCCGCGTGTAATCAGGGTGAACCACAACGTGAGACACCGGATAGAAGTTATCAAGCCCTGCTGAATTAAGTTCATGCACATTCGCATTCACCGACAACTCGCCCGGCGGGGTCACATAGTAGCTTGCTTCGTTCGTTCCCTGCCCCATTACCACGCAGTGTGCCGCAGTCAACACCCACTGCTCCGTCAGCATGGTGCCGCCACACAGTGGGAACTCTGCCATATTACTTGCTCGTAAAGTAACGCGGTCAACAGAGTCGGTTAGTTCATCTCCTAACACAATCGCCTGTGCTGATTGCATACTGAATGCCGCCACTGCCAGCGCAATGAGTTTGTTACACTTTGTTCTTTTCATTTAGGTTGCTGTCTTCAATTTGGTAAGCCTGAGCGTATCTTCTTCGAGAGACGAATCTTGGAAAATCCAACGAATAAAAATGTGCGATTCAATTCATTGGATTACCTTGGGTACACATTCAATATCAATCAAAAATGCCAACTGACTCGCACGCAAACCGACTTATTCAAATTAATAAAAACGTCGATAAGACACAGATTACGCAGACAAAAAGAAGCGCAAGTGTATTGTGCTATTTAATTGATGAAAAACGAGTTAGCTCCCAGATATACAGAAAAATATTCTCTATATTTAAGAGAAGGACAATGCCGCTGGAGGTCTCTATGATCAAGGTTGAAGACATGATGACTCGTAATCCTCATACCTTACTGCGCACGCACACCTTGCGTGATGCAAAAAGCATGATGGATGCGCTTGATATTCGACATATTCCGGTTGTTGATGCCAATAACCACTTACAAGGCTTGGTGACTCAACGCGACATTCTTGCTGCTCAAGAATCGAGCTTGCACCCAGATGAGGCTGAACAATCTTTTACTCTAGATACACCGCTCTACGAAATGATGCACACTAACATCATGACGGCCGAACCCATCGCGGGGCTTAAAGAGAGCGCTATCTACATGCAAAAGCACAAAGTTGGCTGTTTACCTGTTGTCACCAAGGGTCGATTGGTAGGCATCATTACTGACAGTGACTTTGTGACCATTGCGATTAACTTATTGGAACTGCAAGAAGAAGTGGAACCCGAAGAAATCGAGCCAGAAGAATAATACGCAAACGCGTTATCTTGGGTGTAAATTTCGTTTCTTAAACGTTTTAAACGAAAAAAGAGCGGCAGGGTTGCCGCTCAAAATGCCATTACTGACGCTGATTAAGGAAGTGTTTCTCTGCCAATTAGAATTGGTCTTCTTCGGTCGAACCTGTCAATGCGGTCACTGAAGAGTTACCACCTTGGATAGTATTGGTCATTCTATCGAAGTAACCTGTACCTACTTCTTGTTGGTGTGCAACAAATGTATAGCCTTTTTCTGCCGCCTGGAATTCAGGACGCTGAACTTTCTCAACATAATGACGCATACCTTCACCTTGAGCATAAGCGTGTGCCAGTTCGAACATGTTGAACCACATGTTGTGAATACCTGCTAGCGTGATGAATTGGTACTTGTAGCCCATGTCTGCCAGCTCTTGTTGGAACTTAGCAATAGTTTCTGCATCTAGGTTCTTCTCCCAGTTGAAGGACGGCGAGCAGTTGTACGCCAACAATTGATCTGGGTATTCAGCGTGAATCGCTTCTGCAAACTTACGTGCTTCTTCCAAACATGGCGTAGCCGTTTCACACCAAATCAAATCTGCATATGGTGCGTAAGCCAGGCCACGAGAGATGGCTTGGTCGATACCAGCGCGAACGCGGTAGAAACCTTCTTGAGTACGCTCACCTTCAATAAAGTCTTTATCGTATGGGTCGCAATCTGACGTAATGAGATCCGCCGCATTCGCATCAGTACGAGCAATAACTAATGTTGTTGTACCCGCTACGTCAGCAGCCAAACGAGCTGCAACGAGCTTTTGTACCGCTTCTTGCGTAGGAACTAATACCTTACCACCCATATGGCCACACTTTTTCACCGATGCTAACTGGTCTTCAAAGTGAACGCCCGCTGCGCCTGCCTCGATCATCGATTTCATGAGCTCGTAAGCGTTAAGCACACCACCAAAGCCTGCTTCAGCATCCGCTACGATAGGTAGGAAGTAATCAATACCACCTTCATCTTCAGGCGATTTACCTGCTGACCATTGGATTTGGTCTGCACGACGGAACGAGTTATTGATGCGTTTTACTACTGACGGTACAGAATCGACTGGGTATAGAGACTGGTCAGGATACATCGTCGAAGCGGTGTTGTTGTCCGCCGCTACCTGCCAACCAGATAGGTAAATCGCTTCAATACCAGCTTTAGCTTGTTGAACAGCTTGGCCGCCAGTTAACGCACCAAGACAGTTTACGTAACCTTTTTTCGCGCTACCGTTGACCAGTGACCAAAGTTTGTCTGCACCACGTTGTGCAATTGTGTTAGCTGGTACCATAGAGCCACGCAGTTCCACCACTTCCTCAGCAGTGTATGTACGCTTTACATTTTTCCAGCGCGGGTTAGTTGCCCAGTCTTTTTCCAGAGCTTCAATTTGTTGGCGGCGAGTTAAGTTAGTCATTGGTCTATCCCTCTTTATAATTTGCACTTTATGCGTGTGCGTTGAGTTTCCGTTCTCAGGCAGTACTTCCCTATCTGCCTTGAAAATCCTTCACGTTATTGGTGTTACAGTTATTCTTTATTAATCCAGGTAGTCATAACCAGGAACTGTTAAAAAGTTGGTCAGCTCATCGCTCGTAGTGAGCCTTGCCATCAAGTCTGCCGCTTCTTCAAATCGACCCGCTTGGTAGCGCTGCTCGCCAATTTCTTGTTTCACGACTTCAATCTCTTCTTTTAGATAGAGCTCGAACAGATCCTTAGTGACCTTCAATCCGTTATCTAGCGACTTGCCGTGTTGAATCCATTGCCAGATCGAAGCTCGGGAGATTTCTGCCGTTGCTGCGTCTTCCATCAGTCCGTAAATCGGCACACAACCGTTGCCAGAGATCCAAGCTTCGATGTATTGCAGCGCAACGCGAATATTGTGGCGCATTCCGGCTTCTGTACGCTCGCCTTCACAAGGCTCGAGTAGTTCAGCCGCTGTAATAGGTGCATCCTCTGAACGACTCACATCCAATTGATTGGTGCGCTCGCCCAGTACAGCACTAAAAACTTCCATCGCGGTGTCAGCCAAACCTGGATGAGCTACCCAAGTACCGTCGTGACCGTTGTTTGCTTCTAGCGATTTGTCAGTCTGGATCTTGTCTAATACTTTTTGATTCTCTTGCGGGTCTTTCGCTGGGATAAAGGCGGCCATTCCTCCCATCGCGAAAGCACCTCGTTTATGACAAGTACGCACCAATAATCGCGAGTAAGCGTTCAAGAATGGCTTATCCATCGTGACCACTTGGCGATCTGGCAGTACGCGTTCAGGGTGCTTCTTCAAGGTTTTGATGTAGCTAAAGATGTAATCCCAGCGACCACAGTTCAAACCAACGATGTGTTCTTTAAGTGAGAACAGAATCTCATCCATTTCGAATACGGCTGGTAAAGTTTCAATCAGCACAGTCGCTTTGATGGTGCCTGTATCAAGACCGAAATAGTCTTCCGTGAAATGGAACACTTCGCTCCACCACTTCGCTTCGTGATGCGATTGCAGTTTTGGAATGTAGAAATAAGGGCCGCTGCCTTTTTGAAGTAACGCTTTGTAGTTGTTATAGAAGTACAGAGCGAAATCAAATAGCGCACCTGGAATGATCTGACCGTGCCACGTAACGTGTTTTTCTTTTAAATGAAGGCCGCGAACACGGCAGATCAACACCGCTGGGTCATCTTCCAGCTGATAATGCTTGCCATTGCCAGGGTTGGTGTAACTGATGGTGCCATTCACGGCATCGCGTAAATTCACTTGCCCATCCAGCACTTTACTCCATGCTGGAGACATTGAATCTTCGAAGTCTGCCATAAACACTTTCACATTCGCATTCAGTGCGTTAATCACCATCTTGCGATCAGTTGGTCCGGTAATCTCCACACGGCGATCTTGCAGATCTTGTGGGATTCCCAGGATCTTCCAGCTTCCTTCACGGATGTCTTGTGTCTCTGGTAAAAAGTCTGGCAGCTCACCTGCATCGATACGCGCTTGCTTCTCTTCTCGTGCTTCCAGCAACTGCTCAACACGTCCGGCAAATTTTTCACACAGTAGAGATAAAAAGGTTTGGGCTTCAACAGGGAAAATTGCTTGATGCTCTGGAGCAACGACTCCATTCACCTCAAGCATGCCTTGGGTTTGCTTTAGTTGTTGTGTTTTTTGTTCTGTCTGAGCAAGCATAATCATTCATCCTTAACGTGCTTTATCCATCTTGGGCAGTCAGCGTAAAGCTACATTTGTAAGTTATGAACAACAAATTACATCCTTTAACTTTGTGTTCAACTCGTCTAGCCATGTCGATAGATTGCGTAATGTTATGTGTATTTTCAATCTAGACATAAGTCTTATCGGCCTTTAAATAAGCTATCTCAACAAAGGGTTTAACGAAACCCCCAAGATAAACAAAACAGAAAATTCGAAGTTTTATTCGGCAGGGTAAAAACCGCCTATCGAACACCTGTTTTTGTAAGTTATTACGTAATTAAATTACATTAATTTTAAGGTCGATTTATCATTTCAAACGAGTGTATGAATATAGACTGGCAAACAAACACCTTGTATTCACAAGGGCTGGCAAGGTGGATTCAAACAAGGGTCAAACAAGACATACAAGGTTTTGTGTAAAATTAACATTGTGAAATTTCACTATTTTATGAAAGCTTCATCAAAGAAGAGCTGTAAAATTTTACAAGTCAAAGTTCACCAACAGAATAAAATACTAGAAAGCGCACTGTTTTCAGTGCGCTTTTAGATAAATAATGGAGATGTAGAGGCTAATACTAATAGCTAAAGCAGTTCGGAAACGACTTCTGCAAGCTGATTAAATGTTTTCGTTCTTGATGAACTCGGACGCCAAACTAAGCCAATTTCACGATAGGCTTGCTTTCCTGGGGGATCGATCACGACTAAATTCTGGTTATGCAGCAGGCCGTGGTCGATAGCCATTTGAGGAATGAACGTCGTTCCCAAACCATTCGCAACCATTTGCACCAAAGTATGAAGGCTGGTTGCTGTAAACGGATTGATTTTTTCTTTATCTGTTAATTTACACGCAGATACCGCGTGTTCCGTTAAACAATGCTCTTTCTCTAATAAAAAGACGGATTCGTCAGGTAAATCTGCGTAACGAATCGGCACAGGCACCGATTGGGCTTGATTCGCACTAATAACCATTCGAAACGGATCCTTACCCACCACTCGACTTTCCATACCGTCAATTTCAACTGGCAACGCTAAAATGAGTACATCCAACTCACCGTGTCTAAGCGCTTGAAGTAAGTTTGTTGTCGTGTCTTCTCTTAATAAAAGATTCAGTTGTGGGAAACGGTAGTTAACCTCTTGCACCAAATCACACAGTAAAAACGGAGCAATTGTTGGTATACATCCCACTTTTAGCTGGCCTTGCATATCGTCGCCTTGGCACATACGTCCAAGCTCGACCAAATCTTGCCCTTTTGCTAACAGCTCTCGCCCCTGCTTTACTACCACTTCTCCTGTTTGGGTAAAAACCAGTGGACTTTTCTTGTCTTTCTTTTCATACAATGGACAACCAATCAATTCCTCTAAGTTTTGAATACCTTTACTTAAAGTCGACTGACTAACAAAACAACGCTCTGCAGCGTCACTAAAATGTCTTGTTTCATGCAGTGTGACTAAGTAGTGCAACTGCTTCAAACTGGGCCATTTATTCATAATTGTATTTGTATCTACCGCCGTTCCAGTGATCGAGTTAAGAGTTTTGCTATTATCGTTTTTTTCGATTAACTCAATCTATTTATTTCGCTTTTTTCAATACTACAATCTGTACTATAGTTTGTCTCGTACAAACACGGACCAAACCGACACAACTGAATTCGGTTTGGAACTAACCATACTTTTTAGGAGCAAAAAAATGGTACTAGTAGGTCGTCAAGCCCCTGATTTTACTGCAGCAGCTGTTCTAGGTAACGGTGAAATCGTTGAAAACTTCAACTTTGCAGAGTTCACTAAAGGTAAGAAAGCAGTAGTATTCTTCTACCCACTAGATTTCACTTTCGTTTGCCCATCTGAGCTAATCGCATTCGACAACCGTCTAGCTGATTTCCAAGCTAAAGGTGTTGAAGTAATCGGTGTTTCTATCGATTCTCAGTTCTCTCACAACGCATGGCGTAACACTGCTATCGAAGATGGCGGTATCGGTCAAGTTAAGTACCCACTAGTTGCTGACGTTAAGCACGAAATCTGTAAAGCTTACGACGTTGAGCACCCAGAAGCAGGCGTTGCTTTCCGTGGTTCTTTCCTAATCGACGAAGAAGGCGTTGTACGTCACCAAGTAGTTAACGACCTACCTCTAGGCCGTAACATCGACGAAATGCTACGCATGGTTGACGCTCTTAACTTCCACCAGAAGCATGGCGAAGTATGTCCTGCACAATGGGAAGAAGGTAAAGCAGGTATGGACGCATCTCCAAAAGGTGTTGCAGCGTTCCTATCTGAGCACGCAGCTGACCTAGGCAAAAAATAATAGACCTTCACCCTAGCTCAACGGGTGTGATGGTTGGATGTATATAAAGCAAAAAGCTAATGCGGAAAACCGCAAACGCCAATCAGTCTAAGTAAAGTCCTATCAAAGCCCAGAGCAAATGCTCTGGGCTTTCTTTTACCTTCAGATAAACCGCCAAAATGAGGTAACGCTGTAGCGTAAACTTTACCTCTATTTCTCATGCCCTCCATACAGATTCTGCTTACTGGCCCTGTTAATATCTTAGCCACAACACTTATTTGTAACGTTAGCAGGATGAATGAACGTGGTTACTCACCTAGAAGTCTGTATCGATAATATTGAATCTCTGCACTACGCCATTGCTGGCGGCGCCACTCGGATTGAGCTTTGCTCCTCTTTGGCTTTAGGCGGGCTAACACCCAGTTATGGCTTTATGCAGCAAGCCGCTAGGATTTCGACTATTCCTATTTATGCCATGATTCGCCCGCGCCAAGGTGACTTCTTCTACAGTGAAGAAGAGATCGAAATGATGCGTTGGGATATTGAAGCGGCTCACCAATCGGGCTTGGATGGTGTGGTTTTAGGTGTACTCACTCAAGAGGGGGATATCCACATGCCCTTTGCAACAGCACTGTGCGAATTCGCACAGGAATTAGGGCTGGGCGTAACGTTCCATCGTGCTTTTGATCAATGTAGAAACGCTCAATCAGCATTGGAAGAGGTCATCAGTTTGGGCTGCGAACGCATTCTCACTTCAGGGCTAGCACCTTCTGCGCCAGCAGGCCAGAAAGCACTTAAATCTCTTGTTGAACAAGCCCAAGGACGCATTGCAATCATGGCGGGTGCTGGCGTTAATGCAAGTAACGTACGTGCATTAGTAGAAGACACTCAAGTTCCTGAAATCCATCTGTCAGGCAAAACGACTCGACCTAGTAAAATGAACTTTGTTGCTGAACAAAGCAAAATGGGCGCAACTGATGTCGATGATTTCTTAATCCCCATCACAAGTACACAAGCCATTACCGATGTCGTAGCAGCTCTCAAATAGACCACCGTAACCTCACACGCATAGCTTTTGAGTGCTAACATATTGTTTATCAAGGAGTGAGGAAAGGTGTATGTCTAAATTGAAGAAAAAGGAATACGAAAAGGAGCTCAAAAACCTGCAAGTTGAGCTCGTAAAACTTCAAGAGTGGGTCAAACACAAAGGGTTAAAAGTGGTGGTTCTGTTTGAAGGCCGTGATGCTGCGGGCAAAGGCGGGGTGATTAAACGCATCACAGAAAAGCTAAACCCGCGTGTTTGTCGCGTGGTCGCTCTACCTGCACCGACAGAAAAAGAAAAAACGCAATGGTACTTCCAACGTTACGTCGCTCATTTGCCATCTGCTGGTGAAATCGTTTTATTTGACCGAAGTTGGTATAACCGAGCAGGTGTCGAAAAAGTCATGGGGTTCTGTACTCCAGACGAATACGAAGAGTTTTTACGCTCTTGTCCTGAATTCGAAAGAATGTTGCAACGCTCTGGGATTATTCTGATTAAGTATTGGTTTTCGGTTTCAGACGAAGAGCAGGAAAAACGTTTTCTAGGTCGAATTAATACGCAGATCAAACGTTGGAAATTCAGCCCAATGGATTTGGAGTCACGTTACCGCTGGGCGGAGTATTCGGAGGCAAAAGATAAGATGTTTGCCTATACAGACACGAAAAACTGCCCTTGGTGGGTCGTCCCTTCTGATGATAAAAAGAAAGCGCGCTTGAACTGTATCAGCCATTTACTTAGCCAGATTGATTACAAAGCACTTGAGTACTCACCCATCGAATTACCTGAACTCAATAAAGAAGGTTACGTCAGAGCGCCCATTGATGACCAGACCTTCGTTCCTGATAAATATTGACGTGCTTTCCCTCTCCCTAATAAATAGACCAGACTAAAAGCTGGTCTATTTGTTGAAATCAGTTACTTCAGTACGTCATCAATACTTTGATCACCTAGATGGCGTACATCTTTCCCTTTCACGAAGTAAATAATGTATTCACAGATGTTCTGGCAGCGGTCACCAACACGCTCAATCGCGCGTGCCGACCACATCACTTGCAGAATGTTGGGGATATTTTTTGGATCTTCCATCATGTAGGTCATCAACTGACGAATTACCGCTTCATATTCGGCGTCTAGCTTGTCATCTTGTTTGTGCACCTCTGCTGCCGCTTCTACATCCATGCGGGCAAACGCATCTAAAACCTGATGCAGCATATTAATAGCCTGACGGCAGAGAGGCTCTAACGACACTTGGAATTGTCGTTCTTTTGATGATGGGCTTTCAATGGCAACGTAAGCAATACGTGTCGCCACGTCACCGATACGTTCTAAATCAGTGATCGTTTTGATGATAGCCATGATTAAGCGTAAGTCTTTTGCCGTTGGCTGACGCTTAGCAATAATGCGTGTGCAGGCGTCATCGATCGAGACTTCCATCGCATTCACTTTATGATCGTCACGCACAACCTTACGCGCCAGTTCGATGTCTTCTTTATGCAAGGCTTGAATAGCATACGAAAGCTGCTGTTCTACCAAGCCACCCATGGTTAATACATGAGTACGAATCGATTCTAGCTCTACGTTAAATTGTCCTGAAATATGACGTCCAAAGTGCATGATGTTCCTTATTCCGTATAGAGTCGCGACTTAACCGTATCGACCCGTAATGTAATCTTCGGTCTGTTTCTTCATTGGCGAGGTGAAGATCGAGTCCGCGTCAGAGTATTCAATTAACTTACCCATATGAATGAATGCGGTGTGATCACTCACTCGCGCCGCTTGCTGCATGTTATGGGTAACGATAACAACAGTATATTGAGTCTTAAGCTCATTGATAAGCTCTTCAATAGTTAAAGTTGAGATAGGATCCAACGCTGATGTCGGCTCATCCAATAACAGGACTTCCGGCTCAATCGCCACCGCGCGCGCAATGACCAAGCGCTGTTGCTGACCACCAGATAAACCAAATGCGTTCTCATGCAAGCGGTCTTTTACCTCATCCCACAACGCCGCCGAGCGCAAGGATCGCTCCACTGCGTCATCTAAACTGCGGCTGTTTTTTACACCTTGTAAGCGTAAGCCATAAACTACATTTTCATAAATAGACTTAGGAAATGGATTGGGTCTTTGAAACACCATCCCCACTCGGCGTCGAAGTGTCGCAACATCGACATTGGGATGATAAACATTCTTGCCATGTAGACGGACTTTACCTGTGACTCGACACCCTTCCACTAAGTCGTTCATGCGATTGATGCAACGTAATAACGTCGACTTTCCACACCCTGAAGGACCGATAAAAGCGGTGACTCGCCCTTTGGGAATTCGCATCGAAATATCATGCAGCGCCTGAGTTTGACCATAGAACAGA
Organism: Vibrio sp. 1CM7H; assembly: GCF_023161645.1. Classification (NCBI taxonomy): domain Bacteria; kingdom Pseudomonadati; phylum Pseudomonadota; class Gammaproteobacteria; order Vibrionales; family Vibrionaceae; genus Vibrio; species Vibrio sp. 1CM7H. The sequence continues at coordinate 161,829 of NZ_JALNTV010000007.1, forward strand.
TTAAGGTTCTCGATTGAGATTGCTGTTTGTTCATCCGTTAAATTATGAACGTCCAATGGTGGCTCATAACCTAATGTACTATCAAAATTAAACATACTTAATCTTGTCCTAACGTTCTGTATTTTTCTCGTAAATTATTGCGAATACTGATTGCTGTTAAGTTTAGCCCGACAATCACTGTCACGAGTAAGAAAGAGGTGGCATAAACTAATGGTCGCGCCGCTTCGATGTTGGAGGTTTGAAAGCCAACATCGTAAATGTGAAAACCTAAATGCATGAACTTTCTATCTAAATGCACATAAGGGAATTGCCCGTCAACCGGTAAACTGGATGCCAATTTCACGACCCCCACCAGCATCAGTGGCGCTACTTCGCCAGCTGCACGCGCAATCGCAAGGATCAAACCTGTGATAATAGCTGGCGTCGCCATAGGTAAAACCACACGCCATAGTGTTTCGAACTGAGTTGCACCAAGCGCCAGAGAACCATGTCGTACGGAGCTCGGAATACGAGTTAAACCTTCTTCAGTCGTCACAATCACAACTGGAAGCGTCAGCACGGCAAGAGTTAGTGCAGACCATAACAACCCCGGCGTACCAAAGGTTGGTGCCGGTAGCTTCTCCGCATAGAATACGTTGTCGATAGAGGCACCTATCGTATAAACGAAGAAGCCTAAACCAAACACGCCATAAACAATCGATGGAACACCCGCTAGGTTTATAACTGCAATACGAATAACTCTGGTTAGAGCGTTATTCTTAGCATATTCATGTAGATAGATAGCGGCGATCACCCCAAGTGGCATCACAATGATCGACATAATGAGTACTAAGAAAACCGTACCAAATATCGCAGGGAACACGCCTCCTTCGGAGTTTGACTCTCTTGGATCTTCAGATAAAAACTTCCAAACCTGTTTTCCCCAATGCATGACTTTATCAGGCAGTGACATTTGGTTTGGATACCAGTAGTCCAAAATATCTTCGAGCGGAATCGATACTTGTGACCCGGTCATATCCTCGACAATCAAGGCATAGTCAGAGAGCTGAAGTCGTAAACCATCAAGTTGCAAATCTAACGTCTCAAGCGCTTTCTCTATCTGCTCTTTTTTCGTCTGATTTTCCTTTAAGAAGCTTTCTGTCAGCGTGTCATTCAATTCATGCTTGCGCTTTTCTAATCGCAACTGCTCTAGCTTCCAACCAAGCTCTTTAAGCTGATCGACCACCAAAGAATCAATCTCATGGCGCAGAGTTTCTGCATCATCAAGCTTTTTATTTAGTACCGATTGAATATCACTGGTGTATATATTATCGCCATCTTGAAACGCCACCAGCTTACCAAAGAAATAACCACCGCTACTGCGCTCTATCACCGCCCACTCTTCTGGCGTCGTGGGCTCATCCAACTGCATTTGCAATACGGAGATAAAATCGGCGGGATACAACTCTCGGTTAGCGATTTTGATACTGAGTCGCGTGGCAAAATCTTCATCGTCTTCTAACTGTTGTGCTGCGCTTTCAGGCAAATAACTCTTCGGTACAAAGCTGCGCTCATACACTTGACCAATCAGAATAGTATTTTCATGTAGCACTTCGCCTTGTACAGGAGTCAGCGCTGCAACATTCCACTGATACAAGGGCGCTGGCCAAAAGTAAGTCAGGCCTTTCCAGCCGATAAGGAGTAACAACCCTAATACCGACAACAAACTGATGCTGACTGCACCGCCTGTTAGCCATATCCACGGTGCGCCAGAACGAATCCAATTTAACACGTTATTACTCGCTCTTTATTCAAACCATTATTACAACGCACGATACTTATCTCTCAGTCTCTGACGAACCCACTCCGCAAGCGCGTTTACTGCAAACGTAAACACAAATAAAATCAATGCAGCTAGGAACAGCAGGCGATAATGCGAACTTCCAACTTCCGACTCTGGTAACTCAACGGCGATGGTCGCCGACAGGCTGCGCAATCCTTCCAAAATATTCCAATCCATTAATGGCGTATTGCCCGTTGCCATTAACACAATCATGGTTTCGCCAACAGCGCGTCCTAGGCCCATCATAATGGCAGAAAAAATACCTGGGCTTGCAGTAAGCAAGACAACATAGATTAAAGTTTGCCAAGGCGTGGCCCCTAATGCCAAAGAGCCATCCGATAAATGCTTCGGTACAGAGAAAATGGCATCTTCGGCAATGGTAAAAATCGTCGGGATAACAGCAAACCCCATCGCTAACCCCACCACCAATGCATTGCGTTGATCGTAACCAATACCATGCTCGGTTAAGAATAAGCGCATATCGCCACCAAAGAACGTCTGCTCAATCGTAGGCGAAATCCACACTCCAAGCCCAATCAGTACCAATATGACAGGCATGAGCACTAAAGCATGCCAACCATTAGGCAGACGATTCCGCAAAGGTTGCGGTATTAATGCCCATAGCCCGCCCATGATCATGGTGCTCAAGGGCAAAACAAACAGCATAACGACGATCGTAATCAGGTGATCTTCGACAATAGGCGCGAACCACAGCCCCGCGAGGAAACCAATGATCACCGTCGGCAGAGCTTCCATTAGCTCGATCGACGGTTTTACGACACGACGCATACGTGGCGACATAAAGTAAGCCGTATAAATAGCACCTAGCACTGCGAGCGGCACTGAAAACAGCATCGCAAACATTGCCGCTTTTATCGTCCCGAACGCAATAGGTACTAGGCTGAACTTAGCCTCAAAGTTATCGCTCGCCGAAGTCGATTGCCACACAAATTCAGGCTCAGGATACCCTTCGTACCACACTTCTTGCCATAATGAGGACAAGGAAATTTCCGGATAGGCATTGTCCACTTCCGCAACATTTAACTCATTATTTTGCCAAGTGATTAAGTAGCGTTCATTGTTAGACATTGCTGCGATTGCGGGCGCTTGATTGTACGCACGCTTAAACAACACCAGTTTTTCACTGGTTGTATAATGGCTTTGCAACGTGCCGTTGGTGTAAAAGCTATAAAATCCTTTGCGATGAGAATCCGGCAACAAATACTTAAGCTCTGATGCCAATTTAAAATCACGAATATGCGTTAACGTGCGTCTCTCTTCTTGCAGCGTATCAAACCATTGCGACACCCGACCATCGTTGTGCGTCACCAAAAGCGAGTAAGCACCAGCCAATAAGTCTATCGTACGAACGGAGTGCTTCTTATCACCTTGAGTGAGATCGACCACCTCTCGCACAGCAAATTTACGTGCGGTTTTCTTTAACACGATCAACTCAGAGCCATCGCGCAAATAAAGCGTTTCACCATCAGGTGTCAACAACATTTGCTGAGGCGTATCAAAGCCTGAAGAGAACGTAAAATCGAGCGTTGTAGGAGGCGTACCCAGAGACGAAGCCACTTGCCAGCGAGCTTTCACTTCACCGCTTTGCGTCTGCCAAACAACCGTTGGTAAGGGCGTCGAAGCTGCAAACACAAACTGAGTCACAGGATCTTGAGGCGTACTCAGCGTCAGATCCATGCTGGTGTCTAGCTCAATCACTTCCGGAGGACGTGTATTTTCTCTCAACGTGGCATTAAATTCTGGCTTGAAAAGGTTAGCTTTACCCTGCCCATCAACAAATCCATACCAACCTAGCCCAGGAGCAGATTGAGAGAAAGCGACGGGTTCCTGGACGATTTGCTGTTTATACACCGTAGGTTTCGTAGGATCGTCCATCGACAAATATTGAATCTCACCACTTTGGGTTAGAACGAACGCAAGCTGAGCGTAATCATCCACTGAAATCGCCAGTGGTGTTTCAATATGAGTGGCTCGAATGGCTTGGTTGGTTTTGATCTCCGCATCAGAAAAAAGCGGAATGATCACCATGGCGAGGTAGACAAAGATCAAAATAAGCGCCGCGAGTACGCCGACACCACCGGATGTCACTGCAAGTCGAACTAAACGATCTTTTATCAGTCGTTTCTTATCTTTTTCCTGCAATGAAAACTCGGCTTGTGCCATTTAAATCTCTACCTTTTTTGACTTAGTACTAGAATATGTCGTTAAGATGACAATTATATTACAGATCACATTAAACACCTGAAAAGAATACAACTCTTATGCAATGCGTGGTATGAAATAAATCTGTAATGAAAATCTCATAATGTTCTCACTCATCCATTTTTCCAAGATGAGTACGTATTACTTCACTTTTGGCTAGGTAAGGTTATGAGCGCAGAAAAACTATATATAGAAAAAGAACTTAGTTGGTTGTCTTTCAACGAACGAGTATTACAAGAAGCTGCCGATAAAACCGTCCCTTTGATCGAACGTATTCGCTTTCTTGGGATTTTTTCCAACAATTTAGATGAATTTTACAAAGTACGCTTTGCGGACGTGAAGCGCAGAATCCTAATCAGCCAAGAGCGCGGTGGCAGCGATAGCCCTAAACGACTGTTAACCAAAATGCAGTCGAAAGCACTCAAGCTTAACGAACAATTTGATGAGCTTTACAGCGAATTGATTCGAGAAATGGCGCGACGTCGCATTTTCTTGGTCAACGAGCAACAACTGGATGAATCGCAGCAAAAGTGGATCGCGAAATACTTCCGTAGAGAGGTCATGCCGCATATCACCCCTCTGCTAATGAAAGATGAGATCGATGTTCTGCAATTTCTCAAAGACGAGTACGCTTACATCGCCGTAGAGCTACGTAAAGAAGAGCATTACCAATACGCTCTGATCGAAATTCCGACCGATCACCTTCCCCGCTTTGTGATGGTACCAGAACAGAAAGGAAAGCGTCGAAAAACCATCATCTTACTTGATAATATTATCCGCCACTGTTTGGATGAGCTATTCAAAGGCTTTTTTGATTATGATGAGCTTAGCGGCTATGCGATGAAAATGACGCGTGACGCCGAATACGATTTACGCAACGAAATCGAATACAGCTTGCTCGAACAAATGTCTGAAGGTGTCAATCAGCGACTGACAGCAAAGCCCGTTCGCTTCGTCTACGAACGTGATATGCCGCCCCAAATGCTAGAGTTTCTTTGTAACAAGCTCAATATCTCTAATTACGATAACCTTATCCCCGGCGGCCGCTATCACAATTTTAAAGACTTCATTGCGTTTCCAAATGTTGGGCGAGAGTACCTTGAAAATAAACCGCTTCCACCAATGAAATGCGCCGATTTCGAAGGTTACGCTAACAGCTTTGATGCGATTAAAGCGAAAGATATTCTACTCTATTACCCCTACCACACTTTTGACCACATTAGTGAGTTGGTACGCCAGGCCTCCTTCGATCCAAAAGTACTTAGTATCAAGATTAACATTTATCGCGTCGCGAAAGATTCTCGCTTGATGAACTCATTAATTGATGCGGTGCACAACGGAAAAAATGTCACAGTGGTCGTGGAGCTGCAGGCTCGCTTTGATGAAGAAGCCAATATCGAATGGTCAAAAGTGTTGACCGAAGCTGGTGTGCACGTCATCTTCGGAGCGCCTGGCCTTAAGATTCACTCAAAGCTATTGATGATCAGTCGCCGTGAAGGTGAAGAAATTATTCGCTACGCGCACATCGGCACAGGCAACTTCCATGAGAAGACGGCACGAATTTATACCGACTTCTCTCTCCTTACCGCAGATCAAGAAATCACTAACGAAGTTCGTAATGTCTTCGGTTATATTGAGAATCCATACCGCCCAGTGAAGTTCAACCACCTCATGGTATCTCCACGTAATTCTCGAACCCAAATCTACCGCTTAATTGATAATGAAATTGCGAATGCCAAGCTAGGAAAGAAAGCCGCTCTTACGATCAAGGTCAATAACCTAGTCGATAAGGGCATCGTCAATAAGCTATATGGAGCAAGTACTTCCGGTGTAAAAATAAACATGATCATTCGAGGCATGTGCTCATTAGTACCGGGCATTGAGGGGATCAGCGACAATATTCGCATCATCAGTATTGTTGACCGCTTTTTGGAACACCCACGCGTGGTGATTACCCATAACGATGGCGATCCGCAAGTCTATATCTCTTCTGCTGACTGGATGACAAGAAATATCGATCACCGCATTGAGGTGGCGGCGCCAGTCCGTGATCCACGTTTGAAACAGAGAATTATTGATATAACGAATATCCATTTTACCGATACAGTAAAGGCTCGTTTTATAGATAAGGAAATGAGCAACGCTTACGTACCACGAGGTAATCGCAAAAAAGTTCGTTCTCAAATCGCTATCTATGACTATCTTAAAAATATAGAAAAGCAAACTAGAAAACAAAATTCAGATGCCTCAAATACTTGAACAAGATACTCGCTACATTGCCGCGATAGACCTCGGCTCAAACAGTTTCCACATGGTGGTGGCCAAGGTTGTAGGCAGTGACTTACAACTGGTTAGCCGTCATAAACAGCGTGTTCGCTTAGCATCAGGACTCGACAGTGAATTGAACTTAAGTCATTCCGCGATGGAACGTGCGTTAGAGTGCTTAGCCATGTTCGCTGAGAGACTGCAAGGGCTTGATGAGTCGAATGTGCGTATCGCCGCGACACACACACTAAGACGCGCTAAAAATGCTCATCTATTCATTGAGCGTGCGAAAGAAGTGATGCCCTTCCCAATAGAAATCATCCCAGGGGAAGAAGAAGCCCGCCTGATATACTTAGGTGTCGCTCACACTCAAGTAGAGTCAAACTCCAAGTTGGTCGTTGATATTGGCGGCGGCAGTACCGAAATGATCATTGGACAAGAGTTTGAACCTGAGCTTCTCAACAGTAAACAGATGGGATGCGTCAGCTTTACAGAGCAATATTTTAAAAACGGCAAACTGTCTGGGAAAAACTTTAATAAAGCGATGTTAGCCGCCGAGCAAAAACTCGAGTCCATCGCTTCAGCATACCGTAAAAAAGGCTGGGATATCGCTCTCGGCTCATCAGGAACCATCAAAGCGATTCAAGAAGTGCTAGTAGGATTAGGTTTTGAAGATGGCCTGATCACCGCGAAGAGACTGGACACGCTTATTGAAACTCTGTGTAATTTTGATTCAATTGAAGAGATTGAACTGACAGGTTTAACAGAAGAACGTAAGCCCGTATTCGCGGCAGGCGTGGCGATTTTGTCCGCGATTTTCAAAGCGCTTCGCATTGAGCAGATGTTTTTCTCCGATGGTGCTCTGCGCGAAGGTCTGTTGTACGAAATGGAAGAGCGTTTTGCGCGCTCCGATATACGTATGCGCACAACAGAAAATTTAGCCAACAAACACCGGGTTGACTTAGAACATGCTGCTCGTGTTAAAGGCCATGCACGTGAGATGTTATGTCAGGTGCGCTCTGAACTAGGCATTAAGAAAAAGAGTGAGTTATTTGACTTACTAGAATGGGCAGCATTGCTTCATGAAGTCGGATTAAGTATCAACTTACGTAGCTTCCATCGCCACTCTTTCTATATTCTGTTGCATTCCACTCTTCAAGGCTTCAACCGTGAACAGCAATTAGTGCTCGCAACATTAGCCCGCTTCCAACGCAAAGCACTTAAACTGCAAGAACTGCCAGTTTTCAACCTCTACAAACAAAGTGACGTGATAAGCCTCATCAAAATATTACGACTTTCTATCGTATTAAATGGACAGCGTAACGAAGATCCATTGCCTGACATCACTTTATCCATCAAAAATGATGAATGGATTCTTACGTGCACAGATAAAGCATGGCTAGAAAACAACAAATTGCTTCATGCTGATTTACAGGAAGAACAAGAACGATGGAGCAGCGCGAAGTGGACACTCACTTTCTGATCTCGCACTGTTCACGCCTAAACAAAAAGTCGGCTTATAGGCCGACTTTTTTTAATTCTTCTTCTGCAAAATCTGCTGTAATGGGCACATAGCCATCTTTCTCAACCAACGCTTGCCCCTGAGCGGAGAAAATAAAGCGAATAAACTCGGCTTCTATTGGTGTTAATGGGTAATCCGGGTGCTTATTCACATATACATATAAGTAACGTGATAGTGGGTACTTACCACTAACAATATGTTCTCGCGTTGGCGTCACATAGTCATTTCCCATTTTTGCCACAGGAACTAAGCGTACACCTGCCACTCGATAACCGACACCGGAATAACCAATTCCACTGATGGTTGACGCTACAGCTTGCACAACTGACGCGGAGCCTGGCTGCTCGTTTACTCGGGTCTTGAAATCGCCGCCACACAAGGCATTGCTTTTGAAGTAACCATAAGTTCCAGAAACGGAGTTACGACCAAACAACTGTACGTTTCGCTTTGCCCACTGTGATTCAAGACCGAGTTGCTGCCAGTTTGTGACAAATTGACTTTCACCACAGCGCAGTGTTGCAGAAAACAAAGCATCTAACTGACTAAAGCTGAGCCCTTGAATTGGATTGTCTTGATGGACAAAAATACCGATAGCATCGATCGCAACCCTAAGCGCCGTTGGCTTGTAACCATGTTCACGTTCAAACGCTTCGACCTCTCTTAAACGCATCGGGCGACTCATGGGACCAAACTGAGCTGTTTGTTCGGTCAATGCAGGGGGCGCCGTGGAAGAGCCAGACGCTTGGACTTGCGCATTAATATTCGGGTAAATGGATTTAAACTCTTCAACCCAAAGCGTTGTCATACCCGCAAGTGTATCGGATCCAACAGAGAGCAAATTCCCGACAATCCCCGTCGTTTTATGATAACTCGGCAATGGTTTATCTTGAGCGGCAGCCATACAGGAACAAACAAGCGCGAATAAACTAAATGTTTTTGCCAATCGTAACGCCATTATTTCACCACCAAACGCTCAGGCAATACGAAAGAAAACTTACTGCCCACACCTACTTCACTGTGAATTTCTAAATGAGAGTCATGGTGACTCAGCGCATGTTTCACAATAGCCAACCCTAACCCACTCCCTCCGGTATCGCGTGATCTTGCTTTATCGACGCGATAAAAACGCTCAGTAAGTCGATGGAGGTGCTGAGGTTCTATACCATCACCACTATCCTCCACCTCTAAGCATGCGCCTTGAGATGTCTGGAACCAACGAACATTAATGTTTGCACCAGGTGGTGTGTATTTGACAGCATTATAAACAAGGTTGGAGATAGCACTGCGTAACTGGTCATCATCGCCCAGTACGCGTAGGCTAGCATCAACATCAAATTTCAATTTATGTTGGTTGTCTCCACTAAGGCTAACCGCCTCTTTTTCTAACACTTCAAGCATCGCAGGTACATTCACGACTTCTTCAAGCTCATGCATAGGTGCCGCTTCAATTTTAGATAGCGTCAGTAATTGGTTCACCAAACTGTTCATGCGGTTGAGCTGCTCCGTCATGACGCCATGCGCTTTGCTCCACATTGGGCCCACAACCATGTCAGGGTCTTCTGTCATCTCTAAATAACCTTGTAGCACCGTCATTGGTGTACGCAGTTCATGAGAAACGTTAGCAAAGAAATTACGGCGCATTCCCTCAAGTTGTTTTAACTGGCTAACATCACGCACCACCATCAAATGTTCACCTTCGGTATACGGTACGATACGTAGTTCTAGCATGCGTTCGACATTGAGTGGTGAACGCATTTCCAATGGCTCAGAGAAGTCTTTCTTGTTGAGGTACTTGATAAAGTCAGGCGTACGGATGAGGTTGGAGATAGGTTGACCAGAGTCTTCCGGCCAATGGAAACCCAATAAGTGTTGAGCCAGTTTGTTACACCAAACGATATTGCCTTCAGCACGGAACACCACGACGGCATCGGGTAACGATTCCGCACCATTTCTGAATCGGCGAATGAGATTAGTAAGCTCTTTGCGTTTACGACGTTGGCGCTGCTGTAAGCGATACAAGCCATTGAACAAAGATTCCCAGTTACCGCTACCAGACGGTGGCGTGAGGCGCTTTTCATCCCATAACCAAGAAGATAAACGTACTTGGTTATGCAAATGCCACACAAGCTGCAATGCCGTAGCTGCCAAAAGCAACCACGGCATATAACCGAATATCCAACCTACTATCACCCATGGGGTGTAAAAAAAAGCCAGCTCCCAGGCCAGCTTTTTCCACGTTAATCTTTCAACCACTCATAACTCCAGAAATGGTACCGATAAGCTGCGTGTTAATTTATGCTTTTGTCGAGAAGCGGTATCCAGCACCACGAACAGTTTGGATCAGCTTATCATGACCTGCGGCTTCCAATGCTTTACGCAGGCGGCGAATATGAACATCGACCGTACGATCTTCAACATACACGTTAGTACCCCAAACATTGTTTAATAGCTGCTCACGGCTATACACACGCTCTTGATGCGTCATGAAAAAATGCAGCATTTTAAACTCTGTTGGGCCCATATCTAATGGTGCATCATTAGCCGTGACACGGTGTGATACAGGATCAAGCTTCAATCCCTGCACATCAATTACGTCTTCCAGTGCGGTCGGGGTTACACGACGAATCACCGCTTTTAAACGGGCAACCAACTCTTTAGGAGAAAATGGCTTAGTAATGTAGTCATCCGCACCGACTTCTAAACCGCGCACTTTATCTTCTTCTTCACCACGAGCGGTAAGCATCACAACTGGAATGTTGCGCGTTAATTCCTCTCGCTTCATATGCTTGATGAAGTTAATGCCGCTGCCGCCTGGTAACATCCAATCCAGTAAAACTAAATCAGGGAAGGGTTCAGCCAGTTTGGTTACTGCAGTATCGTAATCTTCCGCTTCTACCGCTTGGTAACCTTTCTGCTCAAGTACGAAGCACAGCATTTCGCGAATAGGAGCTTCGTCTTCAACAACCAGAATCCTTCTAGACATAATTGAGTAACCTTATGTTCGTTGAGCTAATGAATTTAAGAGACAAAGCGCCTCTCTATGCATAAGCATTATCACTACCAATTATGACACTTTTGTGACCTTTGAAAACAAATTTTCATATAACTTTCTTTTGAGGTTCATTCGGATATTTTTCATTTCTATTAAGACACCAGCACAAAAATTCCCTATGATTAGTCCCTTGTCATCAAGCCTAGAGAAGATTTATGTGGTTTAAAAACTGTCTGGTATACCGCGTTAACCGCGAGGTTACTTTCAACGCCGAACAACTAGAAACTCAACTGTCTGAATTCCGATTCACCCCATGTGGCAGTCAAGATAAACAGAAATTTGGCTGGGTCAGTGCAATGGGTAGACATGGCGACATGATGACTCACGTGTCAGAAAACCGCATTCTGATTTGCGCCAAGAAAGAAGAGAAAATGCTACCTGCCTCAGTGATCAAAGAGTCATTGAATGCAAAAGTAGAAGCAATGGAAGCGCAAGAAGGTCGTCCTCTGAAGAAGAAAGAGAAAGACAACCTGAAAGATGACATCGTAATGGATTTACTGCCTCGCGCATTTAGCCGCAGCAGCCACACTCACGTGCTCATCATGCCAAAAGAAGGGTTCATCCTTGTTGACGCAAGCAGCTACAAAAAAGCGGAAGACGTATTAGCACTACTTCGTAAAACCATGGGTAGTTTACCTGTTGTTCCTGCCATTCCAGAAGTAGCGATTGAAACAACGCTAACCGAGTGGGTGAAAACGGGCGACACACCTCAAGGTATCACCATGATGGACGAAGCTGAGCTAAAATCCGTGCTTGAAGAAGGTGGCGTGATTCGTTGTAAGAAGCAAGAGCTGACCACAGATGAAATCCGCAACCACATCGCAGCAGATAAAGTCGTAACGAAGCTTGCACTTAATTGGCAAGATCGTATTGAATTCATCATGACAGAAGATGCGGGTATTAAGCGTCTAAAATTCTCTGATGAATTGAAAGATCAAAATGACGATATTCCACGTGAAGATCAAGCAGCTCGATTTGATGCAGACTTCTCTCTGATGTGTGGGGAGTTTAGTGCTTTCCTACCCAACCTATACGATGCGCTAGGCGGCTTACCAAATCCCAACGCTTAATACTGTATAAAGGTTAACCATAACGCCCTCACTTTTTTTGAGGGCGTTTTTCTATCTGAAGCACAATTACCCTAGTCACAGTTCACATTTTGACGTAAAATTTGCGCCCCATTTCCATTAGGTGGAATTGGCCTGACTTGTGATCAGATAAAAGAGAATTGAGCAATGACAACTGAGAAAGCATTCGTACCTGAGCTACTGTCTCCTGCGGGAAGCCTGAAAAACATGCGTTACGCATTCGCCTACGGCGCAGATGCAGTTTACGCTGGCCAACCTCGCTACAGCCTCCGCGTACGTAACAATGAGTTTAACCACGAAAACCTAAAAATCGGTATCGATGAAGCACATGCTCTAGGCAAAAAGCTTTATGTGGTATGTAACATTCAACCACACAACTCGAAGCTAAAAACCTTCATCCGTGATCTTAAACCAATCGTAGAAATGGGTCCTGACGCATTGATCATGTCAGATCCAGGCCTAATCATGATGGTTCGTGAAGCTTTCCCAGAAATGCCAATTCACCTTTCTGTACAAGCAAACGCTGTAAACTGGGCGACTGTTAAGTTCTGGGCAGCGAATGGCGTGGAGCGAGTGATCGTTTCTCGCGAACTATCTTTAGAAGAAATCGAAGAAATTCGTGAGCATTGTCCTGAAACTGAACTTGAAGTATTCGTTCACGGTGCATTATGTATGGCTTATTCTGGTCGTTGCCTACTTTCTGGTTACATCAACAAACGTGATCCTAACCAAGGCACTTGCACTAACGCGTGCCGTTGGGAATACAAAGTTGAAGAGGGTAAAGAAAACGACGCTGGTGACATCGTAGAGAAATTCGACCCGACGGAAGCACAGCCTGTCGAAGTACAAGACGAGCGTCCTGAAACCACAATTGGTCGCGGCAAACCAACAGATGAAGTCGTTCTACTTTCTGAAGCACACCGTCCAGAAGAAAAAATGGCGGCTTACGAAGATGAGCATGGTACTTACATCATGAACTCTAAAGACCTACGAGCGGTTCAGCACGTTGAACGCTTAACTAAGATGGGTGTTCACTCATTGAAAATTGAAGGTCGTACTAAATCGTTCTACTACTGCGCACGTACCGCTCAAGTTTATCGTAAAGCAATTGATGACGCTGTAGCAGGCCGACCATTTGATGAAAGCCTAATGGGTACACTAGAGAGCCTAGCTCACCGTGGCTATACCGAAGGCTTCCTACGTCGTCATACTCACGACACCTACCAGAATTACGATTACGGCTACTCAGTCTCTGATGCTCAACAGTTTGTCGGTGAGTTCACTGGTAAACGTCGTGGCGATATGGCTGAAGTAGAAGTGAAAAATAAATTCCTTGTCGGTGATAGTCTTGAGCTAATGACGCCAAAAGGTAATGTTGTTTTCACGCTAGAAGCGATGGAAAACCGTAAGTCAGAGTCTATTGAGGATGCCAAAGGGAATGGTCACTTCGTCTTCATTCCAGTACCAGCAGATCTAGATTTAGAATACGGTCTATTGATGCGTAACTTAAACTCAGGGCAGGACACCCGTAACCCGACTGGTAAGTAATCATGGCTTTGCTCATTACTGACAAATGCATTAACTGCGACATGTGTGATCCCGAATGCCCCAATGGGGCAATCAGCATGGGAGAAAGCATTTTCGAAATTGACCCTGCTCTATGTACAGAGTGTAAGGGACATTACGAAAAGCCGACCTGTCAGTCAGTGTGCCCGATTACAAAATGCATTATCACAGACCCGGATCATGTAGAGACAGAAGAGCAGTTACTGGAGAAATTCGTGATTATTCAAGGGTTAGCATAAGAACAAGTAGGTTCAACTTTGGAGACAAAGTTGAACCTTTTTTTAACCCGACTTTTCAATAGGATAGATATTACAAAACAACTCTTTTTCAAAATGAGACTCTAACCGATCTCGCCAATTTTCAGCTTGGGAAACCGGTACAAGATAAAAGTTTTCTCGGCTCGTATCCGTAACGAAAGCCATTCCATATTGCATCAGCTCGTAATGCACATCATTAACAAAACCGGGATCAAGACGCTGACGTCCTGTCAGATGGTTTACATCAACCCGAGTCAATAAGACCCCTTTTGTTTCACTGCTAAATCTGTGTCTTAACCACTCTGCAAATTCTTTTGCACAAATCATAGTCATGGTTTTATCCTTGATTTACTCTTCTAGCAGGAGAAGTATCCATTCCCGCCTCACACACTTGTCTGCCTTGTTATTGCTTCGCTAGCCAACTGACAGACATATTGCTAAGAAACCAAAGTATCGTGACGAAAGATCTTTCTAAACAGAGAAGTTACGACTTATCTATACTACAACTCTTTGTTTAATTTAGATTTCTATATTATGTCACCAAAACTAATTAGGTTAGTTTTTGTATTGGTATTATTCACTGTAGACAAAAGTATGATGTTTCTCCAGTTTCATAAAAGAGATACGTAAGGGAATATAAACCTGTAGAGCCACTCTAGTTAGTAGAGATAAGTGATTGGCATTGCGGTGGAATCGCTTTTTTTCGCTTGGGCTTAGCAATAACTTTCGCAGACGGCGGCTTATCGATAGGCTTAACTTTCGGTCCCCAACTAGCAAGCTCTACCCCACAACCATCACCAGCGGGAGGCAGAGCTTGTTCAACACAATAGCCACTCGACTCAGGACAAGATAACCTGACGTGGAAGTGGTAATGATGCCCCCACCAAGGGCGAACTTTACGTAACCAAGAACGTTCTTTGCCTTCTTCTTGCGAGCAAAGCTGCTCCTTAATGACAGGATGTACAAAAATTCGTGCAACATCCTCACTCTGTGCAGCATATCGAATCAGCCTAAAGTGCCTATCTTCCCAGCGATGGTTAAGTATGGAATACCCTTTTAAGTCCACCACACTCATTGGCTTAGGGAGTTGTAATTCGTTATAAGAAAGCGGTTGGTCAGCGAGTCTTAACCAGATATCAATATCTAACCCAGTTTGGTGACTAGAATGGCCAGAAGAAAACCTTCCTCCTCGTGGTAAAGAAAGGTCACCTATAAGCAGCGTTGTGTTGAGATTTTGATGAGCTTGAAGCGCTAGGTTTTCAATAAACTCTATCGTTTTAGGGTGCCCATAGTAGCGTTTCGTTTTACTGCGTAAAACTTGATAACCAACGCCATCAAGAGGCAAAGGTAATGCGCCATCCAAACAACCGTTGGCATAACTACCAATAGAGGAAGAAGAGTTTCGGGTAGGGTTAGCAACAGACTCCCAAGGAGTAGAGTATACAGAAGCTGAGAAACATAAACCCAAAGATACAATGAAACTCAGCTTCATAGCTTTTAGCCTTTAGTAGTGTTCGCCATTATCGTAATAAGCTTTAGGGGATAAAGCTGAAAAGATAACTGCAACATCAATATCCGCACCAGCAATACCACGAACTTGCTGTGTAATAAGCTTAGCAACTTTATCTTGTACTTCCTGACCACGATCAAACCAAAGCACTTCGACAAAAGGATATGCAGCACTCACCTCGCCCTCATTGAAAAACGTAGTGTAGATATACTCAAAAGTAAAATCCTCACGCGGACCGTCCATCAGAGGCTGAAGTTCATCCGTCAGAGGCTTTGATAGTGCCTGAACAGCTTGCGGCTCTACAGCACGGAATCGAAAATGTGGCATAAACTTACTTCCTAATTATTAGCATTAACTCATGATAATAACAGGAACCAAGTCACTAATCATCCAAGCCAATGTAACCACTAACCTTTTCTATACACGTCATATAGATCAAGTAGTAAATCAACTAGCTCACTAACGAAGAGTAATGGGAGTATGAAGAGAAGTAAGAAAGGGTAAAACGATACACCGAAGCTTAGTGACGCAATCTATTGCAAGGGAAAATAGAATGGCTTAAGTCACCGATGTAATATGTTCTTAAGATCGATGTGTCTCAGATGTCGACAACTACTCGTTAGAAACGAAAAAGGCTCTGACCTAAGTCAGAGCCTTGATATATGGCAGGGGTGGAGAGATTCGAACTCCCAACACGCGGATTTGGAATCCGCTGCTCTGCCAATTGGAGCTACACCCCTGCAGTTCGTGTTTAATGAGACGACTCTCAAATAAGTGGCGGAGTGGACGGGACTCGAACCCGCGACCCCCGGCGTGACAGGCCGGTATTCTAACCAACTGAACTACCACTCCGCAGTGGTATCACTCGCTTGTAATCAGCAAGTGTCCATAATTTAAAGCCTGGCGATGTCCTACTCTCACATGGGGAAGCCCCACACTACCATCGGCGCTATTTCGTTTCACTTCTG
>NZ_JALNTV010000008.1:0-105753 GCF_023161645.1 Vibrio sp. 1CM7H
GCGACACTAGCTCAGTTGGTAGAGCGCAACCTTGCCAAGGTTGAGGTCACGAGTTCGAACCTCGTGTGTCGCTCCAGGTTTAAGGCCCAGCATCAAAATGCTGGGCCTTTTTTGTATTTCTTCAAATCTTAAATTTCTTCTCTGTGATGGATTTCGTTAAGCACTGAGCTCCTTCAGCTTACTAACTTAACTTCTTGTTAATTTTAGCCATAGCAACGTCACTTCATGGCCGTACCCATCCAGCTAGTTTAAGTTTAGTCAATCAAAGTTCTGTGAATAAAGACTCATCGCTTTAGGCTGAGCAGTAACGTAAATACTAGCTCTGTTAAATACCTTGGATACTGAAAATAATGTTCTACGATTAAAGAGTGGTATGTTCATAAACCGTTTTGGTTCATGGTGCTGATATTGTAAGGATATTTGTTTAAATAACAGGTATTTGAGAAAAGAAGAAAAGCGTTGTAGATGAGTATGAATGTACAAATATCACTAGGGGGAACTTTGTTGTGATTTGCGTCACTGTTACTAATATGAAAAATCGTTGCCAGAAGATTTTATTTTGTGATAAATTCGCGCGCAATCTCGGAGCGTAATTAACAACGTTTGATCTCTGGGGGATACGCGTAGTGACCATTCAAGCTGATTGTGACACTGCGTAGGGTAGGTATCGGCAAAGCCTTTTGTCGATAGACGGGATACTAATGCTGTAAAAGCGGCATATTAATGGGAAACCCAACATTGAAACCTTTGAATAAACACACACTAATCAGCTTCATACTGCCGAAATGTCCTGTTTTACAAAACGGGTGCATTACGGAACCTTGATTAATCCCTTTTACATATAAAGTCACGAATATCGTGGCAGATGATCTGTATTTGTCATTTTGCACTGACAAATGCGGAGGGGTATACACACCTCCTGTAACTTCATTCCAATGATTATTAATACAGGATATAGAATTATTATAATTCAAGGGATTATGTAGTATGAGCACTGCCTTTGAAGTCGATAGCAATATCGCAAACATTTTTTCGTCTCAGGTTCCTATCGTTG
The DNA here is from genome assembly GCF_023161645.1 of Vibrio sp. 1CM7H. Classification (NCBI taxonomy): domain Bacteria; kingdom Pseudomonadati; phylum Pseudomonadota; class Gammaproteobacteria; order Vibrionales; family Vibrionaceae; genus Vibrio; species Vibrio sp. 1CM7H. The sequence continues at coordinate 1,055 of NZ_JALNTV010000008.1, forward strand.
AGGGAACGTATGACTTAACGCCAGATCAAGTATTGATTGATCAGGCTGAGCATGAATCTGAAGTGCGTTCTTATCCACGTCGCTTGCCAATCGCAATCAAACAAGCTTTTGGTTGCTTGGTTGAAGATACACGTGGACAGATCTTTTTAGACTGCCTTGCGGGAGCGGGCACTCTAGCTTTGGGGTATAACCATCCTGAAATAAACCAAGCTCTGAAAGAGCAATTAGATTCGGGTCTGCCATATCAGACGCTAGATATTGCAACATCAGCAAAAACGACGTTTATTCAATCTGTTAAATCTTTTCTTCCTCAAGAGTTAAGTGAGAACAGCGTTATCCAATTTTGTGGTCCGTCTGGAGCCGATGCAGTTGAAGCCGCGATCAAGCTCGCGAAGCAGACTACTGGTCGCAACACCATGTTTGCTTTTCGTGGCGCATATCATGGTATGACTAACGGCACAATGGGAATGATGGGCAACCTAGGTACGAAAGCGCGTCGAACTGGTTTAATGTCAGACGTGCACTTTATGCCTTTCCCATACAATCTGCGTTGTCCATTTGGGCTTGGCGGTGATGAAGGTGCGAAAGCAAGCATTCGCTATATCGATCGTCTTTTAAACGATGATGAATCGGGCATTATGAAGCCTGCTGCGATCATCGTTGAGCCAGTGCAAGGTGAGGGTGGTGTTGTTCCTGCGCCAGCATTCTGGCTGCGAGAGTTACGTCGTATTTGTGATGAACACGGTATCTTACTGATCTTCGATGAGATCCAGTGTGGTGTTGGTAAAACTGGCTACAATTTCGCATTTGAAGAGTCGGGCATTGTTCCAGATATCCTGTGTTTATCAAAAGCTATTGGCGGTGGCTTACCAATGTCGCTATTGGTTATCAACAAGCAGCATGATACTTGGAAGCCGGGCGAACACACAGGTACATTTCGTGGTAACCAGTTAGCCATGGTCTCTGGTGCGAAAGCATTAGAAATCATCCAGCGTGACAATCTGGTTGAGCATGCCAATATTGCGGGCCAGTATTTGCGCTATGGTCTTGAAAGCATTCAAAAGCGCGTGAACTGTATCGCAGAAGTACGTGGCAAAGGTTTGATGCTTGGTGTGGAGATTAAAAATCCAAACGGTGAGCTCAATAAATTTGGCGAACCTCAAGCGGATAGTGAACTCACTCTTTCCATTCAACGCGCAGCACTTGAGCGTGGCTTGATCGTTGAGAAAGGCGGACGTGAAGGTGCAGTAATTCGCTTCCTTCCTCCTCTTATCATCTCGTTTGAGCAAATCGACTTTGCTTTACGTGTATTTGAAGACGCGATTTTAGCAGCCGGCGGTAGTCACATCGAAACTCAGCCACAAGATGAATGGAAGAAGCATTTCATCCACACTGGAGAGTTGGGCAGCAATGAGTTTGCTTCGGTGATGAATCACACTACGACAGCAATGAAATCAGTGTTTGAACAGGTTGCTGCACCATACTCTGGTATGGATCCAAAAGCATTGGAAGCAGCGATCCATGCTGTTGATCTTGACAATAAAAATGCGCCTCTCAAAACGGTTATTGATGATGCAGCCGAGTTGGTCGCGAAAAACGCGATTTTTACTCAACATCCAGATTGTATCGCTCACCTTCATACTCCACCGTTGATGCCTGCTATTGCCGCAGAGGCAATGATTGCGGCTTTGAACCAATCAATGGACTCATGGGATCAAGCTTCATCAGCGACTTATGTTGAACAGAAAGTTGTGAACTGGCTATGCGATAAATACGAGTTAGGTGAAAAAGCGGACGGTATCTTCACGAGCGGCGGCACGCAAAGTAATCAAATGGGTTTGATGCTTGCGCGTGATTGGATTGCTGACAAACTCAGTGCGCACTCAATTCAAAAGCTTGGGCTTCCTGAATACGCAGAGAAGCTGCGTATAGTGTGTTCGAAAAAATCCCACTTCACAGTTCAAAAATCAGCGTCTTGGATGGGATTGGGTGAAAAAGCGGTTATGATCGTCGATGCTAATGCCGATGGAACGATGGATGTCACTAAGTTAGACGAAGTTCTAAATCAGGCAAAAGCAGAAGGTTTGATCCCATTTGCAATTGTCGGCACAGCGGGTACTACGGATCACGGCGCTATTGATGACCTAGACTTTATCGCCGATATGGCAGCGAAACATGACATGTGGATGCACGTCGACGGTGCATACGGTGGAGCTCTGATTCTAAGTAGCCAAAAAGCCCGTCTGAAAGGTTGTGAGCGTGCACACTCCATCAGCGTAGACTTCCACAAGTTATTTTACCAAACCATCAGTTGTGGTGCGCTGTTGGTGAATGACAAGTCTAACTTTAAGTTCCTGCTTCATCATGCAGACTATTTGAACCGCGAACACGACGAACTGCCGAACTTGGTGGATAAGTCTATTGCTACAACTAAGCGTTTTGATGCGCTAAAAGTGTTTATGACGATGCAAAGCGTGGGGCCAAAAGCCCTAGGTGATATGTACGATCATTTACTTGAGCAGACGCTTGAAGTTGCGGACATGATTCGAGATAACAAACACTTTGAGTTGTTGGCTGAACCATCACTATCTACGGTTCTGTTCCGCGCGACACATGAATCAGCGGATCTTGATGAACTGAACAAAACGTTGCGCTTAGAAGCGTTAACACGCGGTATCGCGGTATTGGGTGAAACCATTGTCGACGATAAAACCGCGCTTAAATTTACGATTTTGAACCCGTGTCTGACGACGGCGGACTTTGAATCTTTGCTCTCAAAAATCAATACGCTAGCGGCAGAGCTAGTTTAACAAAGGTAACGGAAAACTATGGCAATTCTACAGATTGGTGCAGGCGGCGTTGGCTGGGTAGTTGCACATAAAGCAGCACAAAACAACGACGTTCTGGGTGATATCACAATCGCATCACGTACCGTAGGTAAGTGTGAGAAAATCATCGAATCGATTCAGAAGAAAAACAATCTGAAAGATTCAACTAAGAAACTAGAAGCTCGTGCGGTAAACGCGGACGACGTAGATTCTTTAGTTGCTTTAATTAAAGAAGTGCAGCCTGACTTAGTGATCAACGCGGGTCCTCCTTGGGTGAACATGTCTATTATGGAAGCATGTTACCAAGCTAAAGTGTCATACCTTGATACATCTGTTGCGGTTGATTTGTGTTCTGAAGGCCAACAAGTACCTCAAGCTTACGATTGGCAGTGGGGCTACCGTGAGAAGTTTGAAGAGGCGGGTATCACAGGTATTCTTGGTGCCGGTTTCGATCCGGGCGTAGTATCGGTGTTTGCTGCATACGCGGTGAAACATCTGTTCGATGAAATCGATACTATCGACGTAATGGATGTAAACGCAGGTGACCACGGTAAGAAGTTCGCAACTAACTTTGACCCAGAAACGAACATGCTTGAGATTCAAGGTGATTCCTTCTACTGGGAAAACGGCGAGTGGAAACAAGTACCTTGTCACTCACGTATGCTTGAGTTTGAATTCCCGAACTGTGGTTCACATAAAGTGTACTCAATGGCGCACGACGAAGTTCGATCTATGCAAGAGTTCATCCCGGCGAAACGCATTGAGTTCTGGATGGGGTTCGGTGACCGTTACCTGAACTATTTCAACGTAATGCGCGATATTGGTCTACTCAGCCCAGACCCACTGACGCTGCACGACGGCACGGTAGTCCAACCTCTACACGTATTGAAAGCGCTACTGCCGGACCCAACATCTCTCGCACCAGGTTACACAGGCCTAACGTGTATCGGTACTTGGGTTCAAGGTAAGAAAGACGGTAAAGAGCGCAGTGTGTTCATCTACAACAACGCAGATCACGAAGTTGCATACGAAGATGTTGAACACCAAGCTATCTCATACACCACTGGCGTACCTGCGATCACCGCGGCTTTGCAGTTTTTCCGTGGTAAGTGGGCAGACAAAGGCGTGTTCAACATGGAGCAGCTAGATCCAGACCCATTCCTAGAAACCATGCCATCGATTGGTCTAGATTGGCATGTTCAAGAACTGGAGCCAGGACAACCTGTTATCCATAAATTGAAGTAAGAATTTAGCGACTCTTATTTGTACGTTTAAGCCGATGCACTTGCGTCGGCTTTGTTCGATTTTATAGTGCCTTTGCTAAAGCGAAGGGACGTAAGGTATCAAAATGCAACAAAACGAACTAAAAACGCCATACTTCATGATCAATGAAGACAAGCTGATTGAGAACCTAGAGAAAGCAAAACAGCTAAAAGACATCTCTGGTGTGAAGCTTGTATTAGCACTGAAGTGCTTTTCAACATGGGGTGTATTCGACATCATCAAGCCTTACCTAGACGGAACAACAAGTTCTGGCCCGTTTGAAGTGAAGCTTGGCTACGAAACGTTCGGTGGTGAGACACACGCATACAGTGTGGGTTACAGCGAAGATGACGTTCGCGATGTGGCGGACATCTGTGACAAGATGATCTTTAACTCTCAGTCACAGCTAGCGGCTTATCGTCATATTGTCGAAGGTAAAGCATCGATTGGCTTGCGCCTAAACCCAGGTGTGAGCTACGCAGGGCAAGACTTAGCAAACCCAGCTCGTCAATTCTCTCGTCTTGGTGTTCAGGCTGATCACATCAAACCGGAAATTTTTGATGGTATTGATGGCGTAATGTTCCACATGAACTGTGAGAACAAAGACGTGGATGCGTTTATCGGCTTACTCGATGCTATTTCAGAGCAGTTTGGCGAGTACCTAGATAAGCTGGACTGGGTAAGCATGGGTGGCGGCGTGTTCTTCACATGGCCGGGGTACGACATCGAGAAGTTGGGTTTAGCGCTTAAAGCATTCTCAGAGAAACACGGCGTACAAATGTATCTAGAGCCGGGTGAAGCGATCATCACTAAGACAACCGATCTTGTTGTAACAGTGGTTGATATCGTGGAGAACGTGAAGAAGACGGCGATTGTCGATTCAGCAACAGAAGCCCACCGTTTGGATACGCTTATCTACAACGAGCCAGCGTCCATTCTTGAAGCATCTGAAAACGGTGAACATGAATACGTGATTGGATCATGCTCTTGTTTAGCTGGTGACCAGTTTTGCGTGGCGAACTTCGAACAGCCTCTCGAGATCGGACAGCGTCTGCATATTCTAGATAGTGCAGGTTACACCATGGTGAAACTGAACTGGTTTAACGGTCTACGTATGCCTTCGGTTTACTGTGAACGCTCGAATGGTGACATTCAAAAACTGAATGAATTTGACTACTCTGATTTCAAACGTTCACTATCTCAGTGGTCGGTGAAATAAAACGTATTGAGTATTAGAACGACAAAGAGCAGCTGAATTGCTGCTCTTTTTTATTGGGGAAGCGTTAAAGGTATGCAGTTAGCTTTCTACAATTACACGAGTGTCTTCACTCAGAGATTCTAACTCATTAGCCACGTCCTCAATCTCTAGCTCGCTAGGCAATTTAATCGCCATTTTTGCGCTGAATAAGCTGGAGCTTACCCCACCGCCGCCTGCAATGAATACGCGTTGGCAATCCATATCTAGAATTGAAATGCCTTGATTATCGAGAACGTGAGTAATTTCATTCACAATACCTGCTCTATCGTTGGCATCTAAGCGAAGCTGAAAGATGGTGTCTTCACGATGCGAGTGAGGATCTGAGTCAACGAACCTAACCACAAGAGTTTGACATGAAGAGAACGCCTCTTTAACGATGTCGGCATTTTCTCTTGGAAGCTCTACTTTGATGACACCAGCAACTTGATCTTCGATAAAGTTTACTTTGCTTATCAGCCATTTACCGCCATTTTCATGAGTAATTGCTGCGAGTTCTTTGATAGTTGCGGGTGACGCTTGTCCGACAAAATTAACAATAAATACGGTGTTCATAATGTCCCCTCCTGGAATAAGGTTTGGACGCAGTACGAATAAACGTGCTACTTAAGTTATTGGAATAAATCCTTTTATTTAGTGTAGGTGCTAGGAGAGGGTTATGTTTGATGAAAGTCAATTTTTGACACTAATTCGTGAAGCAAATAATTAAAACGATGTTTAGGGCACAAAAAAGCAGCCATCATAAGGCTGCTTTCTACTGAGTATCAACTCAAGTCAAGGCTAAAATGTTACTTTTAGTTCGACACCGTAAAATTGGCTATCGTAGTTGGCGCCTGCGTCCATTGCGAATTTTGCGACGTCTTGATTACCAAACCAAGGTGATGAATTAAATTGTAATTCTGCACTACCGCCCCATGCATCGGTTACCCAATAATGGATATGCCCAACAGGGTTTAGGAAGAAGAGTGATACATCACCGACGGTTTCAGAGCCCATGACTTCGCCGCCGTTTGCTACAATATCTTGCTCAGCAGTGAGCATCATTTCGCCAACCACAGCACCAAAGAATGGTGTGATAAAAATATCCTGCCAAGATGGCACTTCTGCAAATGCCTCTACTCCGTACTCCCAAAAGAACGTTGACATGGTTGCGGAGTACAAGAATGACTGAAACTCGTTATAGCCAGCGTGGCGTGCGGCTGTGTAGTAAACGCCGCCAAAATAAGGGTGCATGATGTAGTTGAGGACATGTTCATCACGATCCCAAACAGGCCCGTCAGAGACATTATCTTTCCATTTTTGACCCAGCTTACTCATGTCTCGGTCTTCTTCGTCCCATTTAGTGATACTTTCTGGAAGGAAAGTCATCATACCAACGGTTGCGATACTCAGGCCAAGAATGGTGTAGGTTTGACCCATGAGGTAATCCCAGTCTTTATCTTGAGGGATAATGAGATGTTTAGGCTGAAGCCCTGCATCAAGATTTAATGAATCATCATTATTCTGTTCAAACATAAGACCGCGATTTTGAGACTCGAAGGTGTACAGAGTCGTCGTTTCGCAGTAACCTGACAAGCAATCAGGTGTGTAAGAAAACTCCGTATGACTGGTCATATCGTACTGACTTGCGTGCGCAAGCGCTGACGAAGTCAAGCAAAGGCCAGTTAGAGTTTTCTTGAACATGGATGATTTTGACACAAAGGTCTCCGAGTTGATGGTGTGATGATCGGGCTCGCAATTATCCCTCAAAACATCAACCATTTAAATACTTGATCCTTATTTAGTCCCAATATATCTCGTCGAGATTCGTCCAAATAAAAAGAAAAATAAGCACTATAACGAATAATAGGATTGTGCTTATGTTCAGGAGTCAGTTGTGAAAATAGCAATGCTTAGTACCGGTGAGGAAGTGCTCCACGGTGATATTGTTGATACGAATGCGGCATGGTTGTCTAGCCTGTTTTATCAACATGGATTTGGCTTAACAAAGCGTTCAACGGTTGGTGATAGCCTGTCGAGCTTGGTTGAAGAGTTTTTAATGTTGAGCTTCAACAATGACGTGGTGATCGTGAATGGTGGTTTAGGGCCAACGACCGATGATATGAGTGCGGCCGCCGCCGCGAGAGCTGCTGAGTGTAAACTCGTGCTTTTCAAAGAGTGGTTGCAGCATCTAGAAAGTTTGTATGCTCGACGTGGCATCCCAATGCCAGACAGTAATTTAAAACAAGCCATGCTACCAGAAACGGCTGAGATTCTGGATAACCCAATAGGCACGGCCTGTGGTTTCAAGATGCTGATTAATGATGCCATTTTTTATTTTACGCCGGGTGTGCCAAGTGAATTTAAGCTTATGGCAGAGACGCAAATTTTGCCTGATCTGAGAAGAGCTTTTCCAGAGGTGCAAGGTTCATGTTGTAGTCGAATCTATACGTTTGGCCTTTCCGAATCCGGCATCTCGGACAAGCTTGATCAGCTAAAACTTCCTCAAGGGTATGAGCTTGGTTATCGCTCTTACTTACCTTTTATTGAAGTGAAACTCTTTGGCCCTTCTGACCAGTTTGAACAGCGTTTGAAGTTGGTACAGATGATCAATAAGCATCTTGAAAGCAATACCGTTAGTATTGATTTACCTATGGTTGAAAATGTCGGCCAGCTGTTGGTGGATAAAGAGTTAACCGTGTCGGTTTCCGAAAAAAGCAGTGGTGGATACTTAACTTATTGGTTAAATAGTGATGAAAACGCTGAAAGGCAACTTGGACATGGTTGGGTACTACCAAGCCAGACTCAAGCGATGAGCAACAGCGGAGACCCATTAGTAGAAACGTTTGCTCTGGCAGGAGCGACGCGAGAGAAGTGTGGGACGGATTTATCACTCGTCACTGGCGATATTGAAGAGGGTGTTTTTTCCGTCGCTTTATCGACACCGTCAGGCGAGTGGGGAGCGTTATATAAACTCTCGAAAAAGTATCAGCGCAATGATCAAGTTAAAGTGATCAGCACGGCAGCACTAGACTTGTTGCGTCGCTACCTAGAACGTAAACCGATGTTTGCACATTATGCATTTTTAGAGAAAGTTAAAGAGATGCATCTCCCAGGTAGTGCTTTATAACCAGAGACCTATAACAGCCTGAGAGATAAAACACGTAGATACAAAAAAGCCAAGGTAATCACCTTGGCTTTTGCGTTTTATACCGTCGAGTCACGTTATGCGCGCTGCTTTTCTTTCATCGCGTAGTTAACGCCACTGAGTGACAAATCCGATTTTGCTTTACAGATACAAGGTAATATCTCATCACTTTGCGTGTAAGCCATGGCAAAACCAACATACTCCACTTCACCAGATTCCAACTTGCAGCGACAAGCGCCACAGTGCCCATCACGACAGTTGTATTCTGGTAATAAGCCAGCTTGCTCCATTGTTTCCAAAATTGTATTGGAAGGGTTGGATTCAATACTGATGAGTTTGTTGATTTTGAGTGTTGCCATTACAGCTCGAATCCTTCGAAGTCGTCTGCGCGAACTTCATTGTCAATTTGACCCACAAGGTAAGAAGAAATTTCCGCTTCTTGAGGTGCAACTTGAACGTTATCTGAAGACAACCAAGCGTTAATCCATGGGATTGGGTTGGTTGTTGCTTCTGGATAAGCTGCAGGTAGACCTACTGCTTGCATACGGATGTTGGTGATGTATTCAACATATTGGCTTAGGATGTCTTTGTTTAGACCGATCATCGAGCCATCTTTGAATAGATACTCTGCCCACTCTTTTTCTTGCTCAGCCGCTTCTTTGAATAGGTCAAAACAGTCTTGTTTTGCTTCTTCTGCGATTTGCATGAAAGTGAAATCATCCTGACCGTTACGTAGCAGGTTGATCATGTGTTGCGTACCGTTCAGGTGAAGCGCTTCATCACGTGCAATCAGTTTGATTATTTTCGCGTTACCCTCCATTAGTTCGCGTTCTGCGAAAGCGAAAGAACATGCGAAACTTACGTAAAAACGAATCGCTTCTAGTGCGTTAACAGACATCAGACAGATGTACAGTTTCTTCTTCAGATCGTACAGACTAACCTTAACCGTTTCACCGTTAAGGACATGCTCACCTTCACCGTAGCGATGGTAATCATTCGTCGCTTGAATCAAATCGTCGTAGTAGTGCGCGATGTCTTTTGCACGCTTCAGGATGTGCTCGTTCTCAACGATATCATCAAATACCACAGCAGGGTCGTTCACGATGTTACGAATAATGTGCGTGTAAGAACGAGAGTGAATCGTTTCAGAGAAAGACCAAGTCTCAATCCAAGTCTCTAGTTCCGGCAGAGATACAAGCGGCAGCAGTGCCACGTTAGGGCTACGACCTTGGATAGAGTCTAGAAGCGTTTGGTACTTCAAGTTAGAGATGAAGATGTGCTTCTCGTGATCTGGCAGTTTGTTGTAATCGATACGGTCGCTAGATACGTCTACTTCTTCTGGACGCCAGAAGAAAGAAAGTTGTTTCTCGATAAGCTTTTCGAAAATCTCAAACTTTTGTTGGTCGTAGCGTGCAACGTTTACTGATTGACCTAGGAACATTGGTTCCTTCAACTGGTCATTCTTTTTTTGGTTAAAAGTACTGTAAGCCATAATGCCTCAATTCCTTTTAAACCTCCCCATAAGGGGAGGTTATCGATAGTCTGTCTTTACGGAGTGTTGGGTGCGGGTAGATTAAATCTTACAACCGCCGCCAGCACAATCGTCATCTTGTGGTTGAACAGCGTCTTTCTGTTCATCTTTTGCGCCATCACGAGTGTTATGGTAGTAAAGCGTTTTCACACCAAACTTGTACGCTGTTAGCAGGTCTTGAAGCAGTTTCTTCATTGGTACCTTGCCAGTCTCGTAACGTGACGGGTCGTAGTTAGTATTAGCAGAGATAGCTTGGTCAACAAACTTCTGCATAATACCCACAAGATGTAGGTAACCGTCGTTCGAACCGATGTTCCAAAGCAGTTCATAGTTGTCTTTAAGTTCAGTGAACTCAGGTACAACTTGCTTCAGAATACCGTCTTTCGAAGCTTTTACTGAAACATAACCACGTGGTGGCTCAATACCGTTAGTTGCGTTTGAAATCTGAGAAGAGGTCTCAGAAGGCATTAGCGCAGTCAGTGTTGAGTTACGTAGGCCGTGCTCCATAATTTCTTTACGTAGGCTGTCCCAGTCGTAGTGCAGCGCTTCGTCACAAATTAGGTCGATATCTTTCTTGTACGTATCAATCGGCAGTAAGCCTTTCGCGTAGTTCGTTTCGTCGAATGAAGGACACTTGCCTTGCTCTTTTGCCAGTTCTACCGATGCTTTTAGTAGGTAGTACTGCATTGCTTCGAACGTACGGTGAGTCAGGCCATTTGCGCTACCGTCAGAGTATTTCACGCCATGCTTCGCTAAGTAGTAAGCGAAGTTGATCACACCAACACCTAGCGTACGACGGTTCATCGTCGATTTGTATGCCGCTGGTAGAGGGTAATCTTGATAATCAAGCAGTGCATCTAGCGCACGAACAACAAGATCAGATAGCTCTTCGAAATCATCTAGAGACTTGATAGTACCAAGGTTGAAGGCAGAAAGCGTACATAGTGCGATCTCGCCCGAGTCATCTTCAACGTTAGTTAATGGCTTCGTTGGCAGTGCGATTTCTAGACATAGGTTCGATTGACGAACTGGCGCTACTTCAGAGTCGAATGGGCTGTGAGTATTACAGTGGTCCACGTTCTGAATGTAGATACGACCTGTTGATGCACGCTCTTGCATTAGCAGAGTGAACATTTCAATCGCTTTAACCGTTTCTTTCTTGATTGAAGGATCGTTCTCGTACTTCACGTATAGACGCTCAAACTCTTCTTGGTTTTCGAAGAATGCGTCGTATAGACCCGGTACGTCTGAAGGTGAGAATAGTGTGATGTTGCCACCCTCAACCAAACGTTGGTACATCAGTTTGTTCAGCTGTACACCGTAGTCCATGTGACGAACACGGTTCTCTTCAACACCACGGTTGTTTTTAAGCACCATTAGAGAGCGAGCTTCGCCGTGCCACATTGGGTAGAATACAGTCGCTGCGCCACCACGAACACCACCTTGCGAACAACATTTTACTGCGGTTTGGAAGTATTTGTAGAACGGGATACAGCCAGTGTGGAATGCTTCACCACCGCGAATCTCTGAACCTAATGCACGGATACGACCAGCGTTGATACCAATACCAGCGCGCTGAGATACGTAACGAACAATCGAGCTTGCTGTTGCGTTGATAGAATCAAGACTGTCGCCACACTCAATCAGAACACATGAGCTGAACTGGCGAGTAGGGGTACGCACGCCAGACATAATTGGCGTAGGTAGAGAAATCTTAAATGTCGATGTCGCATCGTAGAAACGCTTGATGTAATCAAGACGCGTTGCTTTTGGATATTTCGCAAATAGGCACGCTGCTACAAGGATATATAAGAACTGAGCACTTTCGTAAATTTGGCCCGTTACACGGTTTTGTACGAAGTACTTGCCCTCTAGCTGCTTAACTGCCGCGTATGAGAAGTTTAGGTCGCGTTTATGGTCGATGTACGCATCAAGTTCGTCGAGTTCTGCTTTTGTGTAGTCTTCTAGAATATGTTGATCGTACTTACCCATATCGACGAGGCGAGACACGTGATCATAAAGCGTTGGTGGCTCGTATTGGCCATACGCTTTTTTACGCAGATGGAATACCGCTAGGCGAGCAGCTAGGTATTGGTAATCCGGAGTCTCTTCAGAGATCAGGTCTGCCGCAGACTTGATGATTGTCTCGTGAATATCTGTCGTTGTGATGCCGTCGTAAAACTGGATGTGAGCGCGAAGTTCTACTTGAGAAACCGAAACATTATCTAGACCTTCTGCAGCCCAAGTGATAACGCGGTGGATTTTATCCAGATCGATACTTTCTTTACGGCCATCACGCTTGGTGACGGTAAGTTGTTGGTTCATTCTGCTTTATTTCCCTAAGAAAACTGATAAAAGCCGTATTTTTGTTTGTTTATGTGCAATATGAGTAAAGCTTGCGGCGGCTTTGTGATCAAAGTCTATCTATATATTGTCGCTTAAACACAACATATAGGGGTTCATTTGTTTGCGGGTTACAAGATAGTGCTATTACACTGATTTATCAAGGTACAGATCGGGGATGACTTGTGGATAACTGACAAAATGAAAAAAATCAGTAAGTGAACACTAACCGATGAGAAAAGGGCAGACTTGAATGGTTAAAAGCACGGTTTTGAGATCGGTTTAGAAATAACCGCATGCAAAAATATTTTCCTTGATCTTTGGCCGTTTTTATCTACGAAAAATAGGTTGGTTAAAATGGAATCTAGAGCACGAATTTTAGGCATAAAAAGACAAAAAAAGCGGCAACTTTGTGCTACCGCTTTCGATTCATTTTCTACAAAAAATGTCAATCACAAAACGCATTTTTTAACATAACGGCGTTCAGTATTTTTTAGTATGAACGATGTAGTTTACATCTACATTACGGCCGAGTTTGTAACTGTCATTAAGAGGGTTGTAATGCAGGCCCGTAATGCCCATTTCCGTTAGGTCTGTTTGGTCTATCATCTTCATCATTTCGGCAGGCTTGATAAACTTCTCGTGCTCGTGAGTCCCCTCAGGAACAATCTTAAGAAGCTTCTCTGCACCGACAATAGCAAACAAGTATGACTTGATGTTTCGGTTCAAGGTTGAGAAAAACACGTGACCACCGGGTTTGACTAGCGCAGCACAAGAGCGGATAACAGAGAGAGGATCTGGAACGTGTTCAAGCATCTCCATACAAGTCACAACATCGTAAGTTCCTGCGTTTTCTATAGCGTGGTCTTCTATTGTGCTCTGAATGTAGGTCAGTTGAGTACCGGTTTCTAGTGCGTGGAGTCGCGCGACTTCTAAAGGTTCTTTGCCCATATCAAGTCCAGTCACAATAGCGCCTTCTTTCGCCATGCTTTCAGCAAGAATGCCACCACCACAGCCGACATCAAGTGCACGCTTGCCAAACAAGCCATTTGCTTTTTCAAGTACATAGTTCAAACGAAGTGGGTTAATTTGGTGAAGCGGCTTAAACTCGCCTTCTAAATCCCACCATCGAGAAGCCATGTCCTCGAATTTCTTAATTTCACTTGGGTCGACGTTTTGTGCTTTAGTCATAATTGGTTTTATTGCATTCAATCTGAGTCCTTTAGAGGGCGTCAGTATACTCCAACGTTTTATCCCCAAACAACCTCGATGTGCTTAGTGAAGGGACAATGACAGAGTTCACTGGCGCGGCAAACGCGACAGGTTCCTGTAATTTTGAAAGCGCTAGCTATTGTTTTTGGTTCATCCTTGAACTAGTGCCAGTGACAATACTCTAAAACCTGCATTTTCGCGTTGTGTGGTTAAAGGAATTTATCTCGCTTTTCCGCGTAAAAAGTCCGATTTTGCTCAATGTTGACCGAAATATAACCACTAATCAGAAAGATATGGGATGAGTGTGCAAATTCTCGACATTTGATTCATAACCAAGCTCACAACCTGATAAAAGGAGAGGGAAAGTGATGCCGAAGTGATGAATTGTGTGTTATATTTTTGCACCTTACACGTATCGTAATTACGATCAGATAATAGAGGGATAATGGCTCTATGAGCGATTTAGCTAAAGAGATCACGCCCGTAAACATCGAAGATGAGCTTAGAGGTTCATATCTAGACTATGCGATGTCAGTCATCGTAGGTCGTGCTCTTCCAGATGTGCGTGATGGCCTAAAACCAGTACACCGCCGCGTTTTATTCGCGATGAACGTACTAGGCAACGATTGGAACAAACCATATAAAAAATCAGCCCGTGTTGTCGGCGACGTAATCGGTAAATATCACCCGCACGGTGATAGTGCTGTGTACGACACAATCGTACGTATGGCTCAGCCGTTCTCGCTTCGTTACATGCTGGTCGATGGTCAAGGTAACTTTGGCTCGATCGATGGCGACTCTGCTGCGGCAATGCGTTACACCGAAGTTCGAATGGCAAAAATTGCCCATGAACTATTGGCTGACCTAGACAAAGAAACCGTAGACTACGTACCAAACTACGACGGTACTGAGCAGATCCCAGCGGTTCTTCCAACTAAAATTCCAAACCTATTGGTTAACGGTGCTTCTGGTATCGCAGTAGGTATGGCAACCAACATCCCGCCTCATAACCTTGGCGAAGTGATCGATGGCTGTCTTGCATACATCAATAATGAAGAAATCACTATTGATGAACTAATGGATTACATTCCTGGTCCTGATTTCCCAACGGCGGCGCTGATCAGCGGTCGTAAAGGCATTGTAGACGCGTATAAAACAGGTCGCGGCAAAATCTACATGCGTTCGAAAGCGGACATCGAAGTGGAGAAGAATGGTAAAGAAACCATCATCGTCACTGAGATCCCATACCAGGTAAACAAAGCTCGCTTGATCGAAAAGATCGCTGAGCTAGTTAAAGATAAGAAAGTTGAAGGCATCAGTGCACTACGCGACGAGTCAGATAAAGACGGTATGCGTATTGTTATTGAATGTAAGCGCGACGCAGTGGGCGAAGTGGTTCTAAACAACCTATACGCTCAGACTCAGTTGCAAACCACTTTCGGTATCAACATGGTGGCCTTAAACAATGGCCAGCCACAGCTATTCAACCTAAAAGATATGTTGAAGTGCTTCGTTGATCACCGTCGTGAAGTTGTGACACGTCGTACTATCTTCGAACTGCGTAAAGCGCGTGAACGTGCTCATATCCTTGAAGGTTTAGCACTTGCACTAGCGAACATCGATGAAATCATCGACCTAATTCGTAAGGCGCCGACTCCTGCTGAAGCAAAAGCTGGCCTTATCGCTCGTGGTTGGGATTTAGGCAACGTTTCAGCAATGCTAGAGCGTGCAGGTACTGATGCAGCACGCCCTGAATGGCTAGAGCCTCAATATGGTATCCGCGATGGTCAGTACTTCCTGACTGAGCAACAAGCACAAGCAATTCTAGATCTACGTTTACATAAACTAACAGGTCTAGAACACGAGAAGATTCTTGGCGAATACAAAACACTTCTAGAAGAAATCGCTGAACTCATGCATATCCTTGCAAGCACTGAGCGTTTGATGGAAGTGATCCGCGAAGAACTTGAAGCGGTTCGTGATGGCTTTGGTGATGCTCGTCGTACAGAAATCACAGCTGCGAGCCATGATATCGACATGGAAGAGCTGATCGCACGTGAAGACGTTGTGGTTACTCTGTCGCACGGTGGTTACGTTAAGTACCAAGTACTGAGCGACTACGAGTCACAGCGCCGTGGTGGTAAAGGTAAGAGTGCGACCAAGATGAAAGATGAAGACCATATCGAGCGTCTTCTAGTGGCGAATACCCACGATAACATCTTGTGTTTCTCTACTCGCGGTAAAACATACCGTCTGAAAGTTTACCAATTGCCTCTAGCGAGCCGCACTGCTCGTGGTAAGCCAATTGTGAACATCCTTCCACTAGAAGAAGGTGAGCGCATTACCGCGATTCTGCGTGTTGATGAATTCTCTGAAGACAAATTCATCTTCATGGCAACAGGTGACGGTACGGTTAAGAAAACGCCGTTGAACCAATTTGCAAATGTTCGTTCAAATGGTCTGATTGCGGTAAACCTACGTGAAGACGATTCGTTAATCGGTGTGGATATCACTAACGGCGAAAACGAAATCATGCTGTTCTCTAAAGCGGGTAAAGTGGTTCGCTTTAAAGAAGCAGAAGAAATTCCAGTACTTGACGAAAATGGTAAGCCAGTTCTTGATGAGAATGGTCAGCCAGAGATCAAGTTTAAAGGTGTTCGTCCTATGGGTCGTACCGCCTCTGGTGTTCGTGGTATGAAACTGGCTGAAAATGACCAAGTTGTATCACTTATCGTTCCTTCGCACGAAGGCGACATCCTAACAGTTACAGAAAACGGTTACGGTAAACGTACAGCGCTGAGTGAGTACCCGACAAAAGGTCGTGGCACTCAAGGTGTCGTTTCTATCAAAGTTTCTGAGCGAAACGGCCCGGTAGTTGGTGCTATCCAGGTTGTTGAAGGTGATGAAATGATGATGATCACCGACGCTGGTACACTAGTACGTACTCGTGTGGGTGAAGTTAGCCAGGTTGGTCGTAACACGCAAGGTGTAACGCTTATCCGTACTGCGGAAGACGAATCTGTTGTTGGTTTGCAACGTATTGAAGAAGTTGATGAAGAAGAGCTGCCTGCTGGTGAAGAAGCAGAAGCGTTAGAGTCAACAGACGAAAATACGCAGCAAGATACTCCAGAAGCGCCAGCCGCTGATGATGCAGAGGAAGGTAACGAAGAGTAATCTTTCGTCACTATTCTAATGTAAAAAGCCGAGCCTCAGTTGCTCGGCTTTTTTGTACCTCTATCAACGCAATACAAGCATTAAACCAGTACACTAATACTCAGTTTGTCTAGGGAGCGCGTTATGTCTGTTTGGTTTTTCATTGCCATCACTTTGATGGGATTATTCGTCGTCGTATTATCGCTCAGCGCTTCAAGAGTAAGAGCGACGCAATGGTTCGGTTTTTGTGCTTTGGTACTAGTGTTAACCAGCGCTAGCTTCTTATTGTTGCGTCAATCTCCTCCACAACCTATTCAAGCTGGAGTCTCTCGAATGATGACTGCTCGCGATATCATGCAGGAAATTCAAGACCAATTGCGTGAAGATCCAAACAATGCAGAATTGTGGTTTCAGTTAGGGCAGGGCTACCTGCTAGAGGGAGAATTGGATGGCGCGCTGATTTGTTTTGATTACGCCATCCAACTGACTGAGCCAGTCGGTGCCACGCAACTTGCTGCGAAAGCGACGACCTTATACTACATTCACCAGCAATCAATGACGCAAGAAGTCAGTTTGCTTCTAGAACAAGCTTTGCAGATAGAACCGCACAATGAAGCGGCTTTGTCTTTGATCGCCAATGATCATTTTTTGTCATTCCGCTTTCAGGAAGCCATTGATACTTGGGTGCTATTACTCGACTCGAACGATCCAAGCTTAGATCGAGTACAAATTATTAACTCGATCAATAAAGCGAAAGAGCTGTTGTAGGCGTAGACTCTAATAAGTAGTAGAAGAAAGGTGGGGGACGAATGAAGAATAAAGCGTTCGGAATATTTGTGGTGCTGTGCGGCTCCGTGTTAGTGGGTTGTAGCTCTTCCGAACATTCTGGCACCTCATCTACGGTTTATTACTCTTCCGGTTATTACGACCCTTGGTGGTACGATCATGACGACTACTGGATTTATTACTATCCGGGTTGTTGCGACAACGACGATGAATACAAAGAGAAACTAGAAGAGTGGTGGAATGGCTTGGATGAAGAGCAACAGCAATCCATCAAAGACAAAGTCGAAGATTGGAAAGACGACGATATGTCCGCCAATATCGATAACATGAAGCGACAGCTTGACGATCATTGGCAATCGCTGCCTGACGAGCAAAAGCAGGAGATTCAAACCAAGTGGGAGAACCGCCCCGAGCGCATCGAGCCTACGGCTTTACAAGATAAAGCGGTGAAAGAAAAGGTTCAACAAAGAAAAGCATTGCCGGAAACGAAGATTCAGCGCCCAGTTACACGCCCAAATGTGCAGATGCCTAAAACACGTCCACATATTCAGCCTAGGCCGAGACTTCCTCGTCGCTAATCTGTTTTCCTCTGCCTTCTATCAAACAAAAAGGGCGCAACGTGCGCCCTTCGTTTTATCCATTTAAGCTAGTGTAATCGATACTGATCAGTACGTTGCTTCGCGCTCAGCAGCTGCTTTATCCCATTCTGGTGCCACCGTTTCTAGGAAGTGTTTCTTGTCTGCGTTCATCTTTTCCATATCCATACCTAGTGCTTGTTGCGCTTTTGCTTTGGTCGAGATATCTGGAATTTGAACTGGGTCAGTAATACCTTTTGTTGCCAGTAAACGAACTAACTTGGTACGGGCGTCAGCGGCGCGATCAACTGCGGTACCGAGTACTTCAAGTGCTACCTCAGGAGCATGCATGTGAACACCGTGAGAAGCAATCGCGTAGTCCCAGCGCCATTGGGCATGGCGAATATCTTGTAGGATGGGTTGCATCTCTTCTTCTGTTGCCCCTGCTTCCCATGCTGCACCAGCTTCAAAGTGCGCTGCCACAATTTGTTTCTCGGCGGTTAGCTTCATGTTCAGTACTTGCGCTTTACGAGTCGAAACGATGCCTTGTAGTTGCTCTTTGGTTTGAGTATGGCATTGCGCACAGGTGTCTTCAAAACGATCAAACGGGTTACCCACTTTGTGGTCGGTGTATACCGTACCGTCTTCTTTGGTTACTTTAGGCATGTGACAGTCCACACACACCACTTTGTTTTTGCCATGAATACCCGCTCTCCAAGTTTCGAAACCTGGGTGTTGCGCCTTAAGCATTGGTGCTTTAGAAACGGCGTGCGTCCAATCTTTAAAGTTCAACGCGTCGTAGTATTTCTCCATATCAGCGACGTTGGTCCCCATGTCCCATGGGAATTTGACTGCTTTAGTCGGACCTGTGAAGTAGTACTCGACATGACATTGAGCGCAGACTGACGCTTGTTTATCTAAGCGAGATTGTTGGTCAAAATTTTTGCCGATGGTGTCAAAAGCACGCTCGACGTATGGGCGAGTCAGTGCCAGTGCGGGTTCGCCCTTCTTGAAGGCTTCAGAACCCGTATTGTGACAGTCGGAACAACCGATAGGGTTGACGATTTCTGAGCCCAAGCGCGCCCATTTACCTTCAAAATAGCCGTCTTCACCGCGCTCTTCAATTACGCGGGCGACATCTGGGCTTTTACAACTCCAACAAGCCATCGGCATTGGCCCGGAGTTTTCGTCTGCTGGTGCGCCGGTTCTGAGGGTTTGCCTCACATCATCAAGCGCGTAAAAGTGACCGCGCGCTTTGTTGTAGTCTTTAGCAAAACCATAACCAGCCCACAAGATCACCATGTTTGGGTCTTCACTTAAGGCATCTTCAATATGCTTGCTTTCCGATGTGGCTTTCCAAGAGTGATATTGGTCAGGATGGTTTTGTTCAAAGGTATCATTGCGAGGCTCTATGAGACCAGTATCCTCTGCCGCCAAAGGAGCACCAACCAAAAATAATTGGCTGGCGAATAAGGTCGCAACCGCGATAGGTGCGCTCATCCAGTGTTTTATGCTCACGGTGTTATCTCCATATTCGTTTTTATTAGCAGCGTTGTGAGGAGCTATTCCAAATAAGAATCGGAGATCTATCGTTAATATTAATAGTGAATTGAATAGATGAAATAGTGACCGAAATTGGCCTTGTTTTAGATCAATTTATGCTAGTGATCTTAATCATGTTTAAGTTCATATACCCCTAAAGTGGTATATTGTAATCCCCTTTAATCACAGTGTGTTATGGGGATAACCATTTTAAAAATAAGGTGATTAAGTTCGCTTTTTGAACATGTGATTCTACCTCTTAGGAATTATAGAGGTATTATAAATACAGGTTTAGCGTTGTGGCTTTCCAAAATAAGAATTGATGTCATTTGAAGGTGTAAAAATATCTTCAGAGGAAATTAATTGTTGCTCAAATAATAGTTGATAACAGTTATCAATTATTATCGAGCTAAGGAAAGAAAAATATGGGCAATATAAAATTGACCATAGAGACAATGCTGAAATTTCTCTTCATCTTTGCCATCTATGGTTTTTTCACCGCCGCCCATGCGACTTCTTCAGAGCCAGTTGAAGGTGCTCAAGCTGAGCGTCATCAAGTCGAGTTGATTCGTGACCGAGACTATAAATGTCTTCAATGTCATAAGGATGCTAAAGATACTCTGAATCTATCGCATGATTCGCAAGCGTTATTGAGTCAAGGTAAGCAGCTCAATTGCACTAACTGCCACAGCAACATTGGCCCTGATCACCGTGAAGGCGCACCCGATGTGATTAAGTTTTCTGCTGCGCAATCGAAAGCGGTGCACGACAAAGTGTCCCTTGACCCAAGCATGATTCTTAAAGCTAATAGCCAGTGTGTGGATTGCCATGCACCGACACAGCTTAGAGAAAGCCACTGGACGCACGATGTGCACGCCAAAAACCTCACTTGTTCAAATTGCCACGATGTACACGCAGCGAAAACCAAAGCGTTGTCGTACGACAGAAAACAACTGATCAAGCAGTGTGTGGATTGTCACTCTGAATTTGCCGTCGAACCTGAACTTGCCAAAGAAGAGGAGAGATAGCATGAAATGTTCGAGAAGAAACTTTTTAGCCGGCAGCGGCGCGTTGATTTTAACTACAGGCGTTGCAGGCACTACCATTGTTAGCTCCTCTCTTTATGCCAGCAACAGTGAACAAGCGAAACGCATGGGTATGGTTCATGATGAAAATGCCTGTATTGGCTGTACCGCTTGTACCGATGCTTGTCGCGAAGTAAATAAAGTCCCTGAAGGCGTAACGCGACTTAAAATTCATCGCAGTGAACCGACTGGCGAATTTCCAGATGTGGAATACCAGTTTACTCGCGAATCCTGTCAGCACTGTGATAACCCACCATGTGTGTACGTTTGTCCAACAGGCGCTGCATACAAAGATGAAGCGACCGGCATCGTGGATGTGCACAAAGAGAAATGTGTCGGATGTGGTTATTGCCTTGCTGCTTGCCCTTACCAAGTGCGCTTCTTTAATCCAGTCGATCACTCTGCGGATAAATGTAACTTCTGCCGTGATACCAACCTGGCGCAAGGTAAGCAGCCAGCTTGCGTGGAATCTTGCCCAACAAAAGCACTCATCTTTGGTGATTTAAATGATCCAACTAGCGAGGTGAGCAAAGCTATCGAAAGCCATGTTGTCTATCGCGATAAATCGCATTTAGGTACGCAACCTAAACTGTACAAAATTCCGCATAGCAAAGGGGAGGTGTCATCATGAACGGATTCGAAAGTGCATTCCACTTTGACTCGTTAGTCTGGGATTGGATCATCGCGATTTACTTATTCCTTGCTGGGATGTCAGCAGGTGCGGTGATGATTTCTATCTATTTAAAACGCAAAGTGATTGAAGGTGATCCCGCAAACAACGGCATCATGAAAGCGATGGCTTGGCTCGCACCATTTGGCATTATTTCTGGCTTAGTGATTTTGATTTTCCACTTAACTAAACCGCTTGAGTTTTGGAAGATCATGATTTATTACAACCCGACTTCCGTGATGTCGATGGGCGTTGTCTTGTTCCAAGTGTACATGCTAGTGCTGTTTGTTTGGATTGGCGTTATCTTCCGTCATCAAATTATCAGCTTCTGTGAAGGGAAGTTACCGAGCAAACTGTTGGATTTTGCCGATGGCATCTTGATTAAAGCAGGGAAAGCCAACAACGCAATTGAATTATTCTTGGGCTTCTTAGCCATCGTGCTTGCGGCATACACCGGCTTTTTATTGTCTGCATTGAAGACTTACCCAATGCTAAACAATCCAGTACTGCCAATCTTATTCCTATTCTCTAGTTTGTCATCTGGCGCAGCAGCATGTTTGATGTTCGGCATCTTGGTGTTTAAAGAGTCGACCAGCAGCCCTAGTGTGTCTTGGGTGCACGGATTTGAACGCCCAGTGGTATTGTTTGAGCTGTTTGTCTTAGTAACGTTTTTTACCGGGCTTATCTTTAGTGGCGGGCAAAATGAAGCCGCGGCTTGGAATGCCATTTCGAGTGGATTCTGGGCTCAGTGGTTCTGGGTTGGGGTGGTGCTCATCGGCATGATAACGCCTTTGACTCTTAATTGGTTGACGCCTTCTGAAGTTCGTCATAGGGGAAGTTACGTTTTTGCGGTCACAACGTTGAGTTTGGTTGGCGTACTCATGCTGCGTACTTTCATTCTCTATGCTGGTCAAATGACCATCGTGTAAGGAGGCAAAATGGAGGCTGAGCTCGGTTTCTTTTTGTTGATATTGGTGGCTGTCGCATCGACATGTGCGACGCTGCTGCATTGGGTTTGCTTTACGCTGAGTAAGAAGGGAGTGTTGCCACACCAAACCGCAACGTCTCATATTATCAGCTTAGCCTCCTTAGTTTGTTTGGCGCTTTTGATAGTCTGTTTTATTCAGGATAATTTTGCGCTTGAGTATGTGGTTACACACTCGAACAGCCAGTTACCTATCGCGTTTAAGATTGCAGCTGCTTGGGGCGGCCATCAAGGGTCTATGTTGTTTTGGGTGGTTACGTTGAGCTTATGGGCCTCATTTATTGCTATCAAGTCGCCAGTTTGCACTCAATATACAGGCGATTGCTTGGGTATCATGAACTTACTTATTGCTATGTTCGCTTGGTTTACCCTCACCACGTCCAATCCTTTTGAGTATGCTCAGACGCTAGCGTTGGAGGGACGAGATCTCAATCCGATGTTGCAAGATATCGGGCTTATTATTCATCCACCGCTGTTGTATTTGGGTTACGTTGGTTATGCCGCGATACTGGCGTTCGCTTTAGCTGCGTTATTAGCGAAGCGACCTATAAATGAATGGTATGGTGTTGCCCGTAGTGCCGCTTTCTTTGCTTGGGGTACGCTAACAATTGGAATTTTGATCGGTTCTTGGTGGGCATACAATGAATTAGGTTGGGGCGGGTGGTGGTTTTGGGACCCGGTAGAAAACGCGTCTTTGCTGCCTTGGTTAGTGGGTACCGCACTACTGCATAGCGGTGTGTTGTCGAAGCGTAATAAAGGAGCAATTTGGAGCACCTACGCATTGGCTTTTGCGACGTTCAGTTTGAGTATTCTCGGCACATTTGTGGTGAGATCGGGTGTATTAACCTCAGTACACGCGTTTGCGGTTGATCCAACCAAAGGTGTAGTACTTCTTGCTGTTCTCAGCGTTTTGGTGGTTGTCACTTTTGGTGTGCTCATTGTGCGAGGGCTACATATTCCTCGTTTTACGCTCGATTCGTTAATAAGTCGTGCCTACATGGTATACATCGCTATTGGACTTCTCGTTGTTTGTATGGCGATTGTTTTCCTCGGTACCTTTTACCCAATGCTCTATCAACTGCTTGGCTTGGGTAATATATCCGTTGGGGCACCTTACTTTAACAGCCTCGTTTTTCCCCTTACATTACTTGCTCTGACCTTTCTCGCCTTTATGCCCGTGTTGAAGTGGACGAAAGGAGCCAGTCCTCATGCCGTTAAAACCATTGGGTTTGTCGGTATTCATGTTATTGCGGTTAGCGCTATTTTCGTTTTTGCTACTAAAGAGCTTCATATAACGACTCTGATTACTCTGGTATTAGCGACGTGGGTAGTGGTTTCTCATGTGCTATTGCTGTTTTGTGCAGAAAACAAGAGCAAATTAATGCCTATGCTTCTTGCTCATGTTGGCTTTGCGTTGGGTGCAAGCGGGGCAGTATTTAATAGTGACTATTCGTATGAATACAACTTACGGGCAGAGCCTGGTAGCTCGTATCAAAAAGCGGGTATCACCGTTGATTACCATGGGATTGAATGGTTAGTTGGGCCGAACTACACCGCAGAACAGGGGAGTGTTGATCTTTATTTGGAGAGCGGTAAGGCGCTGAACTTTCACCCCGAGAAACGGCATTACCCTGTACGCGTGATGAATATGACCGAGCCCGCTATTCGATCACTGTGGCATGGAGACTACTACATCACTTTGGGTGACAAGCTCGACAACAGCGCCTACGCAATTAAAGTGCAATATCGGGCGGGTATCTGGTGGATATGGTTTGGTGGCGCTTTAATCGTAATAAGTGCTTTGGGGAGTATGATGAATCTAAGGGGAAAAGGTAATGAGATCGAAAAATACGCTTAAACTGATCGTTCTCATATTGCTAGTTGCGATTTTTGTTGTCACCGCGACAATGGCATTATCCGATAGACCAAACGTAGAAATACAACAAAATCGTGTGTTATCTATCCCGGATTTTACCGCTTACTCACTCATTTCAGGCAATCGAATCACCGATGCAGTACTAGAAAATCAAGGTTATGTGCTATTGAATGTTTGGGCGTCTTGGTGTGGGGTTTGTAAACAAGAACATGATGATTTGCTCAAATTAGCTCGACGAGGTGTGCCCATCGTTGGCCTTAACTATCGAGATAAAGAGAGCGCGGCTAAGCGCTATTTGAGCTCCTCACACAATCCATATACCGAAGTTATATCCGATCCTAATGGGCAACTGGCGGTTGAACTTGGTGTAATAGGAACGCCTGAAACTTACTTAATTGATCAAAATGGCAATGTTTTGATCAAATATAGAGGTAAGTTAACAATAGACAAATGGAACTCGTTATTTTCAGGGTATTTTAATGTCTCACTTTAAATATGCTTACTTCATTATTGTTTTGTTTTCTTTGTGTTCTTCTTGGGTCAAAGCAGAGCAAATTACGCAGCATGTTGATCTGTTTGAATTTCATTCCGTTGAACTGCAACAAAGAGCAATTGCATTAGCTAAGGCTTTACGATGCCCGCAATGTCAAAACCAAAACCTTGTTGAATCTAATGCACAAGCCGCTAAAGATTTAAGATTGAAAGTGTACTCGATGGTAAACGAAGGAAGCACGGATCAAGAGGTAAAAGATTATTTGGTTCAGAGATATGGGAATATCGTTTTGTATCAGCCACCATTTAATTATTCGACAGCGGCGTTGTGGATCTTTCCTCTATTACTTTTGATCTTTTTTATCTTATTTTCGATCAAAATGATAAAGCGTCAATAATGTGACCACTATTCCACTATGGGAAATAAATCGTGCAGATAACAAACAGAATGTTATCATTTTTCCGAATTTATGAAGATTCCAGTATAAAGAAAATCAACGATTTGAGCTGGAGAAGTAATAAAAGAACTAAGTAGGTGCACGCAGTGGATTCAGTTATATTACAGTTAAAAAAAGACTTTTATTCGCAGATTCGTGCATTGCAAACCTCGAAACTGCCTCAAGTTACATCGTCTCTTGCCGTATTAACCGAAGAAGAAATTCAAGAACTCGAAGCGGTATGGATAGAGCTTACGGTTTGGAAACGTAGCCAAACACATTAAATCATCACCCCTACATGTAACTCATTATCAACCCCAGACAAAATTTGTGTGGGGTTTTTTATTGTAGTTTTTCAAAATTGTTATACTATAACAATTCGTCAGCGCGGGGGAGTTGTTCTCTTTGGCTGTCTTTAGGGGATAACTGCTCTCAATTGTGATCTCTATATTGAAAAATGCGGTATCAATCCCCATAGTTGAAGAGCAATGAGTGAATCCCATGAATGCAATAACGAAAACGCATCAAGCGCATCAAGCAATAAATCGAGTGAGTATAGATATGGCGGAAGTACGTGCCAGAGTAGATTTTAAAGTCGGGGCTAAAAGTAATATCGATGCTGAAATCCTGTCTTTTCGTGGCCTGAAGACAGACAAAGAGCATGTGGCAGTTATCTTTAGGCAAGCGGATCAAACGCAAGAAACGCCTTTGGTGCGTATGCATTCAGAATGTCTTACTGGTGATGTTTTTCACTCATCCCGCTGTGATTGCGGCGAGCAATTAGAAGAAACCATTCAACGCATGGGCGAATCTGGCGGTATTATTTTATACCTACGTCAGGAAGGTCGTGGTATTGGTCTATACAATAAGATTGATGCGTACCGTTTGCAAAGCCAAGGTATGAACACCTATGAAGCAAACAACCATTTGGGTTTTGACGATGACCTTCGTGATTTCACTGAAGCAGCGCAAATGCTCGAAGCATTAGGTGTAAGTAAAATTCGCCTTGTGACCAACAACCCTAAGAAAATCCGTGAATTAGCAGAATACGGCATCGAGATTGTTGAGGTTGTCAATACCTCTGCACATATTAAAGATGGTAATGAAAGCTACCTAAAAGCAAAAGTTTCTCATGGTAAGCACAATCTAAAATTCTGATTTTATTTATTAAATTATCAGTTTTGCATGTTAAAAGCCTCACAATGATGAGGCTTTTTTTGTATCTAGAGTTGAAAATAAATTGTAAATTTGTATTATCTCGTGACTAATAGTGCAAATAAGAATAATTAGCACTACGAATAAAACAAATAAATTGCTCAACAAGGATGCTTCAGATGAATGCAAAAACAGTTTTAGTCCAATCTATTGCTGCATCACTCCTCATTGCCAGTGGTTCTACCGTTGCTGCCCAAGTAACGAAACAACAAGTCGTTGAACATTATGCAGACGTTGCACATGCAGTCTTTGCTGACTCAGTGACAACGGCGAAAACGCTCGACGTAAAAATCGACGAATTCCTAAAATCGCCATCAGCGGATAAGCTTGAAGAAGTAAAACAAGCGTGGCTAGACTCTCGCGTTCCGTACCAACAATCTGAAGTATTCCGTTTTGGTAACGCGATTGTTGATGACTGGGAAGGACAGTTAAATGCATGGCCACTTGATGAAGGCCTAATTGACTACGTAGCGACAGATTACCAATATGAACTCGGTAACGAAGGCGCTGCTGCAAACATCATCGCAAACACCAGTTTACAGATTGGTGCTTCTAAACTAGACGTTTCAAAAATTACTCCAGAATTGCTAGCGGATCTCAACGAAGTAGGTGGTTCTGAGGCAAACGTTGCGTCAGGTTACCACGCGATTGAATTCTTACTTTGGGGTCAAGACCTAAACGGCACAAACGCAGGCGCAGGTCAGCGCGCTTACACAGACTTCGTTGTCGGTTCTGAGTGTACGAATGGTCACTGTGACCGTCGTGGTGAGTACCTAAAAGCGGCAGCCGATCTACTGGTTCAAGACCTTGAATGGATGGAAAAACAGTGGTCTGCGGAAGTGAAAGGCAACTACCGTGAAACGCTTCTTAATGATTCTGCTGATAATGGCCTACGTAAAATGTTGTTCGGTATGGGTTCATTGTCTTTAGGTGAGCTTGCTGGTGAGCGTATGAAGGTGGCGTTGGAAGCAAACTCGACAGAAGATGAGCACGATTGTTTCTCAGACAATACGCACAACTCTCATTACTACAACGAGCAGGGCATCTATAACGTTTACACAGGTCTTTACAAGCGTGAAGACGGCACATTGCTTTCTGGTCCGAGTATTGCTGACCTAGTGGCTCAAAAAGACAAACAAGCAGCTAAAGAGATCCAGAAGCAGTTTGATGTTACGCGTAATCAAGTTGGTAAATTGGTTACGTCTGCGGAGAAGAACAACCAGCACTTCGACCAGTTAATTGCAGCGGGTAATGCACAAGGCAACACGTTAGTGAATGACACCATCATGTCATTGGTTGCTCAAACCGGTTCAATTGAGCGTGCTGCGGGTATCATTGGCATTGATAGCCTAAGTCCTGATACTGCTGACCACGAGTTTTAATCAAAGTACAAAAAATAATTGAAAGGGCTCGTTTGAGCCCTTTACCGTTTTAACTCGCTGTTATCCCACTCCTCTTGTTGTGTTTTAGAGCAATGATATGAAGCCTTACTTAATTTCGGCCTTGGCCGTGATCTTTTCTTCTACTGCTATCGCGTATGATGTGAAATCTGGTGGACAAACGAGCGTCAAAAAAGAAGGCGCCAACGCGTATTCTCTTCCTGCCGCGAACCTTCCTATGAGTAAACGTCTTGATTTTAGCGTGGGCAATAGTTTTTTCCGCAACCCTTGGGTACAAGCGCCAGCGTCTACCGATGCCAGAGATGGTTTGGGACCTCTTTTCAATACAAATGGTTGTCAAAACTGCCACATCAAAGATGGTCGTGGTCATCCTCCAGAGCAAAATGATTTGCATGCGGTGTCCATGTTAGTGCGTTTGAGCATCCCTGCGATGACGTCAGAACAAAAAACAGCGTACATCAGAGACGGCGTTATACCTGAGCCGACTTATGGCGGCCAGCTCCAAGACTTTGCCCTGCAAGATCAAACGCCAGAAGGAAAAATCGAAATCACGTACACCGATGTGCCAGTGAAGTTTAAAGACGGCACGACGGTGACACTAAGAAAACCTCATTTGAATATTACCGATCTAGGTTACGGCGATATGCACCCTGATACAGAATTTTCAGCGCGTGTTGCACCGCCAATGATCGGCCTTGGTTTGTTAGAGAGTATTCCTGACGAAACGCTACTTGCATGGGCTGATGCACAAGATGCAAATAAAGACGGTATCTCAGGTAAAGTAAACAAGGTTTGGGATATTGAGAAGGACGACTTCTCGATTGGTCGTTTTGGCTGGAAAGCCGGACAACCGACGTTAATGCAGCAAAATGCAGCAGCATTCAATGGTGATGTGGGTCTGACGAGCCATTTATTCCCCAATGAAAACTGTACCTCGAAACAAAGTATTTGTGACGACATGCCAAATGGCGGCAAACCCGAAGTGAGTGAAAATATTCTCGACTTCGTTGAGTTTTACAGCCAGCACTTAGCCGTACCTATTCGCCGAAATATGAACGATCCTAGCGTGAAACTCGGTCAGAAAATCTTTGCGGCTTCTGGCTGTGAAAGCTGCCATAAGACCAGTGTCAAAACGGCGAAGCGACCAGAGTTACCAGCGCTTTCTGAGCAGCTTATCCATCCATATACAGACATGCTTCTGCACGACATGGGTGAAGGTTTAGCCGATAACCGTCCTGAGTACTTAGCAAACGGCCGTGAATGGCGAACGGCACCCCTATGGGGCATTGGTTATACCGAAGAAGTAAACGGGCATACTTACTTTCTACATGATGGCCGCGCTCGTAACCTGATGGAAGCGGTGTTGTGGCACGGCGGCGAAGCTGAAACGGCGAAACAAAACGTCTTAGCACTGAACAAAAAAGAACGTGACGCATTGATTGCGTTTCTGAATTCTCTATAAGGAAGCAACCATGAAAAAAACACTATTAGTGAGTGCGGTTGCCGCAACGTTAAGTTTGGTTGGTTGCCAATCGACCATCGGTTCGAGCTCAGCCAAGCCTGAGAGTACAAGCCATATTTCTCAAAGCGTGTACGAGGTCGAGTTTCAATCAGCTCAGACGTTTTTAGCGCAAACTACAGAACTTGAGCAACGCTTCGCGGATTACTGCGCATCAGAGTCGAAAGATGATGCGCCAGTAAAACAGCAATGGCAGCAAACTATGCTTGCTTGGATGGCATTACAAGGTCAAGAGCGTGGCCCTGCTACGGCGTTGGAGCAAAGCTGGAATGTTCAGTTTTGGCCAGATAAAAAGAACACAACTGGTCGTAAAATGTCCGTACTGACGAAATCTGATCAAGCTTGGAGTGCAGAAGATATCTCCACCCAAAGTGTCACCGTGCAAGGTTTAGGTGCATTGGAATGGCTGCTTTACGATAAAGCGTCGACCTTATCTAGCAACAGCAATACTTGTGCGACAGGCGTTTCGATTGCAGAAAACCTCGATGACAAAGCACAGATCATCGCGGATTCTTGGGCAGAAAACCCTTGGAAATCGCTGGAGATGACGGAATGGGAATCTGAGTACATTTCACTGCTCTCTAATCAGCTTGAATACAGCATGAAGAAGTTGAGCCGACCGCTAGCGAAGATTGGTAAGCCTCGCCCGTATTTCTCAGAATCGTGGCGTTCAGAGACCTCGCTTTCAAACCTAAAAGCCAACCTTCAAGGGATGGAAGCGTTGTACTTTGCTAACGGAAACGGTCTAGATGCGCTACTTAGAGAGCAAGGCCATGCAGATCTCGCAGACCGTGTTGTTCATCAGTTCGAAATGGCGTTAGAAACTTGGCCAGAAGATAAGAGCTTGTTTGCTGCACTACAAACAAAAGAAGGCTATCGCATGGTGCTCGCTCAATATAATAAGCTAGAGCAATTGAAGTACCTGATTCACGAAGAAGTGGCGATCGAGCTTGGCGTGGTTATAGGATTTAATGCAACCGATGGTGACTGATCAAACCCGCCGAAACTTACTGAAAGCCGCTCTATTCGGGGCGGCTACACCTATGATGCCATTTGGGTGTGCTTCAACAATCTCACGTGAGCCTGCGTTGATCGGCTGCTCTATCATTGGCAGAGATAAATATGCAGCGGTGGTGGCAGATGAGCATGGTATGCCGCTATCTTCATTGCCGATTCCTGAACGTGGTCACGGTGTGGCAACAAACCCACAAGGCCACGCGGTAGTTTTTGGTCGTCGACCAGGTACTTTCTTCATGGTGTTTGATTATCGCTCAGAGCAGATGATCAAACTGCAGCTCGCAAAGCCAAATCGCCATTTCTATGGTCATGGTGTTTACTCCCACGATGGCACGTTGCTATTCGCCACAGAAGGGGAAAGGGGGACAAGTCGCGGGATCATCGGTGTTTATGATGTGCAGAAGCAATATCAAAAAATCGATGAGTTAACAGGTTTTGGCCTTGGCCCTCATGAAGTGATCATGATGCCTGATGGCGCATTAGCGATTGGCGTCGGTGGCGTACACACCAACGGCCGTGAACCGCTCAATCTAGATAGCATGAGACCAAGCCTGAGTTACCTTTCACAAGAAGGTGAGCTGTTGGATCAAGTCTCTTTACCAGATCATAAGTTGAGCATCCGTCATTTAGCGCATGATGGTGCAGAGACGGTACTGTGTGGTCAACAATATCGTGGAGAGCCGGATGAATACCCAGCTTTACTTGCGATGCACATTCGTGGAGGTGTGATGCAATCTTTGCATGCGGAACCCGAAGAGTGGGCGAGATTTAATCACTATGTCGCGAGTATCGCGGCGACGGATGAATGGATCCTTGCGACTTCTCCTCCGGGCAGTTGTTATGGGATATGGTCCAAAGCTACAGGGAAGTTGGTTGAGTTAAGTGCTTTGCCAGATGCATCGGGAGTGGTGACATATGGAAAGGAATTCAGGGTCAGCTCTGGTGCTGGCAAAGTGATTGAGCAAAGGCCAACGACACATAAAAGCGCTTCTTTTAGTGGTGTTCAATGGGATAACCATTGGTCAAAGATTGTTTGAACCCAAGTAGATAAAGAAACTTGATGTTAATTTCGACATCAGATTCTTAATTTTAAACCTGCAAGCTGTGAGATATTTGCCATACTTTTCATTATGGCAAGTAGCGCAAGGATCGTTTCAGTGTTTGCTAGGGTTTTAATCATGACGGCACTTATGGTGCCGTTTTTCAGCTTTTCTACCGTCATTTCTCTCGAAGCTTCTGCACAAACAGAGCAAGAGGGAGCGGTACAAAAGCTGTCTGTCGAAAAAATGATCCATTATCCAGAGGTGATTGACCAGCTTTATCAAAGTACCAATTACCGTTTGAACTGGGAAAATGAAAGCGATATTGAGCAGTTTCTTTTTCAAGTAAACTTGGTTGCTCTTGCTGGCGTCACGGACGAATTCGAGAATCAACTCCATCGTATAAACCAAGTTCGATGGCAGGGAGATAACCTCGACTTTGATTTGGTGATGACAGATTCACTGTTGATGTATCTCAGCTATCTCGAGCAGCTCCCTGAAGAAGGCATCAACTGGTTATTTGCTAACAAAACCCACGTGATTTTACCTGCTCCTAGTATCGATACTTTGTCCGTACTGAGTAACGAAATTACGGTTGGCAAACTTGGTCAATTCTTAGCAAGCCTTCGCTCTCCTTTACAAACGGACGAAGCTTTTTATTCCGCTTACTCCTCTTTATCCGAGCACGCTCAGTATCAATACCCACTCTATGAACAAACGGGCCTCGCCCGTGTTGGTGACCAATTAGAAAATAAACCGCTTCTGATTGAGCGTATGGAAGTGGTTGGTGTGGATGTATCGTATTTAGATATCACGACCCAACAGTATGATGAAGAATTAGAGTTAGCGGTGAAAGAGTTTCAGCGTATTCATGGCTTGAAAGAGGACGGGGTGATTGGCCCGAATACCATTCGATGGATCAACTTTTCTCCTCAAGAACGATTGCATCTATTGGCGCTGAACTCAGAACGTTCAAGGATTTGGTCCAAAGACAGAGATAATGTTGTCTTTGTAAATGTACCTGGATACGAAGTAACGTATTGGCACGATGGTCAACCGTTGTTCGAGTCTAAAGTTGTGGTTGGCAGAGCCTCAAGAAAAACACCAATCATGTCGGGGACTCTTGACTCCGTCATTCTCAACCCCACATGGAATGTGCCATGGACCATAATGGTGAAAGACATCATTCCTAAAGTGAAACGTAATCCGATGTATTTGATTAACCACAACATTCAAATCATCCGGTCTTGGACTTCAAACGAAATTATTGACCCTACAACCATCAATTGGGCGACGGTGAATCCGAGAACATTTCCTTATCGTATGCGACAGGCATCGGGATTACACAATGCATTGGGATTGTATAAGTTTAATATGCCAAACCCCCAAGCTATCTATTTGCATGATACGCCAAGTAAAAACTTGTTCGAACGAGATAGACGCGCATTCAGTTCCGGGTGTGTCCGCGTTGAACATGCCGACCAACTGGCGGAGCTCTTATTCAAAACTCAGGGACTAGAAGAGCGCTTAGCGAAAAAACGGGAAAGTACGCGTCGCTCTAACACGTCGGTTCCTTTAGGAGAACGCATCCAAGTGCACATTATTTATCAAACCGCATGGCTAGAAGAGGGAACACTTTACTACCGAGATGATATCTATAAATACGATCACCGTAGTTGAAATCTTTAAATAAAATTTACAAAACTAAGAATCTTCTGTTTGTTCAATAATTAAGCGTTAATCGCCACATCTTAAAATTAGGGTGGAGCGATGTATGCATTTGACGTGACAAATGTGTTTGGGTAATGTCCGCGACTTGTTTAGTTGTTGAGCATTGTTTTTTGAAATGGTAAGTCGTAATTTTTCCCGCCGAGATTTCCTTAAAATGACCGCTGGTGGCGTGGTTTTGGCATCTGCCTTGCCATCGATTTCATGGGCTTCATTCCCTGACGAGGCACGTGAGTTGGCGATGAACAACCTTAATACTGGAGAGCTCCTCGAAACATGCTATTTCGATGGTAAACGCTATCTTGATGATGAACTAGAAAAGCTGAATGAGTTTTGTCGTGATCACCGTCGAAACGAAGTTCATCCGATGGATCGACGCTTGTTCGATCAAATCAGCCAGATTCAAAAGCTGATCGGTACAGATGCAGAAGTCATTGTAATTTCTGGTTACCGTTCGCCTTTGACCAATGCGTCCCTACGCAAAGGGGCTAGCGGAGTGGCAAAGAAAAGTCTTCATATGGAAGGTAAGGCCATAGACTTCCGTCTTGATGGAGTGAAATTGTCTACTGTACGCGATGCAGCAATTAGCTTGAAAGCTGGTGGTGTTGGGTATTATCCAAGTAGTAACTTTGTCCATATCGATACAGGTGCTGTGCGTTCTTGGTAAGTCAATAGCAAGCCTTGAAGTCGCATGGGGTTAGTGTCATAGTTGCGCCAGTTTTAACGCAAATTTGTTTGGTAATAGGTTTTCTATGGCTCTGAAATACCAAGTTGTCCCAGTGACATCTTTTTCTCAAAACTGTTCTATCGTGTGGTGTGATGAAACGATGAAAGGCATCGTTATTGACCCAGGCGGTGACGAAAAGCAACTTGCTATGCTCATTAAAGAGCTTGGCATCGAGATCGTCAACTTGGTGCTAACTCATGGGCACCTAGATCATGTTGGCGGAACAGAGCCGCTGGCTGCAATGCTTGGTGGTACTGAGATCATTGGACCTCATAAAGCGGATAATTTTTGGCTACAAGGTCTAGAAGGGCAAAGCCAAATGTTTGGTTTCCCATTGACTGAAGCCTTTGAACCGCATCAATGGTTAAATGAGGGTGACACTGTCACGTTTGGTAATCAAGTATTAAAGGTATTCCACACACCAGGTCATACTCCTGGCCACGTTGTTCTTTACAGTGAAGAAGCGCGCTTGGCGTTTGTGGGCGACGTATTGTTTAACGGTAGCATTGGCCGAACTGACTTCCCACAAGGTGATTTCAATACCTTGATTAGCTCTATCAAAGAGAAATTGTGGCCTTTAGGCAATGATGTCACGTTTGTCCCTGGCCACGGCCCTCAATCGACTTTCGGTCACGAGCGTAAAACTAACCCGTTCGTTGCTGACGAGATGCCGCTTTACTAAAAGCGCGTGTACTAAGCATTATTCTGGCTCGGCGGCAGCTAAGTATCGCCGAGTCAGTCCCACAAAATCCTCTGCTTCACGATCTAGGTCACTGGCTGATATAAACAGATCGTAGCCGTAAAATCCTCTTTGATATTTCATACGGTTGGCGAGCATCGCCAGTAAGCCTTTATACTCAATCCCATTGCTGTTTATGTATGGCTTAGGATCAAGCACCATATCTTCAAACTTTTCTTCACACTGATTCTGCTTCGCACCTAAATAAAGTAGTGCGCGTTGGCTAAGGAGAATTTCTGTCGCTATACGAGGGCAGATCGAATCCAAATAAGGTGAGTAGTGTTTTAGACGAATACCAATCCAAGGTAGCGGCTGATGCCACCCTTCCTGCTGGTAGCTACAAATCCCTATTGACTCAATATTTCGCCATCGGACGACCCATCCGCCTTTAAAAAGATGTTGTTGGAAGTGAGAAGCTGTCAGCGTAAAAGTGACTTGGCTTTTTTTGATCATCAAGATGGCGAAACCAAC
Source organism: Vibrio sp. 1CM7H (assembly GCF_023161645.1). Classification (NCBI taxonomy): domain Bacteria; kingdom Pseudomonadati; phylum Pseudomonadota; class Gammaproteobacteria; order Vibrionales; family Vibrionaceae; genus Vibrio; species Vibrio sp. 1CM7H. The sequence continues at coordinate 36,071 of NZ_JALNTV010000008.1, forward strand.
AATTGCAGACATCAAAATGACCGACAACATGGCTTGCTTCCATCCCGGAGAAATGACAACCAAAAACAGGGTTATCAGTGCAACGAGCAACAAAAGTATTCTGTTGATAGGGGAGTCGGGTTTGAAATGTGAATTTGTTAGGTGCAGCGTTTCCATGCTTATAACCTCATCGAATACTTGATCAAAAATGCGTGGATGACTAAATGTGCATTGACTTGCATTTGAAATAAAAGAAACCTCTGTTTTTATACCCAGTATTCAATAAATCCGTTTATAAAATATCTGATTAAATAGTAGACGTTCTATGCTTTGAGCGCATTTTTCATCGCGTTTCGCCGCTAAAACCTACAAATTGCTTGTGAATTTTGGTATAAAACGCGCTTCAAATTTTCATCCCTGCTGAGATGCAGTGAACTGGAGAAATATTCAATGAGACTTGCTCATAAGCGTAAAGTGCAGATGAAACTGCAAAAACGCATTAAAGCGACAGTAGCAAACTTAGCTGCAGCACCTAAAGCAGTGAAGCCTGTTGCCGAAAAAGCAGTAGCACCTTCTGTTGCTGAAAAAGCTGTTGCGGAGAAAGTAGTAGCTGAGAAAAAAGTAGCTGCAGTGAAAACAGTTGATGTTGCCCTTACTCCTAAGCAACAACAAGTATTAGACATCGTTGTAGCAAATGCTGAAGGTATTAACCCTAAAGGCATTGGTCTAGCTGCAGGTCAAGAAGATACTAAAGCGGCATCATGGGCTACTGGCGCACTGAAGAAGCTTCTTGAAGAAAACCTAGTTCAAAAAGAGCAGTTAGCAGGTAACAAAGTTATCTACAAAGCAGTTTAATTACCGCTACCGTTCTAGATTGAATACCTCGGCCAATGCCGGGGTATTTTTTTATCTTCGTATTGAAAGTGATCCATTAGGTATTGATTTTAACGCTGCCAATAAGTGCTTTGTCACATTTTCTTAAATACTATGTAAATTTTTTGGCAGAGAAGTACGTACGTATCATTTTTCTTTTTACATCGTTAAGGGAAAAGTAACTCATTAATTTTATGATGGTTAAACTTATTGCATAACAGCTGTCCTACGTAGTTATACGTAATACCTAAGGCTAATGTCTTATTGATGAATTACTCGCTTCCGTGTTCATGCCCATTTCGCATTCGACAACATTGTTACATCTTTTATACCGAATACAGCCAATCCTAATGAAATGGATGACAACAATAACCTTGGTGATAAAGGACGTGAACGATGAGTCTAATCCAAAAATCTTTAAAACGAGTGCTCAAAACAACCGCTGTCGTTGCCGCGATGACATTCGTTGTGACTTCTGCAAATGCTGCTGAAAAAGTCTATCGTTTAAAGCTTGCTGAAACTTGGGGACCTAACTTCCCGATTTTTGGTGATGCGACAAAAAACATGGCAAAAATGGCAGAGGAGATGTCCAACGGGCGTCTGCAAATCCGTATTGATTCCGCAAACAAGCACAAAGCGCCTTTTGGGGTGTTTGATATGGTTAAGTCTGGCCAATACGACATGGGCCACTCGGCGTCTTACTACTGGAAGGGCAAGGTTCCAAACACACTTTACTTCACTTCTATGCCTTTCGGTATGTTACCAACTGAGCAGTATGCGTGGTTTTACTACGGCGGTGGTATGGAGCTGATGGAGAAGGTGTACTCTCCACATAATTTGATGTCTTTCCCTGGCGGTAATACCGATACTCAGATGGGCGGGTGGTTCCAGAAAGAGATCAAGTCCGTCGAGGATTTGCAGGGTTTGAAAATGCGTATCCCAGGTTTTGCTGGTGAGATCTTGGCAGAGCTAGGTGCAAAACCAACGAATATCGCCCCTGGTGAACTATATACCTCTCTAGAGCGTCGCACAATTGATGCCTTGGAGTGGGTTGGTCCATCATTGGACTTGCGCATGGGCTTCCACAAAATCGCGCCATACTACTACACAGGTTGGCATGAGCCAGCAACTGAGCTTCAGTTCCTTGTTAATAAGCGTACTTGGAACCGTCTACCTGATGATCTAAAAGCGATTTTACAAGTAGCAATGAAAACCGCCGCTTACGATATGTACACGCAATCGAAACACGAAAGTGGCAAAAACTGGGCATCTATCAAATCTGAATACCCAAATGTTGAAGTCAAAGACTTCCCGCCTGAAGTAGTGGCTGCGTTGCGAGAAGCAAACGATCGTTTGTTGAAAGAGCACGCAGAAAAAGATGCTTTGGCGAAAGAGATTCAAGAGTCGCAAGCGAACTACATGAATCAAGTTCGACCTTGGTCAGACATTTCACACCGAGCTTACTTAAACAGTCAAGCTCAACAATAACGTTATGACGCAGGCGACGCCGAGAGGTTTAGCCTGCGAACGAAGCCCAAGAAAACTTCATAATGAATGCTCCGCACCATAGCGGAGCGTATCCAAACGTTCCACGGAGTTCGGAATGAGAAGTCTTATTTATATTGAGCGATTATTTAACCGCTTTAGCGATTTTCTCGGATGGTTGTCCAGCATCCTGTTTATTTTATTGTTGGTGAATGTGGTTTACGACGTTGTGATGCGATATGTATTCAACGATGTATCCATTGCATTCCAAGAAATGGAATGGCATCTATTCTCCGCCGTATTTCTGCTTGGTGTGCCTTACGCGATTAAGTCTGGTGGCCATGTTCGCGTCGACATTTTTTATGAACGCTTATCTTACAAAGCACAATCCATCATCGACATCATAGGCACGCTATTTTTCTTATTCCCTTTTTGCCTACTGGTGGCTTGGTTTGGTATCGATTTCGCCAAAGAAAGTTACGCGCTAGGCGAGACGTCTGGTGATCCAGGCGGATTGCCATATCGTTGGATCATCAAAGCGATGATTCCGCTGTCATTTTTCTTTATGGCAGTCAGTGGCATTGGACTGCTGCTGCATTCGATCAACAAGATTGTTAACCCTCATCTTATCTATGCCGGTAATAACGGTAAGTCGTAAAAGGAAGTCATTATGATCGGTATAGTGATGTTTTTTGTCGCGCTCTTTGCGCTTTTATTGGGATTCCCCGTTGCCTTTACTTTTGGCGGTATTGCACTGATTTTTGGTGTTTGGGCTGAAGGCATCGAGATGTTTGCTTTCATGCCATATCGTATTCAATCCATTATGGAAAATACGGTGCTAATGGCCGTACCATTGTTTGTCTTCATGGGACTAGTACTTCAGAAGACGAAGCTTGCAGAGCAACTGCTTGAGTCGATGGGACGTCTGTTTGGCGGCGTCCGTGGTGGTATTGCTATTTCGACAGTATTAGTTGGCGCACTACTTGCCGCGTCAACGGGCGTAGTCGGCGCGTCGGTTGTTGCGATGGGGCTGATCTCACTCCCTGTGATGCTTAAATACAATTACGACAAAGGCTTGGCGTGCGGGACTATTTGTGCGTCTGGTACCTTGGGACAAATTATTCCACCTTCTATCGTGTTGATCTTGTTAGGGGATGTACTCGGCGTTCCGGTAGGGGACCTATTTCAAGCTGCGATTTGGCCCGGTATTACACTTGTTGGCGCCTATGTGATCTACATTCTTATTTACGCAAAGTTGAACCCTCAAGCCGCACAGGCGATAGAGCGTGATGAGTCGATCAGTCGAAAGCAAGAAGTGTTCACCGCGCTGAAAGCCGTTTTACCGCCACTAGCACTGATCATTGTGGTATTGGGCTCAATCTTTGCTGGGATTGCAACGCCAACAGAGTCAGCGGCTCTGGGCGGCGCTGGTGCGATAGTTCTGTCGTTACTGTATAAGCAGTTTAGTTGGTCGATGATTTATGATGCATCGAAAGAAACCGTTAAAGTAACCGCAATGGTCTTTGCTATTTTGCTAGGGGCAACCGCCTTCTCAATGGCATTTACCTACACTGGCGGTGATTATCTAGTCGAAGAGTGGATGTTAGAACTGCCGGGTGAAAAGTGGGGCTTCCTCATCATTACCATGGTGGTGATTCTGATTTTAGGCTTCTTTATCGACTTCGTTGAAATCTGCTTTATCATCGTGCCAATTATTGCGCCGGTCGCTGAGTTGATGGGCATCAATATGACGTGGTTTGCGATTCTTATCGCAATGAACTTACAGACATCATTCCTAACACCGCCATTTGGTTTTAGTTTGTTCTATCTAAAAGGCGTCGCACCAGCAGGTGTCACTACGCGAGATATTTACAAAGGTGTGATGCCGTTTATCGCGATTCAAATTGTCGTGTTGGCTTCTTTGCTGTTTTTCCCTGGCTTTTATGGCATGAGTTGATCACTCGATAATAAAAGAGATTTTGTGAACTGAGAGTTTTTACCTTTTGAGACAAGTTGTTAAGCTGCTATTTATGTCTAGGCGGACGAAGTCGAGTTATTTGTGCTGCTAAGATAGTGAGCTGTAAAGCAGCGTTTCATGGAGGAAAGGGATGCCTCTCAAAGCAAAGTTAATTCTGCTGACATTGATACCCGTGGTATTGGTGTCAGCGAGTATCAGTTGGATTTCTATCTATCAAACCAAGACTCTTGGCAAAAGGGAGGTAGAGATCTTTCATCAAAACCTGATCCAATCAAAAGAGGCGGCGCTGAAAGACACGGTCGACGTCGCCTTTGACTCCATTTCTTATATCTACAACGATCCAACCTTAGAAGAGAGCGTTGCTAAAACACGCGTGAAAGCGATTTTAAACCGTTTAAGCTACGGAGCAGACGGCTACTTTTTCGCTTACGATAAATACGGTACCAACCTTGTACATCCTGTTCTTCCAGAGCTAGTTGGGGAGAACTTACTCTATCTTGAAGACGAGAATGGCGATCGTCTAATAGAAGCTTTGTTGTATCAAGCTCAATCAGGTGGTGGGTTTCATCAATACCTGTGGCAAAAGCCATCTACGGGTGAGGTCGTCCCAAAGCTTAGCTACGCCGCATGGCTCGATAAGTGGGAATGGATGATAGGGACAGGGCTCTATATTGAGGACGTCAGCCAAGAAGTTGCCAATATGCGTGCTGCGGTGAACAAAAATATCGAAACGACTTTTTTCTCGGTCGTCGTGATCTTAGCGGTGACCGTTGCTGTAATTATCGTTCTCACTTTAGCGATCAATCTGCATGAACACCGTCTTGCCGATAAAAACCTTAAAGAGTTGGCACATAAAACCGTCATGTTTCAAGAGGACGAGAAAAAGCATCTAGCGAGAGAGTTGCATGATGGAATCAACCAGCTGTTAGTTTCTAGTAAATGTCATTTGGATTTAATGAGTCATAGACTGGAAGACGAAAAACTCAAATCCCACTTAGACAAATCGCAACGCTCATTGGTCACCGCGATAAATGAAGTAAGGCATATTTCTCATCAACTTCGCCCTAGCGCCCTTGATGATATCGGCTTAGAGGCGGCACTGACCACTTTACTGCAAGACTTTCACTCTCACTCTGGGATTGATATCGAGAGTAATTTTGATACTCAGCAGTACAAACTGACGTCGGAGGTCGCGACGACCTTGTATCGTGTTGCTCAAGAGTCTTTGAACAACATCGAAAAACACGCAAGAGCGAAAAAAGTGACGGTTACTTTGCAAAAAATGGGCAATATGCTGCAATTACTCATACGTGACGACGGTGTTGGCTTTGTGGTTAACCAAGCAGTGCACCAACAAGGGATTGGGTTAAGGAACATGCAAGAGCGTGTAGAGTTCATTGGTGGTGAGTTTGAACTGATGAGTGAGCTTGGTTTAGGAACAGAGATTACCGTGCTGCTTAATTTGGATGAGTTAGTTTATGGATAAACCGATTAGTGTGGTGATTGTTGATGATCATCAAGTGGTCTTAGATGGCTTCATGGCTCGCTTGGAGTTAGAGCCTGACATTGAAGTGGTCGGTACGGCAAGCAATGGGTTGGAAGCGATTGAAGTCGCAAAGCACCTTCAGCCTGATGTCATCTTGATGGACATTAGCATGCCGATAATGAACGGTATTGAAGCGACTGGGGTAATTAAAGAAGAGCGACCAGAGAGCAAAATACTTATGCTGACCATGCATGATAACCGTGAATACATCATGAAGGTCATGCAAGCTGGCGCAGTAGGGTACATGCTCAAGGAAATCTCGGCCGAGAAAATGGTGCAAGCAATAAAAACGGTAAATCAAGGTTCAACGTATTTCTGCGAGTCTGTCACACAAACGCTTTTTACCCAAGAGGTGGTGCCAGCCACTCAAAAAACGAATCCACTTAGCCGCAGGGAAGAAGCGGTGCTTAAATTAGTCGCTCAAGGAAACAGCAGTAAGAAAATAGCCACACTACTTAACATTAGCTACCGAACGGTAGAAACGCATCGCCATAACATTAAGCACAAGTTGGATTTACATTCGACGGCAGAGCTAGCGAAATATGCGTTTGAAACAGGGTTAACGGAGTAGGAGAGTAGTGCCCGCAAAAAGCGAGCACGTGAGAGCGAAATTAATCGACTTTTGTAATGCTGCCAAGCTCGAGCATTGGAGCGACATCGATATCCTCTGCATTCATCATTGTTGAGATGCGCTGAACGGAAGATAGCAGCAGAGACTGCTCCCATTCTTCCAATTTTTGGAATCGATTAATGAAGTGTTCCTGCAATGGCGTTGGTGCTTGCTTTAGGGCTTCTTGGCCTTTGCTCGTAAGTACAGCATGCACTTTACGCTTGTCTTGAACACTGCGTTGACGCTCAACAAACTGGCCTCGTTCTAGTCTATCTAGAATGGTCGTTGCGGTCGCTTGGCTCATGTTAGTGTGGCTAGACAACTGTTTAATCGTTACGTTATCTAACTCATTGATAGCACGCATCAAAATCAACTGTGGAGCGGTCAATCCAGACTCTTTGCTCAGCTTTTTAGAATGTAAATCAATAGCGCGGATGATCTGACGAATCGAGACCAATACTTCTTCGTACTTTTCCAATTTATTCATCCAGTCTGTAGGGAACATTTATCGAGGCGACACTAACTTAAATGCGCCCTTATTTAAAGGGGTGGAATCAAAAATTACCACTACAATTTTAAGTAGTGTCTCCAATTTCATTTTGTCGCGTCGTGTAGACAAAATAAGAAGACCTAAAATTATTATAGCAATAAATGTTTGTGGTCTAACTATTGCTCTAGTGGTTTATCCTTTTAAAGGCGGAAATTGCTGAGTGAAAAGTAAGTTATTGGATTTTTTCATAGCAAAAAGATAGACAAAAACGTGTCAAATGATAGGATCTTGCGCCTTCACGGAATGTAAAACGTATCGTGTTCGAAAGATTTTTTTGTTTGGTACGTAAAAACAGTACAAAAATAGAGAGGAACGATGACAAAGGGTATAGATAAGTACAGTATCGATAGTACCGACTATACGGTAGGTCAAGACAACGTTCAAAAATGGGGTTTTGATGTTCATAACCCAGTTTTTGGTATTAGTGCAGGTTTAATTGCGCTGTTTCTTGTCGCTGCATTAGTTCTAGATGCACATACCGCAAAGACGGCACTTGATGGGCTGAAATGGAAGATCATTGGTTCATTCGATTGGTTGTTCATTATTGCAGGTAATATTTTCGTTATTTTCTGTTTGGCACTTATCGTTTCGCCAATGGGTAAAATCCGCCTAGGTGGTAAAGACGCTGTTGCCGATTACTCGTTCATGTCATGGCTTGCAATGCTATTTGCGGCTGGTATGGGTATCGGTTTAATGTTCTGGAGTGTCGCAGAACCTGTCGCTTACTTCACTGGTTGGTATGAGACGCCACTCGGTGTTGAAGCAAATACACCAGAAGCAGCGAGATTGGCACTGGGTGCGACGATGTTCCACTGGGGGCTTCACCCATGGGCAATTTACGGTGTTGTAGCACTTTCTTTAGCATTCTTTGCCTACAACAAAGGATTACCGCTGTCTATGCGCTCGATCTTCTACCCGCTTCTGGGTGATCGCGCGTGGGGCTGGGCTGGTCATATCGTGGATATCTTGGCCGTTCTTGCGACCTTGTTTGGTCTTGCAACGTCACTGGGCTTAGGTGCACAACAAGCGGCAAGTGGTATTCATCACGTATTTGGTGTTGAGCCAGGCCTTGGCCTACAAATCGTCGTCATTACCGTTGTAACTTTGCTGGCTGTTGTTTCAGTCGTACGTGGTATTGATGGTGGCGTTAAAGTCATTAGTAACATCAACATGGTTGTGGCGTTCTTGCTACTGATTCTTGTTGGTCTTATCGGTTGGGCGGCGAGTCTAGGCTCGATTCCAACCACACTTATGGCATACGTAGAGAATATTATTCCGCTAAGTAACCCGTTTGGTCGTACAGATGAGGCATGGTTCCAAGGCTGGACAGTATTCTACTGGGCTTGGTGGATTTCATGGTCACCATTCGTAGGTATGTTCATTGCGCGTGTTTCTCGCGGTCGTACCGTTCGTGAATTCATTACAGCCGTTCTATTGGTTCCAACCGCTGTTACGGTTGTTTGGATGTCAGTATTTGGTGGTCTAGCGATCGAGCAAGTTGTTGATAAAGTAGGTGAGTTGGGCACGAATGGTTTGACTGACGTTTCACTTGCTATGTTCCAAATGTTCGATGTTCTTCCATTTGGTAGCATGCTTTCAATCATTGCTGTTGTGTTGGTACTTGTGTTCTTCATCACGTCTTCTGACTCTGGTTCACTTGTTATCGACAGCATCACAGCGGGCGGTAAAGTCGACGCTCCTGTACTTCAACGTGTTTTCTGGGCATTTATGGAAGGTGCAATTGCGGTTGCTCTACTGTGGATTGGTGGCTCAGAAGCGGTTCAAGCGCTTCAGGCAGGTGCAATTTCTACAGCACTACCGTTTACCTTCATTCTGCTTGCAATGTGTGTGAGCTTATTGATGGGTATGAGAACAGAACGTCAATAACTCAGGCATTTTATAAATCTGTCTGAGTAACAAGTAATCAAAAGGCCAGCATTTTGCTGGCTTTTTTTGTGCGGTTTTTATGACGGTGAGACAAAAAAATGACACATGAAAGTTCATATTTTACAAAGAGTTAATGTGCTATTTTGTTTTTTAAAAATTAGTGAATAGTCGTGAAAAAGTGTGTAATATTCACACACCTTAACTGTTCTCCCAACTCAAAAACTATAAATATGAAATTATCATTAAAACAAAAGCTTATTGGCGCAAGCCTTTCTGCTGTTGTTGTGATGGCAACAGCACTTACTTGGTTGTCGGCTGGTCAATTATTTGATCAGACTCGTTCAGGTGTCTATTCACGTGCGCAAAGTCTAAGTACTACTGCGTCAGAAGGAATTTCTGATTGGGTCAATATCCGTAAAGATATTGCTACCGCATTCAACGACTACTCGACAGAGCAAGACGTTGTCCCTTTCCTACAACAAGCTCGCAAGGCTGGTGGCTTTGATGACATCTTCCTTGGTACACCAAATGGTGATATGTATCGCTCTCACCCTGAGCGTAACCGTGCTGATTACGATCCTCGTACTCGTCCTTGGTACAAAGATGCTAACGCCGCAGGTAAGCAGATCATCACAGCTGCATATCAAGATGCAATCACTAACGCGCTGCTTGTAACCATTGCTGAGCCAGTAATGAAAAATGGTCAGTTTGTTGGTGTTGTTGGTGCAGATGTATTGATCGATCAGCTCATCAGCGACGTGATTAACCTAGATGCAGGTGAAAACGCGCATGCGATGTTAATCGATATGAACGAAGGTACGTTCCTAGCGCATCCTGATAAAAGCTTAACGCTTAAGCCTATCACCAGTGTTCTAAAAGACTTTTCAGAAGAGGCAATCGAGCGCGCTGCAGATGAAGGTCGTATCGAAGATACGGTAATCAAAGGCAAAGAGAAGCTTTACTACTTTAATAAAGTACCTGGCACGCATTGGATGTTCGCGATTGAAATGGATCGCGCAACGGAAGAAGCAGGGCATGCGGTATTGCTACGTGACCTATTGATCACTGCAGTGATGATCACCATTGTGGTTATTCTTGCGGTATCTTGGTTGGTTGGTTTCTTGTTCCGTGACTTGAGCCGCGTATCAAATGCACTTGAGGAAATTGCATCTGGTGAAGGTGACTTAACGCAACGACTAGAACCACGCAGTGATGATGAAGTCGGTAAACTGGCTGAAAACTTCAACCGCTTTGTTGGCAACATGCACACGATGGTGACCAAGCTTAGCCACGTATCATCTGCGCTTTCAGAGCAAGCACGCACGACAGCACAGCAAGCTGAAGAGCGTAGTCAGCGTATCTCTTACCAGCAAGATGAGATCAACATGGTGGCGACGGCTGTGAACGAAATGGCTGCAGCGACACAAGAAATTGCAGGTAATGCAGATAGCACGGCAAGTAACTCAGAGGAAGCGGTTCAAGCTTGTTCACACGGTTCTAGCCAAGTGACTCAGACGCAAGGTTCTATCCAGAACTTGGCGCAAGAAGTTCAAGTCGCCACTGATGTGATTCAAGAGCTAGAAGCACACGGAAATAGCATCAATACGATTCTATCAACGATTCAAGGTATTGCTGAGCAAACAAACCTACTTGCACTTAACGCGGCAATTGAAGCAGCACGTGCAGGTGAACAAGGCCGTGGCTTTGCTGTGGTTGCGGATGAAGTTCGCGTATTGAGCCAACGCACTCATGCTTCAACGCAAGAGATTCAAGAAACTATCGAGATGCTACAGGGCACAACAGCGAAAGCGGTTGGCATCATGGGTGATAGCCGTCGTCTGGCTGACACCAGTGTTGATGATGCAAACGCGGCTGCAGCGAGCTTGACGCAAATCCATACTGCTGTTGAGCGCATCAGTGACATGGCAACGCAGATTGCATCAGCGGCAGAAGAGCAAGCATCGGTAACAACCGAGATCACGCGTAATACTGAAGGCATTCGTGACGTTTCTAACGAGCTGTCGGTAGAAGCTCATCAAGCAGCAGAACAAGCTGCCCACCTATCTGAGCTTTCACACGAATTAGAGCAAGAGATTCAACGCTTTAAGCTGTAATCGGATACCGACCTAAATAAAAAGGAGCCATTTGGCTCCTTTTTTGATCGCTTATTAAGCTAGCAAGACGTTATAGCCAGAACTCACTGATCGGTTGCTCTTCGCTATAATGATGGGCGATTTGCGCTTGTAGCAGTTCTGCCGTAGCAATTGCATCGGTTAATGCATGGTGAGGGGTATAGTCTGGCAGACCATAACGGCGTCGAGATTGCGCTAGCCGAACCGATTCTGGCTTTTTCCCTTTTAAACGCTCCCAGAGTGAGCCAGAGCGTTTCTGTTGAATGGTTTCTTCAAGATGCAGCGTATCTATCACTGGAAACTCAATTCCTTCCCCTAAACGGCTTTTGAGTGCTTTATCCAGAAATTCTCTCTCGATACGACGATAATGCACAACAATGATTTTTCCGCTTAAGCATGGTAGTAGCTCGCTTAAGATGTCGCCCAAGTCAGGTGCATCGATCAATTCACTGTGAGTAATACCATGTATGATTACCGAGTCTTCATCGAGTGCTCGCTGCGGGCGAACTTTCCAATGACGCGAATTGCGCAAGAAAATACGTTTCAAGTTAAACGGCACTAAACCAATGGTAATGATGTCATGTTTTTCGGGGTTCAACCCCGTCGTTTCGAAATCTAGCGCGACGAACTCCACCTCAGACAGGGGGGTCTCTGGTGCCGGTGGTTTATTGCTATAAAACGCAATTAAATTCTCATCTTTAGCCATCTCCAACTTTTGTTCAAATTTCGTTGGCCACTGAATGGTTGGCTTCTGAAAGAGCTTTTTGATCATGTTCAACCTCACTTAAAGCTCTTATTCGCTTGGTAGCGGAACTTAAGGAAGTTCTGACCATTGCTTAGGATTTGGAAAGCATCTTTTAGGTTGCGACGTTCAAATTCAGAGAGATTTTCTGGTTCGATATTGTTATCTGGGTCAATGCCTAATTCCACGTCCGTCGCTTGGTGACGAATACGCACCATGGAAATAAACTCTAGTGCGTCTTTTAAGTCTTGTGCACGACCTTTTGGCAAAATGCCAGCATCAATGATGTCGTCGAGACGCTCAAACGAGTTCTGTGCGCGTGAGCCAACCGCCAGAGAGTGAACGCGAATTAAGTCGACCAGAGGAGCCGTACCACGACGTTTGAGGTTGATGGAGTTGTTGTGTCTGCCATCTTTCTCCATCACAAAGTCTTTAAAGAAGCCAAGTGGCGGCGTTCGGTTAAGTGCGTTACGAGCCAGACAGGCTAAGAAGCGATTGTTTTTACGCGCACGACGAACAATAAAGCTGGTTAATTGTTCTGCCCATTTTAAGCGACCGTAAACGCCATCCAAATCGAAAAAGATGGACGCGTTGAGTAGCGCTTTCGGGTTCGGGTTATCAATCCAGTCAGCGAAGCACTCTTCCCACTCTGAACGAGTCATGCGCCATAATGGGTTGGTTGCCATAATATCGCCCGTACAATACTTGTAGCCACAGGCATCTAATCCATCACTGACGTATTTTGCTAAAGCTTCGAAGTACTTACCATGTTTCTCTTCTTGGTAGGTCTCATCTAGAATGATGGCGTTATCTTGGTCAGTCACCAACAGTTGCTCATCACGTCCCATTGAGCCAAGTGCAAGGAAACAATAAGGAATTGGTGGTGGGCCAAGCTCTTCTTCAGCCATTTCTAACAGACGTTGTTTGAAGCTTCGACCAATTACGGACATCGCACTGCCCACCATGTGTGAGTTGGCATCTTCGTTGACCAGGCGTACAAAGCTGCTTTTTACTTCTTCAGCAACAACTGCCAAATCTTCGATGGTCTGTTGTTGGAAAATGCTGCTCACCAATAAGAGCGAGTTTTGTGATTCATAACGAACAATGTCGGTTGTTTCGATAATACCAATAGGCAATTGGTTTTTAACCACAGGCAGATGGTGCACGTTGTAACGCAGCATGGTTAACATTGCTTCATAGATGTAGGCATTGTGATCAAGAGACATGACTTCAGTGGTCATCACACTTGATACATCGTCCTGTGGAGACAAGCCTTCGGCTAACACACGGGTACACAAGTCACGGTCAGTAATAATACCAAGTACCGGAGACTGTGGGTCATCTTCGTCACGAACGAAATCTGGATCGACGATAAGTAGAGCAGATACGTTGTCATTCGCCATCTGCTGCGCGGCTTGCTGGATTGTTTGACCACGATCAATCGTATGAGCATCGCCAGTCAGCAAGGTTTTCACTTTCGATGTCGTCAGGTCATTGGCATCTTTGTTTTCTGAAATGGCTTGGCGTAAACGAGCACTATTTTCCACTTCGACAAAGTCTGCAAAGGAATCAAAGTTGTCGTATATCTCTTGGAAAACGTCACCAGGAATACAGTAGAGCAGAGTATCTTCAATGGCTTTTACTGGAAAGCGTACTTTGTTGTTGGTTAGCATTCCCATTTGACCAAAGAGGTCACCTTCATCAAGACGGTTATAAAGCTCTCCTTTACGTCGATAAACTTCTACGACACCGCTTCGCACCACGTAGAGATCTTGGATATAGTCTCCAAAATGGATGATTGGGGTATCTTCTCGGTAGTACGAGATCTCGACGCTCTCTGTCACCTTGTTTAGTGTTTCTTCAGGGAGTTCATTGAACGGGGGGTACTTGGCGAGAAAGTTATAAATCTCGAGAAGTTCTGCATCCATCGAAGGTGCCTTTTAGTTCGCAAATAATAAAGTAATCTTAACTTAGTTTTAAAACAGAGTCTTATCTGAACCGTGATTTTCGTACTCAGTCATAAGATTCTGACATATCGCACGATAAGGAATCGGCATTTCTACTACTATATAGTCACTTAAAAGGTGAGCGGACGTGGTCGATATATTTTGGGCCAATGCTTGATTTAGAGGCATAGCAGATTTCAAATCGTTACCGCGTCTGTAAACTAAGTTATTTTTGTTGAACTAAGCCACTCAAGGTGATTTGGGGGCAGTGTTTAAATAATTCTCATGAAAGGAAGTCGAATGGTGAGAAGTTTATTGCTTGCGTCTTTAGCTGCTTTGCCAGCAGTAACTAGCGCGGCGGTCATGGACCAAGCAGAAAAATTTGGGTATGAACACATTCACCTAGATGTGGGTGCCGGAACCACAAATGAAGAGTGGTTAGATAATTCGAACGCGACCACAATTGGGCTCGGTGGTAATTACTTATTTACTGAGAACTGGTTGTTTAATGTCGATTACTCGGCGCAGTTTTTCCATCCGGACGACTTTACTCTTCGCATTGACCGTTTGTTGTTTGGTGGTGGTTATCGTTATGGGATTACGGATCAATTCGATATCTACGGTAAATATGGAATAGGTGCAATCAAAGCGAAAGCGACGGACGACAAAACGGATAATACGTTATCTTCAGATAGTGAACTGCTTCAAGCCGTCACCATTGGGGGGAATTACTTATTCAGTGAAAAACTTATTGCGACGGCCGAGGTGGAAGTTAACCGCAGTGATATCGTCGATGAGAACAATTTTAAGATAGGTTTTAACTACCAATGGCATGATGTTATTGGTACTGGTCTTTTTTATCAGTTTAGAGATACCGATTACAGCGGTGAGAGCTCTGATTATGTCAATGAAGTGGGGCTGAGTTTGAAGTTTGTCTACTAGCGGACAGGTTCATTTATTGGCAATAAATAAAAACAAAAAGGTCAGCTTATGCTGACCTTTTCTTTTAATAAAGTATGCGACTATCGATTATAAAACCGCTGCAATGCCTTTACATAGAGGACCCATATTTGACTTCGTCATACCAGCAACACTGATTCGGCCTGAACCGACGATGTAAATACCGAACTCTTCTTTCAGACGGTTTACTTGCTCTTTAGATAGGCCAGAGAAAGAGAACATACCATTTTGACGTTCGATGAAGCTAAAGTCTGCGTCCACACCTTCTGATTTTAGTGTCGCTACAAATAGTTCACGCATCTCTTGGATACGGTCACGCATTTCTGCTACTTCAGCTTCCCATTCCGCACGCATTTCGGCATTGCCAAGAATGTGAGTCACGACCGCGCTGCCGTGCGCTGGTGGGTTAGAGTAGATAGAGCGAATAATGGCTTTAACTTGCGAGAATGCGGTTGTTGCGACTTCTTCTGATTCCGCTACTAACGTGAAGGCACCAACGCGTTCGTTGTATAGGCCAAAGTTTTTCGAGAACGAGCTCGCGACTAGGATTTCTTTGTTGTACTTAGCAAAAGTACGAAGACCCGCAGCATCCTCTTCCACGCCTTTAGCAAAGCCTTGGTATGCGAAGTCAAATAGAGGAAGCAATTTCTTCTCTGCGACAAGTTTCGCCAATGTTTCCCATTCTTCAGCAGTTGGATCGATACCAGTAGGGTTGTGGCAGCAGCCGTGTAGAAGCACGATGTCACCTTCAGATGCAGATTGCAGATCGTTTAGCATTGCATCGAAGTCTTTGTCTTTTGTTTCTGCGTTGTAGTAGCTGTATTGTGCCGTTTCGATACCAGCGGCAGTAAATACGCCGTTGTGGTTTGCCCAAGTAGGGTTGCTGATCCAGATTTTTACATCGCCAAGTTGGCGTTTAATGAACTCACCAGCAACACGTAATGCACCAGTACCACCTGGAGCTTGAGCTGTTTTAGCGCGTTTTTCGTTTACAATTTCTGCATCAGAGCCGAAAAGCAGTTTTTGTACTGCAATGCCGTACTCTGCTGTGCCTTCGATAGTCAGGTAAGATTTGGTTTTTTCAGTTTCAACAAGCGCTGCTTCAGCTTTCTTTACTGTTGCAAGAACGGGAGTTTCGCCTTGCTCGTTTTTGTAAATACCTACGCCAAGGTTAATTTTGTCTGCGCGAGTATCTTTTTTAAACTCTTCAGTAAGGCCAAGAATAGGGTCAGCCGGAGCGGCAACTACTTTTTCAAACATAATCTTCATCCATGTTAATCGAAGGGGTGTGCTAACATTTATACCTTTCAGCAATATTGGTTACAACCGTTACTGAAAAGAAAACCTAAAAAAGTTGCGATTTGAAACAGAATTCTAACATAACTAAAGTTTTTGCCATGAAAACGTTTGGTAGGCACAGAGTTTGAAGGGGATTTATACCATGGTTGATGAAGTTTTGTTCACGTACCAATCGTTTGACTTTAGTGCTTTGCGTTAGTGATTTACGTGGAGTGGCGGTTACTAGTTGAGACAAAAACGCCCCACTAAAGTTGGAGCGTTTGCTTGTAAGAAGTATAGAGGCCGATTGATGTTATTTCTTCAGATCGATTTCAGACTCAACCGCATTGGTTTCGATGTCTGGGTTAGAAGAAAGCTTCTCAGTCGCCCAGTCGTTCATATGCTTTAAGATTGCTTTTAACGCGTGCTTCTCTGTTGGGACTTCCGCTTTTTCGACTTCAAGCTTTTGTTTCGGGTGTGTGCCCGTCGCATCTTCTGCTACGTGTAGCCAATCTGGGTGCCAGTAATAAGGTTGGCCGGAAGGAGAACTCCAAGAATGTACGCCGTTGGATTCACCTTTGTATTTAATGTCTTCTTCGTTGTATTTCGCCATTATTGTTTTCTCTCATAATCCATGAGTTGAGGTGTGCATCACCATTACTATCTAAATGTAACAGATGTAATGAAAATTAATGTGATAACTATCGACTTATTTTGTCATTCGATAGCTATAGACGATGCGTACTTCTCATTCAGAAGAATTTATTATTTGGCAGGTTTTGGCTTTATCTGCGTTTAAAGCATACGACGATGGATTCGTCTACCTAACGCTATTCTTGAACGGTGATAGAGCCTAAACTACTTGTCATTCAAGTGTTTGAGAATCGCCGCTTTTGCATGCTCTTCTGTCGCTGCTTCTCCGTCAGGGACTTCAAGGTCAGCCTTTTTGTGTTCACCCAAAGCATCTTCAGCGATATGCAACCAATCAGGATGCCAGTAATAAGGGGTTGTGCCGCCAGGATGGTCCCAGCTATGTACACCTTTATGTTTCCCGCGATAAGAGAGATCGTCCATTGTAAATACTTTCATCGCTTCCTCCCGACTTAAAAGATAGATGTCTAAGTGGACTTTACACTCTCAGCTCTGTGGAATGCCTTGCTTTTCGGACAAGGCAAAGATTTAAGACCACTCGGACGTATCAGTAAAAGTATGGAACATAAATTCTCACTTCGTCGTCGAAATTGCTATTAACAAGCTTGATAAATTACGTTGCTAAATTGACGACTGCCATATCAGAATGCTGGCGCGAAGTATGCTATGGTGCGGCTGCAAGTGAAATGAGGGATACATGAATCGATACCGTCAATTGGCCGAATTGTTTAAGGCACAAATTCAGCAAGATACTTGGAGAGCAGGGGAGAAGCTGCCTTCAATACGCGTCACCAGCCGCAATCATTCCGTAAGTGCAGGTACGGTATTACAAGCCTATCAATTGCTAGAGGCGCAAGGTTGGGTGATAGCAAAGCCTCAATCTGGTTACTATGTGACTGCCGATCTTGAACGTCTCACCAATACGAATGGAATTAAAAGCAACAATACGCCATGCACTAAGTTGAATGATGAGTTGTATTCGTTTTTGAAGCACCAAGCAACATCGGGTGTTGTTCATTTAGGCTCGGCGTTTCCGGATCCGTGTTTGTTTCCTTTAGAGTCGCTTAACCGTAATTTGGCCAGCTCGGGACGAAAAATGGGGCCGGATAAGTTGCTAGACAACCTACCTCCTGGTGCTGAGTCGTTAAGGCGACTCGTCGCTCAGAGGTATATTCATCATGGGATATCACTAACCCATGATGATGTGGTTATTACTTCCGGTGCGCTAGAAGCATTAAACTTGAGTTTGCAAGCGGTCACCCGACCAGGTGATACCGTCGTTGTCGAATCCCCAACGTTTTATGGCGCACTTCAAGCAGTAGAACGGTTAGGTCTCAAGGCTATAGAAATCAGTGTCGATGATGAGAGTGGGCATTCGCTTGAACAAATCGAAGCAGCCTTTGCCAATGAAGACGTTCGGGCTTGTTGGTTAATGACGAACTTTCATAATCCAACCGGAGCTTCTTTGTCTGATGAACACAAACGATACATTGTTGAGTTAGCCAATCGATATGATGTGTATCTCATCGAAGACGATGTGTACTCTGAGCTGTATTTTTCTGACAAAAGGCCGAACTCATTAAAGAGCTTTGATGAGCAAGAACGTGTCCTTCATTGTGGTTCTTTTTCTAAGAGTTTATGCCCTGGATATCGCTTGGGTTGGGTGGTGAATAAGCGTTTTAACGAGACTATTCAAAAGCTCCAGTTAATATCGACATTGTCTGGGAGTGCCCCTATTCAGCAGGGAGTTGCACACTACTTACAAAACGACAGTTACGACAACCACCTGAGAAAGCTGCGTAAGACACTGCAACACCGTCAAGCTGACTTCGTGGATTTACTCGCAAAGCACATACCTAAAGAGGTTACCTATCAACGTCCTGATGGTGGTTACTTTCTTTGGCTGAAATTGCCAGATGGAATATCAAGTAAAGCGGTATATCAAGCACTATTGTCTGAGCAGGTTACCGTCGCTTATGGCAAACTCTTTTCGATAAGTGATCAATACGAAAACTATTTAAGACTGAATACATCGCTTCCTTTAGAAACGAGTTTGGAACGTGCTATCAAAAGGTTAGGTGATTTGCTTCGCGAATTACTCAGAATTGAAACCCATTAAACTGCTTAGTGTTTTTTTGCTCCAACTGTATCAGCGCCATTTTTGCAAATTGTGCTTCAATCATTATTCAGGTCGACAGACCTTGGACGATTAAGCAGGATTTAAGATGAAAAAGCAGTTGGTTAAACATGAGTTAAGGTTAATCGCCGTTGCTATTTTTAGTGCGTTTTTACTGGTATTTGCGCATCTCATTTTGGCGAAGTCTTTCTCTCATATGGCATGGACAGAGTACACCGCGGCCGTGATCCCTTTCGTAATGTTTGGCTTATGTATTGTGGGCGTAAAGTACGCTGAAAAAGCGGACAGAGATAAGGAAGAAGACTAACTCAAGCTTGAGTTGCTTGGCAGATAGTATTGACGGTTGAGCACAAAATAAAAGACCTCCACTAGGGAGGTCTTTTCTAATTCTGTCTCACTAAAAAGTGATTAGAAGTTCGCAGAGCGAGGCGTACGTGGGAATGGGATCACGTCACGAACGTTGCCCATGCCTGTTACGTAAGATACTAGACGCTCAAAGCCTAGACCAAAGCCTGCGTGTGGCACTGTGCCGTAACGACGCAAGTCGCGATACCAGCTCATGTGCTCAGGGTCGATACCCATTTCGCGCATACGTGCATCCAGTACGTCTAGACGCTCTTCACGCTGAGAACCACCGATGATTTCACCGATGCCAGGTGCTAGAACGTCCATTGCCGCTACCGTCTTACCATCATCGTTCATACGCATGTAGAATGCTTTGATGTCTTTCGGGTAGTTCTTAACGATTACCGGCGCTTTGAAGTGCTCTTCCGCTAGGAAACGCTCGTGCTCAGATGACATATCGATACCCCACTCAACTGGGAATTCGAACTCACGGCCAGAATCCAACAGGATTTGGATCGCGTCAGTGTAGTCAACTTGTGCGAAGTCAGAAGAAACAAAGTTCTCTAGACGGCTAACGGCTTCTTTGTCGATGCGCTGAGCAAAGAACTCAAGGTCATCGCGACGCTCTTCAAGTACTGCTTTGAATACGTACTTAAGCATGTCTTCAGCCAGTTTCGCAACGTCGTCCAGTTCTGCGAACGCAACTTCAGGCTCAACCATCCAGAACTCTGCTAGGTGGCGGCTTGTGTTTGAGTTTTCAGCACGGAAAGTAGGGCCGAAAGTGTAAACCTTGCTTAGTGCACAAGCGTAAGCTTCCGCGTTTAGCTGACCAGATACCGTAAGAAAAGTTTCTTTACCGAAGAAGTCTTCGTTGTAGTCTACTTTGCCTGCGTCTGTACGAGGCAGGTTTTCCATGTCTAACGTAGAAACGCGGAACATTTCACCTGCACCTTCAGCATCTGAAGCTGTAATTAGTGGTGCAGATACCCAGAAGTAACCTTGCTCGTGGTAGAAGCGGTGGATCGCTTGAGATAGGCAGTTACGTACACGAGCTACCGCACCGATTACGTTTGTGCGCGGACGTAGGTGCGCAACTTCACGTAGGTACTCGATAGAGTGACGAGTTTTTGCCATCGGGTAAGTTTCAGCGTCTTCAACCCAGCCAACCACTTTAACGCCAGTGGCAGCAAGTTCGAAGTCTTGGCCCTTTGCAGGAGATTCAACAATCTTACCAGTTACTTCAACAGAGCAGCCAGTCGTTAGCTTTAGTACTTCGTCTTCGTAATTATTAAGATTATTTGGGACCACGGCCTGAATCGGGTCGAAACAAGAGCCGTCATATATGGCAAGGAAAGAGATTCCAGCTTTGGAATCACGACGTGAACGGATCCAGCCACGAACAGTCACTTCGCTGTCTACTGCTAGCTGACCTTTCAATACGTCTGATACAGGCGCGTAAGTCATGTTTTCAATATTCTCCATTGAGGTAAAAATTCAACCCAACACTTATTAAAGTGCTTGTCTAATAACATTTTTGTTCAAAAAACAAGCTAAGTGCTGAGTTGGGTAGCATTTTACAGATTCAACGAGACATATTACCTGTCAATTCGCTCGCATCAACCTTTATATTCATTTTGATGGGGAGAATCTCTTTATTTATTCACTCTTTGATGCTCTGAAAGTGTGAATTGGTTAAGTAATTGCTCTAAACGTTCGGATAGATGCTCTAAATCAACACTAATATCACGCGTGTGCGATGCTGATTGCGATGTGTCGTCAGCATGCAGTGTGATCACATCAATTTTGGATTGAATACGCTGACTGACGTCGGATGTGGTTTGCGTCTGGCTTTGAATGTTTTCCGCATGTTTCAGAACTTGATGCATTTCATCGACAACGTTATGCATCGTGACTGAAAGTGTCTCGACATCGACTGAACGTTGGTGAGCAAACTGGCAGACAGTATCCACAGAGGCTAAGGACTCTTCACTCCCTTGCTGGAATTGAGAAATGATATGCTCAATGTTGCCTGTGGCTTCGGCGGTCCGAGAAGCTAGGTTACGCACTTCCTCCGCGACGACGGCAAAACCGCGTCCTTGCTCTCCGGCTCGGGCGGCTTCAATTGCAGCATTCAACGCGAGTAGGTTGGTTTGTTCTGCAATGCCTTTAATGACCCCTAGAATGGATGATACTTCTTCGGTTCTTTGGTTTAACGAACTGATTTTCTCCCGCACGCCGTCGATATTGCTCACCAAGTGTTTGATGTCTTCGCTCACGCTGTGTGCTTGGCTTGCGCTGTGAGTAGCAACATCAACGGTGTGGTTGACTAGAGCTGTGGCGTTATTGGTCGAGTCTTCAACGGCGGTTTGTTGTTGCAACATGTCGGTGATGTTGCTTTGTACGTCACTGGTTTCCAATTGTTGATTATTGGCCGCTTTGTCTGTTGATTGTGCAACATCCGTTAACTGACTGGCTGAATTGGCAAGAGAGTGGGAGGTGTCTTGTACACGCTCTAAACTCTCGGATACCGTATCCATAAACGAATTAATCGCGGTAGAAAGTTGGCCTACCTCATCTTTTTGGTGATGAACAAGTCGTTGAGATAGATCTTTACTATGGCTCACATTCGCCATGAATTGCGACGTTTTTTGTATTGGGCGAACAATGATCTTACGAATCAAACTCATCGTTATAATAAAACCAACAAACGCGATAACGGCCATTATTCCCATCGCAAACATTGCCTGTTTATTGATCATTGAATTGACGTGGTTCATGTTGTATTCCAAACGAATCGCGCCCAATACTTCGCCTTCTGGTGCTACATGGCAAGAAACGCAGTTGGTGCCACGATAATTTTCGCTTGATTTCATTGGTAGCGCGACAACCAGTCCGTTCCCCCAATCGGCTGAAATTGGCTCAATGACCAGTTCGCCATTTAAAGCTCGTTGGTCAATATCATCGACCGGTTGTTGGTTTGCTTGTCCTGGTCCGTAAAGCTTGGTTACGGTATCGGCCCGCAACACGCGAACTTCTTCAATCCCTTCTTGAGCGAGTGCTTTTTTTCGCAAAGTTTCTTTTTGCGACATGGTGCCTGTTAGCATCATCATGTTTAGGCTATCGAAGTAATTACTGGCCTTATCATGAAGCTGTTCACTGAGAACATCATTGATTAAGGTTTTTTGTTGATGGTATTGATAAGCCGTAGAAGCAGCCAGAACACAGCTGAAGACGGCAATTAACGCGAGCAAGAGCTTAAAAGTGATAGTTGAGCGCATAAATTTATAAGTGTAATTGGAACGAACTGCACAATCTTAATGTGCACAAATGCGCACTGCGAACAACGAAATGAATGATTGTGACCCCACTCATGTTGGGGATATGTAATTGTGATGTGAGTGCTGTGTAATCAAATGTTTGGCGCATGACAGAAATACGACGATCAGGACAAAGGTTTAATTATTTTCGCTGAGAACAAACGGCGTTTTGCTACGCTTGTATTGAGTAGCACTTGTCTGTTGGCAGTGAATTCCTTAGTATTGCGTGTCTTTTTAAAGCCTGAGAATCAAGATGAAAACAGAATTGTACAAAGAGTTTATGTTCGAAGCGGCACATCACTTGCCACATGTACCTGAAGGCCATAAGTGTGGTCGTTTGCATGGACACTCTTTCTTAGTTCGTCTTTATGTAGAAGGTGAGGTAGACCCGCATACTGGTTGGGTAGTGGATTTCGCTGAAATCAAAGCGGCATTCAAACCAATTTACAATCGTTTAGACCATTATTACCTGAACGACATTGAAGGGTTGGAGAATCCGACGAGCGAAGTGCTAGCAAAATGGATTTGGCAACAGCTTAAGCCAAGTTTACCGTTGCTAAGCAAAGTAGAAATCAAAGAAACGTGCACAGCCGGTTGTATTTACAAAGGTGAATAAGTCACTTTTTATTGAGCATTGAAGACAAAGGCAAGCCATGAGCTTGCCTTTGTTGTATCTGGATATTCCCTATTTTTATACTTTTCTTGCTAGCTCAGTGGATGACGTAAAATCCACTCTTTTTCGTTCTCACCAAACGTTGTTTTCTCTGTATTGATGAATCCACACGCATCAAGAAAACTGATAGCGTATTGCTGACTCTGTGGCACAGTGACGCAAAGAGAGGTGCTTTCAGGGTCAATGGTATACGCATAAACGAACAGTTTACGTAACGCTTCACTCCCAACCCCTTGGCGTTGGAAGCGTCGATCAACCATCAAGTACTTGAGCCCCAGTTCGTGCCTTTTGGCAAAGGGCGCATGTTGGGAGAAGCCTTTATCGATAACAAGATAGCCAACTAATAGATCGTCAGAATAAATCGTAAAGAACGCTTCAGACTTATTGCGTTTTTGATAAGCCACTTCAAACGGCGTAGAAAATCCTTTCTGCTCTTCCTGCACATCCAATTGCATCAAACTCGAAAAATCTTTCAGTTTGGTGGGTTTAATAGCAATCATCGTTCAACCACAAATTGGCGGCATATCCTCATGCCGCCACGAACTTTAATAGAGTATTCCCTCTAGTTTAAGTAACTCACGAGGTTAAGAAAAGCTAGAAATGCAGAGGATAATAATAACCTTGGTGAATATAAGCACCTAATGTTGTGAGTAAGTGAGCGCTATCGGCGGTTTCTACGCCTTCAACAATGACGGTACACCGATACGTATTTCCCATGGCGATTAACTGACGCAACGTTTCCACTTTCTTATCGTCCGACTTTAAACCAATCACAAACTCCCGATCTATTTTCAAATAATCTGGATTGATTTTACTGATGAGCGACACGTTGTTGTTGCCAGTGCCAAAGTCATCGATACTGATTTTACAATCCAGTGCTTTTAGTTTCGCGACATTGCCATAAATCTCGGAGGTATAGTACATCGATGCATTTTCCGTGATTTCAATCGTCAGCAAACGACAATCTCGGTTAGATAGTTCTCTGTGTAGGATTGAAAAGTTGCGTCCTCGCAGCAAAGAAGGACAAATATTGATGCTGATAGGAATAGGCAAGGCTTTGTGCTTAGTATAGATGGACTCTATCACCAGTAAGGTATGAGTTAGGAGCAGCCCATTGCGGATCAGTGTCTCAATAAACCGTTGCGTATTTTTTACCTTAAACCGCGAGAGCGCTTCGTAATGCACAATCTTTTGCGCTGAAGTGTCATAAATCGGCTCCAGTTTGATTTTAAATTGTCGAATTGCACACAAATAAGCCATAAAGGCTTGTAGAGAGCGATGACGCAGTATTATGAGAAACAGCAAGCTTAATAAAATGATGCTTTGAAACGGTCCAGAGATGTAATACACCTCTTTATAGCCGCTGTTCTTAACGTGATAGTTGAAAAAGCGTTCATTGGTGTTACCAATTTCTAAAGAGGTCCCTGTATTGGTTGATAGCTTCATGCCGGAAAGAAAAAAACGCGAAATATGATTTTCAACGTTGTCGGATAAGTTAATGTTTTTGACACGAACCAAAACGGTCGCGTTATTCAAGTCAAATGATTGGGTCGTATAATTGCTATTATTACTCCACTCTTCAAATGCTTTTTTGCTGACAGGGACAACGGTTTCTGGGGTGACTAAACACCGGATATTGAAACGGTCTAGCATCATGCTCGATTCGACCAGCTTTACATTATCAAAGAGCGACTTCAATTCTCTTTCATCAGCAAAGCAGCTCTTTTGGGAAAGGTTCTCTGCAATTTCGAAGGCGTTATCCAGATAATTATGTTTCACAATGCTGTTTATCGCGTAATAACAGATGGCAAAGAAAATGATCGCTGTGATCAACACGACCCACAGCGTATCTGAATAGATCTTTTTATTACGCAGACAAATACGAAGGGCTTTGCCAAGGCTGTTTGTTGTGTATTGATTGATCTTGTGTTGATGGTCGATGCCATTCTGATGGTTGTTTTGCATAGTAAAAGGGATGAAGTATCCGGTCCGGTGAATATTTTCGATAATATTTTTTTTTGTGGTTACGTGTTCTTCCGTGAGCTTGCGAAATTTCTTTCTTAGAGCGGCCACCGCGTTTTTAAAGCCATTTTCAGGCAGTGTCATTTTGTATTGTTGAGTGATTTTGCTTTCTATCAATCGCTGGCTAATTGGCGTATTTAAGCTGCCGTATTTGGCGATGGTTGACAGAATGGCGTACTCATTTGGGTTGACAGGAATGGAGTGGTGGAGTGATTGATTGAGCTCTAAAGATATTTCGTTTTCGGACAAGCAAACGCAGATTTGGTTTCCAATTTCAAACCTAATCATGTGTTGGTGTGCTCCAAGTTTAATTTTTGGCTACGTTATCAATAAAGCTAGGAGAGGGATGTGATTTTTTACGGGGATATCCATAATATTTGGATATATTCAAGGTTTTAGGTTTTTTTATGCTGGGTGTGACAACTCATTATTCATGGTTAATGAAGTATAAAAAACCCGAGCAGTGGCTCGGGTTTCGTCGATATTCAGCAAGGCTTATTAACAGATAACTTTTACTGCTAGGCCGCCTTGAGAAGTCTCACGGTATTTCGCGTTCATGTCTTTACCTGTCTCTAGCATTGTTTCGATAACTTTATCTAGAGAAACAGTAGGAGCAGAAGAACGACGCAGTGCCATACGAGTTGAGTTGATTGCTTTTACAGCTGCAATACCATTACGCTCGATACATGGAACCTGAACCTGACCTGCAACCGGGTCGCAAGTTAGACCTAGGTTGTGCTCCATCGCAATTTCAGCCGCCATACATACTTGCTCTGGGCTACCACCCATAAGCTCAGCAAGGCCAGCTGCTGCCATAGAACATGCCACGCCAACTTCGCCCTGACAGCCAACTTCTGCACCAGAGATAGACGCGTTACGCTTGTAAAGGCCGCCAATTGCACCAGAAGCTGCGAAGTAACGGATGTAGTCTTTCTCAGTTACGGTTTGGATAAACTTGTCATAGTAAGCCAGTACCGCAGGGATGATGCCACATGCACCGTTAGTCGGCGCAGTTACAACACGACCACCTGCTGCGTTCTCTTCGTTTACTGCAAAAGCAAACATGTTTACCCAGTCAACAACAGACATTGGATCGTTCGTTGTTTTTTCAGAAGTAAGCAGTTGCTGACGAAGTGCTGCTGCACGACGAGGCACGCGTAGTGGACCAGGCAGAATGCCTTCTTCGTTCATACCGCGATCCATACATTCGCGCATTGTGCGCCAGATGTTTGCGAAGTAAGTACGAGTTTCTTCGTCAGAATGAAGCGCATGTTCATTTTTCATGGTTAGCGCACTGATAGACAGGCCGCTTTCATGACATTGCTTTACAAGCTCTTCTGCCGTTGTAAACGGGTAAGGAACTTTTACTGGGTTCTCAACTTCTTTACCGAAGTTTTCTTCATCAACGATGAAACCACCGCCGATGGAGTAGTAAGTTTTTGAGTACGCTTTTTCGTCATCAATCCAAGCGTGGATTTGCATGCCGTTTTCGTGTAACTCAAGGTTTGTTTTGTGGAAGTTCATTCCACCTTCACGTGGGAACGATACTGTGTGACAGTGCATGCCAACAGGAAGGCGTTCAGTTTCTTCTACGCGAGCGATAAAGCCCGGGATAGAATCGATATCAACTTTCTCAGGAGTGTTGCCTGCAAGACCCATGATGATAGCAATATCTGTGTGGTGACCTTTCCCTGTCAGTGATAGTGATCCATAAACGTCAACGGTGATTTTAGTGATGTCGCGCAGTTTTCCCATTGCACGAAGATCATCAATAAACTCTTTACCCGCTTTCATTGGGCCTACAGTGTGTGAGCTTGAAGGTCCAACACCGATTTTATAGATATCAAAAACACTAATCATATCGATTACCTCAGAAGAAAGCCTCCCAAGGGGAGTTGGGAGGCTTAATTTTATCGTTATATTTTTGGATTAATCATACCGTGCTAGGGCAGGGATGATTAAAGAGCGCCGTAGATTACAGAACTAATGGCAGCAAGACCACAGATTGCTGTGAAAATTTGCACAGGTGCTGAAGTTTTGTACTTAGCCATCGCTGGAACTTTTTGCATTGCGAAGATAGGCATCAAGAATAGGATTGCCGCAATCATCGGTGCGCCCATTGTTTCAATCATACCTAGGATGCTTGGGTTAACGATAGCAACGATCCAAGTTGTGATTACGATGAAGATAAGAGACATCTTCTCGATCTTGCTTACTGGCGATTTTGAACGAGATTTCACTAGACCAACTAGACCTTCATGCGCACCTAGGAAGTGGCCGAAGTAGCTAGAAGTGATAGCCGCGAAAGCAACCAGTGGACCTAAGTAAGAGATCAGTGGAGACTCATGAACGTTTGCTAGGTAAGAAAGAACAGAGATGTTTTGCTCTTGTGCTGTTGCTAGTTGCTCTGGAGACAGAGAAAGTACAACAGAGAAAACGAAGAACATTACAAAGCCCATTAGCATCATCGCTGCACCACCAGTGATAGCGTCAGTTTTCTTAACTGCGTCATCACCGTATACACGACGTTGTTCTTTAGAGAACTGAGAAATGATTGGGCTGTGGTTGAAAGAGAACACGATAACAGGGATTGCTAGCCATACGATAGCTGGCATTGCACCCCAGTCAGGTGATACTTCCATCATTGAAGTGTTCCAACCAGGAATTAGGTACACAGACAGCGCTAGTAGGATGAACACTAGAGGGTAAACCATCGCTGAAGTTGCTTTCAGCATAAGCTCTTTACCGAACACTACACCCGCTGTCATTGCAGCGATAAGTGCACCAGAAAGTAGCCAGCGAGGAATAGATTCCATACCCATTTGGTTAACTAGGAAAGAGTCAACCGTGTTTGTGATACCAACACCGTAGATAAGTACGATTGGGTAGATAGCGAAGAAGTAAGCGAACGTAATAAGGTTTGCGCCAGTCTTACCAAAGTGCTCTTCTACTGTGTCAGTGATGTCCGCTTCTGGGTTTTTCGCAGAAAGAACGAAGCGAGCTAAAGATTTGTGTGCGAACCAAGTCATTGGTGCTGCGATTAGGGCTAGGATTACTAATGGCCAAAAGCCACCTGCACCTGCTTTAATAGGAAGGAATAGTACACCGGCACCTACTGCCGTACCAAAAAGGGACAGACACCAGGTAAAGTCTTTGTAAGAAAACTTACTAGACGATTGTGCGGTAGAAACCGCAGAAGTAGTTGTATTCATTTTTTAGTTACTCATTTTGGGAACAGGAAATAAGTCGGGAGTAATTTTGCAAGATTTTACACTAGGAAAATTAGATCTAAATCATTTATTGCTTACGCTTATTGAATGATATGTCAAAAACCTGCTTTTTATCACGAAAATGATGTGCTACTCGTGATTTCTGCTAATGAGTAAAATTAGAAAAACTTATCGATAGGACTGTTTGTATAAATTTATTTCACCGCAAGCGTTTGCGGTGAAAACGGCAAATTAATCTAATGTGAATGAATGTTTATGAAGCAACGTTTTATTAATATTGATGCGCATGATGATCGCATCCATAAAAATACCGATATCAGAAGTTTTTAATGTGAAATGATATGTTTTTGCATTGATTCGATGATTTGTGCGGTCATGCCCCAGATGAAATGCTGTCTATATGGGATAGCAAATACACGATGACTGCTGTTTTTTAGGTCAAACTTGGTGCTGTACAACTTTGTCGGATTCAGAATGTGGTTGGCAGGAACTTCAAAAACGGACTCCACCTCATTTGGGTCAATATGCGTTTTATACTCAGGAGAAATAAAGGCCAAAAACGGTGTCACATTAAACTGACTAATCGTTGGCAATGTTGGAAGCTGGCCAAATACATGAATATGTTCATCTTCTATACCGACCTCTTCTTTGGTTTCTCTTAATGCCGTATTGATTAGATGCCGATCTTCCTGCTCAAACTTACCGCCGGGGAAACTGATTTGTCCCGGATGATGACGCAAGTGCGCTGCTCGCTTTGTCAAAATGACCTGTAGCCCCTCCGAGCGTTCTACAAAACCAATTAAGACCGCTGCGTCTCGCAGTGATTTTCCTTTCATCCATTTCAGTCGCGCGAGGGACTCTTTGTGGTAACCCGTTGGAAGCCGAAATTGAAAGTTTTGCAGTAATTGAGTTTTGTCGATAACCAAACCAAATCCTTATTTATTGTGCCTAACCACTATTTATTATACTCAATGGCCGCAAGAGGCGTGGTGCTATCGCCGTTGGTACGGTATTAAAGTAGTAGTACGGCAATACCAAAGCATGTCCATTGGTTCTTTCCCTGCTTTGTGTCGTGTGTCTCACTCTGCTTGGGTATAATAATTTGAAACTTATAAGGTTATAAACCATTCTTTATTTTAAGACGTCACTATGGGGCAAGTATTGACTAATGAAAGGGATTATTTTCACCGAGTTCATGGAGTTAGTGGAAGAGAAGTTTGGTCTCGATGTGTTAGACCAAGTGCTTGACCTTTCTAATGACGAAGGGATTTATACGGCAGTTGGTAGTTACGATCATAAAGACTTGGTTAAATTGATTGTGAATCTCAGTAAAGTATCTGGCATTCCACCTGAACAACTGCAAGAAGTATTTGGAGAGTGCGTTTTTTTGAATTTACTTCGCTCGATTCCTAGTCACGCGAGTTTGCAGCAGTGTGAAACGACATTTCAATTTGTTCGCCATGTTGAAGATTTTATTCATGTCGAGGTCAAAAAGCTCTACCCAGATGCTAATCCTCCTCAGTTTGATTTTATCAGCGAGACTCAATCAAACATGGTGTTTGATTATCGAAGTGCGCGGTGCATGTCTCACGTATGTTTAGGTCTAATAAAAGGCTGCGCGGCGCACTTTGGTGAAGTTATTCATATCAAACACCAAAACCAGTCAGAAGATGGTAGCCAGGTTCGCTTTTGGTTAGAGGCACAATAAGAACGATATGACAGGAAGTTCCTCGCTAGAAAGGAAACTCAAACGAGAAATCGAATCAAGAAAAGCAGCTGAGCGTTTATTGGAGCAGAAGAGCTTCGAACTTTATGAATCTACTCAACAGCTAAGTGTTGCTTTAAAAAAGCTTGAGTTGAAATCAAAAAAAGATTTACGCAAGTTTGAGTTCGAAGAGAAAGTTGACGCGACGCTGATTAAGTTTGGTCGAACTTTTTTGTCGAGCACCTTTGATGAAGCTATGATTGCCAGTTTTATTGAGCAGCTCACTTCGAACTCAATCATTTCTGCGGCTTACTTACATCTTGATTCCACAAAACTTTCTTCTTTGCGCCGACATCATTTTGGTCATTTACAGCTTCGCCATGAGAATACGATTAAGACTGTCCCCAATTGGCAAGGGGAGAACTTGCATTTGCCTATCATCATTGACAAGCAAACAGTAGGGGAGTTGATCTTCTCTGTTCAGTTGGATCAAGTCGATCAGTCTTTTATTTCCAAACAGATGGAGCTGGTATCGGATTTGGTTCATGGGGTCATTGGCCGGCATTTGAGTTTAGAGCGAGAAGTGGAGCTGCGAAAGCGGGCAGAGGAATCGGAAAAAGCGACGAAAGAGTTTGTCGCCATGATTAACCACGAGTTGCGTACACCTCTTAATGGCGTGTTAGGTAGTGCTGAACTACTAAGTCGAACACAGTTAGGTGAAGAGCAACGCCATTACCTAAACAACTTGACTCAATCGGGAGACTTGTTGAGGGTCATCATTAACGATCTTCTCGACTTCAGCAAGATGAATGCCGGTATGATGGAAATCATCGATAAGGTCTTTGCTTGGGAAGAGCTTGAAAAAGCCATCATGGGCGTATTTTCAGCTAAAGCAGCAGAAAAGCGAATTCATTTCTCCATCGATAAAAAGCTCGGTATTCCCGAGTTTTTAGTTGGTGACTTAGAGCGAATTACACAGATCTTGGTCAACTTGGTGGGAAATGCTATTAAGTTTACTCATTTGGGTGGGGTGGTGCTGCGAGTGGAGTGGATAAACGGTATTGCGCATTTTGAGGTTGAAGACACGGGTATTGGCATCCCAATAGAAGCGCAGCCCTCATTATTTGACCCATTTGTGCAAGTAGATCGCTCGGCGAAGCGCAGTTTTGAAGGCTCAGGTTTGGGCCTTGCGATTTGTAAAAATCTAGTGGATTTGATGCAGGGCGAGATTAGCTTTGAAAGTGAAGAACGCAAAGGTACCACCTTCAAAGTCTCTATTCCTCTAAAGGAGGGGCAAGCCCCAGGCGCAGCAGAGGGGGAATTAGCTACCATAGAGCGAAGTGATTTGGCAGGACGCTCAATATTGGTGGTTGATGACATCAGAATGAACCAAGTGATAGTTACTCAAATGCTGAAAAAACTCGACATTACACCTGATTTAAAAGCCAATGGGAAAGAAGCTTTAGAAGCGGTGAAAAACAAAGATTACGAACTAATATTTATGGATTGCCGAATGCCAGAAATGGATGGTTATGAGGCGACGGTGTATCTGAGAGAGCGTGGCTTTACTCTTCCTATTATCGCATTAACCGCTGGCACTACTATAGAAGAGCGTCAAAAGTGTATTGATTCAGGCATGGACGACATCCTCACTAAGCCGTACACCGCAACCGATATTGAACAGATCATGTGTAAGTGGCTTGAGCAGTAGCCGTTGCCTCTTAAAAAACGGATTCTTGTTAGCCAGCGGCTAAAAGCCAAAGTACCTGTAAATAAAACACACAAAAAACGCTCCACACTGGAGATAATGCCGATCATTTAACGATGTTTTTTGGGTCATTCTAGCGAGCCTTGGCGAGACTAAGAATCTATTAGCAGCACGCTGAGCGGATAATGAAACAAATTTGACCATAAAGTGCTCGAATAGAAGAACCTGTATCACGCTTCTTCTTCGTCGCTGTGCAGGGTGATGAGATACAGAAATATGCCACTCGCTGTTAAACGAGCGGCAGTATCCGTTCTGGAGGCGTTTTAGATTGTTTTCGTCAATAGCATTAAAGCGACGTTGTCCGCTGTTGAAATCTACGATTGCAGCGCTGGTAAAATCTTTGAGAGCTTATCCAACGTTTCTTGATATTCAGAGGCGCAATCGCTATCTGCAACGACGCCGCCGCCTGCCCAAGCGTACAGTTTGTGATTCTCCGCTACGAGAGTGCGGATGGTGATGCTGGTATCCATACGACCATGGCGAGAAATGTAGCCAATACTGCCGCAATACGCGCTGCGTCGATGCGGCTCCAATTCTTCAATGATCTGCATTGCGCGAACTTTAGGTGCGCCCGTAATTGAACCGCCCGGGAAGCACGCTCGCAGCAAATCCGCAGGAGAGTATTGCTCATCCAACTTCGCACGAATGGTGCTCACCAAGTGATGCACTGCGGGGAAGCTTTCAATCTCAAACAGCTTTGGCACGTGAACGCTACCCGGTGATGCAACTCGACCAATGTCATTACGCAGCAAATCGACAATCATTAGGTTTTCGGCCTGATCTTTTTCCGCTGTCTGCAAGTCATGGGCACTAGCGTTATCTTGCTTTGGGTCTTCGCTGCGTGGGCGAGTACCTTTGATTGGTTTCGTTTCAATGACGCGATCTTTGAGTTCTAAAAAGCGCTCTGGAGAGATACTCAAAATCGAAGACTCTGGCATACGGATAAAAGCGGAAAATGGCGCTTGGTTGGCGGACTCTAATTTTAGATACGCTTGCCACTCACAGCCTTGATACGGTGCGTTAAAGCGTTGCGCCAAATTGATCTGATAGCAGTCACCGCTCAACAAGTATTCTTGCACCTTGTCAAAGCGAGTGGCGTAGCTCTCTTTCGTCATGTTTGACTGCCAATCACCAGACAGAGCGAAGTCTACGCTTTGCTCTGCTTCTTGCTCGTCTAACCATTGCCAAGCTTGCTCGATATTCTGACCAACTAGGCAGGCTTTTTTAAGCTTGTGGTCAACAACGACGGCCCATTCATAAAGACCTACCGCCATATCAGGCGTGTTGAGATCCTTTTCGGCCAGTTCTGGCATCGTTTCTACGCGTCGACCTAAATCGTAACTGAAGTAACCGAGCGCTCCGCCGACAAAAGGCAAATCCAATTCTTTATTTAACTCAACGTGAGGAAGCCACTCTTCTTGCAACTGATGAAGCAGCGCGAATGGGTCATCTTGAGTTGAATAGGCATTCGATGGCGTTTCAACTTGTGTGCTTTCGGCAGTGGTTTCTAACGTTGCAATTGGGTTGGCAACCAACACATCGAAGCGACTATCGATATGCGTTTCTGATGCAGAACGCAGCAACATCGCCCAAGGCTGGTGTTGAATGCGAGAAAAGAGGTGAAGAGCAAACTCTGGTGCATATTCCAGCGCTTTAAAATCAATGAATTGATTGTCCATGTTGTTCATTTGTGTAATTTGTGACAAAGAGATCGTTCACTGCATGGCATGTCATGGGCAGCAAGAGTATCATATTCCTCTGTATAGCCAAACTCCCTCTATTCATAGGGTTTTGAGATGGTTTACAAGTAGGCGACTTCAGCTTTTCGTGTGTCGATATCAGCCGTTCGACAATTGTTTATAAAAAACGAAGCTCAAAAGAGCAATAAGCTCAACAAACACGATTGAAGCCAAGCCAATAATGGAAGCATAACTATAACGAGGCATGTAATGACGGTAATACGCAAGCAGGATGTGATCAGCAGTGTCGCTGATGCGCTACAGTATATTTCTTACTACCACCCGCTAGACTTTGTTCAAGCTCTTGAAAAAGCCTATCACCGCGAAGAGAGCCAAGCCGCTAAAGACGCGATTGCTCAGATCCTAATTAACTCCCGAATGTCCGCAGAAGGTCACCGACCAATTTGTCAGGATACTGGTATCGTGACGTGTTTCGTCAACATCGGTATGGGCGTGCAATGGGACTCAACCGACATGACGGTTCAGCAGATGGTAGATGAAGGTGTTCGACAAGCGTATACGAACCCAGACAACCCGTTGCGTGCGTCAGTACTTATGGATCCTGCCGGTAAACGTATTAATACCAAAGACAACACGCCTGCCGTCGTACATATCAACATGGTTCCGGGCGATAAAGTTGAAATTCAGATCGCTGCGAAGGGCGGCGGTAGCGAAAACAAAACTAAGATGGTGATGCTAAACCCATCTGACGATATTGCTGAGTGGGTAGAAAAAACGCTACCAACAATGGGGGCGGGCTGGTGTCCTCCTGGCATGCTTGGCATTGGTATTGGCGGTACGGCTGAAAAAGCAGCGGTATTGGCAAAAGAATCTCTAATGGAACACATCGATATTCAAGAGCTTATTGACCGTGGCCCACAAAATGCAGAAGAAGAGCTTCGTCTTGATATCTTCAATCGCGTGAACAAACTTGGTATCGGTGCGCAAGGCCTTGGTGGTTTGACGACTGTTGTCGACGTTAAGATCAAAACGGCGCCAACGCACGCGGCTTCTAAGCCTGTTTGTTTGATCCCGAACTGTGCGGCGACTCGTCACGTACACTTCACGCTTGATGGCAGCGGCCCAGCAGAGCTCACGCCACCTAAACTAGAAGATTGGCCAGACATTACTTGGGAAGCGGGAGAAAACACACGTCGCGTAAACTTAGACACGATTACTAAAGAAGAAGTACAAGAGTGGAAGACAGGCGAAACCGTTCTTCTATCAGGTAAAATTCTGACTGGCCGTGATGCAGCGCATAAACGTATTCAAGGCATGCTAGATAATGGCGAAGGTCTACCAGAAGGTGTAGATCTCAACGGTAAGTTCATTTACTACGTAGGTCCTGTCGATGCAGTTGGTGATGAAGTCGTTGGTCCTGCTGGTCCAACAACATCAACGCGTATGGATAAATTCACCGATATGATGCTAGAAAAAACAGGCATCATGGGCATGATCGGTAAAGCTGAGCGTGGTCCTGCAACGGTTGAATCTATCAAGAATCACAAAGCGGTTTACCTAATGGCTGTTGGTGGCGCGGCGTACCTTGTAGCGAAAGCGATCAAGAAAGCTCGCGTTGTCGCATTTGAAGATTTAGGTATGGAAGCGATTTACGAGTTTGAAGTTGAAGATATGCCAGTAACAGTGGCTGTAGACTCAAATGGCGTTAACGCGCACCAAATCGGTCCTGACACTTGGAAAGTGAAAATCCAAGAGATGGAAGCGTAAGGCAAACGGTAATCTTACATTGTCTCAGGAGAGAGAATGTGACAAGGTGCTGATTTACCTAGCAAACATTTGACAAAAGTGCAGCGAAAACTGCACTTTTTGTCTATATAATGTAGATATAAACCTCAGGGCATAGCAATCAAACGTTATGCGAACAATAATTAGGAGACGGCATGCCTCGTTTTATTCAGATTCTACAAATTATTCTTGCTGTAGTGGTAGGTGGCTTTGTTGGCTACGACTTGATCCTTCACGGCATCAGCATCTTTGATGAGAAGTACGTGACCATCACGTGTGTATTGTGGCTGATTTTAGAAATCGCTCTATTTGTTATCTATAAATTAATCGAAGACGACTAGACTCAAAGAAAGCAGGTTTCTGTTCAACACAGTAATCAGCATAAATAGGGTCACTAATGCTTTAGTGTTGATTAAGTAAGCCTCTGAACCACTCAGGGGCTTTTCTTTTTTCATCCTGCTTTAAGCGAATGTTTTGTTCATCTTTTATTAAGGTATATAAAGTTAGACTCATAGAGTTCAGTATTGAAAGGTAAGTATTCATAGATTAATCCCCGAAGTTGCTGATAACGTTGTTTTAGAGCGGAGCAAGATAAAGAAGCGCAATGAAAAGAATAAAGAAAGAAGTCAATGACTTTATCAACAGAGGTATGGACTCCAATGTTCGAATTGCCGTCACCGGGCTTTCTCGTGCCGGTAAGACGGCATTCATCACGTCATTAGTGAATCAGCTCCTCCATACCGCTACCCATGATAATTTGCCTCTTTTGACTGCAGCCAGAGATAAGCGTCTTATTGGAGCGAAGCGTGAACCTCAAGCGAATATGATGGTGCCACGTTTTGCTTACGATGAAGCGATGAGCCAGATCCATGCGACCCCACCTCAATGGCCAGTACCAACACGGGATGTGAGTGAGATTCGCTTAGCGCTCAAGTACAAACCAAATAAAACCACGAAAAAGCTGTTGAGTAAAACCGCAATTTTAAATGTTGATATTATCGACTATCCAGGAGAGTGGCTGCTCGACCTGCCGTTATTGGACATGGACTTTGCGACGTGGTCGCAAACTCAGTTTGATGCACTTAAAGGCCAGCGTGGCGATTTAGCCAAAGCTTGGCTGTCTGAATTAGAAAAGGTGGATCTTTCTGCTGAAGTGAACGAGAAACTACTCGAGAAAGTTGCGCATACATACACCGAGTACCTTCATGCCTGTAAAGACGCAGGTCTTCATTGGGTACAGCCTGGCCGCTTCGTATTACCTGGTGAGCTCGGAGGCGCGCCAGTGCTACAGTTTTTCCCGTGTCGTGCTGATTCGGAAAGCAAGGCGCTTAAGGGCAGCAACTTTGCGATGCTCGAAGCGCGTTTTCAGGAATACCAACAGAAAGTAGTGAAAGCGTTTTATAAGCATCACTTTGCGACCTTCGATCGCCAGATTGTACTTGTGGATTGCTTGCAGCCTCTCAATGCCGGCGATGAAGCGTTTTACGACATGCGCCAAGCGCTAGAGCAGATCATGCATAGCTTCCGTTATGGTCGTAGTAGCTTTTTGCGCCGTTTATTCTCACCAAAAATCGACAAAGTGCTGTTTGCTGCCACAAAAGCGGATCATATCACGCCCGATCAGCATCCCAATTTAGTGTCTTTGCTACAACAAATGGTGCATCCAGCGTGGCAAACCGCAGCCTACGAGAATATCGAGATGAGTTGCATGAGTATCGCTTCTATCCAATCAACCACGACGGGATTTATTTCTTCTGGAGATAAGACGATTCCGGCGTTACAGGGTACGACGTTGGATGGTGAGCCGATGACGATGTTCCCGGGAGAAGTGCCGAAAAAACTACCAAATGCGGCTTATTGGCAAAACAACGGGTTTGATTTTACGTCATTCCGTCCAATGCCCTCACAGAATGATGAGCCAGTGAAGCACATACGCTTAGACAAAGCACTGGATTACCTGATTGGAGATAAATTGAAATGAGTGAGTTGAAGCAAAAACAAGTTTTCTCTGAAAAGGCGATGGAAAAAGAGCAGCAATCGAATCAACCGGAGTTGACGGCGCAGCAAACATTCGGCGAAAAAGAAACATTCGTACCTGTTGAACTTAAAGAAGAGCGCCAGGAGACCGAACAGGAATTGCAACTCGAGCATGTCATTCGTCCAAAACCGGGCAGAAAATGGCTTGCGACTGGCGCATTTGCCACCTTTGCTGGTTTGGTTGGCTGGCAAGCGGTGGACTCGGTTATAACCGCAATTCAAACTTCTGATTGGCTGGCTTTAAGCTGGACGGGGTTTATTGCTGCGATCGCTTCGCTTGGTTTAGGGGCGATGGGTAAAGAGCTTTGGAAACTGCGCAAACTACGAAATCATTTTAGTGTTCAAGAAGAAGCCGAAGCACTTGTTAATAGTGAGAGTGTGGGGAAAGGGAAAGCCTTTTGCGAAACAGTGGCAGAACAAAGTGGTGTGATGGCAGAGAACCCGGGCTTTGATCGTTGGCAGAACAGCATTAACCCTGCTCATAGTGATGCTGAAATCCTTGATATGTATGACTCGATGGTTGTGAGCCAACAAGACAAATTGGCAACGAAAATCGTATCGCAGCACGCAACCGAGTGTGCGGCCCTAGTAGCGGTGAGCCCTCTGGCTGCCGCTGATATGTTGCTGGTGGCGTGGCGAAATTTCAAAATGATCGACAACCTCTCCAAGGTATATGGGTTAGAGCTAGGTTACGCCTCTCGCATCAAGCTACTAAAAGCGGTATTTGTCAATATGGCGGCGGCTGGTGCCAGTGAGCTAGCTATTGATGCCAGTATGGACTTGATGTCGATGGACCTTGCAGGCAAAGTCTCCGCTCGTGCGGGGCAGGGGCTAGGCGTTGGTATTCTCACTGCACGTTTGGGCTTGAAAGCGATGACCTTATTGCGTCCACTACCTTGGTATCCTGACCGTCAGGTTAAATTGGGCACCATACGCAAGGCTGTGGCGGCGAAAGTTGCATCAATTACGATGAAACCGTAACGAATATCAACTTTGATGGATAGGATTGCTTGACGCCATTCCAAGCATGATAGAAACTACTGTCAACTTTTCCTGACAGTCGTGAATTGGGATATTTTCAGTGCGTCTTGAAGTCTTATGTGAAGATCGACTCGGCTTGACCCGAGAACTGCTCGATATTTTAGCGTCTAAAAGCATCGACTTGCGTGGTATCGAAATCGATATTAGCGGTATTATCTATTTGAACTGCCCAGATATTGATTTTGATACGTTTAGTGAGCTGATGGCTGAAATCCGCCGTATTCCGGGGGTGAAAGACGTACGTAAAATCCAGTTTATGCCGATGGAGCGCCACAATACGGAGCTGCTTTCGCTAGTTGATAACTTGCCCGATCCGGTTTTTGCCATCGACCTTAAAGGTGCCGTAGACATGGCAAACATGTCTGCACTTTCACTGCTTGGTCTTCACAAGCAAGAAGTAATTGGTACGCAGATCGGAGCTTTGCTGCCAAGTGTTCGTTTTTCTCGCTGGTCTGAAGGTGTGAATGGCAGAACGCGGGAAAACCTTGTGATTGATGGCTTGGACTATGTTCTTGAGTTGATGCCAGTTTATATCCGAGACGAAGCGCAAAACTCGACCTTAGCTAGTACACTGATGACGATTCGCTCTAGTCAGCAAGTCGCAAGAATTGAAGAAGCGCTACCACTGCATAATCCTCTGGGTTTTGAACACTTTGTTGGTATATCGAACCGTCATAAAGCTCTAATGAACCAAGCTAAGAAGCTGTCTGTGCTTGACCAGCCACTGTTGATTGAGGGCGAAACAGGGACCGGTAAAGAAATGCTTGCTAAAGCTTGCCACAGCCGTTCTAGCCGTGCGAGCAAGCCATTCTTAGTTTTGAGTTGTGCTTCGATGCCTGACGATGTAGCAGAAACCGAACTTTTTGGTCATGCTCCGGGCTCGTTTAACCACGAACAAGGTCACAAAGGCATCTTTGAGCAAGCAAACGGCGGTACGGTATTTCTTGATGAAATCGGTGAAATGAGCTCGCATCTTCAAATCAAGCTGTTACGTTTTCTACAGGATGGTAATTTCCGTCGTGTTGGTGCAGAAGATGAGATGCATGTCGATGTTCGCATCATCGCTTCAACAAAACATAATCTTGCCGAGCTTTCTGAAGCGGGTATGTTCCGTGAAGATTTGTATTATCGTCTCAACGTACTTACGCTCAGCATTCCTCCGTTACGTAAGCGCTCAAACGACGTTGCGCCATTGCTTGAGTTGTTTGTGGCAAAACATGCTCAACAGCTTGGGATTGATAAGCCAGAGTTTGATGATGGTCTAGTTGATGCCCTTGCAAATTATCAATGGCCAGGGAATATGCGCCAATTAGATAACATGGTCCTTCGAGCGCTCACAGAAATGGATGATGGTATACTGAACGCAGAGCACTTCAATTTACCTCAGCCTCAATCAGTCGGCGCTGGTAGTGCAACGCTTAACATCGACGGTTCATTGGATGAGATCATGCGTGACTATGAATCTCAGGTTCTGGAGCGTTTGTATCAGTCATTCCCATCAAGCCGCAAGCTTGCTAAGCGCTTAAATGTATCGCATACCTCAATCGCTAATAAACTGCGTGATTACGGTATCCGCAAGAATTAATCGAATTGAACGAAAAGACGGAATTAATCATTTGTAATGGAAGATAACAGCTCATCTATCGCCGTTCATAAGTTGGACGGTGACTTGCTTCTGCGTACCGCTGAAATCGGTGACGCAGATATGATTGCCGAGTATTTTCAAGCGAACCGAGAATACCTGAAACCGTTTGAGCCGAAACGTGAAGAGGCTTTTTTCTCAGTGAACGGTTGGTTGCAAAAGCTTATCAAGCTCAATGAGCTGCATCGAATGGGGGTGGGGTATTATTGCCTCTTGGTCAGAGCCTCTTCGGGTGAAATGCTAGGTACGATATCCTTTAGTAATTTTAGTCGTTTCCCTTTTTATTCTTGTAACGTCGGATACTCTCTCGCTGAAAAAGCGCAAGGGCATGGTTATATGCGTCGTGGATTAACCATGGCTTGCGATTACATGTTTAACGTACAGAAGTTGCATCGTATTCAAGCCGGCTACATGCCTCACAACAAACGTAGTGAATCTGTGCTAGAGCATGTAGGGTTCAATCGAGAAGGGTATGCAAAAGATTACCTTTTGATTAATGGTGAATGGCAAGACCACGTTCTAACGTCACTTATTAATCCGAATTGGCAACCAGAAGGGCGATAGTATGGAGCGATTGGAAAAGCAATTAGCACTTGTAATCGAGCTCGATAAACTCAAAAGTATTTTGCGCCGAACCCGAGTTAAAAGTGCTGAAGGGCGTCTCGAAAATAGTGGTGAGCATAGTTGGCATGTCACACTGATGGCAATATTGATGGAAGAGCATGCGAATGCACCAGTAGATATTTGCCGAGTGATGAAAATGTTATTGATACATGACGTAGTAGAGATCGACGCGGGGGATACCTTTGTTTATGATACTGCCGCGTCTCAAGAGCAAGTAGAAAAAGAAATTAGAGCGGCAGAACGCTTATTTGGTATGTTACCCAGCGATCAGGAGCAAGAGTTATTGGCGCTTTGGCATGAATTTGAAGCCGCGCAGACCGATGATGCTAAGTATGCAAAAGCACTCGATCGGTTAATTCCAATGCTCTTGAACTACCATAATAATGGTCAGAGTTGGAAGGAGCATGGCGTCTCTCGTGAACAAGCACTTACCATTAATAAACGAATTGAATTTGGCTCTGTTACCTTATGGGACAAAGCGAAAGAGTTGATAGAAGAAGCCACAGAGAAAGGTTGGCTGAAATCGTAATAAAGGAGACTGAATGTCTTATTTGCCTTTGGATGAATACCAAAGAAAATGGATTTTTACGCATCAGTCGATGCCTGTGCCAAAAGAAGATTTGGCTTTTATTAAGCCGATGAGCCAAGCTCGTTCAGCACAATTTTGGAAAGAAAATATTAGTGCTCAAAGCCCTGATATGGATCGACTTAGCTCCCAAGATTGGCCAATGAATGAGGCGAACTGGTCTGAAGTCGTTGATTGGATGGCTGCGTGGGAGTTGGATGATCCGGACATGCCAGCGGAAGTAGAAGCACATATCGATTGGCAAGACGATGTGACCGTTTACTTTTGCTACGAGAAGTACAATGTCATCGAAACTAAGTGGTCGATTTTTAAAAAGCATTGGAAGAACTTTCTCTTTTATGATGATGGTCCAATATTGATTGGACGTCGCCGTTCACAAGCGCTTTGGTTTGATTCAAAAGGCAATGTGAAACTCGGTGTTCGTCAATAGCGAGTTATACAGCAAGCCACCTTTTCGAGGTGGCTTTGTTTTTCTAAAGGCTGGATAGTGGACTCAACACGCCGCCAGCCCCGCGCTCGATAACGTGAGTATAAATCTGGGTGGTTTTTACATCGGTGTGACCAAGCTGCTCTTGTACTGTTCTAATGTCTGCACCAGACTCCAATAAATGCGTGGCAAAGCTGTGCCTGAGTGTATGGCATGTTACTGTTTTCTCGATACACGCATCCGTTGCAGCGCGCTTTACCGCTCTTTGTATTGCACTTTCATTGATATGATGCCTTCTGAGCTCTCCGGTGTCCCGATCTGTACTTAACTTTGTTGATGGGAATAAAAAGTGCCAGTTAAAATCTAGCTCCGCTTTTGGGTATTTACGTCGTAAACCTTCAGAGATGTATACGCCCGCATAACCACGCATGTGCCTATCTTTAAAATAGTAATCTCTTGCTAAGTTAACCTGAGCTTTAAGCGGCTCATGTAACTCTTTTGCTAACGTTACGGTACGATTTTTACCTCCTTTTCCTTGCCAAACACGAACTGCGCCATAATCATAATCGATGTCCTGAACTCTTAAGCGTAAACACTCCATGACTCGAAGCCCTGAGCCATAAAGCAGCTGAATATGGAGTTTATACCTCGGGTCGATATGTTGAACGAATCGTCGGATCTCCTCCCTGGTTAACACAACGGGAAGTTTCTTTTCGGTCAGAGATTTCTGAAATCTCATATCAAGTGATAGTGGAGTTTTGAAATAATCACGATATAAAAATGATATTGAGTTCAGTGCCAAAGCTTGCGTTTTTACCGCAACTTTTTCTTTTACCGCTAAGTAACTCAGGAACTGAACGACATCATCTTCTGTTAGTGTTGAAGGGTGGGCAAGCTGGTGGAAAGTGATAAAGCGTTTTATCCAAAATAGATAACTTTCGATGGTTTTATTCGCATAATGACGAGTAAGCATGTGCTCTTTTACACTAAGTAAAAACTGACTTTTCATGATAAAGTTGACCTGTTTATTTATACAGTCTCTTTAATCTATCACCTCTTTTGTAATTAGCGTCCATTGCGCCGTCTAATTGCGCGCGCGACCACACATATTCATACTGTTTTTCTATTTGTTTCATGCATATAGGTGCTACGATTTATAGCGCTTTTGATCAGAAAGAGGGCGGTAGCTTGCCAGAAAGGAGGCAAATTGCCGTATAGAAAGCGTTATATGCAGGAGGCGAGTATGGATTATATCCCAAATAAGATCGCACTATCAGAGCGGGTAGCTTGCGCGATATTATCTATATTTCTAATTGCCTACGGTGGTTACGGTATATATAAAAACGATCTATACATTCCTGCAAGACATGGAGGCGTTCATTTTAGCAATGAGCCAGCGTGGCTAATGTATGGCGCGTTTGTATGTGGATGTATTGTTATGATTTCCGTGATTATTGACCACTACGATGAACGGAATAATGAGCGTGGCTATAGAATTTTTCGTAACGTATTTAAGTATATAGGCTTTGGGTTAGGGTGCTTTGCAGCATTGTGGAATTTGGAAAATCTAATCAAGTAATGCATATAACAAACAATTTAAGAGGGATTCTCAACGCTTGGCATTTTTGCTTCAACTTCACATTTAGTGTTTATGGCACAATGCTTTAGGTTGGGTGGAGGCGTTGTTCACCCCTTAATTGGGCGTTATGGCGCTTTTCAGAACTACGGAAAATAATAAGAAAGGAATTCTAGGAAATGATACGTAATTTTTACACTTGCGATAAGGAAGTGGATGAAAACAGTCATGATGGCGAAGGCTCAATAGATATCTATCGTGCGTTCAGGCGTAAAGATTTCGATGG
The DNA here is from genome assembly GCF_023161645.1 of Vibrio sp. 1CM7H. Lineage (NCBI taxonomy): Bacteria > Pseudomonadati > Pseudomonadota > Gammaproteobacteria > Vibrionales > Vibrionaceae > Vibrio > Vibrio sp. 1CM7H. The sequence continues at coordinate 79,589 of NZ_JALNTV010000008.1, forward strand.
TGCATGGGATTTCGCAATTCGTGTCGTTATGCCGTCGGGGAGCTCTATGGGCGAGCATACTCATGGAGACGATGAAGAAATGTATATCATTTTGAAAGGCGAAGGCACTATGACCATTGAAGGTAAGGAAAGAAAAGTGACTTCAGGAGATATGATAGTCAATAAACGCTTTGGCACACATGGTTTGGTTAACACATCAAGTAATGAAATAGAGCTGTTAATAATTCAAGCAAGTCTAAAATAAATCGCCATAACAAAGCATTTAAGAGTGATTCGCAACGCTTGGCAGTTTCGCTTCGCTCAAGTATAGCCAAGTGTCACTCACACCTTAATGCGGCGTTAGCTCTCAAAGGAAAGTTATGAACTCGGATTTAAAGAATAACCTAATAATGGCGTTAGTGGGGGCTATTCTCGCCTCTGCAGGATTTGTCGCTAAGGGATACTTTGAGGCTGAGAGTGAAAAAGAGAAATTTGCTTTCAACCTACATAAAAAACTTTATGATGAGGGGGCAGCATCGATGGCTGCGCTCAATAATGCATACTCAGAACTCTACGCCTTATACGGTGAAGGCTATGGGCTAACTCCTTCTGAGTTATCTGAAAAACACGAAAACCTCCGGAACTCATTAAAAGATCACTCAGATTATATTGGTGAACTTGAGCGTTACGGTACTACAGGACAGATTGAAATCGCTAAAAATCACTTCGATTGGTTTTGGGGAGTTTATTCAGAACTGGATCTACAGTACAAGACTGCAAATCAAGTTGAAAAAAGGGCTAAAGAACTATTGTTAATAGAAGATGTTGCATCTGAACATTTTGATTTCGTAGATAAGGCTCTTGAGTCTGAAATAGAGAGATTGGTCAGAAATGAAAATCGGATATTTTATTCTATCGGTTGGTATAAAAAACCTGTGATAAACGGAATTGAGCAATATTTAAACTTACAGTTTAGGGAGGCTCTTGGCTTGCCAGCAACAAAGGACATGGCGGAGAAAATCAACTCGCTTCCTGAATTGAGACAAAAAAGCAACAACTTTGAGTATAAAGAAAAGAGGCTTCCATTTATGTTTGCTGAGGGGCGTTCCTTCCAAGCACCGACATTAGAGTTTCAAGGTGATACTGACTTTTTTGAAACCAAGAATGATGTTCTTGCTGCAAACGTAAAAATGAAGTTTATAGCTTCTGCTATTGAAAATGATAAGTGGCTCCAAGAGGAGCTAAAAAGAAGAAAAACTACGGCTCAAAAAGAAAATGAGAGCTAACAAAGCATTTAAGAGTGATTCCTAACGCTTAGCATTTTTCATTCCATCTTTGGGTTCTGTGTTTACGGTGGTAAGGTTCAGTTTCGTGGTTGCGTTACTCACACCTTAATGCGGCGTTAGCTTTCATGCGTAGTGATTAACTCTACAAGCATATTGACACTGTTTTTATAAACAGTAATGTTGGTGGTGCATATCATACAAAAGGTTATGGAAATGAAAGTCACCAAAAAACAATATGACAAATGGACGACACCGAGTAAAGCTAGTTACATTGGGCTTTGGGTAGGAGCGATTGGCACCATATTTGGAATTGTCAGCCTCGGGGTTGCAGTATACTTTTATTATAACCCTCCAAAATCGCCACCATCAGCTTCAGATGAATATATTAGAACAACAACACCCACAATTGTTAAATTGTCTGACACTAGTTTTTTGAGTTGGCTAGGTGATGATGAGAAATCATTAACACTATCCTATGAAAATACTTCGAAAGTTTCAGCTCGCAATTTTTCGGCATACTTGAAAGTTAAAGGTGAACAAATCGAGTCTTTTAAATCTGTCGCATTTAAAGACGTAAATATGGATGTTCTTTCTATCCCTGCTAGCCAAAAACTAGACTTACCAGTAGTTGAGTTTTCTCGACTACAAGCATTATTCCCTAATACCATTTGTGGTGTTGGTTTAAAATCTTGGGAGTATGATCCTACACTTTCAGATTCTTCTTGTAATTCAGCTAGTGAAATTACTTCCAGTCGTATTGAAGCTGTTTCTAAATTTGAAACCGTGTTCAATGAAAAAAAAGAAACTTCAAGCTCTATTTGGATTTACACGTGCGAAAAATGTGACTCAGCGGCACTACCTCGATATGAGTTAACAGTTCATCACTTGAATCAAGATAAAAGCTAACAAAGCGTTTAAGACAGATTCCCAACGCATGGCATTTTTCGTTCCATCGTTGGGTTTTGTGTTTACGGTGGTATGGTTATGTTTCGTGGTAGCGTTGCTCACTACTTAACGCGGCGTTAGGCTACAGAAGGAGTTTTGATGAACAGTGAAAATTTTTCGGAAAGCCCCACGGAAGAGATAATGAGTAATGAGCCTCTCTTTGTTAAGGGAGGAGTTGAAGGCGAGCCAGTTAAGTACCTAGGAGTTAAGCCTTACGAGCTTGATAAATATGAATTTAGCATTCTGAAAAAGAAATTCGAAAATAAATCAGTGTGGTTCAACGCCGCACTTGGGGCAACTGCTGGATCTATATTACTTCTTTTTGCAAAAGTCATTCAGTTGGCTTTGACGAAGCAAGAAATATCAATCGAAATTTATGAAATTATTGTGATTTTATTAGGCGCGCTTGTTTCATGGAGATTAAGAAATCCCAAAGTGTCTGATGAAGAATTGGAGCAACAAGGAATTGTGAAAGATATAGACGATTGGTTTTCTCAAAACCCTAAGAGAAATATTCATGTTACACCGAAGAGAGGGAGGTAATAATGAAACTAGAATCACTTCCTACGCAATTTAAACCATTTAAAGAGCTTGAAATTGCTAAAAATAAGTTAATTGATGGTACAGCTTTAATAACAGTAAATGAGTTTATTCCTTTTCTTATTGGCTCAAATGAGCAGCCAGAAGTATGGATTAACATTCCGTCAGATCCTAAAGGGGAGCAATGGCAGCCATTAGTCAGAAAGAACAGATCCTTACATAATGCTGTGATTGTTAATGTTACTGACTCAATGGTCACAGTTAATACTCCTGATGGAGTAGTATTAGAGGTTAAGGCTAAGTCAAAGAGTAAAGCTGAAATCACAAAGTTAGACTTACGACCCTTTGGGATCAACGTGTACCTCAAAGGCGGTGCGCTTAGTGTAATGAATAATCGTTTGTCTGGTAATTCGATTATCGGTGCTAAAGTAATGATTGGCATCGGAGCCTGATAGCCTAACAAAGCGTTTAAGACAGATTCCCAACGCATGGCATTTTTCATTCCATCGTTGGGTTTTGTGTTTACGGTGCTTTGGTTTAGGTTAGGTGGTGGCGTTGCTCACTACTTAACGCGGCGTTAGCTGTATTGTGAGATTCAAGGAAAACTATGAGTGAAGTAGAACAATGTAACAGTCGGAATATTCCATTACCAATTCAACGTGAAGTTCGTCAGAGATGTGGTTTTGGCTGCGTTATTTGTGGTTTGCCGCTATATGAATATGAGCATATGGAGGAGTGGGCTGTAGTAAAGCGCCATGTCGCTGATGAAATTACACTATTGTGCGACCAGCACCATAGAGAAAAAACTGGCGGACTACTTCCCGTTGAGGTGGTGAAAGCTGCAAACAAAGCACCGTTTAATCTGAAAGACGGAAATTCAAAGCCTTACAACTTACACTTTGCTGGGACTGAAGCAACAATAGAGATTGGTAGCAATAGCTTTACCTGTAAAGATAATGGTTATGGAACAGCAATGGTTCCAGTAAGCGTTGATGGTACACCATTGATTGGATTGATCTTAGCTGACGGTCATCTTTTGCTGAATCTGGTTGTATTTGATGAATACAACGCACCTGTGCTTCACATCAAAAATAACCAACTTATCTATTCGACGTCTCCGTGGGATATACAGTTAGTAGGAAAAAAACTAACTATTAGAGAAGCGCATAAAAAAATTCTATTTGAAATAGAGTTCTTCCCTCCTAATCGTGTAGTCATTAATCGTGGACGCCTGTTGAGAAATGGAGTCGAAATTCTAATAAGACCAAGCAATATTCTAGTAACGAATAACTCGACTTTACTCAGCGATTGTCATGCCCATAATTGTTATGGTGGTTTAATAATTGGCTACCATGATAAACCTGTTGGTGGCTTTATGGCACTACAGAGTGTCCCTCGATATTTAGGTGATCGAACTGAAGCATTGAGGTTTGAGAAGGAGTCACTTCAGCGTATGGAGTCATACAGCTAACAAACTGTTTAAGAGTGATTCGCAACGCGTGGCATTTTTACTATGCGTTGATTTAAGTGTTTAAGGTGGTATGCGGGAGCTTCGGTATTGCGTTGCTCACACCTTAACAGGGCGTTAGTTGCCAAGAAGAAATCCGCAGCCAAGTTACAGAATCTAAAGGTAAAAAATCAAGGTTAAAGCTGTTATCTTGACCTTCAAACCGAGAGTTTAACTTTTGGCTAAGATCCAAATATCGCATCGTTTAACTGTTTATTTTCTTCTTTGGGGTTGCGGTTTTTGAGTTAAACGAGTCAAAGTATGTTTTGCTGAAATTGTTCGGTGAGTTTGTCGTTTCAAAATCCGATTTACTTGCTGAAAATCCGTACTGTGAGATTATCTTTCCAAAAGAGCTTTTTGGTGTTGTCAGTCTGCTTTCTACAGCGTTGTTTGTTCCAAGTGGTTTCAGTGAGAAGCACTTTGGCACTACGCCTGACTTAAATACATAAAAGCCCATTAAGTTTGTTGTTTGCAAAGTTTAAAGTGACGTAAAATCAGCGTATTGGAAGTGGCAACTAACAAATTGTTCAAGAGGGATTCGCAACGCGTGGCAGTTTTGGTTTGCAGTGAGTTTTGTGTTTAAGGTGCAATGCGGCAGCTTTTGTATTGCGTTGCTCACTACTTAATTGGGCGTTAGAAAACCAGTGAGGTTCCGAATATGTCAATAAAACAAGAAGTTATGAATTGGGATCAAAAGTCAGCATCTGATATTGAACAGATCTATGTTACATACCAACAGACTTCAAAATTTGAACCACAACTCATTGAGCTTTGTCTAGACGAAAGTTTGAGTGTAGGTGGAACTTGGTTAGTTAAATTTCACATCGAGCACGGTGGTACTATCAATGCCCATGATATGCAAAAGGTACTGACTAAGTTGCCAACTTACGACCACTGGGAATCAAAGCTTCACATATTGCAGGTTTTATCTCACTTCGAAGTTAGTCGTAAAACTCGAAAAGTTCTCGAACCGTTTTTGAAACACGGCTTATCAGATACAAATAAGTTTGTTAGAGCGTGGAGCTTTAACGGGTTATATGAGTTAGCTGTGCAGTACCCAGAGTTACAACAGGAAGTGACTGACCTTTTAAATCTTGCACTAAAGAATGAGCCAGCATCAGTAAAAGCTAGGGTTCGCAAGCTCCTCAAAAAAGGTTTCTAACAAAGCATTTAAGAGGGATTCACAACGCTTGGCAGTTTTGGTTTGAATCAGCTTTAGTGTTTACGGCACAATGGTTCAGGTCGGGTGGTTTTCGTTGTTCACCCCTTAATGCGGCGTTATGTGAAAAGGAATAAAAAATTGAATCGCGTATTTTATCGAGAGTTGATAGAGCACGATCACGTATACACCGATAGCGGTGATGATGAAATTGGGTTGATGATGCGCTCATCATTTAAGTCGGGGCGATGCCCTGTATGCGTTGGTGATACATCAGTTTATAGCCATGTACCACAAGACCAAGTTCCTCCTCCTGAGCCGTATACTTATTACAGTATTATGAAACCAGTGATGCTTGTATGCGGAAAGTGTGGATGGTGGCAGTCTAAAGCAGAATGCGTGATGAAGAGCCACCCATCGCTCACTAAGTCAATAGAACAGAAAGGTGAATGGGCATATAGCTACCACCCAGTTATAGAGCAAGTTAATATTTCTTCTAATCAAGTTGCTATAGCGGATATTCGTCAGCACTTGCTGAAAAACTGGGAAGATCGCAAGTTTATTTCGGCGGGAAAAGCTGAATCACTAGTTGAGTCTTTGCTGAAGGAGCACCTAAAGTGTGATGTTTTTAGTTCTACAGCGAACGTAAATAAACCTGATGGTGGAATAGACTTATTTGTCGCTCATGAAAATGGGGAAATTAAAGCTGCGGTTCAAGTTAAAAGACGTATTTCGAAAAATGTTGAGCCAGTAACAGAAGTCAGAAATTTTGTTGGTGCTTTAGCTATAGAGAACATACAAAAGGGTATTTTTGTCACCACAGCAGAACGGTATTCTTCAATAGCTCTCGATATTCCTGAGAAGTTAAATAGTCGATTAGAACTAGATTTAATTGATGGTAATAAATTGTTCGAAATTCTAAAATGCTTTACTAAACCAGAGGATATCATAATTCCTCCATACGTAAATACTAGTATGGTGTGGAAAGATAAAAGTGGTCGCTCATTTGGCTTAGAAGAGATTTTAAATATATAAGATTCTTCATTCGTTGAACAATTCACATAACAAACTGTTCAAGAGTGATTCGCAACGCTTGGCATTTTTACTATGCGTTGCGTTTAGTGTTTAAGGTGGTATGCGGTGGCTTTGGTATTGCGTTGCTCACACCTTAACAGGGCGTTATGCGATTAAATAGATCTCAGCTTGACCTCAAGTTAAATTGAGGTGTTAGGTTGCTTTTGATTGATACTTCAGTTCATTGATAAAAAGGATGATTGAATATGACAAAGATCGAGCATTTAAATATTACAGTTCCAGATATTGACGCAGCATTGGCGTTTTTAGCCATTGTTGCGCCCGACTTCAAAGTACGAAAAGATGTTAAATCTCTAGATAGACATCGTTGGGCTCATGTCGGTAACGAACGAAGTTATTTCGCACTTCAAGAGCCTCACTTAGATTCACTTACTCCAAATGCCATTCAAAAGACATATAAGAACTACGGTGTAAACCACATTGGCTTAGTTGTAGACAACCTCGCAACAATAGAGAATGTTCTGGTTGAACAAGGCTACCGCCGAGGCATTATAGCTCCCGAAGAAACATACCGGAAAAGGGCATACTTTTTCGATAAAGCTGGCTTTGAGTGGGAATTAACTGAATTTTTGTCTGACATACCCGATGAAATGTATTTATATGAGTAAATGGAAAAATCGCATAACAAACAATTTAAGAGGGATTCCCAACGCTTGGCATTTTTGCTTCTACTTCAAATTTAGTGTTTATGGCACAATGCTTTGGGTTGAGTGGTAACGTTGCTCACCCCTTAATTGGGCGTTATGTGCTCGGAGGAAATATGCAATATATCGAAGTCAAAAGTAGCGAAATTCCACTAGATTTATTGCTTGAAGCTGATCCTTCTGAAGCTAATATCGCTTCATATTTATCTGATTCATGGTGCTTTGCTGCATTAGGCAATGAGCAAGTTTTAGCTGCTTGTATCGTTAAAGCGCAGACCAACAGCCTTGCTGAGATATTTAATATATCTGTATCTCCAGAGCTACAAGGTCAAGGTATTGGCTCTAAGCTGCTAAAGTTTGTTCTATCTCAGTTACCAAGCAAGGGAATTAATCGTGTAGAGCTTGGTACGGGTACATTTGGCTATCAACTGACTTATTATCAGCGTTTAGGCTTTCGAGTAGACTCAATTATCAAAGACCATTTTTTGCTAAACTACCCCGAGCCAATCTATGAAAATGGTATTCAACACAAAGACATGCTGAGATTGTACGTAAATATTTAGTACGCACATAACAAAGCATTTAAGAGTGATTCACAACGCTTGGCATTTTCAGTTCAATGTTGAGTTTCGTGTTTACGGCTCAATGGTTTAGGTTCGGTGGAAGCGTTGCTCACACCTTAATGCGGCGTTAGTTGCTAGGTGCTAAATCGGCTTTTAGAGGTAATCAAATTGGTCCAAACTTACGGTTCTGAAGAAACAAAAGCGTTTTGCTGCAATTGCAAAAAGGTGACTCTTCATAAGTATGAGAGCTTCTCTAAATCAAAGGAAACCACGGATACAGAAGTTAAAGGTTTCTTTTCAGGTTTACTCGCCACGATAGCAAGTGTGTTAATGGAGGGTGAACCTACGGGTGATTACAAGTGTAAAGTCTGTGGTACGAACCTCCATACACCAGACCATCTAGACTAATGTTTAGTGTATATCAGGTAAGTACTATGTAGTAAGTTAAACAACTAACAAGGCGTTTAAGACGGATTCACAACGCTTGGCATTTTCAATTCAAGTCAGCTTAAGTGATTAAGACACAATGGTTTAGGTTATGTGGTCGCGTTGTTCACCACTTAACGCGGCGTTATAAGCCAAGGTTAGTTGGTTAGATAATTAATAAAGAGAAAAATATGTACGATAATGAAGTAATTGAGTATGCGAGAGAGCAAGAGAATATAATCTCTAAATTAGAGTATCGTGTACACGAGCACGATGATGGACGTTCTGAGCACCGCCAAGATCTGATGCGTGATTATGCACGAGTTCTATACTCATCATCTTTTAGACGTCTGCAAGGTAAGATGCAATTACTTGGTGTAGATGCTAATAAGTTCAATCGAAACCGACTCACGCATAGTTTGGAAGTGGCACAAATTGCTCGCTCTATTGCTTACGATCTCAAGTTGCAGCATACAGTTGTAGCTGAAACTGCATCGCTAGCACATGATATTGGTAACCCGCCTTTTGGACATTATGGTGAAGTAGTACTTAACGACTTGAGTTCAGGGTGTGGTGGTTACGAGGGAAATGCTCAAGCATTCCGAATTTTACGTACTTTAGAAAAGAAACATTACGCGTATCCAGGGCTAAACCTAAATGTGCGCACTCTCATGGCTATAACCAAATACTTCTTCAATAAGCAGCAGAACAGTAAAAAGTTCTTATATGATGCCGATTATGATTTTTTAAAAGGCGAACTTGAAAGTAAAGGAGTTGCCGTCACCAAGAGTATTGATGCTGAGATAATGGATTTAGCGGACGAAATTGCCTATGCAGCACATGACTTAGAGGATGCGCTAAGCTTTGGCATGATTAGTTTAGGTGAAATAGTTCATGAGTTTAGCATTAGCGACAAGTTCAAAGATGCATATCCAACCATGGCTACGATTGCGAAAGATGCGCAAAGTGTGGCTATGAAAGCTAGTCGTAGTGGTACGTCAGAAGAGTATGCAATTGTTCTCAAGAAAGAGCTGACGTCAAAAATAGTTAATACCTTATGCTCTGACATTGGTTTAGTTGATGGTTGTTTAGGTTACAAAGAACATGCAAAACTAGCTGAGGGGCTGAAAAAACTGTTGTTTAAAGCAATTCTTCGTAAGAAAGACATTCAGCTTTACGAGCGAAGAGGAGAGCAGATTATTCGTGGTTTGTTTGAGGTTTATTCTGATGAAAAATACAACAAAGATAACATCTTACTACCACCAGAATTGCGCGCAATTAATGACTGCAAAACTCGCTTAGTTACTGACTACATCTCAGGCATGATGGACTCATATGCAGCTCAGGAGTATGAAAAGTACTTTGGTAAGGGTAGCGCAGATAAATTCTATTTTAAGTAGAGTTGGCTTATAACAAAGCATTTAAGAGTGATTCCCAACGCTTGGCATTTTTCATTCCATCGTTGGGTTTCGTGTTTACGGTGCTATGGTTTAGGTTAGGTGGTAGCGTTGCTCACACCTTAATGCGGCGTTAGGTGCTAGGAGGTATAAACGTTGACTAATTTATACATTATCGGCAATGGATTTGATTTGTGGCATGGCTTGCCAACGAGTTATCACGAGTTTTATGAATTTGCTCAGGATACACTTGATGAGTTGGGAAACTATTACCTCTTTGATTTGAGTGTTCACGAGCCTTGGCATGATTTTGAAAATGCTCTAGGTGCTTTTGATGCGGACGGTTTTTTCGATTTTCACAACGAAGTTGATATTGCTTCGGATGATTTCAGACCTAGTTTCATATATGGTTTGGAAGATGAAATTACGGAGCAAACAGACATACACGTTTCATCAGTACGAGAAACTTTTACTGGTTGGGTTAACCAACTTGATGTGAGTGTTGCTGAACAGAAAATGACTTTTCCTGAAGATTCTCAGTTCATAACCTTCAACTATACATCAACTCTCCAAGCTGTGTACGGTATTGAAGATAATCATGTATTCCATATTCATGGTCGTGCTGAAACACATGATGAACTAATTTTTGGACATGGTGAAACTATAGTTGAGCCTGCTGAGTTTGACGAAGACGGTGAAAGCACCAGAGATATGTTCTCAGGCGCTCAAAGCGGTGCTCGTTATCCTTTATATGCATTAAAAAAGCCAGTAGCTGACGTCATTGAGCAACATGAATGGTATTTTGAGCAACTCAGTAATATCGAAGAGGTTGTCATAATAGGACATTCTTTGAATACTATTGATCAGCCATATTTCGCGCGTATTGCTCAAATTGTTCCAGAAGCGACTTGGAAAGTTTGTTGTTACTCTGAGGACCAAGAAGATATTTTCACACAAAGCCTCATTGAGTGCGGTGTTAATCGCGACAAAATAGAAACAATTGCATACAGCGACCTATAGCATCGTGGAAAACGCACCTAACAAACTGTTTAAGAGTGATTCGCAACGCGTGGCATTTTTGCTATGCGTTGCGTTTAGTGTTTAAGGTGGTATGCGGGAGCTTCGGTATTGCGTTGCTCACACCTTAACAGGGCGTTAGTACGGGTTTGGCAAAAAGGTTAAAAGTTCCAGTGTTTATCGGCTTCGTTTCCTAGCTTTACACCGGAAACGGAGTGCCTTTCACGTTCTTTCCGGTGGCACTATGTGCGGAGTGCTCGCGTCGATTTCACCGTTTACGGTTTCTAACTTTTGGGTTATTTCTCTGGCGCGGTTTCTTTTTTGTTGTTGGCTTTTTAGCCTTCAATTCTGTACTTTGGTGTGGTTGTCAAAGTTCGGTGATCGAATCCTTTGCTAATTTGAATCTGGTCAAAGTAGGGTAGTTTAGTGTGTATTTCTTCTAGCCAACTTGCGTTTTGGGATTGAGCTCTAGTTTGGCCGTTGTCCGTTTGGCTTCAGCGTTTTAAGCCACAAGTTTCGTGCTATATTTCAATATCTTGGCGCAAACCAAAAGGTTTAGGAACAGCGTACTAACAAACAATTTAAGAGTGATTCGGCACGCGTGGCATTTTTACTATGCGTTGAATTTAGTGGTTAAGGTGGTCTGCGGCGGCTTCGGTATTGCGTTGCTCACCCCTTAGCAGGGCGTTAGGCACTTAGGAGTTTTAGTGGAAAATTTTATTCAGTTAGTTGTAGCTTTCGGTGCCGGTGGGTTGCTTGTAAAACTAATCGACATTTTTGTTCTTCAACCGTTCATAGTAAAAAAAGAGTTAAACAATTGGCTTAGAGATAAAAAGTTAGCTGCCTATTCAGCTGCAGTGGAAGATTTAGCCAATATGGGTTTTAAAAATGAAGGTAAATGTCCGTTTGAAGATTTAGGTTCTTTATCACAAACCCTTTTACTTGTTGAAAGTACTGAACTGCAAAAACTCATCGATAGTCATATGTTTGATCGCGCGGAATTACATGATTGTGAAACGGGTTCCCAAAAGGAAAGTGAACTTTTTGATAAAGTAGACTCGAATGCAAGGCAAATTATTAGTGCGTTAAGGGACGACTTGCGAAAAGGCGCCTAACAAATTGTTCAAGAGTGATTCGGCACGCGTGGCATTTTTACTATGCGTTGGTTTTAGTGGTGAAGGTGGTATGCGGAGGCTTCGGTATTGCGTGCCTCACACCTTAACAAGGCGTTATGCTCTCAGGAGGGAGTTGTGTATCTCAGGGAAAAAGATAAAGCTTTGAATAAAGGTGCAATTTTAATCGGCACTATAGGTATTATCGTTATTTCTATTGCATCAGGAAGCTTATTTGTAGCGCTAGGTTTGAGCTCGATAGCCGCAATTAGCTTATGGTTACAGCAAAAGTTTCCGGATAAAAATGGTCTTTACAGCATCGAGGTTCTAGGTGGGCGTATTAGTCTTAAACTGGGAAATAGCGCACTTTGGCATTTGAGTGTATGTGATGTTGAGTCCTATGATACGACTTACTCAAGGGACGGTGCAGTGATCAAAGAAATTACTTTAAAAACGGTGAACGATAGTTATGTCTTACCAAAACTAGATCGCTTTGAAACTACCGCAGTTTTGGATCTTGTAAGTCTTTTGCAAACCCTAAAAGAACGAGCATAACAAATTGTTCAAGAGTGATTCGGCACGCGTGGCATTTTTACTATGCGTTGGTTGTAGTGTTTAGGGTGTTATGCGGAGTCTTCAGTATTGCGTGCCTCACACCTTAACAAGGCGTTATGTGCTTTGGTGGAAATGAATATGGAAATCACAATCAGGCGTATCGAAACAGAAAGCATTGAGGACAAAGGTATATTCGAGGCTTTGTTTAGAGAATACCTATCTGAACTCTCAGTTGAGCTAGATCTCGCAGTAATTGCTCAGCTATTTTCATTGCCTTATTTCCACGGATTTATCAGTTTTGCCGACGATAAGCCCGCCGGTTTTGCGGTTTGCTTTGAATCGTTCTCAACTTATCGTGCGCAAAGAGTGATGAATATCCATGACTTTATGGTGTCGGACAATTTTCGCAGTAAAGGTGTTGGCAAGGCGCAGATGAATGGTATCGAACAGTATTGTCGTGATAATGATTACCTCAAAATCACATTAGAGGTCGGTGATGATAATGTTGCAGCTAAAAAGCTCTACAGTTCATTGGACTACGAAGATTACAGAGTCGCTTTGAAAGGGCAGCAACATTGGCAAAAGTACCTCAATTAGCACGCACATAACAAACTGTTTAAGAGTGATTCGCAACGCGTGGCATTTTTACTATGCGTTGGTTTAAGTGATTAAGGTGGTATGCGGCGGCTTTTGTATCGCGTTGCTCACACCTTAACAGGGCGTTATACACTAGAGTGCGCCTTGAACTTAGAATTAGTGTTTGACGTGATGATAACTACCTGATATTTATGGTTTAACATCGCAATTATGGAGTCTTTGTCATGGTAAAAATGTACCACTACACTCGTCGAGCTAATTTAGAGTCAATACAAAAGACAGGTATACAACTAGGTATCAACCCTTTAAGAGGGGCTCCCGTTGTATCTATGACGATGAATAAGTGCCCTAAAAGGCTTGGTCTTCAAACAGGTGCGGTGTTGGTAGAAGGTATTGATGCTGATTTTGAACCAGCTTCAAAGGCATACCCTGATTTTGTGTTCTCAACAGAAAGTGGTCATAGAGAAGTTAGAATGTTTGATCAGACAGAAGTACGATTAGAAATTACAGTCCCCGACGAAGCAAAAAAGCATATCCTTAACTATGACCAACTATTCAACAGAGACGCTCCTGCTTTACTGCCAAATGGTTCGCTGAAAAAGTTTAGTAAAAAACAAATCAAATTCTTTTGGGCAATTGCGGTTCATAGTGCTGATTATCCATTTGCAACAGACCATGTTCCGAACGAAGTTGTTGACCGTGAAATTGGTGAAATAGCTTCGGGAAAGAAAACTCATAGAGCCCTCGAGTGGAGATTTTCCACAGTCGTAATCCCTCCTTCCTATATTAGTAAAATTGAACATCGGCAGGAAGATGGACATTATTCCGAGTAACCAAGTGGTGCGTGTATAACAAACAATTTAAGAGTGATTCCCCACGCATGGCATTTTTGATTTGAGTCAGGTTCAGCGTTTACGGCGTCCAATTTGAGTATAGTGGTAGCGTGGCTCACACCTTAATTGGGCGTTATAAAGCTCGAAGAAAAGGACATTTCGTGGAAATTCGAACAGGTAAACTTGAAGATGTTGCTAGTATTACCGACATCTTTAATTTTTATATTGAACACACCAATACACGTTTTGAGGAAGTTCCATTTACTCTGGAAAATCGTCAGAAATGGTTTTCTCAGTTCTCTAGCACTACCAAATATCAACTATATGTCGCTATAGAAAACGGCGTGTTGCTAGGTTTTGCATGTTCCCAACAGTACAGAGCAATTTCAGCTTTTGACGACACCGTAGAAGTGACCGTTTATCTGGCACAAGAAGCAAAGGGGAAAGGTTTAGGTTCTAAACTATATACTCAGTTGTTCTCATCAATTCGTGCCTATGGTGTCCATCGTGTATTGTCGGGTGTTGCATTACCAAACGACGCATCAGTTGCATTACATAAACGGTTTGGTTTCAGAGAAGTCGGAGTTTTCAATGAATATGCGAAGAAACATGGGCAGTACATAAGCTCAGTGTGGTTAGAAAAGGCGTTTAACGTAGAGTCCGCTTTATAACAAACAATTTAAGAGTGATTCGGCACGCGTGGCATTTTTGGTATGCGTTGGTTTTAGTGGTTAAGGTGGTATGCGGAAGCATCGGTATTGCGTGCCTCACACCTTAATTGGGCGTTATATGCAAGTGCAAAAATCAGCATTAGGAGTAGCTCGATGGTCGGCTTAAACACATTAGCTTGTCTAGTTGCTTCTGAGCTTTTTTTGGGGTTTTCGAGGTCAGTAACTTCGATCATTTCACATTCATCCTGAACCATTTCATTGATCAGGCTAGGGTAGTGGCGGCAATCTTCTGGTCGGTTGAGGTAAATGCTACAGGTGTATTTGTCTTTTTCTCCAGCTCTGGATTTCGGTGCTAGTTCTAAAAATGGGCAACGGTGTAATTGCTCTCTTGTTTCGGGATCAAACCAGATTTTTCCGTCTTTTACATACTCAAAAATGTCTGGGTTGAATAGCTCCCATAAGTCTATTTCTTCTTGTGTGGCAGCTAAATCACCATCGCCATACTTGATGCAGCATTTTCCACACTGGTTGCAGTCTTTCATGATTTTACGTCATAAATGGGCTATTTATTTAGTCTATCATCAATAATCATATTGGCTTCGGTGCTTGGGTTAAAAATTTGCATATAACAAAGCGTTTAAGACGGATTCCCAACGCTCGGCATTTTTGGTTTGCTTCGACTTAAGTGTTTACGGCACAATATTTTAAGTGCAGTGGTATGCGTTGCTCACCACTTAACGCGGCGTTATACGATTAAGGAGAAAAATGAAGCCTGATTTACACGGAAGTAGAATTGTTTTGAGGTCAATTCAAACGAATGATTCTGATGATTTGTTTGAAATTTATGGTGACATTCAAACAATGGAATTTGCTTCAGACCCAGTTTTCACATCGGAAGATATGGTAGTTCAGATGCTAGAAAGCGTCGTCCGACTAGAGAAATCAGGTGAATCGTTTGAATGGGCTGTTATGGAGCAAGCGACAAGCAAAGTTATTGGAACCTGCGGCTTACATAGCTTTAGTGATAGCGGTGATTCCTGTGAGGTCGGGTGCTTACTAAATTCATCGTACTGGCGACAAGGGTATATGTCGGAAGCTCTTAGTTTATTATTCTCTCATGCTAAATCTTTGGGCATTGAAAAATTGTCTGCCGATATTGATGAGGGTAACTTTAGGTCTCAAGCTTTGTTTAACAAACTGGGCTTCAAAGCTAAAAACGGTCAGTTTCAGCGTTTGCTGTGAGGCATCGTATAACAAACTGTTCAAGAGGGATTCGCAACGCGTGGCATTTTCACTATGCGTTAGTTTAAGTGATTAAGGTGGTATGCAGCAGCTTCGGTATTGCGTTGCTCACCCCTTAACAGGGCGTTAGGTGAATACAGATGAATAATGAACTAAAGTTAAAAGTCAGAACATTGATGACATTTATCAGTGAAAAAAGAACTGATGATGCTATCGATTTATTATCAAAGAATTCCGATTTAGTTTGCCTGCAAACGCCATTAGGAAGCTTTCTCCATATTGCATCAGATAAAGACGATTTAGAGTTGTGTAAAGCTCTAGTTGAAATGGGGGCTTATATAGATGCTCAAGACATTTTAAGCGGAGCAAGTCCATTGCACCGTGCTGCGGCTAATGGCAACGAAAATATACTTAACTATTTTATTAGCCTTGGTGCAACGCTAGACACTTCGGAGCCCGACCGTAATCCACTTTTCACTGCAATACATCATGGCCATCTAAATATAGTTAAGCTACTTGTTGCTGCGGGCATTGACACAAAGGTTCGTTATACTGGACAGACAATGAAACACATGGGAGCAATTGACTTTGCTTACGAATGGGGGCAGACAGAAATTGCCAATTACCTCCAGTCAATCGACTAGTAACATGATTCTTGCCGATTGTTTTTCCACGAGAATCTAGTGACTAATCAAAATAGGTATTTAGTACGCTTTGTTGATACTTATCTTAAGCCTTAAGCTATACGTCGAGCTATCACCTAACAAAGCGTTTAAGACGGATTCACAACGCTTGGCATTCTCAGTTTGATTCTGCTTAAGTGTTTTCGGCACAATGGTTTAGGTTAGGTGATCGCGTTCTTCACCACTTAACGCGGCGTTAGTTGCCAACGAGAAAAACGTACCTAAAGCAGAATGTTTAGGGCTAATGTCCATGTGTTTTTGACAAGGTTTTCGTATTTCGATTCCTAGTTTTTGGGTTTGTGAAAATCGTGCTTTGGTTCCTTGTACGGTTTGAGTTTTCTGTTTCAGACGCCGATTAGCGTGTTGAAAGTCTGCTCTGCTACATTATCGTTCCAAAAGGTTTGTTTGGTGTTCAAAGTCCGTTTTCTACGGCGTTGTAAATTCCAAGTGGTTTCAGTGACAGGCACTTTAAAACTGCGCCTGATTTAAGTCCCTCAAAATATGAAATATGGGTGTTGGCAAAGCTGCAATCAACTTCAAGTTAAAGCCTTAGCCTTGGCAACTAACAAACTGTTCAAGAGGGATTCACAACGCTTGGCGGTTTTGGTTTGAATTGGCTTTAGTGTTTACGGCACAATGGTTTAGGCTGGGGTGGTAGCGTTGTTCACCCCTTAACAGGGCGTTAGCCGTCATGGAGCTTGCTATACTCAAAGTGATAGAATAGTATCACTTTAGTATTCCTTTGGAGCAGCTCTCATGAAAGTAGAACTAGTTACATCACTCAAACGCCAAGCAACTAAGATCCTCGCCGATCTCCACGACACCAAGGAACCTGTGTTAATTACTGAGCATGGTAAGCCATCCGCGTATCTAGTTGATGTTGATGACTACGAGTTTATGCAAAATCGTTTAGCTATTCTTGAGGGTATTGCACGAGGTGAGCGTGCACTAGCTGACGGTAAAGTGGCAAGTCATGATGAAGCCAAGGACAAAATGTCAAAATGGCTGAAATAATCTGGACTGAGCCAGCGTTATCTGACCTCAATGATATCGCTGAATACATTGCACTTGAAAATATCGTAGCTGCAAAGCAGTTAGTGCAGACGATCTTCTCCAAAGTCGAACGCCTACAAACTTTCCCAGAGTCAGGTCGTATTCCACCCGAGCTAGAACATTTAAGTTATCGTGAAGTTGTCGTTAATCCATGTCGTGTTTTCTATAAACAAGACGGTGACAAAGTGTTTATTCTGTTTGTTATGCGTGCAGAGAGAGATTTGCGTAAGTTCCTGTTGAGTAAACAGTAACCTTTGGGAATGAGCGGCTAACAAGCAATTTAAGAGGGATTCACAACGCTCGGCATTTTTGCTTCTACTTCAAATTTAGTGTTTATGGCACAATGCTTTAGGTGTGGGGGGTTGCGTTGTTCACCCCTTAATTGGGCGTTATGTGCTTTAGTGGAAATGAATATGGAAATCACAATTAGACGTATCGAAACAGAAAGCACTGAGGATAAAGGTATATTCGAGACTTTGTTCAGAGAGTATCTATCTGGATTCTCAGTTGAACTAGATCTCTCAGCTATTTGCGTTGCCTTATTTCCACGGATTTATCAGTTTTGTCGACAATAAGCCTGCTGGTTTCGCGGTTTGCTTTGAATCGTTCTCAACTTATCGTGCACAAAGAGTGATGAATATCCATGATTTTATGGTGTCGGACAACTTTCGTGGTAAAGGTGTTGGCAAGGTGCAACTGAATGGTATCGAACAGTATTGTCGTGATAATGATTACCTCAAAATCACATTAGAGGTCGGTGATGATAATGTTGCAGCTAAAAAGCTCTACAGCTCATTGGACTACGAAGATTACAGAGTAGTTTTGAAAGGTCAGCAACATTGGCAAAAGTACCTCAATTAGCACGCACATAACAAACTGTTCAAGAGGGATTCGCAACGCGTGGCATTTTCACTATGCGTTGGTTTTAGTGTTTAAGGCGGTATGCGGCGACTTAGGCATTGCGTTGCTCACCCCTTAACAGGGCGTTAGTACGGGATTGGCATCGAAGGTCAAAAGTTTCAGTGTTTATTGATTTCTTTTCCAAGTTTTACACCGGCTCAAATGTGCCTTTCACGTTCTTTCCGGTGGCACTATATGCGGATCGTTTGCGTCGATTTCACCGTTTACGGTTTCTAACTTTTTGGCTATTTCGTTGGCGCGGCTTCTTTTGTGTGGTTGGTTTTTTAGCCTTCAATTCTGTACTTTGGTGTGGTTGTCAAAGTTCGGTGACCGAATCCTTTGCTAATTTGAAACTGGCCAAAATAGGTTAGTTTGGCGTGTTTTTCTTCTAGCCAACTTGCGTTTGGAGGTTGAGTTTTAGTTTGGCAGCTGCCTGTTTGGCTTTAGCGTTTTAAGCCAACAGTTTCGTGCTATATTTCAATATCTTGGTGCAAACCAAAAGGTTTTAGAACAGCGTACTAACAAACAATTTAAGAGTGATTCGGCACGCGTGGCATTTTTAGTATGCGTTGGTTTTAGTGGTTAAGGCGGAATGCGGCAGCATTGGTATTGCGTGCCTCACACCTTAATTGGGCGTTAGGCATCAAAGGTTACAAATGTACAGCTCGATATTGATACTATTGTATGGTTTTTGGGTTTCACTTGGTGCAGTTTCGGGTACTTGCACACAGGGAGATGATGGACGTTTTTATACTTCGATAATGTATGGCTCAGTGCTGTTCATTCTCATCATGGTCAGGCTTCTTCGTGAAAATAGAGGTTTACAATTTATATGGATTACGCCCTTAATTGCTTTGTTAGTTGCTATGTCGGTAACTTATTTCTGGGCACCTTTTGTAATTGAAACAACCATTGAAGGTCATCATTTGTGTGGCAAAGAGTTTGATTCTCATTTGGCAGAGTCTGATGTCTGGTCTAGAAGCATACCAACGCTTCATATTGTTTTCTCGTTGGCTATTTTCATGCTTTCATTTTGGAAGTTAATTAGGTGCAAAACGGGTAAGTAGTTTGTGGTGACAAGATGCCTAACAAACTGCTCAAGAGGGATTCGCAACGCGTGGCATTTTTACTATGCGTTGGTTTAAGTGATTAAGGTGGTATGCGACGGCATCGGTATTGCGTTGCTCACCCCTTAGCAGGGCGTTAGGTGCTAGAAGGAAAAGGTAAGTATGGAAATTGCTTTTCGGCAGATAAACATTGATGATTTCGAATTATGCGTTGCTGCGAGAAAAGATGCATACTTTTGTAGTTTTGGGCATTACGATGGTTTCGACGACTTCATCAGTGGTTATCGTGAACGCGTCTTAGACCGGTTAGCAACATCAGGATGGTTTTATATCCATATATTTGTGGATGGTCAGTTTGCAGGGCAGTTAGAGTTTCGTAGCTTTTCACCCGAGCCGGAGACTGGTTATGTGCATCTCATTTATTTAAAGCCGAATTTTCGTGGTTCAGGACTCGCTCCAAAAGTGCAGGATTATATTGTAAGCACTTTGAGTAAAACGGGTTGTTTGCGTGCTGTACTTTCAGTAAGCCAAACTAACCATCGAGATCTCACATTCTATAAGCGTCATGGTTGGGAGTTCGTGCGCAAGAATCCCAAGCACGATGAAACAGACTTTTACCAACTTTGGCTACGCACCTAACAAACTGTTCAAGAGGGATTCGCAACGCGTGGCATTTTTACTATGCGTTGATTTTAGTGATTAAGGTGGTGTGCGGTGGCTTCGGTATTGCGTTGCTCACCCCTTAACAGGGCGTTATAACTCTTTTGTCAGTTTCATTGTTACACCTTTGATCTTGAAGAGCCTCAAGAACAATTAACTTGTTGTTAGTATGGTTGCTTATTTTGTGAGACCTTTTCGTTCAAACAATTGATGGGGCGGTTTTTAAGTGGCAGCACGTCCTAGCTTACTAAAAATGAAAGTGGCTTTTGCAAAGGTTAACCGAGATGTATCGGATGTTGGTACAATAATTGGTGGTAAAGTGAATCACAATATCAATGTGCTAACACCAGAGCAGGGCCGTTTTGAAAATGCATGTGCAATTCGGATGTCATATGCACTTAATTATGCTGGTTTAAGGTTCCTTACATTAAAAATAAAACTGTATCTGGTGGACAGGGAAATTGGTATATCTACAGAGTCAGGGATTTGATCAGCTTCTTGCATCAAAAGTTTGGTGATCCTGAGGTTGTAATTGAAAATCCTAACGCGAATAAGTTGGCTGACTACAAAGGTATATTGATCGTTGATGTGGATACTTGGCTAGATGCATCAGTGCATGCAAGTATTTGGACTGGCTCAAGATGTACGGATAGTTGTTACTTCCCACAAGCAAAGAAGGCGTACTTATGGAAACTAGAAGATTAGTCAGCACTATATTTGTTGCAACTTTTAGCGTGGGATTAAGCGCAAGTCCATTGAGCACTCAAAGTGATGAGCAGTTGTTTAAAAAATATGCGCTTTCTTCTTGTATTGCGACTTATTACAAGGGCTCCGATGTGGCCAAAGATGCGGTAACGGCAATGCAAGGCTACAGAGAGTTTTCTAATTTGCCTTTGGATGCATTTTTTGAGCTCAGTGAATTATTGAGCAATGAGAATATTGACTCTTATAAATCAAAAAGTGGTAGTGCAATAGAATTGGCATATTGTTTAGACTTCGCGAACTCAGAAGACGTTCATAAGCTATTGACTAAGGCAAAATCAGAGTTATAACAAACTGTTTAAGAGTGATTCGCAACGCATGGCATTTTTACTATGCGTTGCGTTTTGTGTTTAAGGTGGTATGCGGCGGCTTTAGTATAGCGTTGCTCACACCTTAACAGGGCGTTAGTCGCCAGAAAAAGCTAGCAGTCAAAATCATGTTTCTAAGCTCAAAACTTGGCTACTGGTTGTTTGATTCATAGTTCCATCTTCGACGGTCAAAGCTCAGTTTCATCTGTTCTAAATCAATGCATTACTATTTTCCAAGCGGTTGTTTCGTTCTTTGGTGGTGATAGAGCGGGGTAATCGAAAATCTGTTTTTGGTTGCAAATCTGCTCGGTGAGTTTGTTGGTTTAAAAGCTTATTTACTTGCTGAAAGGACGTTTTCTCTGGTGTGGTAAGTTCCACGTGGTTTCAGTGACTTTGTTTAAAGTCCGCACTGTGAGATTGGGTTTCCAAAAGCGCTTTTTTGGTGTTGTCAGTCCGTTTTCTGCGGCGTTGGCTATTCCAAGTGGTTTCATTGAGTAGCCGCTTTGAGACTACGCCTGACTTAAGTGCATCAAAACACATAAAGCTTGTTGTTCGCAAAGTTTAGTTTGGCTTAAAATTGTCGCTCGGTGCCTCGCGACTAACAAACTGCTCAAGAGGGATTCGCAACGCGTGGCATTTTTACTATGCGTTGAATTTAGTGATTAAGGTTGTATGCGGCGGCTTTAGTATTGCGTTGCTCACCCCTTAGCAGGGCGTTATGTGACAGCGAGTTGTGAATCAATATTTGTTATTCAGTTCCGGAATTGGCGAGCTCTATCATATGTCAATTGCTAGCATCGGTCTGAAATTATTAGTTCCAAATCTATATAGGAGTTTCAGACATGTTTAAGAGTATGCATAGAGCGGAAGAACCACTAGTTATTTGTAATGTTTGGGATGTGCCTAGTGCGAAGGTCGCAGAGAAAGTAGGTTTTTTAGCTATCGGTACTTCTAGTGCTGCAATTGCGAGTAATCTTGGAAAAGATGATGGAGAGAACATTGAGTTCAATGATTTATTGTCAATTGTAAAAGCAATTGGTAGCTCAACTAATCTGCCTTTGACAGTTGATATTGAATCAGGTTTTGGAGATACACCAGAACTCATAGTGAAGAATATTATCGAATTGGTGAAAGTCGGTGTCGTTGGCATAAACATAGAAGATAGTATTGTAATAGAAGGTCAAAGACAGCTATGTGATGTTGCACTATTTGAGAAAACGCTAAAGCAAGTTAGGGGCTTACTCGCGGAAGCTGATATTGAAGTATTCATTAATGTCCGGAGCGATGCATTCTTGCTAAATGTTAGGGAACCTCTAGCTGAGAGTATTGAGAGAATTAATAGGTACCAACAATCTGGCGCTGATGGAATTTTTCTACCATGTATTAGAGAAGTTAATGATATTGAAACTGTTGTAGCAAGCACGTCGCTACCAATAAATGTAATGTGTATTCCTGAATTACCTAGTTTTCCAGAACTTAAAGCTCTGGGCGTCAAACGTATAAGCATGGGGGATTTCGTGCATGAGGCAATGCTTGCCTCACTGTCCTCTAGCTTGATGTCTATTAAACGAGAACAGTCGTTTCAAACTTTGTTTTTATAGTATCGTAGGTGTTATAGCTGTCACCTAACAATCTGTTTAAGAGTGATTCGCAACGCTTGGCATTTTTGCTATGCGTTGCGTTTAGTGTTTAAGGTAGTATGCGGGGGCTTCGGTATGGCGTTGCTCACACCTTAACAGGGCGTTAGGCATCGAAAGTAGCTTCGAGGTATTCGATTTGAGTAAGATAAAAAGTAGTTTCTATCCTGAGTGTGATCTAGAAGATAAGAACAACTACAAACGAGTGTACTATATAAAAAGGGATGGAACTGCTGTGGAAAAAGTTGTTCTAGATGTCATCGACCCTTTTCATAGAGAAACACTTATTTTTACACATTATCTACGCCATTTTGTTAAGCATTTTTGTAACAATGACTTAGGTATTAATCTGATTTCTCGAGATGCACCTTGGGACTTCCAAATTGAAACAAGCGACAATTCAAAGTTTAATATTGAAATAACGTCAATCGCTGAGTCATATAAAGTGTTTAATAATCACTCTAGTGAAGAACGTTACACTAAGTGGGCACAGGAAAAAGAGATACCCTTGCACGAGCTTATTAAACTAGAGAAACTTTTTCCAAGTGATGATATCAATAGTATTGCTCAAGGGTTTGTACAAGCAGGTGTTGATGAAAATGATCTAGTCCTTAACCCTTTGTTTTCAAATGAAAGAGCCTTGTTTATTAGTAAGCTACCTTATCAAGTTGATACTGTTGAAAAAGTGCTTTTGGATAGCATTTCAAAAAAGGCATCGAAGAGACATGAGGGTAAAGAGCAAACAGTGCTCATCATTGATAACCGTACTATGTCATTCGAAATGGATGACTTTTACTCTGTGTTACCTAGTGTCTCAGAATATTGCGAGTCGTTGGATTTCCCCGAAATATGGTTATATACAGGTCATTGCTCTGACGATGATGGCAATAATGCAGACTTTAGTTTTATTCCGATTAAAGTCCGCGACTACCAAGCTAAAGTTCTGAGCTTGATGGCTGAACAAAGTGAGTGTGGAAAAGTTGTGTGGTAGCGCTGCCTAACAATCTGTTTAAGAGTGATTCGCAACGCATGGCATTTTTACTATGCGTTGCGTTTAGTGTTTAAGGCGATATGCGGCGGCTTCGGTATTACGTTGCTCACACCTTAACAGGGCGTTAGCCGTCATGGAGCTTGCTATACTTAAAGTGATAGAATAGTATCACTTTAGTATTCCTTTGGAGCAGCTTTCATGAAAGTAGAACTAGTTACATCACTTAAACGTCAAGCAACCAAGATCCTCGCTGATCTCCACGACACTAAAGAACCAGTATTAATTACTGAGCATGGTAAGCCATCAGCGTATCTAGTTGATGTTGATGATTACGAGTTTATGCAAAATCGTTTGGTTATTCTGGAGGGCATTGCACGAGGTGAGCGTGCACTAGCTGACGGTAAAGTGGTAAGTCATGATGAAGCCAAGGACAAAATGTCAAAATGGCTGAAATAATCTGGACTGAGCCAGCGCTATCTGACCTCAACGATATCGCTGAATACATAGCACTTGAAAATATCGTAGCTGCAAAGCAGTTGGTACAAACGATCTTCTCTAAAGTTGAACGCCTAGTAACTTTCCCAGAATCAGGTCGTATTCCGCCCGAACTAGAACATTTAAGTTATCGTGAAGTTGTCGTTAATCCGTGCCGTGTTTTCTATAAACAAGACGGTGACAAGGTCTTTATTCTGTTTGTTATGCGAGCTGAAAGAGATTTGCGTAAGTTCCTGTTGAGTAAGCAATAACCTTTGGGAATGAACGGCTAACAAACGCTTCAAGACGGATTCGCAACGCGTGGCATTTTTACTATGCGTTGATTTTAGTGATTAAGGTGGTATGCGGAAACACCGTATTGCGTTGCTCACCACTTAAGCGGGCGTTAGCATATTCGGAGGCATAGTGGAAGTTATAACAAATTATGTACGTTTAGATACTAGTAACCAGCTATTGATGATGTACCGTGAAATTGCATCAAATTTGGCTCAATCAGTGACAGTTGATAACCCTTCACAATCTAGATATACAGCGTTTGAGTTGCCAATCGTAGAACTGGTCCGTGATGATAAATATATATCAAAGAATTTGGTACTAATTAATTTAAATGCTTCAATACTTGAAGGCTATTTAAGAGCCGTTATTAGCGACATTGTTCACTATGATCGGAATGCTCTCGGACAACACTGGACTCAAAATGCAGCTTCACCTGTTGGTCATTCGCTAGAAAAAGCGTATCGAAATATGCGTACTTTCATTGATGAGATTGAGAACAAAGGGGGCTACACTAATCTTAAATCTCAATATAAAAGTTACCTCGAAATTGACTTAAATACGGTAAGTACATCTCAAACAAAACATGATATAGATGCGCTGTTTTTACTACGAAATATAGCAGCTCATGGCACAGCACTAGTTGCCCCGACACAGGCAATGCCTGATAACCAGAAAGAGTACTACCCGTATAAGTGGCAAAGCCAGCTTAAAGCACTGAGTGTATTGACCAATAGAGAATTTGGGTGCAGTGTTCATGAAGCGTTAAGGCATCCAGCGTTTGCTTCGTATTTTATGTCTAAAACACAAGAGCTTGTTCGTGCGCTAAATACTGATAATCGTATTTCAGGCGTTCAGGAAGAGCTATTCAATAACTTAAATACCTACAACTTTGGTTTTGTCGCATAATATGCTAACAAAGCATTTAAGAGTGATTCGCAACGCTTGGCAGTTTCGCTTCGCTCAAGTATAGCCAAGCGTCGCTCACACCTTAATGCGGCGTTAGGCATATAGAGGGTGTTCATGACACTAGAAGATACAAGAAACTTGGCGCAAATAACTCAAGCAGTAGCAGTTTCTTTTGGTGCTGTTGTCGCAAGTATTTGGGCTATTTACACATTTATGGCTTTACGTGCCAAAAGTAAAGCGGAGTTGGAGCTAGTAAAGTTAGAAGTTGAGTTAGAGAAAACGAGGAAAGAACTCTCCTCGCAACCAATGATTAAGGTTGAGGTGACACCAAGAGCTGTAAGGGACTATGAAGGAGCGCTATTCGGTATAGTGCTTTCTATTAAATTAGAAAACACAGGAAACGTTTTTGAGTTTGTTGACCTCAAAGCATCTTCACTTGAAGCTCAATTATGCGATTCAAATGTTGAAACTATTGTTGGTTCTTTTGCGAGAATTGGTCGCTCGGTAGAAGGCTTAGCATTATGGTCCGGTGAATGTGCCTATGAAGAGGTCTTCATTCCTGTAAAAGACGAAGGTTTATATATCGTTAACTGTTCATTTGTTGTCAGTCAAGAATCTAATGACTGTATAACTAGTCAAGCAAATAGGAATGGCGATTACTCATTGTCTTTTGGTAGCGGGTTATATTTTAGTACATTTGCCTAACAATCTGTTTAAGAGTGATTCGCAACGCGTGGCATTTTTACTATGCGTTGGTTTTAGTGTTTAAGGTGGTGTGCGGTAGCATCGGTATTGCGTTGCTCACACCTTAACAGGGCGTTATGGCGCAGGGCGAAAATGGACAAGATCGTAGAACTAA
>NZ_JALNTV010000009.1:0-99914 GCF_023161645.1 Vibrio sp. 1CM7H
TGAAACCTAATTTGATACCGAAGTATCTAATTGGATTATCATCAACGAGTGCCCACACAGATTGATAGGTCTATATTGTTAAAGAGCTTGCTTTTCGAGAAGTTTTTCTCTCAAAGCGGAGGTGCATTCTAGCGATTTGGTTGTTAGTGTCAAACACTTTTTTCAACTAATTTTTCGTAGAACCTTTTTACCTCTTCGACCCTGCTGAAGCCTTGTAGCGTCTGCCGTGTCGATGGGTGCGCATTATAGGGGTAAGATTTTCTTTGGCAATACTAAAAATGCATTTTTTCTAAAAAAACATGCCAAGTGGATACTTTCCACCCAACCTCAAAATTCCCCCTAAATAACACTCAAGATCTCTACAGCTTACCCACAAAAATCTGTGGATAACTACTCATCACTATCGAAGAAGTAAGAAATGCGTGAACGCGGATTAAGATACTCTTTGATTTTCTCCGGCAATTTAGACGGATGAATCGCGTTAACTATCTTTATATCCTTTGATGCAAGATCAATGATTGGCGCCTGCGTCCTTGGCACTGATGGATCGTAAACCAATACATTTGGGAATAATAGATGCGATGCATTCACTGAGATAACCAAGCCCACCATATTATTGGAAAGCTGAACCACAGTGCCTGGAGGAAACACGCCCATAAACTTAATCAGGATATTCAGGTTTTCTTCTTTATATAGGTGTTTACAGTTCTTATATAAATGAGAGAGTGCGGTATAAGGAATTTTTTGCTCTGAGACTATAGGTGTATGACACAAGTTATCAAATGCGTTAGCTACAGCAATAATTTGAGCAAACTCGTTGATCTCATCTCCTTTCAGACCTTTGGGATAGCCAGACCCATCTCTTAGTTCATGGTGCTGTGCAATCACAACTCTTGCAACTTCGGGAAAACCTTCTATTTGGCTCGCAAGGTCTACTCCATATTTGGTGTGCAACTTTAAGTAGTTAGTTTCTGGTTCCGTCAGCGGTGCTTGCTTTCTTAATATTGCGGTAGGAATTTTTATTTTCCCGATATCGTGGAATAGCGCTGAGAATGAAAGCTCTTTCAACTGCGCAGCTGAGTACCCCTTAGCACGGCCAATCATCATGGCGATAACAGCAACGTTCAACGAATGGAAATAAATATCTTCAAACTCATTTTTACCGTTCATCAGGTGTAGAGTGACATTATCATCACACATTAACTTCTCGACGATATCTTCAATAAGAAGCTTCGCTTCATCAACGGCAGCTGTTGGACGATTACGAATTTTCGTCATGACCGAGCGCATACGCGCAAGAGAGCGCTCAAACTCTTTTTCGCACTGGATAACGCGTCGACGATACGCACTTAACTTTTCTATGCGGTTTTGTTTTTCTTGCCAAAGTTTTTGAGTTTCATGATCTAGCGACGCTTCATTCGTTACTCTATCAGCTTGTATCTGGTCGACTGGAAGTGGTGCGGCATCACTTTGCTCTGGATTAAAGTAAACGAACTTTACACCGAGGTGACGGATCATCTCGACTTGTTCTTGATCTTTAATCTTAAAACTATTGAGTAGAAAAGGGTGATCGTTCCACTTTAGCGGAAGACGGATATGTAATCCGGGTTGAATACGATCGACCGTAAGTTTAATGGCTGCCACTTATTCACTACTGATTTACGTTGCCTAAGAGAGTTAGAATACTAGTAAATTTTGTGAATAAATTCATCAGTAAGTATCAAAACATCAGATGGTCATTTCTAATGACCCATTTAAAGAGCAAAAGCAAGCTACTTTAAGGTTCGATCTGCTTTGCGTATTTTAAGCTGAGCCTCGAACGTTGGCTTATCTATTATTTCTTGACCTTTGACTAATCCCATTAATGTTTGTACCGCTACACGGGCCATATCACTGATAGGAAAGTGCACTGCCGACACTGTAGGATAAAGGCTTTCACAAAGGTCGACACTGTCAAAGCTAGTTAAAGAGATTTGCTCCGGTACTGAAATATTGTGCTCGTGTAAGTACTGCATTGCACCGACCGTCATTTCCTCACTGCAAGAAAAGACTGCAGTAACTTCAGGGTGTCGTTGTAAAATTGCAGCCATTGCATCATAACCACTTTGCCGACCATAATTCCCTTCTTCACACCAGCTTTCGTCAATATCGATACCTGCGTCCTTCATCGCATCAACGTACCCAAGCTTTCTTAATAAACTATTATGACGTTGGGATGGACCGGTAATACAGGCGATTTTTCTATGACCACCAGCTAAAAGATGCTCGACGGCAATACGGCTTGCATGATGATGATTAAAAGTAACGCAACGCTCTTCTATTCCTTCAACATAGCGATCCAGAAGAACGAAAGGCGTAGGCTGTTTTGCTAATTCACGTAAATCATCATCTGACAAATAACGACTATGGAGGACATAGCCATCACAACGCAGATCATTAAAACGCTGAATGGCTTCCTTTTCACCTTCTGCAGAATGATGTCCTTGAGCGGTAATCAGAAACTTTTTATGAATATCCAGCTCAGTCTGAACCTGCTCCATCATCTCGCCAAAGAAGCCCCCCGTATAGTAAGTCACCAATAAGCCAACCATATTACTGGATGAGGTTGCGAGTGAACGAGCAATCGCACTCGGGCGATAATTCAGTTGCGCCATAGCTTGCTCTACTTTTTTTCGAGTTTCTTCGCGAAACTTCCCCTCCCCATTAATGATTCGAGAAACGGTAGAGCGATTTACACCGGCGAGTTCGGCGACATCTTTAATCCTTGCCATAATGCTATTGGGTCCAACTGCAATTGTTATTAAATATCCGTTTGTGTAGAACGGCTGCCAGCAATTCGTAAGGTGCTTATAGGGGGCGAAGCTGGCAGCCTTTAATCATACACCGACCATTTGATTGGTAGAAACAAGCTCAGAGTAATCCGTGACAGCTATACCATGTTGAGCTAACTGTTCTTTTAAAATGGGAGAGGTTAGAACTTGTAACTCTAGCTCTCGCTGAAGCGCATAACCACTCTTTAAAATCAGCGCTTGATCGGCCTCTGCCGGGTGGCACATCACCTCAACCAAATCATAGTTTGTCTTTAGACTCAATAAATGCGCCATCAAACCATCTAAACTTACTTTTTGATCGTAAAACTCGTCAGTAAAGACATACCTTGTTGTCATCGATTCTTGACACAAGCCAGTGCCCCGCAGTGGCACTCGGTATTCACTCGCTACCTCTTTAATAACGGGCAAAATTTGAGGGTGAGTATGCGCGTGATGATGGCTATCTAAGTGGCTTAGCTCTAACCCAAGCGATAAAAAATGTTCCACCTGAGCTTTTGCTTCGTCATAAATGACCTGAGTTTCGAAGTCCTGCTTACCCCACAGTTCGTCGTATTTGATAAAATGCGCTCGACCGTTGGTCAAATTAGGGTGCCCAGTTAGAGGCACTCCCGCTGTAAACCTAAGATGAACACCAATTCTCAAGTCTGGATTATGGCGAGCCAACTCTAAAGCATGCTTCTCAGCATCCATACCGACCATCATGGTGGTTGAATGAACAACACCTTGCTGATGAGCTTTTACGATGCCGTTATTTACACCTCTCGTTAAACCAAAATCATCAGCATTAAAAATGACTTTCATTGGCGCCCTTCCTTAGTACTACAACGTCGTTAGTTTAAATTGAGGTAAATACGGAGCGTTCACCGCTAGGATATCATCCAGAATTGACTTGGCACGACCAATGTCTGGCACCAATGGGTTGTTGGTTAATGCCATGAGCGCTTTGTCATAATTACCTTCAACAGCAGCGTCTATTGTCAACTGTTCATACGCTTTGACTTGATAGAGTAATCCTTTGATATTGTTTGACAGCTCACCAACCGCAAGAGGTTTCGCGCCCCAACTACCAATCACCGCGCTACACTCAATCACAGCATCGTCGGGGAGGCCGTTAATCGCTCCGTTATTTAAGACGTTAACAACATGAATACTATTACGATTGTTATAAATTGAATCAACCAAGTTTAGTGATGCATCTGAATAATAAGCCCCACCCCGCTCTTCTAACTCTTTCGGCTTATGATCGAGATTAGGATCTTGATAGAGCTTGAATAGCGCATTTTCTGTTTCCATTACCTGCTCAGCACGAGTGCCCTTTTCACCCGCGCTTTGTTTCTCTTCAGCGAGCATAGCATCGGTTTGATAGAAATAACGATGGTAAGGACATGGTATCGCCCCCAGCGCTTTTAAAAATGCTGGATCCCACGGTTCTTCCCAGATGTTCTTCATGCTGAAGTTAGCACCATCACCGACTTTCTCTAATACTGTTTGAGTAATATCTTCTCCATTGAGCCATGCTTTGTGCACCCAAACGAGATGGTTTAATCCGGCAAACTCAAGTTGTAGCTCTTTTGGCTCGCACTCCATCATTTCTGCGATCATCATTTCCATCGAAACCGGCACATTACATAAACCAATGCTCTTTACTTTGGTGTACTTACTGACGGCTTCAGAGACCAAACCCGCAGGGTTGGTGAAATTGAGCATCCATGCATTGGGTGCCAACTCTTCAATATCTTTACATATATCAAGAATAACCGGGATGGTTCGCAGTGCTTTAGCAAACCCACCTGGGCCTGTTGTTTCTTGACCGATGACGTCGTATTTAATTGGAATTCGCTCGTCATTAGCACGAGCAGCAAGGCCACCCACACGGAACTGCGTCATCACAAAGTCCGCATCTTTTATCGCAGCACGACGATCAAAGTCTGCTTTTATCTCAATCTTTGCACCTGCTTTATCAATCATTCGCTGCGCTAGACCTTTGATAATCTCAAGCTTCTCAGCTCCTGACTCAATGTCCACAAAATGAATCTTCTTAACGGGTAAATATTCTAAGCGCTTAATAACCCCTTCAACCAGTTCAGGGGTATAGCTACTACCACCGCCAATAATGGCAAGTTTGATCGCCTCTCTAGACATTTTTCTCCCCTTATTTGTTCGAGATTTTTTTGTTCAGTGCAACGATTTCTACAGCCATTTCTTGAGCCAAAATCGTGGTCATTAAGTGATCTTGAGCATGTACCATCACTAACGTCATCGGGACTTTCCCTTCCCCCTGATCTTCCTCAATCAACTGAGTCTGAATTAAGTGGGCTTTGTTAATGCACTCTCTTGCTTGAGAGAGCTTCTCCTCAGCCGCATCAAAATCTTGTTCTCTAGATAAACGCAACGCCTCGTAGCTCAAACTTCTGGCTTCGCCAGCATTACAGATGATCTCCATCACAACCAATTCTTGTTCCATCATTTTCTCTCCGAAAATCGGGCCGCGGTAATTGCGGCCCATTAAGCACCGTTAAGCAGTAACACCTTCACCTGAAGGTTGCGTCTCATCCTTAGTTTCTTTCGTCGTTGGTAGTTCTTGCTCCAACATTTGCTTCTCAAACATTTTGAAGAATGGGAAGTAGATAATTAGATCAAGAATCAATAAACCAATGACGAGCAATACTGGAGCAAAGGTCCAACCGCTACCCCACGAAGCACCTATCAGTGCTGGTGTTGTCCAAGGCGTTGTAGCGACCCCCATACCCACAAAGCCGACATGCACAGCAAAGTACGCTATCGTAGCGTTGATGACTGGAGCGAAGACGAACGGGATAAACAAGGTCGGGTTCATCACAACTGGGCTACCGAAGATCACAGGTTCATTGATTTGGAAGAAGCCAGGCACCGCACTCATTCGACCAATACTCTTAAGGTGAACAGAACGGCTAAATGACATCAGCATAACAAGAGCAAGTGTTGCACCAGAGCCACCGATAAAGATGTAAAAATCCCAGAAAGGCTGAGTAAATACGTTTGGAATCGGTTCACCTGCAACAAAGGCTTCGATGTTGGCACCAATGTTGGTCAAGAAAATTGGAGAAAGCAGCCCCACAACAATTGCAGCACCATGGATACCCGCAAACCAAAGTAGTTGGCAAAGCAATAGAGCGCCAATAATGGCAGGCAATGAGTTAGACGCACTAATTAAAGGCTTAAAAACTGCCATGACCGCATCTGGAATCAACATGTCGTACTGGGTTTGCACGAAAAGGCTAAGTGGATATAAGGTAATGAATATCGCTAAGACTGGTAACAGTACTTCAAATGATCGTGCAATCGCCGGTGGAACTTGCTCTGGCATGCGAATCGTAATGTTGTGTTTTTTCATAAAACGGTAGAGCTCTACCGAGAAGAATGCACACATCACAGCAGTGAAGATCCCTGTTCCTCCCATGTGTGACATAGACAACGCGCCATCTTTAGCAGGGGCCGCGATGAGTAAAAAAGACATCAGCGACAATACAGCACTCGTGATCCCATCCATCTTGTAAGCCTTAGCTAAGCTATAAGCAACGCCGAGCGAAACAAAAATGGTCATGATCCCCATCGACATGTTGTAGGGCATCATTATGGTATCAAAATGTGTGGTGGCGAAATCGAGCCAAATTCGACCAAAAGTAAAGGTCGTGTCTTCGGCAAATGGTGGGAATGCAAAAATCAAAATGAAACTACCGACAATAATAAACGGCATTGCAACTATAAAACCGTCTCTCATTGCTCGAACATGGGGCTGATTCCCCACTTTTGCTGCTATAGGGGCTATATGCTTTTCGACTGCGCCTATAATTGCGTCATAAAGCTTCATAGAATCCATCCTTATTTTAGGCAAAAGAATCCCGCATCAAATATTTATATTTGATGTACAGTTATCTTTTTTAATTTAAAACTATGGTTTAGTTAATTAATTCTAATGCTTGCTCTAGTACTTCCTCTCCCTTCATCATTCCATAATGCTGAGGAGAAATCGCATCAATGTTTTTACCATGCTCTTGCGCCGTTTTTCTTAGCTCTTCTAGCTGAAAACGTACTTGAGGCCCGAGAAGACAAACATCGTACTCTTTAATTGCATCTTCAAATGCATTCACTGACATCGCATCAATTTTGCACTCAATTCCTTTATTTTCAGCAGCTTGCTCCATTTTTTTAACAAGCATACTGGTTGACATCCCTGCGCTACAGCATAAAAGGATCTTTTTCATAGCCTTACTCCCGTTGTGTAAATTTCAACCTGCAAAAACTGTAGCAAAAATAACCAAGACAAAAAAGCGCAACCGGTTGCATTATTCGTGAACACAATCCCAATTTAGAAAATACGACCTGTTTTTTAGTAATTATTTAGGTCTAGGATAAAAGTCAGGAAATAAATTAAGAGACTACATTAGGTTTCAAATTATCAATATATTACTACTGACAACGTCGTTATTAATTTCTAAAAAGGAATAGAGAATGAAATTTAATAAATTGGCTATTGCAACGCTTGTAAGTGCCGCACTATCACAATACTCATTTGCTCAAACCGACTCTAAAGGCACCATTTATCTAACGTTTGATGATGGACCAATCAATGCTTCTATTGACGTTATTCAAGTACTTAACCAAGAAGATATCAAAGCGACGTTTTACTTTAATGCTTGGCACTTAGACGGAATTGGTGATGAGAATGAAGACCGTTCGCTAGAAGCCTTAAAGCTCGCATTAGACACTGGTCATATTGTCGCGAACCATAGTTACGATCATATGGTTCATAACTGCGTTGATGAGTTTGGACCTAATAGCGCAGCAGAATGTAATGCTACCGGCGACCACCAGCTTAACTCGTACCAAGATCCTGTTTACGATGCCTCAATGTTTACGGAAAACTTATCTGTGTTAGAAAAGTATCTGCCTAACATTACAAGCTACCCGAATTATAAGGCAACAGAGTTTGCTAGACTGCCCTACACCAACGGCTGGCGCGTGACTAAAGACTTCAAAGCAGATGGATTATGTGCAACGTCTGATGACTTTAAACCTTGGGAACCAGGCTACGTTTGTAATATCAACGACCCATCAAACAGTGTGAAAGCCTCAATTGCGGTACAAAACATTCTGGCTAATAAAGGCTATCAAACACATGGTTGGGATGTGGATTGGGCACCTGAAAACTGGGGGATAGCAATGCCAGCCAACAGTCTAACAGAGGCAGAACCTTTCCTAGGTTACGTAGATGCAGCATTGAACAACTGTGCTCCTACCACCATCAACCCTATCAATTCAAAAGCACAAGAGTTTCCATGTGGTACACCACTCCACGCAGACAAGGTCATTATTCTAACGCATGAGTTTTTGTTTGAAGACGGTAAGCGAGGAATGGGCGCAACCAAGAATTTACCTAAATTAACGGAATTTATCCGACTAGCAAAACAAGCTGGCTATGTATTCGATACGATGGATAACTACACACCAAACTGGCAAGTTGGTCATAGCTACAACGCTGGCGACTACGTCCTACATTTAGGCACCGTTTACCAAGCAGTGACCAGCCATAACGCACAGCAGGACTGGGCACCTTCCCCAACCTCTAGCCTTTGGACCAATGCTGATCCGGCAACAAATTGGGAAGTGAATGTTTCATATAAAGAGGGAGATGTTGTGACGTACTCTGGCAAACGTTATCTCGTCAACGTCCCACACGTCTCTCAAGCCGATTGGACACCTGACTCACAGAACACCTTGTTCACAGCTCTATAAGCTGTTCCCTACTATTATCATGTAGTAGCTTGCGCGAGGTAATCCCTCGCGCTTTTTTATTTTTAGAAAAGTAAAAATGGAAAGCAGTAAAGAGTGGAGTGACTGGGCATGGCATTCCTGACGCCACGCTGGATTTGAATTCACAAACCCTAGATACAACAAAGCCCCGACTTACGTCGAGGCTTTATCATATGAATTATGGTACCGGTGGGCGGACTTGAACCGCCACGCCCGAAGGCAACGGATTTTGAATCCGTCGTGTATACCAATTTCACCACACCGGCATCTTTGGGCTGTTGCCCTTTGATGATTGGCATTATACGGAAGCTTTTGACCTGCGCAAGCAGAAATACCTTAAATAACTATCGTTTGCTGATAATTTCGCCACAAAGTGTGACAAAGCTGTACTCATAAGAAACGTACACTCCATTTCCTACTACTGATCCAGATGAAAATGAGTATACGTAACTCTTTTTAAACTCTATTCACTGTAATATCAGAAACATAACCATTCCCAATGCTCGACAAAGCCGTATGGACCATCTCGGCAGCATCTTCCGCTTGCATGAAGTGACTCGTGTCCATCGTGTTGCCGCTTGTCTTCCAGAATTCCGTATCCATTCCACCAGGATAAACCGCGATAATTTTCATTGGCTTTCCTTTTAACTCCAAACGAACCGACTCGATTAATCCTTTGACAGCCCACTTCACAGCACAATACGTAGACTCTTGCGCTTTTGGTTGTTGAGCGGCTGTGGACATGATCATGACCACTTTTATCGGTTGATCTTTGTAACGCTTTACTAACTCTCTTAACACATGAATCGCAGAATTCAGGTTATTATCAATCAGTTTTTGAATCTCTTCCGGCTCCTGCTCTTCCAGTTCGCCAAAATAACCACTTCCTGCACTATGAATGACCATTTCAGGCGGCTGTTTCATCCCATCAAATAGGTGTTTCACATCTTGATGTAATGAGAGGTTGCAAGCTTGATAGCCGACGTTATGAGAGAGTTGTTTAGCTAATGCGGATAGTTTTTCTGTGTTTCTTCCTATGATATACGTCTCTTTGTCTTCCGCATCATAACGCTTTGCCAACTCTGCCCCTAAACCGCTACTTG
Source organism: Vibrio sp. 1CM7H (assembly GCF_023161645.1). Taxonomy (NCBI): domain Bacteria; kingdom Pseudomonadati; phylum Pseudomonadota; class Gammaproteobacteria; order Vibrionales; family Vibrionaceae; genus Vibrio; species Vibrio sp. 1CM7H. The sequence goes on from NZ_JALNTV010000009.1 coordinate 9,728, forward strand.
CACCTGTAATTACAATCATGGCTACCTCTTATCAATCACATACTTTTAATGCATCTATCAATTAAGGTAACAGAATCTTGGTAATTCACACCTCAAGAACACCATTCTTTGAAGCAAGCGGCTTTCTTACTCTCATGATGCATGAAATTCCAAGTAGAACGAGGAAGATTTAACCTATGCTTAAGCAAGAATAACTTTCTGAATTTTCTATCGACTTTCGAGTAAGAACCTAATAGGAGCATGCGAATGACTGGGTCAAAATGGCAATGGTTACTGAAGCAAATGACGCGCAAATTGTGGGTTCGCACGTCACTTTATGCCTTACTTGCTGTCGCCACCGCCCTAATATCCATTGTTTTAAACCAGTTCATTACTCTGCCTCCTGCAATCAACGTCAGTAAGGATTTGCTTAACAACATATTAAATATCCTCGCGACTTCCATGCTTGCGGTGACCACATTCTCGCTCAATATAATGGTCTCAGCGTACAGTGCCGCTAGTGCAGGGGTAACGCCACGGGCCACCAAACTGTTGATGGAAGACAGCACAACGCAAAATGCTTTGGCAACCTTTCTTGGCTCTTTTTTATTTAGCTTGGTAGGCATTATCGCGCTAGGCATTGGTGCCTATCATCAACAAGCACAAATTTATCTGTTCATCGTGACCATCGCCGTAATCGTGATGATCATACTCACTCTGCTACGTTGGATTCAGCACCTTTCCGTACTAGGGAGGGTCAGTGAAACTACCTCCTACGTGGAGCAAGCCTTGTTAGATGCGATAAGAAAACGGGGCAAAGAGCGTTGGCTAGGTGCTCACCCGTGGAGCCACCCAGAACATAAACCTAGAGGAAGTACACCTATTTTCAGCCAAGAAATTGGCTACTTACAGCATGTTGATATGCATCATCTAGATAGTATTGCTGAAGCAAACCAATGCACCATCTATCTTGAACGACAACCAGGAAGTTTTGTGTATGTGAGTCAACCATTGGCTTGGGTTTGTGGAGCGTTGCCAGACGAAAACGAAATAACTGCGGCCTTCACGATTCGAACGGAGCGTTCCTATGATCAAGATCCTCGTTTTGGATTAGTCGTCATGGCGGAGATTGCCTCACGAGCTCTCTCCCCCGCCGTGAATGATAACGGTACCGCGATTGATGTTCTTGGGCGTTCTGTACGAGCCCTTTCATTGTGGGGAGAGTTACTCAGCGAACCTCCCACCAAGACTCGATACCCTAGGCTATTTGTGCCCGCATTAAGCTGCCAAGATTTATTTGATGATGTCTTTTTGCCAATCGCGCACGATGGTGCAGCGCAACTCCAAATACAGATTCGCCTACAAAAAGCCTTGCTAGCTCTCTCTAGTATGCACCCCAAGTTGTTTTTATCACCTGCAACCAAGCTATCAGAAAAAGCTTTAGAGCTCTCCTTGAGCCAGCATTATACCGAAGATGAGAAACACCAACTCTCTCATCTGTCTAATCTAGTTACAGACCAAAAAGCTAATGGTTAGACAAGTAAAGTTCAGTTGAAATAGATTACTGAAAGGCCTTGTACATCATGATATGTGTTCATAACACACTGCAGAAAAGTCACTTCGTTGATGCATAATTAAAGACTCTGTGCGTTAGGTCTCTTTTCTCTTGGTGAGGGAATCTATATTCTGACGCACAATTTTTAAGGTAAGTGATGGAATAATGACAACGTCTACAACTCTTCCACCTGCTGGTCTCTTTCGTCGACTTGCAGCGTTGATTTACGACACATTGATTATTATCGCAATTGAAATGATGGCCGCAGGTATTGTTATGGCCGTTGTATTTGCACTAAATGCAGCAGGGCTGTTGAGCTATGGCGAGTACGCAGATGCCGCTGATATGCTCGGAAAGCACCCTGTATTAAGCCCTCTATTTACACTGTATCTTGCGGTTGTATGGATATACTTCTTTGTCTTCTTCTGGACGCGAGCAGGGCAAACACTTGGGATGCGCGCTTGGAAACTTCGAGTTCGCAATGCCAAAGACGGTGCACCGATTACAGTCACTCAAGCCCTGATTCGCATTGCAACATCTGGCTTTGGTTTGGCAAACCTGACTGTACCGATTGATCCCAAGAAACGTGGGTTCCACGACATTTGGGCAAAAACAGAGGTTGTTGTGTTGCCTAAGGCAAACTAACTTATCCGGGAATACAAAAAAGGAAGGCATAATGCCTTCCTTTTACATTTAGTCCGATGAAACATGGTTTATTCGGTGATACTTCAGCTACAGCTTTCTTCTCAGCAGCGCAATCGCAATGGCTAAGAACACCAGACTCGGAGCCAATGCACCAAACACTGGGGATATGCCATATACCAAGCTTAATGGGCCAAAGAACTCACTGGATATATAAAAAGTAAACCCGGCAACCACGCCCGACAATACCCTTGCTCCCATGGTCACACTTCTGAGTGGACCGAAAACAAACGATAGCGCCATCAACATCATCACGGCAATTGAAAGCGGCTGTGTCAACTTACGCCAAAACGCCAATTCATAGCGAGACGCATCTTGCTCTGATGCTTTCAGATAGGTCACGTAATCATACAAACCGCTCAGTGATAACTCTTCAGGCTTTACCGTCACCACAGCTAGCTTATCTGGAGCCAATGACGTATGCCATTCCATCTGTTCGATGTCTTGCTTCGAAATCACGTTTTCATTTTTCATATCCGTGATTTGTACGTCTCGCATCAACCAATTGTTATCTTGTTGATAGTCGACCTCTTCAGCAAAGATAACCTTTTGTAGATTCTTATCATCATCAAAACGCCACATATTTAAAGCATAAAGCTTGTCGTCTTCGACTTTACCTATAAAGATAAAGTCGTTTGCGTCACGAGCCCAAACTCCAGAACGAACTGAGACAATACTACCTCCAGATATCGCAAAGGATCGTAGGTCACGAGCCATCTTTTGTGCTTCTGGAGCGCCCCATTGCCCTAACGTCATAACGATAAGCATAAGTGGCACCGCCGTTTTGAGCACGGATAACCCGATATCCAACTTTGAGAAACCAGCAGCTTGCATCACCACCAGCTCAGAGCTTGACGCCAACATACCCAAACCAATAAGGGCACCGAGTAATGCTGCCATTGGGAAGAACATTTCGATATCACGCGGCACACTGAGCAACACAAAGTACAACGCATGGGTGAGGTCATACACGCCTCGCCCTACTTTACGTAACTGTTCTACGTATTTGATGATGCCCGATAAGCCAACAAACGTCGCTAAAACCAAGGCAGTGGTAGAGATGATGGTTCTACCGATGTAAAGGTCTAAGATTTTGAACACAGCTTACGCGAGCCTCTTCTTACGGAATTTGTCTTTTATTCGTCGAGCAGCAACGCTGTCCATCATATTGGCCATGATTGCGACAATCAGTAACATCGCATTAATAGGCCACATGCCGATTGCCGCCGGAATGTCACCATCTTCTAATGCAGATTTTGTTGCACTAATCGCCAGGAAATACGCTAGATAAATAAGAATCGCGGGCCCCATTTTGGCAAATCGTCCCTGACGCGGATTCACCGCTGACAAAGGAATAACCAACATCGTTAAGAGTGGAATACACACAAATAACGAAATGCGCCATTGCAGCTCTGCTTGCGCTTCTGGGTCTGGGTGTCCAATCAAGTCAACCGTTGGGTACGCTTCCCAATCTCGCCCTTTCTTTTTGACCTCACGCTGGCCGATAACGCCTTCGTATTCATCGAATTTTGTGATCATATATTCAACGCGAGTAGGCACACCTTCATAACGCGTGCCTTCTTTCATGGTGATGACCTGACGGCCGTCCGACAGTTCTTTTACTTCACCAGAGGACGAGAACATCACACTCGGCAATACTGAATCTCTCGGGCGCATCTGCGCGACAAAAACGTTGCTCAATGTATTGTCTTTAATGTCATCAATGAACACAACCGATGAACCATCTGGCGTGCCTTGGAATTGCCCTTTCTTTAGCAAGTCAACGCTGTTTTCTGCTGCCACTTGCTCATAAAGTTGCTCTACACGGTCTTGAGACCACGGCGATAACCACAATGCATTGAAAGCCGCCACAGCAGAAGTAATCAGTGCTAAGTACAAGGCCGCTTGTACCAGGAATTTGTTACCAATACCTGTCGCATTCATAACGACAATTTCGCTCTCTGCATACAGGCGACCAAACGTGATCAGTATGCCGATATACAGACTCAAAGGCAGCATTAACAACCCCATTGCTGGCATATTCAAACCAACAATCGAGAAAATCAATCCAGCAGGAATATCCCCATCAGAAGCATCAGCAAGAACACTTATGAATTTCTGGCTTACAAACACCAAAAAAAGTACGAAAAAAATCGCAAATTGGCTCTTGAGTGTTTCGCGGATCAAATATCTAACAATAATCACGCTGAAATTACCTATACAAAACTTGTTTTTTTGGTCGAATCACTATAGTTTCCCGTTGAACCATTTATTTTTTTAAAAATTATAAACTAGATGTTAGTCGCTTAATCAGCTCTGCATGTAAGCCTGGAGCTAAAATTCAACAAGTAAGCGATCATTATCTAACATTTAGAGCAATTTGTCTTCAGGATGTAGGAGTACGCATGGAGTTCAGTGTAAAAAGTGGCAGTCCAGAGAAACAACGTAGCGCATGTATCGTTGTTGGTGTGTTTGAACCACGTCGCCTTTCTCCAGTAGCCGAACAACTTGATAAAATCAGTGACGGTTACATCAGTTCACTACTTCGCCGTGGTGATCTAGAGGGTAAACCTGGTCAGATGCTGCTACTGCATCAAGTACCAGGTGTTTTGTCAGAGCGCGTTTTACTTGTCGGTTGCGGCAAAGAGCGTGAACTTGGCGAGCGCCAGTACAAGGAAATCATTCAAAAGACGATCAGCACACTTAACGAGACAGGCTCAATGGAAGCGGTATGTTTCCTAACTGAACTGCATGTTAAGGGTCGCGATACATACTGGAAAGTACGCCAGGCTGTAGAAGCGACTAAAGATGGTCTATACACATTTAATCAATTCAAGAGCGTTAAACCTGAAACTCGCCGCCCACTGCGCAAGCTTGTTTTCAACGTACCAACGCGTCGTGAATTAAACTTGGGTGAAAAAGCAATCACTCATGGTCTAGCTATCGCATCAGGTGTCAAAGCCTCAAAAGACCTTGGCAACATGCCGCCAAACGTAGCTAATCCAGCTTACCTTGCTTCTCAAGCTCGTCGTCTAGCGGACGATTACGAAACCGTAACCACCAAAATCATTGGTGAGCAAGAGATGGAAAAACTGGGTATGACCTCTTACCTAGCAGTAGGCCGTGGTTCTAAAAACGAATCTATGATGTCTATCATCGAGTACAAAGGTAACCCTGACTCAGATGCAAAACCTATTGTGCTAGTAGGTAAAGGTCTAACCTTCGATTCAGGCGGTATCTCTCTAAAACCGGGCGAAGGTATGGATGAGATGAAGTACGACATGTGTGGTGCGGCATCGGTATTCGGTACAATGAAAGCGCTAGCGAAGCTAAACCTACCAATTAACGTTATTGGTGTTCTAGCAGGCTGTGAAAACATGCCAGGCAGCAACGCTTACCGTCCAGGTGATATCCTAACGACCATGTCTGGTCAAACTGTAGAAGTTCTGAACACGGATGCGGAAGGTCGTCTTGTTCTTTGTGACGCACTGACTTACGTAGAGCGTTTCGAACCAGACTGCGTGGTTGACGTTGCAACCCTAACTGGTGCTTGTGTTATCGCACTAGGCCACCACATCAGTGGCGTTATCTCTAACCACAATCCTCTTTCTCATGAGCTAGTTAACGCTTCAGAGCAAGCGAGTGACCGTGCATGGCGCCTACCAATGGCAGATGAGTACCACGAGCAGTTAAAGAGCCCGTTTGCGGATATGGCAAACATTGGTGGCCGTCCTGCTGGTACTATCACTGCGGGTTGCTTCTTGTCTAAGTTTGCTAAAAAGTACAATTGGGCACACGTCGATATCGCAGGTACTGCGTGGAAATCAGGCGCAGCGAAAGGCTCAACGGGCCGTCCTGTCTCAATGCTTGTCCAATTCCTTTTGAACCGCAGCGGCCAAGAGACAGAAGAGTAATTTCTGAACAAAATCTAAAAGGGCCGCAAGGCCCTTTTTTATTATCCTAATTTTCTAAAATGAAAATGGGATTTAAGATGGTCTTAGGAAGAGACCCAAGGCAAGTGAGAGAATGATGCAAACTGCAACCTTCTACATCATTAACGAAGAGAGCCCGCAAGCAACGGTGGCTGGCTTTGAAGAGTACATTGTGTTTTTGGCGCAGCACTTTGCCCGCCAAGGCGCTAAAGTGTATTTAAACTGCCAAGACAAACCACACGCCGAGCAGCTCGCTGAAGCCTTTTGGCAAGTTGATGCAGACAAGTTCATGGCACATAACCTCGTAGGCGAAGGACCGAAATACGCCACCAATATTGAGATCGGCCATAACGGTGTAAAGCCGTCTTGGAATCGTCAATTGGTAATTAATTTGGCGGAAAATGAGACAACCTTTGCGAACAAGTTTGCTCAAGTGGTAGACTTCGTGCCCTGCGAAGAAAAAGCTAAACAACTCGCAAGAGAAAGATATAAAATTTACCGTCAAGCAGGTTACCAGCTGCAAACGATCGAAATTCAATATCCTTAACGGTCAATCCTTATAGTTAAGGCGATCTTGTTAAGATCCCTCACTTATAAAGATTGACTAAGATTCAACCATCAACGTATCCATTAAAAGAGCGCTATGGAAAAGACATACAACCCAACTTCAATCGAACAAGCTCTGTATCAGACTTGGGAAGAGAAAGGCTACTTTAAGCCACACGGTGACACTACTAAAGAATCATACAGCATCATGATCCCGCCACCGAACGTCACTGGTAGCCTACACATGGGCCACGCGTTCCAAGATACGATCATGGATACGCTTATCCGTTGTGAACGTATGAAGGGTAAAAACACCCTTTGGCAAGTAGGTACTGACCACGCTGGTATCGCAACTCAGATGGTTGTTGAGCGTAAGATCGCTGCAGAAGAAGGCAAAACAAAACACGATTACGGTCGTGAAGCTTTCATCGACAAAATCTGGGAATGGAAAGGCGAATCTGGCGGCACTATCACTAAGCAGCTTCGTCGTCTTGGCGCATCAGTAGACTGGGACCGTGAGCGCTTTACGATGGACGATGGTCTATCTAACGCCGTTCAAGAAGTGTTCGTACGTCTATACGAAGACGATCTAATCTACCGCGGTAAGCGTCTAGTTAACTGGGATCCAAAGCTACACACCGCGATTTCAGATCTAGAAGTAGAGAACAAAGATACTAAAGGCCACATGTGGCACTTCCGCTACCCACTAGCAGATGGCGCTAAAACAGCGGATGGCAAAGACTACATCGTTGTTGCAACGACTCGTCCAGAGACCATGCTAGGCGATACGGGTGTTGCAGTTAACCCAGAAGATCCACGTTACAAAGATCTTATCGGTAAAGAAATCATCCTTCCTATCGTTGATCGTCGCATCCCAATCGTGGGCGATGAGCACGCAGATATGGAAAAAGGTACTGGCTGTGTGAAAATCACACCTGCGCACGACTTCAACGACTACGAAGTTGGTAAGCGCCACCAGCTACCAATGATCAACATTCTGACTTTCGACGCGAACATCCGCAACGCAGCAGAAGTATTCAACACTAACGGCGAAGCAAGCGACGCTTACAGCACTGAGCTACCAGTTAAATACCACGGTATGGAGCGTTTTGCCGCTCGTAAAGCTATCGTTGCTGAATTCGACGAGCTAGGCCTACTTGAAGACGTAAAAGATCACGATCTACAAGTTCCTTACGGCGACCGTGGTGGCGTGGTTATCGAACCAATGCTAACTGACCAATGGTACGTACGTACTGCGCCTCTAGCGAAAACAGCAGTTGAAGCAGTAGAAAACGGCGACATCCAATTCGTTCCTAAGCAATACGAAAACATGTACTTCTCTTGGATGCGTGACGTTCAAGACTGGTGTATCTCTCGTCAGCTATGGTGGGGTCACCGCATCCCAGCTTGGTACGACAACCAAGGTAATGTTTACGTAGGTCGCACTGAAGAAGAAGTTCGCAAGAACAACAACCTAGAGTCAGTAATTGAGCTGCACCAAGACGAAGACGTACTGGATACATGGTTCTCTTCTGCGCTATGGACGTTCGGTACTCAAGGTTGGCCAGAGCAAACTGACGATCTGAAAGTATTCCACCCTTCAGACGTTCTAGTAACTGGTTTCGACATCATCTTCTTCTGGGTTGCGCGCATGATCATGATGACCATGCACTTCGTGAAAGACGAAAATGGCAAACCACAAGTACCATTTAAGACAGTTTACGTTACCGGCCTAATCCGTGACGAAAACGGCGACAAAATGTCGAAGTCGAAAGGTAACGTACTTGACCCAATCGACATGATCGATGGTATCGACCTAGAGTCTCTAGTAGAGAAGCGTTGTGGCAACATGATGCAGCCTCAGCTAGCGAAGAAGATTGAGAAGAACACGCGTAAGACGTTTGAAAACGGTATCGAAGCATACGGTACAGACGCACTGCGTTTCACTCTTGCAGCAATGGCATCAACAGGTCGCGATATCAACTGGGATATGAAGCGTCTTGAAGGTTACCGTAACTTCTGTAACAAACTATGGAACGCAAGCCGTTACGTAATGATGAACACAGAAGAGCAAGATTGTGGTTTTGGTGAAGGTGAGATCGAGTACTCACTAGCAGACAAGTGGATCGAGTCTCAGTTTGAACTCGCAGCGAAAGCGTTCAACAACCATATCGACAACTTCCGTCTAGATATGGCTGCAAACACACTTTACGAATTCATCTGGAACCAATTCTGTGACTGGTACCTAGAGCTAACTAAACCCGTTCTATGGAAAGGTACTGAAGCGCAACAGCGTGGTACTCGCCGTACACTAATCACGGTACTTGAGAAGACGCTACGTCTGGCTCACCCAGTGATTCCTTACATCACAGAAACTATCTGGCAAAGCATCAAGCCACTAGTTGACGGTGTTGAGGGCGAGACAATCATGCTACAAACGCTGCCTCAATTCGACGAAGCGAACTTCCACCAAGAAGCGCTAGACGACATCGAATGGGTGAAAGCGTTCATCACTAGCATCCGCAACCTACGTGCAGAGTACGACATCAACCCTGGCAAGCCTCTAGACGTTATGCTGAAAGCAGCGAATGAGAAAGACGCCTCTCGTCTAGAAGCAAGCAAACAAGTATTGATGTCTCTAGCGAAGCTAGAAGCAGTACGCGTGCTTGAAGCCGGCGAAGAGACCCCTGCGTGTGCAACGGCACTGGTTGGCAAGTCTGAGCTGATGATCCCAATGGCGGGTTTGATCGACAAAGATGCAGAGCTTGCTCGTCTAGATGGCGAAATCAAGAAGACGCACGGCGAAATCAAGCGTATCGAAGGCAAACTGGGCAACGAAGGCTTTGTAGCGAAAGCACCTGAAGCGGTTGTTGCTAAAGAGCGTGAGAAGCTTGAAGGCTACAAAGAGACACTAGCTAAGCTAGAAGAGCAGAAGACAACGATCGCTGCACTTTAAGCCTCAGTAAAAGAGAAGAACTAACACTTCTCACTTTGAATCCAAAGGTTGGCCATCATGGTCAACCTTTTTTGTATATCTTTCACCAAAAACCATCATCAATAGCTTTCCCCTATCGCAACAATACTCATCATCCATTAGCATTAATGAGAATTATTATCGATAATAAACTCATCGAAACAAACACGATTGAGTAATTATCATGAAAAAGACACTAACTTTCGCAGCACTGCATTTTACTATCGCATTTAGTGTCGCTTACGTACTCACAGGCGACATTTTAATTGGTAGTTTAATTGCCATGATTGAGCCTTCAGTGAACACCGTAGCCTTCTACTTTCATGAAAAGGCATGGGCAAAAGTCCCAGCACTTAAAGCTCGTCAGTGGATGACCAAATTAAAAACCGCAAGCTTTGCGACCGTGCACTTCAGCGTCGCTTTTACCGTGGTTTACTTACTAACAGGTGATGCATTTGTCGGCGGCGTAATGGCGATGCTAGAGCCGAGTTTGAATACGGTGGCTTACTACTTCCACGAGAAAGTATGGATGCGTAAATCATCAGCAAAAACTCCAGCACCGCAGTTTTGTTTACATCACCACGCTTAAACATGGAGGCTCACTACGTCTCCTAACGAGCCAAATGACATTTATCATTGACAAAGTTGCGCACCGCAATTAATTTAATTGCGGTGCGCAACTTTATTTTTAGAGGTAAGTGATAATGAACGCTCGTCAACTCCGACACTACTCCCGTCAAGCCGTCCGATTGCTTGGTATGCTCGATAAACAATGCGGCGATGTCGCTCTTACCCCGGTACAAGCGCACGCATTAGGTGAAATCCAATTGCAACCATTGACCATCAACCAACTGGCGCAGCAGCTTAGTGTCGACAAGTCCAATGCAAGCCGCACCATTACTGGTTTGATTAAATTAGGTTTGGTTGAGAGCATCGAAAACCCGAAAGATAAACGAAGCCAACTCGTAGTGCTCACAATTCAAGGACAGCAGGCGTTATCGCAACTAGACCAACAGCAAAACAGCTTTTTTGAGCAGTTGCTTACACAACTTGATGACTGTGAGCAAGAACAACTCAAACTTGGTCTAGAGACTTACCTAAAAGGGCTAACAAAAGTGTGTCAGGCAGAGGAATACACCCTTCGACCTCTTACCAAAGCAGACAATCCGCAAGTGGCAGACGTAATTCGTAAAGTCTCTGCTGAATACGGCTTAACCGCAGACAGAGGTTATGGTGTGGCCGATCCAACGCTTGATGATATGTATTCGGTGTATAATCAAAACGGGGCCGCCTATTGGGTCATTGAACATCGCGGAGAGATCGTTGGTGGCGGTGGCTTTGCCCCTTTAGCTGGTGAGCCAAATGTGTGTGAGCTGCAAAAGATGTACTTCTTACCTCAAACACGAGGACACGGTTTAGCCAAACGCATCGTCGCATTGAGCTTACAACTGGCGAAACAGCTTGGGTATCAGCAGTGCTATTTAGAGACAACAGAATGTCTAAGAGAGGCGGTAGGCTTGTATGAAAAGCTAGGCTTTGAGCATCTCGATGCCCCGCTTGGGCAAACAGGGCATGATGCATGTGAAGTCGTAATGCTTAAGGTACTGTAATAAAAAATATTATCAGACGTTAAAGCACAACATGGGTAACGCAAAGCTCCTGGCTCAATGCAACAGTGAAGTTTTGGCGTTGTCCATCCAATTCAACAGACAACTGATAGAGATCATTTGGATCAGGGTCATTAAGATCAGCATACTTTGGCGCTTCAATCTGGAATAAAGCGCTCGCATGCTCCGCTCGGACATCAATAGGAATATGGTAAGTCATGCCATTAAACTTTACCGCTGCTGACACTAGCCCTGGTGCAAATGTCTGGTAATACAAATCGACCTTAAATTCACACCCGCCACCATGGTGCCAAATCTGCTCGGTTGCCACGCGATCTAAACGCACGTTGCGAATAAACTGCAAGTACGGTTCTTGCCACACGCCCAGTCGCTCATCACTTTTCTTATATTGATGTTCAGAAAGCGGGCACAGTTCTGGCTTATCCTCATCGAATAAAAGATCTTCTTCTTCCTCTAGGAACAATATCTCAAAGCGATTACGCCCCATTTGCATGTATGGGCGAATGTCTTTCTTATACACACTTTGCGAGCCATCACAATCAAACACAGCCACGCCGTTCAAACGTACCTCCGCATGGTAATCAACACCACCCATTACCATTTCCACTGCAGGAAATGCCATCATCGCCTCATCCACTTCAATGTCATGCATCAGGTGCCATTCTTGTTGACGGATCGCTTCCTCCGTCAATTCATCAGGCAGGACTAGACTTAAAGGGGCGGGAAAAGTGATGTCATCCTGTGGAATCGAGAGGTCCGTCAGTGGAGAGACTTGCCATAAACCGGCGAGTGAGAGTTGCATATACACCTTGCGCTAGATCAATTTTCACGCATTATAGGGAGAAATCCCCTATAAACTCAATGTGAATTATTTATCACCTCCACATTCATCTGTTGTTGGATGCCATTTTCAAGGTATAAAAAAACCAGCGTTAAACGCTGGTTTCTCTAAAAGAGGTGAGCTTTGATTACTCGTCGTCTTCATCTTCTTCAGGGTAAAGCGCATCTTCGCCTTCGTAGTACGTACCCCAACCGTCATAGATGATGTCGTATTTTTCTGCCAAGTGAATCAATTTTTCAACTTGCGCATCAATCGCTTCTGCGTCTAGTGCGGACTCCATAGTCGCATCACAGCAAAGCAACTTGTTACCATCTTCATCTTCAGTTTCTTCTGCTTCAAGCACTTCAAAGCCCATCTTGAATGCTTCAACTACCGCTTTTTCTAGCGTGTCAAAATCTTCTGCAAACAGGTGGTGCTCAATTTCGTATAGCGAATCTGGATCGCTGCCATCTTCTAGCAATGCTGCAATGATATCGCGAGTCTCTTCCTTTTGAATCTCAATTAATTCTTCTACTGATAGATATTCATCTTCGTGAGACATGTTTTGGCTCCAGATTAGTTACTTGATGGAAACACAATACCCGATACTGAGTATGCTGATCCGGTGAAATATGGCATGGATTGCGATGAAAAGCCACAAACAAACATCATACCACTGCGATTCTTATCGGTTATTTGAATCTAAATATTAAACCGACCACACAAAGAAACAAAAAATTAACAAAGAATGGCATTTTTTAATATTCAGAACATCCTAATTGACACTTAATGTGGTTATTTTCTCTTTCTATGCGTGTTTATGATGCTTTCTTGAATACACTCACGTGTAAAACGAAGAAGCATAACGAATAAATTCACTTTAATAATGCATAATTTAGAATAAAAATGCACGTTTTATGCACTGTGCGTGTATTCTTTCTCAACGGGAAAATTAGAATAAAAACGCACGCACTCTAATTTTAGTAAAATAGCATTTATATCTAATAATAAATTTCATAAGAATCAAAATAAAAATAAAAAACTCACAAAACCAGAAATACCAGAATATAAACAAAGCTTGATAACTTGCATCTTTCTAGGAAGCTTGTCATAACTAATGGCTGGAAAATTTGTAAGGATACAAAATGAGCAAGCTGTACGTTGGATCAGAAGTTGGTCAACTTCGACGAGTTCTATTAAATCGCCCTGAACGCGCCCTAACCCACTTAACTCCGTCAAACTGTCATGAGTTGCTATTTGACGACGTTCTTGCTGTAGAAGCAGCAGGTGAAGAGCACGATGCATTCGCACGTACGCTGCGCGAGCAAGACGTTGAAGTGCTTCTCCTCCACGATTTACTGGTCGAAACCCTCGCCGTTCCAGAAGCAAAACAGTGGCTGCTAGATACTCAGATTTCTGACTTTCGTTACGGACCAACCTTTGCGCGAGACCTACGCCAATATTTTTCAGAAATGGATGATGAACACCTTGCCAGCATCTTTTTAGGTGGCTTAGCTTACTCAGAGCTACCGATCTCCTCATCTTCTATGCTGCCAAAAATGAAGCGTCCTCTCGACTTTGTTATTGAGCCACTGCCTAATCACCTCTTTACTCGTGATACCTCATGTTGGGTTTATGGCGGCGTTTCTCTTAACCCGATGATGATGCCTGCACGTCAACGTGAAACAAACCACTTACGTGCGATTTATCGTTGGCACCCAATTTTTGCTGGCCAAGACTTTATCAAATACTTCGGTGATGATGATCTGCATTATGATAATGCGAATGTCGAAGGCGGTGATGTGTTGGTTATTGGTAAAGGTGCAGTTCTGATCGGTATGTCTGAGCGTACGACCGCGCAAGGCGTAGAGAACCTTGCAGCGAGCCTGTTTAAGGCAGGACAAGCGACCGAAGTGATTGCGATTGATCTGCCTAAACACCGTTCATGCATGCATTTAGACACTGTTATGACCCATATGGATGTGGACACGTTCTCTGTTTACCCAGAGATCATGCGCAAAGATCTCGACACATGGCGCTTAACACCAAAAGGCAATGGTGAAATGCATGTTGAAGCATCTCATAACTACCTACATGCGATTGAATCTGCTCTTGGCTTAGATCAGCTGAAAATCATCACCACGGGTGGTGACAGTTATGAAGCTGAGCGCGAACAATGGAATGACGCCAATAACGTTCTTACCGTAAAACCGGGCGTTGTGATTGGTTACGAACGCAATGTATACACCAACGAAAAATACGACAAAGCTGGTATCAAAGTACTGACAGTCCCAGGTAACGAGCTTGGCCGTGGCCGTGGTGGCGCCCGCTGCATGAGCTGTCCGATAGAGCGAGACGATATATAACCAATTCGTCCTTTTACATTAAATGAATAAAAACTAAGGTTGATGTGAATGCATCAACCTTTTTTAGTTTACATGAAAATAATTATTCACAAATAAAGCATTTATATGTTTTAATGCATTCTATTAATTCAATCACACGTACTAAGGGACGAGCTATGGCTTTCAATTTACGTAACCGCAACTTTTTGAAGCTATTGGATTTCTCAACCAAAGAAATCCAGTTCTTGCTCGAACTGTCTGCAGAGCTAAAAAAAGCAAAATATGCAGGAACAGAGCAGAAGACACTTCAAGGTAAAAACATTGCACTCATCTTTGAGAAATCTTCGACTCGTACCCGATGTGCGTTTGAAGTCGCAGCTTTTGATCAAGGCGCTCAAGTCTCTTACATCGGCCCTTCTGGTTCTCAGATTGGCCATAAAGAATCAATGAAAGACACCGCACGCGTCTTAGGTCGCATGTATGACGGCATCGAATATCGCGGCTTTGGCCAATCCATTGTTGAAGAGCTTGGCACTTATGCTGGTGTTCCAGTGTGGAATGGTTTGACTGATGAGTTCCACCCAACCCAAATCCTTGCCGATTTCCTTACCATGCAAGAGTACGGACGCGGTAAGCAGCTGCATGAAATGACCTTCGCTTACCTAGGCGATGCACGCAACAATATGGGCAACTCGCTCATGGTGGGCGCCGCTAAAATGGGCATGGATATTCGCCTTGTCGCGCCAAAAGCGTTCTGGCCTGAAGAAGAGCTCGTGGCAACTTGCCAAACTATCGCGCAGCAAACTGGTGCAAAAATCACATTAACTGAAAGCGTGGAGGAAGGCGTGAAGGGTTGTGACTTCCTTTACACCGATGTTTGGGTATCTATGGGTGAATCCGCAGAGGCATGGGATGAACGTGTGGCTTTAATGACACCATATCAAATCAATATGGAAGTGATTAAGCAAACGGGTAATCCACATGTGAAATTCATGCACTGTCTTCCGGCTTTCCACAATGATGAAACTACCGTTGGCAAAGAAGTCGCTGAAAAATACGGCATGAAAGGGCTTGAAGTAACAGAAGAGGTATTTGAGTCAGAATACTCCATCGTATTCGACGAAGCTGAAAACCGTATGCACACCATCAAAGCCGTGATGGTTGCAACGCTAGGAAGCTAAACCAGCGCGCAAAAACAGCCGCTAAAAACCATGATGTAATCGCTTGCGCTCACGAAAGTTAAGCGTATAATGCTCGGCAATTTGTCTGAGGATTAAGAAATGACCAAGCTAATTGCCGACATGAAAACGCGATTTGCTCTAGCTAAGCGACTACGCTTACGTGGTGTTATTTTTGTTAATTCTATTGAATTTTAAAACCTCCCCATTTGGGGAGGTTTTTTTATGTCCAAAATTCCTTTCGGCAATTTGGATGTAGTCATCAATGTTATAGGGAAGAAGATCATGGCGAACTCGCTTTACCAGAAGCACATCATCTCTATTCCAGAGCTTTCACGTGAAGAGCTGGAACTTATCGTAGAAACAGCAGGCAGCCTTAAAAAAGCACCTCGACCAGAACTGATTAAAAACAAAGTCGTTGCCAGTTGTTTCTTTGAACCATCAACACGTACACGTTTATCGTTTGAAACAGCGATTCAACGCATTGGTGGTGACGTGATTGGCTTTGATAATGATGGTAATACCTCTCTGGCGAAAAAAGGCGAAACACTCGCAGATTCAGTACAGGTCATCTCTTCTTACGTCGATGCCTTTGTGATGCGCCATCCACAAGAAGGCGCCGCTCGCTTGGCCTCTGAATTCTCAAATGGCGTGCCAGTGATCAACGCTGGTGACGGTGCAAACCAACACCCAACTCAAACGCTACTCGACCTATACACCATCGCGGAAACACAAGGTCGTCTAGACAACTTGAACGTAGCGTTCGTCGGTGACCTAAAATATGGCCGCACGGTGCACTCACTGACTCAAGCATTAGCGAAGTTTAATAACATCCGCTTCTTCTTTGTTGCACCAGAAGCATTGGCAATGCCAGATTACATCTGCGAAGAGCTAGACGAAGCTGGCATTCAATATAGCCTACACACGGACATGGAGAGCGTGATTCCTGAACTGGATATTCTGTACATGACACGAGTACAGAAAGAACGTTTTGACGAATCGGAGTACGCGCACATTAAATCGGCGTATATTTTGACAGCTGCATTACTCGAAGGGGCGCGCGAAAATCTAAAAGTACTCCACCCACTACCACGTGTGGATGAAATCACAACCGATGTTGATAAAACGCCTCATGCTTACTTCTTCCAGCAAGCTCAAAATGGCGTATACGCTCGCCAAGCACTGTTGGCGCTTGTTCTAAACGAAACACTGTAATCGAGGAGAAAACCCATGGCTAAAGAAACTCAATTGCAGGTAGAAGCAATCAAAAATGGCACAGTCATCGACCACATCCCTGCGCAAATCGGCATCAAAGTATTAAGACTGTTCGATATGCACAATTCATCACAGCGCGTTACGATTGGTCTGAACTTGCCATCATCGGCACTCGGTCATAAAGATCTACTGAAAATAGAAAATGTGTTTATTAATGAAGAGCAAGCGAGCAAGTTGGCGCTGTATGCTCCTCACGCGACCGTGAACCAAATCGAAAACTATGAAGTGGTGAAAAAGCTCGCGTTAGAGCTTCCAGAGCGCATCAATGATGTCTTCGAATGCCCAAATTCAAACTGTATTTCTCACAATGAGCCAGTAGAAAGCAGCTTTAGCGTATTCGAAAAGAAACAAGAAATCCGCCTAAAGTGTAAGTACTGCGAGAAAGTGTTCTCACGTGAGATCGTAACCGAACGATAAACACACCGTACGACTAGGCGTGATACGTTTAAAATACCCCGCAATGTCGGGGTATTTTACTCTTTACCTACCACGGGTTTAGAGGCAAACTGAGAATCTTTATTCCCTACAACTGATGGAAAAATCAAATGACGAAAGTACTTCACACTGAATCTGCACCAGCAGCAATCGGTCCTTACGTTCAAGGCGTAGATCTAGGTAACATGGTTCTTACTTCAGGCCAAATCCCAGTAAACCCAGCGACAGGTGAAGTGTCTGCTGATATCGCAGAGCAAGCTCGTCAGTCTCTAGAAAACGTAAAGGCTGTGGTTGAATCTTCAGGCCTTAAAGTGTCAGATATCGTGAAGCTAACGGTTTTTGTTAAAGACCTAAACGACTTTGGCACGGTGAACGAAGTTTACGGCAAGTTCTTTGATGAGCACGGCGTAGCAAACTACCCTGCACGTTCTTGTGTAGAAGTCGCTCGCCTACCTAAAGATGTTGGTATCGAGATTGAAGCAATCGCAGTTCGCAAATAATTGCACTTGCTGACAAACATAAAAAAACGGGTAGCTCAGGCTACCCGTTTTTTATTGTCTTTTCGTGATGATATCGCAGTAAAACTTAAGCAGCATTACGCTGTTTGACTTCTTCATCTAACGATTCAAGCTTCTCTTTCATCTGTTCACGACAGATATTCGCCAGTTCGCGAATGCCCTCTTTACCATAGCCTTCAGTACTGATTGGAGGTAGCATTTCAACAATCACATGACCATTGTTCCAACGGTTCAACTTAATTTTATTCGTCGAGCTACATACGATAGGAATGATTGGTACGCCTGCACCAATTGCCGCATGAAAAGCACCTGTTTTGAATGGCAGTAAACCACGTCCACGAGAACGCGTTCCCTCCGGGAACATCCACACCGAAACATCACTTTCTTTCATGCTGCTCACTACCTGATCGATAGTACCTTTTGCTTTCGAGCGATTCGCTCGGTCAATCAGAATGTTACCCGTAAGCCAGTAAAGCTGACCAAACAGTGGCATCCAAGCCAAGCTCTTTTTACCTACTGTCACAACTTTCGGAGTCACAGCAGCAGAAACAGTAAACATGTCCCAGTTGTTCTGGTGGTTAGCAATGTAAACATGTTGGCCGCGTGAATACGCATCTTCAGGAATACGCAGCTCTAACTTAATCCCAAATACACGAGACATCTTGGCAAACAAGCGGCCAAAAGTGAAAACGTGCTTAGGGTTTCGGGGGCTTAATAGGCAGTAACCACAACCACCAATAAACATAACAATCGCAAAGATAGCGACAGCAAATACACGTAACAGTGCAATCATTCTTGTTCTCCAGGAACCGGCTTTTGCCAGATACAGCTATTAATTTCTCTCTTTCCATAAAGGATAACTATGGTCATGAGAGTGATATAAAAAAGCCGAAACTCAGGTTTCGGCTCTCTTGATATCCAAGTTACCTGCGGTGCAGTTTAACTTGCCTCGCTCACTCGCTCAATATTTGCGCCAAGTGCAGCCAGTTTATTTTCGATTTTGTCGTAACCGCGGTCGATATGGTAAATACGATCAACGATGGTTTCGCCTTTAGCAATACAGCCCGCAATTACCAAACTAGCCGAAGCTCGTAGGTCGGTTGCCATGACTTGCGCACCACTTAATGACTCAACATCACCACAGATAACGGTGTTGCCTTCAATCTCGGCTTTCGCGCCCATACGCATCAATTCTGGTACGTGCATAAAGCGGTTTTCAAAGATAGTCTCAGTGATTACGCCGCCACCTTTCGCCATCATGTTCAGTAGCGTAAATTGCGCTTGCATATCGGTCGGGAAGCCTGGATGCGGCGCTGTACGTACACTCACTGCTTTCAGCTCGCGATCGGTCATATCAACTGAAATCCAATCGTCACCCGTTTCGACAAGCGCGCCAGCTTCTTCTAGCTTGGCTAAAACCGCTTCAAGCAAATGAGCGTTAGTATTACGACATACTACTTTACCGCCAGATACCGCAGCAGCAACAAGGAATGTTCCCGTCTCAATACGGTCGGCAACCACGTTGTGTTTACAACCACCCAGGCGCTCAACACCTTCAATCGTGATCGTATCTGTGCCTGCACCAGAAATTTTTGCACCAAGCTTATTTAGGAAATCCGCTGTATCTACAATTTCAGGTTCACGCGCCGCGTTGTCTAGCGTTGTAGTGCCTTCAGCAAGTGCTGCAGCACACATGATGGTGATCGTCGCGCCTACGCTGACTTTATCCATCACGATGTGCGCACCTTTTAGACGACCATCAACCTCAGCTTTAACGTAACCATCTTCAAGCGTAATCGTTGCGCCAAGCTGCTCTAGGCCAGAAATATGCAGATCAACAGGACGAGCACCGATAGCACAACCGCCAGGTAGAGAAACCTGACCTTGACCAAATCGCGCTACGAGCGGGCCCAAAGCCCAAATAGAAGCACGCATGGTTTTCACCAAATCATACGGTGCGCAGTATTCAGTAATGCTACTTGGATCGACGTGAACAGAACCATTACGGCTTACTTTCGCGCCTAAACGCTTAAGCAGTTCCATGGTTGTATCGATATCACGAAGGTGTGGCACGTTTGCCACTTCTACAGGCTCTTCCGCCAAGATAGACGCAAATAAAATCGGCAGTGCTGCGTTTTTTGCACCGGAAATGGTCACTTCACCAACGAGTGGTTTATCTGACCCAATAACTCGAAACTTTTCCATCAATAAACCTTAAAGCGACATCAGTTTCTTATCACGAGCCCACTCTTCTGGTGTGAACGCTTTAATTGATAATGCGTGAATGTCGTTACGCTGGATGTATTCCATCAGAGGACCATAAATTAACTGCTGCTTCTTAACGCGGCTCATTCCATCGAAACAAGCATCAACAGCAACCACCTCATAGTGGCTACCTTCACCTTTTACATGCACTTCTTGAAGGTTTAGTGCTTCTTCTAATAACTGTTGTACTTTTGCGCTATCCACAATTTACCCCTGATAATTCTGTATGTGTTTGGCCACTAAAGATTCAACATTGCTCAGTTGAAACAAAGTGCGCAGTTGCGCCGGCACGAAACTGAGCATTATATGACAGTTTTGCTTTTTTGCATGCTCTAATAAGTGGATTAACATCACCATTCCTGCAGAGTCGACGCGCTCTATCTCTTTTAACGAGCATTCCAGCTCAGCTTGAGCTGGTTGCCATTGCTGAGCATACGCCCACAATGAGGGCACTGTATCTCGATCAAGTGCCCCTGTTAGCTTAAGAATGTTTTGATCTAATTGCCACTGAGCGGGAGTCTGGGCCATTATTTCTTCGCCTCAAAGCGAACCGGTTCCGCAGCTAATTTTTCTAGATCTTTCGCGACAGATAGAATGCCTTCTTGACGAATTTTGCTATTCCATTCTGACTGTTTACTAGAGAGTAAACTGATGCCTTCCGCAATCATATCGAACGCTTCCCACTCACCAGATTTGTTGTCTTTACGCAATTTGAACTCTAGCTTGATGTTTGGACGCGGCGTATCGATGATATCAACTTTAATACTGGTGATACGCTTAGAGTCATCAATGCTAGGCTCAGGACCAAATTCAATTTTTTGGTCACTGTATTGCGTTAGCACTTGGGCATAAGAAGCAATTAAGTACGCGCGAAATGCATCGGTAAACTCAAGTACGTCTTCACGTTTCGCTCCTTTTAGGTTTGGACCTAGGAGCTTTAACCCAGCATAGCGGTAGTTGACGTAAGGCATTAGCTCTTCTTCAACAATCACCTTAAGTAAATCTGGGTCTTGTTTGATTTTCGGCTGCTCGGCTTTTAATCTTTCGAACGTGACTTCAGCCACTTGTTTCATCATCTTATAAGGTTCAGTTTTATCCACTTCTGCTGCACTTGTACCAAACGCGCTAAACACAGCACAAACTGAAAGTAATAATCTCGCTAACATAGTTATTCCTTACTTGAATCGTCTGAACCACCTACGCTGTAAAGCACTTGACCAATTAAGTCTTCAAGCACGAGCGCTGATTTGGTGTCTTCGATGGTATCGCCATCGACCAGCATGACTTCATCGTCAAAAACAAAGCCTGGTACTAAACCAATGTATTGCTCACCAATCAAGCCAGACGTCAAAATTTGTACGCTCGACGTTTCTGGGAATTGATTGTATTTGCTATTGATCGATAGAGTTACAACAGGTAATAAGTTATCTGGGTTAAGCGAAATATTGCTTACCCGGCCAATCACAACCCCACCCACTTTTACTGGCGAGCGAACTTTTAAACTACCAATATTATCGAACTCAGCTTTGAGGGTGTAAGTATCACCAGAGCCAATGCTTTTTACGTCAGCAACTTGAAAAATCATCACAAGAATCGCGCAAATTCCCGCTAATACAAAGCTGCCAACCCATAATTCAGTTTTACGTGTTTGTTGCATGATTAATTCCCAAACATCAATGCGGTCAGTACAAAGTCTAGTCCTAGTACTGCTAAAGAAGAATGCACAACAGTGCGCGTAGTTGCTCGGCTGATCCCTTCCGAAGTTGGAATAGCATCATAACCATTAAATAGAGCAACCCAAGTAACCGTAATTGCAAACGCAAAGCACTTGATCATACTGTTACCAATATCCTGTCCTAGTTCAACTGAGGACTGCATCGCTGACCAAAAACTGCCATGGTCAACACCTTTCCAGTCAACACCAACAAGCTGGGCGCCCCAAATACCCACCGCCATGAAAATCATAGCCAGTAATGGCATTGAAATAGCACCAGCCCAAAAACGTGGCGCGATCACTCTTTTCAAAGGATCTACCGCCATCATTTCAAGGCTAGAGAGTTGCTCCGTCGCTTTCATCAAACCTATCTCTGCAGTTAACGCAGAGCCTGCACGACCAGCAAACAGAAGTGCAGTGACAACGGGCCCTAATTCACGTAGCAATGAGAGCGCCACCATTTGACCCAAACTGCCCTCTGCGCCGTAATCCACCAGCACAACATAGCCTTGTAGGCTCAAGACCATACCAATGAACAACCCAGATACGACGATAATCGCCAGAGACTGGACGCCTACGGAATAAAGTTGTTTAACGAGCAGAGGAAAGCTTTTGAGCGGTTGTGGCTTAGTAAACAGTGCCCCAATCAGCATGAAAGTCGCACGACCAAATGCTCCGCAGATGGAGAGCGTTCGTCTACCTAGTGAGGCGACAAAATGCATAAAGTTATCGACCATCAAATAAGTCCTTTTCGATACTTTGAGAAGGGAAGCGAAACGGTACAGGACCATCTGCATCACCTTGTAAGAACTGCTGAACGCGAGGGTCAGGATTCTGATTAAGCTCTTCTGGTGTGCCAAAAGCGATAATTTTGCCATCGGCCATCAGATAAACCCAATCGGCAATACTCATCACTTCAGGCACGTCGTGAGAAACGACTATAGAAGTTAAACCTAACGCTTGATTTAGATTACTAATGAGCTCAACCAAGACACCCATGGTGATTGGGTCTTGTCCGACAAATGGTTCATCGTACATGATTAAATCAGGATCCAGGGCGATCGCACGCGCCAACGCAGCGCGTCTAGCCATGCCACCCGATAGCTCGCTTGGCATCAATTGTGCCGCGCCGCGTAAACCGACGGCTTCAAGCTTAAGCAGCACCATGGTACGAATTAGCTCTTCAGATAAATTCGTATGCTCTCGCAATGGGAAGGCAACGTTATCAAAGACATTCAAATCAGTGAATAAAGCTCCTGATTGAAACAACATGCTCATTTTCTTTCGAGCATGGTAGAGTTTTTTACGCGAGAGAGAGGGAATATTGTCGCCATCAAACCAGATCTCTCCTTGCTCGGGATACAACTGACCACCAATTAAACGCAGCAGTGTTGTTTTACCAATTCCCGATGGTCCCATAATGGCCGTCACTTTGCCCTCAGGAACATGCAGATCAATACCATCAAAGATCTTGCGCTCTCCCCGTGAAAAAGTGAGGTTGTTCACGGTGACTAAATCGTTGTTCGACATATCATCTCTTCTACTGTCGGAGCGTTGCAACTCACGGCATCATCAACCAGACACACAACGGAGTTGAATTTCACGTTTAATAAAGTAACGTCGGTACATTTATTAGGCTGCAATCATAAGCACATTGGCTTTGAATTTAAAGCACTGTTCAATTAAATAAAGTCGAGTATATACCTGCAATTTTTTGTGGATTACGATCAAATCAGCGCAAAGTGTTTAAATCCTAGACAAGAATTGCTGATTTAAATGAACGACATTTGCATACATTTTCGTTACTAACCTTTAATTTATTCGTCGTTTATCTTCCATTTTAGGCCGCAAAAGGTCAAAATTAGCGGTTATTCATTTTACTTATTTAATACTTAGGAATTCTCATGCTCGAAGCCGTAGCGTTGCTTATAGTCGGTCTTGTTTTGCTCGTATGGAGTGCAGATAAACTTGTTTTTGGTTCTGCAGCGATAGCCCGCAACGTCGGTATTTCACCTCTTGTCATCGGCATGACCATCCTTGCGATGGGCTCTTCTGCGCCAGAGATGATGGTTTCTGCAACCGCAGCCTGGGACGGAAAAACCGATACTGCCGTGGGTAACGTTTTAGGCTCAAACATCGCGAACATCGCGTTAATCCTAGGTATTACAGCACTCATCAAGCCTCTGTCGATTAGCTCCGCGGTCATCCGCCGGGAACTGCCATTAATGATTGCAGTAACAGTACTCGCCGGTATTCTGCTTTGGAATAGCCATCTCGGTTTTTATGAAGGTGTCTTATTGTTTGTACTCTTTGGGGCATTTTTATTTGCTATGTTGCAGATCAGCCGCAAAGAACAAAAATCAGGTGATGTTTTTCTTGATGACCAAGAGTCAGAGATCCCAGAAGGCGTCAGCAACCCTAAAGCGATCATGTGGGTGGTTATTGGCCTGATACTGCTTCCTTTGGCAGCAAGCATGCTAGTGGATAACGCGGTGATTATTGCGAAGTATTTTGGCATGAGCGATCTTGTCATCGGTCTGACTATCATTGCCATCGGCACTAGTCTACCTGAGCTCGCAGCATCGCTTGCTGGTGTTTTAAAAGGTGAAGACGACATGGCCGTCGGTAACATTATTGGCTCGAATGTGTTTAATATTCTGGCCGTAATGGGCATTCCTGGCATCATTAATCCATCGGTACTGAGTGAGTACGCGATGGGACGTGACTTCTGGGTCATGTTAGGCGTTTCACTGTTACTTGTCGCGATGTGTTTGGGTAAATCACGCAGTATTAACCGTATTGAAGGTGCAATCTTGTTTGCATGCTTCCTAGGTTATCAAGTGTACTTATTCGCAAACATGGCCGCTTAATTACCACGATAAATAAGTAGAGAACTGATATGTCCAATCAATTTGATTTTCGCGCTGCTGCTAAACAAGTTCTTGATATCGAAGTTGCTGCTCTGCAAGAGCTGGATACCTACTTTGATGATCAATTTGAGAAAGCGTGCGAACTGATCCTTTCCAACAGCGGCAAAGTAGTCGTTATGGGTATTGGCAAGTCAGGCCACATTGGTAACAAGATTGCTGCGACTCTGGCAAGCACGGGGACTTCTGCGTTTTTCGTTCACCCTGGCGAAGCAGCACATGGCGACTTGGGCATGATCAGCCCTGGAGATATTGTGCTCGCAATTTCTAACTCTGGTGAGTCAAACGAAATTCTGTCTCTATTTCCGGTATTAAAACGCCTGAACATCAAGATAATTAGTATGACAGGCAAGCCAGAATCCAATATGGCAAAACTGTCTGACTTGCACCTACAAATTACGGTACCTCAAGAAGCTTGCCCGCTAGGGTTGGCACCGACCAGCAGTACCACGGCCACATTAGTAATGGGAGACGCATTAGCCGTAGCCCTACTCCAAGCGCGTGGTTTTTCTGCCGAAGATTTTGCTCTATCTCATCCAGGTGGCGCGTTAGGGAGAAAACTGCTGCTTAAGTTGTCTGATATTATGCACTTTGGAGAAGCGCTACCTAAAGTTTCTCCAAACGCATTGATTCGCGATGCCCTGCTTGAAATTTCAGAAAAAGGGCTAGGAATGACCGCTATCGTCGATGAGCACGATGCTATGCTTGGTATATTCACCGATGGTGATTTACGTCGCACCTTAGACAAACGCATTGATATTCATACGACCGCGATTGGCGAAGTCATGACGACAAATCCAACCACAGCGCACCCTGATATGCTAGCGGTTGAAGGCTTGAACTTGATGCAGAATAAAAATATTAACGCTCTGATTTTATGTAAAGACGAAAAAATTGTGGGTGCACTGAACATGCACGATTTACTAAAAGCTGGCGTGATGTAATATCAGCACAAACATTTAAATCATTTATTACACAAATAAAGGCAATGGTCAGGGAAGTACTGAGCTAAACGATAGGCCTTCATTATATGAGTTTTACTCGCCTTATTTATTTGCTCTTGATCTTCGTTGTCGCATGGTGCGGTTATTACCTACTGACCCCAAAAGGCAACGACGCAATTCAAGTAGCACCAGATTCTGAACTGCCCATGTTCAGTGGTACTGGACTGGAAAACATCACCTATGGTGAAGATGGTGTCCGCAGTTACATCATCCGCTCCACGAACTTAGACCATTATGCTAAGAGTGGAGATACCATTTTTAATAACCCGACTTTGATGGTTTACCGTGAAGGTAGCGTCATTGAATGGAAGGTGACGGCCACAAGAGCCGTGTTAGATGAAGACCAAGTCTTAACGTTATATGACAAGGTCTTAATGCAAAATCTTCTGCCAGGTGCGAGTTTTGATACCATGGCAACAGACAAGTTAGTCATTAATCTAACCAATCGTGATTTTAAAGCTGATCAACAGGTCATGTTGGTTGGGCCACAATTTGAAACTACTGGAGGCGCAATGCAAGGCAACTTAAAGCAGCATACCGCAACTCTGACAGACGAAGTTCAAGGTCGATATGAAACCGTTACACCTTAGCCTACTGGCACTGGTATTGGCGGCGCCTCAAGCGCTGGCACTTAAGTCGGATACTCAACAACCGGTTTACATTAACTCTGACACCCAACAGGTGGATATGAAGAGTAACCAGGTTATCTTTAAAGGCGATGTATCTCTTAAGCAAGGTAGCATCAATATCGATGCTGATAGAATCGTAGTAACGCGCGATCCTAAAACCGAAGCCATCAAACAGATTCAAGCATTTGGTAAACCTGCGAAGTTTTCTCAGCTGATGGACGATGGTAAGACACTGAGTGGTCAAGCTGTGGAGCTGGATTACCGTATTTCTACAGACGAATTGACCATGAAAGGTCAAGCGCAACTGGCACAAGACAACAACACTATTAAAGGTTCTTCGATTCGTTACCAAATTGGTAAACAAAAGCTAGTCGCTGATAGCTCTAAGGAAGAGCGCGTTACGACCATTTTGCAACCCAATCAGATAGAGAACTAATATGGCAGTACTGAGTGCGAAAAACTTGGCGAAAAGCTACAAAAAGCGCAAAGTCGTAACCGATGTTAGCTTGGAAGTTGAATCTGGTCAGATTGTTGGGCTGCTAGGCCCAAACGGCGCAGGTAAAACCACCTCGTTTTATATGATTGTCGGCTTAGTGCCACGAGATGAAGGCACCATCACCATTGATGATAAAGACATCAGTATTCTGCCGATGCACAGTCGTTCGCGTCTCGGGATTGGCTACCTTCCGCAAGAAGCGTCGATTTTCCGTAAGCTGTCGGTAGAAGATAACATCATGGCTGTACTCGAAACTCGTCAAGAAATGACACGTGAAGAGCGCCAAGATAAGCTGGAAGATTTGTTGGAAGAATTCCACATTCAGCACATCAGAACCAGTGCGGGTATGGCACTATCGGGGGGTGAGCGACGCAGAGTGGAAATCGCTCGCGCTTTAGCAGCCAACCCTCAATTCATTTTGTTGGATGAACCTTTCGCTGGTGTTGACCCAATCTCGGTTAATGACATCAAGAAAATCATCGAGCATCTACGCGATCGCGGCCTCGGAGTGTTAATCACTGACCATAACGTGCGTGAAACACTGGACGTATGCGAAAAAGCCTATATCGTAAGCCAAGGGCACCTAATTGCATCGGGAACTCCGGCAGAAGTTCTCAATAATGAACAGGTGAAACAAGTTTATCTCGGCGAACAATTCCGTCTATGATTATATTAGGAACGGTAAGATTCTGAGCATTACAAGGTAAGTAACACTGAATGAAACCTTCATTACAACTTAAGCTAGGTCAACAGTTAGCCATGACGCCACAGTTGCAACAAGCGATTCGCTTACTGCAACTGTCGACACTCGATCTTCAACAGGAAATCCAAGAAGCCTTGGATTCAAACCCATTATTGGAAGTTGAAGAAGGCCAAGATGAGCCTCTAGCAAACGGTGAAGATAAATCAGCGGTCGAGGCTGCTGATAGCAACAGTGCTAACGAACCAGCAGACATTGACGTTCCAGACAGTTCAGACGTAATTGAGAAGTCAGAGATCAGCTCTGAACTTGAAATCGATACCACTTGGGATGACGTCTACAGCGCGAATACCGGTAGCACTGGCTTAGCTCTTGACGATGATATGCCCGTCTACCAAGGCGAAACCACGGAATCATTGCATGACTACCTAATGTGGCAGCTTGACCTGACACCATTCAGTGAAACCGATCGTACGATTGCATTAGCGATTATTGACGCTGTTGACGACTACGGTTACCTAACCCTATCTCCTGAAGAAATTCATGAGAGCTTCGATAACGAAGAGATTGAGTTAGACGAAGTAGAAGCCGTTCGTAAACGTATTCAGCAGTTCGATCCGCTCGGTGTGGCATCACGCAACTTACAAGAGTGCCTACTGCTACAGCTAGCGACTTTCCCAGAAGACACACCGTGGCTTGCTGAAGCCAAAATGATTCTTGCGGATCATATTGATCACCTGGGGAACCGTGATTACAAGCTCGTCATCAAAGAGACTAAGCTGAAAGAAGCCGATCTCCGTGAAGTCCTCAAACTTATCCAGCAGTTAGATCCTCGTCCCGGTAGCCGTATCACACCGGATGATACCGAGTACGTAATTCCAGATGTGTCCGTTTTTAAAGACAACGGCAAATGGACCGTTTCTATCAACCCAGATAGCGTTCCAAAATTAAAAGTAAATCAACAATATGCTCAATTAGGCAAAGGCAATAGCGCGGATAGCCAGTACATCCGCAGCAATTTGCAAGAGGCAAAATGGTTAATTAAGAGCTTAGAGAGTAGAAACGAGACGCTACTCAAAGTTGCAAGATGTATTGTTGAACATCAACAAGATTTCTTCGAGTATGGTGAGGAAGCCATGAAGCCAATGGTACTAAATGATGTAGCCTTGGCAGTGGACATGCATGAATCCACGATTTCTCGTGTAACAACACAAAAATTTATGCATACACCACGTGGCATTTTTGAATTGAAGTACTTCTTCTCTAGCCATGTTAGTACTGACAACGGCGGAGAATGTTCGTCAACAGCAATTCGCGCACTCATTAAAAAACTGGTCGCAGCAGAGAATACTGCTAAGCCATTGAGTGATAGCAAGATTGCTGCTCTTCTGGCTGACCAAGGGATTCAGGTCGCGAGACGTACGATAGCCAAATATCGAGAATCCTTGGGAATTGCCCCTTCAAGTCAGCGTAAACGCCTATTATAAGGCACTAACTGAAAAGGAAAGTCTATGCAAATCAATATTCAAGGCCATCACGTTGATCTTACCGATTCAATGCAAGACTATGTAAATTCTAAGTTTCAGAAGCTCGAAAGGTTCTTCGACCATATCAATCAAGTACATGTTGTACTAAAAGTTGAAAAAATCACTCAAATCGCGGAAGCTACGCTTCATATAAATCAAGGCGAAATCCACGCATCAGCTGATGACGAAAATATGTATGCCGCGATCGATTCGCTGGTAGATAAATTGGTTCGCCAACTCAATAAGCACAAAGAAAAACTAAACAGTCATTAATCATGCAACTGAGCGAAATACTGTCATTGGACTGCACCAAGAGTGCGGTCCACTGCACGAGTAAAAAACGCGCCCTTGAAATGATCAGCCGCATCGTGGCTGATCAAACGGGCCAAGATTCTACCGAACTGTTCGAGTGCATGCTCAACAGAGAGAAAATGGGCAGTACTGGTATCGGAAACGGTATTGCGATCCCACACGCTAGAATGCAATCGAGCGACAAGGCTATTGCTGTCTTGCTGCAATGTGATGAAGCCATTGAATTCGATGCGATTGATAATCGACCTGTCGACCTTCTTTTTGCGCTCCTTGTACCAGAAGAACAGTGCAAAGAGCACCTCAAGACTCTATCCTCTATGGCAGAACGTCTGAGCGATAAGCAAGTATTGAAACTACTGCGCAATGCTCAGAGTGATGAAGAACTTTACGACATCATGATTCACCAATAAGCAGGACGGACATCATGCGACTAATCGTGGTTAGCGGGCACTCAGGTGCCGGTAAGAGTATTGCGCTGCGCGTACTGGAAGACTTAGGTTATTACTGTGTTGATAACCTCCCAGTGAATTTGCTGGACGCATTTGTTCATTCTATTGCTGACAGCAAGCAGAATGTTGCGGTAAGCATTGATATTCGCAATATCCCTAAAAAGCTAAAAGAACTGACTGGTACACTGGAGCAGTTGAAAACAGAGCTTGATGTGACCGTGCTTTTCTTGGACGCCAATAAGGAAACGCTACTCAAACGCTACAGCGAAACACGCCGAATCCACCCTTTATCTTTGGGTGGCACCTCTCTCTCTCTTGACCAAGCCATCGAGCGTGAGAAAGAAATTTTAACGCCACTTAAAGCACATGCCGATCTTGTACTGAACAGCAGCGGACAATCTTTGCATGAGTTGAGTGAAACCGTGCGTATGCGTGTTGAAGGCAGAGATCGCAAAGGGCTTGTTATGGTATTTGAGTCTTTTGGCTTCAAATATGGCCTGCCTTCCGATGCCGATTACGTATTCGACGTTCGCTTCTTACCCAACCCACATTGGGAACCAGCGTTGCGCCCACTTACGGGTTTGGATGCCCCTATCGCCGCATTTTTGGAGCAGCACCAATCGGTGTTAAGTTTGAAATACCAAATTGAAAACTTTATAGAGAATTGGTTACCTCTGCTCGAGAAAAACAACCGCAGCTATTTGACCGTTGCAATAGGTTGTACCGGTGGTAAACACCGTTCGGTGTACTTAACTCAGCAAATCGGTGAGTACTTCGCCAATAAAGGACACCAAGTGCAAATTCGCCATACCTCACTAGAGAAAAACACTAAGGAGTAGCTGTGGAGTTAAGTCGTAAAGTATTGATTCAAAATCGCCTTGGCTTACATGCTCGCGCAGCCGTCAAACTGGTCGAACTGGCCCAGAGCTTTGAAGCGGTCATCACTATCGACAATGAAGAAGACAAAACCGCCACAGCAGACAGCGTAATGGGTTTATTAATGCTTGAGTCTGCTCAAGGACAGTACGTCACAATCCACGCTGCGGGTGAGCAAGCAGAAGAAGCACTGGATGCCGTTTGCCACTTAATCGAAGATAAATTTGATGAAGGCGAGTAATTTACTCGCTTTTTTATTACCTCTCACTCTCCTTCCCCTCACAGCTCCAAGAAATAAATTTGCTTAGTATCATAAGTTGTTATTAAAAGGCGCCTAGAATTAAGTTATTATTCAACGCATTGTAAATATCAGGAATTGGGAGGAATGAATGGCAGAGCAAATTGAATTCGACCAAGCTCACCAAGCCCTCCAAGAAGTCACAGAAGCGCTAGAAAATGGCCGCTTCGTCCATGTTCGTCGTCAGTTACAGGACATGGAACCTGAGGATATCGCTCACCTTTTAGAAGCCTCTCCACGAAAAAGCCGTGAAGTTCTCTGGCAACTCACCGACCCTGAAGACTACGGTGAAATCCTCGACGAACTGAACGAAGACGTCAAAGATAGTCTCGTATCCAAAATGGCACCAGAAGCGCTTGCAGAAGCGACTGAAGGCATGGATACCGATGACGTGGCTTATGTGCTGCGTAGCTTGCCAGACAACCTGTCACGCGAAGTCCTGTCGCAAATGGACTCCTCTGACCGTCTGCGTGTCGAAACCGCCCTGTCCTACCCAGAAGACACTGCAGGTGGACTGATGAACACCGACGTTATCACGATTCGTGGTGACGTAGATGTGGACGTGGTTTTACGTTATCTGCGTATGAAAGGTGAACTACCAGAAGCAACGGATGCACTTTATGTCATTGATGAAGAAAGCAAACTGATTGGTGAACTACCCATTACTCTGCTGATCACGACCCAGCCTGATGTCAAAATTGTCGACATCATGGAAGATGCTGACGAAGCGATCACTGTCGATACCAGTGATTCAGATGTTGCTAGTCTGTTCGAACGTCGTAACTGGGTCTCTGCTCCTGTCGTAGACGAGAATCAGCATCTCGTTGGCCGTATCACTATCGATGACGTAGTTGACGTTATCCGTGAAGATGCCGAGCACTCGATGATGAGTATGGCAGGTATGGACGATGACGAAGATACCTTCGCACCCGTTGTAAAATCAGCTCGCAAACGCAGTATCTGGCTTGGGGCCAACGTGTTGGCCGCACTCGCCGCCGCTTCTGTTTCTAACATGTTTGAAGCCACGCTAGACCAGATGGCGGCCATTGCCGTATTGATGACGATTGTTCCTTCCATGGGTGGTGTCGCTGGTAACCAAACCGTCGCACTAGTGATTCGTGGTCTTGCTCTTGGTCATATCGGTGACTCGAACAAACGAGAACTGTTGATGAAAGAAGCCTCGATCGGTTTACTCAACGGCATCATGTGGGCGCTGATTATTGGCGGCATTGTTGTCGCTTGGAAAGGTAACTGGATGCTAGGAGGAATCATTTCCGCCGCGATGCTGACTAACTTATTGGTCGCTGGGGTTGCCGGAGTAACGATTCCAATCCTCTTAAAGAAAATGAACATCGACCCAGCTTTAGCTGGTGGTATGGCGTTAACGACCGTAACGGATGTAATTGGTTTATCAGTATTCTTAGGGCTTGCCACAATACTGATTACCTAACTGCAAAAACTAAAAAGCCTGATGAACACATCAGGCTTTTTTAATTCTGAATTAGGAAAGCTTACTCACCCGCAACTTTCATCGCATCCAGTAAGATTGAACCCGTTTGAATTTGCGAGCGCGTTTCAACGTCGCTACCTACGGCAACAATCTTATTGAACATGTCTTTTAGATTACCAGCAATGGTAATTTCCGATACTGGGTATTGGATTTCGCCGTTCTCAACCCAAAAGCCTGCAGCACCGCGAGAGTAATCACCTGTTACCACGTTCACGCCTTGCCCCATCACTTCTGTCACTAGCAAACCAGTGCCGAGCTCTTTAAGCATTTGTTCGAAGTTTTGACCAGTCGATTTCACGTACCAGTTATGGATGCCACCAGCGTGACCTGTCGGCGCCATCTTCATTTT
Organism: Vibrio sp. 1CM7H; assembly: GCF_023161645.1. Lineage (NCBI taxonomy): Bacteria > Pseudomonadati > Pseudomonadota > Gammaproteobacteria > Vibrionales > Vibrionaceae > Vibrio > Vibrio sp. 1CM7H. The sequence continues at coordinate 42,670 of NZ_JALNTV010000009.1, forward strand.
ACGTGCGGCATAACTGGTTAACAGGTAAGTCGCTAGCACACCGTCAGTGATGATCTCACGATCTTGAGTGTACACGCCTTCGCTATCGAAGGGGCTTGACGCCAAACCACGTAATACATGTGGACGCTCCGAGATATTGAACCACTCAGGAAGCACTTGCTTACCAAGATGATCAAGTAGAAAAGAAGATTTACGGTACAGGTTACCACCGCTGATCGCCATAACAAGGTGACCAATCAAGCCAGTTGCAACATCAGCAGCAAACATGATTGGGTATTTACCTGTCTTTAGGCGCTGCGCATCTAAGCGGTTAATCGTATTCTCTGCCGCCTTACGACCCACTGTTTCTGGTGTCCATAAGTCATCGCGATGACGTGCCACTGTGTAGCTGTAATCACGCTCCATTTCGCCATTTTGACCAACGCCAATCACACAACAGCTGGTACTGTGGCGGCTAGACGCATAGCTTGCTAATAAGCCATGGCTGTTACCATACACTTTTACACCGTAGTGGCTATCATAACTCGCGCCATCACTTTGCTTGATTGCACTGTTATAACTTAACGCTTCTTTTTCAGCGGCGATCGCCACATCGGCAGCATAATCGGGATCAGGGGCGTCTGGGTGGAAAAGATCAAGCTCAGGGATCTCTTGCACCATGTATTCTTTGGCTGCGGGCCCTGCAAATGGATCTTCAGATGTGTAATGCGCAATATCCAGCGCCGCAATAACGGTTTGCTCGATAGCAGCTTCACTTAAATCAGACGTGGAAGCACTGCCTTTACGTTGACCTCGGTAAACGGTAATGCCCAGCGCACCATCGCTGTTGAACTCGACATTTTCTACCTCGCCCATGCGAGTAGATACACTTAAACCAGTGCTTTTGGTAATTGCGACTTCGGCGGCGTCAGATTTTGCCGATGCAAGCTTTAAGGCTCTTGCGACGGCTTGCTCTAGCTCGGTACGTTGCTCAGCAACCTGCTGTTTAATATCCATTGTCTTTCACATCTTGTCTTTGATGAACAATAGGATAACAAGAATTTCGCTTTCTCCCCACGATTCTTGTTAAAATAGTCATAATATTAATCAAAACACAGGCAACTGAAATGGCACGTAAGAATCAAAAAGCGCCATGGGAACCAGAAGAAGAGATCATCTGGGTAAGCAAATCCGAGATGAAGCGAGACATGGAAGAACTGCAAAAGCTAGGTGAGGAGCTTGTCGGCCTCAAACCTGCAGTTCTAGAAAAGTTTCCATTGAGCGAAGACCTGCGAGAAGCAATTGCAGACGCACAACGCTTTAAAAACGAAGCACGTCGTCGCCAATTACAACGTATTGGTAAGTTGATGCGTTATGAAGATCCAGAGCCAATCCAAGCGGCATTGGATAAGATTCGTAACAAGCACTCTCAATTAACGGCGGTATTCCACAAGCTTGAAGCTCTGCGTGATCGCGTGGTGGAAGAAGGCGACAAAGCCATTGATGACGTAATGGAAATGTACCCAGAGGCGGATCGTCAGCGTCTACGCCAATTGGCTCGCCAAGCAGCCAAAGAGAAAAAAGCAGGGAAACCAGCAAAAGCGTACCGCGAAATCTTCCAGATCCTAAAAGGTCTGAACGAAGAAGAGTTTTAATTCGACGGTTCGATTCCAACGAGCATTCAATTAACGAAAAAAAGCAGACATGATGTCTGCTTTTTTATCTTTTACTTAAATGTCAGCGTTACACCAAGCGATTAATACGCTCTCCGCGCTCGAAAGCGTTAATGTTCTCAATCAAGATTTCCACTAAACGTTGAATCGATGAGTCGCTGCCCCATGCAACATGCGGTGTAAGTAACAAATTAGGTAAACCCATATTGGCAATCAGCGGATTGCTCTCATCAGCTGGTTCTTGGGTAAAGACATCAAAGCCAGCCGCAGCGATTTCTCCCTGCTTTAGGGCATCCACCAGCGCTTCCTCATTAACCAAGCCTCCACGCCCCGTATTAATTAGAATGGCGTTGGACTTCATTTGTTGCAACTCTGCTTGACCAATTAAATTCTGAGTATGCTCGTTGAGCGGACAGTGCAAAGTCAACGCATCAGAACGTTTCAACACTTCCTCAAGCGGTACATAACCAGGTCGACATTCCGGTGCACCTTTACGCTCAGCAAAGATCACCTGCATGCCTAGCGCATTAGCTAACTGTGCTGTCGCTTGCCCTAAAGCGCCGCTGCCAATAACACCTAGTGTGCTACCACCTATATCCCCGATTGGGTGCGTAAAAAAGCAGAACTGCTTATTACGCTGCCATTCGCCAGCAGCAATATCTTGATGGTAACCAAATAAATTTCGGCGTAAAGCAAACAGCATCGCAATCACGTGCTCAGGCACCGAACGCGTCGCGTAACCACGTACATTGGCAACCGCAATATCCTGCTTAGCACAGTAGTCCACATCGACGTTGTTAAAACCAGTTGCGGCAACCGCGATCATTCGCAATTGTGGTAGTTGCTCTAATACATTTTGGTCAAGCAGGACTTTATTGCTAATCACGATATCTGCATCTGCTAACCTTTCTATTACCTGCTCTGGCGCGGTTAAATCGTACTCACGCCAGTGGTGCTGAAAGCTAGGTCGTGGGACCTCAATGTGTTCTGGGATGGTCGCTCGGTCCAAAAATACGATGGTCGGCAAAGACATAACAACTCCTTGTTCACGGCTGAAAGACAGGATACATCAACCACAGTAACGAAATAGCGAACTAGAAAGAACCATTGTTGACTGCGGTTGGCATTAAGGGTGTGGCAACGTTTTATAATCAGGCAATGTACGCTCTGGCGAAAAATAGTTAAAGATCATCGCCTCGGCTTCAGGATAAAAGTCACAGGGTACAAAAATACTTCTCAACTGATCCGTAGCTGGGTGATAAAAACTTAGCTCCGCAGCGTGCAACTCTAAACGCTCTGAAAACTGATACGCCTCTTCAGTTGCATAAAACTCATCACCAATAATCGCATGACCAATCGCCATCAAATGTACGCGCAACTGATGCGATCGACCAGTAATGGGGAGTAACCGCACAACGGTCGTATGGGTGCCATCTGGATGCACTTCACGCTTCACCACTTGGAATAAAGTTTGAGATGGCTTGCCGTCGTCGAAGCATACTTTTTGTCGCGGACGATTTGGCCAATCACAAATTAATGGAAGGTCAATATTCCCTTCTTGCGGCTCGACATGCCCCCAAACACGTGCGTAATACACCTTGTGGGTGAGACGATATTGGAACTGCTTTTTTAATGCTCGCTCCGAAGGTTTGTTTTTCGCCAGCAACATCAACCCTGATGTCGACATATCCAAGCGATGCACTACTTGGATTTCTGGATGCACTTCCTTGAGGCGGCTCCACATGCTGTCGTAATGCTCTGCAAGTCGACCAGGAACAGACAGTAACCCAGATGGCTTATTCACTGCCAGAATGTCGTCATCCTCAAAAACGATATCGACCCAAGGGTCGGTGGGAGGGGTATATTCAAGCATTGCCATGGGAGATCTCTACAAAATAAAAACGCCGCGATTATATAACTAAATAGTACCCAAATGCAGGGTTATGAAGAAAAGTTCAAACCAATAAAACAAAGTCAATCCTTTAGCATAAAAACTAAAAATAGCACGTTGTAAATTTAGTTTGACAACAAGACGCATAACTGAATAGAGTGCTAGATGCACACAGCATGATATTCGCAAAGAATACTTAAAATAAATACATCAAAACACAGCATTTAAAAGACATTACCGTTGCGCAGTATAGGGCGAGCGCTCAGCTTGTCATGTACTGCGGTATGTATCTCTTTAGAAAGATACATAAGATAAAAAGGACAATAAGCAATGGACTCCGCCGTTATAGATAAACCCCAATCCAAACTTTCCTTATTTTTTCGTTCGCTAGGCCCCGGCATATTAATGGCATCTGCTGCGGTCGGTGGCTCTCACCTCGTCGCATCAACCAAAGCTGGTGCGATTTATGGTTGGCAATTGGCTGCACTGATTCTGCTCGTAAACCTGTTTAAATACCCTTTTTTCCGAGCGGGCGTACAGTACACCATGGGGACAGGGCTCACCTTGGTTGAGGGCTACGCGAAATTAGGTCGGACTTACCTATGGCTATTTCTATTTCTGAGCGTGGTCTCAGCAGTAATCAATACCGCTGCTTTGTTGATGTTTAGCGCTAGCTTGCTGGGCTACTTCATTCCGTTTTCACTATCAATGGCATCACTCAGTATCATTGTGATTATCACCTGCCTGATCATATTATTTGCTGGCCATTACAAAGCGCTCGATACGCTATCTAAGGTGATCATGTCGGTGTTAACCATCGCGACTTTACTCGCTGTTTCTATCGCCTTTGGTAACCCTGTTGAGCAAGTGGCCAACTTCGAGCCGCCGTCACCTTGGTCTATTGCGGCAATTGGTTTTATCGTCGTGACAATGGGGTGGATGCCAGCACCGATAGAGATCTCCTGTTTAACCTCAGCATGGTTAAAACGCCAATCAAGCCAGCAAGAAGTAACATACCGCTCTGCTCTATTTGACTTTAATGTCGGTTACATTGGCACGGCTTTTCTTGCCATTATCTTTGTATCGCTAGGCTCTTTGATGCTTTATGGCTCTGGTGTTGCGCTTGAAAGCTCAGGCGTTGGCTTCTCCCATCAATTGGTTGGCTTATATGCGGCGACGATTGGCGAATGGTCTCGTTATTTGATCGCGGTAATTGCGTTTTTCTGTATCTTTGGCAGCACGATTACCGTTATTGATGGCTATTCGCGCGTTATTTCGGATTCTCAACGCCTACTGCGCTCGCAACCAGATACTAACCCTAAAACCACTTCAGCGATCATGCTGGTGGTCGCCTTACTTGCATTAGGTATTGTGGTTTTCTGGGCTTCTGCGTTATTGCCTATGCTGAACTTTGCGATGATCCTCGCCTTTATGACCACGCCATTCTTTGCTCTGCTAAATTACACATTAGTGAGCAAAACCGAGTTACCTGAACCTTTGGCTGTTGGACCTAAATTGAAGTGGTTGTCGATTGCCGGTTTGATTTACTTGTTTGGCTTCTTGGCTGTATTTATCTGGTGGAAGTGGTTGATGTAAATGAGGTAGCTATGAGTGAGTAATGCATTCTGCATAAAGAAACTAAACCGCAAATAAAGAAAAAGGTCTTCAACTGAAGACCTTTTTTAATGAGCAATAAAAACTTACTTAGTTGTGGCTTACCACAATCAAACGTAGCGAGTCGAGCTGCACTTGAGCTTGGTTGATGTAACCAGTGAGCTCCTTAATTTGTGCATCAATGGCTTCAATTTCTTCGTCACGAATATTTGGGTTTACCGCTTTCAGTGCTTGCAAACGCTCAAGTTCTGCATTCAAGCTATGCTGCATATCTTGATGAGCTTGCTTGCGTACTTCCTCAACCTTCGCTTCGATAAGATTGTCCCCCGCTTCGATCAAGCGGTGTACGTCTTTCTGTACCGACGTGACCAACTTGCTGCCTAAGTGACGGTTTACAGGGCTGAGCTGGCGGTTAAAGCTTTCAAATTCCACTTGAGCAGACAAGTCATTGCCACGCGAGTCCATCATCAAACGGATTGGCGTTTTCGGTAAGAAGCGCGCGATACCACTGCGTTTTGGCGCTTGCGCATCTACCGCATAAATCAGCTCAAGAAGAATGGTCCCGACTGGTAATGCTTTATTTTTCAGTAGAGATACCGCAGACGTCCCCACCCCTTCACTCATAAGAAGATCGATACCACCCTGGATCATTGGGTGCTCCCAACTGATAAAGTGCATATCTTCACGAGATAAAGCCGTATCACGATCAAACGTGATCGTCGCTCCTTCGTATGGCAGACCTGGGTAGCTTGGCACCATCATGTGCTCAGATGGGGTCACAATCAGTGCGTTTTCACCTTTATCGTCTTGGTTCAAACCAATCGTATCGAAAAGAGAAAGTGCGAAGGTGACCAAATTGGTATCGCCGTCGGTTGATTCAATTTTCTCAACGATTTGCTGAGCTTTTTCTCCGCCATTTGAATGCATTTCTAACAAGCGATCACGGCCTTGCTCCAATTGGGATTTCAGCTCTTTATTCATTTTTGCTGACGCTTCAATGATCTCATCCAGCGTGCTGGTATCACCAGAAGCAAGGATTTCAATCAGATCATCAGAGTACTTATCGTAAACGGCACGGCCTGTTGGGCAAGTTTCTGCAAAAGCGTTTAAACCTTCATCAAACCAGCGAGCAAGAATGGCTTGCGAGGTACCTTTCAGGTAAGGAATATGAATGTCGATGTCGCGGTTCTGGCCGATACGGTCCAAACGACCGATACGTTGCTCAAGCAAGTCAGGGTTGAACGGCAAGTCAAACATGACTAATTGGTTGGCAAACTGGAAGTTGCGGCCTTCAGAGCCGATTTCACTACAGATAAGAACCTGTGCACCACCTTCTTCTTGCGCAAAGTAAGCGGCTGCTTTGTCACGCTCAAGGATCGACATACCTTCATGGAAGACGGTCGCACGAATGCCTTCACGCTCACGCAGCGCTTGCTCCAATTGCAGAGCCGTACTTGCACGAGAGGCAATCACCAGAATTTTCTCGCTGCGCTTCTCTTTTACCTTTTCAAGTAACCAATTCACGCGCGAGTCAAACTGCCACCAGCTTGCATCATCGCCTTCAAATTCTTGGAAGATCTCTTCTGGGTAAAGGTTCTTCATTGCACGTGCTTCCGAACTCATCTTACCGCCGATCATCCCAGCAACACGCATTGACGTGGTGTATTGCGGTGGAATATCCATTGGCATCAGGTGCACGTTACGTGCAGGGAAGCCTTTGATAGCAGCACGTGTATTACGGAACAGAACACGTCCCGTACCATGACGATCCATCAAGTTGTCGATCAACTCTTGGCGCGCTGACGCTTTCGCTTCTTCGTCCGCTTCACTTTCGATAATGCGGAAAAGTGGTTCTACGTCTTGTTCAGACAACAATTCAGTAATCTGGTTTTTCGCTTCATCAGGCAGTTTTTCACCAGAGAAGAGTGAAGTAATCGCATCTGCTACAGGCGCGTATTGCTCTTCTTCCTCGACGAACGCTTCGTAATCGTAGAAACGGTCAGGATCCAGCAAACGCAGACGAGCAAAGTGGCTTTCACGACCAAGCTGTTCTGGCGTTGCCGTCAATAGCAATACGCCCGGAGTGCGTTCAGCCAAGCCTTCCACCACTTGGTATTCACGGCTCGGTTTATCTTGGCTCCACTCAAGGTGATGCGCTTCATCGACAACCAGTAGGTCCCATTCACCTTCCAGTGCTTGTTCAAAACGCTTGCGGCTCTTGCGTAGGAAGTCCAAAGAACACAGCACGTATTGCTGGGTATCAAATGGGTTTTCTGCATCCGCAAATGCTTCGATACAACGCTCTTCGTCAAAGATAGAGAAATGCAGGTTGAAACGACGCATCATCTCAACCAGCCATTGATGCTGCAGTGTTTCAGGCACCACAATCAAAATGCGTTCGGCACGACCAGACAGAACTTGCTGATGGATGATCATGCCCGCTTCGATGGTTTTACCCAAACCTACCTCATCCGCCAACAAGACGCGTGGCGCGTGACGACGGCCAACTTCGTGCGCGATGTAAAGCTGATGAGGGATCAAACCTGCACGCATACCACATAGGCCACGCATTGGGCTCTTATGCTGCTCAAACTGGTTGGTTAACGCACGGTAACGCAGAACAAAGTTGTCCATACGGTCGATTTGACCGGCGTACAACTTATCTTGAGGTTTGTTAAAACGAATTTGGTTGCTCAGAAAAATCTCACGCAGAACAACGGCGGTTTCTTGCGTGTCTTCACGAGTACCGAAATAGGTGTATAGGCCTTCATCTTCCAGTACTTCTTCAACTTTTAGAGACCAACCTTCTTGGCAGTCGATGACATCACCAACGTTAAAAGTGACTCGGGTAACAGGTGCATCGTTACGTGCGTAAACTCGGTTTTCCTCTGACGCTGCAAACATCAATGTCACAGTACGAGCATCCATTGCTACAACGGTACCTAAACCTAAATCGCTTTCCGTATCGCTAATCCAGCGCTGCCCCAAAGCAAATGTCATGAATTGACTACCTCGTTATTAGTTCTTGATTCGTGTTTCTTGTTGGTCTACTCATGCCCGTAAGCATGGATAATAGTTTAGATCTGATTCTGGCTTCTGCTATGCCGATAGCATTCGTCATTCCAGTATGAACTGAGTATTTTTAAGCCAGCTCAACATGATAAATCGGACGTAGCCTATACGCAGAAAAAGGTCGCTAATCTTACTTGAAGCTGTGATTTAGGTCACGCCGAAACCGCATCAAGCGGAAACTTTTTTTCCCAAACTATAAATGCAATCAAATTGTAAAATACTCATGCCAATTATTAAGTTGTAGAACGTAAATATTACGTATACTTCTAGTGAGGGGCGTTTAAAACCATTGCATATGATTTAAGCGCGTTAGTACACGATTAGGATCAACACGGGTTTGCAGTAAGTTGTCTTGCTACTCGGTTGCACACTAACCGACATCAGCCCGACAACCTCTATTGCAAGCAATCAGAGTTAGGCCGCTTCACACCTATTTGAGAACGACCTAACCACTCGCATGCAGAGCCGTATTACGGCAAGGAGACGCTATGGGCGATACCGATCGGAAACTGTTTGTACTTGATACCAACATTCTTCTTCATGAACCCTTTGCCATCTTCTCTTTCCAAGAACACGATGTCGTTATCCCCATGACCGTGTTGGAAGAACTCGACCGAATCAAAGACAGCAAACGCGATGTCGCAAGAGACGCTCGCGTGGCTATTCGCGCTTTGGAAGATTTGTTTAAAGAAGCAGCACCCGATGAAATTTCTGAAGGTATTCCTGTTTCTAAAGACAGCCCCGACCAAGGCACCATTTCCATTTTGGCGGATTTCGAACTGCAGGAAACCGTCAAAGCCTTCGCCGACAAAGCCGGTGACAACCGCATACTCAATGCGGTGCTTTATCTGCAAAACAAACGAGCACCACGTGAAGTGGTACTGATCACGAAAGACATTAACATGCGTTTGCGCGCCAAAGGCGCTGGCGTACGCTTTGTTGAAGACTATCGAACCGATCAACTGATTGACGACATTCAATACCTCACCAAAGGCTTTCAACTGCGTGAGGGGGACTTCTGGAGTGATATTGAGGAAGTGGAAAGTTATGCGCTGGGCGGAAAAACCTATCACAAGCTCAGTCGTGAACCTTTTGAACCAACCTTTATTAACCAATATGTGATTGATGAAGACAGCGACTTTGCTGGCCGCGTGGAAACCATCAATGAAGACAAATTAACGCTACTCGACCTGAGCCGAGAACGCATGATGCACCGTAAGGCTTGGGACATCACACCAAAAAACATCTACCAAGGAATGGCGTTGGATGCCTTACTTGACCCGGATATTGACCTGGTGATTTTAACCGGTGCCGCTGGTAGTGGTAAAACGCTATTAGCCATGGCAGCAGCACTGGAGCAAACCATTGAAAAAGGCATGTTCGATAAAATTATCGTGACGCGTAACACGCCAGACATCGGTGAATCCATCGGCTTCTTACCCGGCTCAGAAGAGGAGAAAATGATGCCGTGGTTAGCGGCGGTGACCGATACCTTGGAAGCGCTACATAAACACGATCACTGCACTGAAGGCTCATTGAAGTACATCTGCGATAAAGCCAATATTCAGTTTAAATCGATCAACTTCATGCGTGGCCGTTCTATTCAAAATGCGTTTGTGCTGCTTGATGAGTGTCAAAACCTCACCGCTTCACAAATCAAAACCATCATCACCCGCTGCGGTGAAGGAACCAAAATCGTCTGCTCCGGTAACTTGGCGCAGATTGACTCCCATTACCTCACCCCTGTGACCTCTGGTTTGACCTACATGGTTGAACGCTTCAAGAACTTTGAAGGCAGCGCGAATATTCACCTTAACGGCGTGGTTCGTAGCCGCTTGGCAGAGTTTGCCGAAGAGAACCTGTAGTCGACATCGACTCACAAAAACAAAAGAGCGCTCTAATAAGCGCTCTTTTTATAACGATTCGAATGAGTTACTCAGTACCACCCACCGTCAGTGAGTCTAATTTCAAGGTCGGCTGACCAACACCAACTGGCACACTTTGACCTGCTTTACCACATACGCCAACGCCCTTGTCGATACTTAGGTCGTTGCCGACCATTGATACTTGCTGCATAGCTTCAATACCAGAGCCAATCAACGTCGCACCTTTAACAGGGCGCGTAATTTTGCCATTTTCAATCAAGTACGCTTCCGATGCGGAGAACACAAACTTACCCGAAGTAATGTCCACCTGACCGCCACCAAAGTTTGGCGCATACAACCCTTTTTCTACCGTCGAGATGATTTCTTCTGGCGTATGTTCACCTGGAAGCATGTAGGTGTTGGTCATACGCGGCATCGGCAAATGTGCATACGACTCACGACGACCGTTACCTGTTGGGTTCACACCCATTAACCGCGCGTTTAGCTTGTCTTGCATGTAACCTTTCAGCACACCATTTTCGATAAGCGTGTTGTACTGGCCATTCACCCCTTCATCATCCACATTCAGTGAACCACGAAGGTCTTTTAATGTACCGTCATCAACAATGGTACACAGTGAAGACGTCACTTGTTGACCCATTTTGCCAGAGAAAACCGAAGATTCCTTACGGTTAAAGTCACCTTCTAAGCCATGACCTACCGCCTCATGTAGCAATACGCCTGGCCAACCTGAGCCCAATACCACTGGCATCATGCCTGCTGGCGCGGCTTCTGCTTCAAGGTTAACCAACGCCATGCGAATCGCTTCGTCTGCATAATGGAAAGCTTGTTTCACACCATTGCTTTCCGTTAAAAAGAAATCGTAACCAAAACGGCCACCGCCACCAGCGCTACCTCGTTCACGTCGTTCACCTTTTTGAGCGAGCACGCTAATAGACAAACGTACCAAAGGACGAATATCGCCTGCATAAGTACCGTCTGTTGCCGCAACAAGCATCTGCTCATGCACACCGCTGATGCTGATCGAGACTTCTTTAATCAATGGTTCTTTAGTGCGGATGTAAGCATCTAGAGATTTGAGCAATTCTGTTTTTTGCTGCTTTTCCCACCCAGCTAGTGGATTCACAGCCGCGTAGTACGCTTGGTTCTCCGTACGTTTAAACGCATGAACTTTGCCATTTTGCCCTTGCTGAGCAATACCGCGCGCCGCCATTGCACTCTGCTTCAGGCCTTCAGGCTGGATTTGATCAGAGTAGGCAAAGCCTGTTTTTTCGCCAGTTACGGCGCGGACACCAACACCACAATCAATGTTAAAAGAGCCATCTTTGATGATGCTGTCTTCTAGAACCAGAGACTCATGCCAGCTGGACTGAAAGTAAATGTCCGCATAATCGATCTGGCGCGTCGCAATGCTGGCAAGCGTGTCAGCAATGTCTTGTTCTGTCAGACCATTTGGGGCAAGGAGTGCCTGTTCTATTTGGTTTGTGCTCATAGTTAGCTCTTTTATTTCCGTCTCAATTCATTTTGAAAGCGACTGTGTTGAGTCAGCGGCATATTCTGCCTTACTTGTTGGCTCTGTGACAAATCTATCTCTGTCACCAATAAGCCTACTTCATCCTGAAGCTGTTTATGAATACGTCCCCAAGGGTCAACGACCATTGAGTGTCCCCATGTTTTTCGTCCACATGGATGCGTTCCAGTTTGTCCGCTCGCCAAAATCCAACATTGTGTCTCAATCGCTCTAGCTCGCAATAATACTTCCCAGTGAGCTTGCCCCGTCACAGCGGTAAACGCAGCTGGCACCACAATGATATCCGCGCCTTCTTGGCGTAATACTTTATAAAGCTCAGGAAAACGAAGATCGTAACAAATGCTCAATCCAACGCTGCCGATATCGGTTTCCGCCACGACTATTTGATTACCCGCCATAAACGTATCCGACTCACGATAACTACCATAACCATCGGCTACGTCGACATCAAACATATGCAGTTTGTCATAGTGAGCAATGCATTTACCGTGCGGCGGCAATACAAGCGTTGTGGTCGTGACACCTTTTGCGGTTTGAATGGGCATGCTTCCGACAATCAGTGTTAACTGGTTCTTTCTTGCGATTTCAGAGAGCCGCTGTTGAATCATGCCACTCCCAAGTGGCTCTGCATGTTGATGGTACGCTTCGCGGTTGGCAAACAGCACCGTATTTTCAGGGGTAAGGACAAGCTTGGCACCTTGCTTACTCGCCAAAGCACACTGTTTTTCAATAAAGTCCAGATTCGCAGTGATATCAGGACCCGATGTCATTTGAATAATGCCAACACGTTCCATGTGTTTCCTCCCTATTCCATTTTAGTCGGTGAGTTATTTGGCCTGTTCACGCAGCTTTTCTGGCAGTTTGTATTCACCTTTACTTCGAGAAATTTCTTTTACCGTTGGTGAATCTAGTGGGCCTTTCACTTCATAATTGACTTGAGTGAAGACCTCAACCACCGGAGAAATCACTGTTGAGATGGCTAAAACATACAACGCGGTTTGTGGCGCTACTGCAAACGCGGTCAGCATTGGTAGGCCTGATGTGATGTCTGGGGTGAACTTCACTTCCGCATCGACCATTCTGCTGTTCATATTGGCGATGCCGCGGATCTGCATTTCCCCTGCTAACGCATCCATCACGATATCGTTGGTGATAAATACGCCATCTTGGATTTTGCCCGTGCCTGTGATCGAGTTAAACGCCATGCCTTTGTCGAATACGTCGGTAAAGTCGAGCTGCATCTTACGGATGATAGAATCCAAACTGAACAGGCCTAACAAACGTGCCGCACCACTGACTTCACTGATCACGCCTTTACCAAATTCCGTTGAGACATTCCCTTGCAAGGTTTGTGTCTTCATCGACCAAGGCGCGCCGTCCCATTCCATATTGGCGTTGATCTCAAATGGTGCCTGCTGAATACCTGATGTGATACCAAAGCGCTCCATAAGGTCAGTGTTGTTATCACCTTTCATTTTCATGGTTAAGTTGGAATGGCTGCTCTCTTTTGTCAGGTCCCACCAACCGCTCATATCAATACGGTTTTTGCCGCTGCTAAAGGTGATATTTTTCCACTCCAAACGGTTCTCGCGACGCTGCAAATCAACATTCACCTTCCCCACTTTGTAACCTTGCAACCAAAAATCATCGATGTTCAAAGTTAAGTTTGGCATCTCAGCGTGAAACTGACGGTCAAAATTGGTAATCAAAGGCGCGTTTTGGTCTTCACTGGCAAAGAGCGAGCTACGCTCTTTGGTCATCTCTTCAAACCCTGGAATATACAGGTGCAAGTGCTCCAAAGAGACCGATAAGTCATACGGTTTCAAGTAGTTAGCCTTACCTTTAACCTCTTGACTGTCCACATCGAGTTGCCAGCTCAAATTCTTCTTGCTTGCGGAGAAGTCCACATCATGAAACTCAATCCCACCAAGCTGCAAGTTTGGCGTTTCAACATCAATCCGTGTAGGCAATGGAATACTCGGCGTCTTCATGCTTGCCAGAACAGATGAGGATTGCTTACCTTCCGAGCCCTGAAGCAGCTCTGCCCACTGGTCTAAATTAAGCTCACCGACACGCACTGATGCATCGTGTCCGACAATAGGGCTGATCCTGAAACCACCTTTGCCGACCATTAAATGAGTCGCCGTCAGAACAGGTACATCGCCAGTTATATCTATCTCGGTTTGATACTTAGCATTTGGTATCTGTAGTCTTGCTGAAATGCTTTCTTGGTTGCCGGATGCCTGTAGTTTTGCTTGCCCGGACTCGCCAACTTGTTTCGCTAGCGGATAGGGATATTGACTCGCTAAACGATTTAGCTGCGCCAACACATCAAGTTGATAGGTGAAGCCTACATCATTAAGTTGTAAGTCAATGTCCATTTGCCACGGCGCATGCCCAGAAACAAGCTTTAACCAACGCTCACCAACATAAGGTTTGAGAGGCTCAACGTCCCAATCCCCTAATGTATTAATCGTCACATTGTAGCCCTGTTCCGCACTCTCACCACGAAAATCGAGGGAGATAGGCTGGGTAAGCAACTCTGCAGACAAACCCGATGTGGTGACCACATCATTATCGAAGTGGATACGCCCTGTGGCTTTCTCCAGCGTCATTGGCGGCGCTTCAATATCGACACGGTTTTCAGTTAAATCGGCATAACCCCAAGCACGGGACTCTTTTTCAAAATCAAACGGAATGTTGAGCTGGAACTCAGAGTAAACCGGACCACTCACTTGCAGCGCCGTCAACGCTGCCCCGACCGAGTCCACCAATGGCGTCGCCATCATGTAGTCACGAACTTCATTGCCCGGCGCGCTCGCTTTGGCTTCAATCTCAATGTGTCCACCTTCCGCCAACTCAGGGATTCGCCCAGTAATACGCTTGGCATGAACACCATTTAGCGTAGCGGACTTTGAATCCAAATACATGGCATCATTTTCAAACAGCAAGTCCAGCTGCAGATCAGTGATGGTTGGCCACGCCGTATCAAAGCTAAATTTCGCGTCTTTTAAACCGACCCACGCCTGAAACATGCCATTATGATCTTTGTAAGGAAAATCCCCTAACTCGCCATACCACAGCAGCTTAGCCGTATTCACTTTACCACCTTGAATCGCAGTCGATAGGTAATCCGTTAAGTCTTGTCCGAGTGCCAGAGTCGGCAGGTAACGCCATGTTTCACCTGCGTTATAGAGATCTGCTTCAGCATAAAACGATAAAAATGGGCTTTGTTCTTTTGGAAAATCAAGACGGAATGCTCCTAGTACTTGAAGATCCGGTGTCGCTGCCGTCACTTTATCAGACCACAAGCGCCAGCCGCTCTCATCTTGCTGCCAGATAATATCGACTTCACCTTGTTTGATATTCAGCGGAGCTTGAAATACATCACCGTACGGAAAGACATCATCAATGACGGTTACTTTCGCTTTGGCTTGATCTAAATCACCAGATACACTGCCCTGTACATGATGGAATCCTGGTAGCAGTTCCCATTGCGTCATCGCAAGTTCATCCAGTTCCGCGGAGTAGCGTAACGTGTCTAAACCACCGTTCATGGACAAGCGAACATCTTCAACTCGGCCTTTCGGTGCCAATTTGTTGATAAGGTCACTGGTCGATTCTGACTCTGGAGCCAATTTGATGAGCGGAATAAGTGCTTCGATATCGAGTTGAGAAAGGTTGAGCGTCCAACCATTCGGTTGCCAATCAAACGCTGCGTCTAATTCCGGCCAAGGGGTGTTGTCGGTTCGGATCCGCAGTGAGTGACCATTTACTTTCCAACCTTGTTTATCTGGTCGAAGATTGAAAATACCTGACTCGATAAACAGCTCATGACGACCGTTTTCATTCCACACCAGCTCAGAAGGTAATAGTTCAACATACGCATCATTCGGTTGGCTGTGTTTCAGCGTCAGCCAAGTGTTTAAGCTGACCTTACCCGACTCAGCACCCGACTCTTCTTGCATGTAAGTGGTTAACCAAGGCGTCACTGAGACATCTTGGGCACTCACGTAAAACTCACCAGACACATCACGCAGCGAACCATGGTCTTTAAAGTTAGCGCTCACTAACAATGAATTCAGACGAACATCGGCAATGTTCACGGTGCCTTCTGCTAAGTGGTGCTTGCCTTGGTTGCTCCAACGGAGCTGCTCGATATCTAAACGGCGAGTCTCACCAGATACCGATTTATACCAAATCCGTGAGTCGGTAATGGTGAAGTCTTCAAACTGACGTAAAAGAAGTGAGTCGAGTTGGTCGATGAGCTTCACTTCGCTCTTGTCCACACTCGGTTCCTGCTCTTGACGACTAGAGGTCGGCAGAATGTCTACGGTGTGAATATCCAGAGCGAGGTTATGGATGGTGAGGTCTGCGACCACCGGTTTGAGTTGCAAAAGAGATTGAATGAGATCGAATTCAATTTGGATTTCTTCAACGGCAAAGCGTGCATCCTGAATATTCGGCAGGTTCGCTTCTAAACCGAGTAGCGCGATGGAGGGGTGATTATTGCGCCACGTCCCTGCGACGTTGGCGATAGAAAAGTCAAAACCTGTGTCCTGCTTGACCCAGGTTTTGATCTCATCTTGGAAGTGGTTAAGTTGTGGCAATGTGACGCGCAGTGTGGTTACTAATATGGCCAATAACACCAATACAGTAACTAAACTCCACGCACAAAAACGCCCAAAACGGTTAACACCAGAATTCACAAATGTTCCAAATTACATCATTACGACGTCAAACTGTTCCTGAATGTACAGGGGCTCAGCCTGAACTCGCACTTGCTTGCCAATAAATACTTCGAGCTCAGCCAATGCATGAGACTCATCCCCCAACAGCGCTTCAGCAACAAACGGCGATGCGTACACAACAAAATTATCGGCGTCGTAAGCACGGTTTACACGAGTAATCTCGCGTAATATCTCAAAGCACACGGTTTCAACCGTTTTCACGCTACCACGGCCTTCACAAGTAGGACAGCCAGAACACAAGATATGTTCAATACTTTCTCGTGTGCGCTTACGCGTCATCTCGACTAAGCCGAGCTGAGTAAAGCCGTTGATGTTGGTTTTTACTCGGTCTTTAGCCAGTGCGGTTTCCAATGAGGTAAGCACTCGCTGACGGTGCTCTTCAGACGCCATATCGATAAAGTCGATAATGATGATGCCGCCGAGATTGCGCAAACGCAGCTGACGAGCAATAGCTTGCGTTGCCTCAATGTTGGTATTAAAGATGGTCTCTTCAAGATTACGACGACCAACAAATGCACCAGTGTTGATGTCGATAGTTGTCATGGCTTCAGTTTGATCGATGATCAAGTAGCCACCCGACTTTAGCTCAACCTTGCGCTCTAAAGAACGCTGAATTTCATTCTCGGTGTCGTACATGTCAAAGATTGGCTTGTCACCTTCGTAAAGCTCAAGCTTGTCTGTTAACTCAGGTACATACTCAGAAGTGAATTCTTTCAGGTTTTCATATTCGAGGCGGGAGTCGACCATGATTTTATCGAGCTCTGTGCCGACAAAATCACGCAGAATGCGCTGGGCCAAACCAAGCTCACCGTAAAGCGTTGAACGCGTTTTGTATTTTGAACGACGCTCCATGACTTTTAGCCACAAGCGCTTAAGAAATGCCGCGTCTTGAGAAAGCTCTTTTTCATCTGCGCCTTCCGCTGCGGTACGAATGATAAAACCACCGTGCTCATCACAGTAATGGTTCACCACTTTTTTCAGACGCTCGCGCTCTTTCTCACTCTCAATACGCTGCGAGACACCAACATGGCTGGCACCCGGCATAAAGACAAGATAACGTGAAGGTAATGTGATGTCAGTCGTTAAACGCGCGCCTTTCGTGCCGAGCGGATCTTTGACCACTTGTACAACAATGTCTTGTCCCTGACGTACCAGCTCAGAGATATCACGGACTTGAAACTGCTGTTTTTCGTTCTCTGCCACACATTCGGTATGCGGGACAATATCTGACGCATGTAAAAACGCCGCTTTATCTAAACCGATATCGACGAAAGCCGCTTGCATACCTGGCAGTACTCGGCTGACTTTGCCTTTGTATATATTGCCCACAATGCCGCGACGCGATTCGCGCTCGATATGTATTTCTTGTAGTACTCCACCTTCAATCATGGCCACACGAGTTTCACTCGGGGTCACGTTAAGCAGCAATTCTGCACTCATGTGCACACCTCAAAACAATTATAAAAATTCTTGAATTAGCTGATCGGTTTCGAACAAAGGTAAGCCTACTACAGCGTGATAACTGCCTTCGATTCGGGTGACAAATCGCCCTCCGAGTCCCTGAATACCATAACTTCCAGCTTTATCGCATGGCTCTCCTGACTGCCAATATTGTTCGATTTCTTCGTGAGTCAGTTGCTTGAACCACACGTCAGTGGTGACGACCACTGAATGTTGTTGTTCCGATGATACGACGCTCACCGCAGTCATCACTTGATGACGACGACCGGATAAGTCAGTAAGCATACGCTTTGAATCTTCAAAACTTTTTGGTTTTTCTAGCACACGGTCATCGCATACTACGACCGTGTCAGAGCCCAATACAACGGAATCAGGCTTAGCTAATGCTAAGCCTGCCTGAGCTTTTTCCAAAGAAAGACGCAGCACGTAATCTCGTGCTTGCTCATGAGCCTGTTTGGCTTCCTCAATATCAGGCAATACGATCTCAAAGTCATAACCTAGTTGAGCAAGCAGCTCTTTTCTTCTCGGAGAACCCGAAGCAAGAACGAGAGATAAGCTTTTCTTCACCGCTTTACCTTACGTGCCATGCACGACGAACTCGTCGCATTAATAAAAACATCCATGGCCAAAGTATACAGTTTATTGCTGCCGTCCACAGAGATAATGGATTAAATACTACGTCCTGGTTCAAATATTCCCCACAGAATATCAAAACTTCCAATAACGCAGTAAAAAAGGCAATTAAAATCGACTGTTGCCACAATGCCATGTTACGAATCAATAGGAAATTCAACGCCACCAGATAGATGACAATCGACATCATCATGCCGCGAATTCCAAGCGTTGAGCCGATCAAGATATCCCATAATAAGCCCAGCACTAGCGCGGTTCCAACGTTCACTCGGTGCGGCAGTGCCAACACCCAATAACACGTGACAAGGAACAACCATGATGGACGTAAAACATCCAACACACCTGGCCACGGAATGGTTTGCAATACCAGCGCAACGAAGAAACTGACACCAATCACCATTCGGCTGCTCACTACATTATTGGCCATCAGTTACCTCTTGTTCTTCTTGCTCTAGCCCTTCATCCACATTGGATCGCAGCACTTTGTGTTGACGATCTTCATTCGGCCAAATCAGCAGTAGGTAACGTAAACGATCAAACTCTACAACTGGCTCAGCCTTGATTGACGCAAACTCTTGGCGCGTATCGTGATCCACATTGCTAACCGTCGCGACTGGGTACCCTTCTGGGTAAATCCCACCTAGGCCGGATGTCACCAATAGATCGCCAACCTGAATATCAGTACTGGTTGGAATGTGCTCCAGTTGGATTTCATCCATTTCACCATTGCCCGACGCGATCACTCGAATATCGTTACGGATCACCTGGACAGGAATCGCATTTTTCGCATCCGTTAGCAACAGAACACGTGCGTTGTGCGCTGCGACAAACGTGACCTGACCAACAATGCCTTTTTCGTTGATCACTGGCTGTCCGACGTACACACCGTCTATTTGTCCTTTATCAATCACCACTTGATGACGATAAGGTGAGGTATCAACCGCCATCACTTCAGTTACGACTTTCTTTTCATCCCGGACAAATGAAGAGCCTAACAATTTGCGTAGACGTTGGTTTTCTTCTTTATATTGATCGAGCAAGATCAGCTCGCTTTTCAGGCGTAGCACTTCTCGCTTTAAGTTGCGATTGCCTTCAACTAATGCCTGACGAGTATTAAAACGTTCAAATACGCCATCGAACATGCTGCGAGGCAAATTGGCTGCGTATTGAATGGGCGCAACCATACTGTTCAATAAGTATCGGACGTTGGAAAACGTATCTAGACGACTATCAGCCAGCATTAAGCTCGCCGACACGATGACAGCAAAAAACAGACGTAATTGCAGAGACGGACCTCTGCCAAAAATCGGTTTCATCTTGTTTTTGACCTGATTGCTTCCATGATTATTGAGCCTTACTTGGCAACCTAAAAATACTTAAATAAATACTTTTAGGTATGGAGCATGTTTGAATTACAGAGAGAGCAGAAATGAAGGTGAAGCCCGACATGAGCTTCACCTAAACCTTTATTCTTCAGAGAACAGATCGCCACCGTGCATGTCGATCATTTCTAGTGCTTTACCGCCACCACGCGCAACACACGTTAGTGGGTCTTCCGCGATAACCACAGGGATACCGGTTTCTTCCATTAATAGTCGATCGAGATCTTTCAGTAGCGCGCCACCACCAGTCAGAACCATGCCGTTTTCAGAAATGTCTGAAGCAAGCTCTGGTGGACACTGCTCTAGTGCAACCATGACTGCTGAGACGATGCCAGATAGCGGCTCTTGAAGCGCTTCTAGGATCTCGTTTGAGTTCAGGCTAAAGCTGCGTGGCACACCCTCTGCAAGGTTGCGACCGCGAACTTCAATCTCTTGAACTTCATCGCCAGGGTAAGCAGAACCGATTTCATGTTTGATCTTTTCAGCCGTGGCTTCACCAATCAAGCTGCCGTAGTTACGACGTACGTAGTTGATCACGGCTTCATCAAAGCGGTCACCACCGATACGTACAGACGATGAGTAAACCACACCGTTTAGAGAGATAACGGCAACTTCAGTTGTACCACCACCGATATCAACCACCATTGAACCTGTCGGCTCAGACACGCGCAGACCAGCACCAATTGCCGCCGCCATTGGCTCGTCGATTAGGTAAACTTCACGCGCGCCAGCACCGAGTGCTGATTCACGAATTGCGCGGCGCTCAACTTGGGTAGAACCGCAAGGAACACAAACAAGAACACGTGGGCTTGGCTTTAGGATGCTGTTGTCATGCACTTGTTTGATAAAGTGCTGAAGCATTTTTTCGGTTACGTAGAAATCAGCGATTACGCCGTCTTTCATTGGGCGGATAGCGGAAATGTTGCCAGGTGTACGACCAAGCATCTGTTTTGCTGCGTGACCGACTGCAGCAACGCTTTTTGCAGAACCTACACGATCTTGACGAATAGCAACTACAGAAGGTTCATCAAGGACAATACCTTGCCCTTTTACGTAAATTAGAGTGTTGGCTGTACCTAAATCGATAGATAGATCGTTAGAAAACATGCCACGAAGTTTCTTAAACATACTCTTCGCTCATCCTGCAAAAATATAGAAGACAAAAATTGCTCTAAATGTACCAATGCCTCGCTGTCACAGCAAGGTATTGGTACACAAACATGAGCAGAAAGCCTCAATTTCTTGCAGTTTCCTAACTTAAGGGCAAAAACCTAAGTTGTTACTGTCCGGTTAACCCTGGCTCACCACGGTAAATCACGCGATCGTTACCACGATGAATACCGAAGGTGACGACAGAGGATGGGTTTTCTTCACCAGGGCTCTTATTATCCCAGTTGTACTTGAGCCAAGGTAAGCCATTTTTTGAATCATCAAGATCTAACCAAACGCGCGTTTGCTGACGGTATGGTTCAGCTTGAGTTGCAGTAACAGAGCGAGAAGAACCTGAGGAAACGGTACCACCGTCGCCTAGAATTACATCTTTTGCACTCTGATCTGTCGGCCAAATATGCTGTTGCGCAGCTTTAACACCTGTTACTTCTGTTTGGCTATCGTTCGGGTTAACAATAAAGCGGCTACCATTCCAGTATTCAACTCGAAGTGGCACATGTAATGTCGAGCCTTGGTTACCACCAACATCATCAAGAGCGATGCGACCAAAGCGCACATCCGGTTGTGCCAGCAATGCTTGAGCCACGTTGGTAGTCAATCGTTCATTGCCATTAACGCTACTTTTAAACCTGAATAATGTCGGGTCAACATAGCTACTGGTTTTACCACCTGAGTTGCTCAATGACAGGCCAATCGAGGTACTGGTAGATTTGTCCACCACCACTTTCGAGTTAAACGGCCCATCGGGCAAAATTGGTTTGCTCCATTGAACCGAATTATCCCACTGCTTACGCCACACCGCGCCGCTCCAGTTTTTATCGCCGAGATCCGCATTCGCGATATTCAAGCGATCCGAATGTTCACCGGACAGATAGAAATCGGCTTTTAATCCACTGGCAAACAAACCGTAGTTTTGTGTCGCGCCGCCACTGGCGTTATAGGCGGTCACAGCAAAGCTTACCGAATCGAATGCCTGCCCCATGTAGGCCGACTCGCCCTGGTTATCCGGATAGTCCCAGTTGGTTTCCGTAACGTTAAAGTAAGCCGGATAGAAGCGGCCTATTGTCGCTACTGCATCCTTAATTTTGAACGCGCTACTACCTAAATAGCTTGAGGTAGCCAGCGGTTTGCCGTTTTCATCACTCGCAACTGGTGCAGCTACGCTAAATGCAAATGCGCCGACTTCCGAGACCGACTGCGGCAGCATCACCTTACCATTTGCCCATTTGCTCCCCTCCGGCAGTGATGTATTCAACAGAGTGGCTGAAGCCCCCTCAGCCGGGTATTTCACGCTGTTGGCGATAGTAATGGCCGGCTCCTGGTAGTTTTTTGCGACCTTTTCTGTATTTCCATCCGCCGCCTGATAGGCGGTCACGGTCAGGTCAAACAACTCACCAGCGGCAACAAAACTGTTGCTACAGCCAGAAACGGCCTTGGTGCAGGTACCTTTTTTATCCGCTTTGGTTGCCGTTAGCTTCAGATACTCAGGGAAGCTGACAAAGCTGGCAAAGCCGGCAGAATCGCCCACACCATCGACGCTCGCATTGAGTTTCACTTTGCCGGCTTCCGGATACTTAATTTTAAAGTACGCCTTGCCCTGCGAGTCAAAATACACATTATTCAACACTGTACTTTGTGTCTGAAGTAAAGTTGGCTCACTTGTCCAGTCGATCGTGTTGTTGCCGACCTTTCTCTTGTACCAGATCGACACCGGCTGAGTTTTATCAACCGGTGCAACTTCATACGCCATCGACATTCTCACGTTGCGCGACTCACCGTCCGCATCTGCCTGAGCAGAACAGAACGACAAGTGATCCTCACCCTGGCTTTGGCGGTTGGCCACCACATCGGCCACGTTGACCGCTAAAACATTCTTAACGAAAGTCACCTCACAGTTCTCTGCCGAGAGCTCGCCGCCATTAATACGACAGCGTGCACCTTCAAAACCAAACTGCGGTACCGAGCTGCTGGCCACGCCCATGGTAATAGTGCCAGATTCCGAAGCCTTTAGCGCTAATTCCTTCTGGTTTTGAACAGTTACCTGTGTACCACCGACCCAGTTAGCAATGTCATGCCCCGCCGAAGGCGTCAGCGTCACATTGAGTGGCTTAAGCATCCCGTTATTGTATGCGTCACGCGGATAGCGCTTGCTACAGTCCGCATTCATGCACGCTCGCAGCTCCACTTGAGAGGCCTGACAAGTGCTGCCTGAGCCCGAATAATCAAACTCAAAGTGGTGGATGCCTTCGGTCAGCGGGATGGCCTCATCGGCACAAACCTGGAAGTTATCAATCTCATGAGTATTGGTCGACCAACCGGTTGATGCGGTGACAGAAAGGCGGAAATTCTCTGGCACCGTATTAAAGCTGCCCTGCTGAAGTACATCAAACTTCTCGATTAGTGTTTTCCATTCTCCTGTATCTATTTTTCTTTCGACCGAGAGATAATATTTACCTGCCTCACGTGAGTTGAGCACGATTCTGTATTTATGTAAGCCACTGCGGGGACCATCAATATCTTCAACTGGTAGATCTTTTCGACTAGGTTCATAGCCCTTAATGTATTTATAGCCCTTAAGCCACTGACCATTTGAGTCCGTGGAGCCGGGACCACGAACACCTATCAAGTTCTGTTTTCGTGGTGAATATTTATCAACAACCTCTCCACCAGTACGGTAATAGTTACCGTATTCATCAAGACCGATTCCTAGCCAGCCTCCAGCAAAGCCTTCAATGTCTTTAGTCACTTCTTCGCTGTGGTTTTTCTGCAGCTTCATCCCGTAGCCCAGCGGGCCGCCAAAGGCACCGGTTTTCGGCAGCACATTGGCATCCGACAGCACCAGAGCTATACCATCAGCACCATCACCACCAAAGGCGTAATGATCAAACTCAATCTGCAAATAGTTTTGTGCCGATGGAAAGACATAATTGTAGGCCGACGCCGTGGCCTGACGACGTATACTTTCATTCAGCCTGAAACGCCCATTGTTCGTCTGCGGCTGGGTACTGCTTTCAAAACCCATCACTGACCAGTTGGCCAGGCTGCCGTTATCGAAGTTTTCGGGTGGTAATGGCTTACACTGCTTAGGCTGCGGCGGCGTCCAGCACGGCTGCGGATAGTCCGGTTTGGCAACTTGGGTCAAACCTCGCATATCTAACCAGCGGCTGGTGACCGCACCGTCAATTTGTTCGCCGGTATCCAGCACCAGGCTCTTGGCAAGAATAAAGCCTTTAAACTGTTGTGACGCGGCGGTTTTGAAATGCACACTCGCCTGTGGCCCATAGATCACCGGCAATACCAAATCACTTTGTGTGGTACGGTAATCAAAATAGGCATCTTCGAGTTTAAAATCAGCATTGTTGCCGGTATACGAGCCGGGCGTCTGATTCGTACCCACCACATTCCAGGTAACGTTGCTACCAAAAATCAGCTTCGGCTTGGCGCCTATATTTTTGAAAGTTTTCACTGTCAGGTTGGTGTTATCGGCCAAATATAGTGAGAGATTGGACTTAGACTCGTAAACCAACTCTTCTATTTTTCGTTCACCAACGATCTTCAGTTCAACCTTTTGACTGTTTGCACTTTCAATAATCTTTAGTCGTTTAAGGTCGCGCTTCAAGCTGATGACAACGCGATCGCCGAATTCTTGGTAACTACAAACATCTGAACCATTACCACAAACCTTGCCATAGTATTTTTTTGCACTTGGATTCGTACGAATAGCCTGTTGTTTAGTGGCGTTAAAGGTTGCGTTCAGAGCACTCGGTTTTTCCGCTTTGCGTCGCTCTGTCAGGCCATCACCACCCGCCAAACTGCCATCTCCCGCCAAACCATCTTTCGGGAAACAGCCAAACTCGTTATTACAGATATAAGGGGTTTTGTCCTTGTACAACTGTGAGGCCTGCTCACCGCTATCAAAGCCCACGCGCAGGTTGCGCCACTCGCTGCCGCTGTCCCAGTTCTGTTTGTAGGTGTAGAAGTTGCGGCTGTCCGCCAGATATTCGTCAGACCAGCCCAACGCCCTGACAGTTGAATTAGTCACAATCAGTTTGCTTTCTTCCAGCTGCCAGCCTTGGACAGGTTCAGGGAAGAGCTGACACACATTATCCGGCACCGCAAAGCTGGGAGTCTGGTTAGGCGTCGGTCTCGGGCCAGGATTACAATCTAAACCAGAAAGCCCACGTCCGTTATCAAAGAAAACATCGGCCCGATCTGACATGTTGGTGAAATAGTGGTTCTCTGCACTGGCCGCCTTAACCTGTACACCATTGTGATAAAGGAAATAATCCAAGTCGGCAGAATAGGTATTACCGTGCTTTCTTACATTGTGGTACTCAATGCGCAGGGTATAAATCTGACCGTCATTTAAATCATATTCGCCAAAAATACCCGAAACCTGATCATCTGCCGACCAAAGCGGATGCAAAATCACATTGCCATTTCCACGGCCATTTCCGCCACCTTGTTTTCTTAAATAGATCACGCCATTCTGTTGATTAGCTTGATATTCAGCTTCGAACGCAAACGAATCTTTTAGCTGAACCGAACAAGACTCCGTAGCTTGCCAGGTATCCGCGTATGAAAAGGCAGACAGTGATAGCGAAATTAAAAATAGTATGGTCTTTTTCATTATTCTAATCCTTTACCCAAACCTCTTGCTGACGCTGTACCTGTATAACCCCAGAACCACACGTTGCCGTGGCCTGCACCCTAAACAGAGATTCAGCATCAAGGGTACCCTCATTGAAAGTACCTATATTTGTACATGCCATCGCATTAACCTTGCACCCACTTCCCACAGCTACTTGCGGAACGGCACCGCTGACCTCCCCACTGCATACGGCCGCGATATCTGTTGTACTGGCATTTAACGGATACATCTTGGTCAGTGCCCACTCATTTGCAGACTGAGCAACAAACCAAGCTTTTGTTCCCAAAAACTCTCTTGTTAATCCGCTTTGATTCGACCATGTCACTTTCATTAAAGAGGAAGCCAAATATCCCATTACAATAATGACGAATAACACGATGATTAGTACATTTCCGCTGGAGTTTCTTCTATGGGACATTGAGCACCTGCACATCTTGTTGATACACACTACGTTCACCATCCTGCTCAAACTCTAGATTTATATGAACTAAACCACCTCGTTGCAGAGTAGGCTCTAGATAACGCATACCACTTACGGACGTATCGACACTATCTGCAACCGTAATACCATTCCGCGTAACTTGCTTGGCATCGAAACAGTAGCGAACCTCTGACTTCTCTTTATAAATATAAAGACGGCTCGAAACAGAGTTGCCCGCAATCGTATTTGCCGCCCCACTAACGACAAAAACGTTACCGTTTTTTGATAAACCACCAATGGCTATATTTTGCGAAGAAGTTGATTGTAAATCTTCATATCGGCTCGGATTTATCACCATCCTGCGATTCACAGGAATAGGATTAAGCGTTGAGTCATTACCTAGCAAAAACTCTAAGTCATTATTCTTAAACGTGTAAAAACCAGAATATTCAATCGGCACAAACTCTAGACAATTAGTTGTTCCTTTTGGAACATGAAAACTATTAGGTACAGCATGGCGGATTTCACGCGTCATCTTTTCTAAAACAAACTGAGCCTGTGTTTGTATTCGTTGGCGATCGATAGTATCAACGTAACCTTTCATTCCTAACTGGACATACCCAGCTATCCCCAACATGATGAAGCTGCCGACCACAATCGTAACTATCATTTCCATTAAGGTGAAACCACGATCTTTCATCAGTAGTTCCCCTTAATAGCTGTTAAAGTAAGGGGCTGCGTGTTCCCCGCAAAAATCCTTAATGTTACTTTTTTGTATTCGGTTATTTCATCGGGAGCTTTATCCGTCAGATCATCATAGGCAACGCTAACTTCTAATCTAAAGTTTTTGTACTGCTCAGTACTGTCCGCACCAAGTACATCACTGATATTCCCTCTAGAGGCACCATCACACTGAGAAGCTGTTGTAGATGTGCTCCAACACCCGATATAGTCATCGACATCATTGAAATCACTAGGCGTTGTTTCCAAGGAACCGTCTAGTCTTTTATCCGCACCTAATTTATTTACGTCAGTGCAGCTCACTCCATTCTCACCACATCGAATGGTGCCGCCATCAAAATCACTGTTTTCATCAAAGCCTCGCGCCAATATCTGAGACATAAAACCTTGGCCTAATGCGGCGGCGCGGGTTTGATAATGAGGAATAGCTGAATCTCGAATTTGAGGGACAAGAAAAGAAGTAAACGCCACCATCGCAATGCCCATTAAAACGATTGCAATGATCATTTCAATCAAAGTCATGCCGCTAGATTTCTTCATGAGCATGTACCTTTAGAAACATAACCTTGAGTATTAATTTCAACTTGGCAACGGCTTCGACCATGCTTATCTTCAATCAGGATTGAAACACCACCACTCGCTGAGTTTATTGGATTACCCAACAAATTAAACTCGATTGGATTAGTTACAGCATTGGTCAGTGAAAACTTTGCGGACTTATCGATAACCACGTCACTACGGGCGTCTTGTGCACTACCTGTTAGTGCACAGGCAGCAACCGAACCAACACATGAGCTAGAAACTAGCAAACGAAAGTTGTTATCCGGACTTGCAACATTCGACTGCATACGATTCACCTGTACTTGGCGAATTACAGAAATCACGCGTTCTTGTAATGCATATGCAGAGAAACTGCCAGAGCCCATAAAACGGCTGGCTGCAAAAAGTGAAAGGATAGAGAGGAGAACAATCACGAGGATTAACTCCATTAACGTGAACCCTAATGCAGAGCTGCGAATTTTCATAACCCAACCTTAGGCTTAGAACAAGCGAGATAAGTATACGATGAAATTATGAGATTAATGATAGGTTTATAATTTTTCGATTCGAAGTGTGAACAGACGAACAAATAACCAATGTCTAGTTATTTTGCCCTTTTGAACGACCAATCTCTTCTTCAATTCGATCGTAAGTTTCTTTATTGCTCAATGTTTCAGAAACATGCTCAGCGGTTTGCTTGGTTTGCTCCCACTTTGCTTCGTAAGTTTCTGGTTCAAAGCTGATAAATCTTGGTAATACCACATAACCGATCGCACCCAAGATAATCAGCACAACTACAAACTCTATTGCACTAAGACCTGATGATTTACGCATATGAACTATTCCGAGATCAATCAAAATATAGAGTTAAAGGCCAGACTAGCTGGCCTTTAAAATTTTATTTAGAGCAAGTATCTGTTATTTCAGTTTTTGCAGGGCTATCCTTTCCTGAAGCTGAAGTATATTTCACACACTTGTCAGTGTATCCTTTTAAACCGTAAGTAATGCTAGAGCCTGCTGTCGTGCCATTATTGTTATCAATCAATAGAGCCCAATCTTGTAAACCATCAACAGCTAAATTAAGTGCCGAAGAGGTAGCTTGAGGAAAACCATGAATCAGGTCAAGAGTCTCACCATTAATTGTAAGCTTTCCAGTAGCTCCGTCTTGGTTCTCAATAGCTGCTTTACCATATACAATACCTGCTGCACCGTCCATCGCGCCTTTCAGCCCCTGAACTGCAGACTCTCGAGCATCATCTTGTAGGTTCAAAAAACGTGGTGCTGCAGTTACCGCTAGAATACCTAGGATTACAATTACCACTACCAATTCGATAAGGGTGAAACCACCTTGTCTTTTCATTGTTTACTCTCTCTATGTAAGCATGCAGTACAACTGCAAAGTTTCGTTTAGGTCACGCGACCATTTTGGATATTGTCAAAACGGTTTGGGGCAGCAACGTTCACTAAAACTGACCGTGAAGTGGATACTGTATCTACCGCTTGAGCAGAATGACGATTCGCCATTATTCAGTTCACGCTGCAATGAGAAAAACACATTATTGTTTACCCTCTATTACAACGTCTTACTTATGGTAATGATTGCATTATACCGACTTTCAATACCAATTATAGTGATTAGGTGTCAAAAAATTCACTCCGCCGACATTTCGACGTCTATTTTCAGTTGATTAGCTGTTGAAATAACTACAATCGACTGACCATTTTCATAAGTATACTGACAGACATAACGATCAGTTTTGATGGCCCCACTGATATCTATTAACTTATTAGTCATTATTTTACGTTGTGGATAATGCACTGCTAGCCAATAACCACAATCTAAAACACCTTGTTGAGTAAAGGGAGACACTAGCCCGCCCTCAGTCATAGTAAGGTTAAAACCATCCATCAGCATATGTTTTGGCTCGCCTTGTACTAACCAAGCTTGACGATAACGCTGAACACTATCTTGCATCCAAACTCTCGCCAACTTCGCTCCGGTCACTTGCGCCTGCTCAGTAACAGGACGTAATTTGACCGCCAAGCCAACAGCAATGATGGTAGCAATTACCCCAAAAACGATTAGCGTCGCTCGACTTTGATTTTCAACCACCTATTAGCCGCCTTTGATGATGTCTAGCATTCCCCACATTGGCAGGAAGATACCCAGTGCTAGCACCATGACCATGCCGGCGACAATCACCAAAAGTAGCGGTTCTATTCTTGCGGTTAGTGTTTTTAGATCGTAATCAACTTCTCTATCGTAAAAATCCGACACTTCTAGCAGCAGCTCATCAATACGACCGGTTTCTTCCCCTACTGCAATCATCTGAATCACCAAGGGGGTAAAGATTTTACTGTTGATAGCGGTAACCGAGATGGTGCTACCCGCTTCAATCGCGGATTTCATCTCAAGAATTCGATTTTCTAAAAAGCGGTTCCCCAGAGCTTCCCCGGCTAAAGCTAAAGACTGGTTAAGTGGAACGCCTGACTTCAGCATCAACGAGAAGGTTCTGGCAAAACGGGAAAGCTGAGCGCGATTAACGATATCGCCCACAATTGGAAGCCGAAGCCGAAACTTATCGAACTTTTCCCGACCATCAGCCGTCGCCACCCAGGCTCTGAAAACCGCAAACGCGCCAATCATTGCCACAATCAACAACACCCAATAATTAACAAAGAAATTAGAAGTAGCGATCAAAATACGCGTCGGCAATGGCAGCTCAACACCAAAGCGCGTGAACATGGAAGCAAACTCAGGGATCACCAAGATGTTCAATATAAACATAGCGATGGTAATAAAGATAATCACAAACGTCGGATAACGCATCGCCGCTTTGATGCGTTTGCGAGTCTCGAGTTCCTGCTCGTAGTAATTTGCCAGTTGCAATAGCGCTTGATCGAGTCGACCCGTATTCTCGCCTACATTGATCATAGAAACGAACAGTGGGCTGAATACTTTGCTGTGTTGCTGCATCGCAGAAGACAAACCTCGGCCATTACTCAGTTCAGAAACGACATCTTCCAGTGCCTCTTTGAGCTGTTTGTTTTCACAATTTTGCAGCAGGCCACGCATAGAACGCAGCAACGGTACGCCCGCTTTAGTTAAGCTAAACAACTGGCGAGAGAAAAGAATGATCACTTCCAATGGAATGGCTGGCACAAATAGCTTAGACAAGCTCACTTGGCTTTTTGCCGACTCTTTCTCTAACCGTACATTGAGCGGGATGACCCCTTTGTTCATCAATGCTTCCGCCGCAGCCTCTGAGTTCACTGCTTCGATTTTGCCGTTAGTGGATGAGCCGTCTAGCGCGCGGCCTTGATAACGAAAAGTTGGCATTCACTTACCTATATGAAAATGGGATCAGTCTTACCAGAAGCATCACCCTCACCTAGGGTCATCACTTCATCCAAACTGACGGTGCCTTGTAGCGCCAGTTCCATTGCAGAAGCAAGCAGTGGCTTATAGTTTTCTGAGCGACGCGCGGCTTGGGCAAAACCGACCGCATCGTTGGCGCGCAGTTTATCCATCATTTCTTGCTCCAGTTCGAGCATTTCAAACACACCGATTCGGCCTCGATAGCCAGTCAAGTTACAGTTTTGACAGCCTGCACCTTTATAAAAAGTGGTGCCCACTTGGTTTGGAAAACGCCCAGCTAACCACTGTTGGCGTGACTCGTCTAGATGGTCTTCTGTTTTGCAATCTGGACAAACACGGCGAACAAGACGCTGCGCCACTACGGCTCTGACCGCACTGGCAACCAAGTAACCCGGCGCGCCCATATCGATCATGCGTAAGGCACTGTCAACCGCGTCGTTAGTGTGAAGAGTGCTCAATACTAAGTGACCCGTTAGTGCAGCTCGTAGACCAATTTCTACCGTTTCTTGGTCACGCATCTCACCGACGAGAATAATGTCTGGGTCTTGACGTAAAAAGGTTCGAAGCACACGCGAGAAGGTCAGATCGATCTTACTGTTTACCTGTACCTGAGTGATGCGAGGCAGACGGTATTCGACCGGATCTTCTGCTGTAATGATCTTTTTCCCTGGCTCGTTGAGCTCACTTAATGCGCCGTAAAGCGTGGTGGTTTTACCTGAACCTGTCGGCCCCGTCACCAAGATCATGCCGTGCGGACGAGCCAACTGTCGACGTAAACAAGCAAGCAAATCTGGCGGCAAACCTGACTCTTCTAATGGACGCAAACCAGCAGACTGGTTAAGCAGACGCATTACTACGGACTCCCCGTATTGCGTTGGTAGCGTCGACATACGAATATCGATTGATTGACCACGCACTTTGATATTGAATCGGCCATCTTGTGGCAAACGCTTCTCAGAGATGTCTAGGTGCGCCATCAACTTCAATCGAAGAACCAAAGCCGATGCGATATTCACTTCATTCAGGATGGTTTCATGCAGTACACCATCAATACGCTGACGTAAGCGCAAAATCTGATCGTCTGGCTCAATATGAATATCCGATGCCCCGACTTGTACCGCATCTTCAAACATGGAATTAACCAGCTTTACAACGGTAACTTCCTCACTGTCGGTTCCATCAATACCGTAATCGAAGCTTTGCTCGTCTTTATGCTCTTCATGCAACTGTTCCGCGAAAGAAGCGATCTCTTTAGTGCGGCGATAATAACGGTCAAAGCTTGAAATAAGTTGGCGCTCTGAAGCCACGATGAACTCAAGGTTGTATTCACCTAGCAAATTCATCAGTGACTCTTGGATGAACAAATCCGCAGGGTCACTCATGGCAACGCGCAACGTGTCCCCATTTCGAGCAACGACCATCGCACGTAAGCGACGTGCGTGTACCTCAGGTAGAATCTGTACCGCTTCCGCATCCACAGGGGCGCGACCAAGATCGATCAATGGCAAACCAAGTTGTTGGGACAAGAAGTCCAACATTTGCTTCTCAGTAATAAAGCCGAGATCAATTAACGCATCGCCTAGCTTCTGCCCGGTACTACGTTGTGCGTTTAGTGCTTGCTGGATTTGTTCTTCAGAGACGATGCCTTCTTCAACCAGAAGATCGCCTAAGCGTTTTCTCAACTGAATTTTCATTGTGCATTCTCCAGCTGTTTCAAGATGCTCAAACGGTCACGAATAAACGCTTGCGATTGATTCGAAATGCCAACTTTACCCAGAGCTTGGTTGTAAGAGTTGATCGCGGCGGTAAACGTCAGCGCGCGCTCTTGTTGAATCGCTAAACCTAGCCACCAGCGCGCATTTTCCGGCTCACGCTGAGTGAGGAGTTGATAACTCTCAAGCGCAATATCATTCTGCTTGTGTTTTTGTGCTAATGCCGCACGCATCGCCAAGTAATCTCGACTTGGTCTTGGAGGCAAATGCACAAGCGGACTCAGAGCCGCTTCAGGTTGATTGGCTTTCACTAACAACTTAGACAAGGCCAAGCGAAGTATTTGGTTGTTCGTGTCAAGGTTGATGCCTTCTTGGATAATCTCATACGCTTTACGCGTGTCGCCTTTGCCAAAGTACAACGCCGATAATTTTTGACGCGTGTCTGCATTCATTGGCTCATAACGTAACGCCTCAGCATAAGCGGACAACGCCGTTTGCATATCATTAGCATCCAGTGCTTTTTCCGCTCGGCTAACCGCTTTAAGAGATAACTGGCGGTGCGTCAGCTCAACCTGCTCAATACGCATTGAACTGTTTTCTGCTGTCGTGCGGGTTACGTGATTAGATTGCTCATCGCTTGGCATCGTTGCCACTTGCGCGAGTAGCAATGCATCTTCAGAGGCCGTATTTACCTCCGCTCTTGGCGTGAACCTATCAGTCTCTGGCATATGAAGCTGTTGAGCTGCCGGTTGTGTCACTGGCTTCGTGTAAACCACATGGGCTGTCTCGGGCGTCATTTTACTCGTTGGCGAATGAGTACGCTCTGATGATGTGATTGACGAAGCATTCACTGACGACAATGGCATGGTTTCTGTTTGAGCAGGTGAAAGCTCGCCTGAAGGGATAGGACCGCGAGAGACCGCCCAGCCGCCCACCGCAAGGCTTAACGAGAAACCGGCAACGAGCCAAAGCCAAGGTTTACTGCGTGAAACGTTGGGAATGTCCGCACGAGTAAGCTCTGACGGTGATGTTTTTTCAGTGAGTTCTGATAATGCTTTATTGATGGCACTCAAGGTTGACTCCATCCCCAAAATACGGGTGTTTTAAACTTAGGTTTACGGGCATCAAACGTATCGTGCATAGCTGCGTAAACGTGATGATTTTTTAATAGTGTGCAACGTTCATTAAATGCCGCAAGCAACGACTTGTGGCTAATTTGGTTGATCAAACGTGGAATCCCCATGGATGAACGCCAAATCGCTTTTTTCTGCTCAATAGAAAAAATGTGCGCTCCATTGCCTGCCTTGTCTAAACGATTATTGATGTAAGCCACGCCTTCATCGATAGAAAGAGGACGCAGCTGACAACTAAACGTAATACGTTGACGAAACTGCCTTAGCTCGTGGCTGGCCAATCGTTCATCCAACTCAGGTTGTCCGAATAGCACCAGTTGAATGAGTTTATCTTGTTCCGTTTCTAGGTTACCGAACAGACGCAATGTTTCTAAAGCTTGTGGAGAAAGAGCTTGTGCTTCATCGACGATCAAGACGGTTTTCTTTCCCGCAGAATGCACTTGAATCAGGTGTTCTTGAATGAGAGAAACAATACGTAGCGGGTCATCGTTCTCGATGCCTAACTCTCTGGCGACAGCAAACTGCAACTGCTCTCCATTCAAAACTGGATTGGGTAAGTAAATCAGCTCGACTTCAGATTCAATCTGCTCAATTAACTTACGACACACCATGGTTTTTCCGGTGCCGACTTCTCCCGTAACCTTAATCACCCCTTCTCCCATTTGCACAGCGGCTAAAATGGTTTGGATCGCCTCATAGTGAGGGACTAACCCCAAGAACATTTCTGTGTTTGGGGTTAACGAAAAAGGCTGAACTCGAAATCCAAAATGTGACAAGTACATACTCGAATCACAAACTCATTGAAAAACGGAACCTTTCCCCGCGCTTATTGCGCATCTGGGAACCACTCTTGCAGCAGATCACGAGAGCGCTCTAGCTCTTTCTGCCAAGAGTTCACACCAACTACGGTCGGTTTTAGCAAGATGACCAATTCTGTTTTCTCAGTCACGTTATTTACGTTGCGGAACAAATGCCCCAATGCGGGCACATCGCCCAAGAATGGGACTTTAGAAACAAGCTCACGATTTTGCTGTTTCATCAAACCGCCGATAACCACAACATCGCCATCTTTAGCACGAATAACCGAGTCTGATTCACGAATAGAGCTTTTTGCCAGTGGCAATTGGATGTTTTGGAACTCACCGCCCAAGTTCAATTTCTTCACTTCTTCCGAGACTTCAATAACCGCAGGGTGAACATGCAGGAACACATTGCCTTTGTTATCAATTTGCGGAGTCACATCGAGAGAGATACCTGAGAAGAATGGTGTTAATTCCACTTCTGGAACGGCATTTGAGTTTTCACCGTTGCCTGCATTGCTCGATAGCTCGGTAACAAAGTACTCATCGGTACCCACTTTGATGACCGACTTTTGGTTGTTGGCAGCGGTAATACGAGGGCTCGAAAGAACGTTCAAGTCACCTTGTGTAGACATAAAACTCAACACAGCATTGAAGTTGCCATCAGAGATAGTCACGTTGGTTTGGCCGCCCAATAGCGTGCCAATCGCATCCAACGGTGGTAATGCCGACGCAGGGCGGTTCACTACGACACTACCCGAGTTACCAATTGACGCCGATAAGTTCGACCAGTTGATGCCTTGTTGGTAGCCATCATTCAACGTCACTTCTAGAATTTTAGCTTCAAGAATGACCTGACGCTGCATGCGCTCCTGCGATACACCTAAGAACTCACGGACTTCTCGAATATCATCTGGAAACGCTCGAACCGTAATCACTCCTGCTTGAGGTGTTACGACAACGCTTTGTCCTTTGCCTGAACCAATTAGATTAGCAACGGCTTGCTGCAGCATCGGCCAGAAGTCACTTTCAGTGATGGTTTCGATGCGCGTACCGCCCGTAGAGGTCGTTGAGCTATCGCCGCTGTTACTTCCATTGTCAGAGTCTGATGAGTCAGAACTGTCTGAGCTACCGCCAGAATTAGACGTACCAGCCGAGGTCACTGAGCCCGTGACAATGCTCGTCAATGATCGACCAGAGCGTTTGAACTGGAGGTAATCAACAGGAATGGTTACCGTACGCATACCTGCAGGGTAGATTTGAATAACTTTGCCAGACTTCACCACATCATAGCCATACATGTTCTGTACAACGCTCAGGACTTCATCCAACGTAACATCTGACAAGTTGACGGTGATATTACCTTGTACCGCTGGATGAATCGCCACGCTGTACTCAGTACCTTTGACTAGCGAGGCAAAAAAGCTTCGTGCATCGACCGCATTCGCTTGAATACGGAAACGCTTCGAGGTGCCTTGCTCTGAAGCAACATTCGAGTCTAAGTTAGGCATCAGGTCCGCTTCGACAGAAGAAGGAATTTCTTCTAACGTGCGGCTGTTCGCTTGATTGATAGATTCATTGAGCGCTTCTTTGACTTCCACTGGGTCACGGTGACCCATTGAACATCCCATTAAAGAAGCAATCGTTATTCCTACAACTAATTTGCGCATATCTGATCAGGCTCTGGTTATTATTTTTTTACGTTTAAACCAAAAAGCTCTAGGTCCCACTGACGGTTACCACGCTTTAAAGTTACAAATTCACTATTAATGCTCGCGACGCGATAACCCTTAAATAGCTCGCCTTTTTCAACAAGCTTGTTATCCATAATCGCGACACAAGCAGTACTTGGCTTACACACAATACTGTTGAGCGTAGGCAGTCGGTACTGTTTTGCTTTTGGTTTCGCTGACGTTTCAACCGCAGGCTTTTCCCAGCCAAGTGGTGCCGTTGGATCTTGGTTCGCCCAAGCGGTTCCTGTCGCAGCCATGACAAGCAATGAGATGATGAGTTTTTTAACCACCAATAAACTCCTCTCGAGATCCTAGTGTGTAGACTTCCAACACAAGCTTCGCTTTCGGGTACTCTTCGACTTTGTAACTAAAGCTGCGCCAATAATAACTGGCAGGAAGGCTCTCCAACTTATTTAGATAATTGGCAATAGAAAAGTAGTCGCCAGTCAGCTCCATACGTACAGGGTGTACGTAGTAACCAGAGTATTGCGATGCTTCTTTATCTTCCGTAATTGGCTCAGATGGCAAAGTTTGCAAAGACAAAAGGTGAATGCCACTTTGCTGCTCTAATACATTTTCCAGCAGCTCAGCCATTTGCGAAGGTGTAATAAGGTGTTCGATGATCTCCGCTAGCTGCATCGAAAGGTGCTGACTTTCTGTTAGCAGGTTAGATATCGAGCGATCAATCTCAGCGTTTGGATCTTTCTTCAGCTGCGCTTGAATACGTAGCGTGTCGATTTCAATCTTTTGATTGGCTTGCTTTAAATTGCTTAGTTGCCTCTCATTACTGATGATCTCGTTAAGCTTTGGTTCCAGTACCAGCGTAAAAAGCAACATGATCACGACAACTAAACCACACAGCGCGATAAGCAACTTTTCACGCGCGCTCATTTCGCCAAAGCGCTCTTCTAATGAGAGCCAGAATTCGTTCATTTCTCTTTATCCTCGCGCGTTTTTAGCTCAAACGTCACAATATCCTTATCATTTCGGCCAATTTTGACGTCGTCAAATGTCCGGCCAACCAAGCTAATCTCAGTTTTAAATTGGTTAACCCAACTTGGTACTGAGCTCGGCTTTTTCGCCAGTCCCTTCAGATCTAAGGTATGGTTATTGATTCGAATTTCGGACAAAGAAATTTCTTGGTTTCCTAGCTTAGCTAATGATTGCATCACGCCAGAGTAACCCGTGCGCTGCGAGTCATCGTATTTCCCGACGGCTTTAAGCGAGTCTCGCTTCGCCTTGACTTCACGCTCTAAGCGGGCTTTAGCTGCCAGCTTATTATTGTCGGGTTGATGCTTACGTAGCTTGACTTGATAGCGTTCAAGCTCTGACTTCATGATATCGCCTTTGCTTTTTACAATAGCAATTTCATCTTCTAAACCACTGCTCTGCCAAGTCACATAGCCGTAAGAGAGTAGAATGGCCGCAGCCGCGACACCCCAAGATAACGCGATATTTCTTAGTGTCAGGAGCTCTTTTTTCGGCTTTAAGTAATCAGGGTATAAGTTAACGCGTCGAGTATTAGAAGCCGCAGCAGCATCTGCTAAAACGTGTCCTGATAACTCATGTTCTGGTGGTAATAACGGAGAAACTTTAGTGCTTAAACGGTAGTTCAGAGACTGAACAAGCTCACTCTCATCCTCCTCATCACAACACACTTTCAATTGATGCAGCTGCACATGGCGCAACTGAGAAGAAAGATAATCAATCGAACGTTGCAGTTCTAACGAGAGGCTATCCATCTGTAACTCGCTAGACGGAACCCCCGTTAACGGTGGCGTCACACTTCGAATCGAACGATGGAACGCGATAGTATTTTCGACAAAAGCGCTAATACGGAAGTGACCACGCACACTGCGTTGTAATAATAGGAAGTTACCTAGTTCACCTGCGGTCTCTCCCCAAATGTCGTCTTCAGGAAGAATAGCTTCTAATGGCAACTGGGCGCGACTGGCCAGTAACACGATCTTATCCAACATTTTTCGTGATAAGACGTAAGCTTGCACTTTGGTTGAATTGGGTAGCTCTACCGCATCTGCAATGATGTCAACGGCACGCTCAGAGATCAGTTCTTTCAACAAAAACGGTAATGCTGCAGGCCATTCTTGGCGCGGCATGACAGGTTTGTCGATTTGATACATCTGATAATAGTTATGAGAAAGGACAACCGTTAGAGAATCATACGCACTCGCAGCAACGCTCAATGCTTGCTCTACGGCTTTCTCCCAATTGGATTCAGAAATATCAAATTGGTATGGGCGGCCACTTTTTATTGAAGATGATAAATAAACGGCGTCTGGCTGAATAACCAAAAAGCAGGAACGACCACCACCAGATGATCGTTTGAGCTTGTCGAGTAGTGCTTTGAAATCCATGATTATTATCTTTATTTTTTACGCCAGCGATTTCGTCTTCCCAATTTCACTTGGGATTCTGATTGAGAACTTGGCAATGCTTGTGGACGAGGAAGAAACTGCTGCTCTGCAGAAAAGTAGCGCCCTTGCCCACCATAAACCCCGAGCTCAATTAACGTGTTGAGCTCGTTTTGATTCTCAATTCCCACTGCTATGATTTTAGTTTTACTGTTTGCCGCGGCACCTAGCATGCTGCGGACAAATAGCTGGTTCTCATGTCGCTGGTCGATTTTTGCTACTAAACTGCGATGAAGTTTAAGGTAACGAATATCCACTTCTTTTAAATAGTGAGTGCTGACGATGGTTCGTCCAGCCTGCCCAACCATTAAGTGGCACCCTAAACCGGCCAGCATTTTAGCGACTGGTCGCATAAAGTCTAAGTGTCTTACAAATTGTGCTTCAACAAACTCAAAACTGAGACACTTTCTCTGTTCACGTGACAACTGTAAGAGTTCATCACGAAACCATTTAAAGTACTCTCGGTTAGAAAAAGGCGTTACATTCAAATTGAGCGCATACGATCTTGAGTTATCAAAATTATCCTTAAATTCTCTTAAGAATTTATTAATAACTGACTTATCCATTTGCGCTTCATAACCAACCTGTCTGATCGCAGAAATAAACCGAGACGCTTTAACAATGCCATTCTCAGGATCGCGAATCCGACATGTTAACTCTTCATATAATGATTTTTTATGCGTCGCGTCACTTATTGGGTGTACAGATTGTGCGTAGAGTATCACACTTTCTGGTGTAAGTGCTGTGTCAAATAACGTTCTCCACCTCACACTTCCGCGAGCTTCTTCATCGTGGTTCCATTTTTTGAAGCGACTCCAATTATTGTTATTTTGTAGTTGCGCACTACGCAAAGCTGTCTCTGCCTCATCGATGATTTGGCTGTGTCGCTCACCCTCTTTATAAGTAGTGATGCCTATATGGCACCAGTTGTCTGGGTCGAGTGGCTCTGGCGGAATTAATTTTTCTAACTGGCGAATGCATTGTGATGCCAAATTAGCCACATCTTTAGCACTTTGATGCGGCAGAAATAACGCAAAATCAGCATCGTAATAACGAGAAAACACAACATCAGGGTATCGCTGAACTAAGTTGGATAATAAACTCCCAACTTCAACAATAAACTCATCCGTAATTTGCTTATCTTGCTCTTCTTCAACCAACTTCCAATCTTGAATGCGCACCAGCAACACGGCACCGCGAGCCCCACTTTCTAACAACGCCGATTCCAGTTTGCTATCAAACAGCACTCGATTGGCGGTACCTGTTAACTTATCAAGGAAGGTTTGAGTTCGAATAAAGGTATCAAATCGGCTTCGCTCTTGACGCGCATCTTGTAACTCTTCAATTAACACATCGAGCGCTTCACTGGCAGTATAAGGCCATTCTTTTTTGTCACCTTTTGCATACTGCTCTACCCGACCAGCAAGGATCATCCTGCCTCGCTCTTCGAGCATCTCAGAGCCTTCTAATTGCTCCTTAAGCCACGCAACACCGCGCATTAAACAGAAGATGATCAGGATAACGGCAAGCGTGATCGACCAAAGCGCCTGCATTGAGTAGCTGTAACCTAAGTAAGGCGGGATCGCTTTAAAATGAATCGTGTAATCTTGATTGTGAGTCAGTTGGTATTCTGTCTCAAACAAGACTGACGCTTCCATTTGATGAGAAGTATCTTTGAAGCGATAAACAACCGCATTGTTGGTCGACAATGTCATTTCGACAATATTGGAAGCCTGCAGCATTTTCGGCATCCAGCGCTGCATAGAATAAGCAGCGTCAGGATCTTCCATCTCCTTGTCGACCACCTCTACGATCCCTTCTAAATAATGGGTGAGATATTCCTGCCCAAGACGTTTAAAAGAGAGGGTGCCACCGACAAACAAGATAAACATGGCGCAGATGACGATCATGGTGACAAAAGCCACCAGCCGTGTGCTTAACTTAAGAGTTGGGGTATACCTCATGAATACCAAATTCCTTTTTTATTCATCATATACCTTATTGAAATATTTATACTTGATAAGAGTTCATCAAACAATCGGATTCGTCTGATAGTGAGAGGCTGGAGCATAAAGAACATCACACTCATTGATAAGTTTTATTGTTACGCCTAACCTTGCTGAGATAAGCCTTTGAGATCATTAGATAGTGACAATAAAAAAGACCGCGATATTCGCGGCCTTTTCGATTCAAGCATAAGCAGAATTTAGAACGGGATATCGTCGTCAAAATCCATTGGTGGCTCATTGTACTGCTGCTGTGGTTGCTGCGGAGCCTGCTGTTGTTGCTGTTGCTGAGGCGCATTGTACTGCTGCTGAGCTGGTTGTTGAGGCTGACCCCATCCACCTTGCTGCTGCTGTTGACCGCCCATTGGTGCGCCGCCACCTTGACCACGACCGCCAAGCATTTGCATCACGCCGTTGAAGCCTTGAACAACGACTTCAGTTGAGTAGCGATCTTGACCGCTTTGGTCTTGCCAT
Organism: Vibrio sp. 1CM7H; assembly: GCF_023161645.1. NCBI lineage: Bacteria > Pseudomonadati > Pseudomonadota > Gammaproteobacteria > Vibrionales > Vibrionaceae > Vibrio > Vibrio sp. 1CM7H. The sequence goes on from NZ_JALNTV010000009.1 coordinate 83,735, forward strand.
TTACGAGTTTGCAGTTGGCCTTCAATGTATACTTGAGAACCTTTACGCAAGTACTCACCTGCTACTTCCGCAAGCTTGCCGAACAACACAACACGGTGCCATTCCGTTTTTTCGCGCTGTTCGCCAGTCGCTTTATCACGCCATGAATCAGAAGTCGCAATAGTAATGTTTGCTACTGCACCGCCGTTCGGCATGTAACGAATTTCAGGGTCGTTACCTAGATTCCCCACCAAAATAACTTTGTTAATTCCACGGCTGGCCATGATGTGCTCCGTTTCACTCTGGATATATAAAATTTTAGCGCATTAGAATAGCACGCTTTAATGTTTTGATTAAAGTCTAATACCATTGTGATCTAATGAGTCACCTACTAGAACCCAAATCGCATTTCAACTTACGCATGTAGCATTTTTGATTCGCTTTGCAGACATCGTTTCGTGAAGCTTTGAATTCGAACGCATTTATTCAGTAAAGCTATGGTTATAACCTCTCTTTAATGCCAACTTATGGCCTTTATTGAACGCTGGGAGATTTGAACACGTGAGAAAGTCGGCTTACGCAAGAAAGCTATTTCTGATCAGTATGGAAGATAATGCGGAAAAAAAGGTGGCGGCACTCGAAAAATACATTGATATGAGCATCCCGGTGATTTCGACCGAAGCACTCATGGAAGCTAAGCCACAGCATCGTAATAAAATCCTACTGATCGACTTCAGTGAACATAAATCACTCGTTCAATCGATCAAAAACTTACCGCTGGTATGGAAGAACTTTGAAACCGTTGTGTTCAATGTCCCTAAAAGGCTGACCACGGATGAGCTTCTTTCATTTGGTCAACTAAAGGGGCTGTTCTATTCCGAAGATACGCTAGAGCAAATTGGAGAAGGATTAAAAGGCATTGTTAACGGTCAAAACTGGCTGCCACGTAATGTAACCAGTCAACTTTTACACTATTACCGTAACGTCATTAACACTCATACTGCCCCAGCCACGGTAGACCTAACCATTCGCGAGCTGCAAGTACTGCGTTGCTTGCAAGCTGGCGCCTCAAACAGCCAAATGGCCGAGGAATTATTTGTCAGTGAATTCACCATCAAATCTCACTTGTATCAGATATTCAAAAAGCTATCAGTGAAGAATCGCGTTCAGGCAATCGCTTGGGCAGATCAAAACTTAATGTCATGATGCGATGCCGCGACTCTTATGACTAAAATGACGAGTCGCTCATCTTTTTTCCGCACTGAGTCTCACACTTTTTCCTACTTTATTCATGATTCATTGACGGCTCTCGTGTTAAAGTTATGCGCAGATTCTTGATAATAACGAGATAGGATATTCCCCCAATGATTAAAAAATGTCTGTTCCCTGCTGCAGGCTATGGCACACGCTTCTTACCAGCAACGAAATCTATGCCAAAAGAGATGATGCCAGTCGTGAATAAACCGCTTATTGAATACGGCGTTGAAGAAGCAATTCAAGCTGGTATGAACGGCATGTGTATTGTGACAGGTCGTGGCAAACACTCTATCATGGACCACTTTGATAAGAACTACGAACTAGAACACCAGATTAGCGGTACCAATAAAGAAGAGCTATTGGTAGATATCCGTGAAATCATTGAATCTGCAAACTTCACTTACATCCGTCAACGCGAGATGAAAGGCTTAGGCCACGCGATTCTGACCGGGCGTGAACTGGTGGGTGACGAACCATTTGCCGTCGTTCTTGCTGATGACCTTTGTGTCAACGAAGAAGAAGGCGTGCTAGCTCAAATGGTGGCGCTATTTAAACAGTTCCGTTGTTCTATCGTTGCCGTACAAGAAGTCCCAGAAGATGAGACTCACAAATACGGCGTTATCTCTGGTGAAATGATCAAAGATGACATCTACCGCGTAGACGACATGGTAGAAAAACCTGAGAAAGGCACGGCACCAAGTAACCTTGCGATCATTGGTCGTTACATCCTGACTCCCGATATTTTTGAACTGATTGAAAACACAGAGCCAGGTAAAGGTGGTGAAATTCAAATCACTGACGCGCTACTTAAACAAGCAAAAGCGGGCTGTGTCTTGGCTTATAAATTCAAAGGCAAACGCTTTGACTGTGGTAGTGTTGAAGGTTACATCGAAGCAACCAACTACTGTTTTGAAAACCTTTATCTAAAAGATGAAAAAGCCTCTGAGTTAGGTAAACACGCAACACAAAAAGCGGTATAAAGCATCGTCGTAGTACGAAATTATTGTTTCTAAAGCCCGGCATTATGTTGGGCTTTTATTTTTACTGTTTTTTTATCCAGTAATTTTCTTTGCACATTTCTCACACTATGTAATACTTGCCCCACTTGGTTATACATAGAGCAAAAACGATGGATAAAATAGAAGTTCGCGGTGCCCGAACCCATAACCTCAAAGACATTAATCTTACAATCCCTCGCGATAAACTGATTGTCATTACTGGACTAAGTGGCTCCGGTAAATCCTCTCTCGCTTTCGATACATTGTATGCAGAAGGCCAACGACGCTACGTAGAGTCTCTCTCTGCCTACGCTCGTCAGTTTTTGTCTCTGATGGAAAAACCCGATGTCGACCACATTGAAGGGTTATCACCCGCGATTTCTATTGAACAGAAGTCTACTTCTCATAACCCGCGTTCAACCGTCGGTACAATTACCGAAGTCTACGACTACTTACGTCTGTTGTATGCTCGTGTGGGTGAACCACGCTGTCCAACGCACCATGCCCCTCTTGCCGCACAAACCATCAGTCAAATGGTGGATAAAGTTCTGGAGATGCCAGAAGGCAGCAAAATGATGCTGTTGGCCCCTATTGTCAAAGAGCGTAAAGGTGAGCATGTTAAAACGCTTCAGAACCTGGCGGCTCAGGGCTTTATTCGTGCGCGTATTGATGGAGAGACATGCGATCTATCTGATCCTCCAACGCTAGAGCTACATAAAAAGCACACCATTGAAGTCGTGGTAGACCGCTTTAAAGTTCGTCCCGATCTGCAACAGCGCTTAGCGGAATCTTTCGAGACAACGCTCGAATTATCAGGAGGAATTGCGGTTGTCGCGCCAATGGATGGAGACGGTGAAGAGATTATTTTCTCCGCCAACTTCGCTTGTCCACAATGTGGTTACAGCATGCAAGAGTTAGAGCCGCGACTTTTCTCATTCAACAACCCTGCTGGTGCATGTGGCACTTGTGATGGTTTGGGTGTGCAGCAATACTTCGATCCAAGCCGAGTAATTCAAGATGATTCATTAAGCTTGGCACAAGGTGCGATTCGCGGTTGGGATCAAAAGAACTATTACTACTTCCAAATGCTCACGTCATTGGCTGATCATTATGGTTTTGATCTCCATGCACCTTTTAATTCTCTGCCAAAGAAAACGCAAGATGTCATTCTAAAGGGCTCAGGTCGTACTGAGATTGAGTTTAAATACATCAACGATCGTGGCGATATTCGCGTTAAACGCCATCCATTCGAAGGTATTCTGAATACCCTAGAACGTCGCTATCGTGATACAGAATCCAACTCTGTCCGTGAAGAGCTTGCGAAGTACATCTCCACTAAATCTTGTTCAAGCTGTGGCGGTACTCGTCTACGCCTTGAAGCACGTAACGTGTTTATTGCTGATACGACGCTACCTGAGATTGTTGAACTCAGCATTGCTGATGCATTGGAATTCTTCCATTCCTTGAAACTGGAAGGTCAACGAGCCCAAATCGCTGAAAAAGTGATGAAGGAAATCAACGATCGCCTGCAGTTCTTGGTTAACGTTGGTTTGAACTATCTGAACCTTTCTCGCAGCGCCGAAACGCTCTCTGGTGGTGAAGCACAACGTATTCGTTTAGCAAGCCAAATTGGGGCGGGTCTTGTTGGTGTGATGTATGTTCTGGACGAACCGTCGATTGGTCTCCACCAGCGAGATAATGAACGCTTATTAAAAACGCTTACTCATTTGCGCGACTTGGGGAATACCGTACTCGTGGTAGAACACGATGAAGATGCTATTCGCTGTGCGGATCATGTCATAGATATCGGTCCTGGCGCTGGCGTACACGGTGGTAATGTTGTCGCGGAAGGCACCATGGAAGAGATAATCGCAAATCCGAATTCTCTGACAGGTCAGTACTTAAGTGGCGTTAAAGAAATCGCAGTACCGAAAGATCGCACGCCGCGTGATCCGAAAAAAACGGTTGAGCTCTTAGGCGCAACAGGTAATAACCTTAAGAACGTTAATCTCTCTATTCCTGTTGGGTTATTCAGCTGTATTACAGGGGTATCTGGCTCAGGTAAATCAACGCTGATTAATGATACTTTCTTTAAAATTGCTCACACCCAACTCAACGGAGCAACAGCGGCTCAACCTTCACCTTATAAATCGATTAAAGGCCTAGAGCACTTCGACAAGGTTATCGATATCGATCAAAGCCCAATTGGTCGTACACCTCGCTCTAACCCTGCAACCTATACGGGGATCTTTACCCCAATCCGTGAACTGTTTGCAGGCACACAAGAGTCGCGTTCTCGCGGTTACAAGCCTGGACGTTTTAGCTTTAACGTACGCGGTGGTCGTTGTGAGGCCTGTCAGGGTGATGGTGTCATTAAAGTTGAAATGCATTTCCTACCAGACGTTTATGTGCCATGTGATGTGTGTAAGGGTAAACGCTACAACCGTGAAACACTTGAAGTACGTTACAAAGGCAAAACCATTGATGAAGTGCTAGAAATGACGGTCGAAGACGCCCGAACGTTCTTTGAACCCGTACCTGCTATAGCACGTAAGCTACAGACTCTAATGGATGTTGGCTTGTCTTACATTCGCCTAGGTCAAGCGGCAACGACACTCTCCGGTGGTGAAGCACAGCGTGTGAAATTGGCGCGAGAGCTATCCAAACGCGATACAGGAAAAACCTTGTACATTTTGGATGAACCAACAACCGGCCTGCACTTCCATGATATCCAGCAGTTGCTCACCGTGCTGCACAGACTTCGCGACCACGGAAACACTGTCGTGGTGATCGAGCATAACCTAGATGTCATTAAGACTGCGGACTGGATTATCGATCTAGGACCTGAAGGGGGACAGGGTGGAGGCGAGATAATCGCTCAAGGCACACCGGAAGATGTGTCGCAAATCGAGGGCTCGCACACAGCTCACTTCCTTAAGCCTATGTTGAAGTAGAAAAAACAGGTAAAGTACCGAGACCAGCAAGTGCTGGTCTTTTTTCATTCAAAACAACGCAATAACTATGGCTACTATACATGTAAGTGGAACAAAGCTTTCTCCCGAAAAAGTACAGGTTCCCCTCAATCGCAAGTTTCTCATTGCCTTGGCAACACTATTTGTGTTGGCAATGCACTTTTTCATGCCCAACCCCGGCGGTTCAGGGCTTTCACTTTCCTTCAATGCGACAACTTGGATTGCTTTTAGCTTTGCATTAGGCATTGGGTGCTACCAACTCGCGAATAATCGAGCGCTACGTTACTCAAAATTAACCATCGGCTTGTTCATTAGTGCTCTTATCATGACAGTGCCCATTCTGTACCCAAATGCGAATAGCAGTTTGGCAGCCAATAAGCTCATTGGCCTGTGGTGTGGTGTCCTGTTCTTTATTGTCTTACAACAATTTCATTTCAGTAATAAACATCGCCAACGCCTATTATGGTTCATTGTCCTTGCGGTTGTTATCGAAGCCATTTTTGGTCTGACACAATATCTGTATCTCAAACCAGGCAATCCGTTTGGTTACGACACGGTGGCCAATCGTCCTTATGGTATTTTCCAACAGCCCAATGTAATGGCCAGCTTTCTTGCGACAGGGTTGGTGATTGCTAGCTATTTACTTGCACGTCAGCCCTACAAATACGACCGTAAGTTAAGCGATGTTTACCTTCTCTATGCCGTACCAGTTTTAACCTTACCACTAATTGTGGCGTTGGCTTCACGCACTGGTTGGTTAGCCTCGGTCATCGCCGTGTTGTTGGTCATTCCATACATGTACCGCTTTGCAACCAAAGGGCGCTTTATCCGCTGGGTTGTGTCACTTGTCACTGGGCTCTTACTCTCAGTAGTTGTCATGCATCTTGCCTTTCCTGATGGAGGTGGGTTAGCCGCAGAAAAAGTAAATATGGAGTCTCCTCGAGCGTATACTTTTCCACAAACATTAGACATGGTGATTGAAAAGCCTTTTACTGGTTATGGATATGGCAAGTTTGAATCTGAGTACATGCTGTATACGGCTCGTCAACATGCCCTAAATGAGAATTACCCAGTTGGTTTGCCAGCCATGGATCATCCGCATAATGAGCTACTTTACTGGGGAGTAGAAGGTGGCTTGCTGCCAATACTCGGCATCTTCTTAGCGATGGCACTGGTACTGTATCGAATCTATCAAGCCAAACGCGGAACTCGTCTTGCGTTGCTGGCCTTGTTTATACCTATCGTATTGCACTCGCAACTGGAATACCCTTTCTACCACTCTCTCGTGCATTGGTTGATCTTCGTTATCCTGCTGTACTGGGTAGATCAGCGCGTCTCTCGTTATCGACAAGTCGGCTTTAGTAATGTGACCAAAAGCTTGCTGCGTGTTTTTAGTTTGGTACTTCCCGTTGCGTTTACGTTTTACATGGTAAGCGCATTGCATACGAACTATGTATTGACGAAGTTTGAGACCACTAGGCCAACTAACCCTGATATTCTGAATCAAGTCAGTAACCCTGTGGTTTGGAAAGACAGGTTTGATTGGGATGTCTATAGCACATTTTTAAACATTGGGCTGTACCAACAAGATGCAACCTTGATTCAGCCTTATATCGATTGGTCACTAAAAATCATCAAAGATAAGCCTCGCCCTGCATTTTATAATAATTTGATTTTGGCCTACCAAGGCTTAGATGACTCAAGTAAAGCGGAGCAAATTAGAGCTGAAGCACAGTTTTTGTTCCCTAAGATTGATTTCAGTGGCGTCAATTACCAACCACCGTCTCAAGCAATCTCTGCCTCACCAGCACCCACTTCAAGAGCTGAGTAATAAGTACAAAAAAGCGAAGGGATGACCTTCGCTTTTCTTTATCTCATTGCGGTATAGTTTTATTCAGTGAGTGACTCTTCTAACGCTTTTAAGCACAGCGCAACGTTTTCAGATCGAGCACCGTAACCCATTAAGCCAATACGCCACGCTTTACCAGCTAATGCCCCAAGGCCTGCACCAATTTCTAGGTTATAGGTTTCTAGCAAGTGAGCACGAACTTTTGCTTCATCAATTCCTTCAGGCACGTAAATCGCATTTAATTGTGGCAACCGATGGGCTTCGTCCACAACAAACTCAAAGCCTAACTTTTGTAAGCCATTTTTGAGTTTTTCATGCATCAGTTGGTGACGAGCCCAAGCGTTTTCTAATCCTTCATTTTTCAGTATCAATAAAGCTTCATGAAGCGCGTACAAGCTATTAACTGGCGCCGTATGATGGTAACTACGCTTGCCTTCTCCACTCCAATACCCCAAAACTAAACTCTGATCGAGGAACCAACTCTGTACTGGTGTTGTTCTTGCTTGAATCTTTTCAATCGCGGCAGGAGAAAACGTCACTGGTGAGAGCCCAGGTACACATGACAAACATTTTTGACTACCAGAGTAAACCGCATCCAGTTGCCATTCATCCACTTTTAACGGCACACCACCAAGCGATGTCACCGCATCAACAATAGATAATGCATTATGCTGTTTCGCCAGCTTACCCAATGCTTGAGCATCACTGACTGCACCAGTTGAGGTTTCCGCATGCACAAAAGCAAGAATTTTTGTATCTGGGTGCTGTTCGAGTGCTTGCTCGACTTTATCAATGGAAACAGGCGTCCCCCATTCATCATCGACGATAACAACTTCACCACCAGCACGGACGACATTTTCGCGCATGCGTTCACCAAATACACCGTTACGGCAGACGATCACTTTGTCGCCTTTCTCGATCAAGTTTACAAAGCAGGTTTCCATCCCTGCACTACCTGGCGCTGAAACCGCAATAGTGAACTCATTGTCAGTTTGAAAGGCATACTTCAATAGCTGCTTGAGCTCATCCATCATACCGATAAACAGAGGATCAAGGTGACCTACGGTAGGACGGCTTAGCGCTTGTAACACTTGAGGATAAATATCAGAAGGACCAGGTCCCATTAAAATACGGTGAGGTGGAATAAAGCTTTGGATCGACATGTCAGCTCCTTGATTATCTTTTATCCTGAGCATTCTAAAAGTTCTATTCAATAACATGGCTCAGGTGTAGGGTTCTTCACCCTAATAGATTTTTCCTCTATCAGCAATTAGCCGTAAGTATGGAGGTCAAACCAGTGTCACAAAATCGTTAATAAAAAACACCATAAAGGTTGAAATATTGATTGACATTAAGGCCTCAAAACCGTTCAATGTTTGAGCTTTATGTAGAAGAGGAGCGCTACCCAGGTAGATGATTTGTGGAACCGCAATTCCAACACCAATCATTGAGGGGGAGTAGTGCCGAGGTAAGTCAAAGTTGCAGGATTTGACTTGTCGGTTGAATTGGGCTGAATCCCATCAACTGTCATCAGCGCTGTCTGATGAAGGGCTTCTGAGGGTAAATTTTTCAAATAGCATTCTAAATACCTCTCTTTTTGCTCTGTTCCTTTTCTCACTAAACATTGGATGTACAATTTTTTAGGAAGTCGTGGGAGAACGCAGTGAGCGCATTTAACGTAGCTAAATTCGGTGGAACCAGTGTTGCCAACTTTGAGGCAATGAGTCGTTGTGCCACCATTATCGAAAACAATCCAAATACTCGCCTGGTCGTGAGCAGCGCTTGTTCTGGCGTCACCAACCTATTGGTGGAACTTGCCAATGGTGTACAGGATCAAACGCACCGTACTGAGCTGCTGCAAAATCTGGCCAACATTCATGACGCCATTTTAACTCAGCTCGAAGACAGCACAAAAACTGCTGCCGAGGTGTATGGCATATTAGATACCGTAACCAGCCTTGCCGAGGCTGCATCTATCCAAGCTAGTGCGAAGTTAACCGATCATTTAGTCGCATGTGGTGAGCTCATGTCGACGCACATTCTAGCTCAGTTAATGTGTGAGCGAGGCATTCAAGCAGTGCGCTTTGATATCCGCGATGTGCTGCGTACTGATGACAACTTTGGTCGCGCGGAGCCAAACATTGAAGCAATTTCGACGCTTGCGCAAGATAAACTCGTACCACTTTGCCAACAATCCGTTGTTGTTACTCAAGGCTTCATAGGATCTGACGAAGCAGGTAATACAACAACACTAGGTCGAGGAGGCAGCGATTACAGCGCCGCCTTAATTGCTGAGAGCGTCAAAGCGGCAGGGTTAGAAATCTGGACTGATGTACCGGGCATCTACACAACAGACCCGCGAATTGCGCCAAAAGCCTCACCAATTCCCGAGATCAGCTTTAGTGAAGCTTCAGAAATGGCTAACTTTGGCGCTAAAATCCTTCACCCTTCTACGCTAGTACCCGCATTGCGCCACGACATTCCGGTATTTGTAGGGTCATCGAAAGAGCCAGAAAAAGGAGGAACTTGGATTCGCCACCAAGTCGAAAGCTCACCGTTGTTCCGTGCGCTAGCTTTGCGTTGTAACCAAACCATGGTAACGCTACGCAGCGCCAATATGTTCCACGCATACGGCTTCTTAGCAAAGGTCTTTGAGATCCTTGCAAAACATAAGATCTCTGTCGATTTGATCACGACATCTGAAATCAGTGTATCGTTAACACTTGATCAAACTGATACCTCTGGCGGAGCACCACAGCTGCCGCAAGCTGTACGAGAAGAGTTAGAAGAGTTATGTAAGGTAGAAGTTGAACATGACCTATGCCTCGTTGCTCTCATTGGTAACAACATGAGTGAGAGTAAAGGCTACGCGAAACAGGTTTTTGGCACGCTAGAAGACTTTAACCTACGCATGATTTGTTATGGCGCTAGCCCTCACAACTTATGCTTTTTGCTCCATGAATCGGTATCGAAACAAGCCATACAAAAACTCCACACCGAGTTGTTTGAGAAGTAAGTTCAACTCAATAAAACAAAGGGCTGCGTATCTGCAGCCCTTTGTTGTTTCAATAGTTGTTACATTTGAACGAGGTAAACATCAATTTAACCGTTAATGTTTGGCCCTAACCATTTTTCAGCCTCGATCCTATCCCACCCTTTGCGATCGGCGTAGCTCTCTAGCTGATCTTCTTGGATCTGTGCGATCGCAAAGTAACGTGAGTCAGGATGAGAGAAATACCAACCAGAGACTGACGCGCCCGGATACATTGCATAACTGGAGGTTAGAGTCATGCCAATACTCTCTTCCACATTAAGTAGCTCCCAAAGCGGTCCTTTTTCAGTATGCTCAGGGCACGCTGGATAACCCGGCGCAGGGCGAATACCTTGGTATTTTTCACGAATGAGATCATCGTTAGATAAATCTTCATCCGCAGCATAACCCCAAATTTCTTTACGGACACGCTCATGCAAATACTCAGCAAACGCTTCGGCTAGGCGATCCGCCACCGCTTGAATCATAATTGCGTTGTAATCATCTCCCTGCGCTTTGTATTCATCAGCAAGCTCTCGTTCACCAATACCACCAGTGACAGCAAATGCCCCTATCCAATCATGTTTACCCGACTCTTTAGGTGCGATGTAGTCAGATAAACAATAGTTGAATCCTTTTGGTTTCTCGGTCTGTTGTCGCAAGTTACGTAATACTTTCACAACGTCGGTACGAGTTTCATCAGCATAAACTTCAATGTCGTCCCCCACGCTCGCAGCAGGGAATAAGCCACACATTCCACGCGCTTTTAACAGGCCTTCTCGCTCAACTCGATCAAGTAACTCGTTGGCATCTTCGAATAAACGTTTTGCTTCTTCACCAACTTCTTCATGTTGGAAAATTGTTGGATACTTACCCACAAGTGACCAAGTCATAAAGAATGGTGTCCAATCGATGTATTGACGTAATATAGCCACATCAAAATCATCGAAGATATGAATGCCAGGCTTAACAGGCACTGGAGGAGTATAAGCTTCCCAATCGATCGCAACTTTATTCGCTCGAGCCGCTTCTAATGTCACTGGTTTGGTTCTCGGTTTCTTTCGATTATGTTGATCACGTACTCGGTCGTAATCAGCTTCAAGTTTCTCAACAAATTCAAGACGACGTTCATCTGACAATAGAGAAGTACATACGCCCACCGCACGTGAGGCGTTATTCACGTAAACAACTGGATGCTTGTAATTTTGCTCAATCTTAACTGCTGTATGAGCTTTTGACGTTGTTGCGCCACCGATGAGAAGAGGTAAGTTAAAATCGAGACGCTCCATCTCTTTGGCAACATGCACCATTTCATCTAATGAAGGCGTGATCAACCCTGACAAACCAATAATATCGACGTTCTCTTCTTGCGCTACTTTTAAGATCTTTTCGCAAGGAACCATGACACCAAGATCGATAATTTCGTAGTTATTGCACTGCAATACAACGCCTACGATATTTTTCCCGATATCGTGTACATCACCTTTTACCGTCGCTAACAAGATCTTACCGTTTGTTTGTCCCACCTGCTTTTCTGCATTGATGTAGGGCTCGAGATGCGCTACTGCTTGCTTCATCACTCGGGCAGATTTTACGACCTGAGGAAGGAACATTTTACCTTCACCAAACAAGTCTCCGACGACGTTCATCCCATCCATTAGTGGGCCTTCAATCACCTCTAATGGCTTTGAAGCATTGACACGAGCTTCTTCGGTATCATCAACGATAAACTCGGTTATTCCTTTCACTAACGCGTGTTCTAAACGCTTTTCAACAGGCCAAGTTCTCCACTCAAGTGCAGAGGCATCCTCCTCTTTACCTACCCCTTTGCCTGCGTATTCCGCCGCGATATCTAACAATCTCTCAGTGGCGTCATCACGACGGTTAAGAACGACATCTTCCACAGCCTCACGCAATTTTTCAGGCACGTTATCGTAGATTTCTAACTGACCCGCATTCACAATCCCCATATCCATACCATTTTTAAAACAGTGATAGAGGAACACCGCGTGAATCGCTTCACGTACATAGTTATTGCCACGGAAAGAGAATGAGACGTTAGAAACACCACCCGAGATCATCGCATGTGGTAAATCACGTTTGATATCGCCAACGGCTTCAATGAAATCCACCGCGTAGTTATTATGCTCATCGATACCCGTAGCAATGGCAAAAATGTTTGGGTCAAAGATGATGTCTTCTGGTGGAAAGCCCACTTCATCAACAAGAATTCGGTAAGCGTTGGTACAAATTTCTACTTTGCGCTCACGTGTATCTGCTTGCCCAATCTCATCAAACGCCATCACAATCACAGCCGCACCGTAACGGCGGATCAACTTAGCTTGTTCAACGAATTTCTCTTTGCCTTCTTTGAGAGAGATCGAGTTAACAATGCCTTTGCCTTGGATGCACTTAAGACCGGCTTCAATAACCTCCCACTTGGAAGAGTCAACCATGATTGGTACTTTTGAGATTTCAGGTTCTGACGCACAAAGGTTTAAAAAGCGAACCATACAAGCTTGTGCATCCAACATGCCTTCATCCATGTTGATATCGATAATTTGAGCGCCATTTTCAACTTGTTGACGAGCCACATCGAGCGCTTCATCGTACAGCTCTTCTTTAATCAAGCGCTTAAAACGCGCAGAACCGGTTACATTAGTACGCTCACCGACATTGATAAATAAAGAGTCTTTATCAATAGCGAGTGGCTCTAGGCCAGACAAGCGACAAGCGACGGGAAGGTCAGGTAATTGACGAGGGGCGATATTTTCAACCGCAAGTGCCATTTGGCGAATGTGCTCAGGAGTTGTACCACAGCACCCACCAATCAAGTTTAAAAAGCCACTTTGAGCCCACTCTTGAACATGCTTAGCCATATCTTCTGGCGATAAATCGTATTCGCCGAATGCATTCGGAAGCCCGGCATTTGGGTGAGCGGAAACAAAAGATTCTGATATACGCGAAAGCTCTTCAACATAAGGACGAAGCTCATCTGGGCCCAGCGCACAGTTCAAACCAAACGAAATCGGTTTAACATGACGTAATGAGTTGTAAAACGCTTCTGTAGTTTGACCTGATAATGTTCTACCAGAAGCATCAGTAATAGTCCCCGAGATCATCACAGGTAACTCAATACCCATCTCTTCAAACACACTTTCAACAGCAAATGAACAAGCCTTAGCGTTAAGAGTATCGAAGATAGTCTCGATAAGAATAAGGTCAGAACCACCTTTAATAAGCGCTCGAGTCGATTCAGAGTAAGCCTCAACTAACTCGTCGAAAGAGACATTTCGATATCCAGGGTCGTTTACATCAGGAGAGATAGAACAAGTGCGGTTCGTCGGCCCTAAAACCCCTGCGACATAACGCGGTTTATCGGGTGTTTTTGCGGTCCATTCGTCTGCAACTTCACGTGCAAGCTTGGCAGCAGCAAAGTTAATTTCTTCACTTAGGCTTTCCATCTCGTAGTCAGCCATCGCAATGGTTGTTGCGTTAAACGTGTTGGTTTCGAGAATATCTGCACCCGCTTCTAAATATGCAGCGTGAATTTCCTTGATAAGTTGAGGCTGACTTAGAACCAACAGGTCGTTGTTACCTTTTAGATCACAATGCCAATCCGCAAAGCGCGTTCCTCGATAGTCTTGCTCTTCAAGTTTGTATCCCTGAATCATGGTTCCCATACCACCATCAATCAAAAGAATACGTTGCTTCAATTGAGCTTCAATCTGTTGTCTTACGTTACTTCCCACAGTACAGCCTCATTCCTTTAGTTATCTTTCCATCCTATCACACAAACTTCAGGAGTCTAGACGTCTAAACGTGGAATTAATGATTATTTTATCTCCTTCTTAGCTTACAAAATAATCGCGAAAAAATGTTTGCTATTTAAGCAGCATCAGTCGAGAATCCCATTCATAAAATGTTACAAATAGAGAGCTCTATGTCGGTCTATCATACTTTATGTTTTCTATCCGCAGCTGCAATGCTAATTGCTTTTGTAAACAGCAAGATAGGAAAGATGCAAACCACCATTGCGATTACCGCAGGTTCAATGGTGCTTTCACTTCTAATCTTAATTGCGGGTCAAAACAACTGGTTCCATCTCACCGAAATTGCGACGGAGACGGTCACAAGGATCAACTTCGAAGATTTCTTGCTCAAAGGCATTCTTGGCTTCTTACTATTTGCGGGTGGATTAGGCATCAAACTCCCGAACCTTAAAGATCAAAAGTGGGAGATCACTGTTTTAGCCCTTGGAGCCACCCTGTTTTCCACTTTCTTTATCGGGTTTGCGCTCTACGGATTCTGTCAGTTAATTGGCATCCAATTTGATTTAGTCTACTGCTTACTTTTCGGTGCACTTATATCGCCAACTGACCCAATCGCTGTACTGGCTATAGTTAAAAAGCTCGATGCTCCCAAACGTATCTCCACCCAGATTGAAGGAGAGTCGCTCTTCAATGACGGCTTCGGTTTGGTTATCTTTGTCACTCTATTTACGATTGCATTTGGTACTGAGGCACCAACTGTAGGTAGTGTCACCTTACTCTTCATCCAAGAAGCTATCGGTGGTATCACTTATGGTTTCGTACTCGGTTTGCTATTCCACTACTTAATCAGTGCCACCGATGATCACTCAATGGAGTTATTACTTACCATTGGTGTCCCAACGGCAGGTTACGCATTTGCTGAATACATCCATGTATCAGGACCATTAGCGATGGTTGTATCTGGTATTATGATTGGCAACTGGACACGTTTTATTGGCTTTTCGAAAGAGAGTGAAGACCACCTTGACCACTTTTGGGAGCTCGTCGATGAGTTCTTGAATGGCGTGTTATTCCTACTGATCGGTATGTCGATGCTGCTATTTGAATTCCACAAAGAAGACTGGATCATGATGGCTATATCAGTCCCTCTTGTACTAGCAGCTCGCTATCTAAGCGTATTTCTCTCGTACATTGGCTTTAAGCGTTACAGAAAATATAACCCGTGGTCAGTACGTATTTTGACGTGGGGCGGCTTACGCGGGGGCCTTGCATTGGCAATGGCACTTTCCATTCCATCAGGTATTTGGGTGATTCAAGATAAGTTAATCGATGTAAAAGAGATTATTCTTGTAATGACCTACTCCGTCGTTGTTTTCTCTATCCTCATTCAAGGCTCAACAATCACCCCAATGATTGAAAAAGCAAAAGATGAAGAGAAGAAAATGGAAGAGAACAACCAAGCAATAACCACTCCAGAGCATACGGAGCCAGTGGACTCTTAAAGACACGTAACTTAATAGATGAAAAAGCAGCTATCTAGCTGCTTTTTTTATATCTAATCTTCGGACTCCCCTTCAAGAACAAAACGCTTGTTACTCTTTGATATACAGTTAAATATCCGAATAATCGTCACGCTACGGTTTCATAGATACTAACTATTGCCGATAGATAGTATCCATAGAGGGAGTCTTTTAGTTTAAGCATTTTCATCATCACTTCCCTTCCCTTGGCAATATAGGCTCCCTGTAAACACCACAGCTAAACTTCCACAACACTTAACAATGAGCGACTTTGTATTTGTATAGAGAAAGAAGCATTTAGGATGATTGCGAGATCACTCCCCCAAACGGGCTTGAAATCCCACCAAACTAAGGTCTGAGCCAGCACTCAGGTTGTTCAAGCCCTTAGCAGAAGTTTAGAGTCCTCATACTTGATCTCAGCGACACTGAACTTATATTCAAAGTTGTTCTGTTTTCGAGATAGAAACAAAGCGACACCTCGAACAACTAAGTTCTGTCACATAGCTAGATATTTCTAATATGTTATAGAGGAATCTTTGGTAAGCACGTGCTGGTACTCAAAACGAGAGCTCGAGACTGGCATCAACTAGTTCATGACAGGGCTTAGAAAGAATAGCGAGAGAAGAGCCTGCCTCTCGATGCAAGGTTTCAATATGGAAATGGGGGTAAGGGAAGTCGGGTAACCAAAACGAAAAAAGCCCCAGTCTTTCGGCTGAGGCTTAATATAAGTGGCGGAGTGGACGGGACTCGAACCCGCGACCCCCGGCGTGACAGGCCGGTATTCTAACCAACTGAACTACC